>NZ_JBITFL010000009.1:0-43513 GCF_044456045.1 Nocardia sp. NPDC051052
TCAATGCCTTCGCGATTACCTTCGCTGACCGTTGGCCCGACGCTCAAACCTACTGATCACCCAACGCCGGAAACACCGTTAGCGAGATAGTCCCCGCGCTCAGGGGTTGGGGGGTTGGGCTTTGGCGCGGCGGCGGGCTAGTTCTTCCTGTTCCAGGATGGCGGCTTCGGGGAGGGTGGGGGCGGTGCCGCCGAGGCGGGCGGGGACCCAGCGGGCGCCGGGTTGCATGGGGTAGTCGTGTTGGGCGGCGGTGAGCAGGGCTGCCATGTGGGTGTGGAGGGTGGTGGTGAGGGCGTCGGGGGGTTCGGCCGGTGGGATGGGTTCGCCGACTCGGATATTGATCGGGAAGTTATGTCGGCCGAGCCGCTTCGGGATGTCCTTGGTCCAGACGCGGTGCGCGCCCCAGATGACCAGGGGGATGATCGGGACGTCGGCTTCGATGGCCATGCGGGCCGCGCCGGATTTGAAATCCTTCAGTTCGAAGCTGCGGCTGATGGTCGCCTCGGGATAGACCACGACGAGTTCACCGTCGCGCAGGGACTCGACTGCCCGGCTATAGGATTCGGCACCCGCCGTGCGGTCGACGCCGATTGCCTTGCAGTGCTTCATCAGAAAGCCGACGATGCCGTGCTCGAGCTCGGCCTTCATCATGTATCTGACGTTGCGGCCCGACTTGCGGCCGACCAGTCCGACCTCCATGAAGTCCAGGTAAGCGGTGTGATTCACCGCAAGCACCGCGCCGCCGGAACTCGGGATCCGATGCTGGTCGGCGATGTCGATCCGCAGCCCTTGCACCGCGAATATGGTGCGCACCAAGCCGGTGAGTATGTCGTAAACCGGTTCCCGCGCCATCCGAAATCTCCGCTACTACGAGGCCGTCTTCTTCCGAGCTGCTTTTTCCGCGGCCTCGGCGGCATCGAGCGCGTCGGCCTCCTCCAGGGTAGGGGCGCTGCCGCCGAGCCGGGCAGGCACCCAGTACGCGCCCTGCTCGTGCGGATAGTCCTTTTGCAGGTCGAGCAGCATTTCCTGCATGGTCGCGCGGAGCTTGGCGGTCAGCTCGGACGCGGGCTCGAACGGTGGGATCGGCGCGCCGACCGCGATGGAGATCGGAGTGTTGGTGCGGCCGAGGCGCTTCGGGAAGCCCTTGGTCCACACCCGCTGCGCGCCCCAGATGACGATCGGGATGATCGGCCCGCCGGACTCGATGGCCATCCGCGCCGCGCCGGACTTGAAGTCCTTGATCTCGAAGCTGCGGCTGATGGTCGCCTCGGGGTACACGCCGACGAGCTCGCCGCGCTGCAGATACTCGACCGCGGCCTGGTAGGAGTCGGCGCCCGCGCCCCGGTCGACCGGAATGTGCTTGAGCGCACGCATGATCGGGCCGGAGATCTTGTCGTCGAAGACCTCTTTTTTAGCCATGAACCGGATGTAGCGCTTGGGGGTGCGCACCGGCAGCCCCGCGTAGGTGAAGTCCATGTAGCCGGTGTGGTTGACCGCGAGTACGGCACCACCCCGCGCGGGGATGTGTTCAGCGCCCTTGACGGTGAACTTCAGGCCTTCGACGAAGAAGACGGTGCGGGCAAGGCCGATGATCGTCCGGTAGACGGGTTCCACAATTCCGCTAGCGTAGTCGCTGACTGTCTCATCCGGCAGTGGGCCACTGCTTTGTGGGTCACACCGAGCCTGGGACGGCTCGCTCGGCCTGTCGCACGCTGTAGAGAAGAGGATCGTCGAAGTGGAATGCGCCCATCTGAATCCACCTGGACGCGACCGTAGAACACCGCGTGATCAGCCCACCACATCGCCTCGACCGCTGCGCATCGTCCGAGCTTTGATCGGCGGCTTGGCAATCTCCGGCGCCTTCGCGCTGACCGGCTGCGACTCCGCGGTCGGCATTCCGAACGACGAGCCGGTGCAGGTCACGACGGCGAGCACGACACCGACCGCCGTCCCGTCCACTCCGGGCAGCACGTTGGCGCCCGCCACGTCGTCGGCCGCCCCTTCGGTCGGCCCGGTCGCCGAACTGCCTGCCGCCGTGCAGCATTGGGCCGCGGATCTGAAGACGAGCACCGTGGCGCAGCTGCAGGCCAAGTGCTGGACCATCGCACCGAAGAACGTGGCGGAAATGTACGCCGATGAGCAGCCCATCCTGGCCGCCCTCGCCCAGCCCGGTACCGCCACGCGGGACGCCATCACCTGGAAGACCAGGACCACCACGGTCGCCGTCGACCGCGCCGCGCTCGACACCGGCTATGCCTGCCCCCGGGTCGCCTCGGCGGGCGCCGACATCGAGTACGACGACGCCGACGCCAGACACACCGTGCGGCGCTACCTGGCCCGATCCGTCGGCGCCCCGCTCGACGCCGCCGATAAGGAGAGCACCTACCCACTGGTCTGCAAGGCGTCCCCCGCCACTTGGGATCCCACCGGCACCGGCAAGTCCAGCGCAGCACCGCTGGCTACCAACCCTGGCAAGCTGACCGGCGCCGCCAAGTTCGCCGACCAGGAAATCCATTCCGACCCGCCCCGCGGGGACTACATCGCTGTCGATGTTCCGGTGACCAACTCGGCCGGGACGACACAGACCCGCGTGTTCACCCTGGCCGCCGGGCCACAGGGCTACTGCATCGGCGACGTCTCCCCGTAGCCCTGCTCGCGGGGGCACCGCGAGCGCTCGGCAGTTCTATACAGCCATTACCCTGGATGGCTGGTAACGGTAGGAGGAGCAGCTCGTGCAGATCACCAGCGTCGGACACGCCGGATTCCACATCCGCACCGCGGCGGGGTCGATCCTTTGCGACCCCTGGGTCAACCCCGCGTACTTCGGATCGTGGTTCCCGTTTCCCGACAACACCCAGCTGGACTGGGACGAGCTGGGCAACTGCGATTTCCTCTACGTCTCGCATCTGCACCGCGACCACTTCGACGCAGAGAATCTGGCAAAGCACGTCAACAAGGACGCGACGGTGCTGCTGCCGGACTACCCGGTGCCGGATCTGAAGCGCGAGCTCGAGAAGCTCGGCTTCCACAAGTTCTTCGAGACCGAGGACTCGGTCAAGCACACCATCAGCGGTAACGGCGCCGAGCTCGACATCATGATCATCGCGTTGCGCGCGCCCGCCGACGGGCCGATCGGCGACTCCGGATTGGTCGTCTCCGACGGCGAGACCACCTGCTTCAACATGAACGACGCCCGTCCGGTCGACATGGACGTGCTGCACGATTCGTTCGGCCACATCGACATCCATCTGCTGCAGTACTCCGGCGCGATTTGGTACCCGATGGTCTACGACATCCCGAGCCGGACCAAGTCGAACTTCGGTAAGCAGAAGCGCCAGCGCGGCATGGACCGCTGCCGGAGCTACATCGAGCAGGTCGGGGCGACCTGGGTGGTGCCGTCGGCCGGGCCGCCGGTGTTCCTGGACGACGAGCTGCGCTACCTCAACGACGATCGCGGCGACGAGGGCAATATCTTCCCGGACCAGATGGTGTTTCTGGATCAGATGCGGATCCACGGCAACGAGGGCGGGATCCTGATGATCCCCGGTTCCGTCGCCGACGTGCGCGGGGCCGAGTTGGACTTGACCCATCCCTTCGAGCCGGGACTGGTCTACGACAACAAGGCCGAATACATCGAGTTGATGGCGCAGCGGTTGGCGCCGGTGCTCGCGGCCGAAAAGGCTTCCTGGGCAACGGGTGACGAGCCGCTACTGGAACCGCTGAAAGAGCTGTTCGAGCCGATCATGGCGCAGAGCGATCTGATCTGCGACGGCATCGGCTATCCGGTCGGGTTGGTGATCGGCGACGAGACTGTGGTGCTCGACTTCCCCAAGCGCGTGGTGCGCGGGGCGATCGAGGGAGAAGGCAAGTACCGCTACGGTTTCCGGATCGCACCCGAGCTGGTGCGCACCGTGCTGCGGGACAACGAGCCCGACTGGGTGAACACCATTTTCCTGTCCACCCGCTTCCAGGCGTGGCGGATCGGCGGCTACAACGAATTCCTCTACACCTTCTTCAAATGTCTCACCGACGAGCGCATCGCCTACGCCGACGGCTGGTTCTCCGAGGCGCACGACGATTCCGCCTCGACCGAGCTGGCCGGGTGGGAAGTGCAGCGTCGCTGCCCGCATCTGAAGGCGAATCTGTCGAAATTCGGTGTGGTGGAAGGTAATACGCTTACCTGCAACTTGCACGGCTGGCAGTGGGATCTAGAATCGGGACGTTGCAAGACGTCCAAGGGTCACGAGCTCCGGTCACGCAAGTTGAGCTGAGTCAGCATACGATTTCCGGTCGATGCCGCATGGTATCGACCGGAAATGGTTCTGACGGAACAGGTCTACTTGCCGTTGAGCTCGCGGGTGAGCCTCGAAGACCAGGGACACCAGAAGCAGCCGGGCAAGAAGGGGCCACACGCTTCATCGAGGTGATCGTTGGTGTACATGATGCTCGCGTCGCAGACCTCGATGGCCATCGTGAAGAAACTGATCGTGTCCGGGTCGAGGTGGAAGTCCCACTCCGGGTTGTACTCGGCGCGAACCTTCCTGATGCGGCCCATGACATGGGTCGACATCTGCTCCTCGCCCTTCAGAATGCGCCGAGCCTCCTCTATTCGTTGGTCGTTGGCGAGCTGGATGACAAATTCTTTGCCGGAGTAATCGGTGAATGCGAAGAGTGCCATGATCATCCCTCGGTCGAATGCGGCCAATCGACTCTGATTGGAGAAATCTAGCCCTTCGATGGTATCCAGTAGATCGTTCGCCGGGACGCGATTCGCTCGCGTAAATCATTGCACGACAACGGAATTAGCGAACCGGTCCGTTTGCCGCCGAGGAACCGGTAACGCCAACCGGTACGCTGGTACCGATCGAACCGGCTATCTGTTACTTCGTAATAATTGCTGCCGCACAGTACTTTTCGAGTAATTGAACAGTTTCGAACCGACCGCACGAAACAATTACCGCCGCACTATCCGCTTCGCCGTTACGATCAATTCGCGGGCAGCTATCGCGCCGCGGGCGACCGGCGCGGCGACACGGCCGTCGGCATCGATCAGCACCCCCGATGGGGTGCCGCGTACGCGGTAACGCAGCGCCGCTTCGTTGCCCTGCTGCACCAGCACCGGAATATCGGTGAGTCCCTGCTCACGTCCCCATTCGGCGTGTTCGGTGGCGTCACCGTTGCCGACGACGACAATGCTCAGCACCCGAGCGGTCCGCTCCTGCCAGCGCGGCAGCTCCCGCGCCAACGCCGCGCACAACTCGCAGCCCGGATGGACGAAGACCAGCAGTACCTGGCGTTCTCGCGCCAGCAGGGACGCCAAACTCGTTCTGCCACCGGCGACATCGAGTAGCTCGAACTCCGGGGCGACCGCGCCGACCGGTAAGCCCTCCGCACCGAGTGTCGACAACGCTTGCTCGTCGACCCGCTTGCGCAGGGCGTGCACGTCACCCCACAACCAGATCAGCACCGCGACCAATACCGCTGCCACGGCGAGCCAGACCGCGTCATCGGTGGGCAGTGTGCCCGGCACCCGGGGATAAGCGACCGCACCCCATCCGACCAGCATCGCGAGGACAAGCAAGACGCCGTTGCGCACCAGCGTCCGTGCCCCGATGGGCTCCGTACTCACCGCGCCGAAGCACGAACAGGCCGGTCGTTCCCCACGTTTCAACAACCGCGCCACCGCCAGCGTGAACACGACGAGCAACAGCAGAGCTAGCGCCGCACCCGGCAAAACCGTCCACGGCACCGGCACCGCGATCGCGACCAATCCCTCCAGCGCGGGTAACCCCCAGCCCACCGCAGCCACCCACCGCATCGGAACCCCGAACTCCCCCACCGCTTTCCGCGTCCCGACCGGGTCCGCGAGCTTCCCCACCGCCGACAATCCGAACAGCACACCAACTACCAGTCGCGAAATCCACACCCCGTATTCGATAGGCATGAGCGCACGATCCCACACCGGCAAACCGCTGAAATACGAATCGGTGGAACTACTTCCATGCGGCTGGACGGCCGACCGTCCGCGCGAAGTCAGCTAGGTGATCGGGTGGCGATACCGACGGCGACCAAAGTAAGCGCGCTGCCTACGACCGCGGTGGCGGACAGGCCCGCGCTGGTGGGGGTGGCGAGGTCCAGGACGATCGACATCAGGAGTTGGCCTGCTACGGACGTCAGGCCGAGAAGGAGTACACCGATCCAACGGACGGTGATGGCAGCCAGTGCGATGAAGGCGATGCCGATCAAGCCGCCGAGGTAGAGCCAAGGCTGCCTGGGGAATTCGGCGGAGAGGCCGGAGCCGAGCAAGACGACCGCTTCGATCACGACCAGGGCAACCAGGCCGACGCAGAAGTTGACCAGGGTGGCGGACAGCGGGCCGCCGACCGCGCCGACGCGACCGTTGACCGCTTGCTGCCAGGCCAGGCCGATGCCCGCCAGGGCTGGCAGGATGATCAGCAGTGCGGTCGGTGCGCCGCGCAGCGATTCGGGGACCGAGAGGGCGCCGGTCGATGTGCCCGAGCGGCCCGCCCCGGCGATCAGCACCGCGAGTACGCCGAGCGCGGCACCGCCGAACCGCAGTGCGGTGACCGGTGTGCGGCCGTTCGGCGCCACGCCGAGGCGGTCGACCACGAGGCTGCTCAGCAGCTGGCCCGCGACGACGGCGACGGTGAAGGCGGTGACCCCGATCGCCGCGACGGCAAGCCCCTGACACGCGACGAAGAAGGCGCCGCAGAGCCCACCGAGCAGATGCCACGGCCGCAGCGTGCCCGCCGACAGCGCGTTCCGAACCCGCGCCGCACCCTCGCGCAGGCGACCGCTGCACACGAACGCGACCGCCAGAATCAACAGACCGGACCCGAAACTGAGGGTGGCCGCGGCAATTCCATCATGCAACCGCGCCCCGAGCGCGCCATTGATCCGCCCCTGCACCGCCACCCCCGCACCGATGCAGAACCCGAACCCAAGCCCCCACCTCGCCCGCACGGTCACCCCCGGAACGCTACCGCCGCACCCCCCGCACCGGATGCACCGTGCCGAGTCGAACAACACGCGCGCGAATACCGCCGAGGTCAGCCACCTCAGCACAACCAGCTCATGCTCAACGGGACAAGTGGCGGCGCCTGAGCATGCCCACCATCCATGTCCCGTCGATCGTGACCGCCAGCGAGCACCCGTCTATACGGCGGGTGGAGAGCGTCAGCCGACGCGAAGGGTGGGACGGGTGGCGTAGGTGTCGTGGCGGGCGTAGGTGCGGTCGCCGCCGTTGCGGGCGATGGAGCCGCGGACCAGGCGGGTGCGGATGCGGGCGCCGAGGTTTTCGTGGAAGCGAGTGGCGCCGGGCAGGATTCGCCGAGGCACCTCGAGTGCACCGTTGACCACGGCGGTGGCCAGCACGGCGCTCTGGAAGAATCTGCTGTCGGGCAGGCCGAGGAAGTCGGCATTGGTCGCGCCGAGGATGATTCGGCTGTACGCGACCATGTAATTGGTGATCACCTTGCGTAGCGCGCGCTGCGCGGCGGTGGTGTCACCGACGAACAGGCCGCCCGCCGCGGGGACGAGGGCCTGGGCCAGGCGCTGGGAGTCGGCGTCGGGGATGAATTCGGTGTCGGCGAGGATCCAGAAGGCGCGCCAGGTGTCGGTCTCGCAGGTCGGCAGGATCTCCGCGTCGATGCCGAGCAGGAACCCGACGTAGCGCCAGAGCTGGAAGACGGCGTCCTTCTCCTTCGCCGAGAACTGCAGGCCGAGCGCTTGGGCGCCAACGAGATTCGCCATGGAGAACAGTCCGAGGGTGCCGACGGTGAGCACCTGGTTGATCGGATGGTCCCAGGCCTCGTAGTCCCAGTCGGGGCGCCGGTTCATGCCTGCGCGCACCAGCGCGTGCATCAATCGCACCCGCAACACGCTCTGATAGCCGACCGCATTGCGTTGCAGCGCACCGGGAGTCGTCACGTCGAGCCACCACTGGGTGGTCTCGGCGAGGCGGCGCGGCGCCATCGCGTCGAGGTCGCCGGTGCCGACCAGCGTCTTGTCCGCGCGCGAGGCCAGGTAGCCGCCCATCAGGGCGAACATGCCCATCGCGATGCCGCCCCAGACGCTGGTGCGGCCGACCACGCGGGCGCCACGGTCGATTTTCTCGCGGTCCAGCCAGTACGGATCGGCTTCCACCTGCGCGAAGAACGCGGCCAGCTCCGCGGGGGCGTCGGGCACCGCGGCGATGCCGCTGTCGAGCGCGACCTCGAACATCCGGCGGCCCTCGCCGACGGGCAGCCGCTTGAACATCGCGACCATGGCGTCGGCCAGTGGATCGCCGACCGTGGTGAATCGGCGGAAGGAGTCGCGCTGGGCGGCGGTGCAGCTCAGGTCGCCTGGTGCGAGTACCGGCACGGCGTACTTGAACGGGAACTCCGTGAACAGCTGCGGAGTGGCCAGTTTCTGGTTGTCATGCGCCATTGCACTTCACCCGTCGGATCGAGGTTCGCGGTCGAGCATTCTGACAAGACCGTCCCACACAATCCGATATCTGGCAAGGATGTATGCCAGAATGACTCGGATGGCTACCACCTCGCGGTCCTACGGCGGCGTGCCGATCGAACAGCGCACAGCGCGGCGGCGTGCCGCGTTGCTCGACGCTGCCCAGGAAATCATCGGGACCTCGGGTTTCGCCAAGCTGACGGTCTCAGGGTTGTGCACCAAGGCGCGGCTTTCCGAGCGGTACTACTACGAGAGCTTCCGCGATCTCGACGCGGTGTTCAGCGAGGTGTTCGACCGGATCGTCGACGAGATCGGGCAGGCGGTGGTCACCGCGTTCGTCACGACGCCCACCGATATCCGCGCCAAGACCAGGGCCGCGATCGCCGCGGCCATCGACCTGATCGCCGACGACCCGCGCAAGGCACGCATCGCCACCGTCGAGGCCCAGCTCAACCCGGCCTTGCTGATGCGAAGGGCCGAGGTGATGCGCTCGTTCGCGGGCATCATGATGGCCGTATGCGCGGGCGAGGTCGGCGCCGATGTGGTCGACAACGCCGGAGACCGAGCCGAATTCGCCGCCACGCATCTACTCGGCGGCCTCTGGGAAACCACCAACAGCTGGCTGGCGGGCACCCTTCCGGTCACCCGGGCCGTCCTGATCGATCGCTCCACCGACCAATTCCTGCTCACCGCAAGTCATCTCATCGGTGTCCCACTCGACTAGTCCTCGGCGCCGGCCGGTCTCGGCGGTAGCCAGGACAGGATCAGCAGGGCGATGGGAAGGATGGTGGCGCCGAGCAGAGCGAGGGTGGTAGCCATCGACCACCAGGTGGTGGCGAGCGTGGCGAAGGCGAATACCGCCAGCGAGACGACCTCGCCGAGCAGGCCGGATACCGAGGTCACGGTGGCTCGGGCCGGACCATCGATCGCGTCTTGCAGCCGGGCTCCGGCGACGACACCGGCGTTGTACACGATGCCGTAGGACAGGCCTATTCCCGTAAAGCCAAGGCCGGTAAGGACATACACGGCACTCGGCCAGTGCTCGGCGAGTCCG
The DNA here is from genome assembly GCF_044456045.1 of Nocardia sp. NPDC051052. Classification (NCBI taxonomy): domain Bacteria; kingdom Bacillati; phylum Actinomycetota; class Actinomycetes; order Mycobacteriales; family Nocardiaceae; genus Nocardia; species Nocardia sp. NPDC051052. Next base: position 9,527 of record NZ_JBITFL010000009.1, read on the forward strand.
GCGATCAACGCGCCGCCGAGGAACAGGACGCCGCCGACGCCGACGGCGCTCGCCATGGTGCGGCCCGAGATGCCCTCGGTGCGCCCGGCCAGCAGCGAGCCGCCCAGCGAGCCGAACACGGTCAGTCCGACGAGCAGCGGCACCACCGCCGTCGGCACGCCGACCGACTCGGCGAGCAGCGCGAAGTACTCGTCGAACGCGGTGATGCCGAACAACAATGCGCCGAGCAGCACGCCATGGCGCGCCGTGCGTACTCGAATCGCCTCTCCGACACCGGTCTTAAGCATGACGAGGTAGCGGGCGAGCGGTCCTGCGCCGTCCGCCCGACCCGGCTCCGCCTTCGCATCGCCCACTATCACTCGGCCGCCGACGGCGGTGGCACGACCATCGATGGTGGCGTTCCGATTCGTCTCGGTAGCAAGGCCATCCGGCGTCGAGGCGCGCGTGTCAGCGATCGGTTCGGCCTCTGGCTGTGTGGCTTCGTCTTCCACCTCATCGATGTCGGCGGCGGATACCGCCTTCGGCGCGCTGGGCAGCGACAGCGCGAGCACCGTGTGCAGCGCGGCGAATCCAACACTGGACCAACCGATCAGCGCGTAACCACCCCAGAGGTACAGCGGCGTGGCGGCGACAATACCGACGACAATGGCGGTTTCCGAGGCCGCGCGGGTGTAGCCGAGGACGCGAGCGTAGGCGGACTGCTCGCCGCGGCTGGCGAGATCGTCGTAGAGGAGGGCCTCGAAAGTCCCGGAGGCCAAAGCGCCCGCGGTGCCCCACAGTACGAATCCCAGGGCGAAACCTGGATAGGTCGGGACGAGGGTCCACAGAGCGAATCCCGCGGTCAGCAGGGCGCCGCTGAGCACGAGGAGCGCGCGACGCGACACCGTATCCGCCCACGCGCCGGACGGCACTTCCAGCAGGAACGCGGTGGTCGACCAGATCGCGAACAGCGCGGAAATTTGCCCGGTGCTCAGCCCGTGGTCGGCGAACAGCAGGGAGTACAGCGCGTAGAGCGGGATCAGGTCGCCGAGGCCCTTGAACAGCACGGCGCGGATCGTCAGCGAACGGGCCGTCGACTCCGCGCGGACAAGAGCCGAGCGCCGCGAGAGCGCGGCTGGACGCGAGAATGTACGGAGGGCGCTACCCGTCAGCCGGGCGACAGATCAACAGAGGTAAACGATCAAACGCATGTGTATCAGCATGCGAACCCGTGGCAGGCCGCGTCAAGCGGTTATCCGAGTGGCAGCCAGCCGTTGGCGGCGTGCATCGAATCGCCGTCGTCGAGCTCGCGCCCGGCCGTACCCGGCCCGACCCGCCCGTGGTTCTCGTTGAGGTCGCTGATCAGCTCCGCGACCGGGTGCGAGTCGCTGTAGTGATAGCCCTGCGCGAGGGCGAAGCCGAGTTCGGTGAGCACCGCGGCCTGGTATTCGGTCTCCACGCCCTCGGCGATCACCTGCAGGTCGAGCGCGCTACTCAAGGCGGCGATCACGCCGAGCAGCGGCGGCGCCGGGGAGTCCGAGCGGATGGCGGCGACGAAGGACTGGTCGACCTTGAGGATGTCGCTCGGCAGCGTGGCCAGCCTGCTGAGCGAGGAGTATCCGGTGCCGAAGTCATCGATGGCGATGCGCACGCCTCGGTCGCGCAGGGTGTGCAGATTCGCGATGGCGGTGTGCGATTCGGCGGCCAGCTCGCTCTCGGTCACCTCTAGCACCAGTTGTTCGGCAGGCCAGCCGGTGGTGGCGAGGATGCCCGCGACGCGATCGGCATAGCCTGCCTCGGCCAGCTCCAAGCCGCTGACATTGACGTTCAGCGTCAGATCGAGCTGAGCGAAGGTGTCCTGCAGTCGAGCCGCGTCGGCGCAGGCCCTGCGCAACACCAGCTCGTCCAGATCGGCGATGAGGTCGTATTCCTCGGCGACCCGGATCAGGCCCTCGGTGGTGACGTCCGGCTGCGCGCTCGACGACCAGCGCAGCAGCGCCTCGACACCGACCGCCTTGCCGCCGCCCTCGGTGAGGCTGACGATCGGCTGGTAGTGCACGTCGAGCAGGCCGCGGTCGATGGCCTCGCGCAACTCCACCGCGAGCGGCAGCTGACGCGAGGACTCGAGCACCGTCCGGTTACGACCCGCCTGCTTGGCCCGGTACAGGCCGACGTCCGCGCGGCTCACCAGCAGCGAGCCGGATTCGCCTGGCTGCCAAGAGGTCACGCCCGCCGAACAGCCGGTGGTCACCGCCGCGCGCAGTTGCTCGGTGAGCAGGATGGCGGCCTGCTCGGTGGTGTTCGGCAACAGCATCGCGAACGCGTCGCCGCCGTAGCGGGCCAGGCGCTGGTCCGGCGCAAGCAGTTTCGACCAGGTGTCGGCGACCCGCTGCAGCACGGCGTCGCCGGCCCGGTGGCCGAGGTGGTCGTTGATCTTCTGGAATCGGTCGAGGTCGACGAGCACCAGTGCGAGTCCCTGGCCGGTGCGGGCGGCCTGCTCGATCGCGGAGTTGAGCGCGCGATCGAAGCCGCGCCGGTTCAAAAGCCCGGTCAGCACGTCGATATCGGCTTCCGACGCCATCCTGGTGAGGATGCCGACGACCACGCCGACGCCGAGGGTGACCCCGGCCGGAATCAACCCGGACCACCATGGCAAACCGGGATGCACCGGCCGCGTGGGCAATACCCACAGACACAGCGCCATGGCGAAGGCGATGTGCGCGGCGGCCTGCGACCACGCGAAGAACAGCGCGGCATCGCAGGCGACGAAGACATAGAAGGCGGCGAGGCTGATCGAGCCGACGGTGTTCGGGAAGGCGTAGACCGCGACCGTGACCAGCACCGTCGCGATGGCGACGTACCCGTGATGGACAGAGTGCGGCAGCCGAGGACCCCACGCGAGCAGGGTGAGTCCCAGCGTCAGCGCAATCGCCGCAGCCGTACCGACCAGCGGCCGATTACCCTCTTCGCCCGGGGCGATCGCAGTAATAAGCAGACCCAGCACACCACCCATGACGTAGAACGCCCCGGTGGTCCGAGCCATGACCATAGCTGTCGCCAGCGCCGATGCCGCCCGCACCCGGGTTCGGGTATCGCCGCGCGCCCCGATTCCTCGCACGGGGAATAGCCTAGACACAACGAATCCCAGCGGTTGCCACATCCCGTGAATCCGGCATGGCGAACCGGTAGCTATTCAGCGTCGCGAAACATTCGGGTAGCCAACGCGACTTGGCCACCGGTGCCCCCATTCCACATTCGTCGGCACCGGCGCAGTCTGTACAGAGGCGAACCAGAGGCAGTTCGGACGGGCAGATGTCCGCCTATCGCCTGATGCGTGCCGGACTCCAGGTATGCCCTACTTCGGCGGCGTCAGCACCTCGGTGCCGACGAACGGAACCAAGGCCGCAGGCACCCGCACCGAACCGTCGGCCTGCTGGTTGTTCTCCAGGATGGCCACGATCCACCGGGTGGTCGCGAGCGTGCCGTTCAAAGTGGCTGCGATTTGCGGCTTTCCGTTCTCGTCGCGGTAACGCACGGAAAGGCGACGGGCCTGGAAGGTGGTGCAGTTCGAGGTGGAGGTGAGTTCCCGGTAGGTCTGCTGGGTCGGCACCCAGGCCTCGCAGTCGAACTTGCGCGCGGCCGAGCTGCCGAGATCGCCTGCGGCAACGTCGATGACCCGGTAAGGGACCTCGACGGCCGCGAGCATGTCGCGCTCCCAGCCGAGCAGCCGCTGATGCTCGGCATCGGCCTGCTCGGGTGTGGTGAACACGAACATCTCCACCTTGTCGAACTGGTGCACCCGGATGATGCCCCTGGTGTCCTTGCCGTAGCTGCCCGCCTCGCGCCGGAAGCACGACGACCAGCCCGCGTACCGCTTCGGGCCGTTGCTCAGATCGAGGATCTCGTCCGAGTGGTAACCGGCCAGCGGCACCTCCGAGGTGCCGACCAGGTAGAGGTCCTCCTCGGCGAGGCGGTAGACCTCCGAGGCGTGCTGGCCGAGGAAGCCGGTGCCCGCCATGATCTCCGGGCGCACCAGCACCGGCGGGATCATCATGGTGAAGCCGTTGGCCACCGCCTTCTGCACCGCGAGCTGCAGCAGCCCGAGTTGCAGCAGGGCGCCGTAGCCGGTCATGAAGTAGAAGCGGGCGCCGGAGACCTTCGCGCCGCGTTCCATGTCGATCAGGCCGAGCGACTCGCCGAGTTCCAGGTGGTCCTTCGGCTCGAAGTCGAATTCCGGTGGCGTGCCGACGGTTTCGAGCACGACGTAATCGGCCTCGCCGCCGGCCGGCGCGCCGTCCTGCACCACGTTCGAGATGGCGCGGTGCGCGGCGTCCATGTCGGCGTCGGCGGCGTGCTGCGCGACCTCGGCCTCCTTGACCTTGACCGACATCTCCTGGGCCTGCGCGAGCAGCCCGGAGCGCTCCTCTTTACTCGCCTTGCCGACCAGCTTGCCCATCGCCTTGTGCTCGGCACGCAGGTTGTCGGCGGTGGCCACCGCCGCACGGCGCGCCACGTCCGCCTCGAGCAGGGCATCGACGAGGGCGGGGTCTTCGCCACGGGCGCGCTGCGAGGCGCGGACCGCGTCGGGGTTGTCCCGCAGGAATCGGAGGTCGATCATGGGGCCTCAGCCTAGTGGTTCGGCTATCGCGGTTTCACCCCGATATCCCAGGATGCGGAGCACTCGGCCGACGACGCGCGCATAGTTGGCTTGTGGGTACAACTTTCGACGAATCAGCGATCGACGACGCACTGGCCGAGCTGACCGCGGGCGCGAAGGTGTGGGCACAGACCCCGCTGCGCCGCCGCCGCGAGCTCCTCGACGACATCCACGCCCGGACCGGACGCTTCGCCGACGACTGGGTGCGGGCCGCGCGGACCATCAAGGGCCTGGCCGCGGACTCGCCGCTGGTCGGCGAGGAGTGGATGTCCGGGCCGCTGACCCTGCTACAGGCCACCGCGGCGCTGTCCGCGACGATGGCCGCGCTGGAGGACGGGCGCAGTCCGCTCGACGGGGTCGCGGTCAAGTCGGCGCCGGGCAATCGGGTCGCGGTGCCGATCCTGCCGTTGAGCACCTATGACCGGCTGCTGCTCAACGGTTTTCACGGCGAGGTGTGGCTGCGGCCCGGCGTCGACGCCGATACCGCGCGGCAGCGGGCCGGGCTGGCCCAGCTCGATCCGACCGCGACCGGCGGCATCGGGGCGGTGCTCGGCGCGGGCAACATCACCTCCATTCCGCCGCTGGACGCGTTGTACGAGCTGTACGCGCACAACCGGGTGGTCGTGCTGAAGCTGAACCCGATCACCGATCCGCTGTACACGGTGTTCGAGATGGTGTTCGCGCCGCTGTGCGAGCTTGGTGTGCTGCGGATCGTGACGGGTGGCGCGGCGACCGGCGGCTACCTGGTGCACCATCCCGACGTCGCGCATGTGCACATGACCGGCAGCGCGCAGACGCACGACGCGATCGTGTGGGGGCCGGGGCCGGAGGGGCTGGCACGCAAGCAGGACAACCGGCCGCTGCTGGACAAGCCGATCACCAGCGAGCTCGGCGGGGTCTCGCCGACCATCGTGGTGCCCGGCGACTGGTCCGACGCGGACCTGCGTTATCAGGCCGAGCACGTGGCGACCCAGCGGCTGCACAACGGCGGCTACAACTGCATCGCCGCGCAGGCCATCGTGATCAGCAAGGAGTGGGCGCTCAAGGACAAGTTCCTGGCCGAGCTGCGCGCCGCCCTCGCGCAGGCGCCGCAGCGGTCCGCTTACTACCCGGGTAGCGACTCGCGGGTGGCCGACGCGCTGGCCGCCTATCCCGACGCCAACCAGGTCGGATCAGGTCGCGTGCTGGTCGAGCAGGTGCCGCTCACCGACACGCCGCTGCTGCGCACCGAGTACTTCTCGCCCGTCCTCGGTGTGGTCGAGCTGCCCTACGCGGGGGGTGAATTCCTGCAGCAGGCGGTCGATTTCGCGAACAAGGAACTCACCGGCACGCTCGGCGCGAACGTGCTCGCCCACCCGTCGACGATCCGTAAGCTCGGCATCGGCTTCGATCGCGCCCTCGAACGGCTGCGCTACGGCGCGATCGCGGTGAATGCCTGGACCGGGCTCGCCTTCCTGGCCCCGCGCGCTTCGTGGGGTGCGTTCCCCGGCCACACCCTGGACGACGTGCAGAGTGGAATCGGCGTGGTGCACAACGCCTTCCTGCTCGACGACGTGGAACGCACGGTGGTGCGCGGGCCGTTCCGGCCCGCACCGCGCTCGGTGCTGCACGGTGAGCTGGCGTTGTCGCCGAAGCCGCCGTGGTTCGTCGACAACGCGGCCGCGGCGGACACCGGGCGCAAGCTCACCGAGTTCTACGCCAGCGGCAACCCGGCGCGGATTCCCGGCATCTTCGCCTCCGCGTTCCGCGGTTAGCGCGGCGAAAAGGGCTGATCAGACCAGGTCGTGGCACCGTGGCTCGGAGACTGCCATGATGGATCGCGATGTCCTCCTCCGATCATGCACCCAAGCCAGAGCCATCGAGCCGGCTACCCAAGCGTGGCCTGCCGTCGCGCCCCGGCGGGGTGCGGCGCTCGTTCGACACGGTTCGGGGCTTGTTCACCGGCGATACGCCGCTGCCCGCGCCGACGCTGCGCTGGGGGTTGCTGCTGGTGGCCGCGGGTGCCGTGATCGCCGCACTGGTGACGTTGTTCGTGACCGGCTTCGACAACAACAAGGTCGAGGCGCACACCCCCGGCTCGCCCGGCGAGCCGGTGGTCGACAAGGAATTCGGCACCGCGGTCAAGGGTGACTGCCTGAGCTGGTCCAAGCCGGACCACTCCGACCTGTTCAAGGTGCGCTGCGATACCAAGCACATGTTCGAGGTCGCGGCGGATGTGGACATGAGCAAATACCCGGGCAAGGAGTTCGGGCCCGGCTCCCGGTTCCCCGACTCGTTGCGGCTCACCGAGCTGAAGGAAGAGCACTGCGTGCCCGCGGTGCAGCAGTACCTGGGCGGGAAGTTCGATCCGCGCGGACGCTACATCGTCGGGTTGATGTATCCGAGCCCCGACGGCTGGCAGCACGGCGATCGCACGCTGCGCTGCGGGCTGCAGTACGCGGCGAGCACCGGCACGCCGCCATCGGTGGGCAGCGCGGCCGAACACGATCAGTCGAAGGTGTACGGGCCCGGCGTGTGCCTGGGCATCAACCAGAACCTGCCCACCGACCCGGTCGACTGCGCGCAGGTGCACGCGGTGGAGGTGGTCTCCACCATCGACCTCGGCCAGCGGTTCCAGGGTGGCCCGCCGGCCAAGGACGAGCAGGACAAGTTCGTCGAGGACGAATGCGCGCGGACCTCGTCGGACTATCTCGGCGGGCCCGACGTGGTGCGCAACAAGACGCTGACACTGTTCTTCGATTACCTGGACGCGCGCAGTTGGCTCGCGGGCAGCCGCAAGCTGGACTGCATGGTCGGCAAGGGGGCCGATCGGGAGGGCTTCGCGCCGATCACCGGTTCCGCGAAGGGCGACATCCTGATCAACGGCCAGGCACCGCAGCCGCCGCCGAACACCGGGCGCTCGACCCCCACTCCGCTGCCCGGCGCGGCGCCGCTACCGCCACAGCCGAGGTAATCCGCGACGATGCCGGTCTCCATGTCCGAGGACCGTTTCGAGGAACTGGTCGGCGACGCGCTGGACCGCATTCCACCGGAGCTGGCCCGCGCTATCGATAACGTGGTCGTGCTGATCGAACCACGCAATCCGAAGGATCCACATTTACTCGGGCTTTATCAAGGGATCGCGCTCACCGAGCGCGACAGCCACTACGGCGGCGCGCTGCCCGACACGGTGACGATCTATCGCGAGTCCATCCTCGCCATCTGCGCGGACGAGGCTGAAGTGGTGGAAGAGGTGGTAATCACCGTGATCCATGAGATCGCACACTATTTCGGCATTGACGAAGAGCGCCTACATCAGCTGGGATGGGGCTAGTCTTTACCCCAGCTGTATGAGTGCGGTTGCAGTTGGGGTGAGACAGGAAGAAACTTTAGGGGATTCGATGGAACCGATCGCTTCGCTGTCGCGTCCTATCACTCGAAGGGGGAATTCTCGTGGTTCCGCCCCATAGCCGCCACTAGAAGGAGTCGAGTCATGGTTGGCCACGTACTAGTACAACCCGAAGTCGTCCTCGCTGCCGCCGCTGAGCTGGATCTACTTGCCGAGCGGCTGGCTGCCGCCGCCGCGGTGACCGCGCCCGCGACGCATGTCATCCCGTCCGGTGTCGACGAGGTGTCGCTGCACGCCGCGAACCACCTCAACAAGGGGGCGATGACGCACGACCAGGCGGTCGCCCAGGGGATTCTGGAGCTGCATCACGCTGCCGCGACCTTGCGCAGCCAGCTCGTCACCCACCTCGGTGAGGATGTCGCCCGCGCGGGCGTCGTCAACGTCATCAGCGGAACAATCGCTTAACGCCTGCGGGCATCGCACACAGCACTAGCAAGGGGAGAAAGCATGACCGCAGGAATTACCGGGGTGTTCTGGCTGCCCCGTCTCGCAGAAGGCAACTCGATCGCGCTCAACTCGGGCGCGCACGCCATCCCGATCTCGGCCGCCGCCACCGCGTGGGGCGGGCTCACCGCCGCGTGGGTCGACGCCACCGCGACCGTCGCCCGGGTGATGGCGGAGCTCGGTGTCGGTATGCAGGGCATCAACGGCATCTCGGCGCTGTCCAAGCTCACCGGGTTCATCGGCTGGGCCGAGCAGCAGGGCGTCATGGCGGCCACCATGGGCTCGAAGGCGGCGGGCAACGCCATCGCGTACACCGTGGCATCGATCGCCATGCCGAGCATCCCTGAGATCGCCGCGGTCGACGCGGCCCGGGTCGCCGCCGCCTCCACCGGCGGTGTGCTGAACGGCTCGTCCGAAGCGGCCGAGGCGGCCAAGGCCGCGCTCGACCTGCGTGCGGCGCTCACCATGGAGACCTACGAGGCGGCGACCACCGCGATGGTGGTGACGCCGGGCGAGTTCGTCAACCCGCCCGCGATCGCGCACGGCGCGGGCACCGCGGATTCGGCGGGCCAGGCCGATCAGGCCTATCAAGCCACCAACGCCGATCCGGTGCAGACCGCGATCTCGACCGCGGCGGCGCTGGTGAACAACCCCGGCGTGGTCGGCGCGGTCACGCAGGCGGCGAACGTCGCGGGCTCGGTGGCGACCACCGGCGTGTCCACCGCGGGCACCATCGGCTCGCACGCGATCGCGGCGGTCAGCAGCGCCGCGGCACCCGGCATCAGCAGTGTCGCCCCGGCCACCATGGTCGGCGGCGCGGGTTTGGCCTCCGCCGCGGTCTCCGCGGGCACCCGGTCCGCGTCGTTCGGCTCCGGCGCGTCGGTCTCGGTCGGCAACGGCTCGATGAAGCTTCCGCAAGGCTGGGGAGCGGGCACCATCGGTGGCGCGCCCACCGCGGCGCCGGTCGCCGAGAACGTCTCGGTCAGCCAGCCCACCGCAGCGCCGGTGCAGCGCAACAGCACGCCCGGTAGCCCGCTGCTTGGCAACCAGGTTCGCGACGAGGACGACGAGTCCGAGCACAAGAGCCAGGACTACCTGCGCTCGATCGAGCACTTCAACGACGGCCGCTACGCCGCCGACGGAGTGATCGGCGCCGACACAGCCGGTACGGCCGCTAAGTGACGGTGCTCGGCGCGGGCCGCGGCCCGTCGATGCTCGCGTCGGTGGTGTTGTCGCTCGACGAGATGCAGTTTCTCCTGGAGAAGCTGGGGATCGACGAGGTGCCCGTCGTGCTGGACGCACGCGGGCAATACGACAACGTGACCGATCACGATGCCGCGATGGCCGTGGCCGCCCAGTCGCTCATCGATCGGGAACTCATGATCGGTGACGTGATCCATCAGGAACTCGAGGACCGGCTGCTCGCGCTGTATCGCCCGCACTGGGTGGTCGCGCTACGGCTGTTCGTGGACGGTCAAGCGAGTCGCATGTGTCTCGCGAAGGGCGACGACGTTGTCACCGTCGCCCTGCGCGGGCCGCAGTCCTACGTGATCGACGAGGCCCAGGAAGACCTGCCCGGCCCGGTGATCGCGGCCCTCGGCCCGGCCGACCCGCTCGACCTCACCGGCATGCGGGCACCCACCGAACAGCTGGTCCCGATCTTCGACGACACCGGTGACGCGGCAGCGACCGCCACCCGACTGGCGCAGGTCGGCACCCCACCGGCCGACGCGAAATCCCTCGCCTCGGCCATGGTGCAGATCCACTCGCACGCCGAGATCGTCGCCGTGGTGTACGGCGACGGCACCCGCGACGTCACCGACAACCACATCGCGGTCTTCAACACCCGCGGCGGACGCTTCATCGCGACCGCCAGCAAATCCGACGACGGCGTCAAGTGGACGTCGCTCGCCACCGGGACACCGGCACGGTTGCGAACGGCGTTGCAAGACTTGATCAGTGAACTGCCGGAACGTGCGGAGTTCCCGCGCAAACCCGAGCAGGTCTAGGACCCGACCACAGCCAGTCCCTCCGCCCCCGGATAACGAGCGGACCGAGGAACTGGCTGTGGTGCCGTTTCAGCCCGGTCGGGTGCGCATCTGCTCGCTGCGGCGGCGGCTAGCGAATTCGTGTGTGGGAGAAGGAAATACTGCGGAGAGGTGCTGCTAGCCCATCGGGTCGTCGGAGGTGGGGGCGACGTCGTAGCCGAAGGGTGGGGTGAAGCGGCCCCAGCGGGTGCAGTCCCAGGTGCCGTCGGGGAGCGGGACGAGTTCGATGGTTTCGGTGTTGTCGAGGTGGTTGTTCGTGGTGAACGGGGGCAGTACGTCGGCTAGGTAGCGGGAGACCAGGCGCATTGCGGCGCCGTGGTTGACCAGCAGTACATCGCCGGTGGTCGAGCCGGGGGTCAGATACGTTTCGCGGAGGTCCTCGATGATCGGGAGGAAGCGGGCGAGCACATCGCGGCCGGATTCCCCGCCGGGGACGCGTTCATCCAAATCGCCGTTGTGCCAGGCTCGGTAGATCCGCTGGAAGAAGAGGTGTGCCTCTTCGCTGTGCTTGCCTTCGAGGTCGCCGGCCTGCACCTCTTGCACGTTGTCCAACACGACGGCGGGCACGCCGCTCGCGGCTTCGATATAGCCCGCGGTCTGGCGGGCGCGTTGTGCCGCCGAGCAGAACAGGATCTGCGGCGGGTTGATCAGGTTCTCGCCGAACAGCTTCGCTTGTGCCGCACCGCGTTCGGTGAGCGGTAAACCCGGAACCTTGGTGTCGAGGAGCTTCGCGACGTTGCCCTCGGTCTCTCCGTGCCGGACCAGCACCAACTTGCCCGGGCCGATCTTTGCTCCGGTCACAGATCCGCCACCCCCTTTCGTAGCTGGGTCAGCCATTCGGCGGCCGCGTCGTCCGACGGCGGTGGCGTGCCGCTGGCCGACGTCGCGGCCCAGGAACCGAGGAATCGGATCCGGGCGGTGCGATGTAGAGCCTTGAGCGCCTCGGCCACCGCGGTGTCATCGATGTGCCCGACGCAGTCGAGATAAAAGCGATAGGTGCCCATGCCCGTGCGGGTGGGGCGGGATTCGATCCTGGTCAAATCGATGCCGCGGGTAGCGAATTCGGCGAACGCGCGCATCAGCGAACCGGGCTCGTTCAGCAACTCCAGCACGATCGACGTCCGATCCGCGCCGGTCGCGGGTGGTGCCACACACGGACGGGTGACCAGCACGAAACGGGTGATCGCCTGCTCATGGTCGGCCACGCCGGAGGCCAGCACCGCCAACCCGAGCCGCGCACCGGCCAGCGCGGTGGACACCGCGGCATCCGCCTTGCCCGCCACCACGTCTTCGGCCGCCGCGGCATTCGACGCCGACACGTACGGCTGAGCCTGCGGCAACTCCCGCGACACCCACTCGCGCACCTGCGCGGCGGCCACCGGATAGGCGGCCAGCGTGCGCACCTCGGACAGGCTGGTGCCGGGGTGACCGAGGATCGTGAAGGTCACCTCGAGCTCGGTCTCCGCGACGATCTGCAGCCGCGGGCCGATGGCCAGGGAGTCGAGTGTCGCGGAGATCGACCCCTCGACCGAACTCTCGATCGGCACCACCGCCCCTGCCACGTCACCGGACCGGATCAGCTCGAGCGCGGCCCCCTGACTGGGCGCGGCAACCCGCTCGACGACCCCTTCGAAGGCCCCCGAGGATTCGAGTTCGGCGAGGGCCATCTCGGTGAAAGTTCCGGAGGGCCCGAAGTACGCGATACGCGGCACGGTTACGACCTTACTTGCGTCCGCGACCGGCGCCCCCGGTATTAACCGCCGCCCCCATCCCACCAGGGTTTTCAGCCGTCGACGATGGGCGTGGAGTCAGGGGCGGGCGAGGGGGTGGAGGGCTTGGGTCACTTCCTCGATGGCTTCGGTTTCGATGGCGAGGAGGACAGTTCGGAGGGCTTCTACCGCAGGGGGTTTCAAGGCGTTGAGGAACGTGACGTCCGGGGTGGACAGGGCGGCGGGGATGTCTTCGCCGCAGAGGGCGGCCGCGGTGGCGGCGACGATGGCCATGGCGCGCTCGCCCGAGCAGGTGCGGGCGATGAAGCCGGTGTCGGTGTGCACGATGGTGGCCAGGAAGTCGGCGATGTCCGGGTCGGGGGCGTCCGCGTCGAGGATCGGGGCGGTGTTGCCGGGTTGGGGGGCGCGCACCAGGCCTTCGACGACGCTGCGTCGGGCGGGTGCCGTCAATGTGATGAGTACTGGTTCTCCGGTTGTTTCGTCTCCGTGCGCCACCGATCCACCGTAACAACCGGGTCCGTGCCCGCTGCCGCGCGCGAATTCTCAGGATCAGGATGGGGCGAACGGTTGCGCATGTTCCGCTCGTCACTTAGCTTAGGGTAACCTAATTGAGCGCCCGAGCGAGGCGAACAACGCCCGACCACGGAGGTTTGCATGCCGCATCCGACACCGACTGTCACACCGTCCACCGCAGAGCGGGTGCGTAGTGCGTGCGCGCATGCGGAGCAGGCGGTGCTGGCCATGCCCGGCATCGACCCGACGCCCGTCTCCGTGCATCACGTGCGCGAATGCGGCGACGCGGTGATCGCGGTGCCGACCACCTCGGTGGCGGCGATCGTGGCAGGCAACTCCCCCGACGCGGGCGCACCCGCGGTGCTGGAACTCACCGATCACGCGCCGCTGCCGCTGCGCGAACCGGTCCGCGCGCTGGTCTGGCTGCGCGGGTGGGTGCGCGCGGTGCCCGCGCAGGCTCAGCGCGCGCTGGCCGGCGAGGTCGCCAAAGAGAACCCGGATCCAGGCCTGCTCGACGTCGGGCACAGCGCGACCCTGCTGCGACTGGTGATCAACTCTGCGGTGGTGGCCGACTCGACCGGCGCCGAATCGGTGAGCATCGACGAGCTGCGGCTGGCCGAGCCGGATCCGTTCTGCACCTTGGAATCGGCCTGGCTGCAGCACATGGACGCCGACCACGCGGACGTCGTCGCGCAACTCGCTCGCCACCTGCCGCCCCGGCTCCAGCACGGTATCGTGCACCCGCTCGCCATCGACCGCTACGGCCTGACCCTGCGCGTCGAGGGCCGCGACGGCGACCACGACTTCCGTCTCCCGTTCAACTCCCCCGCCGACGACATCGAATCGCTCAGCCGCGCGGTCCGCACCTTGGCAGGTTGCCCGTTCCTCAACGGCCTGCGCCGCATCTGATCCCAGCCCCGCCGCTTGCTCAGAAACCACTCTGGGATTCACACAACAGGATTGAGCGCCCGGCACGCTGTGCACATCTGCTCGGGACAAGCCTCTGATCAGGTGGCGCAGCTGACTGGATTCACGTCGTGGATCGAGCCGGACCGCCCCCGAAATTGATATGCGAGGACCTCCCCGTACGCGAAGCCACCTGCGCGACTGGACAATTCGACTACGGCAACCACGAAACATGGCCGTGCAGGACCGTATAACCGAGATAAGCGACCGTATCGATGGTGGCGTGGGCAAGGATCAACGGCCACAGTTTGTTCGCCCGCTGCCAGTAGCGCCCGAAGATCAAGCCCATCACCAGGTTTCCGATACCGCCGCCGAGCCCCTGGTACAGGTGGTAACTACCGCGCAGCAGAGCCGAGGCGACCAGTGCCGAGTTTTCCGACCAGCCGAGCTTGCGCAGGCGGCTGATCAGGTAGGCGACCACGATGATCTCCTCCGCGAACGCGTTGGCGCAGGCGGACAGGATCAACGCGGGCAGCCGCCACCAGTGGTCGCCGAGCGAGGCGGGCACGATCGTGACGCTCATCCCCATGGCGTGCGCGGCCAGATAGAGGCCGAGGCCGGGCACTCCGATGATCGCCGCGAGCACCAACCCGGGCACGACATCCGCGCGCCAGCGCAACCGCGCCGCGAGCCCGATCAGGCGCGGCCCGATCCCGCTGCGCCACAACAGATACAGGCCGAGCACCGCCCACCCGGCCAGCCGTGTCACGCTCAGCAGCTGGAACAGCAGATCGATCGTTGATTGCGCGGACCGCGAGGGATTCAGCGCGACGGTCTGCCCACCCACCCCGCCTGGCGCGAGCGCGCTCTCCACCAGCGACAGCGCCGCATTGAGGCCGCTCAACCCGAAGGTGACCACCAGCACGACCGCGATCTCGAGCTTGATGCCGAGCCGCTCCCGATCCGTCGCCTCGGACGCGCCACTCTCGGCCCCGGACTCACCACGCATGGACTCGAATCTATTGCCCGCCCGCGCCCAGCGACGCGCACGCCCCGCGCGCCGCGCCTATCGAGTCGGATCCGCCGCCCGCAGACCGCCGTCCGCACGCAAGGCCGGCGCGGCACGGTGTCGACAAACACATCGATCCGTCGACGTGGTCCTCACCTGCACCGATACCGTCGATCCGAGCTCGTGATCCAACTGTTCTCCGCAATTCGATAACAGCGGGACGGCACAGGCGAATTCATAGTGAGTGCGCGGACGGACGCGCACCCGGGACCGGCGCGTCGTACACAGGGCAGTGGAATACGACGCGCCGGAATCGGAGCGAGATCATCCGTCGCACGACCACCCCGAACGACGACTGATAAGTAGAGTCTCAGTGATGAATGGCGACGACCCCCAGTACCGCGCGCGGATGCGCCGGGTGCCGCCGCCCGGCCAGCCGCCGATGCAGCGTCCCGGGCCGCACCGCGCTGGGCCACCGGGTGACCCGCAGTCGCCGTACATCGAGCCGACCCAGGTGCTGCATCGCGGCGGCCCGCAGCAGCCGCTGGCGTATTCGCAGGTCCCGCCGGAAAACGTCGCGTCACGCAGGCCGCCGCTGGACAAGCCGCGCCAGGCACCGGCGCACGCGCCCACGCAACAGCCGGTTCCCTACCGCGAGGGACCGCCGCCGCAGCGGCCGTACCGGGGCAACCCGCCACCACCGCCGCCCGGTCCCCCGCGCGGCGAGCGTCAGCCGCGCCCGCCGCGCCCGCGCCGCAAGCGCCACTACTTCCGCTGGTTCCTGGTTCTGCTGCTGGTACTGATCGTGGCCGCGGTCGGCGCCGTGGTGAAACTCGATGGCTCGCTGACCCGCATCCCCGCGCTGGCCAACTATGCCGGCCGCGTCGGCGATACGCCGGGCACCAACTGGCTGCTCGTCGGTTCGGACGGCCGCGCGGGCCTCACGCCCGAGCAGGAGCAGGAGCTCGCCACCGGCGGCGAGGTCGGCCCGGAACGCACCGACACGATCATGCTGGTGCACATCCCGGAGTCGGGCAAGACCACGCTGGTCAGCCTGCCGCGCGACTCCTACGTCAGCATTCCGGGCAACGGCAAGGACAAGCTCAACGCCGCGTTCGCGATCGGCGGCCCGCAACTGCTCGTGCAGACCGTCGAGATCGCGACCGGCGTGCACATCGATCACTACGCGCAGATCGGCTTCAGCGGTTTCGCCGGTGTCGTCGACTCGCTCGGCGGCATCGATGTCTGCCTGCCGAAGGCCATCGACGACCCGCTGGCCGGGATCAACCTGCCCGCGGGCTGCCAGAAGCTGAACGGACCGGAGGCGCTCGGCTTCGTGCGCAGCCGCGCGACCGCGCTCGCCGATCTGGACCGGATCAATAACCAGCGCATCTTCATGGCGGCGCTGGTGAAGAAGGCGACCAGCGGTGCGACCCTGGCCAATCCGTTCAAGCTGTGGCCGATGGCGACCGGCATGGTGAAATCGCTGAAGGTGGCCGACGGCGACCACATCTGGAATCTGGCGCAGCTCGGCTGGGCGATGCGCGGCGACACGATACCGACGACGGTGCCGGTCGGCGGTTTCGAAGATACCGACAGCGGCAATGTGCTGCTGTGGGACAAGAACAAGGCGGGCCAGTTCTTCGATGCGATTGCCTCGGACAGACCGATTCCGGACGACCTGCTGACGCGGTAGCGTCGTTTACATGACGAATACCGAGCTCGATCAGCCGTTCCCCACTTTGCTCAGTGCGCAGATTCGTCACGGTTTCACGGCCGCACAGCAGTACCTCGCGGCCGCCGTGTACTTGGACTCGAATCGGTTGCCGCAGTTGGCGAAACACTGCTACGCCAAGTCCGGCGAGCAACGCGCACACGCACTGCGGATGGTCCAGTACCTGCTCGACCGCGATCTGGAGATCCATATCGGTGGACTGGACGAGATCCGGTCCACCTTCGAATCACCCCGTGCCGCAATAGCTTTCCTGCTGGAGACGGAACAGACCAGGAGCGCGCAGATCACCGGGCTCGCCCGGGCGGCCCGCGGCTCGGGTGATTATCTCGGCGAGCGCTTCATCCAGTGGTTCCTGAAGGAACAGGTCGAAGACGTCGCGAAGATGACCACCCTGCTGACCGTGATCGACCGTTCGATGGATGACCTTTTCGGCGTCGAGGACTTCATCGCCCGCGAACTCCGCGCCCCACAGCGGGTCGATAACGCAACCCCGAGAATGGCTGGGGCAGCGAAGAATTAATTAGGCAATACTAGCCTCAATAAGGTAGTACTTGGGTGACAAGCGTCTTGACCAGCGCTAATGTCGCATACTATGTCCAGCCATCCGGAGTCCCCACGCAGCAAATTCCACGGCCTGCTCCATGATCAGATCAGGCACGAATTCAACGCCGAGCATCAATACATCGCAATCGCGGTGTGGTTCGACAATGCTGACCTGCCGCAGTTGGCGAAGCGTTTCTATGCGCAAGCGGTCGAAGAACGCAATCACGCGATGATGATCGTGCAGTACTTCCTCGACCGGGATATCACTGTCGAGCTGTCCGGCATCGACGCCGCGAAGTCCAAGTTCGAGAATGTGCACGACCCGATCGCGCTCGCCCTCGCGCAGGAGAAGACGGTCACCGACCAGATCATCCAGCTGGCGAGCACCGCCCGCGAAGAGGGCGACTACCTGGGCGAGCAGTTCATGCAGTGGTTCCTGAAGGAGCAGGTCGAGGAGGTCGCCAACATGACCACCCTGCTCACCATCGCCGAGCGCGCCGGCTCCAACCTGTTCGATCTGGAAGAGTTCATCGCCAGGGAAATGGGTGGCGCCAGCGACGCGTCCGGTGCCCCTTCGGCGGCGGGCGGATCTATCTGATCCGCGGTTGTCGCTCGAACGCGAAAAGGCCCAGCTCTTCACGAAGAGCTGGGCCTTTTGCCGTTTCGGCAGACGGCCTACTTGGCACTCATGGTGCTGAGGAGGGTCCGGAGCGCGGTGATCAGTTCGTCCATGGAGTCTTTTCCTCTTTCAATCATCAGGTCGGTGGGTCCACCAGCGTCCGATAGTAGCGGAGAACCTAACCGTGACAATATTAGAAAGGGGGATTCTTCACAAAATTCCGCACGTCATTGACCGAAAGGTCAGCGCAGGGTTACCTGACGCGACCGCAGGCCGTCCCTGGACCGGCGCTCGCCGGCCGTCAACGGCTCGTCCGAGGCCAGTACCTCGGCCAGTCGGGCATCGAATTCCTGTGCGGGCTTTGCCCATTCGTTGGGGTGCTGCTCAGGATCCAGATCGAAAACCGGGACAAGCACACCATGCGTGCGGAACGAACCCGCGAACCGGGAACCCTCGCCGAGGTGCAGACCACCCGCGGCGTGCAGGCGGGCCAGCGCCAGCATCAGGTCGTCCTCGTTCTCCGGACGGACCCAGCGGATGTGCGCCTTGTCCCCCGCGTCCACCCACCAGGCCGCGCCGGTCGCGTCCGGACCGAGCGCGATCCGCGCCGACGGCTTGATCGCCTGCTTGGCCTGTTCGATGGTCGCGGCGACCTGCGGGTCGGGCTGCACGCCTTCCGGCACCCACCAGTCGAAGTCCTGATGCACCGTGAGTTCCAGGTCGGCGCCGGGATCGATCACGTCGGTCAGCTTCGGGCCGCCTGCGATGCTCTCCACCGAGGCCACCGAGGCCAGCGAGTCGCCGGGCTCGGCGGACTGGGTCCACAGGATCGCGGCGGCGAGGTCGGCGCCGAGGTCGGCGCCCTGGAACTGCACCTGCGCGCCGACATAACCGCTTGGCTGATCGCCGGCCCGGACCAGCGCGGCCACCGCGCCCGGTAGCACGGTGGCGAGCACCACCGCGCGCTCGGCCGCGACACCGGGCGCCAGCTTCAGCTCGGCGGTCGCCGACGGCACGAACTCGCACAGCGCGACCAGATCGCACTCCGCGGCCAGCCCCTCGAAGGGACGCGCGACGGACTGGGTCGCCTGCTCCAGCGCCACCTTCCGCTCGGCGAGACGCTGTGCCCGGTTCCCTCCGGGCTTAGGACTATTCCGCTTGCTCTTACCCACGGGGGGTCAACCTACATGGTGTGCGCGCCGCCACCCCGCGCGCCACGGCAGCGAACCCGGTCGGCGGCGGGATCGGGTCGGAACGCGGACCGGCGCCCGGCCAACTGCGCAGGCGCACAACCTGGTTCGCCGACACCCTCGGGCCGAGAGATCTGGTCACCGGACCGACTCTGTCAAGCCACCTTTCGCCCACCCCGGGCGTGTCGAGCGAGTCGGCTCAGGCGGCGTCGAGCAAGGCCTTGGTACGCCCGGGATGATTGGTGGCCACCCAGCTGACGCCGAGATCGGCGCACAGGCGCACATCGTCGGGGTCGTCCACGGTCCAGCAATACGTGGCCCGTCCCGCCGCGGCGGCTTTGTCGACCAGTTCCGGGTGGTCGCGCAGCGTCTTCACCGACGGACCGACCGCGGTGGCACCGACCGTGGTCGCGGCACCACCGCCGAGATAGCGCGACGATTCACCGAGCAGCACCGTCGGCAGCAGCGGCGCGGCGCGCCGGATCCGCCAGACCGCGGTGGCCGCGAAGGACATCACCACCGCACGCGAGTGATCCGCGGACGCGGGCGTGGCGATGCCGAACCGCTGCAGCTCGGCGAGCAGCTTGTTCTCCACCAGCGCGCCATAACGGACTGGGTGCTTGGTCTCGATGAACAGCTTGGTCGGCCTGCTGCGCCAGTCGAGCACCAGCGTGATCAGCTCGCTGAGGGTGAGTACCTCCGCCGCTTCGCCGTCCGCGCCGAAGTCGAGCTCCTTCAGTTCATCCAGGGTCATCTCGCTGACCAGCCCGGTGCCCGAGGAGGTCCGGTCGACGGTGCGATCGTGCACGCACACCAGGTGCCCGTCCCTGGTCAGCCGGACGTCGCATTCCACGCCGTCCGCGCCCTCCTGGAGCGCCAATTCGTATGCGGCGAGCGTGTGTTCGGGGCGCGCCGCCGAAGCACCTCGGTGCGCCACCACGAACGGTGCGCGACTGACCTCGCTCACTTGGCCAAAACCTCCTCGTGCTCACGGTCCACTGCACCGTTGTCGTCAGCTGTGTCCTGCGGCGACTCCTCGGCCGCGCGCCGCGCCCGGCCACCGGGATGCACCGGCTCGATCACCGGCACGGCCGGGTCGACGGCGATCAACCAGCGCCGCTCGGTCCGGCTGCGGCCGCGCACGTCTCGCTCCTGCACCGCCCGCATCATCGCGAGGGTGAGCAGCGCGACCGCGGCGGCGACCAGGTCGGTGAACGCGGTGAACAGCACGCCGTCCGCCTTGACCTGCAACGAATCCGCGGTCCGCCACACCAGTGCGGCCACCGCGACCAGACCGCCGAATACCCAGGCGGCCCACCAGATCCGGATCGCCCGCAGGGCCCGCGGATCGGCGCGCCCTGCGACGATCTCGGTCAGGAACACGCCTGGCCACAGCAAGTTGACCACCGGAATCACGCAGCCGAGCACCACTGCCCTTACCGATCGCGGGTCGGCACGGCCGATTTCCTGGAAGGCGAGCCTGCGCGCGTCTATCAACCAGCCGACCACGGCCACCGCGGCCAGCAGTGCGAGCAGCAACGCGAGCAGCGCCGCGGCGAAGACGAGCACATCGGAACAGACCAGGACCGCGGGATGGATCAGCCGCGTCCGATTGCGCAGCAGCAGTAGATAGCGCAGCAGCTCGGCGACGGCCGCGACCGCGAACGTCGCGGCGGTGGCGATCAGCAGCGAGGACGCCCACTTGGTCAACCGCGTGAGCGGCGCGGGTGCCGCGGCGGCGGGTCGGGGCGGCGGGTCGAGCAGGCCCCATCGCGGAATCTGGGTGTAGCGCGGCGTTTCCCGGCTCGGCGTGCGGCCGGTGACCGGATTCCGGCGGGCGCGCTGGTCGGGCCTGCGCGCCACCCAGCGATAGTTGCGCCGCTCGGCGGGCGCGTCGATGGGTGCGGGCGAGAGCAGCACGCCGCGGCAGCGCGGACACCAGTGCATCGGTGTCGACTGCACGGCCCAGCGCGCGCCACACCGCGCACAAGGTTGTACGACCGTGCTCACCGTGCCTCCTGTGTCTTGCCGGACTAGTAGATCTTCGCCTGCCGGTCGCCGTCCGCGACCAGCGGGCGGCCCGCCTGTTGCCAGGCAACCATGCCACCGTTCACCTGGATGGCGTCGAAGCCGATGTGCGTGAGGTATTCGACCACCTGGAGGGAACGACCGCCTTGCCTGCAGATGACGTAGAGATCGACGTCGTAGTCCAGCTCGTCGACCCGGGCGGGCACGTCGACCATCGGGATGTGCACGGCCCCGGGCGCGTGCCCGAGCTGCCACTCGTCGTCTTCGCGCACGTCGAGCAGGATCGCCCGCGCGCCGTCGGCCGTGCTCGGCTGGCTGCTGTCGAATTCGCCCGGTACCGCGTCCACCGGGACCGAAGGAACATGGGGACTCGTCACGGTTTCGATCCTGCCATGGGTGGGCGGGTGCCGTGGAGTTCCGGCCCGCGCCCCGGCCGTCGGCGACTCGACATCGAGCCGGTACTTCAGGTATGTTCTGCGTCCCGGAACCCTGATCGACGCCCCGCTGGGGGCGCGGATGTGCATACCTCCGACAGAGTTATCCACATAATCCACAACTTCATCCACAGGCTGCAGCTATCAGACAGCGCACCAGTTTCAGGGTTTGGCTATCAAAGTTATCTACCGGCTAACCGCTTGCCGCCCACACACCCCGACCCGGGTCGTTCAAGGGGCCGACAGCAGACTCGCGGGCGTGCGCATGCGGCGCGAACGACCGATCCGGAACTCCCCTCCATGATCCAGTCCCGGAGCAGTCATTCGCCGCCGACCTCGAAACTCACGGGCGCACCGGGTTCCGATACCTGCTTGGACGGCGCTTGGCCCGAATCGGTTCCATAAAAAACGAGAACACTAGCGAAAAACTGAAATACTGGGCTCCACCGGTAGCTGTCGGTAGCCTGTTGGCCATGAACGTGAGCAGGGGGCTACTCGACGGCATGGATACAGCTGGGCTCAACGTCGCTCTGTCCGAGGCAACGTGCCTCGGCCTGGAGATCGACGCGGCGGCCAAGCAACTACGACTCGACTTAGAGGTGCTGACACTTCCGGAAAACGGAACGCCCACCGAGGATTACCGGGTTCAGGTGACGTTCACCGGAGTCGGCCGCGTCGCGGCATCGCTGCGCATGCAGAACTGGGACGATCTCGAACCCCGGGTGCTGCCCCTGCAACTCAACGGCCTCGACGAGGCGATCCGCAGCTTCGGCGGCGGCAGGCTGCACGGCTGGGAATTCATCGACCTCGACGACAGCGGCTGGGCCCTGTGGCGCGAGCTGCTCAGCTTCGACACCGAGATCGACGAACACATCTCTGCCCACGTCCTGGAGTTCTCCCAAGAAGAGGGCATCGACCCGCGCGAACTGGACGTACGCGTCTGGTTCGACAACCTGCTCATCAACGACACAACCGGCCGGGAAATCCCGCTAGCCGAATTCATCGCGGGCGCGGCACGCTGGTGGGAGGCACACGACGCGGGCGACCCGAGGGCGACCCGCCCAGGCATCGCGCCACCGCTCTGAATCCACCGACACCGATACCGCACACCCGGCTCCCGGATGTGCGGTATTCGTTTGTGCGCACGACCTGCCATGTTCGGAAAACCGGCGACAGCGGGGGTGACCGTCGACCTTGTGGGTATCCGGCACGAGGATCGGTGCTGCCCGACCGGGCCATACCCGATCCGGCGAGCATGACGAACGCCGGGAGGCGTAGCCGCTCCACTAGTTCGTCGTACCACTACATGGTTCGATGCTATTTGTGAGGTTCGAGCCGGTGCCGATGCCCCTGCGCGGGCGCAGCCCAAGCCCACAACGGAATGCGGGGGCATCAGGCCCGGTTGGAACCGAGCGGGTGTACGAATGATGGTTGGGTGTGCTCGAGATGGGCGCACACAGCCCGACATAGGAAGGGACATCGTGGCTGAGTACACGCTGCCAGATCTGGATTACGACTACAGCGCCCTGGAGCCCCACATCTCCGGGCAGATCAATGAGCTGCATCATTCCAAGCACCACGCCGCTTACGTCGCGGGCGCGAACACGGCACTCGAGAAGCTCGAGGCCGCCCGGGACAGCGGCGACCACGGCGCCATTTTCCTGTACGAGAAGAACCTGGCCTTCCACCTCGGCGGTCACGTCAACCACTCCATCTGGTGGAAGAACCTGTCCCCCAACGGTGGCGACAAGCCGACCGGCGACCTCGCCGCGGCCATCGACGACCAGTTCGGTTCGTTCGACAAGTTCCGCGGTCAGTTCACCGCCGCGGCCAACGGCCTGCAGGGCTCCGGCTGGGCGGTGCTCGGCTACGACACCCTCGGCCAGAAGCTGCTGACCTTCCAGCTGTACGACCAGCAGGCCAACGTCCCGCTGGGCATCATCCCGCTGCTGCAGGTCGACATGTGGGAGCACGCCTTCTACCTGCAGTACAAGAACGTCAAGGCGGACTACGTCACCGCGTTCTGGAACGTCGTCAACTGGGAAGACGTGCAGGATCGCTTCGCGCGCGCCGTCGGCCAAGGCAAGGGCCTCATCTTCGGCTGAGTTGAATTGCCGCGCCTTCGCGCGGCGTGTTTGCGGCCCCTTGATGGCTCGGGCCCGAGCAACCGCTGCTCGCGACTGCGTCGCAATCGCATCGGCCACTCGGGCCCGAGCCGGGCCGCAAACGAGTAATGCTCGATCTCGCTTCGCTCGAAACCCGCGGTAGTGCCGGTGTGGTTGCGATAGCAGTCAGCAAAACCCGCGAACAGGTCCACTGTTCGCGGGTTGCTCGTTTCTGCGGTACCCACAGGACACGCCCGGGGCGCAGCGCGGTATCAGTCCGGCGAACAATACGACGGACCACGGCGCGTGGGCGCGGACAACCGCTGGTCAGGCCGTTCACTGCCGTCACCTGGCACTCTTTGGTACTTGTGTGCCAGGTGTTTCTTCAGTCATTCTCTGAGTCCACAGAGGACGGGCAAAGCCGCCCCCGGTTATACGACGGGAGGCACCATGCGGATGAATGGACCAATCGGCATCACGCCTTTCCATGCCCGTGGCTCGCTGCGCGGGTTCGTCATTTCTGGCCGCTGGCCGGACACCACCAAGGAATGGGCGCAGGTGCTGGTGCTCGCCGTCCGGGTGGCCACGCTGCCCGGGTTGCTGACCACCTCGACGGTGTTCGGGGTGCGTGAGGAGTTGCCCGACGATCCGGCGCCCGGCACGGTCGGCCTGGTGCTGGCCGAGGGAACGGTGCTCGGCGCGGAGGCGCTCGCGCCCGGCAGGTTTGCCGAGCATGTGCCAGCTGCGCTGCTGATGCTGCATCCACCCTCGGAAACCCGGCCGTCGCTGCCGGAATGCGCGGGTGCCGCGTCGGGCTGTGTGCTGCTGCCCGGCGTGCCGCATCTGGGGCTGGAACACCGGGCCGCGTGGGCCGAGGCGGAATCCGACGGCACGGTCACCTCCCTGGTCAGCAGGGTGGGCCTGGACCCGATCAGCGATCCCGACACCGCGGTTCTGGCTATGCTGCTTGCCGCGTAAGGGTACCCGAAACCTGCCGCACGGATCGCCAAACTTATTGCGCGCATTGCTATTTGGGCCACCCCATGGTGGCACACCCGGCGGTGTCCGGGTAGAGTCGGTGACAGCGAAGGGGAGTAGCCCCCAATTGCACAGTCGACATACTGACCCGCCGCCCCACGAGGGTTCGGGTCCGGCTGTGTGAACCGGAACAATCCGGTGGGCGAGACCTTCGGCCTAGACAACTATTCGTTGTCGGCCGGAGGCACACCCAGACTCCGACCGGCAGGCCGGAGACCCGGGAGCCGCACACATCATGATCGCCACCGTTTTGCTGAGTATCGGCATCGTCTTTCTCGCCGAGTTGGGTGACAAATCTCAGCTGATGGCGCTGACGTTCGCGCTGCGCTACCGCTGGTGGGTGGTGCTCGGTGGCATCGCGACCGCCTCCGCCGCGGTCCACCTGATCTCGGTGGGCGTCGGCTATTTCCTCGGATCGGCGCTGCCGACGCGGGCCATCTCGCTGGTCGCCGCCCTCACCTTCCTGGCCGTCGGCCTGTGGACGCTGCGTGAACACTTCCGCGCGGACGAGCAAGAGCAGGCACCGAAGTCATTGCGGGCCAGCACCGCACCGTTCTTCGTTGTGCTTTCCGCGTTCCTGCTCGCCGAGCTCGGCGACCGGACCATGTTCGCGACCGCCGCGCTGGCCACCGACTACGACTGGGTCGGCGTGTGGATCGGCTCGACGATCGGCATGGTCGCCGCCGACGCCCTGGCCATCGGCATCGGCATCCTGGTCGGCAAGCATTTGCCGGAACGGGCCATCGGCATCGGCTCGGGTCTGCTGTTCCTCTACTTCGGTGCGGCGACGCTGCTCTCGACGGCCGCCCCGACGCTGGCCGGGCTGACCGTCGCCGCGCTGGCCGCGATCGCGCCGGCCGTGGGCGGCGCGACCATGCTGCTCATCCGCGCGCGGAAAGCAAAGCGTCCCCGTACAACGCGCCACCCCGACGCACCAGATTCAGTAACGGCGCCCGCAGCGCAAGCAGGCCAGCCAGGTCATCGGCCGCGATCCGAGCGGTGACCATCGCGCTGATCGCGGCAGCCAGGGTCTGACAGGCGAAGCGCTGCTCGTCGGTTCGCGCGCCGAGCACGTCGGCGATCCGGCCGACGAACAACTCCTGCAGCTGCGCCCGGCGGGCGAGCGCCGCCGAACCCACCGCGTACACCTCGACCAGGAACAGCCGCGCGCTGGCCGGATCGTCGACGAGGTGCTGCAGGTAGGCCGCGAAGATCCGGTCCATCCTGGCCATACCGTCGGGCTCGGGTTCGGCCGCCGGGTCGTCGGCGGCATCCGCGATGCGGCCGAGCAGGTTCTGCACGGCTCGCTCGTAGGCGGCCTCGAAACAGGCTTCCTTGGAACGGAATTGCTCGTAGAAGGTCTCCCTGGACACGCCGGCGCGCTTCAGGATCGCCGCGACCGAGGTGCCGACGTAACCGTTCTCGGCCATCGCCTCGGCCATCGCGATCAGGATGCGCTCGCGCTGCGACGCGACCACCTGCTCACGCGGCAGGCCGTGCCTACCGCGCGGGAGTTGGCGTGCGCTGGTTGCCGATTCGGTCATTCGAGGGCTCCGGTGGTTAGGTCGGGCTAAGCTTGCCGCTCCATTTTGCGGGGTCGGTCCGGTTGGTCCGTGGTGAAGGGTGCCTCTTCACCGCGCGCGATCTCCAAGGCGCGCCGCACACCCTTGCGCAAGGCGACCGCGATCACGCGCTGGGCGATCGGCCGGAACGGCAGCACGACGGCCACCCACCAGGGCGAGACCACCTGACGCCGCCGCCGCGCGATGGCCTTTTCCACCGAATCGATGGCGGGCCCGAGCGGTGCGACGCCGGAAACGGTGGAGCGACCGATGATCGCCCTGGCCGCGTCGGTGCCGAACCCACGCGAGGTCATGTCGGTATCGAGCTCAGCGAAATACGCGACGCCCACCTTGGCTCCGGTGTGTTTGAGCTCGATCCGCAGCGTATTGCCGAGCGCCTCCACCGCGGCCTTCGACGCGCTGTACGCGCCGACCAGCGGCAGGTGCACCGCGGCGGCCAGCGAGGAGACAACGAGCGCATAGCCGTTCGCGTGACCGATGTGCGGTCCAGCCGCACGCAACGTGTAGTAGACGCCGAGCACGTTCACCGCCAGCGTCTCCTCCATCACCGCGGGATCGCCCCCGAGCAACGGCAACTGCCGCGCCACCCCCGCGTTGGCCACCACCACATCGAGCCCGCCGAGCTCCCCCACCAACGTCGCCACCACCCGATCCACCTGCTCACGATCCCCGACATCGCAGTACCGCCACGGCGCGTCACCACACTCGCGCGCCACCTCCCCCAGCAGCTCCGCCTCCAACCCCAGCAGCGCCACCTGCGCCCCACCGGCGTGCAACTGCCGAGCCAGCGCGGCCCCGATCCCCCGCGCCGCCCCCGTGATCAAGACCTTGCGCCCAGCAACAGACGCCCCCGCGAACAGCTTCATGCAGCGACCGTACCACCTAAGAACATGTCTGTTCGCAGATAGGTGGGCGACGAGTCGAATGACGGCACGGACCGGCCGAAATAGCCAACTGCCTGCATATATTTCAGTTATGCCATTAGCACATGAACGTAACGCAGGTCACAAGTGGTCGATAGAGCCGACATCAGCTCGATCACTTCTCGCAGAAGGCAAACCAGATGACGTCACCGCAGGGCGAACACCCCCCACAGCAACCGCCGAATCCCAGCTGGGGAAACCCACCCCCACCCGTCGGCGGACAACAGCCACCGCAACCCGGACAGTTCGCACCGCCGCCGGGATACGGCCAACCGCCTCAGAAGAAATCCAACGGCGGCAAAATCGTGCTTATCGTGATCGCGGTCATTGTCGGACTGTGCGGATTCGGTGCGGTCATCGCCGTGGTGAACAGCGGGGACGACAAGAAAACGGATACCACTGCCAGCAGTGTGGCGGCAGCGCCCGCACCCGACACGGCCGGTGCGTCCGTCGCCCCGCCTGCCGCGAAACCGTCGCCGGGCCTGCCTGGCCTCAATACACCGGTGCGTGACGGCAAATTCGAGTTCGTTGTCACCGGAGTCCAGGTCGGCGTGGGGGAAGTGGGCGACAACCCGTACCTGCAGCGAAAAGCTCAGGGCGCGTACACGATCGTCTCGATGACCGTGAAGAACACGTCGAACAAACCGCAGGGATTCAGCCCGAGCGACCAGTATCTGTTCGACGGACAGAACCGTAAATTCGAGAACGACAGCATGGCCGCGATCAACCTGCAGGCCGATACCAGCATGTACGCCAACATCAACCCCGGTAATACCGTGACAGCCCAGGTTGTCTTCGACTTGCCGGCCGATGCGGTGCCGAGCCACGTCATGCTGCACGATTCGATGTTCTCCGGCGGCGCCAAAGTGACCCTCCAGTAGCCGGAGCGATGGTTCTCTCCGGAGTGAGAGGAGAGGGAGTCCTCATGGGCCTTGTTGGGTGCACCCGTTAGGGTGCAATTGACAAAGGGCCAACTGGCTGTCACGAACGAGAGGACCATCGTGGAGATTTCGGGTTCCGCCGCCATTGTCACCGGAGGCGCATCCGGCCTCGGCGCCGCCACCGCCAAGCGCTTCGCCGAGCTGGGGGCCACTGTCTTCGGACTGGATGTGCCGCAGTCGATCGAGCGCGCCGGCGACAACGTGCCCGCCGGGGTCACCCTCATTCCGGCCGATGTCACCAGCAACGACGAGGTCAGCGCCGCGGTCGCGAAGGTCGTCGAGTCGGGCGCGCCGCTGCGCATCGTGGTCAACTGCGCCGGTGTCGGCTGGGCCGGGCGCATCCTGTCCAAGAACGGCCCGCACGACCTGGAGTTGTTCCGCACCGTCATCACCGTGAACCTGCTCGGCACCTTCAACGTCATGCGCCTGGCCGCCGACGCGATCTCGAAGACCGACACCGTCGACGAGTACGGCCAGCGCGGCGTCATCATCAACACCGCCTCGGTCGCCGCGTTCGAGGGCCAGATCGGCCAGATCGCGTACTCGGCGTCCAAGGGTGGCGTGCACGGCATGACCGTGCCCGCCGCGCGCGACCTGGCCCAGTTCGGCATCCGGGTGAACACCATCGCCCCCGGCATCATCGACACCCCGATGCTGGCCGGCGTCACCGAGGAGTACCGCAAGGGCCTCGAGGCGGGCGTGCCGTTCCCGTCGCGCCTCGGCCGCCCGGACGAGTACGCGCAGCTGTCGCAGTACATCGTCGAGCACGACTACCTCAACGGCGAGACCATCCGCATGGACGGCGCGCTGCGCATGGCCCCGCGCTAGTAACAAACCACGCGAGAGCCGCTGCCGACCAAGCCCTGGTCGGCGGCGGCTTTCCTGTCTTCAGGCCAGACTCTCAGAACGCGGGTTTGCGGCCGACGCCGAGCAACGCGGTGGTGGACAGCGGCTGCCGGGGGCGGTAGTGCTCGGCGAGGTAGGACTTCATCACGGCGACGCGTTCGGCCCACACCTGTTCGCCGACTTTGCGACGCATGAGGCCAAGCGGTGCGCTGCTGTGCGCCATGGTTTCCCATAGCTGGTCCGCGTCGGCGAAGGTGAGCGTGGTCGAATGCCGTTGGACGGACACGGTTTCGAAGCCTGCGCTGTGCATCTCGGCCTGGAAGACCTCGGGGTTCTCCAGGCTGAGGGGGTCGGGCCGCGGCTCCTGAATGCTGGGGTCGGCGGCGCGGTAGGCGCCGAACATCGTGCGCATCAACGGGGACTCGGCGACCGGCGCCCAGCTGGACACCACCGCCGTGCCGCCGCGGCGCAGCACCCGGAACAACTCAGCGAATCCCCTGCCCCGCTCAGCGAAGA
Organism: Nocardia sp. NPDC051052; assembly: GCF_044456045.1. NCBI lineage: Bacteria > Bacillati > Actinomycetota > Actinomycetes > Mycobacteriales > Nocardiaceae > Nocardia > Nocardia sp. NPDC051052. The sequence goes on from NZ_JBITFL010000009.1 coordinate 38,702, forward strand.
ACATCAGCCCGAACAGGGAAAACCCGGCGTCGAAGCGGTCGCTGTCGAACGGCAGCGATTGCCCGTCACCGACGCACGCCTCGATATTGGTCAGTCCGGCGGCCCCCGCCGCAGTGATGAGCCGCTCGATCATCGGTCCCGAGAAGTCGATGGCGTGCACCTGCGCCACCCTCGGCGCGGCAAGCAGGCTCAGCATGCCCGGGCCCGCGGCGACATCGATGACCTGGGAAGACGTTGTCGCCGATGCGCATTCGAGGGCGCGCTCGGCGAAGGGCCGCATGATCGCGGGCGCGAACTCGGCGTAACCGTCGGCGACGAGATCCCACGGCTCGGCGACGGCAAGGGGGTTCGCTGGCACGGACTCAGAGCTCACGGCGGAAGTTCATCAGATGACGGCCAGGACCGTTGTAGTCCGGCACCGGCCCGTCAACGGTGAAGCCCATCCGGCGATGGAACGCGATGGACGTCTCGTTCGCCGGCGCGGTGACCGCCGTGACCACCCGTCGGTCGTGCGCCCGAGCGGTCACGAAGAACCGCTCGTACAGCTCCCGCGCCAGGCCGCTCTTGCGCGAATCCGGATGCACCCCAACAAAATGGATGTAGGCCTCGTCGGATTCGGACGGCGAGGCAAACCCGATCAGAAAGCCCGACAGCCGCCCCGCGGTTTCCGCGACCAGGCTCGTCCGATGGAAATGATCGAGAAACAGCCGAGGCAGCACCGGCAGGATCTCGCGCCCCCACCACGCATCGACCACGCCCGCGATCGCGTCGTAGTCCGCGGGCCGCGCCGCCCGGATGACCAGCTCAGTCGAATTCGGCACAGTACTCATTCTGCCGATACCGGCGAGGACCACCGTCCGGTGGTCCTCGCCGGTGACCGGATCAGAGCGTGCGGGTGAGCCGATCGGTGAGGATGTGCGCGAACCGCGCCGGATCCTTCAGCTCGCCGCCCTCGGCCAGGACCGCTGTGCCGTAGAGCAATTCGGCGGTCTCGGCGAGCTCGGGGACCTTGCCTGCGTCGGCGTCGTCCTTGCGGGTGTCGTAGGCGTCGCGCAGCCCGGTGACCAGCGGGTGGGTCGGGTTGAGCTCGAGGATGCGCTTGCTGTCCGGCATCAGCTGACCGGACGCGCGGTACATCCGCTCCAGCATCGGGGTGAAGTCGAAGACGTCACCGACGAGGCAGGCGGGCGAGGTGGTGAGCCGACTGGTGAGGCGCACCTCCTTGACGCTGGCCTCCAGGGTCTTGCCGAGCCAGCCGAGCACCTCGGCGAAGTCCTTGTCCTGCTGTTCGCGCAGCGCCTCGGAGGCCTTCTTCTCCTCCTCGGACTCCAGATCGACCTCGCCCTTGGCGATGGAGGTGAACGCCTTGCCGTCGAACTCCGGCACCGAGCCGACCCACATCTCGTCCACCGGCTCGGTGAGGATCAGCACCTCGCGGCCCTTGGCCTTGAAAGCCTCCATGTGCGGCGAGCTTTCGACCTGCTGACGGGACTCGCCGGTCATGTAGTAGATGGCGTCCTGGCCCTCCGGCATGCGCTCGACGTACTGGGCGAGCGTGGTCAGCTCGGACTCGGAGTTGGTCGAGGCGAACGACGAGACCTCCAGGATGGTCTCGCGGTTGTCGGTGTCGCCGAGCAGGCCCTCCTTGAGGACGCGCCCGAACTCCTTCCAGAACGTCTGGTACTTGGTCTGGTCCTCGGCGCCCTGCAGGTCCTTGACCGTGGACAGCACCTTCTTGACCAGCCGCTTGCGGATCATCCGGATCTGGCGGTCCTGCTGCAGGATCTCGCGAGAGACGTTGAGCGAGAGGTCCTGCGCGTCCACCACACCCTTGACGAAGCGCAGGTACTCCGGCATCAGCTCTTCGCAGTTGTCCATGATGAACACCCGCTTGACGTAGAGCTGCACGCCGCGCTTGTGCTCGCGGGTGAACAGATCGAACGGTGCCTGCGAGGGCAGAAACAGCAGCGCCTGGTACTCGAAGGTGCCCTCCGCCTTCATCGGGATGATCTCCAGCGGATCGTCCCAGGCGTGGCTGACGTGCTTGTAGAACTCCTTGTACTCCTCGTCGCTGACCTCGCTCTTCGGGCGGGTCCACAGCGCCTTCATGGAGTTGAGCGTCTGGTCCTCGACGACCGTCTTCTCGGTCTTCTCGTCGCCTTCACCCTCGCTGACTGTCCGCTCGACCTGCATGCGGATCGGCCAGGCGATGAAGTCGGAGTACTTCTTGATGATCTCCCGGAGCTTCCACTCCTGGGTGTAATCGAAGAGGTGGTCGTCCTCGTCGGCGGGCTTGAGCTGCAACGAGACCGAGGTGCCCTGGGGCGCCTCGTCGAGGGTTTCGATGGTGTAGGTCGAGCTGCCCGCGGCCGACTCCCAGCGGGTGCCTTCGGTCTCCCCTGCGCGCCGGGTGGTCAGTGTGACCTTGTCGGCGACCATGAAGGTCGAGTAGAAGCCGATGCCGAACTGGCCGATCAGTTCCGCGGTGTCGATGTTGCCCGCGGCGGCGCTCTTGGCCTCGTTGAGCTTCTTGCGCAGCTCGGCGGTGCCGGACTTGGCGAGGGTGCCGATCAGGTCGACCACCTCGGCGCGAGACATACCGATGCCGTTGTCCCGAACGGTCAGGATCCGGTTCTCGCTGTCCACTGTCAGCTCGATGTGCAGGTCGGACGTGTCGACCTGTAGATCTTTGTCCTGGTAGGACTCCAGGCGCAGCTTGTCCAGCGCGTCCGAGGAGTTCGAGATCAACTCCCGCAGGAAGGTGTCCTTGTTGGAGTAGACCGAATGGATCATCAGCTCGAGCAGCTGATGGGTCTCTGCTTGGAACTCGAGTTGTTCGACGTGCTCAGTCACGTCGCGATAATACGACGCCCGAAATCCGCGAGGCCAGGAACCTCGAGGTCTGCCCGGTTCGACATCCACTCGCGCAGCACCTGGGTGGCCCGCACGTCGTCCTCGTTATACTCCAGCAACCGGGTGCGCTGGGACATGTCGGGGTCGCCCTCGTAGCCGACGGCCAGGCGATACCAGCTCATCGACGCCTCGCCGCCCGCCTCGGCATCGCGCCAGGCGAAGCCCGCGACCGGGGCGATCTTCTTGAGGCCCTTGCCATTCGGGCAGATGAACTGATCGGAGACGGCCTGGAACATGTCCACCCACTCCGGCCCGTCCACGAACGCGCGCACCTGGTCGACCGTCGGTACTCCGGGCCGCCCGGCGAAGCGGCGCGCCGACTCGTACAGCCACTTGTCCTCGGCGGTGCGCGAGTAGCAGTAGGCGGCAAAGGTTTTCCCGCTCAGGGCGGCCTCGGCGCGGGTGGTCATCAGCCAGGTCCAGAACTCGCCGAACGAGCGGCCCTCGTCCTCGGTGGGCAGCGGATCCCAGGTGACGAACGGGCGGTACACGCCGTCGAGCAGCGTGCCCCACAGGTACGCGCCGTATTCCTGGAAGCTCTCCAGGTCGACGTCCACCTCGACGTCGGCGCGCTGCACCCGCACCGGCTCCACCCGGCGAACCAGCGGCGCGCCCGCGAGCCAGGCCCGCGCGGTGACCACCGCCTCGTCGAACGGGCCGTGCTGCCAGTCGTCCGGGTCGTCGCCCGCCCAGCCGGCCAGGTCGTCGATCGTCTGCACGCCGTGCCTGCGCAGCACCTCGGCCCGCGAGCCGGGCGCGACCAGGCTGACGTCGCGGTGTTCGACGAGCCAGCCCTCACAGCTCGGCCCCTCGATGCCCCGGGTCCACCACGGGCACTGCCTGCACTCGGGCACCTTCGACGGCACCGTCGGCAGCTCGCCGCGGACCACCGCGACCCGGTCGGCGTAGCGCTGGTCGTAGTCGGCGAGCACCGGGCCGAGGTCGTGCACCAGGATGCAGTCGAAGTGGTAGCCGATCACGCCGCCGACCAGTGCCGGGCTCGCCATGCCGTGGCGCTGCAGCATCCGGTAGAGATGCGCGAGGCGCTGCTGATCGCGCGGCTGCTGGCGCAGTTTGCGGTGCCGATCCGGACGCGGGTTCCAGCGATACGGATCGGAAGTAGTGGGGTGGAAGTCCGCGGGCTCCGGTTGACGCGGGTCGGTCACCTTGTGGTTCACCACGATCACCGGGATGTATCCCCCGCGATCGAGATCGCGCAGCAAAATCTCCGAGCCGCCGCGCCTGCCCGTCTCCGGCTCCTGTGGCAACAGCCCGCCCCAGATGTGCTGCACGCCAGCCGCACACGCCCGCATGGTGGCCTCGGCACGCTCCGACGCGCGCAGCGTCGGGTCGATCACCATCCACCCCGCGGGATCCGCCTCGATCAACGCGTCACGCACCCGCACCCGATGCGCCGTCGCCGCCTCCCTGCGCTGCCGCACCCCCGGATCCTCGGTGACCCCTTGCAACGCGCCGGGATGCACCGCATCCAGATGCAGCCGATGCCGACAACCGATCAACGCCCTGGCATCGATGAACGGCGTCGGCGTGCCCGCACCGCCGGCCGGCCGTTCGACGGCCGTGCCGTTGTGCTTGCGACCTTCTCGGTCACCGATGCCCGATTCCACGCTATGCAGTATGGTCCCTACCCCCGACAAACCCACGAACCCCAAGGGCAACGGCCCGGTTCGGGCGAAACCCGACCACACTCCCGACCACCACACCACGAGTTCTGCAAGCCCCGTTTGCGTCCCGGTTCGGCGAAACCCGACAACTCTCCCGACCACCACAGCGCGAGTTTTGCGAGCGCCGTTCGCGGCCCGTCTCGCGTCCGAGCTGTCGAAGCGCCAGTGGCGCCCGCCCCCCGGACGCCCGCCGGGCCGCGGGCCAACCGGGGGC
>NZ_JBITFL010000009.1:43523-420098 GCF_044456045.1 Nocardia sp. NPDC051052
GTCGGCGGCCGCGGGGGGCTACGGGGTTGGCCGCCGTGATAGTGACACGACCGTGGGCCCCCGAGACTCCGGGGGCCGCGAACACGCCGCGCCCGCGCGGCAGAGTAAGACAGCTAGGGTAATGGGCAAACCGTGTGACATGGGCGGACGGGCTTTCCCCGGCGTCGTACTGCCATGGCAAACCAGCATGACGGAGGGCCTTCGATGGGGTTGTTCACGAAGCGCAAGCGGCGCCCGAGCCGCAGGGCCGAGGCGAAAGCTCTCAAGCACAAGGCCGGTTTGGAAGCCAAGCTGGTCGCGAAGAACGACCGTAAGGCGCGTCGCGCGGAGGGCCGTACCCAGCGCAAGGTGGCCAAGGCGCAGATCTCGGCCTTGCAGGCGGAGGAGAAGGCCTCGCTCAAGCTAGCCGCCAAGGCCGAGCGTGAGCTGTTCAGCGCGAGTCAGATGAAGAAGTACCTCGGTGTCGCGCGGGTGCTCATCCCGGTGCTCGCGCCGCTGGCTTATCGCGCCGCGACGTTCCTGCGCGCGCAGCTGGATACCCGCAAGGCCCAGCAGCTCGGCATCGGCATCGAGCAGCTCGGCGATTTCGGCGGCCACGGCGCCAAGCTGCAGGCCAGGATCGCGAATACCGAAGCGGCCCTTGGCAAGGTCGGCGCGCAGGGCAAGGACAAGGGCGACACGCAGAAGTTCGTCGCCGCCACCCAGGCCCGCCTGGACAGCCTCGCCGCCGCGGTGCAGACCGCCGAGCAGATGCCCGCGCCGCGCCGCCGCGCCGTGCACACGTCGATCGCGGCGGAGCTGTCCGGGGTCGAGGCCGACGTGCTCGCCCAGCTCGGCGTGCGCTGACCTTCCCCGCGATGCCCCCCGCTCCGAGTACCGGCCACCTGCGTGGTGGTCTGGTCGGCGTGTTGGTGGGGGCGCTCGCCGTCGCCGCGCACGGTTCGGCGGGCGGCGGTTTTCCTGGTTCGGCGGAGCTGACGCTGGTGCTGCTGGTCGCCGCGCTGGCCGGCTGCGCGGCGAATGCGCTTGCCCGCGGCCGTGGTTCGGTGCCCGGCTTGCTCCTGGCTGGGCAGCTGGCGAGCCATGTCGCGCTGTCCGGTCTGCTCGGCCATGAACACCCCGCCGCCGCGGCGAGCCCGCTGCGCAGCGGTTGGATGATCGTCGCGCATGCCGTCGCCGCGCTGGCCTGCGCCGCGGTCATCTCGATCACCGAGCGGCTTTACGCCGTGGCCTCCGGCGCCGTCCGCGCGGTGCTCGCCAAGCCACCGCTACCCCGGATCGTTGGGCCGGCGCACTGGTCCAATCCTGGTCTGCCGCATTACCGCTTTCATCCGAACGGCGCGATCGGCCCGCGCGCGCCGCCGGTGCCTGCCTGACCCGCCGCACCATTCCCCTTCGGACAGAAAGCCTTTCCCCTCATGCACCGTTCGATTTCGCGCGTCACCGGCACGGCCGTTGCCGCCACCGCCCTCGCGTTCCTGGCCTGCGGCACCGCCGCCGCGCACGTCACCGTCGACGCGCCGGGCGCCCAGCAGGGTAAGTACGGGGTGATCACGCTGCGCGTCCCCACCGAATCCGACACGGCGAGCACCACCGCGCTCACCGTCACGCTGCCGAACCTGAAAAGCGCTCGTACCGAACCGATCCCGGGCTGGTCGGCCAAGGCCGAGAAGAACGAGAAGTCGGAGATCACCGCGATCACCTGGACCGCCGAGCCGGGCAACCCCGGCGTCGGCCCCGGCCAGTTCCAGCGCTTCGCGATCGCGGTCGGCCCGCTGCCTGCGCAGGAGACGGTCAGTTTCCCGGCCAAGCAGACCTACAGCGACGGCAAGGTGGTCAGCTGGGATCAGCCCGAGGGCAAGGACGGCGCGGAGCCCGAGCATCCGGCCCCCTCGCTCGAGCTGGCCAAGGGTAAAGCCGCCGATGAGCACGGCGTCGACACCGCGGCCGCGAGCGGCTCCACCGACGACAACGACAACACCGCCCGCTGGCTCGGCGGCATCGGTCTTGCCCTCGGCCTGCTCGGCGTCGCGCTCGGCCTCGGCAATGTGATCCGGGCCCGGCAGTCGTGACCCGGCGGCTACTCACCGCCCTGGTCGCGGGGCTGTTCCTCCTCGGCTTCGGCGTGGCCGCGACGGGCACCGCCGCCGCGCATTCCGCGCCGACGGCCAGCGTGCCGGACGACGGGGCGACGATCGACGCGGGCCCGGCACGGGCGAGCATCACCTTCAACGAGGCGCTGCAGCCGAGCTTCCCCGCGCTCACCGTGGTGGGCCCGGACGGCTATCTGTGGTCGAAGGGCGCGCCGACGGTCGACGGCAACACGGTGAGCGTCGAGGTGGGCGAGCTCGGTCCGGTCGGCGCGTACACCCTCGCCTACCGGGTGACCTCCGCCGACGGCCATCCGGTCAGCGGCAAACGGCATTTCACGCTCAGCAAGGCCGGCAACGGTATGCATGGCGACAAACCGAACGCGAACGGCGGTAGCGGCGATTCGGACAGCTCCGGCGGAATTCCGTTGTGGGTCTTCATCGTCGGCGCGGTGGTGCTCTTCGGCGGCGGGTTGGCGTTCGCGTTGTTCGGCGGCAGAAGCCGGAAACCGAAGCAGCAGTGACCGGTAGGACGATCGGCGGCCGGGGCGGCACCGCGCGCGCACCGTGGTCGGTGCTGCTGATCGTCCCCGCCGGGCTGCTCGGCGTCGTCCTCGCCTGGGCGCTGACGCTGCCCGCGGGTTTCGCCGCCGAGGCGACGGTCCGGGTGCTCGCGGACGGTGTCGGCGCGACGGTGCTCGGGCTGGCCGCGCTGCCCAGGGTGCACGAACGACTGGTGCCGCCGTGGCGGTTGCTCGCGGTGCTCGCCGGATTCTGGTGTGGCACCGAGTTCGCGGTGCTGGTGTTCGAGGCGGCCGAGGTGGTCGGTGTGCCGGTCGGCAGGCTGGCGGCCGGGCAGTTCGGCAGCTATCTGGTGGATGTCAGCGCTGGGCAGGTCGGCATCGCCATCCTGGTGGGTGTCGGTGTGGTCGCGGGCTATTCGGCGGTGGCCTTCCGGCGGGCGGATATCGCGTCCGCCGATCTGGTGCTGGTGTTCGCGGCCGTCGCGCTGGCGCTGCGGCCGATCACCGGGCACATGTCCCAGCAGACGTTCGGGTCGGTGCTCGCCGCGGTGCACGCGTTGGCGGCGGCGGCCTGGTTCGGGCTGCTCGTCGCGCTCGCGCTGGTGGTGCGCACCCGTGGCGAGTGGGCCGCGGTGCTGCCGAGGTATTCGGCGATGGCGTTGCCGCTGGTCGCGGCGGTGGCGGTGACCGGGCTGCTCAACGGGCTGGTGCGGGTCGGCGGGGTCACACCGTTCGTCAGCACCGGCTACGGCCGCATCCTGCTCGCGAAAACCGTTGTGCTGGTTGGCCTGCTGGCGCTGGGCTGGTGGTGGCGACGCAGCTGGGTGCGGCGGGCCGCGGCGCACCGGATGCCCGCCGAGGCCTCGCTGCGCCGGGCCACCATCGAGGTGGTGCTGATGGCGCTGGCGTTCGGGCTGGCCGCCACCCTCGCGGTGACGGCGTGACCAGGCGACCTAGATCGAAACCAGTTACTGTTTTGGCATGACCGAAGTGAAGATCGTCGAGGATTGTGCCGCGTCGGCGGAGTCCGCGTTCGCCTACGTGAACGACTATCAGAACCTGCCGCGCTTCCTGTACGGCATCCAGTCCTTCACCCCGGTCGGCGCGCAGACGGTCGGCGTCGGCGCCGCCTTCGACGGGCACATCAAGCTCGGGCCCGCCTCGCTGAAGTCCCGCATCGAGGTCATTCGGTGGGAAGAGAACGCCGTCATCGCGGTGAAGTCGATCAAGGGCTTCGAGGTGGAGTCGACCTTCCTGTTCCACCCCAAGGGTGACGGGCAGTGCACCGTCGATGCGATCGTCGACTTCCGGGTGGGCGGCGGCCTGGCCGGGCGCGCGCTGGGCAAGACTATCGAGCCGTTCGTGAAGATCGCGGTGCAGCACACCACGCACAACCTGATCACGCAGATCACCGCCTTCCACCGGAACCGCGCGACCGAATCGGACGGGTCCGTCCACTGATCGGTACATAAGGGATGCTTGACCGATGAGCGCTACACCGTCCTTGTTCCAGCGCCTCGGTTATCTGGCCGGTCGCACCCTGCCCGCGTCGATGACCGACTGGGTGCGCGAGGACCTGGTCGGCCCGGGTGCGACGCGACGTTATCTGCTGCGCGTTCTGGTGCCGTTGATTCCGGTGCTCATGCTGTTTTTGCTGCTGCCCGGCCCGCTGTGGATGGGCCTGGCGATGATGGCGCTGCTATATCTGCCGTTGATCTATTTCACGGTGGCGTTGATGTACGTGTATCGGCGGCATCGGCTGATCAAGCATGGCCTCGATCCCGCGCTGGCGGACGCGGATGCCCGTCGCCGGGCCGAGCCGGAACGGCTCGCCTACGAGCGCAGGCACGGCCGAGGTTAAAGGTCCAGCAACCTAGCGGTGACCAGTACCACAGGCATAGCCTTTAGGTATGAAAACCCCCACAATTCGGCAGCGGATCGCCTACGATCTGGGCCGCGAGCTCCCCGAGGAGCTGCACGAGTGGGTCATCCGCGACCTCGTCGGACACGGGGCCATGGAGCGATATCTCGTCCGATTCCTCGGACCAGTCATTCCGTTCTTCGCCCTGGTACTGCTGTTTCCCGGGCCGATGCCGCTGAAGATCGGCTTGATCGTGATGATGATCGTCCCGATGATCATCTTCACCGTGGCGCTCGCCTACGTGTGGCGCCGCTTCCGTCTGGTCCAGCACGGGTTGAACCCGGATCTGGTGGACCGCAACAAGTTCTCCGAACACGATCGGGAGATGTACGAACTGCACTACGGGCACCGTTAGGTAGCGTCCGAACGAGACCCGCATACCCAAAGCAACCCCCACGCGCGAGTTTTGCGAGCGCCGTTCGCGGCCCGTCTCGCGTCCGAGTGGACGAAGCGCATGCGCCGTAGGCGCGAGTCTCGTCCGCTCGGACGCGTGACTAAGGGGGCCGCGAACACGCCGGGCCGCAGGCACGGCAAAATCAGCACAGTGACCGAATCGCAGAATGATGTCGTGGCTACTGCCGACCTGGCCGACGAGATCGGCCCCGAGATCCGCAGCTGCGACACGCAGTTCATCCAGTTCGGTGGCCGTGCGGCCTTTTCCGGCCGGATCACCACCATCCGCTGCTTCCAGGACAATCTGCTGGTCAAGCAGACGCTCGGCGAACCGGGCAACGGCAAGGTGCTGGTCGTCGACGGCGACGCGAGCGTGCACACCGCACTGGTCGGCGACGTCATCGCCGGCCGCGGCGTGGACAACGGCTGGGCGGGCGTGATCATCAACGGCGCGGTGCGCGACTCGGCGATCCTGCGCACCCTCGACATCGGCATCAAGGCGCTGGGCACCAACCCGCGCAAGAGCACCCAGACCGGCTCCGGCGACCGGGACGTCCCGGTCGAATTCGGCGGCGTCACTTTCGTTCCCGGCGACACGCTCTACAGCGACCACGACGGCGTCGTGGTCCGCGCCGAGGACTGAATCAGACCGACACCCTCGCCTGATGGCCGGCCAGGGTGACGACGTCGCCGATCTGCAACTGCCGCCCACGGCGCAGTTCCACCTCGTCGTTCACCCGCACCAAACCGGAGGCGATCACCGTCTTCGCCTCCGAGCCGGATTCGATCAGATTGGCCAATTTCAGGAACTGACCGAGCCGAATGCCTTCGTCATCGATCGGTACGTCGACTGGTTCTGCCATGAGATACATCCTTACCTTGCACCCGAAATCGGTTGACGCCAGCCCCCGCGCACGGCGCCGCGGGGGGCGCGTTGCGCCCGGAGGAGGCAGCTTGCGTAACCACGGAGGGCGCCGCGAACACCGCCGATGAAACACTGACACGCGTGTGCGACGCGCCGAGAACCGACATGCCCGGGAGGTCTTCGAGCACCACGACGGCGGCACCGTACACACTGGTTCAGTGACCACCACGCAAGCCCGGCAACACCTGATCGAACCGCCCGCGGACAGACCAACCCCGCCGGTCCCCCATCGGGGGCATGGCCGACTGGCCGAGGTCCCGCATATCGCGGGTCTGGTGCTCGGGGTTTTCGCGGTGGTGTGTTTGCTCTGGAGCCTGTCGCCCGGCCTGCGCTTCCTGACCCAGGTACCGCGTCGCTACATCGACAACTACTACTTCGACGCACCCGACACCAACCTGATGTGGGCGCTGATCATCGGCCTGCTCGCGGGTGCGCTGGCCAGTCGCAAGCGCATCGCCTGGTGGCTGCTGCTCGGTTATGTGTCGCTGTACGCGCTGGCCGACGGCCTGGATTTCGCGGACACCGGCAATATCGACGCGCTGGTGGCGATGATCGTGCACCTCGGCGTGATGGGCGTGCTGGTCGCGGCCTGGCGCGAGTTCTATACGAAGGTGCGCCGCGGGGCGGGTTGGAAGGCGCTGGGCGTGCTCATCGGCGGCCTGACGGTCGGCTGCCTGCTCGGCTGGAGTCTGGTCGAGTTGTTCCCCGGATCGCTGCCGCGCGGCGCGCAGCGGCCCGGCTGGGCTATCTATCGGGTAACCGCAGCGGTGCTGGTGGACAACGAACACTTCGACGGCCACCCGCGGCCGTTCGTCAACTTCCTGCTCGGCTTGTTCGGCGCCATCGCGCTGCTCGCCGCGGTGATCATCCTGCTGCGCTCGCAGCGGGCGGCGAACGCGATGACCGGCACCGACGAATCCGCGATCCGCGGCCTGCTGGAGCGGTCGGATCTGGAGGACTCGCTCGGCTACTTCGCGACCCGGCGGGACAAGGCGGTGGTGTTCGCGCCGAGCGGCAAGGCGGCGGTCACCTATCGCGTGGAACTAGGCGTCTGCCTGGCCAGCGGCGACCCGATCGGCATTCGCGAGGCGTGGCCGCAGGCCATCGACGAGTGGTTGCGGCTGGCCGACCAATTCGGCTGGGCCCCGGCGGTGATGGGTGCCAGCGAAATCGGCGCGACGTCCTACCGCCGCGCCGGCCTGTCCGCGATCCGGCTCGGCGATGAGGCCATCCTGGACACCAGGACGTTCTCCCTGGCCGGCCCCGAGATGAAGCCGGTCCGCCAGGCCGCGAACCGGCTGCGCAAGCACGGCATCACCGTCCGGATCCGGCGGCATCGCGACATCCCGGCCGACGAGTTCAAGCAGGTGATCGCCCGCGCGGACGCCTGGCGCGACACCGAGACCGAACGCGGCTTCTCGATGGCGCTCGGCAGGCTCGGCGATCCGCTGGACGCGGACTGCCTGCTGGTCGAGGCGGTAAACGGACAGGACCGAGTGCTCGGCATGCTCTCGCTGGTGCCGTGGGGCCGCACCGGCGTCTCGCTGGAATTGATGCGCCGCGACCCGCACGGCCCGAATGGCGTGATGGAGCTGATGATTTCGCAGCTCGCGCTCAACTCCGAGCAGCAGGGCATCACCAAGGTCTCGCTGAACTTCGCGGTGTTCCGCTCGGTGTTCGAGGAGGGCGGCCGGATCGGCGCCGGTCCGGTGCTGCGGCTGTGGCGCGGTGTGCTGCTGTTCTTTTCGCGCTGGTGGCAGCTGGAGGCGCTGTACCGCTCCAATGTGAAGTACCAACCGTATTGGGTGCCAAGGTTTTTCCTGTTCGAGGAGCGCAGGCAGCTGCCACGGGTCGCGGTGGCGAGCGCGCTCGCCGAGGGCTTCCTGCCCCGGTTCGGCAAGGAGCCGGAAACCATCACGCACACCGGCATGCACAGCGCGGTGCCCGCGAACATGACCGGGCTGCACGCCGACGGCAGCCCGCCCGACCTCGGCCCGGTCGAGGGCAAGCAACAGCTGCCGCGACGTCCCGAGCAGGTTCGGGTGCGGATGGACAAGCTGGATCGGCTCACCGAGTCCGGCGTCGAGGCGTATCCGGTGGCTTACCCGCCGACGCACACCGTCGCGAAGGCCAGGCAGTCGCCGCGCGGCACCACGGTCCGGGTCTGCGGCAGGCTGCTGCGCATCCGCGACTACGGCGGCGTGATCTTCGCGGTGGTGCGCGACTGGACCGACGACATTCAGCTGGTCATCGACCGCGATCGGGTCGGCGCCGACCGCAGCGGCGAATTCACCGAATTCTTCGACCTCGGCGACCTGATCGAGGTCAGCGGTCAGATCGGCAGCAGCAGGCGCGGCGAACTCTCGCTGCTCGCGGCGGACTGGCGGATGCTCGGCAAGTGCCTGCATCCGTTGCCGGACAAGTGGAAAGGCCTGTCCGACCCCGAGGCGAAGGTGCGGCAGCGCTACGTCGATATGGCGATCAATCCCGAGACCAGGGAGGTGCTCGCCAAACGCAGCGCGGTGGTCCGCTCACTGCGCGACTCGTTGAACGCCTGGGGCTATCTGGAGGTGGAGACGCCGATCCTGCAGCAGGTGCACGGCGGCGCCAACGCCACCCCGTTCCTCACCCACATCAACGCCTACGACCTGGACCTGTACCTGCGGATCGCGCCCGAGCTGTACCTGAAGCGGCTCTGCGTCGGCGGCATGGAGAAGGTGTTCGAGATCGGCCGGACCTTCCGCAACGAGGGCGTCGACTTCAGCCACAACCCCGAGTTCACCATTCTCGAGGCGTACGAGGCGCACAGCGACTACGAGCGGATGATGCACGTCTGCCGTCAGCTCATCCAGGACGCCGCGCTCGCGGCCAACGGTGCGATGGTGGCGTTGCGGCCGCAGCCCGACGGCTCCTACGAGCAGGTGGACATCTCCGGCGAGTGGGCGGTGAAGACGGTGCACGGCGCGGTGTCCGAGGCGCTCGGCGTCGAGGTCACCCCGGAGACCGACCTGGACCAGCTGCGCGAGCTGTGCGACAAGGCCGAGGTGCCCTATCAGCACGGCTGGGACGCGGGCCAGGTGGTGCTGGAGATGTACGAGCACCTGGTCGAATCCCGCACGGAGGAACCGACTTTCTACATCAACTTCCCGACCTCGGTGTCCCCCCTCACCCGCGCGCACCGCACCATTGCCGGTGTCACCGAGCGCTGGGACTTGGTCGCGTGGGGTGTCGAACTCGGCACCGCCTACAGCGAACTCACCGATCCGGTCGAACAGCGGCGCAGGCTCACCGAACAATCGATGCTCGCGGCCAACGGCGACCCCGAGGCGATGGAGCTCGACGAGGACTTCCTGCAGGCGCTCGAGCACGCGATGCCGCCCACCGGCGGGCTCGGCATGGGCGTCGACCGGGTGGTCATGCTGATCACCGGGCGCAGCATCCGGGAGACATTGCCGTTCCCGTTGGTGAAACCTCGCTGAACGAGGCGTTGCCAACGAAGGGTTCACAGGGGACGAATCGGACAGCTACCCTGGGAAATTCGGGCCGGGGCGGCCGGGAGCATTCGGCCCCGGGAGGAGTCCGATACACGAGATGGGGTTCGGAAATGTACCTTGACCTGCTGACCAATATGAGCCTGGTGGACCACAGCGTCTGGGCGAGTCCAGACACCTGGAACTCGGCAATGGAACTAGCGGCCAAGAAGAAACGGCGCAGCAGCGGCGGCCTGATCATCGGCGGCCTCTGCTGCCTGTTGGTCGTTGCGGCCATCATCGGCGGCATCTACCTGCTGATGCGGCGCAGGAAGCAGTAACAGGACAGCGGAAAATGGTCCGGCTCGCGTGACGTGAGCCGGACCATTTGCGTTGAGCTAGAGCCGGTCTGCCTCGGTAAGATCGATATCCATCTCGAATGGCACGGTCAATTTCAAGCGATCATGATGAATTCCGGTGAGCGCGTAGGTCTTTGTCGCAGGATCGAGCTCGTAGACGTAGACGACCGGGCGGCCATCGACGTTCTCGACCCGCCAGAAGTGCGCGATGCCCGCCTGCGCGTAGAGCTGAGGCTTGCGCTCCCGGTCCCGGGTTCGTGACTCGGTGGACACCACTTCCACGGCCAGCACGACATCGTCGGCCTGATAGGACGTCAATTCCGGGCCGCCGTCGCGATCGGCGTGAATCACCAGCACGTCCGGCTCAGGTCGCTGATTGCTCGCCAACGTCACGGTCATTTCCCGCCGAACCCGGAGATTCTGCGGCGCGAAGCGCCGGAGCACGTTATCCAGCAGCGTGATGACCAGGACGTGAAACTTCGCCTGCGGGCTCACGAAAACGAGACTCCCGTCGATCAGCTCGGTGTGCGGAGGAAGGTCGGGCAGGCGGTCTAGATCGTCGGCGACGAAGCCCCCCGGCGGTGGGCGCAGCCACTGCGGAAACGGCTCGACAGTCATGGCTTCGAGTATGTCACTTACTCCCGCCCCCGCACATCGACTGCGACCGGGTCCGTCCAACGTGCCGCATGCAGGACCGATACGGCAGAGTGGGGCGGATGCAGTTGATCCTTGTTCGCCATGCCCAACCGGTCCGGATCGTGAACTCGGCCGGGCCCGCCGATCCCGAGCTCGCGCCTGTCGGCCTCGAACAGGCCGAGCGGGTGCCTGCCGCGTTGAGTCAGCATCGGATCAGCCGGGTGGTGAGTAGTTCGCAGCGCCGGGCCCGCGATACCGCGGCACCGACCGCCGCGAAGCTCGGTCTCGGCGTGGACATCATCGACGACCTGGCCGAATACGATCGCGACCTGCCCGCCTACATTCCGATCGAGGACGCCAAGGTCGAGTTCCGTGCGGTGTACGAGCAGATCAAGGCGGGACACTTCCCGGACCAGATCGACGGCGGGGCGTTCAAGTCCCGGGTGCTCGACACGGTCACCGAGATCGCCGCGGGCACCGATCCGGCCGACACGGTGGTCGCGTTCACGCACGGCGGCGTGGTGAACGTGCTGCTGCAGGAAATACTCGGGCTGGAACGGCCGCTGACCTTCCCGATCGACTACTGCTCGATCACCCGAATCCTGTTCTCCCGCACCGGGCGGCGGACCGCCGCGACGGTCAACGAGAACGGACACGTCTGGGACCTGTTGCCGCGCAATATCAAATCCTGACGAGCGGCAGCGAGCCGAAGACCCTGACGAGCGGCAGCGAGCCGAAGACACAGCGCCGCTTGGCGTACGACGGAGCCGAGCGCTAGCGAGGCGGAGTCGTGCGCCATTCACAGACGATTGGCAGGGACGTCGCACCACCGTCCCAGCGACGGAACCTTCTATGGGAGCTGGCCGGTTCAAGCGGCCCAGCTCGAGAGAAAGGAATTCCGTGTTGCTCTCAGGAACATCGATGCGACGTCGCATTGTCGGAATCGCCGCGGCAGGGGCGCTCGTCGCCGTTCCGCTAGGCGCGTTCGCGGCCACCGCCGCCGCCGAGGCCCCGGCGCCCGACCCCACGATCCAGGTCCAGGCGGCCAACGGTGACGTGGACCAGCAGGGCGCCGACATCAACCGGCCGCACCACAAGCACCGTCCCGGCGGACCGCACCGCGGCCACCACCCACATCCGGGTGGCGCGCCGGAGCAGTTCCAGCAGTTCCAGCAGATGCTCCCGCCGACCGGCTCCGGATAATCCCCGCTCGGACAAAGCGAAGGCCCACCTCCTGTTGTGGTCGGGGGGTGGGCCTTCGCTGGTGCCAGGGTCGGATCAGGCCATGCCGGCGATCCAGTTGTGCATCCAGGAGACGGCGGTCTGGCCGCCGCCGACCGAGTAGCTGCCGTACAGCGTGTGCGCCTGCGACTTGTAGAACCGTTCCAGGTCCTTGGCCCGCTGCTCGTTCGCCGAGTCGGTCAGCTGCGCCTGCAGTGTCGGCACGCCACCATGCGCGAACAGGTCGTTCATGATGTTGCCTGCTTCGATCTGGTAGCGCCACATGTTGGCCGGGTTCGCATCCGAGGCCTGCGCCATGAAGCCGGCGAACCGGGTGACGAAGTCGTCGGGCGCGGTCGCGCAGTACAGGTCATCCACCGCGCAGATGCTGCGGGTGCGGTCGGCGATCCAGCCGAAACCGCCGACCCGGGGGCCACCGGCTCCCGCGCCGGGAGCAGGCTCGCCGATCTGAACGTCGGTCGGCGAGCGACGCGGGTCGGAGATCAGGCCGACGCCGGCCATCCGCTCCGGCGCGACAACGCTGAGCCCGGTGCCGATCTCGGCCGCGAGATCACCGGCGGCGTCGGCGCCCTGGCTGTACCCGATGAGCGCGATCTTCGTCGCGCCGCACGAGTGCACCATGTCCGAGATCAGGCCGCGCGCATGGTCGACGGCTTCTTTCTTCGAGTTGCCGTAGACCTCGCCCTCCCAGGGGAAAGCGGTCGCGGCATAAGTCACATAGTCGACATCCGTCGACCGGGGCAGGTTATTCGTGACACCCGCCAGCATGCCGGGTTGCGGCTTCTTGTCTTTGCCGGTCTCCCAGGTACCAGGGATCGCCACTACGTAGAGGCTCGGGCAGCCAGTATCCGCGCTCGCGGAACCGGCACCGAACACCATGCCGGACAACACCGTCGCGGATGCACCAAGAGCCGCGACAACCTTTTTCAACTGCATACCGCTCCAGTCCAAACCGATACCCCTCGTGGGCATCCCCGACAAGTTGCGCACCAACTCTGAACCCGACGAGTGACCTTCCAGTGCACACTGGGTTAACACCGGTCACCCACCACCATGACGGCTGCGACCCCAAACCCGCATCCCAAGATCAGCAGCACGACGGGATCACAATAGAGGGCCGAGCCCCCGCGCGCCATCCGAAACCCCGGGTCATGTCCGTTTTCCGTCGAATGCCCAAACCCCAACCACCCCACCACAACCCACCGCCCTACCCCACCCGGCCGACCCCACGCCACCGCCCACCGCTCCGCAACCGCACAGCAAATTGCGCCTCGCATCGAAGACAACCCACACCAGCGCCCATAACAAGCTCCGGCGCCGCACCAGATCAGCGAGCGAAACCGGATCGCGGCAAACACTGCGACCCGCGCAATGGAGGCCCCACACACCGCCGCCTGGAATCCATTGACAGCCAAAATCAACCCCGGGAGTGTCGGCATACAAAAGCGCCTGTGGACGTCGATGTCCACAGGCGCTTTTTCCGCTCCGGTAAGAGAGGGGTTCGATCAGCGTTGGGCGACCATGGTGGGGGTGATGGGGGCCGGGAGGGCCGTTTCACCTTCCAGGAAGCGGTCGACCGAGGAGGCCGCGGCACGACCTTCGGCGATGGCCCAGACGATGAGGGATTGGCCGCGGCCCATATCGCCCGCGACGAAGACGCCGGGGATGTTGGTCGCCCAGTTCTTGTCGCGCTGGACGTTGCCGCGCTGGTCGTAGCCGACGCCGAGATCTTCGAGCAGGCCCGGCTTTTCGGGACCGGTGAAGCCCATGGCGAGCAACACCAGGTCGGCCTCGAGGGTGAAGTCGGTGCCGTCGACCTTCTCGAAGCGGCCGTTGGCCATCTTGACCTCGTGCGCCTGCAGGCCGGTGACCTTGCCGTCGGTGCCGACGAAACGCTCGGTGTTCACGGAGAACACCCGCTCGCCGCCTTCTTCGTGGGCCGAGGACACCCGGAACATGAGCGGGTAGGTCGGCCACGGCGTCGAGGTGGCCCGCTCCTCGGGCGGTCGCGGCATGATCTCGAACTGGTGGATGCTCGCCGCACCCTGCCGGTGTGAGGTGCCGAGGCAGTCGGCGCCGGTGTCGCCGCCGCCGATGATGATGACCTTCTTGCCCTTCGCGTGGATGGGCGGCAGGCCGTCGGCATCGGTGACGTCGTCGCCGAGCTGCACCTTGTTGGCCCACGGCAGGAACTCCATGGCCTGGTGGATGCCGTCGAGTTCGCGACCGGGGATCGGCAGGTCACGCGCGATGGTGGCGCCGCCGGTCAGCACGACCGCGTCGTACTGTTCGCGCAGCTGCTCGGCGGTGATGTCGACACCGACGTTCACCCGGGTCTTGAAGATGGTGCCCTCGGCCTCCATCTGCGCCATCCGGCGGTCGATGAAGCGCTTCTCCATCTTGAATTCCGGGATGCCGTAGCGCAGCAGCCCGCCGATGCGGTCGGCCCGCTCGAACACGGTCACGGTGTGACCGGCGCGGGTGAGCTGCTGTGCGGCGGCGAGTCCGGCCGGACCGGAGCCGACGACGGCGACCTTCTTGCCGGTCAACCGGGTCGGGTAGACCGGGGTGACCCAGCCCTCGTCGAAGGCGTTCTCGATGAGGTCGATCTCGACCTGCTTGATGGTCACCGGGTCCTGGTTGATGCCGAGGACACAGGACGCCTCACACGGCGCGGGACACAGCCGCCCGGTGAATTCCGGGAAGTTGTTGGTGGCGTGCAGGCGGTCGATGCCCTCGCGCCACTGACCCTTGTAGACCAGGTCGTTCCACTCGGGGATCAGGTTGCCCAGCGGGCAGCCGTTGTGGCAGAACGGAATACCGCAGTCCATGCAGCGGCTGGCCTGACGCTGCAGGGTCTCCTTCGGATATCCCTGCTCGTAGACCTCTTTCCAGTCCATCAACCGCAGCTCGACCGGGCGACGGGTGGGTAGTTCCCGCGAGGTGTGCTTCAAAAAACCTTGTGCGTCAGCCACGTTCGGCCTCCGTAATCTTGCCTGTGGACATCGGACTCAACTGGTGATGGATGCGGTGGGTACTAGCCACGGGCCGCCTCCATGATCGCTTCGTCGACGTCCTTGCCTGCCTTCTCCGCCTCGGAGATGGCAAGCAGCACCTTCTTGTATTCGCGCGGCATGAGCTTGACGAAGTGGTTCACCTGCTGCGACCAGTCGCCCAGAATGCGTTCGGCGACAGCGGAACCCGTCTGGTCGCGGTGCTGGGTGATGATGTCGCGCAGCCAGGTGAAGTCGTCACCGGAGAGCTGCTCGACGGCGTCGGCCTGCTCGGGGTTGAGCCTGGCCTCGAAGGTGCCGTTCGGGTTGTAGACGAACGCGACGCCGCCGGACATGCCGGCACCGAAGTTGCGTCCGGTCTCGCCGAGGATGACCACCCGGCCGCCGGTCATGTACTCCAGGCCGTGGTCGCCGACACCCTCGACCACCGCGAGGGCGCCCGAGTTACGCACGGCGAACCGCTCGCCGACCACGCCGCGGATGAACGCCTTGCCGTTGGTGGCGCCGAACAGGATCACGTTGCCCGCGATGATGTTCTCTTCCGCCACGAACTCGGCCGGTGCGTTCAGCGACGGGCGCACCACCAGGTGGCCGCCGGAAAGTCCCTTGCCGACATAGTCGTTCGCGTCACCCTGCACGCGCAGCGTGATGCCCGCGGGCACGAAGGCGCCGAAGCTGTTGCCCGCCGAGCCGGTGAAGGTGATGTCGATGGTGTCGTCGGGCAGGCCCGCGCCACCGTAGAGCTTGGTCACCTCGTGGCCGAGCATGGTGCCGACGGTGCGGTTCACGTTCGTGATCTTGGTTTCGAACTTCACCGCCTGGCCACGCTCGAGCGCGTCCCGGCTCTGCGAGATCAGCTGCTGATCCAGCGCCTTGTCCAGGCCGTGGTCCTGCGTCTTGGTGCAGCGCCGGTCCTGGTACATGAACGCGGTCTCGACGTTGTCGAGGATCGGCGACAGGTCCAGCTTGCTGGCCTTCCAATGCTGCTTGGCCTTGGCGGTGTCGAGCAGGTCGACCCGGCCGATGGCCTCGTCCAGCGTGCGGAAGCCCAACAGCGCCAGGTGTTCCCGGACCTCTTCGGCGATGAACAGCATGAAGTTCTCGACGAATTCCGGCTTGCCGGTGAAGCGTTCGCGCAGCACCGGGTTCTGCGTCGCGACACCCACGGGGCAGGTGTCGAGGTGGCAGACCCGCATCATGATGCAGCCCGACACCACCAAAGGCGCAGTGGCGAAACCGTATTCCTCGGCGCCGAGCAGCGCGGCGACCATCACGTCGCGGCCGGTCTTCATCTGACCGTCCACCTGCACGACGATCCGATCGCGAAGTCCATTGAGCAGCAACGTCTGCTGGGTCTCGGCCAGGCCGAGCTCCCACGGACCGCCCGCGTGCTTGAGCGAGGTGAGCGGCGAGGCACCGGTGCCGCCGTCGTGGCCGGAGATCAGCACCACGTCCGCGTGCGCCTTGGACACACCGGCCGCGACGGTGCCGACGCCAGGCTCCGCAACAAGTTTCACGTGAATCCGCGCCTGCGGGTTCGCGTTCTTCAGGTCGTGGATCAGCTGCGCCAGATCCTCGATCGAGTAGATGTCGTGGTGCGGCGGCGGCGAGATCAGGCCGACGCCCGGCGTCGAGTGCCGCACCTCGGCGACCCACGGGTACACCTTGTGCGCCGGAAGTTGGCCGCCCTCACCGGGTTTCGCGCCCTGCGCCATCTTGATCTGGATGTCGGTGCAGTTGGTCAGGTAGTGCGCGGTCACGCCGAAGCGGCCGGAGGCCACCTGCTTGATCGCGCTGCGCCGCCAGTCGCCGTTCTCCTCCGGCTCGAAGCGGGCTGGCGATTCGCCGCCCTCGCCCGAGTTCGACCGGCCGCCAAGGCGGTTCATCGCGATGGCGAGAGTTTCATGGGCTTCGGCGGAGATGGAGCCGTAGCTCATCGCGCCGGTGGAGAACCGCTTCACGATCTCCGCGGCGGGCTCGACCTCGTCGATCGAGATCGACGCGCGCTCCTTCTTGAACTTGAACAGGCCGCGCAGCGAGGCGAGCCGCTCGGTCTGGTCGTCGACCAGCTTGGTGTACTCCTTGAAGATCGAGTACTGCCCGGTGCGGGTCGCGTGCTGCAGCTTGAACACGGTGTCCGGGTTGAACAGGTGGTACTCACCCTCGCGCCGCCACTGGTATTCGCCGCCGACCTCGAGCTCGCGGTGCGCGCGCTCGTTGCGGTTCTCCAGGAACGCGATCCGATGCCGCTCGGCGACGTCGGCGGCGATGTCCTCGAGGCCGATGCCGTCCAGATGCGAACGCAGACCGGTGAAGTACTCGTCGGCCAGCTCCTGCGACAGGCCGATCACCTGGAACAGCTGCGCGCCGGTGTAGGAGGCCAGCGTGGAGATGCCCATCTTGGACATCACCTTCAGCACGCCCTTGCTGGCGGCCTTGTTGTAGTTGTAGACCGCCGTGCGGAAGTCCTCGGCGTGATCGCCGGTGCTGCCGGGCATTTCGAGCGCGCCGCGCTCGAGCATGTCCTCGATGGTCTCGAAGGCCATGTACGGGTTGATCGCGGCCGCGCCGAAGCCGACCAGCATGGCCATGTGGTGCACCTCGCGGGCGTCACCGGCCTCGATGACCAGGCCGACCATGGTGCGGGTGCGCTCGCGCACCAGGTGGTGATGCACCGACGAGGTCAGCAGCAGCGACGGGATCGGCGCCAGCTTCTCGTTGGACTCACGGTCGGACAGCACGATGATCC
Organism: Nocardia sp. NPDC051052; assembly: GCF_044456045.1. Classification (NCBI taxonomy): domain Bacteria; kingdom Bacillati; phylum Actinomycetota; class Actinomycetes; order Mycobacteriales; family Nocardiaceae; genus Nocardia; species Nocardia sp. NPDC051052. The sequence goes on from NZ_JBITFL010000009.1 coordinate 60,847, forward strand.
GCGCGCCACCGTCGATGGCGGCCGAGATCTGGGTGTTGATCGCCTTGAGCGCCTTGCGAAGTCCCTTGCCGCCCTTGGCGACCGGGTACAGCCCGCGCACGATCACCGAACGCAGCTCGGGCTGGGAGCCGTCATCGTTGATGTGCACCAGCTTGGCCAACTGATCGTTGTCCAGGATCGGCTGCTCGATGGCGATCTGCTTGCAGGACTCCGGGCCGGGGTGCATCAGGTCGGCCTCCGGGCCGAGCGCCCGGCGCAGGCTGGTCACCACCTCTTCGCGGATCGCGTCCAGCGGCGGGTTGGTGACCTGCGCGAACAGCTGGGAGAAGTAGTCGAACAGCAGCCGTGGCCGCGACGACAGCACCGCGATCGGGGTGTCGGTGCCCATCGAGCCGAGCGCCTCGCCGCCGGTCTTGGCCATCGGCGAGATCAGCAGGTTCAGTTCTTCGTTGGTGTATCCGAAGATCTGCTGACGGATCAGCACCCGGTCGTGCGACATGTGCACGTGCGGGCGGTCGGGCAGATCCTCGAGCTTGGTCACACCCGAATCCAGCCATTCCTGGTACGGGTGCTCGGCCGCAAGATCGGTCTTGAGCTCGTCGTCGCCGACGATGCGGCCCAGCGAGGTGTCGACCAGGAACATGCGGCCGGGTTGTAGTCGGACCTTGCGCACGACCTTGGACGGGTCGATGTCGAGCACGCCGACCTCGGACGCCATCACGACGAGGCCGTCGTCGGTGATCCAGATGCGGCTGGGCCGCAGGCCGTTGCGGTCGAGCACGGCGCCGACCACGGTGCCGTCGGAGAAGCACACCGACGCCGGGCCGTCCCACGGCTCCATCAGCATCGAGTGGTACTCGTAGAAGGCGCGGCGCCGCTGATCCATCGTCTCGTTGCGTTCCCACGCCTCGGGGATCATCATCAGCACCGCGTGCGGCAGGCTGCGGCCGCCGAGGTGCAGCAGTTCCAGCACCTCGTCGAAGCGCGCGGTATCGCTCGCACCGGGGGTACAGACCGGGAATATCTTCTCCAGCCGGTTGTTGCCCGCCGAGTCGGTGCCGAAGATGTCCGAACGCAGCAGCGCCTCGCGCGCCCGCATCCAGTTCTCGTTGCCGGTGACGGTGTTGATCTCGCCGTTGTGCGCGACCCGGCGGAACGGGTGCGCCAGCGGCCAGGACGGGAAGGTGTTGGTGGAGAAGCGCGAGTGCACGATGCCGAGGGCGGACTCCACCCGGCTGTCCTGCAGGTCCAGGTAGAAGGCGCGCAGCTGCGGCGTGGTGAACATGCCCTTGTAGACGAAGGTCTGGCCGGACAGGCTCGGGAAGTACACCGACTCCTTGCCGACCGTGCCCTCGCCGGGGCCCGCCTTGCCGAGCTCGTGCTCGACCCGCTTGCGGATGACGTACGCGCGACGCTCCAGATCCATTCCGGACAGTTGCTCGGCCGCACCCCTCGGAGAGCCGATGAAAACCTGCCGGAATGTCGGCATCGCGTCGCGGGCGAGCGCACCGAGCGACGACTCGTCGATCGGCACCTCCCGCCAGCCGAGCACGGCGAGGCCCTCTTCCTGCACGATCTTCTCCACGCCGTAGGCGGCACGGGCGGCCTCGCGACGGGCCTGCGGCAGGAAGGCGATACCGGAGGCGTAGGAGCCCTCCGGCGGCAACTCGAAGTCCACGATGGCGCGGAAGAACCGATCCGGAAGCTGGATCAGGATGCCCGCGCCGTCACCACTGTTGGGCTCGGCGCCGGCAGCGCCACGGTGCTCCAGGTTCAACAGAGCCGTAATAGCCTTGTCGACGATGTCGCGGCTGCGTCGGCCGTGCATGTCGACGACGAACGCGACACCGCAGGCGTCGTGTTCGTTCGCCGGGTCGTAGAGCCCGACGGGTCCAGGTGACCGGTGGCCAGGAAGTTGCATCATGCCTCTGCCTTCAAGAAGGGCGTTCGACGAAAAAGAAATAGGCAATTCCGTCTGAATGCCTCCGTACAAGACTGCGCCCGTACGTTCCGAAACCAGCCGCGCTGATGGTCTTCGGCGTGCAGTCACGTCTCCAGTTGTTCACCCGCTTCAGTGACGTAGTGGGTGCTCGTCGGTAACAGATCCCTAACGAGATCCTTACCTCCGTGCGGGTTCTCGCCAGCTACGCTGAGCACCGGCTAGGAGCTGCCCGAGCGGGCGAGGGTGCCGATCATTCTGTGTTCGGCGTAAGAGCAAACGATAAGTCAGGTCCGGGGCCCAACCAACTTAGGTTGCACTAATAACCTGGTCTAGCTGGGCTTCTTCATTCGGTCCTCCACGTGTGCGCGTCGTCCAGTGTAAAGCAGCAAGTACCCCATGATCGATCCCGCGGCACCCGAGGCCAGCCGCTCGGCGCTGGCGCGCGAGAGCGGCCCCAAACCTCGCAAAAAGGTCAGGAAACCGCTCTCACCTGCATCGAAGATGGTTTCCCTCGCTCAGCATCCGGCAAACCCTTCGGCGGCGGCTAACTCGGAAGCGGGCTGGATGAGATATTTCCGACAGGGTCCTGACGAGCCTGCGGCGGGATCCGACCGTCCGGACTCTTTTGCCTTCTGTGGCATTCAGCACACATGCAGCAAACATGGCCGAGTGGTATTCGACACATTTTGATAACCGAAACCTATACGCCGTCAGGCGGTAATGAACGTGACTTATTGCGGACCGGAACGCCTTTCACCGAACATTCGCCGACAGGGCCGGCGCAACGCCTGAAGTTCACCCTTAAAAAGGGGTTAAGGGCGTCCTTAGAACTGTTCTGCGAACGGCACGCAGCGTTCAGCGAGGAGCACACAGTGCGGCCGCGGCGCGCACCAGCGCGGCTTGATGCAGGGCGTCGGTATTACCGGCGCCGAATACGCCGAAGACGCTGACGGCCAATCTTTCCGCACAGTCCGGCGCGGTCAGTTCGGCGCGCCGGGCGGCGAGTTGGTCGACGATCTCGACGTTCACCCGGTCGATCACCGGGCGTACCGACGCCAGATCGGGTGCCGAGCCGGGCGCGGCGGCCGGATCGAAACGCCAGCGGGTGATCAGGCCGCGCTGCACGACCTTGTTGGACTCGATCTGACCGGCGAACACCTGCCGCACCCAGCCCTCCGGCAGGTCGAGACCCGCGCCGAGCGTCGCCATCGAGTCGTAGACCACGGCCTCCCTGGCCGGATCGTCGATGGTGGGTTCGGTGCCGGTTCGGGCGGCGCTCACCCACTTCGCGGCGGCCACCGCGTCGCCGGTGTCGAGCCGTTCCAGCACCAGCGCGACCAAGCGGTCCAGCGACTGGTCGCGGCCGCCGCCGGGATCCGCCGTTGCGCTAGCGGGCGACACGATCAGTGCCGCCGCGATGATCATCAGCGAAATGCGCCGCATGACCTGACCTCCCGAGATGGTTCGCGCGGAAACGGATCATCGAGTCAGAGTAGGCGAACTCACGCTCGCGCTCCCGAGTGTCCCGGGTCCGGAAAGGACCGACTCGACCGACTCGACGCCCGCCATACCAGCACCCCATCGCCGGCTTTGTGAAGCTGGCCACATACGTCCGCTGCCACTCGGTGTGTCGGGGGGCGCCCTGTCACGCTGTGACAACGAAACCACGTCGGTTTCAGCAGGTCCGTTCGACGACCTGCGAGCAGTCGCTAGCGGTACCCGCGAAATCGAATCCACTGGGACCAAGAGGATGTGAGTTCCCATGACCCTCACCGGCTTGTTCACCTGGCTCGGCGGGGGCCAAGACGGCGAAGTCGCCTACCGCCACGAACGCACCGGATACGCCATGACCGGCGCGGCGGTGCTGCTGTTCGCGATCGTGTCCGGCCTGATCACCGCACTCGCGCTGGCCTCGACCGGTAGCTGGGCCTGGTTGGCGACAATCCTGGTAGCGCTGCTCGTGACGGTGCTCGCCGGCGCGGTCGCGCGAGCGCTGGCGACCCCGCGCCCCGCGGGCGGGCCCGACCGGCTCGGCCTGCTCGCCCGTCTCGCCGTCGCCGTGCTGGCCGGTGGGCTGATCGCCGAACTGGCCGCCATCGTCGTCTTCGGTGGCAGCGTCGACCGGACTCTCGACGAAAGCGCCCGGCGCTCGGTCGCTTCCGCACCCCAGGTCGGCATCGCGCGCACGGAACTGGACAAGGCACGGGCCGATCGGACCGCACTGGATCAGTCGATCGCCAAGGCGCGCAACGATGTCGACCGTTCCCTGGTGATCGCCCGCTGCGAACTCAACCCGATTCCGGAATGCCCGCAGCTCCCGATCACCCGGGTGCCAGGGCGCGGACCGGAGGCACAGACCGCCAACGACATGCTCGACGACGCCCGCAAGCAGCTGGCCACGGCGCAGGGCCGGGCCGAGGCGCTGGACACCCGGATCGCCGACGACGAAAAGGCCGTGACCACAGCCGAATCGGCGGCCTTCACCAGCGCCGACCGCGGCCTCGGCGCGCGCTGGCAGGCGATGAACGACTACACCACGCAGCACCCGGGCGCCCTTCCGCTGCGCATCCTGACGATCATCGCGTTGATCGCGCTCGCGCTGCTGCCGCTGGTGCTGCGGTGGTGGCGTGGGCAGACCTCGTTCGACCGGCGCGCCGCCTTCCTGGATGTGCGGAATCAGGCCGAGCACGAGGCCGACGCCGCCATCGCGGTCCAGCGGGCCGAGGCGCGAGTCGCGGCCGAAGCACTGCTCGCCGAACAACAACTCACCGCCGTGCGCCTCGCCGCCGAGGCGGACACCGCCATCGACCGGGAGCGTCAGCGCACCCGGATCGTCGCGGCCATCGGCGGCTTACGGATCGGCGTCACCGAACCGCCGCGCCGCCCCGAACTACCAGCCGCAACGGCTGACGATCGAAAGGACAGCTCCGTGTCTGCCGAAGGATTCGTGACGCCGAACCTGCCAGCTCCCGTCGCCGCGCGGGCACTCGCGCCGAGCACGCGGGCGCCCAAGACCGGTGGCGGCCTGGAACTTCCGCTGATCGGCACGGTGCCGTTCACCGACACCGCGGCCAGGTTGATCCGCCCGCTGGTCCCGTCGTTCGTGGCCAACGCGATCGACAACGCAACGCACCCGCTGCGCACTGCCCGACAGGCGTTCGAGGAGGTCGAGGAGATCACCTTCACGCTGAAGCGCACCCGCAAGGTCACCATCGATACCCAGGACTCGCACGCGCCGACGGGTTACCAGCTCGCACCGGGATCGCCGGAGGCGCAGCACGCCCAGCGCGTCGCCGCCACCGTGGTCGACGCGGACTACGGACAGGACCCGCGCTACTCGGCGCTGCCGGAGGGCTCGGCGGCTCAGCCGTATGGCCTGTCCGGTTCGCGGCAGGACGAGCTCAGCGGCCGAGGGCAGTCCGAACTTCCCGGTCGTGGCCGGCGCGAACTGCCACGCGGTCGCTGATTGCCACTCCCGCGCCCTGCCGCACCGGTAGCGGGCTCCCACTGCGCACGCGCCATCGCGCGGGCACTGAGCGCACCGATAGTCGAGGCACTCGGACGATCTCGGGCCGCTGGTCCGGCTCTTCGCGGGTGGTCCGGCCTAGGCTTTCCTCCCATGGCCCACAGTGACGTTTCGACAGCCGCGTTCGGTTCGCGGCTGCTCGGACCGGTGGACGAGTCATCGGGGATGCGGCGGATCCGGGTACAGCTGCTGCTGACCGTGCCGCTGGTGGCGGCGAACCTGGCCGGGATGGCCGTCACTTTCGCGTTGATCGGCTTCGTGTTGCCGGGGCCGACGGTGTTCACCCGGGAACTGTTGCTGCTCGATGTCATCGCCACGCCGGGATACGCGGCGCTGGCGTTGCTGGTCGGGATGTGGTGGGGCACCGTGCGCGGGCTACGCACCTTGCGCTGGGCGATCGACCCGGACCAGGTGCCCACCGAGGCGGAACAGATCGCCGCCGCCAGGGTGCCGCGAAATCTGGTGCTGCAGCAGGCACTGCTGTGGTCGGGTGCCGCCGCCGTACTGACGCCGCTCTACGCCCTGGTCGAGCCCGCGCTCATTCCCAAGATCCTGATCGGCATCGCCTTCAGCGCGATCGTGGTGTGCGCCAACGGCTACCTGATCGCCGAGTTCGCGCTGCGGGTGGTGACCGCACGAGTCTTGGACGCGGCGCCGTCGCGGCGGCGGCGTGGCATGGGCGTCTTCTCCCGTTCGATGGTGGCCTGGATGTTGGGTGCCGGCGTGCCGGTGGCCCTTTCGATGATCGTGGCCGGGTGGGCGCTGGTCGACTCGTCGGTCAGCACGGCCCGGCTCGCGGTCTGCGTGTTGTCCCTCGGCGGTGCGGCGCTGGTGTTCGGTCTGCTGCTGATGATGCAGAGCGTGTCGGCGATCATCGCGCCGATTCGCGGGGTGCGGCGTGCACTGCGTCAGGTCGAGGACGGCGACCTGCAGGTGGCGATCACCGTGTACGACGGCACCGAGCTCGGCGAGCTGCAAAGCGGTTTCAACCACATGGTGGAGGGGTTGCGCGAGCGCGAACAGATCAGAGATCTGTTCGGCAGGCACGTCGGGCGCGATGTCGCCGACGCCGCGCTGGCGGGCAATCCCTCGCTCGGCGGCGTGGAGACCGAGGCGGCGGCGCTGTTCGTCGACATCGTCGGATCGACGACGATGGCCGCGACGGTGCCCGCCACCGAGATGGTCGCCATCCTCAACCGCTTCTTCGACATCGTGGTCGACGAGGTGGAGGAGCACGGCGGCCTGCTCAACAAGTTCGAGGGCGACGCCGCGCTGGCCGTATTCGGCACGCCCGCCGCCCTTTCCGACGCATCGGGTGCGGCGCTGGCCTGCGCACGGGCGATTCGACGCCGGCTCGATGCCACCGCCAACGACTTCGTCGCCGCGATCGGCGTCGCCGCGGGCCGCGTGGTCGCGGGCAACGTCGGCGCCAGGCAGCGCTACGAGTTCACCGTCATCGGCGACGCGGTCAACGAGGCCGCCCGCCTCTGCGAACTCGCCAAACAGGACAACCTCCTACTCGCCTCCGCCACCACCGTCACCGCCGCCGACCCCACCGAAGCCAAACACTGGCAACTCGCCGAATCCGTCACCCTCCGCGGCCGCCTCACCCCCACCCAACTTGCCCGCCCCCAGCACTGACCGGTATCACCCAGAATTCGGCCGGTGATTGTTGAGGCGAGTCAAATGGTCGCTGGTGAAGATCGTTGAGCGACCGTATGACTCGCCTCGACTTGGGGCGGGTTACGGGCGGGGGGTGCGGAGGCGGAAGGCTACTACCGCGGCGATCAGCAGGATCGAGGCTGTGCCGATTGCGGCGAAGTGGATGCCTGAGACGAACGACTCGTGCACCGAGGTGAGGAAGGTGCTGGAGACCGACTCTGGTAGTTGTCGCGCGAAACCTGTGGCCGCGCCGAGGGATTCCGACGCGACGCCCACCTGGTCGCTCGGCACGTTGGTCAGGTCGAGGCCGTTGCGGAAGATCGCCATGACCACGCTGCCGAGGATGGCGACGCCCAGGGCGATGCCGGTTTCGTAGGCGGTCTCCGAGACCGCCGCGGCCGCGCCCGCCCGCTCGACCGGAGCCGAGCTGACCACCAGGTCCGACGAGACCGTCAGCGCGACACCGACACCGGCGCCGATGAACAGGAAGCCGAGGATGAACGGCGTGGTGCTGCCCGCCGGGTTCGGGCCGAGCCAGAGGAACAGCGCGGAACCGAACGCGGCAACGGTCAGCGCGCCGCCGAGCACCGCACCGGGCCGGATCCGCTGCACCAGCCACGCCGCGGCGAGCGACGCGATCACGCTGGCGGCCAGGCCGGGCAGCAACAGCAAACCGGCCTCCATCGGCGAGTGGCCGAGCACCAGCTGCAGGTACTGCGAGCCGAAGAACAGCACACCGGCCAGCGCGAACACGGCGAGCAGGTTGGTGATCACCGCGGTGCGGAACCTGGGCAGTGCGAACAACTTCAGGTCCAGCATCGGGTTGTCCAGGGTGCGCTGTCTGCGCACGAACACCACACCCGCGATGACGCCGACCGCACCGATCACGGCCAACCGCGGGCTGAGCCCGTGTGCCGCCGACTCCTTGATCGCGTACACGATCGGCACCAGCGCCAGCATCGACAAGCCCGCGCTCGGCAGATCGAATCGACCGGGGTTCGGGTCCCGCGATTCCGGAACGAGGAACGGGCCCAAGGCGATCAGCACCAGCATGACCGGCAGGTTCACCAGGAACACCGAACCCCACCAGTAGTGCTCGAGCAGCCAGCCGCCGAGCAGCGGTCCGGCCGCCGCGCCGCCGCCCGCCATCGCGCTCCACACCGCGATGGCGACGGTGCGCTGGCGCGGATCGAGGAACATCGAACGGATCAGGCCGAGGGTCGCGGGCATGAGGGTCGCACCGGCGACACCCTGCAGCACGCGCGCGCCGATCAGCATCTCCGGGGACACGGCCCAGGCCGCGATCACCGACGCGACACCGAAACCGGCCGCGCCGATCAGCAGCAGCCTGCGGCGGCCGATCCGGTCGCCGAGGTTGCCCATCATCACCAGCAGGCCGGCCAGCACGAACGAGTACACGTCGATGATCCACAGCAGCTGTGGTGTGGTCGGCGCCAGATCGGCGCTGATCGCGGGCACGGCCAGGTCGAGCACCGTGGCGTCCACCGCGAGCAGCAGCAGGGCGAGGGCGAGCACGGCGAGGCCCGCCCAGTCGCGTGCGGTGGCGCGGGGTGGGGTGTCGGCGATCGGCCCGGTCATCCGGGGGTTCTTCGCGGTCTGGGTGGTCATTGTCTTGCTCGACTTCCGTCATATTTCTTACCGTCCGGACGGTACAGTATCAGACCTTACCGTCCAGCCGGTATAGTTCGCCCGGTGACGGCTAACACCCGCGACCGGATCCTGGACGCACTCGAATCCCTGCTGCTGGAAAAAGGCATGTCGCACGTGACCCTGGAGAGCGTCGCGACGAAGGCCGGCGTCTCCAAGGGCGGGCTGCTCTATCACTTCAAGAGCAAGGACGCGCTGCTCGCCGGGCTGGTCCGGCGGCTCACCGAACGCGCGGGCCAGCAGCTGACGGACTACACCGACCGCGGCCAATCGGTCGCCAGCTGGTACCTGCAGACCCCGAACCCGGACAACGCCGCCGACGCGGTGGAACTCGAGATCTACCGCTCCATGCTGGCGACCATGCGCACCATCGACGCCGCGGCCGACGCAGAGGCCGACGAGGTGCAGCAGGCCCTGATGGAGATGATGAACTCCTGGTCGGACGGCCTGGACAACGAGATCGACGACCCGGTCCAGGCCGACATCGTCCGGCTGGTCGGCGACGGCGTGTACCTTCGTGCCCTGCTCGGCCTGCCGCAAATCGAACCGGCCCGGTACCGGCAGGTCGTGGCACGGCTGCTGGACAAGAGCGTCGAACCAGCGACGAACTCGACCGCGTAAGGCCTGCCAACGAAGATCGGGCCCCTGCGTAAACGACGAACGGCCTGCGAGGGCCGCAATTCGGGGACAGCCCGTTAGACTCGGCCCGTGCTACCAGCCGCCGACCCGGCCGGTGCCGTCGGGGCGGGAGACGATCCGGTACCAGGGTCCCCTGGAACGACGGTGCCGATCCGTCCGATGACCTTCCGCGAACTGCTGGACGTGCCGTTCGCGCTGATCCAGGCGAATCTGCTCGCACTGGCCTGGTTGACCGCGCTGTGCCTGGTCGCCGCCGAGCTCGTGGTGGTCGCGATCACCGCGGGCAGCGCGCGGCTGACCGGCGATGCCGACAATGCCATCGCGTGGGCGGCGATCCTGTCGACGATGGCCTGCGCGTGGCTGCTGCGGCTCGTGCTGCGCGGCGCGACCGTCGCGATCGGACTGGCCGGCGTGTCCGGTGCGCCGATCGGCTGGCGCACAGCGCTGCGCAGGGTCGCCAAGGCGTCCGGGCCGTTGCTGGTGTTCCAGGTGCTCTATACCCTCGTCGCGGTCGGCGTGCTCGCGCTGTCCAGCCTGCTGATCATCACCTTTCCGTTCGGGGTGGCCTGGCTGGGGTGGTTGCGCGCCAAGCGTTTCGTGGCGGTCCCGGTCATGTTCGTCGAAGGGGCACCGCATCGGGGGGCCGTCGCTCGCGCGAAAATCCTGGTCGCCGGTGCCGAGTGGCAGACGGTCGGCCTGTGGTTCGCGCAACGCTGCCTGCTCGCGCTGTTGTCCGTGCCGCTGCTGGGGATTCCGTGGTATCTGTCGGACTTCTCCGGCACCCATCGCTGGCCGGTGATCGTGCTCCTCACCAGCGGCGTGCTGCTGATTATCGCGTTCGGTGAGGTCGTCGAGGCGGCCACCAGGGTGGTGTCCTACCTCGATCGTCGTTGCCGCCGTGAGGGTTTGGACATTCACATACCGGGTCAGGTGCGATGAGCGAGCACGACGAAGTGTCGCAGGACAGCCAGCCGCCGGGCCCACCGCGGCTCGGCGCCGCGGCCGACCACCGCGCGGCCGCCGAAAACGCCGCACAGCACCGCGATTTCGACCGCGCGCTGCGCGAACGCTTCCGCGCCGTACTGCGCGGACTCGAGCAGCGCGGCGTGCTCGAGGTGCGTAGGTCCCGCACCGCCCGGGAGACCGCCGACGATGTGACGACCGCGCTGCCGCTCGACGTCGTCGCCGAATTCGACCCGGCCGCACACAGTTTCGACGAGGTCGTCTACGGCGGGCGACGCGCGACCGAGGACGAGTACCGCAGGCTCGAATACGCCGACCGGTTCTCCGCGGCGGCCCCGCCGCCCGTGCCGGAGCCCATGGAGATCACCGCCGCCGAGCGGGCGCCGCGCACCCGGCGGACGCTGCCGCCACTGCCGGAGCTGTTGCGCAACCCCAAATTCTGGGCGGTACTCGCCGGTGCGGCCGCACTACTGCTGCTGCTCTACGCCGCGCTGCAGTCGTGCGGCGCGCCGAACGCGCCGCAGCAACCTCCGGACATCCCGCGCACCAGGCCGCCGCACGACTCCGGCGGATCCGGCTTCGGCACCGGCGACGACGCGATCTGGGATCGGCTGCCCGCGCCGGTCTTCTTCGGCGGGTTGCAATTCCTGATCGCCGCCGCCCTGGTGGTGTGGTGGCGGGCGCGCCGCCGTGGCGCGCTGGTGCGCGAGCCGCGGCCGGTCGAGGTCGCGGCGAACGAGCTGCTCGCCGGGCAGGCCGCGCTGTATCGGCGGTCGAGGGACCACGAGCACGTCGCGGCCAAGCTGCGCGCGGCGACGCTGCGCCGCATCCGCCCGACGCTCGGGATGACCGCGGACACCCCGCCGGACCGGCTCGTCGCCGCCCTGGCCGCCCGCATCGGCGAAGATCCGCAAGAGCTCGGGCTCGCCCTGTTCGGCCGGGTGCCCGACGCGGACACCCTGGAACTCGTTGCCACCCAACTCGAGTGGATCGAAGCGGAGGTCGGATGAACCGCCGACACCATGCCGCAGCACTCATCCCATCGACGGGGCGCGGGAACCCCCGCATGACACTGGAGGTCGGATGACCATCCCCACTACGGACACCAACCACACCCCCACCGCCGAGGAGGCAGGTGCGGCGTTCGCGGCGTTGCGCACCGAGATCGGCAAGGCGGTGGTCGGCAACGACAACGCGATCATGTTCCTGGTACTAGCGCTGCTGTGCCGTGGACACGTGCTGCTCGAAGGCGTACCTGGCGTGGCGAAGACGCTGCTGGTGCGGGCGTTGGCGACGGCACTGGAGCTGGACCACGCCAGGGTGCAGTTCACCCCGGACCTGATGCCGGGCGACGTCACCGGCTCGCAGATCTACGATCCGCACTCGGCCGAGTTCACCTTCCGGCACGGCCCGGTCTTCACCAACCTGCTGCTGGCCGACGAAATCAACCGCACGCCACCGAAAACCCAGTCGGCGTTGCTGGAATCCATGGAGGAGCGCCAGGTTTCGGTCGACGGACGGCCGCGCCCGCTGCCCGATCCGTTCGTCGTGATCGCCACCCAGAACCCGATCGAGCAGGAGGGCACCTATCCGCTGCCCGAGGCGCAGCTGGACCGGTTCCTGTTCAAGGTCGACATCCAATTGCCCGGCCGCGACGACGAATTCCGCATTCTGCAGCGCCATGCCGCCGGTTTCGATCCACGCGATCTGGCCGCCGCCGGACTGCGCCCGGTAGCCGGACCCGCGCATATCCTCGCCGGCCGGGCCGCGATCGCCGAGGTGACGATCAGTCCAGAGGTGCTGGCCTACATGGTCGACGTGTGCCGGGCCACCCGCATGTCCCCCGCCGTGCAGCACGGCGCGTCCACCCGTGGCGCCACCGCGCTGATGGCGGCCTCGCGCGCGTTCGCGTGGCTGAACGGACGCGGGTTCGTGACTCCCGACGACGTCAAATCCCTTGCCGTCGCGGTGCTTCGGCATCGGCTGCAGCTGCGACCGGAGGCGGAGCTGGACGGCGTGACCACCGAGAGTGTCATGTCGTCGCTGCTGCTTTCGGTCCCGGTTCCGGTGTAGTCCGTGGTCGTCACCGGTCGGCTGGCCGCCGCGGCGGGCCTGCTCGCGCTGCTCGTCACCTTCGTCGTTCCGTCGTTGATCGGCGTGCTGGTCGCGACCGGCTTGCTGGCCGCCGCACTGCTTTTCGACCTCGGCTCGGTCGGCCGGGCCCGCGATCTCGCCCTGTCCAGGGAGCCGCTCACCGTGGTCCGGCTCGGCCGGGCCACCGAGGTGGAACTCGTCGCGGTGAACAACGGCACCCGCCCGCTGCGCGGCACCGTGTGGGACGACTGGCCCGCCAGCGCCCGCACCGAAAACCGCACGCACACGCTGGATCTCGCGCCGGCGACGCTGGTCCGCTTCCGCACCACGCTCGCCCCGACCTATCGCGGCGACCGGGCGGCGGGTCAGGTGACCGTGCGACTGATCGGCCCACTCGGCTTGGCGGGCAGGCAGACTCGCCGTAGCGTCCCGGCCCGGGTCCGCGCGCTGCCGCCGTTCCGTAGCGAGCGCCTGCTGCGCTCGAAAGTCAAACGGCTGCAACAACTCGAGGGCCGCAATGTGGCCAACCTGCGCGGGCAGGGCGACGAATTCGACTCGTTCCGGGAATATGTCGCCGGCGACGACGTGCGCGGCATCGACTGGCGCGCCACCGCCCGCGCCACCGACGTGCTGGTGCGCACCTGGCGCCCGGAACGGCACCGGCACATGCTGATGCTGCTCGACACCGGCCGGATCAGCGCGGGCCGGGTCGGCGACGGCACCCGCCTGGACGCCGGCATCGAGGCCGCGCTGCTGCTCGGTGGGCTGGCCGCCGCCGCGGGCGACTCGGTCGATCTGCTCGCCTACGACCGGGAGCCGCGCGCCGAGGTGCGGGGTATCAGCGGAAAAGGCTTGCAGCTGAAGCTGATGCACGCGATGGCGGGCATCACCCCGGCCCTCGTCGACACCGACAGCGCGGGCCTGGTGCGCGCCGCCATCCAGCGCACCCGCCGCCGCAGCCTGGTCGTCTGGTTCACCAGCCTCGACGGTGCCGCCGTCGAGGAAAACCTGCTCCCGGTGCTGCCCACCCTCGCCCAGCGCCACCGCGTCCTCATCGTCTCGGTTACCGACCCCGACGTCGCCGCGGCCGCGACCCGGCGCGCCACCCGCGCCGACCTCTACCCCGCGGCCGCCGCCGAATCCATCCTCGCCGAACGCGCCCTGGTGCAGGAGTCCTTGCGCCGCAGGGGCTTCGCGGTAGTCGCCGCCTCCCCCGACCACCTCGCCGAGGCACTCGCGGACGAATACCTGGAGCTCAAGAAGTCCGGCACGATGTAGCCCGCCCGGCGGCCCGCGGCGCATGATGGGAGCCATGTCTGATCTCGCCGCGTTCGTCCGCGGACTGCCCAAGGCCGAGCTGCACCTGCATCTGGAGGGAACGCTGGAGCCGGAGTTGAAGTTCCGGTTGGCGCAGCGCAATGGGATCGAGCTGGCGGAACAGACGGTGGACGAGGTCAAGCAGACCTATCAGTTCCACGATCTGACCTCGTTTCTGCGGGTCTACTACCCCGCCATGCGGGTGCTGCTGGAACCGGCCGACTTTCATGATCTGGCGTTCGACTACCTGACCAGGGCGCATGCCCAGGGGGTTCGGCACGTCGAAATGTTCTTCGACCCGCAGGCGCACACCGGGCGCGGGGTCCCGTTCGCCACCGTGATCGACGGATACCGGTCGGCGATCGTGCGGGCGCGACGCGAGTTCGGCATCTCGGCCGAGCTGATCCTCTGCTTCCTGCGCGACTATGCCGCGGAGTTCGCGATGGCAACCTTGCTGGCGGCGCTGCCGTACCGGGACTGGATCATCGGCGTCGGGCTCGACTCGGATGAGCGCGGCAATCCGCCGAGCAAGTTCGCGGCGGTCTTCGCGCGGGCCCGGCGCGAGGGCTTCCTGCTGACGATGCACTGCGATATCGATCAGCAAGACTCGATCGAGCACATCCGGCAGGCCCTGGAGGACATCGCCGTCGACCGGCTCGACCACGGCACCAACATCGTCGAGGACGACCGGCTCGTCGAACTGGCCAAGGGCAAGGGGATCGCGTTGACCTGCTGTCCGGTCTCGAATTCGTTCGTCACCTCCCGGATGAAGTCCGACGAGATCGTGGGGTTGCTGAACCGCGGCCTCACGGTGACGATCAACAGCGACGATCCCGCGTACTTCGGCGCGTACGCGGCGGACAACTATGTCGCACTCGCCGAGCACGCGGGCCTCGACATCGATCAGCTGGTGGCGCTGGCCAAGAACTCGTTCCGCGGCTCCTGGATCACCCCCGCGCGACTGGACCAGTTCCTGCGCGAGATCGACGACTACGTCGCGGCCAACCGGTAACTACGGACCGACCCGAAGCGGCACCGGCCCCGGCCGGAAGACCGGGAACATCGGCGGCGGCAGCACCCGGCGTTGCCGCTCGGCGATCACCGCACCCAAAATCTGCAACGGCGGATATCCGGTCGGCACCGGCACCTGCAGCCGCTCGCATACCGCACTGACCAGCGCGGTGCCGAGCTCATGTTGCACGACGGGCGTGAGGGTGCGCAAGCGGCTCAGGTACTGCCGCACCGCGAGCGCCAGATCATCCGGCAGCATGGCCAGCGGCAGCGGACCCGCCCAGCCCGCGAGCCACGGCGGTGCCACCGCGAGCAGCGGTGCGGGCAGCGGCCGCTGGGCGTGCACGACAACGGTGCCCGCGAGCACGTCACCGACTCGCCGCGCGTTCGGCGAACACAGCGACGTGACCACCGCGACCGCACCGAACGCGCCGAGCATCCAGAAGTCGACGATCGCACCGGCCAGCCCGCGGGTGAGCGCGTGCCGGAAATCGATCGGGCCGCCATCCGCGCGCACCACCCGCAGCCCGAGCATCAACTTGCCCAACGTCCGCCCGCGCGACGCGGTCTCGCAGACCACCGGGTAGCCGACCAGCACACCTACGACGGTGACCAGCACGGCAACATCCAGCCACGCCGTGTCCGCCCCGCTGGGCAGCAGCACGCTGACGGTCAGCACGAACAGCGTGACGGCCAGCAGCAGCTGCACCACCACGTCGACGAAGAACGCGGTGGCCCTGGTGGGCAGGCGGGCGATCGGCAGCTCTAGCGCGACCGCTTCCCCGGTGGTGAATTCAGCCATGTCGATAGCATTCTTGCGACCGGCGGTAGTGGGAGGCAAGCCAGTGGATGTTGACGCGTACAGCTATGCACACCGGAGGGCTTGGGAACGGCTCGACTATCTGACCAAGCGGAGCAGGCTCACCGGTGCCGAGGCGGACGAGCTCGTCACGCTGTACCGGCGCACGTCCCAGCAGTTGGCCCGGCTGCAATCGCACAGCCCCGATCCGGAGCTGATCGCCGGGTTGAGCGCGCTGCTGGCCAGGGCGCGCGGTCGGGCGATCGGCAGTAGCGGCGACACCTGGCAGGAGATCGGCCGGTTCTTCACACACCGCTTCCCGGCCGCCCTGTATCGGAGTTGGCCGTGGTGGGTCAGCGTGGCGGCGGTGTTCCTGTTGATATCCGCAGGGTTGGCCGTCTGGGTGGCCCGATTCGATTCGGCGCGTGCGGTTCTCGGCATTCCGTCCGACACCGGCGAGCTGACCGGGCGCGGCGGTGCCTTCGAGTCCTACTACTCCGAGCATCCGCAGGGTGCGTTCGCCGCGCAGGTGTGGACGAACAATGCCTGGGTGACCGCGATCGCGCTGTTCACCGGGGTGCTGATCCTGCCAGCGGTGTATCTGCTGTTCATGAACGCGCTCAACCTCGGCGTCTCCGCCGGGCTGATGGCCGAGGCGGGGCGGCTGGATTCGTTCTTCGGATTCATCCTGCCGCACGGCACGCTCGAGCTGACCGCGATCTTCGTGGCGGGCGGGGCGGGCCTGAAACTCGGCTGGACACTGATAGATCCGGGTCGGCTGAGCCGGTTGGAGGCGGTGGCGCGGCAGGGCAGGGCGACCGCGACGGTGGCGCTCGGGTTGGTCGGCGTGCTGCTGGTGTGTGGCTGCATCGAGGGTTTTGTGACGCCGAGCGCCCTGCCCGCGCCGGTGCGCATCGCGATCGGGTTCCTCGCCGAGGCGTTGTTCCTGGTCTACGTGTTC
Organism: Nocardia sp. NPDC051052; assembly: GCF_044456045.1. Taxonomy (NCBI): domain Bacteria; kingdom Bacillati; phylum Actinomycetota; class Actinomycetes; order Mycobacteriales; family Nocardiaceae; genus Nocardia; species Nocardia sp. NPDC051052. The sequence continues at coordinate 77,429 of NZ_JBITFL010000009.1, forward strand.
GGGGTGGGTCGAAGGGTGGTGCTCGCGAAGGACGATGCGGCACTGGATGCGACGGGCGAGGGTCGACAGACAACCTCGAGCACACACTGAGCGAAGCGGGTTCGGACACTCGACAGCAACGCCGCGTCACGGTTCGGTTTCGGTGTCCCCCAATTGAGTTCCGCTGGCCGCAGCGAGTCATGCTCAGCTGCGGCCAGCGTTACCGTTGACTCTACACAATCGTTATCCTCATGCAACCCTTGTCGCTCGTGTCAAGCGTATAAAGCAGCACGCCAGCAAACCCTGGTGAGCGCATAGTTTTTCACAGCTCCAGCTAACTTGCAGCTGTCGTTTTTGGACTGTTTGAAACGGTCGGCGCGTTCACGATCGCGCGAATCCGCAGGTCCTTCCATATCCGCTTCGTGGCGATACAAACTTCGTTCGCATGATTAGCTGCGGCCTCGACATAGATCCCTCAATGGCACCCGCGTAGGGCGGACGACCTGCGTGTTCCTCTCGAAGAATTGAGATAGCTGGACACCGGGTGAACAGAAAGCGACTACAGGTTTGTTTAAGGTCTTATTAACACGACACATACCTGGTTGGACTGCCCGTGGACATGCATGCGTCTGGACAAGATCGGGAATAACCAGACACAGAAAGGCGGCTGCGCGTCCGCTTCGGCCGGGCCGGTTCAGCACCACGGCCGCAACTTCTAGACGCAGTGTGATCTTCGCCTCACTAGTCCCCTGAACCATGGCGAATGGGGCGAAATCGACACTGCGGCAAGCGTTCCCCAAACGGGACACACCGGTACAACACGCCGAAAGGCCCACGCCCAGTTGGCTGCCGTGCCAGTCGCGGCGCGGTGCGACCGCTACGCGCCGCCGGGCTATGCACAACGTGCAGCAGCCGTAACCCGCGATCACGCACCCTTCGCACTCCGTGCACAGGCTGGGAATTGTGCACCGTCCACCGCTGTGGACAGGTTCGGCATGTGCCGCCGTCGTCCGGAACACCACCGGCCGATCCGATCGATGTCCACACCCCGGCACCGCCGCGTCATCCACACAGGCGACGCTGTCTCAACACCTTTCGCGCACAGCTTTCCGCACCCTTCCCGACGTCATACACAGCCACCACCCAGGCGCTTCGGAGTCGATTGCGCCGCAACGCTCGAGGTCAGGCAGGGAACGCGAAGGTGAACGGCGTTCGGCCATCCCGAAACAACACACGGCTCCATCCACAGCCGCGAGGCTGCTCCGCCAAACCTCGTGCGGCGCAATATCGCGCCCAGAACGGGCTACCGCGCGGGTGGGCATCCCTCGATGCTCCTCGAGCAGCTCACAGATTTATCCACAGGTGGAATCACCGACATTCGGCATGTGCATAAACCGTGAAGTCCGCTGAGTGACAGCGGTATCCACACCCGGCCGGGCGCGCTCAGCCGACCCGCAGAATGCCGGTGACCGTGCCCTGCAACACCTGTCGGCCATGGGCGATCAACGGCGACGTCTGCAGCGGATCGTCGACGATGGTGCCGGGCAACGGACGACTCGCGATCACCGCTCCGGTCTCCGGGTCGAGCACGGCGAACGCGTAACCATCCAGCGGTGTGGTGACGTCCGGCCCGAGACGGGTCACTGTGTATATAGCGCCATCGGCTGTGGACAAGTGTGGGACGGCCGCGCTGCGCACCGAGTTCTCCCACACCGTGTGACAACCGTTGTCGTCCACATCAACCCGGGTCATGCCGCCGGCGAATGGCGCGGTCGGCGGAACGGCAGGCCCCGCGCCTGCGGGCACCGCCGGATACGGGTAGCCATAGGTACTGGCGACGAACAACGAGCGGCCGATGCCGACCGGTGAATTCTCGCTGCCCGCACCGCCCTTCGTCAGCACCGGTTGCGAGCACACCAATTGTCCGGTTCCCGAACGGAATACCAGCGCGTTGACCTGCCCGTCGGCATTGTCGACGATGGTCAGGTAGTCGGCGCCGGTGTGCGGCCCGAAGTAGGTGGGCGTGGATCCGGTACCCCAGCTCAACTGTCCCGGCTTGCGGGCCGCGCCGCGCGCGTACGGCGCGCGCCAGACCACCTCGGGCCGGCCGGACGCGTCGGCGCGCAGCTCGTACAGCGCGTGGGTGGTCGCCACCGCGATCCGTCCGCTCGGTGCCGCCGAAATGCTATTGGCCACTTGCTCATCGGCGGGCAACGTCACTGTGACCGCCGCGCCGGACGGTGCGACCAGCCCGACGACGCCGTTCCCGGTGGCGAACCAGATATTGCCCGACCAATCCGGCACCAACCCGGTCACGTTGTCCCCCACCGGAATCACCGCCGACAGGTCGGCCACCGGCTCGCTGGCCAACTGCCACTTACCCGCCGCGTCGCGGGCATGACCGATACGGAGCAAGCGATTGTCGCCGTCCACGACCACCAGCCGGTCGTTGTTGTCCAGATACGCGTAGACGCCGCCGAGCAGACTGCCCTTGGTCAGCTGGAGCGCGGCCAGCGAGTGCCCGAGCGGTCCGGGTGCCGCCGGATCGATCAGCTGCACGGTCGGAGTCTGGCCGACGATCGCCGTGCACAACGCGACCACCAGCTTGTCCGAACCCTCGAGCAGCGTCGGGCACGCCGCGGCGAGCGGATAGGCCGAGACCGACGCCGCGCCCACCCCGGGCCCGGCCAGCGCAGTGGCATCCGACGAACCCGCGTCCCCATGCATCGTCGAGGTGCCGAGCGGCCCGAGATACGGATTGGGCGGTGCCAGCGGACCCCACTGACCGGTCGCCGCGGCGGGGCCCGCGATCAACAGCGCCATCGAGCAGGCGGCGAGCAGGATCAGTGGTGCGCGCATCACGGTCTTTCGGGTCGACAACACAGCATCCGATCGAACCGAAACGAACGCATTCGGAACAGTATTCGAAACGTCGATGATTCAAATGGTGGCCGGACATCGGTCGGCGGCGGCAACGGCTGCGGTGTGCCTACGATGGCGCCATGAACGGTGTGCGCGCCCGCTTGATGTCCACCCTGGCCGGTCAGCTCGGCAATCCACACGGTGTGCTCGGCAAGGGCGTGGCGTTCATGCTCAACCGCGGCAACAAGCGCGCCATCGAGGCCGCGGTGACGGCGGCCGCGATCACCGAGGGCGAGACCGCCGCCGACCTCGGATTCGGCGGTGGCGCAGGGCTTTCCCTGCTGCTCGCGCGCGTCGGGACCGACGGCATCGTGCACGGCGTCGAACTCTCCCCCGACATGCTCGCGCGCGCCCGCTCGGGCTATCCGCGCGACCTCGCCTCGGGCCGGCTGCGACTCGCCGAGGGCTCGCTCACCGCGTTGCCGCTCGACGACGACAGCCTGGACGCCGCGATCACGGTCAACACCATCTATTTCGTGCCGGATCTGGACGCGGTCTGCGCGGAACTGGCCCGCGTCGTCCGACCCGGCGGCCGGGTGGTGATCGGCATCGGCGACCCGGACACCATGGCGAAGATGCCGTTCACGCCCTACGGCTTCATCCTGCGCCCGGTCGCCGACGTCATTGCCGCGCTGGGGAAGTCGGGTTGCCCGGTGGACCACCAGGAGCTGCCGAATCCGCCGATCCCGCATCATCTGCTGATCGCCACGAAGCGTTCTTGAACCCGCGCGGCTACATCAACGCGCCGCCGTCGATCCTGATCTCTGTGCCGGTCATGTACCGGCCATCGTCGGAAGCCACCATCGCGACCACGCCGGCGATGTCCTCCGGACTACCGAGCGCACCGCCGTTGAGCCAACCGGTCATCCGGGCGAACAGTTTCGGATCAAAGCCTTCCGGCTGATCCCGGATCGATTTCGTGGTGATACCGCTGGTGATGCCCGCGGGCACGACGTTCACCGCGCGCAACCCCTGCTTGGCGTACTCCAGCGCGATCGCGTGCGTGAAGGCGTTCACGCCGCCTTTCGACGCCGCATAGGCCGCGAGGTAGGGCGCGGCGCTGAACGCCGCGGTCGAGGAGATGTTGACGACCACGCCGTGCCCGGATTCCACCAGCGCGGGCAGCGCGGATTGCGTCATCAGGAAGGTGCCGGTGAGGTTCACCGCGAGCACCTGGTTCCACGCGTCCAGCGGCATCTCGTGGGTGCGGGCCGGGCGCAGGATGCCCGCGCCGTTCACCAGCACGTCGAGCCCGCCGAGGAAGTCCAGCGCCGTCGCGGTCGCCGAGCGCACCGAGTCCGGATCGGCCACATTCACCGCGACCGTCCGCAATCGCTCGGCGGCGTCGCCCGCCTTCTCCGCCGTCGCCGCCAGCCCCGGCTCATCGATATCGGCGGCGACCAGCTGGGCCCCCTCGTCCAGCAGCCGCAGGGCGATGCCCTGTCCGATGCCGGAGCCTGCTCCCGTCACCACCACGCGGCGGCCGTCATATCTGCGCATGCCAAGAATTAGAACAGGTTCTCATTGTGAGTCAAGCCACTTCCGCCACCTCAATTCCGGAACGTCGAACTGAAACACGTTCTAGTGTGAGCAGATGTCGAACGACGCGTTCCAACCGGCCAGGCTCGGGCCGGTGCAGCTGCGCAACCGCATCATCAAGGCCGCGACATTCGAGGGGCGCACGCCAGACGCCCTGGTTACCGACGAACTCATCGACTTCCATCGCCGGGTCGCGGCGGGCGGCGCCGGGCTGACCACCGTCGCCTACTGCGCGGTCGCGCCCGAAGGACGGACCGACCGGCATCAGATCTGGATGCGCCCCGAGGCGGTGCCGGGGTTGCGTCGGCTCACCGACGCGGTGCACAGCGAAGGCGGTGCGGTGTCGGCGCAGTTGGGCCACGCTGGCCCAGTTGCGAACGCGGCCTCCAATCGCGCACCGGCGCTCGCGCCGAGTAAGCAGTTCAGTCCGATCAGCCTGCGGCTCACCCAGGCGGCGACGGCCGCCGACGTCCGGCGGATCATCACCGCGCACGCGCGGGCCGCCCGGCTGGCGGTGGCAGCCGGGTTCGACGCCGTCGAACTGCATTTCGGGCACAACTATCTGATCAGCTCGTTCCTCAGCCCCGCGCTGAACAAGCGCTCGGACGAGTACGGCGAAACCCTGGTCAACCGCGCGAAGCTGGCCAGGCAGACCGCCGACGCGGTGCGCCAGGAGGTCGGCGGCGAGATCGCGGTGCTGGCGAAGTTCAACATGGACGACGGGGTGCGCGGCGGGTTCGGCGGCGACGAAAGCCTGTCCGTCGCACGGTGGCTCGCGCAGGACGGCAACCTCGACGCGCTCGAACTCACCGTCGGCAGTTCGCTACGCAACCCGATGTACCTGTTCCGCGGCGACGTGCCGCTGCGCGAGTTCGCCGACCAGTTCCCGCCGCCGCAGCGCTGGGGAATTCGACTGGCGGGCCGTCGATTCCTGCGCACCTATCCGTATCACGAGACCTACCTGCTCGACGACGCGCTGCGCTTCCGCGCCGAACTCGGCCTGCCGCTGGTGCTGCTCGGCGGCATCGCCTCGCGCGCCTCGATCGACACCGCGATGTCGCACGGCTTCGAGTTCGTCGCGATGGCTCGCGCGCTGCTGCACGATCCAGAATTGGTCAATCGCCTGCGGGCCGAGACCGCGACCGAGTCGCTGTGTACACACTGCAATCGGTGTATGCCGACTATCTATCGGGGCACGCATTGTGTGTTGACTTCTCCGGTACCCGATTCGGCGGCAACGTTTTAGACAGCGAGAAGGCCCGGTCCGCAATGGACCGGGCCTTCTTTCGGTGTGGTATCCCCCATTGCTCGGCAATGCGGACTACGGTGCCCGGCCGGGCTTCGTCAGCCTGGCACCGACCACGCCGCCCGTCGAACTATTAGGCAGGCTTGGCTGCGGCCGCGGTCAGCTCCGGACCGACGATCGACACCCACTCGTTCATCTCGGGGGAATCGTCCTTTGCGATTGCCACAACATCTTGCCTATTGCAGCCTGCGCCGATCGGAACACCATCGAACCGCTCCTGCAGCCACTGATACGTTCCCGGCACGGACAGGAAGGCTTGTGAATAGGACTCACCGATTTGGATACGCCGGTAGGTGATTTGCCCATCGTTCTGGCAGTAGTTGTCCACCAGCCGGTCGGTCGCATAGGCGGGCATAATCCAGTCACCCATCGACTGGAAGATATACACCGGCCGGTCGGGCGTCGCGTTCCCCATCCGAACCTGGTCCAAGACGTGCTGGTTCGCTGGCTCGCGCGTGAAATCCGGACTATCGAAGAGTCCCTTTATGTTCAGCGCGGGGAAGCTGAATACCGACCAGCCCTGACACACGTTGCTGTGCACGGACCGCAGCCCCTGGCCGAGCGGATTCATGTGCTGATCGAGGTACGTCTGCAGTTCCGGGTATTCACGGCTCACACCGACCATGCCCGCGAACACCGTCCCGGCAACGAAGCTGCTGTTCTGGTAGTCGATCAGGTCCCGGACATCCGCGACGTTAGAGCCGGAGACCGTACCGACCAGGTTGACGTCCGGAGCGTAGGTGGCGCGCTGTTCGGCCGCGTGCATCGTCGGGACGGAGCCACCCGAGTCACCCCACAGGCCGACCTTCGTGTCTCGTCCCTGCTTCAGCTCCATCGGCTTGAAGTTCTCCGTGGCGCGGATGCCGTCAAGGGTGATCCGACCCGCCAGCGGGCCTGCGGCGAAGGCCGAGAGCAAGCCTTCGTGATCGGGGATGGATACCGCCCAGCCCTTCGTGACCGCGTAAAGGGCCATGGGGAGCATGAAGTTCGGGCCCATCGTGCCCGCGTAGTTCGGCGGCAGCGCCAGCAGCTGGCTGGTGTACGACGGCGCGCAATGTGCCGCGACCGCGTCCTCCGGGATCTGCACCGACACCAGGTTCGTCGGGGCCTTACCGCGCGGCTTCATGACCGTGGTCACCGCGGCGATCGGCTCGTCCCGGCTGTTGTTCGACCGGTACGACAGCTGCCACGCGTCGACGTCGGGCTGAATGATCGACTGGAACGCGGGATGCACTTCGCGGGCGGCAATGATCTCGCCCGGCTGCTTGGCCGCGACCACATCGCGCGGCGGATTGAGAAACACCTGATCTTCGGCAGGCATCGCCGGCGGAGTCAGGGCGGGCTGAATCGGGACGTAGTCATCCGAGGCGCACGGGCAAGCCGCGGCAAAGCCGACAGCCGCCACTTGAATCATGGCCGCGGCACCCGCGGCCAACATCGTTGCCCGCCCATATCGGCGGTGCCGAGTTTTGAACATGTTCATACCTGATCCTTCAGCTGAGGGAAAGGTGCATGACAAGCTGTTGACCGGGAGTAGCAGCACCAAATCCCTGACGAATGCAGGTATTAGCGAAGTGACCACTCCGGTGTGAGCCGCCGCAATCGTAGATGAACATTTGAATAATCCGACGCGAAACGCGAGGAAGAACCAATTTAAATCCCCCCCTACCACCACCAACACCGCCCTGACCCAACCCCAATTAACTTCCGCCCGAGACCTTTCCATCCCACCCCCGGCCCGAAATGTCCGATGTGATAACACCGCCACCAGCGTGAATCGACGCCGTTTCAATAATTGAGAACAGCAATGTACACGAACCACAAATCCTCGAAAATAACCCCTATTGGGCGGATTCAGCGTTGTACACACCTTGTGGATATCGATAGTTGTACACAGCTTGGGGATATACCCGACCACCCCATGACGGCCCCACCGCCGAGAACTCAACTCCGCCAACCCGAGCCATCAGCAGCACCACGAGTCCACCCCGCCTGTAACTGAAACCCGATTGCAGTCGCACGCGACGCCTATCACGCGCACCACCCCACCCACCGGGGTTCCAGACGCCTCGGGGGCGAAGCCCTCCGAGCGGGCAGCGCTCCCACGAGAATGACGAAACGAGAAAAGCCCATGCTCTACATGAGCATGGGCTTTCCACGAGTGGAGTGGGCGAAGGTGCCGGGTACAGGCTTTCCGATCAGCCGATACCCGGGAGACCTGCGCTGCCGGTCGACGGCTTGCCGCAGGTGGGGTTCAGGTCGACATTGACCATCTCGGTGAAGGTGGCGTCAGCGGTCGGTGACTCCTGCGCGAGGATCTTGTGCTGTCCCTTCGTGCCCGGCTTCCAGGTGGTAGTCGCCTTCCCGGAGGCGTCGACCGACGGCGTATCCGGCTGGAAGCTGTCCCGGGTACCGAAACCATTGGCATCGACGTCGAAGAAAGACACCGCGGTACCCGGCTGCGCGGTCGCGGTGATGATGTAGGAGCAGCCCGCTGCGTTCGGCACGATCTCGAGGCCGGTAACCGCGGCACCGGCCTGAGGCGCGCCGAGTACCACCGCGCAGGTTACTGCGCCGAGCGCCGCGAGCGCGAGACCTGTCCGGTTCGAGACAGTCACAGTAAAGACCTTCTTCCGCAAGGGATTTCACGAATATTGACCGTGCAAGCATGCCACACCAGAACCTCGGCTCAAGCCGATGAAAATCGGTGCTTGACACGATCGGGGCGCTGATGAGCTAACTGGATACTCGCGTCGGTTACCGGAACTACGCCAACGTCCCCGTCCGCGGCCCGCAAGACATCGCCGTTCGCCGGCCGGTCCTCGGATGAGTGCCCACAGGGGTGACACCACGCCACAGGCATCGGGGGTTCGGGGGGCGAAGCCCCTCCGAGCGGGCGTGGGGCTGCGCCCCACAAAGACAAACGACCGAAACGAGAAAAGCCCGCGCTCTTTGCGAGCACAGGCTTCCCCGAGTGAAGGTGGGCGAAGGGGGACTTGAACCCCCACGTCCCGAAGGACACTGGCACCTGAAGCCAGCGCGTCTGCCATTCCGCCACTCGCCCGAGCGACTGGGAGACAGTATCACGCACCTCCGGTCAGCACGAAATCGCCCGTGGGGGGCCGTGACGCGGGGGCTGGACAAGCGCGGGAACCCGCTGATCTTTCCAAGAGTTACAGGTGTGGACGATCGTGGATATCATGCAATGAACGTGCTCGATACGCGACACGCCATACATGTGTGTCGTTGTTACGAATCGGCAGAAGAGACGCTCACCGAAGGGAGGCCGAGATGGGCATCGTTTCACGGTTCGAGCGTCGTCTGCAGGGCGCCGTCGGTGATGTGTTCGCCAGGGTGTTCGGCGGCAGCGTCGTTCCCCAGGAGGTGGAGGCGGCGCTGCAACGCGAGGCCGCCGATCATGTTCAGGAGCTAGATGGCGGACACCTGTTGGCACCCAACAGTTATGTGATCACTATCAATTCTTCCGATCACCAGCAGTTGGACGCCGATCACGACCTCACCACCCGCGCGTTCGCCAAACACCTGCAGGATTACATCCGCGAGCAAGGCTGGCAGACCTACGGCGAAGTACACGTGGCGTTCGAGGCATCCCCTACGCTGCACACCGGACAGTTCAGGGCTAGCGGCCGGGTCGACCCGGACGTCGGTCGCGGAGCTTCACCAGCTCCAAGCCCTGGACTCACGCCACAACGACCTGCAAACCCGCAACCAGGAGCTGGCCCCATGACGCAGAACTCAGGCTATGACCCGAGCCGTGAGCCCGCGGAGTCCGATCCACGCAACCGCGGGTACGCCCCACCGCCTGCCGGTCGTGGCGGCGCGCAGAACGGCGCGTACCGCGAGGACTACGCGCGCGGCGCGGCGCCCGACGGTCAGGGTTACGGCGATTACCAGAACGGCTACGACTACCAGCAGGGTGGCCAGGCGTACGGCCAACCGGGTTATCAGGAGCCGGGCTACGCCCAGCAGCAGGGCTATGCCGATCGTGGCTATGGCCAGGCGGGCTATCAGGAGCCTGCCGCTTACGGCCAGCCGGGCTACCAGGAGCCGGCGTACGGTCAGCCGGGCTATCAGGAACCCGCCGCCTATGGCCAGCCGGGCTACCAGGAGCCGGGCTACGGCCAGCAGCAGGGCTATGGCCAGCAAGGTTATGGCGATCAGGCGTACGCGGACCCGGCTTACGGCCAGCAAGGCCAGGGCTACGCCCAGCCCGGCTACGGCCAGCAGGGGTACGCCGAGCCCGGTTACGGCGACCAGACTTACGCGGAGCCCGGCGCCTACGGCCAGGATGACCAGGGCGGTTACGGCCAGGCCTACTCGCAGCAGCCCGGTTACGGCGCGCAGCAAGGCTATGCCGCCGCGCCCGCGTATCCGGCTGCCCCGCAGGCCGGCTCGGGCTACTCGGCGACTCTTCAGCTCGACGACGGCAGCGGCCGCACGTACCAGTTGCGGGAGGGCAGCAACATCATCGGCCGCGGCCAGGACGCGCATTTCCGGCTGCCCGATACCGGTGTCTCGCGCAGGCACATCGAGGTCCGCTGGGATGGGCAGACCGCGATGCTCTCGGATCTGGGATCCACCAACGGCACGCTGGTCAACGGTTCGCCCGTGCAGGACTGGCAGCTCGCCGACGGGGATGTGATCCGCGCCGGGCACTCCGAGATCCTGATCCGTATCGTCTGATCCCGTAAGCTGCGCGATGCAGGTCACGACTTGGCCATCAAGGATTCGTCGGTCGTATCGTGATCGAAGTCGACCTACGGCCCTATGATGCTGCCAACACACGGACGGCGCCGGAACCGGGGTCGGCAAGACCAGCATGCTGGTGGGGGTGGTCGAACCGCACCTACGGCACCGACATACACGGTCGAACAGGAGGTGGAACGCCGTGCAGGGACTGATACTGCAACTGACCCGTGCGGGGTTCCTGCTGCTGTTGTGGTTGTTCGTGTGGGCGGTGCTGCGCACCTTGCGCAGCGACATCTACGCGGCATCCGGCATACGGATACAGCCCAGGGCCGCACGCGGTTCCGCGGTGCTGCCCTCCTTCAGCCGGGGCCAGAAGGGCGCCAAATTTCTTGTGGTGACTCAAGGTTCACTCGCCGGCACCCGCATCTCGCTAGGCACCCAACCGGTGCTGATCGGGCGTGCGGACGACTCCACGCTGGTGCTCACCGATGATTACGCCTCGACCAGACATGCGCGACTGTCCCCGCGTGGCGATGATTGGTACGTCGAAGACCTCGGCTCGACGAACGGCACCTACCTCGATCGCGCGAAAGTCACCACCGCCGTGCGGGTTCCGCTCGGCACCCCTGTCCGTGTCGGCAAAACAGTGATCGAGCTGCGATCGTGACTCTCGTTCTCCGCTACGCAGCGCGTAGCGACCGCGGACTCGTCCGAGGCAACAATGAAGACTCTGTCTATGCGGGTGCGCGCTTACTAGCGCTCGCCGACGGCATGGGTGGCCATGCCGCGGGCGAGGTGGCGTCGCAGTTGATGATCGCCGCCCTCGCCCACCTGGACGACGACGAGCCTGGCGACGATCTGCTCGGCAAGCTCGATGCGGCGACCCGTGAGGGCAACGCCGCCATCGCCGATCAGGTCGAGGAGGAGCCCGAACTCGACGGGATGGGCACCACGCTCACCGCGGTCCTGTTCGCGGGCAAGAAGCTCGGCCTGGTGCATATCGGCGACTCCCGCGCGTACATGCTGCGTGGCGGCGAGCTGGCGCAGATCACCAGGGACGACACCTTCGTCCAGTCACTGGTCGATGAGGGCCGGATCACGCCGGAGCAGGCGCACACGCACCCGCAGCGCTCGTTGATCATGCGCGCGCTCACCGGCAACGAGATCGAGCCGACGCTGATCATGCGTGAGGCGCGCGCCGGTGACCGCTATCTGCTCTGCTCGGACGGCCTCTCCGATGTGGTGAGCGATGAGACCATCGCGAACACCATGCGCGAGGGCAGCACCGACGAATGCGCCGACCGGCTCATCGAACTCGCGTTGCGCAGCGGCGGCCCGGACAACGTCACGGTCGTCGTCGCGGATGTGATCGATCTCGATTACGGCCAGAGCCATCCGATCGTGGCCGGTGCCGCGTCCGGGGTGGACGAGGACACGCCGCCGCCGAACACCGCGGCCGGACGCGCGGCAGCCATGCGGCCGCCGCGGGCCGCGCCGCGCCGCGCCGCGAGCACACCCGAGCCGGAGCCGAAGGGCAAGGCACGCAAGCTGCGCTGGATCGTGCTGGCGTTCGCGCTGGTGCTGGCCGTCGGTGTCGGACTGCTGGTCGGCTACAAGATGATTCGCAGCAACTACTACGTCGGGGCCGACAACGGCTCGGTGGTGATCCTGCGCGGGCTGCCCGGTTCGGTGCTCGGTTACTCGATCCACGACGTGAATCTGGTCGGCTGCGTCACCAAGACCGGGGAGCTCTCGCTGGTCGATCCCGGCGCCGATATGCCGTCGGCCTGCAAGCAGGTGAAGGTCACCGATCTCAAGCAGACCGGACGCGAGCAGGTCGGCAAGGGACTGCCGCCGGGTTCGCTGGATCGGGCCAAGGAGCAGATGCGCTCCATCGCGCAGGGTGAACTGCTGCCGCCGTGTCCGGCGAAGACCTCGGTGCCGCAGCCCGGCGTGTTGCCGACCCCGGCCCCGGATTCGGCACCGCCCGCCTCGCCTGCCCCGCCGAGCACCGCGGCCGCCCCCACCACCGAGCCCGCGCCGCCCGCGCCGGGCACCGGTGACGCACGGGGCACCGAGATCAAGACACCGGCGAAGTCGGAGGCCCCGGTTCCGTCGTCGTCCGCGTCGCCGAACCCCCAGATCGCGGGGGAGAACTGCCGGGTGACGGACTGATGTCCGCGCCGGCACCGCCGTCCGCTGGGGCTTTTCCCAGTCCTCCCGGCGGCTTCGCTCCCGCGCCACCACCGAGTACCCGACGCAATATCGAACTGTTGTTGCTCGCGGGTGCGACGGTGCTCACGACGGTCTCGCTCTTCCTGGTCGAGGCCAGTCAGGAACAGTCGCTCACCTGGGACATCGCCAAGTACGGGCTGGCCTTCCTCGGTTTGTTCGGGGTGGCCCATCTCGCGGTGCGCCGGTTCGCGCCGTTCGCCGATCCGCTGCTGCTGCCGATTGTCGCGGTGCTCAACGGACTCGGGCTGGTGCTGATCCACCGGCTCGACCTGGCCGATCAGCAGGAGGCGATCTACAACGCCCTGCCGGTGCCCTCCCCCGACGCCAACCAGCAGATCCTCTGGACCGCGCTCGGCATGGTGGTGTTCATCGTGCTGCTGATCGTGTTGCGTGACTATCGGACGCTGGCCCGCTACGGCTACACCCTCGGCCTGATCGGGCTGCTCGCGCTGGCGCTGCCCGCGGCGCTGCCGAGCAGATTCTCCGAGATCAACGGCTCGAAGAACTGGATCAAGATCACCGGATTCAGCATTCAGCCCGCCGAGTTCGCGAAGATCCTGCTGATCATCTTCTTCGCGTCGGTACTGGTGGCCAAGCGCGATCTGTTCACCGCCGCCGGGCGGCACCTGCTCGGCATGGAGTTCCCGCGCGGGCGCGACCTCGGCCCGATCGTGGTGGTCTGGATCGTCTGCGTCGGCGTGCTCGTCTTCGAAAAAGACCTCGGCACGTCGCTGTTGATCTTCAGCACCGTGCTGGTGATGCTCTACATCGCCACCGAGCGGGTCGGCTGGCTGATCATCGGCGGCGCGCTGCTCACCCTCGGCTTCTTCTTCGCCTACCAGACTTTCAGCCACGTCAAGGTGCGTACCCAGACGTGGCTGCACCCGTTCGCCGACTACAACAACACCGGCTACCAGATCTCCCAGTCGCTGTTCGGGCTCGCCACCGGTGGACTGGCCGGTACCGGCCTCGGCGGCGGCCGGCCCAACAAGGTGCCCTTCGCCAAGACCGACTTCATCATCACCACCATCGGTGAGGAGCTCGGCCTGATCGGGCTCACCGCGGTGCTCGTGCTGTTCCTGGTGCTCATCGTGCGCGGCCTGCGCACCGCGCTCGCCGTGCGCGACAGCTTCGGCAAGCTGCTGGCGGCGGGCCTGGCGTTCACCGTCGCGATCCAGCTGTTCGTGGTGGTCGGCGGTGTCACCAAGCTGATTCCGCTGACCGGTCTCACCACGCCGTTCATGTCCTACGGTGGTTCGTCGCTGCTCGCCAACTACGCGTTGGTCGCGCTGCTGATCAAGGTTTCCGACGCGGCGCGCGCGCCTGCCCCGGCCCGCAAGAGTGTGCCTGCGGCACCGATCGCGGAGATGACCACCGAACTGTTGCGCAAGCCCGATGCGGGCCGACCGGAAGCGGGGCCCGCGACGTGAACACTCCGCTACGCCGGGTCGCCATGGCCGTGATGCTGATGATCGTGGCGCTGTTGCTCAACGCCACCTATGTTCAGGTGATCAAGGCCGACGACTACCGCGCCGATCCACGCAACTCCCGGGTGCTGCTCGACGAGTACTCCCGCCAGCGCGGGCAGATCTCCGCGGGCGGCACCGTGCTGGCCAACTCGGTCGCTACCGAAGACCGCTACAAGTACCTGCGCACCTACCCGAGTTCCCCCGAGGCCTACGCGCCCGCCACCGGTTTCTACTCGATGCAGTACCGCACCACCGGTTTGGAGCGGGCCGAGGATTCGGTGCTCAACGGCTCCGACAGCCACCTGTTCGGACAGCGCCTGGTCGACATGGTGTCCGGCCGCGATCCGCGCGGCGGCAACGTGCTCACCACCCTCGACCCGGCCATGCAGCAGGTCGCCTACGACCAGCTGACCAGCAAGGGCTTCACCGGCTCGGTGGTGGCGATCGAGCCGAGCACCGGCCGGATCCTCACCATGGTGTCCACGCCGAGCTACGACCCGAACCAGCTGTCCAGTCACGACGGCGCGCACGGCACCCAGACCTGGGAGGCGTTGAACGCGGACCCGCATCAGCCGATGCTGAATCGGGCCGTCTCGCAGACCTATCCGCCCGGTTCCACCTTCAAGGTGGTGGTCACCGCGGCGGCGCTGGCGAACAACCTCACCACACCGGAGGATCAATTCACCGCGGCGCCGAACATCACCCTGCCTGGCACCAGCACCACGCTGGAGAACTACGGCGGCTCCACCTGTGGCTCGGGCCAGACCGCCTCGCTGTACGACGCGTTCCGGCTCTCCTGCAACACCGCGTTCGCCGAGCTCGGTGTCAAGGTCGGTGCGGCGAAACTCAAGGACCAGGCCGCCGCCTTCGGTATCGGCGAGAACCGATCCATCCCGATTCCGGTCGCGGAGAGCACGGTCGGCACCATCTCGGACAACGCGGCACTGGCCCAGAGCAGCATCGGGCAGCGTGACGTGGCACTGACTCCGCTGGACAACGCGGTGATCGCGGCGACCGTCGCCAACGGCGGCGTCCGGATGGAGCCGCACCTGATCGACCAACTACAGGGGCCCGACCTCAGTGAATTGTCCAAGACCAAGCCGGTCTCGCTCGGCCAAGCGTTCAACGCCCAGGTAGCGTCACAGCTGACGAATCTGATGATCGCCTCGGAGAACAACACCACCGGTGGCCAGAGCTCCGCCCGCTATCAGATCGCGTCCAAGACCGGCACCGCCGAACATGGCAGCGACCCACGCAATACCCCTCCGCACGCCTGGTACATCGCCTTCGCGCCCGCGCAGAATCCGAAGATCGCCATCGCGGTGATCGTGGAGAACGGCGGAGATCGTGCGCTTGGCGCTACGGGCGGCAAGGTGGCCGCGCCGATCGCACGTGCGGTCTTGGACGCCGGTCTGCGAGGGGGCTGAACGATATGGATGTGCGAGTGAAGGTACGGGGATGCTGAACAACGGTGCGATGATCGCCGACCGCTACCGCCTGCAACGCCTGATCGCGACCGGCGGCATGGGCCAGGTCTGGGAGGCGCTGGACACCCGGCTCGATCGCCGGGTGGCCGTCAAGGTGCTCAAGTCGGAGTTCTCCGCCGACCCGACGTTCCGGCAGCGGTTCCGCACCGAGGCCAGGACCACCGCCCAGCTGAATCACCCTGGCATCGCCGGGATCTACGACTACGGCGAGACCACCGACCCGCAGGGCAGCGAAACCGCCTACCTGGTCATGGAACTGGTCCAGGGCGAGCCGCTGAACACGGTGCTGAACCGGCTCGGCAGGCTCTCCGTCGGACAGGGTCTCGACATGCTCGAGCAGACCGGCCGGGCGCTGGACGTCGCGCACCGAGCCGGCGTGGTGCACCGGGACGTGAAGCCGGGCAACATCCTGGTGACGCCGACCGGTCAGGTGAAGATCACCGACTTCGGCATCGCCAAGGCCGTGGACGCCTCGCCGGTGACCAAAACCGGCATGGTGATGGGCACTGCGCAGTACATCGCGCCGGAGCAGGCGGTCGGCGAGGACGCCACCGCCGCCAGCGACGTGTACTCGCTCGGCGTGGTCGGCTACGAGGCGCTGGCAGGGACGAGGCCGTTCAGCGGCGACGGCGCGATCACCGTCGCGATGAAGCATGTCCGGGAGACGCCGCCGCCGATGCCGGGTGATGTGCCCCCGAACGTGCGCGAACTGATCGATATCACCATGGGCAAGGACCCGAACGGCCGCTACTCGCGCGGTGGCGAATTCGCCGACGCGGTGGCCGCGGTGCGCGCCGGTCGCAGGCCACCGACGCCGACCGGGGCCAATCCATCGCTGTCGATGACCGGTGCCACCCGGGTGCTGCCCCCCGGGCCGACCGTCGCGATTCCTTCCACGCCAACAGATTTCGATGGCGCGACGGTGCACTACTCCGCGCCGGCCGGTGCGGCCCTCGGCAACGCGGGCTACGGCGCGCCCGCGACGATGCTCAACTCGGGCACCGGCGGCAACCAGGTGTCGCCGGCTAATGGTCAGCGTTTCACCACCACGCAGAAGTGGATGGCCGCGCTCGGCGCCGGTGCGGTGCTGCTGCTCGCCGCCATGCTCTATCTGATGTTCGGCGGCGACACCAACCCCGATACCAAAGTCCCCCCGGTCACCTCGTCGACGCCCGCGCCAAAACCGCCGCCGCCGGTGACCAACACGACCACGCCCAAGCCTGTTCCGCCGCCGGTGACCACCTCCGAGGCGCCGACCACCACCCCGGAACCGACCACGACGACGCCGGAGCCGACGACGACCACGCCGCCGCCGAGCACGACGACGCCGCAGAAGACCACGAAGCCGTCGACGACTCCGGCCACCACCCTGCCCCGGATTCCCACCATCGACATACCATTTCCGGGGAACCAACCGGGTGCCCGGAGCCCCGCGGCAACCCCGAGCGCGCCCAATACTTCTTCGCAAGGACAACAATGACGACCCCGAAGAATCTCTCCTCCCGCTATGAGCTGGGCGAGATCATCGGGTTCGGCGGCATGTCCGAGGTGCACAAGGCGCGGGACCTGCGGCTCAGCCGGGACGTGGCGATCAAGGTGCTGCGCGCCGACCTGGCCCGCGATCCCACCTTCTACCTGAGATTCAAGCGCGAGGCACAGAATGCCGCCGCGCTGAATCATCCGGCCATCGTCGCGGTGTACGACACCGGCGAGGCCAAGGTCGACGACGGCCCGCTGCCCTACATCGTGATGGAATACGTCGAGGGCGACACGCTGCGCGACATCGTGCGCGGCCAGGGTCCGCTGCCGCCGCGCCGGGCCATGGAAGTCGTCGCGGATGTCTGTGCCGCACTGGATTTCAGCCACAAGGCCGGGATCGTGCACCGCGACATGAAGCCGGCCAACATCATGATCAACCGGGCCGGCGCGGTGAAGGTGATGGACTTCGGCATCGCCCGCGCGATCGCCGACAGCGCCAACCCGATGACGCAGACCGCCGCGGTAATCGGTACCGCGCAATACCTTTCGCCCGAGCAGGCGCGCGGCGAGACCGTCGACGCCAGGTCCGACGTGTACTCCGTCGGTTGCGTGCTGTTCGAAATCCTCACCGGTGAGCCACCTTTCACTGGTGACTCGCCGGTCGCGGTGGCCTACCAGCACGTCAGGGAGGATCCGCGGCTGCCGTCGCATGTGCATCCCGGCGTGCCGCGCGAGCTCGACTCGGTGATCCTCAAGGCGATGAGCAAGAACCCGGCCAACCGCTATCAGAGCGCGGCCGAGATGCGCGCCGACCTGATCCGGGTGCTCGGCGGGCAGAAGCCGATCGCGCCGATGGTGATGACCGACGAGGACCGCACCACCGTCTTCGGCTCCGACGAGCCCGCGCCGCGCAGCTATCGCACCGTCGAGCGCAACGACGACACCGCCGAGCAAGGCCCGCCGGACGCGGGCGGTCCGCGCCGCACCCTCTACATCGGCGTTGCCGCGGCGGCCGGTGTCGCCGTGCTGCTCGCCCTGTTCTGGGTGCTGATCGGACCCGGCAGCAAGCCGGATCAGGTTGCCGTACCGGACCTTTCGGGCAAGACCTCGCAGCAGGCGACGGACGCGTTGCAACAGGCGGGCTTCAAGGTGGCCATCCAGCAGAAGCCGGACAGCAAGGTCGCGACCGGCAATGTCATCTCCACCGCGCCGCTCGGCGGTTCCCGACAGGACAAGGGCAGCACCATCACCCTGCAGGTGTCCACCGGTCCCGCGCAGGTTCAGGTGCCCAAGCTCGACGGGATGAGCCAGGCCGAAGCCGAAGTCGCGTTGCGCAACGGCAACCTGAAGATCGATCCGAACGTGCAGCGCAAGCCGTCCAGCACGCAGGACAACGACAAGGTCATCGCGCAGGACCCGTCGGCGGGTTCGCGGGTCGATGTCGACAAGGCCATCGTGATCACCATCGGCACCGGCCCGGAGCCGGTTCGGGTGCCGAACGTGATCGGGCAGGACATCGACGTCGCCAAGCCGAACCTGGTGGACAGCGCCGGATTCAAGATCCAGATCCAAGAGGTGCCGTCCTCCCGGCCCAAGGGCGAGGTGATCTCGACCACCCCTGCGGGCGGCACGACCGCGGAGAAGGGCTCGACGGTCACCGTCCAGGTCTCCAGCGACCAGATCAAGATGCCGTCGTTGGTCGGGCTCACGGTCGCGCAGGCGGTGGACAAGTTGCGCTCGGAGGGTTGGACCGGCACCCAGAGCCAGATCAGTCAGTCACCGCAGGGCACGTTCGACACCAGCAGCGTGGGCCGGATCCTGAGTCAGCAGCCGTCGGCGAGCGGTTCGATCCCGAAGAACGGAACCGTGGCCGTCGGTGTCGGAGTCCTCGGGCCGCCCTGAGCGACAATCAGCTCGGTGAGTTCGTGACCGCGCGCTACGGTCGGCCCTAGGACAGCTCGAGGTGGCGGTTCATCGACATCGCGTCCGCCGCCAACTCGGCCAGTTCGACCACCTCGACGCCCTGCTGCCGTAGCTTCTCGACACCGACGCAGTTGGTCACGAACGTCGCGGGTTCGCGCCAGGCGAGGACCACCCGGGGAATCCCCGCCCGCAGGATTCGGTCCGTGCACGGCAGCCGCGGCGCGGTGGCGCGCTGTGAGCACGGTTCGAGCGTGGTGTACATCGTCGCCCGCGCCAACCGGGGATCCTGCGCGTCGAGCTTGTTCAACGCGGACTCCTCGGCATGCACCTTCGCATCGGTCTCGCGCGAATACCCGGTGGCGATCTCCACGCCGTCGGCCACGAGCACCGCGCCGACGGAGAACGCCGTCGCGCTCGGCGGGCACCGCCGGGCGAGTTCGATGGCACGGCGCATGAACCGAATGTCCTGCGCTGCCTTACCTTCTGGTTTCGGCAGGTAGCGCAGGACGGCGATGTCACCGACCTGGGCGACGTCGGCCAGGTGCATGCGACGGTGCGGGGCGCCGGGAAAGCTTGCGGCGTCGAGGAATCGGGGCGCCGCGGGGTCGCCGACCAGCAGGGGCGCGACGGCCAGGTGTAGTTCGTCCGCGAGATCAGCGGCGAGGAAGGCGGTGTGGATGCGGGTGCCGCCCTCGACCATGAGGCGGGCGATGCCGCGGCGAGCCAGGTCGTCCAGCAGCACGCCGAAGTCGAGTTCGGTTCCGAGAGAAACGACTTCGGCGAGGCCGGCCAGGCTGTCGAGCCCTATCGCGCCGGCCTCGGTCGTGTAGACGAGCTTGTCGCCGCCGTGGTGCCAGAACCGCAGATCCGGAGTCAGTTCACCGCTCGCCGTCACGGTGATTTTCAGCGGAAACTCCGGTTTGCCCGCGGCCATCCGCCCGGCCCGGCGATCGGCACTGTCGACCAGCAGCCGGGGATTGTCACGACGCAGCGTCTCCGCACCGATCAAGATCGCGTCGGAATCCGCCCGCACCTGATCGACCCGATCGAAATCCGCCGCATCCGAGAGCCGCAGCCGCTCGGAACTCGCGTCATCGATGTACCCGTCGACACTCATCGCGACCGACAGCAGCACATGCGGACGAGTCACAGTCGCGTCTTCACTGCGCCCTGGCGAGTCGATGCCGGCCCCTCGCTCACGCACAGTTGCGCCTTGGCCGTGGACTAGGCATTGGTGGCTCACTGCCCGCACTCACACAGGCTGCCGTCTCAGTGGCACGCAACTTCGCGCCAGCGCGGACACCCTTACCGACAACACGCTGGTCGCGCCTCCGCACAGTTGCGTCGCGCAGCCGCGCACGCTCGCCGCTCACGGCGCTGGCGGCCGTACCCGCTGGCGTGCCTGTGGTTGGCCCGCTCACTGCAGCACCAGCGCGGCGACCTCCGCCTCCAGCATCTCGACCATGCCCTCGGCCGGGCGCTCGCCACAGATGCCGAGCCAGTTGGCCAGCATCCGGTGGCCGCCCTGGGTCAACACGGATTCGGGGTGGAACTGCACGCCGTGGATCGGCAGGGTGCGGTGCCGCATGGCCATCACGATGCCGGTCTCGGTGCGGCCGAGCACCTCGATCTCCTCGGGCAGGGTGTCCTCGAGAACGGTGAGCGAGTGATAGCGCGTCGCGGTGAACGGGTCGGGCAGGCCCGCCAGCACGCCCGCGCCGATATGGAACACCGAGCTGGTCTTGCCGTGCAGCAGTTCGGGGGCGCGAGTCACGGTCGCGCCGAAGGCCGCGCCGATGGCCTGGTGGCCGAGACATACGCCGAGCAGCGGGACGTGGTGGCTCGCGCAGGCGCGCACCAGGTCGATGCTGCGGCCCGCCCGATCGGGGGTGCCGGGACCCGGGCTGATCAGGATGCCGTCGAATTCGGTGACGACGGCGTCCACATCGGCCAGGTTCGCGTCGTCGTTGCGCCAGACCACGGCCTCGACGCCAAGCTGACCGAGGTACTGGACCAGGTTGAACACGAAGCTGTCGTAATTGTCGACGACCAGAACACGCATGGTCCGAGATTACGTCCCCGCACGGCGCCGCGTCGCATCCAATACCAGTTGGGATAGCCTAGAGGCACACCGGAGGGCGCCCGAGCCCTCGTCCACCGTGGCGAGCGAGCTCCGCACGACCCACACGCGCCTGCCCCGCCGGTACCGACCTGCACGCCGAAATACGAGGACGTCATGCCCAAGTCGAAGGTCCGGAAGAAGAACGACTACACGGTCAACCCTGCCAGCCGGACGCCGGTGAAGGTGAAGGTCGGGCCGTCGCCGGTCTGGTACGTCACCATCATGCTCGGGTTCATGCTCGCCGGGCTGGCGTGGCTGCTCGTCTACTACCTTGCCGCCGACCACATCGGCTGGATGAGCGACCTGAACGCCTGGAACTTCCTCATCGGATTCGGTCTCATGGTCGTCGGTCTGATCATGACCATGCGGTGGCGTTGACACCACATCTGGGTTGTTCTCGGTAACGCGGACACCACATCTGGGTTACAGACGTGTCATTCATGCACACCTGTGGATGAACCTGTGGACAACTCGATGAGCAATGGGGAAAGTGACGCGTGACACCTGATTCTGCCGATCCCCAGCCGTTCGATCCCGCACCGCGCGAGGCCACCCCGCGCCTCGCCTGGACCACACCGATGCCCGCGCTCGTCGCGGTCGCCTGCGGCGGGATCGTCTTGGCCGTTGCCGCCATACTGGCCGGGGAACCCGCCAGCCGACTGCTCGTCGGGTTGGCGGCCGTCGGCCTATTGGTGCTGGCCGGGCTGGGTTTCCGGCAGCGACCCCGGCTCGCCGTTGTCCCCGGCGCCGACCCACGCATGGTCGTGCGCAATCTGCTCGGCGCCGACGAATACGCTCGCGATCAGATCATTCGGGCCAGGGTGGTCGACTACCGCAGGCTCGGTCGCAAGATGCCGATGCTGGAAATCGACGTCGACCAGGACGGCACCGAACGGCTGCTGATCTTCGGCCGCTGGGACCTCGGCACCAGGCCCGACGATGTCTACGCCACGCTGGTGCAGACCCTCCGGCTGTCCGGCGAGACCACTCGCTGACCTTCACGGGCCGAGTTATGCACAGGCCGCATCGGCTGACGTAGTCCACGCGGTCGCCGTGCACGCATAGATGAATACCGCACCACGATGGTTCACGGCGAGGCATGGGTAAGCATTCCGTGGCACGGCTTCTCGTGTTTCACGTGAAGCCCGCGCCACGAATCAGGCCAGCGATATCGCGGTAGCGCCGATCACGCCGACCGCGATCAACGCGACCAGCGCCACGGCGACCCAGCCGATCAGGCGAGCCGTCTCTTGCGATTTCGCGCGCAGCCAGGTGGGCAGGAACAGGATGCCCAGCGTCGCGAGCGTGCCGGCGGCCAGTCCGCCGAGGTGCCCGAACAGCGAGATGCCCGGCAGCGAGAAGCTGATGAAGACGTTGATGCCGATCAGGATCAGCATCTGATTCGGGTTCTGCCGCAGCCGGATCAGGATGACGGTGATCGCACCGAACAGGCCGTACACCGCGCCCGAGGCACCCGCGGTCGCGGTGTCCTGCGAGAACACCATGACGGCGGCGGAACCGCCGAGCAGCGACGCGAGATAGACCGCGAGGTACCGCAGCCTGCCGAGCACCAGCTCGGTGTCCCGGCCGATCACATACAGCGCGAACATGTTGAGCAGCAGGTGGATCGGGCCGTAGTGCAGGAAGCCGGAACCGATCACCCGGAACCACTGACCATCGCCGACCCACGGCGGAAACAGCACCCAGTCCCGGAACAGCGCCGAGGTCCGGTTCTCCAGCAGGCTCTTGGACTGGGCCGCGGTGATCGCGAAGACCGCGACATTCACCGCGATCAGCGCGTAGGTCACATACGGCAGGGACGCCCTGGCCGCCGGCGCGCCCGCGACGGTACGCACCGGTGCCACGTCGCGCTGCTCCTGCCGAAGACAGTCGACACAGTGCTGGCCGACCGCCGCGGGACGCAGACATTCCGGGCAGGCGGGCCGTCCGCAGCGCGTGCACGCCAGGCCGGTCGGACGTTGGGGATGGCGAACGCACGTCGGCGCAGGCGGCTGGTCGGTCATAAGCTCATTCGATCGTGATCTTGGTGATTTCGACGGATTCCAGTGGGCGGTCGTTGCGATCGGTGGCGGTGGTGGCGATCGCGTCGACGACCTTGCGCGACTCCGGATCGACGACCTCGCCGAAGATGCTGTGCTTGCGGTTGAGGTGCGGCTGCGCGCCGACGGTGATGAAGAACTGCGAACCGTTGGTGGCCGGCCCCGCATTGGCCATGGCCAGCAGGTAGCCGCGGTCGAACCGCAGTTCCGGGTGGAATTCGTCGCCGAACTCGTAGCCGGGTCCGCCGCGCCCGGTGCCGGTGGGATCCCCGCCCTGAATCATGAACCCGGCCATCACGCGGTGGAACACGGCGCCGTCGTAGAACGGGCCGGTGCTGCCGCCGCTCGCGTTCGCGGTGGTGTACGGCGCCGAGCCGTCGGCCAGGTCGATGAAATTGCGGACCGTCTTGGGCGCGTGGTTACCGAAGAGCGAGATCTTGATGTCGCCGCGATTCGTGTGGAGCGTCGCCACAGCGGTCTGATTCGGTGAGGTCACGCCGCAATGCTACGGTCCCGCCGCCTCGGAACTTCAGCGCACCGGCCGGTGCCACCGTGTCGGGTTACGCCCGGCGGTCGAAATCCGGATCCGCGCGGCGGGTTGCCCGTCTAGAAACGACAGCGGTCGGCGCCGCGTCGAGGCTGAGCGGCCGGCCGCACCCGACCCGCTCGACCGGGGCGGAGGGCAGCGAATCCGCGACGCCGCGCGCGCCGCTGAGCTGGCGCTACTGCATGAACGGCCCGGTTGTGCCAGCATGGGCCAATGACCTTGGGGCCACTACATGTATCCGCACGTACTCGTAACCGGCTCATTGTCGCGGCCGCCGTCGCGCTGGCGGGTGCCGTGGCCTTGCTGATACGCAGCAAGCGGCCACAGCCCCCCGCGCCCGCCCCGGCGCCGCCACGCATCGGCTACTCCCGCAACGGCTCCGCGCCGACTCCTGTCACCGGAGTCAACGCGGAGAACGGGCGCTGACTAGCGGCTGACGGTCTTCTTGTACTGCCGGACCGCCAGCGGTACGAAGATCACCATGATCACCGCTACCCAGATCAGCGCGGTCACCTCGGGATGACGCAGCGACCAGACGGTTGGCGCCGGGGACAGCGGACTCGTGTTGTGGAATAGATCGCGGCTGGCCTGGGTCAAGGCGGACACGGGATTCCATTCGGCGATCACCCGCAACACCGTCGGGAGCTTCTCGCTCGGCGTGAAGGTATTACCGATGAAGGTCAGCGGGAAGACCACGATGAAGCTGGCATTGTTGAATACCTCCGGTGCCCGGACCAGCAGTCCGACGTAGGCCATGATCCAGGACACCGCGTAGGCGAACAGCAACAGCAGCACGTAGGCCAGCACCGCGTCCAGGAACGAGCCGCGGATCCGCCAGCCGATCGCCAGACCTGTCAACGACATCACCGTCAGGCTGACCACGTTGATCACCACGTCGCTGAGGGTCCGGCCGATCAAGACGGCGGACGGCGCCATCGGCAGCGAGCGGAATCGGTCGATGATGCCCTTCTGCATATCCTCGGCCAGCGCGGAACCGGTGAACGAGGCCCCGAAAACCACCGTCTGCGCGAAGATGCCCGCGATCAGGAACTCGCGGTACCCGCCGGGCACATCGATCGCCGAGCCGAAGATGTAGGCGAACAGCAGCACGAACATGATCGGCGAGAGCGTCGAGAAGATCAGCACGTCGGGCACTCGCCTGATCTTGATGACGCCGCGCTTCGCGATGGTCAGGCTGTCGCTGACCACCATCGACAATGTGCCGACGAGCGAGGGCCGGTCGATAACAGCAGCCGTCGTGGTCATCGGTTCTGTCCTTCCGCTGCTTCGAGCTTGTCGGTCGCACCGGGACCGTTGTCGTTGACCAGTTCCGCCGCCTCGTGCCCGGTGAGGGTGAGGAAGACGTCGTCGAGCGAGGGCCTGCGCAGACCGACGTCGTGGATCCGCACGTCGTGCTCGGCTAGCTTGCCGATGGCCGCGACCAGCGCCTGCGAGCCGTCCGACACCGGGACGGTGATGCGGCGCAGCCCGGCCTCGACGTGAATCTCCCCGTCCGCCAGGCCTTTCAGTGCCCGCACCGCCGTATCGAGACGGTCGGCATGGTTAACGGTGAGCTCGATCCGGTCGCCGCCGACCATGGTCTTGAGCTCATCGGCGGTGCCGCGCGCGATCACCTTGCCGTGGTCGATCACCGCGATCGCGTCGGCCAGCCGATCGGCCTCGTCCATGTGCTGGGTGGTGAGCAACAGCGTGGCGCCGCCCGCCACCAACTCCTCGATGACATCCCACAGGTCGAGCCTGGCCCGTGGATCCAGTCCGGTGGTCGGCTCGTCGAGGAACAGCACGGGTGGTTTGGCCACCAACGCGCCCGCCAGGTCGAGTCGCCTGCGCATCCCGCCGGAATACGTTTTCACCGGACGGTCGGCGGCGTCGCTGAGCCGGAAACGCTCGAGTAGTTCGCGCGCTCGCTCTTTACTGCGCTGCACACCCATGTGATACAGCCGTCCGACCATTTCCAAATTCTCGAAGCCGGTGAGGTATTCGTCCACCGCGGCGTACTGGCCGGACGCACCGATCCGGGAACGCAGCGTCCGCGGCTCGCGCAGCACGTCGATGCCCGCGACGGTCGCGCGGCCGGAGTCGGGGACGAGCAGGGTGGTGAGCACCCGGACCGTGGTGGTCTTACCTGCACCGTTGGGTCCGAGCAGCGCGGTGACGGTCCCCTCCGGGACCGCGAGGTCGAGTCCGTCGAGGGCGACCAGATCGCCGTAACGTTTGACCAGACCCTCGGCGACTATTGCGTCGGGCATGATTCTCCTGAGTCGTAAGTTTCATGGGATGTATGTGCTCGAATGCGCCGGAGCGGTAACGATTTCCGATACTCGAGCCAGTATCGCGCCACCCACCGACAAATTCAGTCGGTACGTTCGGTGTTTCGATCATGAGAAAGTGCCGACTCGACATCGCCGGGCACCGTCCATTCCAAAACCTGCACGATGACCCCGTTGGGGTCGGTCACCTGAAACAGCTTCTCGCCCCAGGGCTGCTCCATCAGCGGCAGCGTGATGGGCACACCCGCGGCCCGTAGTCGCGCCTCTGCACGCGCGGCGTCATCGACGGTGAAGACGACCGCGATGCCTTGCGATGGCACGTGCCGTTGCTCCTCGGGGAGCACCGCGAGGCCGATCTCGTGCACCGCGATGCTCAGCGGCGCTTGCGGGTGCGTCAGTGACACGAAGCCATCGGCGGCGATTGCCTCGGTGTAGCCGAAGTGATCGACGAGGAACCGCTGGGTGGCGGCGATGTCGGCCACGGTCAGGGAGAGGGTGCAGGCGTTGATGCGCAAGCGCTCGATTCCTTCGGTGCAGAGGTGCGATGAGTCTTACTCTCTACAAAGTACAGAGTTTTCGAACGGCTGCCAAGCACCAAAAATCGGCCGCGGATTTCCGCCTCCCAACGGACAAAGGTCGCACCGCGATCCAGGCGGTGCTCGGGGGTGCCGGATCGAGGTGCGACCGGTTCGATACTCCCTCGCGACACAGGGCCGGGTCGCGGGTAGTGGACTACCCGATTCGCGGACGCTCGGTACTCATACTTGGGCGCGCCGACGCGAAAACGGCCGAGCGCCTTGGTCGCTCGGCCGACGCGACCAACCCCGGGCTTGCCGCACGCGAACACATGTTCGCATCGGGTACGACAAAATTCGGCCCTGCGGAATTGCCACGAAGACGACACGCGGCGCCTTTTCGCGGCCCGCCGACGTGAATCGCACATATCGGACAGCGATGCTCGCCACACAGCGACCGGTCGGCATGTTTTGCACCGCTCTCGAACCGCTGGGCCATACCTGGCAAAGAATAGGTATCAACCTGCGTGACAGTGGTTTTGGCAAACAACAGGCCACCGCCGAACAGTGACCGACCGGGGTCCCCCGAGTACCCGAAAAGACCCCGATCTAGCAGAAAGTAAACCGACCCAAAAAATCTTCGAAAAGTGGCCCTCCCCACGCGCACACAATCGCGGAACATCGCGTAGGATCATTCAAGTCGGCCCCTCCCCCCCGGGCCGACCTTACGCGGGCCTCGGCTAACTCCCCCCCTTCGCCGAGGCCCGCTCCCCATTTCTGGACCAGGTCAGACCGCCTGATCGTCCCCGGGTCGCACCGATCGCCAGGCCGTAGCCAGCCGCTGATCGCGCACCCGTCCGGCGATCGCGAGCAGCGGGCGGTCCCGCTCCCAGCGTTGCCTGGTCTCCGAATCCACGGACGCCCACAGGGAATCCAGGTCCGCCAGCAACCGGGCGACGTACTCGAACGCACCACCCAGCGCGACGTGCACACCCGGCGAACTCGGTGCATCGATGTCCAGGCCACGCACCGCCGCCACCACGGTCAGCAGTCGCTGCAGCACCGACTTCGACCAGCCCGACACGCGCGCCACCCGGACCAGCCAGCCCTGCGTCGCGGCGAGCACATGCACGTCCTCGATCGTGCGGAACGGCTTGAGGTAATCCAGGTAGCCGTCACCCGGTAACACCACGGCCGCAACATCTGTCAGCGTCACCATGGCGTGCGGGATCTCCGGGGCGAACGGGGTTGTCGGCAGATTCGTCACGTGCACCCCGGCCTCGCGGACGTCGACCATGGTGGCGCGCAACCGATTCCGGCCGTCCTCGGCCGCGCCCACACTGGCGACCACTATCAGCCGTTGCGCCATCATGCCCAGCGTGGCAAAGGTTTTGGTGCCGTTGAGCCGGGCGCTGCCCAGCTCCTCGGTCAGCGTGGTCTGGATCGCCGACGGATGCCCGCCACCCGCCTCGGTCGCGCACAACGCGACCAATTCGTCGGCGGGCAGATCGGGAATCAGCGTGCGCACCGCCTCCTGATATCCGGACAGGAACGCGTAACCGAGCCGGTCCGCGCCGAAGCCACCCGCCAGGGCGACGTCGACCGGCTTGCCGAATCGGTTCGCGGCCACTCGATGTCGCGTCCAGGCCGCGCCGACATCGTCGATCGGGGTCGAGGCGAGCGGTTCGGTCAGCAGGAAATCGAGCACGGAGTCCACTCCTGCACGGTAACCGGCGCGGCGGTCCCGGGCGGGCATCCAGTGCGGGAACGCCAGAACTGGCCGAGGTCATATCCGGCACCGGGCGCGTCCAGCAAGCCACGGCTCCTTTCGTGCTACGCGTCACAACCGGCTATTCGCCGACAGACTCACCATCCGCCCGCGGCCGATCCGGTCGGCTACTTCTGGTAACTGACGGCATCACGCGTCACCGGTACTGACCACGGCAGACGGAATTTTCGAGGGACTCGACCACCGCGCGGATATCGACAACCCGCTCGCGCCCGCAGCCGGATGATCGCTCGGCAGCGCGCCGGTGATCGTCCGGCAACCCACGGCGCTGCACATGCGCGTTTCACCGGCGAGCGGTAACACTGAAGAGTCACATCCGCCGCGAAAGGAGCCTGACCTGTGCCGAAACCGGACGAAGCACGCAAACGGGCACTTTTCGACAATGAGGCAAGATTGTCATGGGTGCTGGCCGCATTGGCCGGATTGATCGGCGCCGCAGCATTCATGCATACCGCCGGCTACTTCGTCACGTTCATGACCGGCAACACCGAACGGGCCATCCTCGGCCACTTCCACGATCAGAACGACACTGCGGCCGCGGCAGCGGGCCTGCTCGGGTCGTTCGTCGCCGGTGTCGTGGTCGCCTCGTGGTGCCGCAGGCGCTACTGGTCCGGGCATCCACACGGGCCGACGCTGCTGACCACCTTCAGCCTCGCCACCGCCTCGATCATCGACATCATTCGATTCCAGAACCCGGAGACCGCCTCCATCGACTTCGTGCCGATCCTGTTCGTCGCGTTCGGCGTCGGCGCGCTGAACACCTCGTTCGTGAAGGACGGTGAGGTGTCGGTGCCGCTGAGCTATGTCACCGGGACCCTGGTGAAGCTGGCCCAGGGCATCGAACGCCACATGAGCGGTGGCGACTACGCGGATTGGCTCGGATACTTCCTCCTCTACCTGAGTTTCGCGCTGGGCGCCCTGCTCGGCGGACTGTTGAGCATGCTCGTCGCCGGGTGGGCCATGCTCATCACCGCGACGGTCGTCTGCCTGATCGTGACCGGCTACACCTACCTGCATCTCGATCGGCACGGACCACTCTCCACCGACTGACTCCGTGCACTCGTCGGTCGCGCCGGTTACGGTGGCCGCGTGGAGGAGAAATTCGGGGTCGACGCCGACCAGTTCGCGGCGCTCGTCCTGCACCAACTGACCGTTATCGGCGAGCACGACGCGCAATACCACCCCGCCGACTTCAAGATCGTCGTCGGCAGCCTGGATCTGTACCTGAACAATATCTTCCGGGAGACCGCGGGGCTCCCGGCCGCCGAACGAGACGGACGAATCGCGAACTTCGTCGCCAGCGTCAAAGACGACGCCGAGCCCGACACCTGGCCCGCGGTCCGGGCCATGCTGCGACCGATCCTGCGCCCCAACACCTTCGGGATCAACTCCGAGGCCGGCGGCATGCGGCCGATCACCCGCCCCGCGTTTCCCTTCATCGACGAGTTGGTCGCGGTCGACAGACCCCACTCCCGCTCGATCGTCTCCACCGCGACAGTGCGGGGCTGGGGCGTCAGCGCCGACGAAGTCTTCACCGCGGCACGCGAAAACCTCACCGCCCTGGTCGGTTCCGGTGGATACCAGGGATCGGGCCTGATCCATTTCGGCGACAACGGCGACGGCTACTGCACCTCCTGGCCCCTGGTCCCCGGCTGGCTGGCCGGTTGCGGCGACGGCACCCACCGCCCGATCGCCTTCGTCCCCGACGTCGACACCTTGATCATCGCCCCCGACGTCGACGACCTGTCCGGCCTCTTCGACCATGTCGAACAGCGGTACCGCGAAGCCGTCCGCCCCATCTCCCCCCAGGCCTACACGGTCGACGACCACGGCACCGTCATCCCGCTCGACCAATCCCCCGACCACCGCCACCGCGCCCTCGCCCTGCGCGCCCGATGTGGTTTGGCCATCACCGAATACGGCGCCCAGTCCGCAGCCCTAGAAGAAGCCGTCGACCGCCACCTCGCCTACCCCGGCCACGACAACCTCGCCCCCGCCTTCCCAGGCACGCTCCTCTACGTAGCCGCCGACACCGGCCCCTACACCACCACCATCTGGGGCAAAGACGTCGAATACCTACTCCCAGAAGCCGACCGCATCATCTTCTGCACCAAAGAAAACGGCGAAATGACCACCCTCTTCGAGGCCCCTTTCCCCGCCGTAGCCGAAATAACCGGCCTAACCCCCATCCCCGGCATGACCCCCCGCCGCTACGAAGTCCGTCACTGGCCCACCCCCGAAACCCTCACTCGCCTAGAGGCCACCGCAATCCCCCGCTGACCCAGCCAAACGCACCCCAGCCGAGATCGGCTGGGTACCAAAGCTTTCGCCGCCCTCGCGTAGCACCGGCCGGTCGATCCGATCCTCAGCCGACCCAGTTGCAGAACGCCGACTTCTGACCGAGCAAGCACGGCAGCCACGCTGAGCCGGACGCCAGCGAATTCGCCGACCCCGACGACGAGCCTTCGGCCACCGGCTGCGTCTGGACGCCGGCCGCCGGAGATTCGAGCGGGATGCCCGGCGCCGCCATCGCGGGCGCCGCCGCGAACACCGCGCCGGCGACGGCCGCACCGGCGACCAGAGACGAAATCCCAAAACGCTTCATCAATAACACCTTTCAACAATCCGTGGGCTACGCGCGCACCCCACGGTAGCGAACGGATCACCTGCGCAAACGCCGCAATTTGCCGTGCCCCCGGCATCGGTGGCAATACCGCAGGCGGGTTCGCGAAACCCGGACGCAGCGCCGCCTCGGGACACCGGCGGCGGCGATATCGACTAGCTGTGTTTCGGATCGATGCGGGTCAGCCCGGCAACACGGGTGCGCAGGTAGTCGACCAGCGAGACGAAGGTCTTGCCTGCCTTCTCCGTGTCGAGCACGCGCTCGGCCTCGACCACGCCGACCTTGCCGAGCAGCCCTGACCACCAGATCGCCCGCTCGGGATCGGGGAAGGTCACCGATAGATACAGGCCCGCACCTGGAAGCGATTGCAAGCAAGCAATGAGAGAGGGGCCGTCCTGCGACAGGCCCAGCAGGCGGTCAGCGAGTCAGCAAACGATCCCGAATAGTCCGCTGCGAAGATCGGCACACAGCGGAGGGGGTCCGGGGGGCGAAGCCCCGCCGGGCGGGGAGTGGGGGCTCCGCCCCCACAAAACACGCGAAACGAGAAAAGGCCCATGCTTTTTATGGGCATGGGCCCCTATCGAGTGGAGCCTAGGGGAATCGAACCCCTAACCCCTGCCTTGCAAAGGCAGTGCTCTGCCAATTGAGCTAAGGCCCCGAGTCAGCGGGTGGTGACCTCGTGCCACATGTCCGCGTCGTTGCGCTGGCGCAGCTTGGAGATACCGACGAGAACCGCAACCACGGCACCGACCGTGACAAGAAACTTCATGGTTCCCACCCTACTGTGGTGTTCGGGAGTGGGCCTAGGAGGACTTGAACCTCCGACCTCTTCGTTATCAGCGAAGCGCTCTAACCGCCTGAGCTATAGGCCCGTATGACCCTTGTGTTCTTCCACCTGAGCCGAGGCTAGAGATTACCCGACCTCGCGCACTACCTCCAAAACGGCTGGTAGCAGGGCTGCCACGGGGACTCGCGGCGGTTCGGCGCGGGCTGCGAGAAGCTGGCTTGCGAGCCCTCCGATTTACCGAAAACGGCCGGTGTCATTCCTGGAGTGGGACGACACCGGCCGTGCGGAGTCCGAGTTCTAGTCGGGGTCGGCGAGTGTCACCTGGATGCCGCCGACCAGATCACAGCACTGGTTGTAGATGAACGTGCCGACGGTGCCGAGCGCGGTGAACAGCACCACGTTGATCAGCCCGATGACGCCCGCGTAGCCGAAGACCGTGCCTGCGTCGATGAGCCCGACCGACCCGCTGTCCTGGGACACCATGTCGGTGAAGGTGTTGTTCAACCGTTCCCACACGCCCATGCCTTCGAGCACGATGTAGAGCAGGCCGACGGCGAGCATCCAGACGAAGAACATGGCGACGCTGATGACGAGCGAGATCTTCAGCGTGGACCACGGGTCGATCCGGCGGATCTGCACGGTAGCCCGCAGCGGCTCGCCGGTGGCGACGGCCGCGGCGACCGCGACCGGCACCGCGGGCGAGATGGGTGCCCCCTGCGGACCGGTGTGCTCGGCCGACGGCGGCAGCGGGTGCCGGATATCCGACAGGTCCGGCATGTCCTTGATCAGCTCGGGCCTGGCGATGCTGCGGGTGGGTCCGTCGATGCCGACCGACTTCACCATCGCGGCTTCCTTGCGGGCCGCCTTGGCCGCGAGGTCGGCGGTGGTGCGTGCGTTGGTCACGCCACCGCCGAGGCCGCCACCACCGCCACCGGCCGGCGCACCGGAGCCGCTGGGGCGCCCGGTGACCGGCGCCTGACCGGGCCGGTACAGGTTGGACTGTGGTTCCCGCTGCGGCAGTTGTGCCCAGCCGTCCTGGAACGGCGATTGGCCACCACCGTTGCCACCGGACTGATCCCCCGACTCGGGTGCGCCGGGCTCTGAGTTGTTCATGCGGACAGTCTGATCGAACGGATCTTGCCCGGGGTGACCGGGCGCCTGCTCCGATCCCTTCGGCTGGCCCGCGAAATCGCCTTGCTTGTCTTGCATTTCGCGTTGCTGCCCGCCGCCGGGTTGCGCACCTCCCGGCTGGCCGCCGCGCTGCTGGCCTGCGGCGGACTGGGCACCACCCGATTGGCCACCGTTCGGCTGCCCGCCGCCCTGCTGGCCGTTGTCGGCCGGCGAGCCCGGGCGTGGGATCGGCCGCGGCGGAATCGGGGACGGTGCGATCCGCTCGGTCACACCGTTCGTCTGGTGCCGCTCGTCATTCGGCTGATTCGGAGTGGTCAATGGGAATCCTTAGATCCGTTCGTTGCCGCCGCTGTGGGGTTACTACTCAGAGGAACCGGTGTCGCTGTCTTCGCCAGCGAGCAGGTCGGGATCGGGCTCGTCGGCATTACGCGCGATAGCAAGCAACGTATCGCCCTCGCCGAGGTTCATCAATCGCACGCCCTTGGTCTGTCGTCCAGCCTTGCGAACCTGCTTGGCCACCGTCCGGATGACACCACCACCGGAGGTGATCGCATACAACTCATCCTCGTCTTCGACGATGAGCGCACCGACAAGGGTGCCACGCTTGGGGTCGTACTGGACGGTCAATACGCCTTTACCGCCCCGGCCCTGTGCCGTGTACTCCTCGATCGCAGTCCGCTTAGCGTAACCGCCCGCCGTGGCCACCAGCAGATATGTATCCGGTCGCACAACGTTCAACGACAAGAGTTCATCCGTGGCGTTGAACCGCATGCCCTGCACGCCGGAGGTGGCGCGGCCCATCGGACGCAGTGCCTCGTCGGTCGCGGAGAACCGGATCGACTGGCCGAGCGCCGACACCAGCAGCAGGTCGTCGTCGGCCGAACACAGCACGGCGCCGACCAGTTCGTCCTCGTCGCGCAGGTTCACCGCGACGATGCCGCCGGTGCGGTTGGAGTCGAAATCGGTCAGCTTCGACTTCTTCACGAGGCCATTCTTGGTGGCGAGCACCAGGTATGGGGAGTCTTCGTAGGATTTCAGCTGGATGATCTGGGCGATCTTCTCGTCCGGCTGGAAGGCGAGCAGGTTGGCCACGTGCTGGCCGCGCGCGGTCCGGCTGGCCTCGGGCAGCTCGTAGGCCTTGGCGCGGTAGACCCGGCCCTTGTTCGTGAAGAACAGCAGCCAGTCGTGCGTCGAGGAGATGAAGAAGTGCTTGACCAGGTCGTCCTGCTTGAGCCCCGCGCCCTGCACACCCTTGCCGCCGCGCTTCTGGCTGCGGTACAGGTCGGTCTTGGTGCGCTTGGCGTAGCCGGTCTCGGTGATGGTGACGACCACGTCCTCGCGGGCGATCAGGTCCTCGTCGGCGACGTCACCGTCCGCGGCGATGATCTTGGTGCGCCGCTCGTCGCCGTACTTCTCGACGATCTCGGCCAGCTCGTCGCGCACGATGGCGCGCTGACGCTCCGGCTTGGCGAGGATGTCCTTCAAGTCGGCGATTTCGAGTTCGATCTTGGCCAACTCGTCGACGATCTTCTGCCGCTCCAACGCCGAGAGGCGACGCAGCTGCATGTCGAGGATCGCGGTCGCCTGGATCTCGTCGATATCCAGCATCTGCATCAGGCCGGTGCGCGCGGTGTCGGTGTTGGCCGAACGCCGGATCAGGGCGATGACCTCGTCGAGCGCGTCGAGCGCCTTGACCAGGCCGCGCAGGATGTGGGCCCGCTCCTCAGCCTTGCGCAACAGGTACTTGGTGCGCCGGACGATGACGTCCAACTGGTGCGTGACGTAGTACCGGATCATCTGGTCGAGCCGCAGTGTGCGCGGCACGCCGTCGACGATCGAGAGCATGTTGCAGCCGAAGCTGGTTTGCAGCTGGGTGTGCTTGTAGAGGTTGTTCAGCACGACCTTGGCCACGGCGTCACGCTTGACGGTGACGACGATCCGCATGCCCGCACGGTCCGAGGACTCGTCGTGGATATCGGAGATGCCCGCGATCTTGCCGTCGCGCACCTGCTCGGCGATCGAGTTGATGAAGTTGTCGGTGTTGACCTGATACGGCAGCTCCGTGATGACCAGGGTGGTCCGACCCTTGTTGTCTTCCTCGATCACGACGACGCCGCGCATCCGGACCGAGCCGCGGCCGGTGCTGTAGGCATCGTGGATGCCCTGACCACCGACGATGAGGCCGTAGGTCGGGAAGTCCGGACCCTTGACCCGCTCCATGCAGGCGGCCAGGGTGGACTCTTCGTCAGCGTCGAAGTTGTCCAGCGCCCAGTAGATCGCCTCGGCCAGCTCGTTGAGATTGTGGGGCGGGATGTTGGTCGCCATGCCGACCGCGATGCCGTTGCTGCCGTTCATCAGCAGCGCGGGCACCCGGCTCGGCAGCACGGTCGGTTCCTGCGAACGGCCGTCGTAGTTGGGGACGAAATCGACCGTCTCGTGGTCGATCTCGCGCAACATCTCCATCGCGAGCGGGGTCAGCCTGCACTCGGTGTATCGCATGGCGGCCGCGCCGTCGTTGCCGCGCGAACCGAAGTTGCCTTGGCCGTCGACCAGCGGGTAGCGCAGCGACCACGGCTGCGCCATGCGCACGAGGGTGTCGTAGATCGAGCTGTCGCCGTGCGGATGGTAGTTACCCATGGTCTCGGCGACCGGGCGGGCGGACTTCACATAGCCGCGGTCGGGCCGATATCCGTTGTCGTACATGGCATAGAGCACGCGCCGGTGCACCGGCTTGAGGCCGTCGCGCACCTCGGGCAGCGCGCGGCCGACGATCACGCTCATCGCGTAATCGATGTAGCTGTTCTGCATTTCCTGCTGGATGTCGACCGGGTCGATCCGGTCGCCGCCGGTGCCTCCGTACGGAGGCAGCGTCGTGTCGGTCATGAAGTCTCCTTAGCGGGCCTGGTGCGGTTGCGGTGACGTGGCACGCGCACCGGCTTATACGTCGAGGAAGCGAACGTCCTTGGCATTACGGGTGATAAAGCTGCGGCGGGCCTCTACGTCCTCGCCCATCAGCACGCTGAACAACTCGTCGGCCGCGGCGGCGTCGTCCAAGGTGACCAGCTTGAGCACGCGCACCGAGGGGTCCATTGTGGTCTCCCACAGTTCCTTGGCGTTCATCTCGCCGAGACCCTTGTAGCGCTGGACGCCGTCTTCCTTGTTGATCTTCTTGCCCGCGGCGAGACCGGCTTCGATCAGGCCGTCGCGTTCACGGTCGGAGTAGGCGAACTCCGGTTCGCTGCGCTGCCACTTGAGCTTGTACAGCGGCGGCTGGGCCAGATACACGTGGCCCTGTTCGACCAGCGGGCGCATGAACCGGAACAGCAGCGTCAACAGCAGGGTCGCGATGTGCTGGCCGTCGACGTCGGCGTCGGCCATCAGCACGATCTTGTGATAGCGCAGCTTCGCGATATCGAACTCATCGTGGATGCCGGTACCGAACGCGGTGATGATCGACTGAACTTCGTTGTTCTTGAGGACGCGGTCGATGCGCGCCTTCTCGACGTTGATGATCTTTCCGCGCAGCGGCAGGATCGCCTGGTACATCGAGTCGCGGCCGGACTTGGCCGAGCCACCGGCGGAGTCGCCCTCGACGATGTAAATCTCGGACTTGCTCGGATCCTTGGACCGGCAGTCGGCCAGCTTGCCCGGCAAACCACCGAGATCGGTCGCGCTCTTGCGGCGCACCAGCTCTCGGGCCTTACGTGCGGCCACCCGCGCCTGCGCCGAGGAGACCGCCTTGTTCACGATGGTCTTCGCGTCGGCCGGGTTGGCTTCGAACCAGTGCGAGAGGTGCTCGTTGCACGCCTTCTGCACGAACGACTTGACCTCGGTGTTGCCGAGCTTGGTCTTGGTCTGGCCCTCGAACTGCGGCTCGGAGACCTTCACGCTCACGATCGCGGCCAAGCCCTCACGAATGTCGTCACCGGTGAGGTTGTCGTCTTTCTCCTTGAGGAGTTTCTTGTCCTTGGCGTACTTGTTGACCACGGTGGTCAGCGCCGCCCGGAAACCTTCCTCGTGGGTGCCGCCCTCGTGGGTGTTGATGGTGTTGGCGAAGGTGTGCACCGACTCGGAGTAACCCGAGTTCCACTGCATCGCGACCTCGAGCTCATGGCCGGTGCCTTTACCGGTGAACCCGACGACGGAGTTGTGGATCGGCTGCTTGGTCCGGTTGATGTGGCGCACGAAGTCCTCGAGACCACCCGGATAGTGGTAGGTACGTGTCTTCACCTTGTGCTCGACCGGCGCGGCGACAGCATTCGGATCCGTATGCTTCGGCGCGTCAGCGGTCTCGCTGACCACCTCGTCGGTGATTTCGGCTGCGGTGACGCGTTCGTCGGTCAGGGTGATGGTGAGGCCCTTGTTCAGGAACGCCATCTCCTGCAGCCGGCGGGCCACGGTCTCGAAGTTGTAGGTGGTCGTCTCGAAGATGTTCGGATCGGCCCAGAAGCGGATCGTGGTGCCGGTCTTCTTGGACGGGTCACCCTGGAGCAGCTTGCCCGGGACCGAGTCCTTGTACGTCTGGCTCCAGTGGAAGCCGTCGCGGTCGATCTCCGCCTCGAGCTGTGAGGACAGCGCGTTCACCACGGAGATACCGACGCCGTGCAGACCACCGGACACCGCGTAGGAGTCGGAGTCGAACTTGCCGCCCGCGTGCAGCTGGGTCATGACCACCTCGATGGTGGGGACACCCTGCGCGTGCATGGCCACCGGAATACCTCGGCCGTCGTCGACCACCTCGACGCCGCCGTCGGCGAGCAGGGTGACCTCGACCTTGGACGCGTACCCGGCCATCGCCTCGTCGACGGAGTTGTCGACGACCTCCCAGATCAGGTGGTGCAGGCCACGCTCACCGGTGGAACCGATGTACATGCCGGGACGCTTGCGGACCGCCTCGAGTCCCTCGAGGACCGTGATGGACGAGGCGCCGTAGTCCGCCTTGCCCGAGGTAGCGTTGGTCGAGCCCGATGCGTTGGAGTCGTTGGCAGCCACTGGTCGGTAGCTCTCCTTACTTGCTGATCCTCCTGGCGAGGCACTGCACAGCATGCGTTGGTCCCTGGCCATGACTGCTCGAGAAATACAGGGCCACGCGGGCTGTACGGGACGCACCGAAGGTGATCGCCGCTAGTTACGTCACCATCCTACTGGTAGACCCAACCTACAGTGCACCTACGACACCCCTGACGGCTCCGTGAATGCGAGAAATTGGATTGCGGCGAGTCTGTTCCGCCCCTCGGGCCTTCAGCTCGCCCCTGGGATGATTCGGACGGCAGGCATCGAAGGGCCGTCCCGGTGACACGCGGCCGCGGGGCAGTATGCCCGCATTTCGGGGTCCTCGGGTGTAGCCGACAAGTTACTCACCGAGCCTGCGCGATCAAGTGCGATGTCGACTTCGCCGACGATTCGGTCTGCGAACAGGGCGGTAGATCAAATATCAGGGGTTGGCCGGTTCGACCTTGGTCGAGCGCTGTGCTGCCGGAAAGGTTCAGCTATTGCTGCTCGACTGAAATCGGTTGGCGCATCGAGCGATACCGATACCCGGTTTCACGTGGAACGCGGTCGGCTTACCCGTAGGTATCGCGCGGTCCGCGGCCGCGCACGTGACGTTCGCCCTTGCGCCAGCTGGGTGCCGCGGGGCCAGTGATCTTCAGCGACGTCACCACACCTGGTCCGACCGCAGCGTTGATCTTCGCCAGGATCTGGCTCTGCAACATCCGCAATTGGGTTGCCCACGCGGTCGATTCGGCCGCGATGCTCAGCACGTTGTCCTTCAGGGTCACCGGGGTGGCGTGCGAGGCGATGTCCTCGCCGACGACGCCGGCCCAGCGGCCGAACACCATCCCCTCGGCGACCTTGGTGGACCAGCCGCGGTTCTTCGCGAGCGAACCGGTCAGCTTGCCGAACAGTTGGGGATCACGCGCGTCCGGTCCAGCTCCCGACCAACCGCTGCGGCGGCGGGCCCCCGTCCGCAACTTGCGCTGCGGGGAGGATCGCCCCTGTCCGACGGACTTACCACTCGCCTTCGCCGCCGCGCGGGCCTCCTCGAGCGCCCGCCTGGCCAGATCGACTCCGCGCAACTCCGGCTCTTGCCCTGCCGGTTCGGCGCCTTTTTGATCGGTCACCAGGCTCCTCTCATGTCGCGCGGCCAGAGGGCCACTCTACGACAGGGCACCGACAAAACAGCTGCCTCGGGCGCCGCGAACGACGCATCAGTTCTCCACAGGCCCTGTTGATAACCATGCTTTTCTGTGCATACGTCACAGTGCGAACGCGAATGTCACGATGACGGCGTGGCGGGCTCGGCGATCCGTGAGGTCCGCCCGTCCGGCCCGCCACTGGTTTCCACCCGCAGCGGCACGGCGGCGAGTTCGGCGGGCACGTCCTCCGGTACCGCGGCGGTGATCAACACCTGTTCCGCGCCCGCCGCGACGGCCGCGAGGGCGGTGCGACGGCGGCGGTCGAGTTCGGCGAACACGTCGTCGAGCAGCAGCACGGGCTCGGATCCGGTAGCGCGCAACAAATCGAACGCGCCGAGGCGCAGCGCCAACGCGAACGACCAGGATTCGCCGTGACTGGCGAAACCCTTGGCCGGCGCCGCGCCGAGGTTCAGGTCGAGCTCGTCGCGGTGCGGGCCGACCAGGCAGACACCGCGCTCCAGTTCCTTCGGCCGGGCCGCGGCGAGCTCGCGCAACATGATCGCCTCCAGCGCCTCGGTGTCGTCCGGCTGGGGTTCCCTTGCGGGGTCCAGGAATTCGGGCGGCAGCGTCGCGCTGCGGTAAGCGATTGTGGCGGGGCGAGATTCGGGAGCGATCGACGAATATGCCTGGGCGAGGTACGGGTACAGATCGTGCACCAGGCGCAGCCGGTACGTCAGCAGCACCGAGGCGTGCGTGGCCAAGTGGCCGTCCCACACATCGAGGGTGCCCAGGTCCGCCCTCGATCTCGCTTGCCGCCCAGCGGTTTTCAACAATGCCGAGCGCTGACGCAGCACCCGGTCGTAATCGCTACGGACGGCGGCGAGCCTGGGCAGGCGGGCGGTGCACAACTCGTCCATGAAGCGCCGGCGCTCGCCCGGGTCGCCGCGCACCAGCGCGAGATCCTCGGGCGCGAACAGCACCGTCTGCAGGATGCCGAGGATCTCCCGTGGTCGCCGCGCGGGCGAGCGGTTGATCTGCGCGCGGTTGGCGGTGCCCTGGTTCAGCTCGATGTCGATGCGCAGTTCGCGGCCGCTGTTGACGACGGACGCGCCGATCCGTGCCTTGTCGGCGCCCAGCCTGATCATCGGGGCGTCGGCGGCGACCCGATGCGAGCCGAGGGTGGCCAGGTAGCCGATCGCCTCGAGCAGGTTGGTCTTGCCGTTGCCGTTCGAGCCCAGGAAAACCGTTCGGCCTGGGGATAATTCGAGTTCCGCGTGTTCCCAGGAGCGGAAGTCACGCAGCGACAGTGTTCTGATGAACATCCGCTACCTGGCCCCTACCTGCGCGAGTCCGGCCATCCCGAGTTGTGCACAACGCCTCGACGCGAGCACCGAAACCGTTGGCGCCCAACCACAGTGTGTGGATGACCTGTGCATGAATGCTGCCGAGCTCGACCACCTTGCCATCGAATCCCGCAGCGTCGCTACCGGTTTCGTGGCGACCGCGGCAGTGGCCGAACTCGGATCGCGGTCGTGCACAGGTGCTCAGCCCGGCAGCCGGACCGGCATCAACAGGTAGGTGTACGGGCTGTCCAGGGCCACGAACGCACCCGACTCGAGCACCTTCGGCTCGTCCTCGACGGCCGGCAGCAGCACCGCGGGACGGCTCGGCGTGGTGAAACCGAAGGTGACCCGCTCGGCGTGCAGCGCGGACAGGCCGTCGATCAGGTAGCCGGGGTTGAACGCGATGGTCAGCGATTCGCCGCGGAAGTCGGCCTCCAGCCATTCCTCGGCGCGACCGGCGTCGTCACCGCCCGCGGACAGCAGCAGGCCCTCGGTGGAGAACTCCAGCCGCACCTGGGCGCCACGCTCGGCGACCAGCGCGACGCGCTTGATGGCCTCGGTCAGCACGGACACCTGGAGGGTGGCGATCGAGGTGTGTTCCTTCGGCAGCAGCTGACGGAACTTGGGGAATTCGGCATCGAGCAGGCGCGTGGTGGTCCGGCGGCCCGCGTTCACGATGCCGAGCAGACCGTCCGAGCCCGCCCCGGTACCGAGCGAAAGCTGTACGGGCGCATCGGAAGCGCCGAGCGTCTTGGCGGCCTCGGACAGCGTCCGCGCCGGAATAAGCACCGAGGTCTCGATGGCGGCGTCGGCGGGCGACCACTCGATGTGCCGGACCGCGAGCCGGAATCGGTCGGTGGCCGCGAGCACCACCTTGGAGCCCTCGATCTCGACGCGGATGCCGGTGAGCATCGGCAGCGTGTCGTCGCGGCCAGCCGCAACGGCGACCTGGCCGACCGCATTGGCGAACACGTCGACGCTGAGCTCGCCGGACTGCTGCGGCACCTCGGGAAGCTGGGGATAGTCCTCGACCGGCATGGTCGGCAGCGAGAACTTGGCGCTGCCACAGGCGATCAGCACGCGGGTGCCGTCGACGGACACGTCCACCGGCTTGTTCGACAGCGACTTGGTGATGTCGGCGAGCAGCCTGCCGGAGACCAGTACCTCGCCGGGACCGGCGACCTCGGCGGCGACGCGCATCTGCGCGGAGACCTCGTAGTCGAAGCC
This sequence comes from Nocardia sp. NPDC051052, assembly GCF_044456045.1. NCBI lineage: Bacteria > Bacillati > Actinomycetota > Actinomycetes > Mycobacteriales > Nocardiaceae > Nocardia > Nocardia sp. NPDC051052. The sequence continues at coordinate 119,050 of NZ_JBITFL010000009.1, forward strand.
GGAGACAGTGAGCCCGCCCTCGTCGGCAACGAGCAACACGCCACCGAGCACCGGGACCGGCGGCCGGGACGGGAGGCTACGTGCCACCCAGGCAACGGATTCCGCGAAGTCCTCTCGGGCGACCCGAAACTTCATGCTTGCAAGCTCCATCGCCCGATCTGTCCTCTCCCAGTTCCGTGAGCTGTTATGCGGTGGCCGGACATTCGTCCTCCAAGCCTGTCGGCTCGTTCAACGTTGATTCGCGCAGGATGTGGATCGACCGCCATGGAAAGTGTGGCACAGGCGACCGACACCAAACCGTACCCGCGACGAGCCCCATGGCCTAGCCCGACCCTCCGGTGGTTCTTGATGGCCCGATGTTCGTGACGCCGGTGAGTGCGCGGCAGGTGTGTGTGGATCCTGCGGGGCGAGTGGACGGGTCTGGTGAATCACACCGATGAGCCGTCGCCGTGCTGAGCGATCGGTTGACCGATGTCGAGGACTGCGGAGTCCGGCGACCGAAGTGTGGATCGCGGATCTGCTCGGGCTCGTCTCCTTGCCTGGGGACGAGAGCGGTTCGAGTCGTGAGCCTCTTCGACCCGACTTTCCACACACCTGTTTTAAAGAAGGTTCTTCTAGGAGAAGAACTGAAGTAGTAGTAGGCACTGTGGAATCTGTGCACCGAGGCCGAATCCGCAGGTCAGCGTGCGTGGTGCCGTGGGGATGGCCGCGGGGTGTCTCGAGGATGAACGAGCGGCGTCTGTGGAGTTCCGAAGTTGTCCCATATTCATCCTCGAGTGCTCCTCGAGTTGTTCCACCGAATTCACCCGGTTGTTCACACGTGTGTACCGATGCGTGCACAACTCGAGGAATCCTCGAGGACTCCACATGGACTCCTCGAGGATTCCCCACCCCCTCGACCGACTGCCGCGCTGGTCACCGCCTGTGCGCAAGTTCGCCTGGGGATACTGGGGATAAGTCCCTGTTAGCGGACGCCGCACAGCTCATCCCCACACCTGTTAGCCAACCGGTGCACAACTAGCTGTTTCCTCGAGGACTCCACAAGGATTCCTCGAGGAATCCACAGGCCACAAAAAAGCACCGCCCCAGGTCAGGGGCGGTGCGGGGGTGTTAGTGAAACTCAGCGCGAGCGTTGCTTGATTCGGGCTGTTAGTTCTTGCACCTGGTCATAGACCCGGCGGCGTTCGGTCATCTCCTTGCGGATCTTTTTCTCCGCGTACATCACCGTGGTGTGGTCGCGGCCGAACGCCTGGCCGATCTTCGGCAGCGACAGATCGGTCAGCTCACGGCACAGATACATGGCGATCTGCCTGGCCTGCGCCAGCGGCCGCGCCTTACCCGGCCCGGTCAGCTCCTCGAGCGTGGTGTTGAAGTACTCGGCGGTGACGGCCATGATCGTCGCCGCGTTGATCTCCAACGCCGCGGTGTCGGGCATTAGATCGCGCAGCACCACCTCGGCCAGCGGCAGGTCCAGTGGCTGACCGTTCAGCGACGCGAACGCGGTGACCCGGATCAGCGCGCCCTCCAGCTCGCGGATATTGCGTTCCACCCTGGTGGCGATCAGTTCCATCACGTCGTGCGGCACATCGAGGCGGTCCATCCGAGCCTTCTTGCGCAGAATGGCGATGCGCGTCTCCAGCTCGGGCGGCTGCACGTCGGTGATCAGGCCCCACTCGAACCTGGTCCGCAGCCGTTCCTCCAGTGTGGCGAGCTGTTTGGGCGGGCGATCCGAGGAGACGACGATCTGCTTGTTGGCGTTGTGCAGGGTGTTGAAGGTATGGAAGAACTCCTCCTGGATGCCTTCCTTGCCCTCGATGAACTGAATGTCGTCGACCAGCAGGATGTCGGTCTCGCGGTAGCGGCGTTTGAACGCCACCTTGCGGTCGTCCCGCAGGCTGTTGATGAAGTCGTTGGTGAACTCTTCGGTCGAGACGTACTTCACCCGCATGCCGGGGAACAGCCGCTGGGCGTAGTGGCCCGCCGCGTGTAGTAGGTGCGTCTTGCCCAAACCTGAAGCACCCCAGACGAATAAGGGGTTGTAGGCGCGGGCGGGTGCTTCCGCGATGGCGACCGCGGCCGCGTGTGCGAAGCGGTTGGACGCGCCGATCACGAACGTCTCGAAGGTGTACTTCGCGTTCAGGCTGGCCGAGGAACTCGACGGCGCCGCGCTCTCCTGCGACTTGGTGAAGTAGGTCGGCCAGGAATTACGGGCGTTGACCACGGGCTCGTCGTCGCGGTCGGTGCGCGGGCTCTCGGATTCCCGGACTGATCTCTCCGAGTCGCGAACCGACCTGTCGGAGTCGCGGGCCGGCTCGTGCGCGGCCGCCATGCCTTGGTCGTCGGATTCGGCGGCCTCGCGCACCGGCGCGCGGACCGGACCGCGCATCGCCGCAGGGCCGGGTTCGGGTGTGAACAGGGACTCCTGGCCGGGCGGGATCGATTCGCGGCGCGGGGGCAGGCCCTGATCGCGGCGTTGTGCGGGTTCGTGCCTCGGGGCGGACTGCATATCGGCCTGGGCCGGGTAGTCGTCGCGGGCGTAGTCCTGGCGGTCGTACTCGCCGGCGGCGGCGTAGTCCGGTGTGTACTCGTTGTCGGAGTAGTCGGATCCGCCGTTGTAGCTGGGGGCCGGGGCATAGTCGTTGGACTGGGGATAGTCGTTGGACTGGGCGTAGCGCGGTTGCTGGTATTCGTCGCGGCCTTGGTAATCGCCGGGATAACCGCCCTGGCCGCGTCCGTTGTCGCGGGGGTCGCTATCGCGGGGCCCGTTGTCCCTTGGTCCACTGTCGCGAGGTCCGCCATCGCGGGGGCCATTGTTCCGCGGCCGTTCGGGCATGCTCGTCATCCGGGCATGCCTGGGGTTACTGCTGGTCCGCTCGTTGTTCGGGGCGGTCGGAGCGGCGATGCGCACGCCGAGTCCCTCCACCTGGGGACCGAGGCGCCGGGCCAGTGACCGCAGGATCGGCTCGCGCAGATCGCGTTCGATGGCCTCCTGAGCCAACGAGGAAGGCACCGAGAGCAGGGCGAAACCCTGCGCCACCGTCAGCGGCTTGACCAGTTTCAGCCAGGCCTGCTGTGCTCGGGTCACGGGCGGAATGGCACCGTCCGGTGAGCCGGTGGTCAGCTCGGCAACTACCTCGGGCCACACCGTGGCCAACACGTTCTGCTCGTCGTCCATGCAGTTTCCTCCCCGGAAGTAGGTCGATAGGAGCAGACGGCCGGGGCACGCGGGGAGGCAGTGGTGACGACCATGCTCGGGTCGGTACCGTGATCCTGCGTACTTCCGTAACCGGTTCGGACGCTGCCCAGATCCCCATTCCGGGCGGCGGCGTGGCACCGTCGGCCCTACGAATATGCCACTCCAGGGGTCTTTCCACACAATTATCCACAGATGTGGAGAACCCTGGGGAGTTGTGAAATGCGGCTGCGCGCGCCGTACATAACGCTCTGACCTGCGGTTCTGTAGCAACCCTTCGGCAACGTAGGTTGCTGATCCGTTCGGGCGTGGCTAGGGGTGTGGACGAACTCACGCCGATGTCCACAGGGTCTGACCGTGATATGCACAGCTTCGGGATGAGCCGAACGGGTTCGTGCAGGTCGGACCTCCGAGGCCGGTCGGGTGGGGCGAGTTTGACCCGCTCCGAGGCGATCAGTACCCTCGTACAGTCACCCTTTGGTGCGGTGGCGGTCTTGTGCTGACCGCGTGTAGGTCGTGATCGACCGACTGTGCGCCAAGACCGACGCGCCGATGATGACCAGACCTGCGATTCATCGCGAATACCTGTTTCACCGAAAAAGCTTCGGGCACTAACTGGTGCCCACTGACTCGAGGAGTGTTGACCGTGGCCAAGGGCAAGCGGACGTTCCAGCCGAACAACCGTCGTCGGGCGCGCGTCCACGGCTTCCGTCTCCGGATGCGTACCCGTGCGGGTCGCGCCATCGTTGGGGCGCGCCGCCGCAAGGGCCGCGCCGAACTCACTGCCTGATCCTCCGCGGACGCTCGGGTGTTGCCTGAGCCGTATCGGTTGCATCATCGTGCCGACTTCTCCCGGACGGTGCGCCGCGGCCAGCGGATCGGGAGGCGAGATCTGGTCGTACACGTGCTCACGCATGGGTATGACGGAGTCGTGGACGTGAATGGACGACATGGTGATCCAGCCGGTGCGCTGATCCGCGTAGGCGGGCCACGCTTCGGGCTGATCGTCAGCAAGGCGGTGGGCAACGCGGTGATTCGACACCGTGTGGCCCGCCGCCTGCGTCATATGTGCCTCCAGATAGTCCCCGAGTTGCCTGCCGACGCCGACATCGTGATCCGTGCGCTGCCCGGCGCCGCAGCCGCCTCCTCGGAGGAACTGCTGCGCCAGCTGCGTGCCGCCATCCGCAAGCTCGGTGTCGGATCGACTGGCGCGGCAAGTGTCGGATCAGCATGAGCCGCGCCGCGAAGATCGGTCGGCTACCGGCCAACGCACTGATCTTTCTGATCGAGTTGTATCGGATCTATGTCTCCCCCACCCGCATGCCGGTGTGCCGTTTCACCCCGACCTGCAGCGAATACGCGGTCACCGCATTGCGGACGCGCGGGCTGTTCATCGGCCTCGGATTGGCAGCCGTGCGACTGGCCAAATGTGCACCCTGGCACCCTGGTGGGTGGGACCCCGTTCCGGAGCGGAAGCGAAGCACCGTTCGCACCGCACCCGGGACCGTGGCAGCCACCGATCCGGCGCCGCAGGAAGCCAACCTGCAGGCCGACCCGGTGTCGGAGCCGAACGCTTGGAAAGGATCACCGCGCGCGGTGATCGGCGATACGAACGACGGGAGTGCATAGAGCCGTGCTCGACTTCATTTATTATCCGGTGTCCTGGATCTTGTGGTTCTGGCACCGGGCGTTCTCGTTGGTGCCCGGTCTCGGTAAAGACAGCGGCATCGCCTGGGCACTCGCCGTCGTGTTCCTGGTGTTCACGTTGCGTGTGCTGCTCTACAAGCCGTTCGTGAAGCAGGTACGCACCACCAAGCAGATGCAGGAGCTGCAGCCGCAGATCAAGGAGCTGCAGAAGAAGTACAAGAACGATCGCCAGAAGATGGCGACCGAGATGCAGAAGCTGCAGAAGGATCACGGCTTCAACCCGTTGATGGGCTGCCTGCCGATCCTCGCGCAGGTTCCGGTGTTCCTCGGTCTGTTCCACGTGCTGCGCTCGTTCAACCGGACCGGTCACGGTTTCGGCCAGCTCGCCATGTCGATCGACCAGAATGCGAACACGCCGAACTACGTGTTCAACGCGGCCGACGTGCAGTCGTTCCTGAGCGCCCGCCTCTTCGGCGCGCCGATCTCGTCCTTTATCACCATCCCCGACTCCGAGCTGCGCGCCTTCGCCATCGACGGCCTCGGGCTGCCGAACAAGGTCAGCATCGCCGTCGTCGCGATCCCGTTGATGATCATCGCCGGTCTGGCGACCCACTTCAACGCCCGCGCCTCGGTGGCCAGGCAGACGCCGGAGGCGGCCGCCAACCCGCAGGCCGCGATGATGAACAAGCTCGCGCTGTGGGTCTTCCCGCTCGGCGTGCTCGTCGGTGGTCCGTTCCTGCCGATCGCCATCCTCCTGTACTGGGTCTCCAATAACATCTGGACCTACGGGCAGCAGCATCTCGTCTTCGGCCGCATGGAGCGCGAAGCGGAAGAGAAGAAGCAGGCCAAGCTGGAGCAGCGCGCGCAGAATGCGCCGAAACCCGGTGCCAAGCCGGTCAATACGCGGAAGAAGCCGACGGCCGATGCCCTCGAGGATGCGGTGGACACCGCGGTGGACGCGGTCGACGCCCCGCCCTCGACCAACGGGACCGCCAAGACCACCGGCAAGGCCACGGGACAGCGCAGGCCGGGTGGCCAGAAGCGACCGGGCGGCAACCGCGGCAGGGCGAACCAAAAGCGCCGCCGCTGATCGCATTTCGGTGGTCGGTCGGCCACCACGCTGAGCAACCCCTTGATCGCGCACCGTCGGCGGCGAGCGCACGGCGAGCGCGATGAGCAGATGAAGGAAATCAAATGACAGTTGAGACCGACGGAGGGGACGCCACAGTGGCGACGACGATGGTGAACGCCGGAACGGACGCCGACGATGTCGTGAACGATGCCGAGGAAGCCCTGATCGAAGAGGGCGAGATCGCGGGCGACTACCTCGAGCAGCTGCTCGACGTGCTCGACTTCGACGGCGACATCGATCTCGACGTCGAGGGCGACCGGGCCATCGTGAGCATCGACGGTGGCCGGGATCTGTCAAAGCTGGTGGGCCGCAACGGCGAAACGCTCGACGCGCTACAGGAGCTGACTCGGCTGGCGGTGCAACAGGCCACCGGCGTGCGCAGCAGGCTGATGCTCGACGTGGCCGGCTGGCGCGCCAAGCGCCGGGAAGACCTCAGCGCGCTCGGTACCGCTGCCGCGCAGCGGGTGCTGGAGTCCGGTGCGCCGGAGTCGTTGTCCCCCATGACCCCGTTCGAGCGCAAGATCGTGCACGACGCGGTGTCGGTGATCGACGGCGTCGCCAGCGAGAGCGAGGGCGTCGAGCCGAACCGGCATGTTGTGGTTGTTCCGTCCTGAGCGAAAGCCGGACACGTCAGGGGCACGGCGTATTTCGTCACCCTGACGGGTAATGGTTGGATAGGGCCTCTGGTCTTCGGATCGGGGGCCTTGTTCATGTCCGGCAGCTGATTGTCCGCGCGTCGCCGGTCCCCTGATCGACTCGAGTCCGGAAGGATGTTTCACGTGGAACGAGATCTCGGTGAAACCACCGCGTTGCCCGCCGAGCTGGAACCGCCGGCATCGGCAGCGGCGGTATTCGGCGACCGACTCGATCTCGCCCGCCGGTACTGTGCGGCGCTCGCCACCGCCGGCGTGGAGCGCGGACTGATCGGCCCGCGCGAGGTCCCCCGCCTCTGGGATCGCCACATCCTCAACTGCGCGGTCATCGGCGAACTGATCGCCGAAGGCGCCTCCGTGGTCGACATCGGCAGCGGCGCCGGACTACCCGGCATCCCCCTCGCGATCGCCCGCCCCGACCTCCGCATCACCTTGGTCGAACCGCTGCTGCGCCGCACCATCTTCCTGAGCGAGTTCATCGAGGCGGCCGGCCTCGACGTCACTGTCGTGCGCGGTCGAGCCGAACAATCCGGGGTCCTGAAGGAAGCAGGCGGCGCCGACGTAGTCACCTCCCGCGCGGTCGCCCCGCTCGGCAAGCTGGCGCAGTGGTCCCTCCCCCTGCTCCGCGACCACGGTCGGATGCTCGCACTCAAAGGCGTTAGCGCCGCCGAGGAACTCGCCCGCGACGGCGAGGCGCTGGAGCGAGCAGGCGCAGGCAACCCCATGGTCGTCGAATGCGGCGCCGGACTCGTTTCCACCCCCACCTTGATCATCAGCGCCGAACGCCTCCCCCGCGCCGAGCGCGCGCCACGACGACGGAGCGAGCACGCGACCGCCCGCCGGGAGGCGAAGGCTGCCAAGCGGGCTGGCGAGTCCGAGTCGGGTCGCACTCGTAAGAGGAAGTAGTACGGCGCTTCTTCTGCGGCGATTCTCGGTGCTGTCGGTGTCACGTCGCGGCTGTCCGTAACGGACTGGGTCCTTTGGAATTCGATGTCCCGCCATCGCACGGTGACTCATCGAATCATTGACTCGTTGTGACCCGGCTGGCATCTGGATCACCTAAGTCACGCACCCGCGCACGTTTCGACAACTGCGTCCTGTCGGCAGCCGTGTCGGCGATCCCGCGACTCGGTACCCCGCCGCCCCGGCGACCTTCCCCTGTCGCGGCTGACTAGCGTCTCGGCGATCTCATGCCTAGGGCTTGTTGGCTCGCTTCTCGATAGCCCGAGTCCTCACGGATGTGCGTCGCAGCTACCCTGCAACGCCGCGACCCTTGCCATCGGCTTTGTCTGCGACTCACCATCTCCGCGGCCCTACGGGTGCGAATCTCGGTAGCCAGTGCCCGCACTGGGATGCTGAGCGTGATCGGCTGGCCGGGAGGTACCGGGCCGCTGGCCCACCGCAGCGCGCCGCAGGTTGTGAGACTCGGTGGGCAGCAGGCGGAGACCGCTGAGTCACGCAAGCCATTCGACGACTCCGCAATCCGGCAACGTGGCGACCTGGCAACCCGAGATCAGCGACCCAACGACTCCACCATTCCAGCGACCGGGCGACCGGGCGGCCCGGCGGCCCGGCGGCCCGGCGGCCCGGCGACCCGACGACCCGACGACCCGACGACCCCTCAATCCGGCCGCTCGATGATTCCGCAATTCGGCCACCCCGCGCCCGCACGACCCTGCAACCGCAAACTGGCGATCGGCGACTCCATGATCCAACGACCCGCGATCGGCAACCTCTGGTCGGCAATCCGACGATGTGCTGTCCGGGCGCCGACTGCCTCGCGATCCGGCGATTCAGCCAACCGTGCCCGGCACACCGCAATCCGGCAGCCCGCGACCGCCCACGACTTGCTGACCCTGCGACCCTGCCATTCGCAGGCTGGGCCGCTTGCGACAGGCGGCCATGCGATTGACGGTGTGCAGTGAGGCGTTGCTGCGCGGTGGACTTGGCCGTGAGATTGCCGGTTCTGGTCTAGGCGGGCGGGTACGTAAGTAATTCGCGCGGGCTGAACTGCGGCACGGCGGTTGCGCTCTACCGGGATTCGAGAAGCAGCCCAAATGTTTCCCGTGAAACGTCCGACCGGATCGGTCCAGCCAGATAGTTGACCGAGAGTCGACACGCACTTGTTAGAAGGCGGGACCTGGCGGACCCGCGACCAACAAGCTGGGTCGTGGGCAGCGGTCGGTCGCGGATGGCCGAATCGCCCGTTCGCGGGGTTGCGGGTCAAGGAGTCGTTGGACGGCCGGGCTCGTCGGTCGCTGGTTCTTCAGATCCTGAAGTCGTCGGCTCGCCGATCGCCCTTCGCCAGGTCGCGCGGTGGGCCGGTTGCGGAGTCGTTGAGTAGCTGGGTCGCGTCGCGGGGTCGCCGGATGGCCGGTCGCGGTTGGCTCGATCCGCGGATTGTCGATAGCGGGTCGGCGATCGCGGATGGCTAGGGTTGCGGGGGCGGCAAATTGTGGCGTGGTCGAGTAGCTGGGTCGCGGGCGGTCGTGGGTCGCCGAGTTGTCGGATCGTGAGGCCACGAAGCCACTTGGGTGCGGCGCGGTCGCCGGGTTGTGAGTCGTCAGGGTCGTAGCGCCTACTGCCGAGCCACCGAGCCACCGAGCCACCGAGCCACCGAGCCACCGAGCCACCGAGCCACCGAGCCACCGAGCCACCGAGCCACCGAGCCACCGAGCCACCGGGGCGCCGATCGCAGGGGCTCGGGTCGGCGATCGCGGTCGCGAGACGGGGTGGGCGCGGGTCGTCCGATCGTGCGGCCGCGAGGTCGCCCGGAGCGCAGGTGGCGGATCGCCGCGTCACCGGATCGTGGAGGCCACGCGGTCAGCCGGATTGCCGATCGCGGGGTCCTCGGTGCGGCGGGTTGTCGGATTGTGAGGCGATGACGCCACTCGGTCGCCGGTTCGTGGAGCCGCCGAGGGTTGGCAACCTACTGCCGAGCCCTCGGATCATCGATTACGGAGTTTCGGGGTCGTCGATCGCGGGTTGTCGGCGGGTGGCTGGGGCGTCGGATCGTGAGGCGGTGAGGCCGTCGGACCCGGGTGGCGGATTGCCTTGTCACCGGATCATGAGGCCGCGGGGCGAGTCGGGTCGCGGATTGCCGATTGTCGATCGTGGGGTTGTTTGGACGTGTGTTGGCGGATCGAGTGGCCACGACGCTGCTCAGATGGCGGTCACCGATCGCGAGTTGACGAGCCGCGTAGCTATTGGCGGACCTTCGGCTGGGGTGCGGCACCTTCCGTGCCTTGCCGCACGTCGTGTCCGGAGGTTTCGGTGTGGATCGCGCCGGGTGAATATCAGGCCGCTGAACTCCCGATGTTTCATGTGAAACCTGTCCGCGAAACAGAGGGCGCGTGATGGGAGGACGGCGAAGAGCTCGTTTCCCGCGTAAGAGGTTTGGTTGCGCCATTCTGTTTCTTGGCTTCAGTTCGCTGCAGCCTTTGAGCACATGGCACGAGCTGGAGCACCGGTCGCGAGACAGCGGCTGCGGCGGCATGAGATCACCTCATGGAGATCGCTTGTCGCGGGTTTCGCGCTTCGCTTGAGGACCGGAGGCGGCCGTTGTATGGGGGGCCGGGGAAGGTGAGTAGGGCGCGCGGGCGACTAGAGCTTCGACAGCGAACCGATTGGCTGGATGCTTCGGTTTCACATGAAACATCCGGACGCCTCGTGGATCCACTGGCTGACACGACGCGGCTACGCACCGGAACGGGCTGTCGCACTGTTGGATCTTTCCCTGGCTCCCCAAGGACGAGCTGACTGGCGAAACTTAAGCGCGGACAAACGACGAGGCCATCTCGCGAGGCGCACGGATAGCCCCCCGAGAGACGCAGCGGTGGCGCGCATCCGAATGCGGAATCCGCAGTGCGGAACCAGTGACTCCTCCCCCGGTGGGCAGACTGGCGCGGTAGCCCCCTCCACTCTTGTATGGCCACGGTTGGATGCTCGCGTTCTAAGGCATGAGCACCGCCGAGCAACACGCCCTGAGACAACGCGACCGGAAGCCTGAAGCTTCGCATGCTGGTGGCGAGGCTAGGGCGAATCTGGGAGATGAAGTGAGCGCAGCGGGCCCGAGGTTAGCGTTCGCAGATCAAACCTCCCCGGGCGGTTTCACATGAAACGTCGACCTGCTGCCACCGTCTGCGGAGCGACTGGCACCCGCCCGCTGAAGAGTCACGTGACGCATCGTGTTGATGGGTGCGGACTTTCGGAGGTCGACCAAGCTGCTGCGGCGTCGGGTCGTCGGTGCCGGGCCACCAGGCGCCATGTCTGCGAATGACGAAGTGGGCGCGTTCGTTCCGCGATGAGCAGCTTGGTCGCGTGGGCTCGAACCGATCGGAACCCCCGCAACCTCGTTGGCGGGCGCGGTGTTTCATGTGAAACATCGGGGATCGGTGGCGGAATGGGGACAGATTCGCGTGTCGTGTGTGCATTGCCGCGATTCAGCTTTCTTATCGCGCTCGGTGCTGGCAAGCTAGTGGGCGTCGGGCGTGAGCGTAGGTGCCACGGAGGAATTGGTGTCGCGACGAGAGCTCCGCTCGGTCGATCGGGCGCCGCGAACCCGGTTGAGCATCATGTTCGTACCGACACCAGCTGTTTGATGACACGGCGCCGACGCTCGTCGGAAGCACGTGATCTGAAGTTCTCGGGTTAGGAGCTGTCTATGTCGAGCGGTCCGGCGAATGTTTCACGGGAAACGACGTCGCGCGTGCCGGGAATGCTGGACTCCAGCAATTTCGACACGGAGACATTCGGAAGCACACCGTTCGGGAACATCTCCCCCAGTGAGACCCCGATCGCGGCCGAAGCACAACGCGCCAGCCAGATTCTCCATCCAGGAAAGGTGACAGTGCAGAAACCGCACGAGCAACGCATCATCACCATCGCCAATCAGAAGGGCGGCGTCGGGAAGACGACCACCGCGGTTAATCTCGCGGCCGCTCTGGCGCATCAGGGGATGACGGTCCTCGTGATCGACCTGGACCCGCAGGGCAATGCCAGCACCGCCCTCGGTATCGAGCATCACTCGGGTGTTCCGTCCAGCTACGAACTGCTCATCGGCGAGGTCTCGGTCCGGGACGCGATCCAGCAGAGCCCGCACAATGAGCGGCTGCTGTGCATCCCGGCGACGATCGATCTGGCCGGCGCGGAGATCGAACTGGTGTCGATGGTGGCCAGGGAGGGTCGGCTCAAGGCCGCCATCCAGGAGGCCAATATCGCCGGTTACGACATCGACTACGTGATGATCGACTGCCCGCCGTCGCTCGGCCTGCTGACCGTCAACGCGATGGTCGCGGCCAAGGAGGTGCTGATCCCGATCCAGTGCGAGTACTACGCGCTGGAGGGTGTGGGGCAGTTGCTCCGCAATATCGGTCTGGTGCAGGCGCACCTGAATCCGGACCTGCATGTATCGACGGTGATCCTCACGATGTACGACGGCCGGACCAAGCTGGCCGACCAGGTCGCCGAGGAGGTCCGTGGGCACTTCGGCGACGTGGTGCTGCGGTCGGTGATTCCGCGCAGTGTGAAGGTGTCCGAGGCACCGGGCTACGGAATGACGGTGCTCGATTATGATCCAGGCTCCCGAGGCGCGATGAGCTACCTCGATGCCGGGCGCGAAATGGCGGCCAGGGCGACGGCGATGGCACATGCCGCCGCCGAAGCCGCGGAGTGATCTGGCTGGATGAGAGCCGGGTCGACGAGACCCGGTCTGGTGGCGGAACGAGGAAGGGGTCTGTAGACCGATGAGTCAGGCGAAGAAGGGTGGGCTAGGGCGCGGTCTTGCCGCGCTGATCCCGACGGGACCGGCGGCTGCGCCGGGGCTCAGCAGTCAGGCGGCCAGCGTCATCGGTCTGGATCCGATCGGGCCGCAGCCCGCGTCGGCCTATCTGCATCGGGTCCCCGACCCGACCGACGACGACCTCTCCGCCAGCGGCGCGGTCTACCGCGAGATCCCGCCGGAACAGATCGAGCCGAACCCGAAGCAGCCGCGTCAGGTGTTCGAGGCCGAGGCGCTGGACGAGCTGGTGCACTCGATCAAGGAATTCGGTCTGATGCAGCCGATCGTGGTGCGTCGGGTCGAGCCGGGTGTCGACAAGTATCAGCTGGTGATGGGCGAACGCCGTTGGCGCGCTTCGCAGGTCGCGGGTCTGGCCGCGATCCCCGCGATCGTCCGGGAGACCGCCGACGAGTCGATGCTGCGCGACGCCCTGCTGGAGAACATCCACCGGGTGCAGTTGAATCCGTTGGAAGAGGCGGCGGCCTATCAGCAGCTGCTCGAAGAGTTCGGCGTCACCCATGAGGTGCTCGCCGATCGCATCGGACGTTCCCGATCCGCCGTGACCAACATGATCCGCCTGCTGAAGCTGCCGATCTCGGTGCAGCGGCGCGTGGCGGCGGGTGTGCTGTCGGCCGGGCACGCACGGGCACTGCTCGGGCTGACCGCGGGAGCGGACGCCCAGGAGGAACTAGCCAAGCGCGTTGTCGCCGAGGGCCTATCAGTGCGCAGCACCGAGGAAGCGGTGATCCTGGCGAACCAGGTGACGACACCGGTCCCGGATCCGGCGGCGCCCCCTACCCCGCAGCGCAAGCCGATTCACATGCCGGGTTTGCAAGACGTGGCCGACCGATTGTCCGGTTCGTTCGACACTCGGGTCATCGTGTCCATGGGTAAGCGAAAAGGTCGGATCGTCGTCGAGTTCGGGTCGGTCGATGATCTCGAGCGGATCGTCAGCCTGATGGAACAGAGTAAGCGCGATTTGTGACAGAAGTGACAGAAATAGACTTGTGAATGCGACAGGTACGCCCTCGGAGCCGAAACGTCACTGTGACGGCGCGCGATTTCTGTAAGTTAGCGGAGCGCATGACTTCCCGGACGGACCAACACAAGGTCTTAACCAACAGCACAGCGACGTGGAATGAGGCGGGTTCTGTTGATCGCTTATTCTTGCTGGCAAGAACATAGTGATGCGGTGTGAGTAAAACGCTAACCGTGCGTCAGGGCGCCGCGCGCATGCTCGAGCCGAGCGCGAGCGAGGCACAGACATGAGTGTGGACGAATCGGACAGCTGGAGGCTGAGCAGAGCAGTGTCGACCAGCGTCACAGCACTTACCCTCGGCGGGCTCGACAAGCTCCCCGCGCACTCCCGGCGCTGCGTGTTCTGGGAGATGGATCCGGCCGTCGCCGAGGACTCCCGCGGCTTCAGCGATCCGGTCTTCGAAAAGGAGGCCTGGCTCTCCACCGTCCTGCTGGAGTGGGGTTCCTGCGGGCAGGTGGCGAACGTCGATGGCAATGTCGCGGGGTGTGCGCTGTATTCGCCACCGAGCGCCGTGCCGCGCGCCACCCTCTTCCCCACCTCGCCGGTGAGCCCGGACGCGGTTCTGCTGACCACGCTGCAGGCCGAATTCCCGTACCAGGACAACGAGGTTGCCCACCAGCTGATGCAGGCCGTGGTGGCCGATCTGGTGCGTCGCGGCGTGCGCGCGCTGGAGTCGTTCGGCATCCGGTCCGATCCGCCCTCGCAGGCCCTGTCGGAGCGGTTCGGCTCGATGACGCTGATGGAGCGGATCATCTCGCCGATCAAGGGTTCGGGGGCGAACGCACCGGGTTCGATGACCGAGTGCTCGCCGGAGACCTGCATGATCGAGGCCGACTTCCTGGAGGAGGTCGGTTTCAAGGTGATCGCGCCGCACCACCGGTTCCCGCGGCTGCGCCTGGAACTCGACTCGGATCACGGGTGGAAGGAAGACGTGGAACGCGCACTGGACCAGCTGCTCGCGGCCGCGGCGATGACTCCCCCGGCCCGCATCGGGGTTCGCTGAGAAATCTTGCCGAAGAAAAGCCCCCTACCGATCCCGATCGGTAGGGGGCTCTTTGTTCAGCGCTAGCTACCCGCGGTCGGCGGCGGCAAGTTCCTCTGCCAGCAGTTCCGCGAAAGTGTATGTGCCCGTTGGCTGATCGTCCTGGCCGAGCAGATACAGGCGCTTGACCGAGATCAGAATGGCCTCGGCGATCACGTCACGCATCCGCGGATTGGTGAGCACGGTGGCGTCGTATTCGTTTGTCAGATAACCGATATCGATCTGCACGGTCGGCATCTTGGTGAGCCGCAACAGATCCCAGGTTCTGGCGTGCGTGCGGCAGTCCTGCAGCGAGGTGCGCGCGACGACCTCACGCTGGATGAAGCCGGCCAGTACCTGACCGATCATCGATGCGGAGCCGTGCGAGTTGCCGAAGTAGAACCCGGCCACGCCGTTGGCGAGCGGGCTCGGGTTGGTCGCGCAGCGCAGCGAGATCATCAGATCGGCGTCGAAGGCATTCGAGGTGTCGGCGCGGTCCGCGTCGGTCGGGTTGGCGCCCCACGGCCGGGATAGGAAGGTCTCCATGCCGGTGGCGGCCATCCGGCCTTCGAGCCGACTTGCCAAGTCCCACAGGATTTCCGACTCGTATACCTCACCGAATTCGGTCGGCACCGGGTGTCCCTTGTCGGGTCCGCCCAGACCTGGGTCGATGACAATGCGCTTGCCGGTGAGCTGCGGTCCGGCCCGGTGCACGACTTCTTCCTCGGCGATCCGATGCGGATTGCCGCCGGTGACGCGGGCGCCCAGCAGGTCGAGCGAGCGCAGCGTGTCCGACCCACAGATGCCGTCGGCGGCCAGCCCGATCTCGCGCTGGAAGGAGGTGAGGCCCTCGTGCGTGTGCGGGCCGAAGTAGCCATCCACCCGGTGCACATAGAAACCGAGGTCTTGCAGCTTGCGCTGCAGCGTCGCGACATCATCGCCGTACAGCGGTGCGGAGAGCTGATAGATCAGCGTGCGCGCCCCGAGCCGGTAGGACGCCTCTTTCAGCGCTCGATAGGTGGCCGGGCCGACCACACCGTCGACGAGCAGCCCGCGATGTTGCTGGAACGCGCGAACAGCGGAGTCGATACGGTGGTCGAAGGCGGCCTCGGTGTCTTTCCAGTACTCGCGTGCGTCGGCGTGATCGGTATCGACGTGTGCGTGTAAGAACCCGAGACTTGCCAGGGTGCTCCGAACCTCTGCTACGGCTGGACCGCTATCGCCGTGACGAAGTCGGTGCATGCGTGAGAGCCCTTTCCTTCCGTCAATCCGGGTACCCACTCATGCGATGGGATACACCCTGCGCACGACCGGCGTCGGTCGATTGTCTCAGACCCGGACGGGAATTCGGCATTCCCGGGTCCAGGCATCCTACGGCGCGTCGATGGTTCTCGACGGCCTTTGGCGCCTATGGCATTTGCGCGACAGGTGTCAGATCTCGCCGTCGAGTTCGCGCAAAAGGGCGGCTTTGCCCTTCGCGCCGACGATCTGCTTCACCGGCTTACCGCCGCGGAACAGCATCATAGTGGGCAGCGAGAGGATCTTGTAATCGCGGGCGGTGCCGGGATTGGCGTCGACGTCCACCTTCGCGACTGTCAGCTTGTCCGCGTGGGTGCCCGCGATCTCCTCCAGCACCGGGGCGACCATCTTGCACGGGCCGCACCAGGTGGCCCAGAAATCGACGAGGACGGGCTTCTCGCTGAGCAGTACGGTGTCGGCGAAGGTCGCGTCGGTGACGGTGATCGTGTTCTTGGTGGTGCTGTCGGACATTGCTTCTCCTTGCTGAATTTCAGGGCGCACGGGTAAGCGGGCCCCAGGCCCTGTCGCCCGCAGTGCGGGCGACAGGGACGAGCGACGTCAGTTGGCGGGCACCGCGACCGTGTGGCCCGCGTGGTCCAGGGTGTTCGAGCTGATGTCGCCCTGTTCGGCGAGCCAGCGCTCGGCGTCGATGGCCGCGCGGCAGCCGGTGCCCGCCGCGGTGATCGCCTGGCGGTAGGTGTGGTCGACCAGGTCGCCCGCGGCGAACACGCCCGACACCTTGGTCGCGGTCGACGGATGCACCACCTGCACGTAGCCCTCGTCGTCCAGCTCGACCTGATCGCGGACCAGCTCGCTGCGCGGATCGTGGCCGATCGCGACGAACAGGCCGGTCGCGGCCAGCTCGGAGGTCTCCCCCGTGCGGGTGTCGCGCAGCACCAGGCTCGTCACGCTGCTGTCGCCCTTGACCTCGGCGACCTCGGCGTTGAGCTGGAACTTGATCTTCTCGTTGGCCTTGGCGCGTTCGAGCATGATGCGCGAGGCACGGAACTCCTCACGCCGGTGCACGATGGTGACGCTGGCGGCGAACTTGGTGAGGAAGGTGGCTTCCTCCATCGCGGAGTCGCCGCCGCCGACCACAACGATGTCCTGGTTCTTGAAGAAGAAGCCGTCGCAGGTGGCACAGGCGCTCACGCCGCGGCCGAGCAGTTCCTGCTCACCGGGCACGTTGAGGTAGCGGGCGGCCGAGCCCATGGCCAGGATCACGGCGTACGCCTGGTAGGTCTCGTCGCCGACGGTGACCGTCTTGACCGGCCCGCTGAGGTCGAGGGCGTCCACGTCCTCGGTGCGGATGTCGGCACCGAAGCGCTTGGCTTGCTCGCGCATCTCTTCCATCAGGTCCGGGCCCATGATGCCCTCGCGGAAGCCAGGGAAGTTCTCCACCTCCGTGGTGGTCATCAGGGCGCCGCCGAACTGGGTGCCTTCGAACACCAGCGGCTGGAGCTCGGCCCTGGCCGCGTACACGGCGGCCGTGTAGCCGGCAGGTCCGGAGCCGACGATGATCAGGTCGCGAACTGGCGCACTCATGAGGCCCTTCCGGGGGAGAAATCAATGGACGTCTCGGTCAACAACAGGGTAATGGCTATTGTTCCTGCGCCGACCCGGTCCCACGTGAGGTTCGGCTCAGTGCCGTGACCGGGACGCTGAGGTGGCGGCGAGCGCGGTTGTTGCGTGGGTCACTCAACCGATGTCTTGCACAGTGAGGCGTTGGGGATCGTCTGTGGTGCAACCGGTTCCGACGACGAGCGCGGTGATCTTCGGCGTGCGCGGGCCGGTGAGCAGGATCAGCACCGCGTCCTGGTTTTGATAGCGGAAGTTGTTCGAGCCGAGGATGGTGCGGTCGAGTCCATTGGCGTGCACGCAGCGTTCCCTGGCGGCCTGGCTGCCGAGCAGGCCGGTGGCGTCGTTGCGGCCGAGCGCGCTGAGCAGCGCCGGTGCGTTGAGCTCTTCGCCGAGCTGGGCGGTGTTCGAGGCGGGTTGGGCGGTCGGGGTGGCGTCGTTGCCGCGCACCACGGTGAGCGCGATCGAGGCGCAGGCGACGACCGCCACCGCGGCGGCCGCGGCGGTGAACCAGCGCAGCCTGCCGCGGCGGCGGTCATCGAGCGAGATCGGCGCGCCGGGCGGCGTGTTGAAAACCACTGTGGGTTCGTCGTTTTCGGGCGTTGCCGAGCGGGGCAGCTGATAGATGGTGGCGCCGGCCTCGGTGGGTTCCTCGTTCAGATCGAAACCGTCGACGAACTCTGCCAGCCGCGCGGCGATGTCGTCGGGCATCGCGTGGATGACCTGATCGCTGCGGCCAAGCGCGCGCAGTTCGGTGCTCACCCCGTCCAGGGCGTGCACGAAACGCAGGGCGTCCCCGTCCTGCCGGACCGCGGGCCACAGCTGCTCCCGGAGCTCGGGCGTCACATTGTCGGCGTGCAGGTCGGCGAGCAGCTCGGGCGAGAACGGAGGCTGCGGCATCGACCGGGTTGCCATCGCACCTCCAGTGTTCTCATCTGACATCGCGGGCATCCCCTCGAAAGCGGGGACTATAGGGACATCGTCTACGGGTCCGTCACTATTAATGACGCATCTCAACTACCTCCGGTTCCCCGGATCGCGCAGAAATTCCAATCGTTCTTGCAGACGTTGCCTCCCGCGGGCACAACGGCTCTTGATCGTCCCCTCCGGGACTCCGAGCATAGCGGCGGCGTCGGCCACGCTATACCCCTCGAGATCGATGGCAACGAGTGCGGTTCGCTGATCGGGGGGCAGCGAGAACAGCGCGTGATCGACCACCAGCGACATCTCCAGTTCGGCCACCGCGTCCCGCTCGTCCCGGGGTTCCGGCATCGACTCCGGGGTGAGCGAGACCGCCTTGCGGATCTTGTTGCGCCGAATGCGGTCCAGGCACGCGTTCACCACGATCGCGTGCAGCCAGCTGCGCACCTCGGCCTCGGCGCGGAAGGTGGCGGCCGTGCGGTGCGCCGAGAGCAGCGCGTCCTGCAGCGAATCCGCCGCGTCCTCGCGGGTGTAGGAGGTGCGCAGGGCGGTCTGCCACAGGTGATCGTTGTGCCTGCGCAGCAGCTCGGCGAAGGCGTGCCGTTGGCCGCGCACATGCGCCTGCAGCAGCTCGATATCGGTGTAGTCCTCGCCCACGAACGAGCGCTCGCGGTACGCGGCAGGCCGCGACGTCCCCCCGCGGACTTCCTCGTTCAATTCCGACGACAATGCCAACCCCTTGGACAGCGCTCACGGTGGCAACGGACACGGACGACCATTACCGAAATTTCGCAGCATCCAGGATCGAAAAAACCAGAACCCGGGAAGCTCCCCTGTGCTGAGAGCGCGAGGAGATCATATCGTCACTCGCGATTAGGCAGCAACTAAACCGGGGGTATCGGGACTCGATGCGCGACGCGGTAGCGGGCGTCAGCGCGTGGCCTGCACGGTGTCACGTCACGTGCGGCGGGCAGTGGAGCGGGAGTGCTAGGGCGCAGCGTCGAAACGTATATCCGCGATCGAGGTCTGGAACTGACCACCGGAGTTGCCTAGTCCGGTGATCCAGACGAGGACGTAGCGGGCGGCCTGATCGGTGCGTACCGGGATGTCGGTGACCCCGTCGCCCAGCTTCGCCGAGCCGATCAGCTGGGTCTGGTCCAGGGTCGGCTGCGCGGTCGGCGAGGTGCGGATCTCCACCGAGGTGCCCGGGCTGGGCGAGTTGATCGAGACGTTCGTCAGCTTGGCCGGGCTCGGCAGCGTCGATAGCAGCCCGACGCCCTTCTTCAGCGCGGGGAATTGCTGGAAGTACTGATCCGTGCGCCACAGGGTGCCGGGATTCTGATCGAGCACCGCGTTGACGCTGCCGACACCGTCCGGGGTGCCCTCCGGCGAGAACACCGACACCCCGGTCACCGGAACCGGCACCCCGCCCGACGCGGTGGTCGGCCCGGCGGCCGCCGGCGTGGCCGGCGCGCTGTTGTTCGTGGTGAGACCGATATTGCGCTGCTCGTTGAGCGGCGCGTCCGAGGCGCCCGGCGCGAAGATGCTGACCATCCACCAGATCACCACGCCGACCACCAGCGCGGCCAGGATGCCGAGGCCGACCATGATCCACATCATGCGCTGGGATCGCTCGCGTTCGGCCGCAAGCAATTCCGGGTCGGCCAGCGACTCGTCGGGTGCCGACGGCGGACGCTGACCGAGCCGGAGCACCGGAATGAAATCGGTCTTCTGGTCGACCACCGACGCCTGCTCGAGCACGTGCTGCACGGTCGCGGCGGTGCGCACGCCCTTGTTCGATTCCAGCGACCGCACCGCGACCGCCGAGATCTCGAAGGGCACCTCGGGTCTTATCTGGCGCGGTTCCACCGGCGTGCCGTCCGGGCCGAAATCGGCAAGCCGCAACCCTCCGACGGTTGCGGCGGTGCCGGTGACGCCACCGGAGCGAATCGGCCAGCGGGCGGTGATCAAGGCGTAGAGCATGGCGCCGAGGCCGCGCACATCGGACTGCGCGTCCGAATCGGCCAGGGTGCCGGGGAAGGCGAGCACCGCGTCGCCGGTAGCGCTGATCCGCACCCGGTCCGGGTGGTCGATGGACAGCGATCCACCGCCGCGATGGGCCAGTTCGGCGGCCGAGGCCAGCGCGCGGATGGCGCGGGCGGCACCGATCGGCGACGGCACGGTTTCGGCCATCTCGCGCAGCGAGCGACCGGGGGTCCACTCGGCCACCACGATGCCGCCGGAGCTGCCGCGCACCACATCGAGCACCCGAGCCAGGCCGGGCGAGTTGATCCGCCCGAGCCGCAGCGTGCGGGACAGAATCGCCTGCGGACCGTCGTGCCCGGAGTTCTCGCTCGACTTCTGGTCGGCGTCGACGAAGGTCAGCGCCACCTCACGGTCGAGTTTGATGTCGAGTGCCTGCCAAAACTTGAGGCCGCGAGCCCCGCCGTGCCCGGCGAGCAGCCGATAACGGCCACCGGCCACCGACGCGCCCGGAATCAGCTTCGGACCGCGCGGCGTGCGCCGCGAGCCAAGGTTCTCGCCACCGAGCGGCGGCATCTCGGGCGACCCGATCGGGATCATCCCGGTGTCGTACATCGGATCGCGTGCTGGTACCGGACTCTGGCGATCGTGCGGTCCCTGCGGAATCGCCTCGTGATCCGGTGCGGACGCGTCGTGATCCGAAGGACCGGTACCGGTCTCGCGGTTCGCGTACGCGGGATCCGACGGCTCTCCACCGGGTAACGGAGCGTCCGTGGACAACCCGCCTGCCGTGGTCGCCGAAGAATCAGCGGCTGGGACGCCGCCCACCGCGTCGTCGCTCACCCTCGGTCCTCCTTCGCCCTGGTACTTCGAGGTTCCGGCGATTTCGCCACTTGTGCTTCTCTGCCGAACAGGGTACGGGAACTCGCCCATGCCGGTGATGTCAACGGCATCGGCTCGGATCACGGGCAAGACCATGGTCTGAGCATCCATGTACGGGTCGTACCCAGGGTATGCCAGATACGGATCCGGCCTGCGCAATACCGTCGTCGCGTAATCGTCGACCGGACCGTCGAGATCGAGATCGGGCGCGGGCGGGGTCCAGCCGAGGCGCCGGGAGATCGCGACGGTGATCGCGACGACCTCGGGGACACCGGCCAGGCGCATCAGGCCGAAGGCGACCGCGAACATCACGATCGCGGTGATCGCGACGCGGATGAGCGAGCCGGGGCCGCCGAACGCGGCGGTCAGCCGCTCGAGGCCGAGCACCCGGTCCACGATCCACATGACCGCACCGCCGGCCACCGACGCGAAAAGGACCCTGGTGATCGTCCGGCTCACGTTGGACATCCGCAGATCGCCGAGACTGCGGTGCAGCAGGAAGCCGCCGACCACGGCGCCGACCGCGAACCCGAGACCGTTCGCGACGCCCAACGCGATCACCACGTGCTCGGCGTCGGTGACCATCGGTGCGATCGCCGAGAAGAGGATCTTGGCGGCGGTGATGCCGAGGATGATCCAGGTCGGGATCCAGGCCTGTTCCCTGGCGTAGAACACGCGCAGATGAATCAGCACCAGCGCGTAGGGGATCAGCGAGAAGGCCGACCAGCTGACCGCGAGGCCGAGGCGGGAGGCGTCGTCGCCACCGAAGTTGCCGTATCCGTAGAGCGCCTGGCCGACCTGTGGGCCGGCCAGGGTGAGGAAGGTGACCACCGGCAGTAGGGCGATCATGGTCAACCGGGTCGCCGCGGAAAGGTCGTCGACCACGGCGGGAGTGTCATCGGCGGCGGCGTTGCGGCTCAGCCGCGGCATGATCGCGGTGAGCACGGTGACACCGAGCACCCCGTAGGGCAGCTGCAGCAGCAGCCACGCGTTGTTGTAGATCGCCGGGCCCGCGGCATCGGCATGCGAGGAGATGCGGGTGGCGAAGACGAACCCGGCCTGGCTGATCAGGACGTACAGGATGATGGCCGCGCCCATCCCGCCGAACTGCTTGAGCCGCGCGTCGATACCCCAGAGCGGTCGCAGGTCGATGTGCTCGCGGCGAATCGCGGGGACCAGGCTCAGTGCCTGCACCACCACGCCGAGCGTGACACCGACGCCGAGTACCAGCAGCTTCGGTTCGCCCATCCGCACCGGGTTCAGGCTGATCTCTCCTGGCATCAGCACATACAGACCCAGCACGGTGAGCACGACCAGGTTGTTCAATACCGGCGCCCACACGCCGGGCTTGAACTGCTGACGAGTGTTGAGGATGGCCGTCAGCAGGGCGGACATGCCGTAGAAGAGGATCGCGGGCAAGAGCAGGAAGGCCAGTGCCGTGGTCAGCCCAGTGTTGACCTTGCCATCGTCGGACAGGAACACATACGTGGTGAGCAGCGGCGCGGCGGCGGTGGCCAGCAGCGCCGCGGTGGCGAGCACCACGAACGCCGCGGTGACGAGGCGGCGCACGAAGGCCTCGCCGTGGTCGGGGTCCTCCTGTTCCGCTCGCACCAACGTCGGCACCACGATCGCGGTGAGTACCGCGCCGAGCACCAGCTCGGAGATCATGTTCGGGATCTGGCTTGCCACGGTGAACGCGCTGGCGATGGCCGGGCCGAGCACGGTGAGCAGCAGCAGCTGCTTACCGAAGCCGGTGATCCGGCTGAGCAGGGTCACGAGCGCCATCGATCCGGAGTCGCTCAGCAGCCTGGCGCTCGAATTCGATTTCTCGGCCGACTTAGTGGCGGCGGGGAACTCGTGCGTCCGCGGCCGATTGCCCACCTCGGCAGGCTCGGCGAGGGCTGCGGGCGCCCGGCGGCGGGGCGGCGGGTACGGCTCCGGCCGGGCCTGCGGTGGGGCGTATCGCGGCGGTGGCATCCGGCTGGACTGCGGCCCTGCGGGTATCGGGCCCGACTCGCCGGGTCTGGGTGCGCCGATCGGGATCGGCCCGGACTGTCCGGGTGCGGGGCGAGCCGGCGCCGGGCGCGGGGCGCCGGGCGGCATCGCACCGGATGGACCCGGTGCGGGACGCGGCGGGCTGGCGGGAATCGCACCGGCCTGTCCTGGTGCGGGACGCGGTGGGCTAGCCGGGATCGCACCGGATTGACCTGGTGCGGGACGTGGCGGGCTAGCCGGGATCGCACCGGACTGTCCTGGCGGCGGCCCTGGCCGCTGAGCCGGGGGGATCGGGCGAGGCTGCGCCGGTGGCGGTGGCGCCGGATATTGCCGCTGCCCCGGATGTGGTGCGGGTGCTGGCCGTTGTGGCGGACCCGGCGGCCGTTGAGGTGGCCCAGGCGGCATGCGCTGGCCCGGCCATGGCTGCGGCGGCGCCGAGGGCCTGCTGATGTGCGGCACTCGGGGCGAGGGCGCTTCGTAAGGGCCGGCGTTCATGTCCGGGTCCTCGGTCTCCGCCGGCGGTAGCCGTTCCCACGGCGCAACCGGCGCCCGACGGGCCGGTGGCCCGTCTCGCCGATCGGATCGAGGCCGATGCGCCGATGAGTCATCGTCGCTCATCATGCCTCCTGCGCCCGGCGTGGCAGTTCAGAGCGCTTGCGTGTCGCGAATGCGCGAGGCCACGCATCCCGGTCGGCTCGGCGAGCGGCGTCAAGGCTGGATCGCTCACCGTTCCTCCTGGTACTGCCCATTACTCACACCGCCCCTGCGCCGGCGCGAGCCTTCCGCGATTGTCCTCCACTCTGCCACTGTGGTTTGTCGGACGTCCAGATCCGGTAGACGCGGCCGGTCTCCGAGGGGCCGAATTCTGCCGGGCGATCGATCGGGAGACAACAGGGGGCGCTAGCTCACCGTCCCTCACTGTGCCTCCTGCTGCTCCTGCTGAATGACTCGGTTCTTGGCACGCCGGTACCGATTGACCCGGCGTCGGGTGCTTGGATCGAAGCCTTCGTCGGCCGGATCCGGTTGGCCACGGAACCGGCGCCACAAGCGGCGCCCGGCCAACAGGAACAGCAGTACTCCGGCACATGCGGTAATTATTGCCAGGGTTTGACCATAGGCGTTCGAGCGCACCGAAACCGAGGTGGCATTCCCCAGCGGGATGCCGTCCGGTGTGGTAAGCGAGATCGGAATCACCAGGTTACGACTGTCGCTCACCTCGGTCGGGATTTGGAACGAGCGTGTCCCCTTCGGCGGCAGCTGCTGCTCGCCGAGGTCGGTGATCTTCGCCTCGTGTGGCGCCTCGATGCGGAACTTGATCCGGATCGACACCGGCAGATTGTTGCGCGCGACCAGCAGCAACGGGCTCTGCTCGGACGCGAGGGTGTACACACCGCCGGGCGGCAGCACGGTCACCGAGCGGTAGATGTTGTCCAGCGCCCGGGTGTTCTGATCGATTCGTCGCTGCGCGAAGGTGTCCGCCTGGTCGGCGTCACCGGTCCGCCGATCGGACAGGCTCAGCACCCGGATCAGGTCGTCACGCAGCGGATCGAGGAACTGGCGCGGCGTCGGATCGGCGTCGGGCACGTCGACCAGCGCGCGCATCAGCTCGCTGATCCGGCGGCCCTGCTCACCCACCGGCGCGACGAACCGGTCCGGCACCGCGTCGGCGGCGGCCTGCGGCAGATAGTCGAGCTCGTAGGGCTGCGGGTCCGGGGGTTGCTGGATCAGGTCCTGGAACGATCGTGGCGTCGCGAGGTTGCTACGCACCAGCAGTTCGATCTGCCGCAGCAGGGTCGTGCCCTCGTCCTTGCTCGCGCTCCACTGCTGCGGCGGGACCAGTAGTAAGGAACGCGGTTGATTCGGCTGCGGATTCAGCGCGGACCAGGAGATCGCGCCGATCGCGTCCTGCAGCCGGGCGACGCGGGAGTCGTTGCTGACCTCGTAGCGGACCTTGGCGGGAGTGAACGAGGGCGTCGGCGGGTTCGAGCCCAGCGCGGCGAGCGCCGTCGCCGACCAGATGTCGAACGACGCGACGTGCAATGACGGATCGACGGCCGGGGGGGCCGCCGGATTTCCGTTCGGTGCCGACGGATTGGCGGCCGGCGGCGGTACGGCCGCGGTGACCGCGGGCAGTCGGACGATGTCGGGGTCGGTGACATCCGAAGTCTGGCTCGCCGTGATCTGGTTCGAGGCGGGCTGGTTCTTGCGGTCGCCGCGCCCGGTGGCCGGCGCCGCCGCCTCGGCCGTTCCCGCCGTGCCTTCCGGGGTGACGGCGGAGTCGGCGAGCACGGCCGTGCTGAAACCGTGGCTGCGCAACAAGATTCCCGCACCGCTGTCGATGCTGCCGGAATCCGGCAGGCTCACCCCGCGCACCGATTTGGTGGTCAGAATCGAGTCGATGAGCTCGGCGGGCGCGTTCATCGCCCTGGCCGAGAGGTCCGGATCGTTCACCGCGGCCAGCGCGTCGAGGTCGACCTGCGCGAACGGCAGCGCCACGGTGCACATCGTCCCGGCCAGGGCACGCAGCCGATCCAGCCACGTCTGTGCCTGGGCCGCACCGGTACCCGGCCGGGTCGCACCGTCCGGATCGGAGGGGCTGGCCAGCACCCGATAGCCGTTGGTCATCGCCTGCACGGTGACCAGCAGATCGGGGTCGACCGCGAGGCACACCGACGCGGCGAGCGCGCGGTCGCGGGTCGGCGTGGTGTCGAACACCGTCTCCAACGCGCCGAGCAGCTGGTCCAGGCGCCCGCCCTTGGCGAGCGAGGCGGCCAATTCGTCGTCGGTGAGTTCGACCTTCCCCTGCGCCGATCCGGGAATGCCGCCGACCAGGCGCGGCCGGTCGGCCAGCGGCCACAGCATCGTCGTCGCCACCGGCGCGTCGGTCGGCGCGGTCACCGCCTGACTCGCGTCCGGCGCCTCGGTGCCCTTCGACACGGGCGGCACGCCGAGCACCGGAAGCAGGAACCTGGCGTCGTCGAGCCGAGCCTGGCTGCCGTAGTCCGGTTTGCCGTTCACGTTCAACAGCAGCGGGTACACGCCCGGTTCGCTGATATTCAATGAGTGTTTGGTGGTGCTCTCGCCGGGACGCAGCGGGATGGTCACGGTGAATTTGGTGCGCTCGCCCTTGTCGAGCTGCGGCACGACGTCCTCGAAGTCGCCGTTCACCTCGTAGTTGACCTGATCCTGCAGCAGGGTCGCGCGCAGGTCGCGCGGTGCCGCGACGACGGCCGCGCGCTGCACCCGGACGGTGACGTCCTTGACCATGCGATCGCCGATATTCATGATCGAGCCCGACACCGTGAGCGTCGAATCGGTAGTAGTGGTGACCGCGGTCGGCGTCACCGAATCCAGCGACAGCTTCAGGAATTTCGGCCCCGACGTCGTCCCGGTGCCGGTGGGCTGCGCCTGCGCCGCGCTCGGCACCAGCATCGGCAGCGTGAGTGCCGAACCCAGGGTGATCAGCATTGCCACGATGATCCGGAACAGTGCTGGGCCGGCCACCACCCCCCACGGAATCGCTGCGCGATACCGAAAAGTTTGGGTCATCGCTTGCCGGTCTCCATCCGGTCGATCAGCTTGTTCGCCACCTCGGCCAAGCGGCGTTCGTCCGCGTACGCCAGTCGAGAATTCAACTCGCTCAACGGCACCCACGC
Organism: Nocardia sp. NPDC051052; assembly: GCF_044456045.1. Classification (NCBI taxonomy): domain Bacteria; kingdom Bacillati; phylum Actinomycetota; class Actinomycetes; order Mycobacteriales; family Nocardiaceae; genus Nocardia; species Nocardia sp. NPDC051052. Next base: position 145,828 of record NZ_JBITFL010000009.1, read on the forward strand.
CACTTGAGTGACCTCCACGTCGGCGTCGGACAGTTCGCCGCCGGTGGAACGCAGTAGATAATGATGCACGGTCTTATGTACCCGCCGGCCATCGGTGACGAACCAGTAGTCGATGCTGCCGAGTTCGGCGACCACCACACCGTTGATGCCGGTCTCCTCGGCCACCTCACGGATCGCGGTTTGCTCGGAGGTCTCCCCCTCCTCGATGTGCCCCTTCGGCAGCGACCACAGCAACCGCCCGCGCCGATCCGTCCGCCCGATCAGCGCCGCGCTGCGTTTCTCTCGCGGACCGTCCAAGCCGTCGACGACAAGCCCGCCAGCTGAGGTTTCCCGGACCGTGCGCATGCGCGGTTTCGCCGCGTTGGCGGCCGAACCGCGGCGCCGAGGCTGGCGGCGTCGACTGTTCGCGCGATCGGCCGGAGACACCAAAACATCCTACTGTGCGCATTTGCCGAATCTTCGTCGCGGCGCTGAACTCGGCTGTCTCGGTCGGCCATGAATATTCAGCCGCGAGGTTTCGTTCCCGTCGGCAGCCCGCAGGTTTCGAGCGGAGGCTGCCCGAGGCCGTGAATACGCAGCGCCGCAGGCGCCGCAAATCAGACTCGGTAAGCTGCTGATTCGTGGTTTCGACCGAGTCCGAGGACGCAGAGCTGGATAGACGTACCCGATTGCTTGCTGCCGCGGCGGTGACGCTGGGCAGGCTGTCGGATGTACTGGAACCGCTCGGCGAGATGTTCGCGGCGCGGGGCTACGAGTTGTACCTGGTGGGCGGCAGCGTGCGCGACGCGGTGCTCGGCAGGCTCGGCACCGATCTGGACTTCACCACCGACGCGCGGCCCGAGCAGGTGCAGGAGTTGCTGCGCGGCTGGGCTGATCATCTGTGGGACACCGGCGGTTTGGCGTTCGGCACGGTCAGCGGGTCCAAACGCGGCCAGCAGCTGGAGATCACCACGTTCCGCAGCGACAACTACGACCGGGTTTCGCGCAATCCCGAGGTCACCTTCGGCGACAATCTGGGCGACGACCTGGTGCGCCGCGACTTCACCGTCAACGCGATGGCTGTGCGGATCGGCGCGGATGGTTCGCTGGAGTTCGTCGACCCGCTCGGCGGGATGGACGCGCTGCTGGCCGGCGTGCTGGATACGCCTGCGGCGCCGGAGGATTCGTTCAACGACGACCCGCTGCGGATGCTGCGTGCCGCCCGTTTCGTTTCCCAGCTCGGTTTCGAACTGCAGCCGAGGGTGCACGCGGCGATCACCGCGATGGCCGACCAGATCGACCGGATCACCGCCGAGCGGGTCCGGGTGGAGCTGGACAAGCTGATCGGCGGCGCGCACCCGATCGACGGCATCAACATCATGTGCGAGACCGGGCTGGCCCAGCGGGTGTTGCCCGAGGTGCCCGCGATGAAGCTGGAGATCGACGAGCATCATCAGCACAAGGATGTCTACTGGCATTCGCTCACCGTGCTGCAGCAGGCCATCGATCTAGAGGAGGGCGATCCGGATCTGGTGCTGCGCTGGGCCGCGCTGCTGCACGACATCGGCAAGCCGGACACCAAGCGCAACGAGCCGGGCGGCGGCGTCAGCTTCCACCACCACGAGGTGGTCGGCGCGAAGATGGTGCGCAAGCGGATGCGGGCGCTGAAGTACCCGAAGCAGTTCACCGAGGACGTGGCCCGGCTGGTGTTCCTGCACTTGCGGTTTCACGGCTACGGCAAGGGCCAGTGGACCGATTCCGCGGTGCGCCGCTACGTCACCGATGCCGATGAGCTGCTCCCCCGCCTGCACAAACTGGTTCGCGCCGACTGCACCACCCGCAACAAGCGCAGGGCCGCCGCATTGCGCGGCACCTATGACGACCTGGAGTCGCGCATCGCGGCGCTGCAGGACCAGGAGGACCTGGCCAAGGTCCGCCCCGACCTGGACGGCAACGCGATCATGGAATTGCTCGGCCTGCCACCGGGACCCGAGGTCGGTAAGGCGTGGCGATACCTCAAGGAGCTGCGCCTTGATCGCGGCCCGATGACCCGCGACGAGGCGGAGTCGGCCCTGCAGGAGTGGTGGAAAGCCCAGGGCTAGAAGACGATCAGCGTCGTTCCGGTGACGATGGCGGAGCGGATCTGCGCCAGGTCGAACGATCCGGTGATCTCCGGCAGTTCGATCCGGAAGCGGACCAGGTCGCCGTCGCGGGTGGCGTGCACGATGCGCGCCTGATGCGGTAGCTGTTCCAGCAGCAGCGCCGGGGTGCCGATCGTCCGCCGCGGCAGCCGCAGGCCGAGCCAGGTGGCCCGATGCAGGTCGACGGTGATGCGGTTGTCCGTGACGGCGGCGTCTACCAGCGCGGTCAGCCGTCGGCGCCGGTGTCTGGCGCGGATCAGCCCGCCGTCGTCGATGTCGAGCACCCAGTCCAGCGGCTGACTGTTGAGCCAGCCGACCAGCGCCGCCGTGGTGACGGTGCCCTCGAGGTCGAGCCGCGCGGCCCGCACCTTCGTCGGCACGCCGGGAATCAGCCGGACACCGTGCGCGATCACGGTCACGGCCTCGATCGGATGGTCGTCCCAGCGCAACCGGGACAGCACGGTCTTGGTCTGGAAGTGCGCGCCGCGCCGCCGGACCTTCAGCACCTGCAGGGTGGCGTGCACGTCGTGGCCGAGCAGGGTCGCGCTGACTTCCTGCCCGCCGAACCGGCTGAGGATGCCCTCGCTGAGCACGGTCATCAGGACGTCCGGCATCAGCGCCGTGACGGTGCCCGCACCGAGGTCGGCGCCCGCGTCCACCCAGGAGGTGGTGACGGTGATCCACTGCTCCAGCCAGGATTGCTCGAACAGGCGCTTGCCGAGATCGACGGCCCGTAGCGGCGACCAGGACTTCGGATCGAAATACGTGGCCATGATTGGTCCGAGCGTACTTGCCGACGCTGAACGGGACCATCGTGCTGTGACCCAGGTCGCGTTGCCGGCCCAGGACTGCCAGCTGACCGGGCATTCTTGCTTGTAGAACGCCGTCACAACGACAATCGGGGTGCTGTCTCCGATATACCGCCACGGAAAGGGTGCATATGCCGCTGGATCTGAACAGTGATCTCGGCGAGGGCTTCGGTCCGTGGAAGATGGGCGACGACGCCGCGATGCTGGACATCGTCACCAGCGCCAACATCGCCTGCGGGTTCCATGCGGGCGACCCCTCGATCATGCGCCGGACCTGCGGGCTCGCTGTGCAGAAGGGGGTGCGGATCGGTGCGCACGTCGGCTACCGCGATCTGGCCGGGTTCGGTCGTCGCGAGGTGACGATGGACCCCGCCGAACTGCGTGACGAGGTGCTGTATCAGATCGGCAGTCTCGACGCGTTCGCCAAGGCGGCGGGCGATCGGGTGCGGTACGTGAAACCGCATGGTGCGCTCTATCATTCGGCCTCGCGTGCGCGCCTGCTCGCGGACGCGGTGCTGGCCGCGATGGTCGACTACGACCATGAGCTGGCACTGCTCGGTCCCGCCGGATCTCAGCTGGAGCAGGCCGCCGAGGCGGCGAAGGTGCGTTTCGTCGGTGAGGGATTCGCCGACCGCGCGTACACGCCGGACGGCACGCTTGCCGCGCGCGGTCTGCCCGGCGCGGTCCTCGGCACCAATGAGGCCGTCACGCAGGCGGTTTCGATCGCTATGTCCGGCACGGCGCGCACGGTCGACGGCTCCGGCGAGGTGGCGGTGCGCGCGGCCAGCGTGTGCGTGCACGGCGATACCCCCGCCGCCGTGGAGATGGCCCGGCTCATCCGCACCGCCCTGGACGAGGTCGGCGTGCCGGTCGAATCGTTCGGCTGAGCATGACCGGCAGCCGTTCGGCGAGTGGCGATTCGGCACCGGCGGACTTCGACCCGGATCTGCTGATCCGGGCGGCAGGCGATGGCGCACTGCTCGTGCTGCCGTCCCGCCACGACGACGTGGCGAAACTTGTTGCGGCCCTGCGCGTCCGTACGCCGGCGGGGGCGCAGGACGTGCTGCCCGCCGCGGAAACCGTTCTGGTGACGCTGCTTTCGCCGGAGTACGCGGAATCCGTCCGCCAGGAGATCGCGGCTCTGCTGCGCGAACTGCGCCGGTCCACGCAGAATTCGGACATTGTTTCCCGTGGAACACTGCCGGACAACGGATCTCCGGACGATCTGCTGCTGGTCCCGGTGCGCTACGACGGTGCCGATCTCGCCGATGTCGCGCGACTACTCGACCTGTCCGAGGCCGAGGTGATCGCCGAACACACCGGGACGGTCTGGCGCTGTGCCTTCGTCGGATTCGCCCCGGGCTTCGGCTATCTGGAGTCACCCGATGCCCGGTTGACCGTGCCGCGCCGGCTACAGTCCCGCACCACCATCCCGGCGGGCGCGGTCGCACTGGCCGGCGGATATTCGGCCGTATATCCGCGCAGTACCCCCGGCGGGTGGCACCTCATCGGAACCACGGACCTGCGGATGTGGAACGTGGACCGCGATCCGCCCTCGCTGATCCGCGCGGGCGGTTTCGTCCGGTTCGTCGAGACCGGCTAGCTCAGTTCGCCGAATCCAGCTGGGCGTGCATGAGATACACGTTGTAGCTCGCCCAGGACGAGATGGTGAAGTACAGGTCCTTACCGGTCGACCACGGGTGGATGAAGCCGCCGTAGGACTGGGGATAGTCGTTGGTGGTGACCAGCGGGGCCGCCTCGGTCCAGCCGCCTTGCGGAGCCGCCGCGTTGCGCACCACGATCGCACCGCGGGCCGAGTCGAGGTACACCATCTGCCACTGCGCATTGTCCTGGTCGTAGCGCACGGACACCTCGCTGGCCAGGCCGGGAACCAGTGGGGTTGCCTGGTTTTCGGCCGCGGGCGCCCAGTTGCCGTTCACCCAGTATTGATAGGCCGTGGTGTTGAGCACGTCGTCCTTCGGCACCCGGGCCAGCCCGAGCACGCCGACGCGTCCGTTGGGCGTCCCGAACATATAGACGTAGTCGCCCTGCGGCACCATCGCCGCGACCTGGAACCGGCCGACGCCGAACAGGTTGTCCCACTTGGCATGCTGATCCTTGGTCCAGGTGTGGCCGTCGTCGTCGGAATAGGCGAGCCCGCCATAGTTGTTCGACCACAGGCCGGGGATCCGGCTCCACCGATTCACCGACATGTAGCTCAGATACTGGCGATCGCCCAGCGCGAAGCCGGACGTCGGAATGGTGGTCATCTCCCAGTTCTTGAGCTTGCGGCTGTCCAGGATCTCGGCGGCGTGGCAGCGGCTGTCCTGCACCATGCTGTCCAGCGAAAGGCCGTCGGACAGCTCGCGATCGGTGCTGTAACCCAGCACATTGCTGCGCCAATCCTGGTCGTCGTGCCCGGCGCCGCCGACTTGCCAGCCTTTGCCGAAGGTGTCGCCGAAGACGACGGCGACCTCACCCGGCTTGGTTTCCCACATCACGCCCAGGTCGGTGCCGTCCACCTGCCAGCGCACATCGGTACGGTTCTGCGAGCCGTGCCCGGTGATCTGGCCCGCCAGTTCTACCGACGTCACGCGCGGTGCGGCCACCGCGGCGGCCAGCGGACCCGGCTCGGCGGCGTGCACCACAGGCGGTGGCGCTGGCTGCGGTTCGACGCCGGGGCCGCCGGGCACCGGTACCGGGATGGGCTCGATCTCGGGCTTGAACTCGATGTGCGGAACCTTGATCGGGTCACCCGAACTCGGCCGGTTGCCGGTCCCCGGTACCGGACGCGGATCAGGGTCCTGCTCAGGTGGTTTCGAGATATCGCGGATGTCCGGGCACGGGGTGTGACACGGATCGGCGGCCAGCGGTCCCGCGTCGATCCGGGTCTTGTCCGGCGCGGGGCCGGGCACGGTGATCGGGGTGAGCTGCGGAATCGGCATCGGGATATCGATCCGGTCCGGCAGCAGCACCGGTGGTGGCGGCGGCAGCGCCGGATCGGGTTCGCGATTCAGCGGATCGAAACCGACCTCACCGCAGCTGTTCACCGGCGACGGTGCCCACGGAAACGGGGCCGCCTGTGCGGCGGGCACCGGCAGGGTGAGCAACCCGCCGAGCAAGACACCGAACAACGCCGGTGCACAAGGTGTTCGGCTTCCGAAGCAGCGCGGCACGTCGGGCGGGCCGGGCTATTCGGCGATCCGAGTGCGCGGAAACGGCCGGGTTACCCACCCGCCTAGTAGGTTTCGCGCGTTATCGGGGTTCTTCGCCGGAAAACCCATCGCTGGCTGACTCCTGTCGAATCGGGCTGAAGCGAAACGAACGTACCGGAATATCGCGGGAGAAATAGGGAACCGAATGTCGGTCGCGCGCGTCCAAACACATATGAACGAGATCGAGTACGTGTTCGGTACGGGCGACGGCACGGTGCACGTCTGGCACAGCCAGGCCGATTTGGAATTGGCCGGACCGGCCGCGGCCGACGCGATCCGCCTCGACTTCGACGGCGACGGCCTAGCCGACGACGCCATGTGGGACACCGGTGGTTCCGGCATCGCCGACGTGGCCGCCCTCGACCTGGACGACGACGGCGTCTTGGACCACTTCTATACCGACCCCAGCGGGCTCGGCACCTGGGATCACCAGATCACCGGGACCGCGTCCGACGCGGTCAGCGAGCCGCTGGACTGGATCGTGCGCACCGACCACCAGGAGGCCGAGCAGCACTATGCCGCACAGCCGGATTCGAGCCCGGCGCCATCGGGCTTCGACGCAGACCAGTTGCCGCCGATCGCTCATCCGTCGCTCACCGACGCGCCACCGTCGCACCGTCCGCCCGACGACCTACCCGGTTATCTAGGCCAGTGGATGAATCCCACCGGGCGCCACCTCGACGACGAGCCGATCATCACCTGAATTCGAACGTCACCGAATATCCGTCGGCGCTGCGCCGATGGCCCGCCGCCGCATATTGAGCGCGATGGCGGCAATACCCGCGCAATAGATTCCGGCGCCCACCACAATCACCGGCAATGACCGGCCGTCGTCCGGGATAACCAGTGCCGCAGCGGCAATCGCCAGGATGAACGCGATATTGAAGACCGTGTCCTGCAAGGCGAATACCTGTCCGCGCCGCGCGTCGTCGATATCGATCTGCATCGTCGCGTCGCCGGTCAACTTGATCGTCTGCCCGGCAAGACCGAGCAGGAACGCCCCGGCCAGCAAGAGATGATGCGCCCGCGGCACCGCCGACCCCGCGTCCGCGACGGCGATCGGGGTGACCAGCGTCAACTGCACCACGGTTGCGGTCAGCAAACCCGCAAGCACCGTCTTCGACCGGCCGAGCCGCGGAATCAGCAGCGGCGCAACAATAGCCGCCACCAGCATGCCCGAAGCGGTGGCGGCGATGGCCACGCCGAAACCGAGCAGCCCGCTGTTCAGCCCGGAACCATCCGTCGGCGCCTGCCGCAACACCAGCACCATGATCAAGGTGTTGAGGCCGAACACGATTCGATGCGTCCCGATGCCGAGCATCGCGGTGGTCACCTGCACCGACTCCCACACCGCGGTCGCACCCGTGCGCAGCCCGGTGGCGATGGCGCGCAACGCGCTCTCGCTCGCCGCGGCGCCCGCGTCCGGCCCGAGCACCCGCGGCGCGAACCCGGCCGCGAGCAGCGCGCTGATCACCGACCCGATGCCGCTCACCGCGACCGCGACCGCCGAGGCGAAATCTCCCGCGCCGATCAGCCCGATCACCGCCACCGAGGTGGCCGCGCCGAGCCCGGCACAACCCGAGGCCACCGTCGCGAGCACCGAATTCATCGGCACCAGCCAGTGCTGGCTGAGCACCCTCGGCAAGGCCGCCGACACACCCGACAACACGAATCGGCTGATCCCCACCACGGCCAGCGCGAGCAACAGCAGCGGCGTCTCCCCGATACCGGCGAGCAGCCCCGCGGCCACCATGGCGATCAGCACCGCCCGCGCCACACTCGCCACCAGCAACACCGTGCGTCGGTCCCAGCGGTCCAGCAGCGCACCCGCATACGGACCGATCAGCGAATACGGCAACAACAGCACCGCGAATCCGGCGGCGATGGCCAACGGGTCGGTCTGCCGCTCGGGATTGAACAGGATCGCCCCCGACAGCGCCGCCTGGAACATCCCGTCGCCGAACTGCCCGGTGAACCGCACAATGGCCAGGCGGACCACACCCGGGCTCTCGCGTAACGCGGTCCACAGCGGCTCCGGCCGCTCGTCCGAGGGAATGGAGCTCTCCGAGCGACCAGTGGACACGCCGCGAGGGTACTGGTCGCGGCGCCGACGCGCCGAATCAGTGCGATTCGGTGACCAGGGCGCTGACCGCCTCGCGCATTTCCGGTGCCATCGGCAAGGCGTCGAGGGCGTCGGCGTCGATCCACGCGAACGCGTCGTGCTCACCTGGTTCCAACGCCACCTCGCCCGGTTCGACGTCCACCACGAAGCTGTATTTGCGCACCCTGGACTTGGTTCTGGTGGCGTAGTCGATGCCGCCGAGGAAGTCGGTGATGCTGCGCATCCGCAGGCCGGTCTCCTCGAACAGCTCACGCTCGACGCATTCGGCGAAGGTCTCGCCGGATTCGACTCCGCCGCCGGGTAGTTCGTACATGCCGCCGTGATAGTCGTCGGGTACCCGGCGGACCACCAGAAGTTTGCGGTCGCGGAACACCGCGACGCCGACGACGAAATGCGCGATACCGTCGCGACGGGCCTCGCCGCGGAGTTGTCGCTCGATGCGCGCGAGGGTCTCGGGTCGCATCTCCTGGTCACCTCCGGTTGCATTGCGGCGCATCATTTTACGAATCCGGACCGGGCCCGGCACCGGCGCGTGCGGTAATCACCCGCCGTCTCGGCGTACCGGTTGGTTCTGCTCGCCTGACGTTCACCCGCTGGTCGCTCGCGTAAAATGCCGAGTGCAGGACAATTTACTAGGAATGTGGAGTACCGCGCCGTGTGTGCTCCTACCCTGAAAGGTGATCGGTGCACGGTCCCGAGAGGAGGACCTTGATGTCCACACTCCAGCCTGCGCCTCGTCGGCGCTCGGCCCCGGCTTGCGTGCCGCACGCTGCGACATGACTCGCTCACTTCGTTCGCTCATGACACCTCACATCGACGTTCATCGAGCAGGCGACCGCATGAAGACGCGGGTGTCCTGGCTGGATTCGAAGCATTCGTTCTCGTTCGGGGAGCACTACGATCCCGACAACACCCACCACGGCCTGCTGCTGGTGAACAACGACGACGTCGTCTCCCCTGGTCAGGGCTTCGATACGCATCCGCACCGCGACATGGAGATCGTCACCTGGGTGCTCGGTGGCAGCCTGGTACACCAGGATTCGCTCGGCCACAGCGGCATCATCTATCCGGGGCTGGCGCAGCGAATGAGCGCGGGCACCGGCATCCTGCACTCGGAGAAGAACGACGCGTGGCGGATCGACGGCGCCGAGCACGACGAGCCGGTGCATTTCGTGCAGATGTGGGTGGTCCCCGACGAGCCGGGCCTGACGCCCGGCTATCAACAGCTCGAGATCGATGAGGCGTTGGCCACCGGCGGCCTGGTGACCGTGGCCGCGGGGTTGCCGCGCTATCGCGACCGCACCGCCATCGCCATCAACAGCAGTCACGCGGCGTTCCACGTGGCCAGGATGACCGGCGATCCCGAGCAGGCGATCGATCTGCCCGATGCCCCTTACCTGCATGTCTTCGTCGCCAACGGCGAGGTGGAGATGGAGGGCGTCGGCACCCTGGACGAGGGCGACGCGGTCCGGCTGACCAGAACCGGTGGGCAGCGCGTGATCGCCCGTAAGCCATCGGAAATCCTGGTCTGGGAGATGCACGCCCGCCTCGGCGCCCAGTAGGGCGACTGCCAATTTTCGGGTCGGCCAGGCGCGTCCAGCCAACGGAGTCCGGCGGGGTGCGACAAAATGGGCATACCTCGCATTAACATCCGCCCGTAGCGCGGGCGATCAGTAGGCGATCCCCGCGCACCCGCCGGACCACCTGGTCCGGATCGGGCGGCGCGAGGCACCGACGGAGAGGAAGTCCATGTCGCAATATCCGCCTCCCGGCCAGTACCCGCCGCCCCCCGGGTACCCGCCGCCGGGCGGTCAGCCCGGTCAACCCGGCCAGCCCGCGTATTGGCAGGAGTCGCCGAAGGGCAAGGGCCTGGCGATCACCGCGCTTGTCCTCGGCATTCTGGCGCTGTTGAGCTTCTGGACACTGATCGGCGGCTACCTGTTCGGCGCCTTCGCCATCATCTTCGGCATTGTCGCGCTGGTGAAGACCCGGTCGGGTCGTGCGGGCGGCGCGGGCCTGGCGATCGCCGGTCTGATCCTCGGCGCCCTCGGCCTGATCGGCGCCATCGTGGTCACCGTCGTCGGCTACAGCTTCTTCGTCAACAGCGGCGGCAAGGACTTCGTCGACTGCGTGAACAAGGCGGGCGGCGACCAGTCCAAGATCGATCAGTGCGAGAGCGAATGGAATCAGCGGCTCGAGGACAAGTTCAGCGTCACGCTCACGCCGCCTGCTCCTACTCCCCGCTGATCGCCGCGCAGGCCCGGGTGGCGGCCAGGACGTCGCCCATTTCCGGGCGAAAGTCGCGCTCGGGCACGGCGATCCACTTGCGGTAGCCGCTGCCCTCGTCGGCCGGCGAGGGCAGCACGATGTGACTGCCGGGCAACGCGACCGAGGCGCAGACCCGGAACAGGTCGGCGAACAGTTCGGTGTCCAGATAGGAGTTGTCGGTCGGGCCGGTCAGGAAGGTCCACCGGTCCGAGCGCGGATGCCCGACGATCGGGCTCGCCGGACCGTCGGGTGCTTCCTCGGTCAGCCGCAGCCGAACTCGGCGGCCGAGCGCGGCGGGCATGACGACGGCCCCTACCGCGCCTACCTCCAGCATGATGCGGCCGAGCACGGGATCCACGACGCCGTACAGGCTGTGGTCCTTGCGGTAGCGGCGGCAGCGGGCAATGGCGTCCTGCATCGTCGTGTAATCGGAGGGCGCCGGGAAATTGCCTGGCTCAGTGCGGGACAAACTCATGACGAACCTCGCCTCGATGCGGGTGGATCGCGTGAAGGGGGAGAGAATCGACCGCTGAAACCTGACCCTAATGCCGCACAACTGGGTTGACAATAGTCACACGCCGGTGAGTCGACCCCGCGTACGATCGCCTGTCATGGCACCCGTCTCGCCCGCCGTTGCCCGCTGGGAACTGGTGTTGCGGCTGCGTGAGCTGCGCGAACAGCGCGGCTTCGATTCGGCGGGTTTCGCCAAACGGGTGGGTTTCACCCCGGCCAACTGGTCGCACGTGGAGAAGGGCCGCCGCGTGCTCACCACCAACACCATCGGCCCGGTGCTCGAGCTGCTCGAGGTGGAGGCCGAGGAACGCGCGGAATTGCTCGCCCTGCTGGACGCCAGCAAGCAGCGCGGCTGGTGGACCAGGTCGTCCGCGTTGATCGGCCCCGAATTGCAGCGGCTGTACGGCATGGAACACGGCGCGCAGAGCATCCGCAGCTACGACAGCCTGGTGGTGCCGGGCCTGCTGCAGACCGAGGCGTACGCCCGCGCGCTCATCAGCGCCGACGTGATGATCCGCCCGGTCCAGGTGGAACAGCTGGTCGCGATTCGGCTGCACCGGCAGGAGCGGTTGCGCGGGGCGGAGCCGGTCGAGCTCACGGCGGTGATCGGCGAGGGCACCCTGTTGCAGCAGACCGGCGGTCCTGACGTGCTGCGCGCGCAGTTGACACATCTGGCCGAGCTGATCGACGAGCTCGACACCGTCGAGGTGCGGGTCATCCCGTTCGCCGCCACCGCGGGCGCGGTGCTCGGTGGGTCGAGTTTCCACCTGATCGACTTCGCAGGCGAGCAGCTGCCGACCTTCGGCTGGGCGGAAAGCGCCGTTTTCGGCGGCGCGGTCGACGACCCGGAACTGGTCCGCGATCTGAGCTTCGCTTACGTTCGCGCACAAGAGCAGTCGCTGGACCGTGTCGCGTCATCGACCCTGATCAGACGGTATGCCCGAGTGTAAAATCCTGCCCATGGCCACCACCGTTACTCCCCGGTCGGTTTTTACCGACTGGTTCCGGTCGACTCGATCGAACAACGGCAACCAATGTGTCGAGGTCCGCTTCGATGGTGACGCGGTGCTCGTCCGAGACAGCAAATACCGCCGCGATCCTGCCAACCATCCCGCCGACGAACCGATCATCACCATCACCGCACGGGAATGGACCGCGTTTCTCGACACCCTCCACACGCCGGGCCGAACGCCCGGCGCGCTGACCGCGCACACCGCCGCTGACGGTCACACCGTGCTCCGGCACGGCGGCATGATCCTCAGCTACACCCCGCAGGAGTGGGACGCATTCCTGCTCGGTGCGCGCGATGGCGAGTTCGATCGCCTCGCACTCTCCGTCTGAAACGTCGCTCTGATCTTCCTGGACGACTGACCGCTTACCCCCGGCCGTTCGCGGCCGGGGGCCGACTTTCGCCCATCGTCGGCATACTGGAGATCGTGACCTCCGAGCTGAGCAGTCCCTCCGGTATCGATCTGTCCTATCTCGACCAGGGCGTGCGGGTGCAGGATGACCTGTTCGCGCATGTCAACGGCAAATGGCTGGCCGACCACGAGATACCAGCCGATCGCGCGGTAGACGGTGCGCTGCGCACGCTGTACGACCAGGCCGAGCGCGACGTGCAGGTAATAATCCAGAACGCCGCCGCCCAGACGACCGAGCCGGGCAGCGATGCCCGCAAGATCGGCGATCTGTTCACCAGCTTCATGGACACCGAGACCGTGGCCGCCGCCGGACTCGCGCCGATCTCCACCGAGCTCGCCGCCATCTACGCGATCACCGACCGCACCGCGTTCGCGGCGCTGCTCGGCAGGTTGCAGCGCACCGGTGTCAGCGGCGCCATCGGCTTTTACGTCGACACCGACGACAAGAACTCCACCCGCTACCTGGTGCATGCCGCCCAGTCCGGCATCGGGCTGCCCGACGAGTCGTACTACCGCCAAGACGAATCCGCCGAGATCCGTGCCGAATACATCGCCCACATCGGCCGGATGTTCGCGCTGGCCGCCGCGGATCCCCGGATCGCCGCGCTGCTCCCGCCGGATCTGGACACGGTCGGGCAGCGGGTGTTCGAGCTGGAGCGCAAGCTCGCTGCCGGGCACTGGGACGTGGTCCGCCGCCGCGACGCCGAACGCAGCTACAACCCGACCACCTTCGACGCGTTGGTCGCCGACTACCCCGAATTCGATTGGGCGGCGTGGACTTCGGCGCTCGCCGAGGGCGTCGACCGTTCCGGGCCGGACCTGTTCGCCGAAGTTATTGTTCGCCAGCCGGATTACCTGAGCACGTTCAACGAAGTGTGGTCCGCGGAATCGCTGACCGATTGGCAGGCCTGGGCGGCCTGGCGGCTGATCCGTTCGCGCGCACCGTATCTCACCGATGCCCTGATCGAGGAGAACTTCGCCTTCGCGGGCCGCACGCTGACCGGCGCCCAGGAGAATCGGGAGCGCTGGAAGCGCGGTGTCTCGCTGGTGCAGGATCTGCTCGGCGAGGCGGTCGGCAAACTGTATGTCGCCGAGCACTTTCCGCCGGCGGCCAAGGCCAGGATGGTGGAATTGGTCGCCAACCTGCAGGAGGCCTACCGCCGCAATATCGCCCAGCTGGACTGGATGGGCGCCGACACCAGGGCGGCCGCGCTGGCCAAGCTGGAGAAGTTCACCCCGAAGATCGGCTACCCGGACAAGTGGCGCGACTACTCGGACGTGATCATCGATCCGTCCGACCTGGTCGGCAATTACCGCAACGGCTATGCCGCCGATCATGATCGCGACCTGAACAAGCTCGGCGGCCCGGTCGATCACGACGAATGGTTCATGACGCCGCAGACCGTGAACGCCTACTACAACCCCGGCATGAACGAAATCGTCTTCCCCGCCGCGATTCTGCAGCCGCCGATGTTCGACATGAACGCCGACGACGCCGCCAACTACGGCGGCATCGGCGCGGTGATCGGCCACGAGATCGGCCACGGCTTCGACGACCAGGGCGCCAAGTACGACGGCGACGGCAACATGGTCGACTGGTGGACCGACGACGACCGCACCGAATTCGGCAAGCGGACAAAGGCATTGATCGATCAGTACAACGTGCTCTCGCCGAAGGAACTGCCCGACGAGCACACCGTCAACGGCGAATTCACCATCGGCGAGAACATCGGCGACCTCGGCGGCCTGTCCATCGCCCTACAGGCCTACAAGATATCCCTCGACGGCGCCGAGGCGCCGAAGCTCGACGGCCTCACCGGTTTGCAGCGGGTCTTCTACGGCTGGGCTCAGGTGTGGCGCACCAAGGCTCGCAACGCCGAGGCCATCCGCCGCCTCGCCGTCGACCCGCACTCGCCGCCCGAATTCCGGTGCAACGCGGTGGTCCGCAACATCGACAGCTTCCACGAGGCTTTCGACGTCACCCCGGGTGACGCGTTGTACCTGGACCCGGCAGAGCGCGTCAAGATCTGGTGACCTGATGTGTCGGCGGCGGTAAACTCGCAGTATGAGTGCACTGCGGGACGAGCTTCATCTGCTGGTCGACCGGCTACCGGACGGAGAGCTGGCACCGGTGCTCGAGCTGGCCCGCCAACGAGCACGCCGTGGCCGCCGTCGCGAGGCGGCTGCGGCATTGGCGCAGATCCAAGCGCGGATGAGCGGCGTGACCGGAGTCGACGACGAGCTCGATCGACTCCGGGATGGGGACCGTGGCTGACACGTATCTTGTCGACACTTCCGTATTTCTGCGCTGGTTCATCGACCAAGACGGATACGAGCATGCGCGTGAGATCCAGCAGAGCTTCATCGAGGGATCTGTAGCTCTCGAGACTGTCGACTTCGCCCGGATAGAGGTAGCAGGCGTACTACGCAAGAAAGGTCTGCTGCCCAAACGGCTGTCCCGCGCGGAGTTTGCCGCTGCGGTCCGTGTCATCGATGACCTAGGTGTTGTAATTCATGCGATCACAGCGGATCGTTTGGAGCAGGCGGCAGACCTGTCTGCACGCAAGCGTTTGGGCATGTACGACGCCTTGTTCGCACAGCTAGCCATCGAACGCCGAATTCCGCTGCTGACGGCAGATGCCAAGCTTCGTACTGCCCTCACGCCCGATGTGGAAACCGAACTACTCCGGGCATCCGCCGACCCGAGAGGCTAGATATTCCCGACACGGATCGAGGGGCGCCGTCAGCGCAGACGCTCCTCGGTTTTTGCGTCGAAGAAGAACACGTCGTCGAGATTGGGGCGCAGGCGCAGCTGATCTCCGAGGGTCACTTGGAAGCGCCGGTCGACTCGGGCAACTACCTTGCCGGAACGGCTGTTCCAGTCGGCGGCGACGCCGTGGCTGTAGACGAACGACTCCGCGCCCAGTTCCTCGAGTAGCTCGGCGGCCACCGTGAGACCACTGTCCTCGGTGGTCACCTCCCACGATTCCGGCCGAATGCCGACGATCACCCGGTCGCCCGCTTTCACGGTGCGTGGCAAGGGAATTCGCAGGTCATCGAGCACCGCTTCGCCGTCGCGCACCGGAGCCTCGAGCAGATTCATGCCCGGCGAGCCGATGAAACCGGCGACGAAGGTGTTCACCGGGTTGTCGTAAAGCTCACGCGGCGCGGCGATCTGCTGCAACTTGCCGTCGAGGAGCACCGCGACCCGGTCGCCCATGGTCATCGCCTCCACCTGATCGTGGGTGACGTACACCGTGGTGGTGCCGAGCCGCTTCTGCAGCGCGGCGATCTGCGACCGGGTGCTCACGCGCAGCTTCGCGTCCAGGTTGGACAGCGGCTCGTCCATGCAGAACACCTGCGGCCTGCGCACGATCGCCCGGCCCATCGCAACCCGTTGCCGTTGTCCGCCGGACAGTTTCGCCGGTTTGCGGTCGAGCAGCTGCTCGAGTTCCAGCATCTTCGCCGCCTCCTGCACCCGGACCAGAGTGTCGGCCTTGCTCATGCCCGCGTTGCGCAGTGCGAAGCCCATGTTCTCCGCGACGGTCATGTTCGGGTACAGCGCGTAGCTCTGGAACACCATCGCCACATCGCGGGCCCGCGGCGGCAGACCCGTGACGTCCTTGCCGCCGATCAGGATTCGACCGGCCTCCACCGATTCCAGCCCGGCCAGCATGCGCAGGCTGGTCGACTTGCCGCAACCCGATGGCCCGACGAGAACGATGAATTCCCCGTCGGCGATGTCGATTTCCAGGCTGTCGACGGCCGGTGTCGGCGCACCGGGATACAGGTGTGTCACCCCGTCGAACTGCACTGTGGCCATGGGCGTCGATCTCCTCGTGTGAACTCACGGTGGCGGCCACACAGCGTGGCCGCCACCGGGGTGCGGGTGTTACTTGGGCAGCTTCGGGGTGATCTGGCGGTCGATGATCGCCTGCAGCTGACTGGTGACATTGGCGTAAACCGTTGCCGGGTCGGCGTTCTGCAGCCCAATCTGCTCCAGCCCGGTGCCGATGATCTGGTCGCCGCCCGGCACGAACACCCGGGCGTAGTCCTGTGACTTGGTGACCGCGAGCTGCTCGATGGCGACCTTGGAGTTCGGGTTCTTGGCCAGGAAGTCCTGCTCGCTCGGGTCGGTGGTTGCGGACTTGCGCACCGGCATGTAGCCGGTGCCCTGCGAGAAGTACGCGGTGTTCTGCGCGTTGGTGATGAACTCGATGAACTTGAGCGCGTTCACCTTCCGCTCGTCGGAGATGCGCGACGGAATGGCAAGGCCCGCACCGCCGGTGGTGACGCCCGGCCCGTTCGGGTGCGGCAGGAACGCGGTGCCGAACTGCAGCTTGCCTTCCGCGTTCTTGGTGATGCCGCGCAGGTCGCCGGTCGAGGCGATGGTGGAGGCGATCACGCCTGCGCCGAAGTCGACGGCGATCTGCGGGTTGATGCCCGCGTACTTCTTGGTGTTGATCATGTCGCGGAAGAAGGCGCCCGCCGCGAGGGTGCCCGGGTCGGTGAACTTCAGTTTCCACTGGTCGGAGTACGCGCCGCCGAAGGTCCAGTTCGGTCCCTGGAAGGTCCAGGCCAGGTAGTTCTTCGCGTCGCCCCAGCCGTGCGCGAGCTTGCCCGCGCCGACGATCTCCTGCAGCTTGGGGCCCCACTCGTCGAATTCCTGCCAGCTCTGCGGGCCGCGATCCGGCAGCCCGGCCTTGCTCCACACGTCCTTGTTGTAATAGAACAGCGGAGTCGAGCGGGCGTAGGGCAGCGCGAAATGCTTGCCGTTGAACAGGTAGTCCGCGGCCAGCGAGTCGACGTAGTCGTCGAGCTTGACGCCCGCGTCGCCGAAGTGTCCGTCGAGCGGTTCGATGGTGCCGTTGAGGGCGTAGTTGAACCACCAGACATCGGAGAGCACCACGATGTCGGGCAGATCGCCGCCGGACAGCGCCGCGTTGAACTTCTGCGACACCTCCTCGTAGTTCTTGCCCGCGTCGACCAGGTTCACCTTCAGGTCGGGGTACTTGGCCTGGAACCGGTTGATCAGCTCGGTCTCGATGTCCTTCGAGGTGCCGGGGTGGTTGGACCAAAAGGTGAGCGTCTTGCCGTCGCCGGACTGCTTGGCGCCACCGCCGGTACCCGCGCATGCGGTCAGTGCCGCGCCGGCCGCGACCGCGCCGGCCAGCCCGATGAATCCGCGCCGAGACAGCGCGGGGAACTGAGAAGTGGACACGTGGTTTCTCCTGTATCTAACCCTTGACCGCACCAGAGGTGAGGCCTTTGATCATGTGGCGTTGCAGTAGCAGGAACACCACGAGAATCGGCAGCATGGTCAGCAACGTGCCCGCCATCACCGGCCCCCAGTTGGTGACGCTCGGATTCTCGGTGTTCTGCAGCAGGGTGAGGCCGACCGGCAGCGTCGCGACCGAGGTGTCGTCGGCCATCAAGAACGGCCAGAGGTATTCGTTCCACTCGTTGACCAGGGTGACCACGGCGAAGGCGACCATGGTCGGCCCGGACATCGGCAGTACCACCCTGGTGAGCAGCCGCCACCAGCTCGCGCCGTCCATCCTGGCCGCCTCGATCACTTCCGACGGCAGCGACAGGAAGTGGTTACGCATCAAGAAGGTGCCGAATGCCACGCCGCACAGCGGAATGATGATGCCCTGGAACGAGTTCCGCCAGCCCAGCTGGGCGACGAGGGCATAGTTCGAGATCACCGTGATCTGGTTGGGCACCATCAGCGCCGCGATGATGATCAGGAACACCGCGGTTTTGCCGGGAAAGCGCAGGAACACCAGCCCGTACGCGCTCAGCACGCCGAGCACGAACTTCACCGCGGAGATGACCCCGGTGATGATCAGCGAATTACGCAGGAAGGTCCAGAACGGCAGCGTCGTGGTGGCGTCGGTGTAGTTCTCCGGATGCCAGCTGTGTGGCCAGTACACCGCGGGCTGCACGTAGATGTCCGGACGCGCCTTGAACGAGGTGATGAAGATCCAGAACAGCGGGACACCGACGATGATCAGCACGCACACCATGGCGGCGTAGCCGAGCAGCATCACCCCGCGCTGCCGGCGTTGGTAGGAAACCGTTTCAGCGCCTGCGCTTTTCACTGCTCATTCCGATCCATGACGCGAACCTGCACCAGCGTGACGACCAGCAGCACCACGAACATGATGGTGGCCACGGTCGCGCCATATCCGGCGCGGAAGTTACGGAAAGACTCTTCGTACACCTGGTAGACCATCGTGGTGGTCCCGGTGCCCAGCGGGCCGCCGCGGGTCATCACGTTGATGATGTCGAAGACCTGCAACGAATTCAGCAGCACAGTGATGGACAGGAAGAACGTGGTCGGCCGCAGTTGCGGCAGCAACACCTTGGTAAAAGTGGTCCACCGGCTCGCGCCGTCCATCTCGGCGGCCTCCATCAGCTCGGCCCGAACCCCCTGCAGCGCGGCCAGATAGATGACGAAGCTGTAGCCGAGGTTCTTCCAGATGTAGGTCACGGTCACCATGAACAGCGCCCAGTGCGGGTTCTGGTAGAAGTCCGGCACATTGTCGACGCCCAAGCGGTGCAACACATCCTGGACCAGGCCGAAGCTCGGATCGAAGATGAACTGGAAGGCAACGCCGATGGCGGCGCCGGAGATGACGAACGGCGCGAAGATCGCCGAGCGGACCACATTGCGGCCGAACAGCTTACGGTCCAGCAGCAGGGCGAGCGCAAGGCCGAGCACCATGCTGCCGACCACCGCGGCCAAGGTGAACACCAGCGTGTTGGTGACGATGTCCCAGGAGTCCGACCGGCCCCACCACTCGGTGTAGTTGTCCACCCCGATGAAGGTGGCCACCGGGTCGGAGATGTTCCAGTCGTAGAACGAGAGCCGGATGTTGTCGATCAACGGCCGATAGACGAACAGCGTCAGCAGCGCGAGATTCGGTACCACCAATACCAAGAACAGGGCGTAATCCTGCCAGGGCCGGTTCCGCAAACCGCGTCCGCGCGGTTGGGGTAGTACTCGTTCCGGCTTCGCTCGCACGTCGCGCACTCTACGGACTGGGGCAAACAACCGGTTAACGCTATCCGTAGGGACGCTGAACTTCTCGAGCACGGGGCTAGTGAATCAAAGCCGGACATTCCGAACGGCAACTTCGTGAAAATTGATCATAAAGTGCTGCATGATCGTGCAGCAGCACAGCCGGTGCAACAATCAGCTGCCCTACCAGGCAATGGTTTTGGTACGCCACACGTTAACCCAGGGGGAAGCAGTACGGCGCGGAACCTGTGACCAGGTCCCGCGCCGTAATTTTGCTGCCTAAGCCCCGTAGGGTCACCCACCATCGGTCGCCACCGGAACTGGTAGCGCCCCTAGGTCTGGACGGAATACCCGGAGAGGCGAGCTAGCTAGTCGTTCCAGTCGCCGGCCAGGCCGTCGCTGGTTCCGATCGAGCCGCCCTTGGTGTTCACGATGACCACCGGGTCGCCCTTGCGGGAGTTCTCCATGAACCACTTGGCGTTCTCGGTGCTCACGTTGAGGCAGCCGTGGCTGGAGTTGGAGTTGCCCTGCTGGCCGACCGACCACGGGGCGGCGTGCACGAAGATGCCGCTGTTGGAGATGCGGGTCGCGTACTCGACCTCGAGCTTGTAGCCCTCGGGGTCGGTGGTCGGCACACCGTAGGTGGACGAATCCATGATCATCTTGCGCAGCTGCTCGCCGACCACGTAGGTGCCGTTCGGCGTCTCGTGCTTGGTCTTGCCCATCGAGGTCGGCATCGTCTTCACCTCTTCACCGTTGCGGGTGATGGTGATCATGTGCGTGTTGTCGTCGGCCGTGCTGACGAACGCGTCGCCGATCTTGAAGGCGCTGCGCGTGCCGCCCGCCTCGACCGTCACGTCGGTGTTGTCCGGCCAGAACTCATTCGGCCGCCAGCGCACCTGCTTGTCGCCGCGCCAGTAGAAGTGGCCCGGCGCGTCCTTCGATGAGGTGACCTTGATGAACTTCTCGGCGGCGCCGTGATCGGGCACCGGGTCCTTGAAGTTGATGATGATCGGCTGCGCGACCCCGACGACCTCGCCGTCGGCGATGTTGATCGACGGCGGCGCGAAGTTCGGCTGCTGCGGCGCCGGGTCCGTCGCGGATCCGGCGGAACCGGAGCCGAACGGGAACGGGTCGGCGCCCGCGGGTGCGACCAGCAGGACGCCCGCCGCCGCGATCGTCGCGGACAACAGGGCGCCGGCCCGCGGCCTGCGGGTTAGCTGTGCTCCCCTGCGGTGGGCAGGTAGCGACCCGGTGTGCGAAGCGACATGCATAGGTTTCTCGTCCATTCCATCTCTCGCCGCACCCGCGCAGGCGCACGCGTGGCACGAGATCTCTCATCGGCGTGGAGCGGGCAAAGCTCACCCCACGGGTATTGACGGCCCGACCCGACCTCCTTCCTACCGTCCGGGTGCGGCTCGAAGCCAGTTGCGTTTCATAATGATTCGTTCATACCGTCCGGTGTGGTAGCCGTCACATAACCCATCGGTGGTCGGCCGCTTCCGTGAAAGGTACCGGTCACGTCGGCGAGTCCGGTGTGTCGGTCGATGCCGCAGGTAGGTCGCCTTGCCGGTGTTAACAAACGTCTTCGTGATGTAAATCACTCTCGATGTCGAACAGAATCGGGCGATGCGGACCGGTTGCTATGTTGTGCGGCACCGACATTGGCGCGCGGCCGGTCGCGTACCGAGGGGCAAGTCGCAGCCGTACTCGGCACACGATGGTAGCCAACGCGATTCGCAGTTCGTAGTCCGCGAGCGCGGCCCCGACGCAGCGCCGATGCCCGCCGCCGAACGGCGCGAACTCGAACGGCCCGTACTTGCGCTCGAGGAATCGCTCCGGCTGAAATCGCTCCGCGTCCGACCACACCCGCGGATCCGAGTGCAGCAACGGCACCGCGACCCCCATCGTGTCCCCGGCCGCCAAGGCCACCCCGCGCAGCGTGAACGGCGCGGTCAGCCTGCGCACCACGATGGGCACCGCCGGGTGCAGACGCAGCGTCTCCTGGCACACCGCGTCCAGATAGGGCAGTCTCGCCAGCTCGACCGGGCCAACGTCGGGTCCGGCCGCGCGCAACTCCGCGCGCAGCCGGGCCAGGCTGGCCGGCTCGCGGTGCAGGTGGAACAGCGCCCAGACCAGGGTGGTCGCGGTGGTCTCGTGCCCGGCGACCAGCAGCGTGCGCAGTTGCTCGCACAGGTCGTCGTCGGTGGGCGCGGTGCCGTCGTCGTAGCGCGTGCTCAGCAGCATGCCGAGGATGTCGGTGGCCGGGCGCCCGGTGACCGTCCGCCGGTGCGCGATGTCGTCGCGGATCAACCGGTCCAGCCGCTCGCGGGCCGCGACGAACCGATCCCACGGCGCCTGCCCGAACAGCCGGTGCCGCAGCAGTGGCACCAGCATCAGCGGCCCGGAGAACGCGGCGAGGAATTCGCCTACCGCCCTGGTGTATTCGGCCCGGCGCTGGTGGCTGTCCACGCCGAACACCGCCTCCAGGATCACCCGCAGCGTGATCGCCCGCGACGCCGCCCGCGCATCGATCCGCGCGCCGGGCCGCCACGCCTGGCCGTTGCCTCCCGCTATCTCCTGGAGCACCGAATCCCGGATGATCTCCCCGTACGCCCGGATCCGCGCACCATGGAAGGCCGGTGCCAGCAGCGCCCGATCGCGACGATGCCGCTCACCCGAGGCGAGGATCAACGACGCCGTGCCGACCAGCGGCTCGATCGGATTCGGCCGCGGCGGTTCGAGCGCGTCGGCCGGCGCGCGGAACAGCTCGCGCGCGCCCGCGGCCGTGCCGGTGAACAGACCTGACCCGAAGCCGGGAAAGCGCACGAGGAACGGATCGCCCTCGCGCGCCCGGCGCCAGCGGAAGTACCGCTCGAAGTCGAGGCCGGCGGCCAGCGCGTGCAGCACGATCAGCCGCGGTGCCCGCGGCGCATCGGTACCCGGCTCGGCGGTGCCCACGTCCATATCTATAGGTACGAACTCACCGGTCCGTGGGTTCGACGCGGTCTAGGAATCGGCCTCGTCGACGACGACCGTCGGTTTGGCCCTGCGCACGGTATTGCGCGCGGTCGCCGCCAACCGAGCCAGCCGGGCGTCGCCGAGCGCGGTCACCGCGTTGCCGAGCCGGTTGGTGACGAAGGCGATCGACATGCCGAGCTCCGGATCGGCGTAGGCGCCCGACCCGCCGACGCCGTAGTGCCCGAACGCCTTTCGCGGCTGCTGCTTGGACATCAGCACCGGCCGGTGGTATCCGAGGGTGAACCGCAGCGGCAACCCGAGCACGTAGTCGCGGCTCTCGGCGGGCTGCACCTGGTTGATGGTCTCGATCGTCTCCGGCCGCAGGAATTGCACGGTCTCGCCGCGTCGCGGCACGTAAACCCGGCCCTCGTTGGCCAGCGCCCCGTACATCCTGGCCAGCGCGCGCGCCGAGAAGACGCCGTTCCAGCCGGGCATCACCGCGTCGTGTACCCGTGGGTCGCGGACCAGTTCGTCGAAGCTCTCCGGCATACCTGCCTCGGCCAGCCCGCGAATCGGGCGCACCCAGGACAGCACCGACGAGGCGGTGTTCCAGCGAATCCCCGGCGGGCTCAGGTGCGGGAAGATCTTGGCGATCCGATAGCGCTCCGATTCCGGTACCCGGAACCAGAATTCGTCGAGGCCGAGCGGCTCGGCTATCTCTCTGCGCACCACGTCGGTGAACGGATCACCGGTGACACGTTGCACGATCTCGGCGACCAGCCAGCCGAAGGTGATCGCGTGATAACCCGAGGTGCGGATCCGGCGCGGATCCGGCGGGCTATCGGCCAGGGCTTGAATGACCGCGTCGTAGTCGAGGATCCCCTCCCTACCGGGGACGAGGCCACGAACCCGATGCAGCCCGGCCCGGTGCGAGAGCACATCGCGCACGGTGATGTCGTCCTTGCCGTGCGCGGCGAATTCGGGCCAGTAGCGGGCGACCGGCGCGGCGTAGTCGATCAGTCCGCGTTCGGCCAGCCGGTGCACCACGGTGGAGGCGACGCCCTTGCCGGTGGAGAAGGTCAGCGCGACGGTGTCGCCGTTCCAGCGCCGATCCTTACCGGCCCAGCCGCCCCAGATGTCCACCACGGGCTTGCCGTCGAGATAGACGGCCAGGGCTCCGCCGCCGCGGCTCGACTGGCTGAACATGCCGAAGAATTGGTCGGCCAGGCGGATGAACCGCGGGTCGACCTGCATCTCTTTGGGCGCGGCGAGCTTGCCGTTCGCCGAGTCGGCGGCGTCGAAGCCGCCCGCTGCCATTGCCGAAACCATGAGGTCTCACCTCCTCGGAGCGCTTGCGAGCGCCAATGCGCGAGGCCGCACCACCGGTTGCGGGTGCGTCCCTCAGGGTAGCTGGTGCGCCGGGGTCTGCCAGCGGCCGAAGGGCGTGCTGAGGCAGGTGTCGCCGGTCCGCGAATTCCAGGCGAAAGCCCCGCCACCCAGGCACACCACGGCATGATCGGCGCTCTGCGCGCCGGCCCGTGACCCGTCAAGCGCGACCGAGATCGCGACGATCGGCACTCCGGGACTCGCCGAAACCTCATCGCTGTCAATGGAACTCGAGGCGATCGCGTCCTGGCCGATACCGATCGCGATCGGCATCCCGCCCGCGCCACTGCTGGCGCCCACGCCGCCGCGGACGCCGACGCCGACCGCCGTGGCTCCCGTGGTGGCGTTCGCGTAGCCGACACCGTCGATGCCCACGGATTTCGCCTGTCCGAGCAGGTCGGTGGCGGCACGGCAGGCCGTGCGCCCCTCGATGACTGTGATGTCCGTCCCGTTTTCCGAAGTGCAATGCACATCGGTAGCTGAGGCCAGACCCGGCAGCGCCAGAGAGGTGACCACCGCGGCGGCCGAGCAGACGATCACGCTGATCAGCTTCACCGGCACCTCCTCTCCAACTCTGAAAACCCACTGTACTCAGATCGGTTGCTGGAACCTCGATTCCACGGTCGAGTCGACGTGTGCGCGTTCCATGGTGTATGCATGGCGTGTATTTCAAGCACAGCTTTATTTTGTTTACTTCGGATTCTTACGGGGGCGTGAGTTCGGAGCGTGACAGCTCGGGAGGACTGTTTCGTGTCTGGTCAACTGGCCTGGGGTCGTGTCGCGTTCGCGTCATTCGTCGCGGCGGCCGCGCTGACACTGGTCGGCTGTAGTTCGACGGTCAGCGGTCACGCGCAGCCCGCGGTGGACAACGGCACCATCAACGCCGTCTCGATCACCAGCACGCCGAAGCCGTCCGCGGGCCGGCCGACCACCGGCAAGCCGACGCCGACCAGCAAGGGCGGCAACACCGACTTCCAGGCCAACGAGGGCGATTGCGTCACCCTCGGCGGCTCCACCTCGAACGCCACCATCGCGAAGGCATCCTGTGGTAGCCGCGCGGCCAACTACAAGGTGATCGGCAAGGCGCCGAAGAGCACCCAGTGCGTCGGCGACGCCGACAACTACTACGCCGAGACCCTCAACGGGATCGAGCAGGGCGCGTACTGCCTGGACATCGACTGGGTGGTCGGCGGCTGCATGGACGTCGGCGGGGACGACCCCAAGCGGGTCGACTGCACCGGAGCGTCGCCGGTCAAGGGCGTCAAGGTGGTCAAGCGGGTGGAAGGCGCCGACGACGTGAACGTCTGCGGCAGCGGCACCGGGTACGTCTACGAACAGCGCCACTTCGTCGTCTGCGTCCAGGAGATCTGACACCGTTTGCGCCCAGCGTGAACTGCCGGGAAACCCGACACCGGACGGCTAAGTTGGGTCGGTGAGCACGACTGATCTTCCCCGGCTGAAATCGGCCACCGGCCGCTGGATTCTGCTGGCCACCATCCTCGGCTCGTCGGTGGCCTCGCTCGACGCCACCGTCGTGAACATCGCGCTGCCGCGCATCGGGGAATCGCTGAACACCGACGTGGCCGGCCTGCAGTGGACGTTGAACGGGTACACGCTGACGCTGGCCTCGTTCATCCTGCTCGGCGGCTCGCTCGGCGACCGCCTCGGCAGGCGCAAGGTGTTCGTCTGGGGCACCATCGGTTTCGCGGTGGCCTCGGTGCTGTGCGGCGCCGCGATGAACATCGAGATGCTGGTGTTCGCACGCATTCTGCAGGGCGTCGCGGGTGCCATGCTGACGCCGGGCAGCCTCGCGCTGATCTCCTCCTCCATCGATCGACGTGATCAGGGCGCGGCGATCGGCCTGTGGTCGGGCTTCGGCGGGGTGGCTGGCGCGTTCGGGCCGTTCCTCGGCGGTTGGCTGATCGAGCTGGCCGGCTGGCGCTCCATCTTCTTCATCAATGTGCCGCTCACCCTCGTCGTGGTGCTCGTCGCGCTGAAACACGTGCCGGAGAGCCATGATCCGAATGCCAAGGCGCGGCTGGACGTGCCAGGCGCGGTGGTGGTCGCGCTCGCGCTCGGCGCGCTGACCTTCGGCCTGATCGAGACCATGCCGCTGCTGATCGTGGCGGGGGTACTGCTGCTCGCCGCGTTCGTGGTGATCGAGATGCGCAGCGATCATCCACTCGTCCCCCCGCTGCTGTTCGCCTCGCGCGTGTTCACCGCGGCCAACCTGGTCACCCTTGCGGTCTACGCCGCGCTCGGCGGCGTCTTCTTCCTGCTGATCTTGGAATTGCAGCTGGTGGCCGGATATTCGCCACTGATGTCGGGCGTGGCGACGGTCCCCATCACGCTGATCATGCTGGTGCTCTCGGCGCCCGCCGGACGCTGGGCGCAGCAGCACGGCCCGCGCATTCCGCTGACGATCGGCCCGCTGCTCGCCGCGGGTGGTCTGGTGTTGTTGCTGCGGATCGGGCCGGACACCGCGTATTTCACCGATGTGCTGCCCGGCGTGCTGGTCTTCGGCTTCGGCCTCGCGGCGCTGGTCGCCCCGCTGACCGGGGCCGTGCTCGGCGCGGTGCCGGCCAGCGAGGCGGGCATCGCCTCCGGGGTGAACAACGCCGTCGCGCGGACCGCGCAACTGCTCGCCGTCGCCGCGCTGCCCGGCCTGGCCGGAATCTCCAGTGCCCTCGGCGATCCGGTCGCCTTCAATCACGGCTTCGGTACCGCCATGTGGATCTGTGTCGGCCTGCTGCTCGCCGGTGCGGTACTCGCGGCCGCGCTGCTCCGGCCGCCTCGCCGACCCGCCACCTTGGACAGCGTCGATTGCATGCCGCAGTGCGCGGTATCCGGACCCGCGATCGCCCCGGTCCGGACCGAGAAGTCAGCGCGATAACGAGAAGTGGGGGGGGGGCCCCCCGGGGCCCCCCCCGGGGGGCCCCCCCCCCACTTCTCAGGTCTGGCAGGGACGTTTAGATAGGTATATAACCTGCGCCAACGCCGCCACGGGCGTTGATGTCATCCATGATCGTGCTCATGTTGGTGCCGACCTCCGGGCCGAAGCAGGCCATGGCGAGGTAGGCGTTCACCATGCCGACGAGGGTGGAGCCGATGACCACCGGCGCGCCGGAATCGCCTTCCACCACGCACATCTGGCTCCAGGTCTCCATGTTCGACCCGAAGACGTCACCCCAGCTGATGCCGCAGGTGTTGCCGGTGGTGCGGCCTTCCTTGCACACGATGTTCGGGAACGCCGCGGGTGCGCCGAGCCCGGTGATGGTGACATTGCCGACCCGGTTCACCGGGACGACCTTGCCCGGCTCGAACTGGATCACGGCGTAATCCAGATCATGGTTGGAGTAGACGAACCGGCCGATCACGCCGGCGCCGCGGTTGCTCTCGGCGAATACCTCGGCACCGGGATCGCCGCAGTGGCCTGCCGTCAGGCCGACGAGCCGACCCGCGTTGTCGTGGCCGACGGTGGTGACGGTGCATTCGAATTGGTTATCGATGATGATGCCGGAACCTCCGCCCACGGCCGGCGGGCCGGGCTCGGCCTGAGCGGCCCCCGTCCCGAGTAGCGCCGCACCGAGGGCTACGGCGAAGGCGGCCGTGGCCACCTTGGCGAGTTTGCTGAACATGTCCCTCCAGACGTCGGAAGTCCGCACGATATCAATCTGTCGCACCCATCGTGTCAGTATTCGGGCCCGGGCGCGTCTTCTACTACGGGGTGTCCCCGCGACGGGCGAGCCTTAACCCCATTTTTAGACATAAGCACTTTATGTCTCTTATTTGTAATAATAGCGACAGGCTATGAAAAAGAAGGATAGTCCGTTCGAGTTTGTACTCGCACAGTAGTACAGCCCGTTCTGTTCGGTTCCGGAAACAAATGCGATTTTGAATGAACTCTATCCGAATAAATTAGTGTGATGATCATGTCTGGGCGGCAGATTCGCCTGGTTGACCTGTAACTTGTTCCAGAAGAACCGCCCACTTTTTTGGGCGCTGACCCAATGCCGGTGGCCTGCGTCATAGCGTTTAGACCACAGTGACCGAGGTCTATGACTGCAATCACAGGAGGGTGGTGTGTTCTGGCTTACTACGTAGTAAGGTGCGTCAAGCAAACAAGTCGTCGGGGCAGCCAACCGGCGTCGAGAGGGGTTAGCCAGTGCAGTCGACCAAGAGTCCTCCAACAGGATCACGGATGAGTGATGCGGTCGATTGGACCAAGGGTTACTGGACGGACCATCCGAAGGCTTCGCTGGAGACCTTCGGTCGCCAGATCACCATGGGGATCGCCGCGGTCGCCGAGTTGTTCATCGCCATCTTCCGCCGCCGTTTCCCCTTCAACGAGTTCGTCCGTCAGTGCGCGTTCATGGCCAGTGTCTCGGCCGCGCCCACGCTGTTGGTCGCCATCCCGATCGGCGTCATCGTCTCCATCCAGGTCGGCTCGATCGCAGGCCAGGTGGGTGCCACCTCGTTCATCGGCGCGGCAAACGGCCTCGGCATCATTCAGCAGGGCGCTCCCCTCGTCACCTCGCTGATGATCGCCGGCGCCGTCGGCTCGGCGGTCTGCGCCGACCTCGGCTCGCGCACCATCCGGGAAGAGATCGACGCCATGAAGGTGATGGGTGTCGATCCGATGCGCAGGCTGGTCGCTCCCCGGCTCGGCGCGGCGATGCTGGTCAGTGTGCTGCTCTGTGGCTTCGTCGTTTTTGTCGGATTCTTGACCGGTTACATCTTCAACATTTTCGCGCAGAACGGAACGCCGGGTTCCTACATCGGCACGTTCTCGTCGTTCGCGGTTACTACCGATCTCTTTGTCGCGCTTGTCAAATCGTTGATTTTCGGGCTACTCGCCGCAATCATCGCGTGCGACAACGGATTGAACGCGCGCGGTGGCCCCGGCGGCGTGGCCAACGCGGTGAATTCCGCGGTGGTGAGTTCCGCCATCATGCTGTTCGGCGTGAATCTCGTCATCACGCAGGTGTACAACGCACTGTTCCCGTCACAGGTGGTCTGAGTGTCGTCGACATATGTTCCCCCGCTGCTGCGGCCGTTCCAGCAGCTTCGCAAATCCGCGAACGCGCCGGTCGATCTGCTCGCCAAGCTCGGCCATCAGGTGTTCTTCCTGCTGCGCTCGATCGGCTCGATCCCGTTGGCGCTCAAGCACTATCCCAAGGAAGTGTGGCGGCTGCTCTCCGACGTCTCCTGGGGCAACGGGAATCTGGTCGTCGGCGGCGGCACCATCGGCGTCGTGGTCATCCTCAGCGCGTTCGGCGGCATGACCGTCGGCATCCAGGGCTACAACTCGCTGAACCTGTTGGGCCTGAGCCCGATCACCGGCGCCATCTCCGCCTTCGCCACCACGCGTGAGCTCGGGCCGCTGCTCGCCACCATCGCCTTCGCCGCGCAGGCGGGCTGCCGGTTCACCGCGCAACTCGGCGCCATGCGCATCTCGGAGGAGATCGACGCGCTGGAGTCCATCGCGATCCGGCCGCTGCCCTACCTGATCAGTACCAGGATGTTCGCGGCGATGGTCGCCATCATCCCGCTGTACTGCCTCGGCCTGGCCATGGCCTACCTCTCCTGCTCGCTGACCGTGCAGCTGATCGGCGGCACCGCCAGCGGCACCTACCAGCACTACTTCTACCAATTCCTGGTGCCGACGGACGTGATCTACTCGCTGGTCAAGGCGATCCTGTTCGTCGCGATCACCACGTTCATCCAGTGCTACTACGGCTTCTTCGCCTCCGGCGGACCGGAAGGCGTCGGCGTCGCGGCCGGCCGGGCGATCAAGGTGTGCATCATCGCGGTCGTCTTCGCGAACCTGTTCATGACTTTGGCGATCTGGGGCATCAACCCCGGCATCAGGATCTCGGGGTAGCACCAGATGATCATCGATCCCAGTGGGCGTGGTCCCACAATGCGTCAGCTGCTTGTCGCGGGCCTGGCAGGCCTGATCGTGCTCGCGCTGGTGCTCGGCCTCCTGACGCTGCGCTACCAGGGGTACTTCGTCGACAAGGTGAACGTCACGGCGAACCTCACCACCACCGGTGACGGGTTGCCCTCGCAGGCCGACGTCAAGTTCCGCGGCGTGCTGGTCGGCGCCGTCAAGCAGGTCGAGGTCGCGGCCAAGGGCGAGCTGCAGAAGGTGCAGATCGAGGTGAAGCCGGAGTTCGCCAAGGGCGTGCCCGCCAACGTCACCGCCCGGGTGGTGCCGAGCAACCTGTTCGCCGTCACCTCGGTCGAGCTGGTCTTCAACGGACCGGCGGACCAGTACCTGCACGAGGGCTCGATCATCGAGGAAGACCGCAGCAAGGGCACGCTCGCGCTGCAGGACACGCTCACCACGGTGCGCAACATCCTCGACCGGATCGACCCGGTGCAGTTCGGCCGGGTACTCGGCACGCTGTCCCAGGCGCTCGACGGCAGCGGCCGGATGCCGGGCTCGACCGTCGAGCGGTTCGACCACTGGCTGCAATCGGTCGACGACGCGATCCCGAACCTCGGCGTGATGCTCGGCGATTTCTCCAGTTCGTTCCACGCGCTGAACGAGTCCTCGCCGGAACTGCTCGACGTGCTCGGCACCTCGGTGCAGACCGCGCGGACCATCGCCGATCGGCGCGGCGAGCTCGTCGCGCTGATCACCGGGACGAGCAGCACGATGGACACGGTGAACGATCTGTTCGCCCGCAACGGCGACGTCGGCAAGCAGGTGACCGCGGGCACCAGCGACATGTTCGGCGCGGTGGCTGCGGATCCCAACGCGATCACCCAGACGATCCTGAACCTCAGCGAAACGACCCGCAGGATGGACTCCACCTTCACCTGGGGCCCGCAGCATCAGCAGCGGTGGGACGCGGGCATCACGCTCACCCCGTACAAGCCGTACACGGTGGCCGACTGCCCGCGCTACGGCGAACTGGCCGGACCGAGCTGTGCCACCGCGCCCGCGGTGAACGAGCTGCCGCCGCTGCCGGACAACTTGAAGCCGAGGGCGCTCGACTCGGCGGCAGGCCTGCCGCCGGTGGTGCCGATGCCGGGACTGCCCGCGATACCCGGCGTCACCATGCCGGACTCGCGGCCCGCCGACGCCACGGTGCCGAGTGCGCCACGGCCGTTCGCGGGCACCCCGCTCGAGGGTCTGTTCCCGATGCTGCCCGGCCTTGGTCAGCCGCCTGCCCCGGCGCCCGCCCCGGCCCCGGGACCGGTGGCACCGGCTGCCGCACCGGCAGGCACACCGTCGGCCAGCGAGATCTCCTACCAGGGTGACGCGGCGATCACGGCATTGCTCGGCCGCAAGCCGACCATCGCCGAATATCTGCTGCTGAGCTCGATTTTGAAGGGCGGGACCATGCACGTGGCCGACAACCGGGTAGGCCGATGAGTATTCGCAAACCGCTGATCGGGTTCGGTATTTTCGCGATCGTTTCGATTCTCGTCACGATCGTCGTGTGGAATACGCTGGCGCGCATCGTCAATGGCGATACGAACACGTATTCGGCGACCTTCTCCGATGTGCTCGGCCTGCACGAAGGCGACGACGTCCGCATGGCGGGCGTGCGGGTCGGCAAGATCGACAAGATCGAGCTGAACCGCGACGCCAAGTCGAAAAAGCAAGTGGCCAAGGTGACCTTCGTCGTGCAGCGGGATCAAACGCTCTACGACGACACCAAAGCCCTTGTCCGCTACCAGAATCTGATCGGCCAGCGGTATGTGGCCTTGGCCCCGGGCAAGTCTTCGAGCCCGGCGCAGCTGAAGAACAACGCGTCGATCCCGCTGGACCGGACCGAGCCGTCGTTCGACGTTTCGGGCCTGCTCAACGGTTTTCAGCCGCTGTTCCAGGCATTGCAGCCCGAGCAGGTGAACCGCCTGTCCGAGACCTTCATCCAAGCGTTGCAGGGTGACGGAGTCTCGTTGAGCGCGTTCATCGTTCAGGCCGCCCAGCTGGCCACCGACTTCCAGCGCCGCGACGCGATCCTGACCGATGTGATCTCCAACCTCTCCGGTGTGATGGCGGGGTTGGCCAAACGAGGTGATGAATTGGAGACCCTGGTGACCCAGACCCGGGCCTTGATCGGCGGGTTGTACGAGCAGGGCCAGTCGCTGCAGACCTCGACGGTGCAGATCGCCAACGCGACCAGTTCGCTGGTCGACATGGTCGGTCAGATCCAGCCGAAGCTGCAGACCGCCCAGAACTCGACGAGCGCCGCGCTGACCCTGCTGCTGGCCAATGGTGCCAAGCTGGATCAGGCCGCGATCGACCTGCCGAATCTGCTGTCGGCCGCGGGCAGGCACACCTCGGAGGGTGGCTACGCCAACGCCTATGTCTGTGGCTTGGACATCTCGCTCTACGGGGTGCTGTTCCCGCGCGGGCTGTTCTCGCAGATCGGCGGCACTTCGCACTCGGCGGTGTGCCGCCCGTGATGACGAAGATGAAAGCAAGGTTCGCCGCCAACCGGTACTTCTGGCTCGGCATTCTCGGCGGTGCGCTCATCGTGGTGCTGCTGCTCGCGTCCGGCCTGGTCAAGCTGATCGGCGTCGGCGAGCAGACGGTCAAGGCCGAGTTCGTGCAGGCCGCCGGGATCAAGGTCGGCGACCGGGTGAACGTCGCGGGGGTGACCAGCGGCCGCGTCGACGGCGCGAAGCTCGAGGGCGACCACGTGCTGCTGACGCTGAGCGTCAACAACGGCGTGAAGCTCGGCCCCGACGCGCACGCCTCGATCAAGATGGCCACCCTGCTCGGCGCCAGGTACGTCGATCTCGATCCCGGCGACGGCTCGGGCCTCAAGGGCGGCCGAATCCCGGTGTCCAACACCGCGGTTCCGTACAACCTGGCCGACGTGGTGCAGGAGGGCACGCCGAAGTTCGAGGCACTCGACACCAAGAAGCTGTCGGACTCGCTGAATCTGATCAACCAGCAGATGGGCGATTCCCCCCAGCTGATGGCGCAGGCGCTGGACAGCGTCGGCGCTTTGGCCAAGGTGATGGATAGCCGCAAGGGCGAGGTCGACAGCCTGCTGAAGGACCTGAACCGGGTCACCCAGATCCTCGGCGACAACCGCAACAGCGTGCTGTTGGTGATCACCCAGGGTGAGGCCATCGCGAACCGGGTGATGGAACGTCAGGGTCTGCTGCGCCAGCTACTCGACAACGTCGCGTCGCTGACCAAGCAACTGCAAGAGATCGGCGCCCAGAACGACAACCAGCTCGGCCCGACCATCGAGCAGCTGAACACGATGTCCGAGGGCTTGCAGAAGAACAAGGACAACCTGGATCGACTGCTGTCGCTGATGCCGCCGACGGTGCGCTACCTGGCGAATTCCTGGGGCGGCAACGGACCATACGGCAGCGTCGGGCTGCCATGGATCTTCCCGGACAACTGGCTGTGCTTCGCTCAAGTTATAGAGGGGTGCCAGGGATGACCTTCCCCAAGGCCGTCAAGGTACGGACCATCGCCAAAATGCTCGCGGTCAGCGCCGCGGCACTGGCCGTCGGCAGTTGCTCGCTGGTGCCGAGTTCGGTGAACAACGCGCTCGGCCAGACGATGCAGATCACCGCGGACTTCGAGAACATCGCGGGCATCTACGAGGGCAACCCGATCACCGTGCTCGGCCTCGACGTCGGCAAGGTCGACAAGATCGTGCCGAAGAGCACCTTCATCGAGGTGCACATGTCGATCAACAACGACGTGAAGATCCCGAAAGACGCGATGGCCGCGATCATCTCGCCGTCCATCGTCACCGACCGGCACGTCGAGCTCACCCCCGTCTATACCAAGGGCGACACCCTGGCCGACGGCGCGCACCTGCCGCTGGCCAAGACCAAGACGCCGGTCGAACTCGACACGATGATCAAGACCATCGATCAGTTCTCCGCCGCGCTCAAGCCGGAACCGGGCAGCGAAGGCATCGGCCCGCTCTCCGGCCGGGTGCTGTACCCGATGATGAACGGCAACGGCGAGAAGATGCGGGACACGCTCAACGCGCTGTCCGGCGCGCTGAAGGTCGGCGTGGACAACAAGGACGCGGTCTCCAACATCATCGTCAAGCTCAACGAGCTGACCACGATGCTGGCCGACAACGACCAGTCGGTGCGCGACTTCAGCAACCGGATGACCCAGATGACCGGCCTGCTCGCCGATCAGGCCCCCGGCCTGCAGGCGACGCTGAATCAGATCAACGACTTCCTGGCCAACACCAGCAGCACCCTCGCGCAGCATCAGGACCAGCTCGCGAGCAGCCTGGCCGGCTTGACCAACGTCACCCAGCAGCTGCGCGACAACGCGTACGGCCTCACCGAAATCGTCGACGTGGCGCCGATGGTGTTCCAGAACATCGACAAGATCGTGAACCGCGAGCACGGCTACGTCCGGCTGAACGCGATCATCGGCACCACGCTGAGTGGCGAACTGGTGAGTCTGTTCTGCGAGCGCATCCAGATGAAGGCGGACGGTTGCCGCACCGGAAACATGCACGACTTCGGACCCGACTACGGTCTCACCGCAGCGCTGCTCGGACTGACGAAATGACGTACCGAATGACGATCAAGGCACGCCGCGCGCTCGTGGCCGTCGCGGCGGTGGCGGGCGTCGGCATCACCTCGGGCTGCGGTCTCACGGTGGAGAAACTCCCGCTGCCCAAGCCCGGTGTTTCCGGCGAAACCTACACCGTGCACGCGGTTTTCGAGAACGCGCTGAACCTGCCGGACCAGGCGAAGGTGAAGATCGGCGGTTCCGATGTGGGGGTGGTCTCCAACATCAAGACCAAGAACTTCCAGGCCGTTGTCGACCTGACCATCAGCAAGGACATCGAGCTGCCCAAGGACAGCACCGCGGAGTTGCGCCAGGCCACGCCGCTCGGTGACGTGTTCGTCGCGGTGTCCAAGGCCAAGGCCAAGGCTGGGTCGGGCGCCGAAATGCTGCACAACGGCGACACTCTCGGCTTGGACAAGACCTCGGCGGGCGCGACCGTAGAGCAGCTGCTGATCTCGATCTCCCTGTTGTTCAACGGCGGTGGTGTCGCCAGTCTGAGCAAGCTGACCTCGGAGCTGGACTCCATCGTCGGTGGTCGCGGCGGTCAGCTGTCCCACCTGATCACCGAAATGACCGGTGTGGTCGGCAGTTTGAACGACAACAGCGCGAAGGTCGATGGCGTACTGAACGAGTTCAGCGCATTGGCGAACACCATCGAGGCCCGGCGCGGCGAGCTCGGCCAGGTGGCCGACACGCTGCCGCAGATGATCGGCGCCATCGCCGAAAACAACCGGGCCATCGGCGATCTGCTGACCAAGGTGTCCACCACCAGCGCCGCGCTCGGTGACTACGCCGACACCTCCGGCCAGCAGCTGGGCAGCCTGCTCGACAACACCCACAAGTTGATGGACGCGTTGGCCAATACCGGCGACAACCTCGGCATCCTGCTCGATCAATTCCGGGTGCTCCGGCCCAAGTTGGACAACACCTTCCGCGGCAGCAGCTTCGCCATCTACGCCACCGCGACCAACCTCGACCTCAGCGCGCTGACCGATCCGCAGCACGGCGGATTCCAGGACCTGCGCGACATCCAGGATCTCGCAGGCAGCTTGATCCAGGTGCTGCAGATCGTGCAGAACCGAGTGCAGGGGGGCCACCGATGATGGCGAAACTGATGCAGCACAAGCTGGTGCTGTCCAGCATCGGCTTGGTGCTGGTGTTCCTGATCGGTGCCACCTACTTGATGATCAGCGTCATGCGGGTGAACCCGTTGAAGTCCAGTTACACCGTCACGGTGAACCTGGACCGCTCGGGCGGGCTGCAGCCGGGCAACGATGTGACCCTGCGCGGCTACCGGGTCGGCAAGGTGACCTCGATCAAGCTGACCGATCGCGGGCAGGCCATCGCCGCGGCGGCCGAGATCGAAAGCAAGTACAAGATCCCGGTCGACACCGAGATCTCGGTGCAGGCCCTCTCCGGCGCGGGCGAGCAGTACATCGACTTCCGCCCGGCCAGCGAGCAGGCGCCGTTTCTCGGCGACGGCGCGGTGATCAAGTACGACGCGGCGAAGATCAAGACGCCGACCCCGATCTGGTCGGTCTTCGAAAACGCCAGCGCGCTCATCGCGCAGGTCGATCCGGACAAGTTCAGCGTCATCCTGCGCGAACTCGATACCGCGCTCAGCGGCGGCCCAGATCAGTTGCGCGGCATGATCAACGGCATCAGTCTGGCCATGGCCGGGTTCGACAATCTGCTGCCGCAGACCGCCAACCTGATCGCCAACCTGCGCACCGTCGCGAACACGACCTCTAACGCCCAGCCCGACCTCGGCACGCTGACCCGCAATTCCGGTGCGCTGTTCGAACAGTTCAACAACGCCAACACCGAACTGCAAGGCATCCTCGACAAGGCGCCCGGACAGCTGAGCAGCCTCGGCGCGGTGCTGGACAAGACCAGTGATCCGATCACCAGCCTGGCCACCAACTTCGCGGCGATGACCAAGGCCGCGCAGCTGCGCCTGCCCGCGTTGCGCGCGCTATTCCCGTCGCTCGCGCTCGGTGCTGAGGCGCTCGGCGTGCCCGCGCACGACGGCGAATTCCACGCCATCCTCGATATCTGGCCGCGGCCGTTCTGCACCTACAACACGCCGCATGTCCGCAATGAAGTCGTCCAGGACGGCACGGTTCCCAAGTGGAACTACTGCGAGAACACGCCTCCTGGCATGGAAATCCGTGGCGCGGCCAACGCGCCGCGCCCCGATGTGCCGAACAACGGCGCGCAAATGCCGCCGGGTGTGGATCCGAACGAGCGGACCCTGCCCCCGGTGCGGTGAGTCGCACCCGGTCCCGCGGCGAAACCGTGGGTCCGGGCATACTCGCCGAGACAACGCGTACGGTTCGCCCGAGATGCGGGCCCGTCAGTCGATCGGTGCGCCCGCGCGCCGGGAAAGTGCAGGTTTGTATCGATGTCCACCGATGACGCCGACACCAATAAAGACGCCGAGGCCGCCGCGGACACCTCGGTGCCCGAGAGTGGCGCGGCCGGGAAGTCCGAGGACGCGACCGCGGCGAAGCCCGAACTGTCGAAGCCAGATTCCGAGCCGTCGGCCGACACCGTAGCGACCGACAAGGTCGATGAGGCAGCGCCGAAGACCGATCTCGGTAAGGGTGCGGGCAGCAGCCCGGCCACCCCGGGTCGGTCCACCTCGGTGCCGCTGATCGCCGCGTTCGTGGCCGGCGTGCTCGCGGTGGCCGCGATCACCGCGGTGGTGGTGTTCTTCCTGCAGGGCAAGGACCGCGGCGACAAGCTCGACGCGATCCGGGATTCGACACAGGCCGGATGCGTCTTCGCCAAGGACGTCTCCGACTACGACTACACGAAGAACCTCGACGACTACTTCACCAAGGTGAAGTCCGGGGCCAGCGGCGAATTCCTGAAGGAGTTCGACGACGCGACCAAGGCGCTGCAGGATGCCATGGTGAAGGCTCAGGTGAAGTCCTGGACCGACGACGTGCAGTGCGGTTACCAGTCCGGTGACAAGACCGAGGCGAAGGTGCTGGTCACCCTCACCCAGTACCGGACCAACTTCACCCAGACGACGCCGGAGCGGCAGTACGTCGTTTTCGTCGCGCAGCTCACCAAGTCCGGCGATAAGTGGCTGGTCGAGAAGCTCGATTCGCCGATGCTCAAGGGCACTGGTACCGGCCTGCCCGGCGCTCCGGCTCCCGCCCCGGGTGCTCCCGGGCCCGGTGGAACACCTGCTCCCGGTGGGGCACCCGCGCCGGGCGGGCAGCCCGCGCCCGGCCCGCAGCCGGGCAACTAGCTATCCGAGCGCCTCCGGCGGTGGGCCGAGCCACCACCGCCGGAGGTCATTCGGGCAGTCGTTGTCCGCGCTGACGGTTCAGAACAGCGTCAGAGTCTGCGGCGCCGACGGCGCGGCCGCCTTCCCCGCGGCCTTGTCGATCGGCGCTTCCGGCGCCGCCGGCGTTTCTTCCACAGTCACCGCGAGAATTTCCGCGGTGTTCGCCTCGGCGACGGCCGCCGAGACGGCCGCCTTCCGAGCCGCTTCACCGGCAAGCGCGTCGGCCTGCTCGTTGAAGTAGTTGCCGACATGTCCACGGACCCAACGGAACCGGACCGGGCCCGGCCTGCTGGCGATCGCTTTGTCGATCTGCCGGATGAGCTCGACGTTCTTGACGGCGCCGCCGGTGGAGGTGCGCCAGCCGTTGACCCGCCAACTGGAGATCCATTCCGACGCGCACTTGATCGCGTAGAGCGAATCGCTTTCGATCAGTAGGGGTTCGGCGCCGGAATGGGCGAGAATCGCCTCCAGTACCGCGCGTAGCTCCGCGACCTGATTGGTGCCCGTCGGCCCGCCGCCGCTCGACGAGGAGCCCTGATGATTGACCCAAGCCCAGCCGATGGCGCCACCGGGATTGCGGAGGCAGGATCCGTCGGTGCTCACGATGATCATGGCTGGCACCCTACGCAATCCGACCGACAAGATCGGTACCGTGGAATTCTTCTATCTCCCTTCGCAATTGGGACTCGGTGCGGCGGAGCGCCGATTTCACGGCGGAATCCACCAGACCGACACAGAGGCGCCCCAGCAAGCCACGCGGGGGGCTGTACTCCGCCTCGGACGTCAGCACCGACCGCCCGTATCCGAGCGGATCGAAGCGCAGCGTCAGGGTCCCGGACAAACGCCCACGCAGCGTATACCCGATCACCACGTTGCGACGATATTCGGTGACCTCGCATGTCATCGTCGGCCGCCAGAACACCAGCCGCGCGGTGGTCGTGAAGCGGGCGCCGATGCCGGAGTCGAGTTCGCCGGCCGGCTCGAAGGCGGCGACCGCGAACATCCAGTCCGGTACGAACAGATGGTTGTCCGTGTAGGTGAAGGCCACCTCGACCGGCGCCCCGACGTCACTCGCGTACTTGATGTGGCCCATAGGCCCTCCCTGCTCGATTGGCGGCCTTCGCCGTCCCTCCGTGGTTACGCGAGCTGCCTCCTCCGGGCCTGTGGCTCACGCCGCTGGGTTCCACGACTGGCGTTAAAAGTACTACAGCTCTCCTCTTTATTGCAGGGGTTGGGCGGTTTTGGTGTCCCGGTTTTCCACATCGCTACCGAGTGGTTGCTTGGCCAATTATCGCTGGTCAGTAGCTATATTGAACCGGTCGGTCTGGTTCTGGTTCGGGCTATCGGCTCAGAGTTGATCGACGATGTGCTCCGCGATCGGCATGGCGGAGGTGGCCGCGGGCGACGGTGCGTTCAGAACATGCACCGAGCGAGGCGTGCGCTCGATCATGAAGTCGTGCACCAGCGTTCCGTCGCGCAGCACCGCCTGCGCGCGAATGCCCGCCTCGCGTGGCCGCAGATCGGCAAGGGTCAGCTCGGGACAGTAGCGCCGGCATTCGGCCAGATACCCGCGCTTGAACAGTGAATTACGCAGTTCGCGCAGACCGGTTCGGACGTTCGCCGCGGCCACCCGGTGTACGCCGGGAAAGCCCAGCACCGCGCGCGCGTCCTTGGCGTCGAAACTGCCCTTGCGGTAGCCCTCCCTGGCCAGCCCGAGCACCGCGTTCGGGCCGACGGTCAGCGTGCCGTCGATCGTCGGACTCAGATGCACGCCGAGGAACGGCAGCGTGGGATCGGGGATCGGATAAATCAGCGTGCGCACCAGCCCGGCCCGCGCCGGCGGCAGCTGGTAGTACTCGCCGCGAAACGGCACGATCCGGAAATCGTTGCGCAGCCCGGCCATTCGGGCCAGCCGATCGGCCTGTAGGCCCGCGCACGCCACCAGGGTGCGGGCGGTCCACGACCCGGCCGGCCCCGCGGCGGTGACCGCGGCGTCGGTCTCGGTGAGCGAGGTGATCTCGGCGCCGAAGACCAATTGCCCGCCTGCGGAGCGGACCTCGTCGGCGAGTGCGCCGGTGATCGCGGTGTAGTCGACGATGCCGGTGTCCGGCACGAACAACGCGCCGACGCCGGTCACGTTCGGCTCGCGCCGACGGAGTTCGGCGGCGTCGAGCAGCTCGACCGCGACGTCGTTGGCGATCGAACGCTGGTGCAAGTCCAGCATCCTGCCCTGGTCGGCCGCGTCGGTGGCGACCAGCAGCTTGCCGCACACCTCGAATGGAATTCCCTGTGCCGCAGCGAATTTCTTGGTCCAGCTCGCCCCCTGGCGACACAGCCGCGCCTTCAGGCTGTCCGGCGGATAGTAGATGCCCGAATGGATGACGCCGCTGTTGTGCCCGGTCTGATGGGTGGCCAGCGTCGCCGCCTTCTCCAGCAGCACGAGGGTCGCGCCGGGATGGCGTTGCAGTATTCGATGCGCCGCCGCCACCCCGACGATGCCACCGCCGATCACGCAGAAGTCGTACGTACTGTTCGGCATACGAGAACAGTAGGCCGAGAGTTATACGGCCACGGTCGGTTCCGTGCCGCGGTGCGCGGTGGCTGGGTCGGTAGCGGTCGGTTCGAGCGCGGCGGTATTCTCCGGCGCGGGTTTCGTGTTCGGTGCCGGAGCGCGGTTGAGGCGCAGGTCGTGCTCGCCCAGTGCCGGATCGGTCAGCATCAGCAGCACTTCGCCACTGCGCGTGTCGAATTCGGTACGCAGCTGGGTCACCCGTGCGTGCTCGTCGAGCGGGGTGTGGCCGGTCAGCACGGTGAAGGCGTTGGTGCCCACGGTGATCGAGATCGTGTCGGTGCGCACGGCGGCCACCTGCGCGTCCACATAAGCGTCGCCGAGCCGCAGGTTTCCGCCGACGACGCTCGGGTGCGGTACGAACGTCGAATCAACGTGCGGGGCAGCCGCTTTCGGGGTGGGAACGACCGCGTCGGGTGGGTGCGTGGTGAATACCACGGGCAGTTCGAAGTGACCGCCGGTCAGCACGGTGTCTGTCCAGCCCGCACCGCTCATCGAACCCTCGACGGCCTGCGCGGGCGGTGCGGCGACCTCGCCGCCGGGTCGATTGAGCTCGGCCATCTGGTGCACGATGTAGGTCCCGGCGACCACGGTGAGGCTGAGGCTTGCGGCACCCGCGAGCACGATCGCGGCGTGCCGAGCAATCTGGACAGGCTTATTTCTAGTCACGATGCGTCCCTTCCCTGCTCCCCTGGCAGCGCGGCCCGCATCGTTGAAAGCCGTACAGTCGTCCAGGTTACGGCGTGGCAGTAGCGGGTATCGCGCCGGGGAGAGCAGAATCACAGACCCGAGCGGATCGGCCGACAAACCAGCGCCGAATCCGTGGGGTTGTTTATGTTTCCAGCACCTCAAGGGCGGGTAAATAGTTTTTTAGCTGGCGAGCGTCATCCTCGACTGCCACATCGAGACACCCGGCCAATGGCGTCCGGCCGACACGAACGGCGCACCCAAGTGTGGCGCTCGCCCGCTCCCGAATCTATGGATCGGGTCGGGTGGGCGACGGCCGGATGTACGCACCCGGCCGTCGCTGCCGTTTCAGGCGAATTGACCCGCTGTCCGGCCCGATCCCGTCGGGCCCGCGAAAGCCTGTGCGAGGGTGAGCCATTCCGCCGCGTCCGCGCCGACCACCGCGATGGCGAGGTCGTCGGGGTGGCGGCGCTGGGTCACCAGCAGGCAGAAGTCGAGGGCCGGTCCGGTCACCCGCTGCGCCGCGTCCTCGGGTCCCCACGACCAGATCGTGCCGTCGGGTGCGGTGAGCTCGACCCGGAATTCGGCCGGGGGCGGGGTCTTTCCGTGCACGGTGTAGGCGTAGTTCCTGGTCCGCGCGCCGATATGGGCGACGGTGCGCAGCCGCGCGGTTGGCGTGCGGGTGATGCCGAGGGCGTCGGACACGTCCTGGCCGTGTGCCCAGGTTTCCATGATGCGGGCGGTGATCATCGAGGCGGCGCTCATCGGCGGCCCGAACCATGGCAGCTTGCTGCCCGCGGGGACCTCGCGCAGCGCGTCGGTAAGTGTCTGCTGGCCACGATGCCACCGGTCGAGCAGCGCCGCGGGCGGCGTGGTCGACGCCTCCTCGGCAGCCTCGTCGACGAAGGTCAGCACCTTGGGCGCGGCCTCGGCGACCAGTCGCTGGAAGCCCTCGTCATCGGCGGCGGCCAGCGTGGCGACCTCATCGGTCCAGGCCAGATGGCCGATCTGATGAGCGATGGTCCAACCGGCCGCAGGTGTCGGGCGGGCCCAGTCGGCCGCAGACAGCGAGGTGACGATGCGTTCCAGGTCCGCGCACTCGTCGGCGAAATCGTTGAGCAGCGCCTCGAGGTCAGCCATCTGTTCCCTATCTAATCGCGGCGTTCACGGGTCCCTCCGTGGTCACGCAGGCTGCCGCCTCCGGGCCCGTCGCGCACGCCGCGTGCCGATCAGTCGAACGCACACCACCTCGTGTGCCGTCGCGGTTCAGCATCGCAGTGGCCGCTCAGAAATGCAAGCACGCGTGCTTGTATTTATATCCACGGCCCACTGGCTTGTTCACCAGCCGAAAATGATCAGATGTGAGGCGCCGACCGCCAACCCGAGCACCGCGCCGTGGAGATAGAGCAGCCAGGCGTCCTGCTCGACCGAGGCATAGAACATCTCCATGAACTCCCCCGGCGTCAGCTGCCGGAGCTTGCGCGCCGCGAACACATCGATGGTCTTGGCCTGCTCCAGGATGAATTCCTCGTCCTCGGCCAGGCTGGGCGCGAGCCCGACGGCGGCACCGGCCGCGCCCGCCTTGAGGTTGTCGAACTGGCGACGGCCGAGCGCCGCGCGCACGAACGAGGTGGTCGGGCCGAGCTGCCGATGGATCTCGTCGGAGATGAGCCGTTCCAGCAGCTGGTGGGTCTTGTCGCCGTTGGGGCCGTCCAGCAGTTCCCGCGACAAATTCGGCAGGGTGAGCACCTGGTAGGCCAGGATGTGCGCGAGGTCGGTGGCGGCCTGCGGCTGCCGCTTGGCAAGCAGCGCCTGCTGC
The DNA here is from genome assembly GCF_044456045.1 of Nocardia sp. NPDC051052. Lineage (NCBI taxonomy): Bacteria > Bacillati > Actinomycetota > Actinomycetes > Mycobacteriales > Nocardiaceae > Nocardia > Nocardia sp. NPDC051052. Next base: position 188,580 of record NZ_JBITFL010000009.1, read on the forward strand.
CAGAGGTACTTGTACCAAGGCTGCGGGTCGCCGGGCTCGAACACCATCTTGACCGCGACGACATTGACGATCACGCCGATCGCCGCCGAGGCGAGCAGCACGACCACCCAGCCAGGCACCCAGCCGAGCACCGGAATGTGCTGGTGCACATGCATATACAGGGCGAGCAGCAGACCGAACGGCGCGCCGAGCAGGCCGATCCGGACCATGAAGCGCAGCTCCGGCGCCGCGATGGTGGTGGTCAGATCCTTCAGGATGCCCGGGTTGTCCTGCAGGTACCGGATGACGAAACTCTTGATATCGATGAGCTGATCGACGTTGTCGCCCAGCGATTCGAACGCGCGCCGCGACAGCGCGGGCATCTCCCGATCCACCCGCTGGTAGATGATCTGCTTGGCCGCGCGCGGCACGCTGCGCCACAGGTCGGGGTTCTCCCGGTTCATCAGCTCGTCCACCAGCGGCTGCACCTGTTTGCGGGCGAGCACCGCGACGTAGTCGGCGATGCCGTCCAGGTCGAGTTCGTGGATGAAGTCGCGCGGACTGCCGATCCGCATCAGCGCCTTGTCGACACAGATGCTGGCCATCTTCTCGGCCCGCGCCGGGATGAACCCCTGGAAGCCGAGCTGCTGCCCGTCGCCGGAGAAGGTCGGCAGCACCTGTACCCGGCGCGGGAAATACGGATAGAGCAGATACAGGCCGGGGATCCGGAAGCCGCGAAATCGCTCCGGCCAGAACAACATCAGCACGCCGGTCCAGTTGGTCAGCCAGCCCGCCAGCGCGCTGAAGATCGGGAACGTCACCAGATCGACCACGAACTTGGACTGGCCCGTCAGATCTTCCCAATCGATGAACACGCCGGCGGCGAGTGAACTCATCGATGGATCTCCCTAGGCCGAACCGGCGGAACCGCCGGTATGAGGTATCAAGGCCCCAACAGTGTCATTGCGCCGGAGCGAGTGTCAACGCGGGGGAACGGTAGCGCGGCGGGGCTACCATGAGCGCGCCCGAGCTGGACCTGGGCGTGAGCATGACATCCCCTACGCGCGGTCGCGGACCGCCGACGTCGCAGGAGGTCGCGTGTCCGAAAAGCCAGAGTCCGATGATCCGCAGACCGAGGACGAGGCGCGGGTCAGTCGTCGCCGGGTCATCGGGACCGGCGCCGCCATCGGTGGGGCGGCCATCGGCGGTGCGCTCGCCGCGACGGTGGGTGGGTCGGCCAGGGCCGAGCAGGGCAATGCGATGCCCGCGTCGGAATCGAATACCAAGCTGGACACCGAGACACACCTGTTCCGGCTCACCTCGGCCGAGCCGGATCGGTACGACGGCGGCACCCTGCGTGGTGCGCACGAGGGCACCTTTCCGGTGCTGACGGGCCAGCAGGCCTCGGTCTATTTCGTCGAACTCGAGGTCGGCGCCATTCGGGAGCCGCATTGGCATCCGACCGCGTGGGAACTCAACTACATCATTTCCGGCAAGGCCGACTGGACGATTCTCGGCACCCATCCGGACGGCACCTATCGCAACGACGCCTTCGAGGCGAAGCAGGGCGATCTGGTGTTCGTGCCGCAGGGCTTCTTCCACTACTTCGGCAATGCGAGCACCGAACAACCCCTGCAGGTCCTGGTGGTTTTCAATACCAGCGCGCAGGAACCGAACGACGACATCGGCATCGTGGCCACGGTGAATTCGCTGCCCCGCGAGATTCTCGCGGCCGCGTTCGGTGTTCCAGTCGCCGCGTTCGCCGGCGTGCCCACCGAGATCAAGCCGGTGGTGATCACCAGGCGTAAGTGAGCCTCACGCCGGGATACGGATGCCCGAACCTGCGCCGGCCTCCTGCACCCAGTCGAGCAGCACACGTTGCCGCTGTACCTGATGGCGCCGGTGGTACTGACCGCTCAGCTGCTCCGCTTTACGGGCTCGTCGCCGGCTTGGCCGCGAGATCAACGTGCTCAATTCACCGGCAGGCGCGATCCCCCGCGTCACCGCCCAGTTGACCACCGCGCGGAACCATTGCCGTTCGGTGTGCACCACCCAGGTGTAGACGACGGCGAAGATCAGGATGTAGAGGAGCGTCCGCACGATGATCGATCCGACCGGAATGCTCGCCGGGCTCGGCGCGTCCCAGCCGAAATGCAGTGCGGCACCGAGCAGATAAAACATGACGAAGACCTGCGCGCGTCGCCCGGCCGACCAATCCGAGCGCGCCACCGCCAGCACGATGCCGATGCCGGCCAGCGCGGTGAGCATCCAGTGCGAGGTGATGCCGGTGAGCAGTCGCACGATGCCGACAAGTACCGCGGTCGCCGAATCATTTTGTGCCGAAAACAATCCGGCGTTGGCCGAGTAGGTGATGTTCTCGACCACCTGGAAGCCGAGGCCGGTGCAGCCGCCGAGCAGCAGCCCATGTATCGGCCGATTCAGCAGCGGGCGAGCGAGCCACGCGACGGCGAACACGCCGACGCCCTTCACCGCCTCCTCCACGATCGCCGCGGAAATCGGTGCCTGCCAGTCGATGGCGAACGCGTCACCGGCCAGGTTCTGAATGATGCGCATGTTGTTGTCGTTGGCGAACATCGCGATGCCAGGCCCGGCCAGCGCGCCCCAGAGAAAGCCCATGATCAGCGGCGTCCGGATCCGCCACCGCGCGCGCAGCCGATCCAGGTGCAGGACGAGCCAACCGAAGACGAGCAGGGTCGCGAGCGTGAACGGCAGGCCGACCAGGATGTCACGCCAGGTCAGCGCGGCCACCGGCGCCAACTGGAACACCAGCCCGACTAGCCCGAGGAATGAGATCAGGCAGTACGCCCAGAACAGCGCCGATGTCGGCTGGAACCACCTCATCGACGCACCGCTAGCGACTCGAGCACCGGCGTCAGCTCGGGCAGCGTGGCGTCAGCACCGATCAACACCAGCGTCACCGCCAGTTTCTCGTTGCCGACGATCGCGCACACCCCCGCGCGGTCCGTGCCGCGGCAGGTCCGCCCACTGAACCCGTTCGGCGTCTTGACCTCCCCTCCGTCGAAGTGCGCGTCGAACCCCTGCGCGCCAAGCACTTTCAGCCGCCAGTCCGCCGCGTCATCGAAGTCCGTGACGCCGTCGACCACACTGACCGCCAGTCGCGAACCATCCGGAGCGATCAGCACCGCTGTCGTCCGATCCCCCGTCGGCCTACGCTGCCACCCCCCGACCCCGCCGAACCCGACCGTGTCCGGCTCCTCCCCCGACGCCGTCACCTCGACCTCCGCATCGGAGGCAACCGCCGTCTCCCGCGTCGGCACGAGCGCGACCAGCGCCGACGGCACCGCGACCAACGCCGCGATCACCGCGATCACCACCCCGGCCTGTCTCCAGTCGTGCCCGGCCCGCATCGGCCCACTCATGCACATGCTCCCCTCCATGGGTCCGCTGCGCGATCACCAAAACTGCCACCGACCAGCGGCGCAGCCGCCCCCACGATAAGCCAGCCGCCCTCTCCTACCAGGAAACACGCCCACCAACCTGCAGCACACCGTATGCAATTCATAAACCGGCGGCCGCCGCCATCTGGACCGAAACCCGCGTTGACCGCGCCCGCTGACCGAGTGGGGAGACGGGGTCCTTTGATATCAACGACGAGGTTCTTCGCCCACAGCGAACGCGGGGAAATATTCGGAACAAAGGCGGATGGGTCGGGGTTGAGTTGGTATCGCTCAACTTTTGGAAGGGTCGAACACGTGACTACACCACAGAACCTGCCGGTGCTGTTCCTGACCGATCCGATCGTGCTGCCGGGCATGGTCGTGCCCATCGAACTGGACGAATCGGCGCAGGCTGCCATCGATGCCGCCCGCGCGGCCAAGACTGACGCGGTGCTGCTCGCGCCGCGGCTGACCGAGGGTTACGCCTCGTACGGCGTGGTCGCCACCATCGAACAGGTCGGGCGGATGCGCGGTGGCGCACCGGCGGCCGTGCTGAAGGCCGAACGGCGCGCGAAGATCGGGCACGGCGTGACCGGGCCGGGTGCCGCGCTGTGGGTCGAGGCCGAGCCGGTCGAGGTCCCCGCTCCGGACGGCCGGACGAAAGAGCTTGCCGCCGAATACAAGAAGCTGGTCGTTTCGGTACTGCAGCGCCGCGAGGCCTGGCAGATCATCGACGCGGTCAATCAACTGACCGATCCGTCGGCGATCGCCGACACCGCGGGCTACGCGCCCTACCTGAGCGACGACCAGAAGCGCGAACTGCTGGAAACCCCCGACGTCACCCAGCGGTTGAACACGCTGATCGAGTGGACCAAAGACCACATCGCCGAGGCCGAGGTCACCGAGAAGATCAGTGACGACGTGCGCGAGGGACTGGAGAAGAGTCAGCGCGAGTTCCTGCTGCGCCAGCAACTCAACGCGATCCGCAAGGAACTCGGCGAGGACGAGCCTGACGGCGCCGACGACTACCGCACCAGGGTGGAGCAGGCCGACTTGCCCGAGAATGTGCGCGCCGAGGTGCTGCGCGAGGTCGGCAGGCTGGAGCGCGCCAGCGATCAGAGCCCGGAATCCGGCTGGATCCGGACCTGGCTGGACACCGTGCTCGAATTGCCGTGGACGGTGAAAACTACCGATAGCACCGATGTTTCGGCCGCCCGCGCGGTGCTGGACGCCGATCACCACGGCCTGGACGAGGTCAAGGATCGGATGGTCGAGTACTTGGCGGTGCGTTCCCGGCGGGCCTCGCGCGGGCTGGAGGTCGTCGGCGGACGTGGTTCCGGCGCGGTGCTCGCGCTGGTCGGTCCGCCCGGCGTCGGCAAGACCTCGCTGGGTGAATCCGTGGCTCGTGCCATGGGCCGCAAGTTCGTTCGCGTCGCCCTCGGTGGCGTGCGCGACGAGGCCGAGATCCGTGGTCACCGGCGCACCTATGTCGGCGCGCTGCCCGGCCGCATCGTCCGTGCCATCAAGGAGGCGGGATCGGTGAATCCCGTTGTCCTGCTGGACGAGATCGACAAGGTCGGCTCGGACTTCCGTGGCGACCCGGCGGCGGCGCTGCTAGAGGTGCTGGATCCGGCGCAGAACCACACGTTCCGCGATCACTACCTGGACCTGGATCTCGACCTGTCCGACGTGCTGTTCATCGCGACCGCCAACGTCATGGACACCATCCCCGGCCCGCTGCTGGACCGGATGGAGCTGATCACCGTCGACGGCTACACCGAGGACGACAAGGTCGGCATCGCCCGCGACTTCCTGGTGCCGCGGCAGCTGGAACGCAACGCCCTGACCACCGACGAGGTGACCGTCACCGACGAGGCATTGCGCGAGATCGCCGCCAACTACACCCGGGAAGCCGGGGTGCGGCAGATGGAGCGGCTGATCGCGAAGGCGTTGCGCAAGGCCGCGACTCGGCTGTCCGAGGACGGAACGGCGTCGGCAACGGCCGATCTCGGCTACGAGGCCGAGCTGGGCTACGACGCGTTGGTGAAATCCGAAGGCGGCGAGCAGAAATCGCTGACCATCGATCTGGGTGATCTGAAGGAGTACCTGGGCCGTCCACGCTTCACTCCCGACTCGGTGGAACGCACCGCGGTCCCGGGTGTGGCGACCGGACTGGCGGTCACCGGCCTCGGTGGCGACGTCCTCTACATCGAGGCCAACGTCGCGGAGGGTGAGCGCTCGCTGACCCTGACCGGTCAGCTCGGCGACGTGATGAAGGAGTCCGCGCAGATCGCACTGACCTACGTGCGCTCGCACCTGGAGGAGATCGGCATCGAACCGTCGGTGCTGGATCGCAATATCCACGTGCACTTCCCGGCGGGCGCGGTCCCCAAGGACGGACCGTCGGCGGGCGTCACCATGGTCACCGCGCTGGTGTCGCTGGCACTGGGCAGGCAGGTGCGCGCCGATGTCGGCATGACCGGCGAGGTCACGCTGAACGGGCGGGTGCTGCCGATCGGCGGCGTCAAGCAGAAGCTGCTCGCGGCGCAGCGGGCCGGCCTGAAGACGGTGTTCATCCCGGCCCGCAACGAGCCGGACCTGGACGACGTGCCGGCCGAGGTGCTTGCCGCACTGGACGTCCGCCCCGTCGGTGACGTGGCCGACATCCTGGCCTACGCCATCGAGCCGGTCGCCGAGCCTGCCTTGGCCGGACGGGCCTTCGCGGCGACCGCCTGACATGCGGGAAAAGGGGCCGGGCACCTCAGGTGCCCGGCCTCTGCTCGTGTAATCAACACGCAAGGCTCGTGCAAGCGGATACGCACACCATCAACGCATGACTTCGACGCAGCAAGTACCCGTTCTCATTGTCGGCGGCGGTCTGGTCGGACTGTCCGCCGCGCTCTTCCTCGAGTATCACGGGGTGCCTTTCGTGCTCGTCGAGAAGCGGACGGGCGGGTCGGTGCTGCCCCGCTCCCGCGGCGTGCACACCCGGACCGTCGAGTTGTTCCGGCAGCTCGGCATCGAGAACCGGGTCCAGCGGGCCGCCGCGACCGCGATGAAGGCGGGCCGGTTCGGCGGCGCGAGCCGGGGCGCCACGCTGGTGGCCGCCGAGCAGCTCGAGCTCGCCAACTTCATGAAAAGCCTGGCGCACCCCGCGCCGAGTCCATCCAGCTTCTGTTTCCTGCCGCAGGTGCAGCTGGAACCGTTGCTGACCGACGTGGCCCGCGAGCGCGGCGGTGACCTGCGTTTCGGGGTCGAGCTGAGCGACTTCGAGACCACCGATCACGGTGTCATCGCCACTGTGCGGGATCAGACCGGCGCTATCTCGACCATCCAGGCCGACTACCTCATCGCCGCCGACGGTGCCGGCAGCCCGATCCGGCGCGCGCTCGGGATCACCGCATGGGAACTGCCGCCGACGCACCACTACCTCAACATCTTCGTGCGGACCGACCTCACCGAGGTGCTGCACGGCCGCACCTTCAGCCAGTGCGAGATCGCCAACGACACGGTGCGCGGACTGGTGCTGATGAAGAACAACACCGACGAGTGGTCGTTCCACCTCGAATACGATGCCGCGCGTACCGATCTCGCCGACTACCCCACCCACCGCTGCGTCGAGCTGGTCCGTGCCGCGATCGGCGTACCCGGCATCGCGGTCGAGGTGCTCGCGAAAACCGCTTGGGACACCGGTGTTTTCGTCGCCGACGAGTACCGCCGCGACCGGATCTTCCTGGTCGGCGATGCCGCGCACCGGCACGCGCCGTGGGGCGGTTACGGCGCGAACACCGGAATCGCCGACGCGCACAACCTGATCTGGAAACTCGCGGCGGTGCTGTCCGGCACGGCGAGCCCAGCACTGCTCGACAGCTATCAGCCCGAGCGGCGACCGCGCGCGATCGTCGCCGCCGAGCAGGCCCGGCTCGGCACCGACTTCGCCACCCGCTACGGCATCGAAACCCCGGACAACGCAGCCGATCTCGCCCGCCAGATCGGTACCGACACGGTGATGACCCGGTACCGGTACACCTCGGCCGCTGTCCTCGGCGGCAACGCGGATACGTCGCACGTCGACCAACTGACCGGCCAGGTCGGTACCCGGGTGCCGCATCTGTGGATCGACGAGCCGCCGCAGATCTCTACGCTGGATCTGAACGGTCCCGGCTTCGCGCTGCTGGTCGCCGGCACCTCGGCCGCCTGGCGCGACGCGGTCGGTGAAGCACAGTGGGACACCGGAATCGACATCACCGTGCACGCACTACCCGTCGACGAATGGTCCGCGCGAACCGGCCTGCCCGAGGGCGGCGCGCTGCTCGTCCGGCCGGACGGGATCGTCGCCGGGCGCTCCGACGAAGTCCTCTGTGCGAGCACTCTTACCGCCGCGCTGCGCCGCATCGTCGGCGGGGCCTCCAGCGAGGCAAGGCCGCTCGACGACGTCGCCGCGGCCGGTGCCTGAGCGGCGAACCCGGGCCGGACAACCCCGCGGTGCCCGGCCCGGGACGGTGACGCGGACGGTTGTCACGCGTGACCGGCCAGCTCTCGTTCGACGCTGTGCGCGGTGCCCTGCGCCACCGCGCACAGCACCGGCTCGTCGTCGGCGTTCTCGGTGTAGATCTCGCAGCGGACCACGGCCTGGCGGCGGGTGGCTCCGGTGACGGTGGCAACGGCCCGCAACCGAATGCCCTTGGCGGGGCGCAGATAGGTGATGGCGAAGCCGCCGGTCAGCACGTTCGCGCCGAGCGCGGTGCCCGCGGCGAAGGTGAGCGCGTTGTCCGCCGCGTAGGCGAGCACGCCGCCGTGTACGAAGCCGAATTGCTGGCCGTGCTCGGGACGGAGGGGAACGACCAGAGTGGCGGTGCCGTCGCCGAATTCGGCGATCTCGGTGCCGACCAGCTCGGCGAAGGGTTGCGCGGCGAGGACCTTCTTGGCGAGGTCGATATCGATGGTCGCGGTCATCAGCTATCCCTTGTTCGCGCGGGGGGCTCGAGAGTCGTTGGTGCGGAGCGTGTTTCATGGCCGTACGGTGCTCAGCGTCAGCCAGGCCGCGTCGGCGAGTACGTCCGCGACGTCGGTCGGCGCGGCGAGCATGCTGCCGCCGAGCCAATGCCGCGAGTACTCCTGTGCCGGGCCGAGCCACAGCGCGTAGACGAGATCGAGCGACAGATCGCGCACCGCGCCGTACCCGGCGTGCGTGCGCCACCAGCGCGCGACGTTGCGCATGAACTCGCGATTGCTGTCGCTCTCCCGCACCCCTGGCGGCCGCGCGGAAAGGAGAACCTTTGCCCGGTACTGATTCTCGGCGACCCAGCGCAGGTGTTCCCGCACGCCCGCCGTGACCCCTGCTCTGGCATCGGAACTGTCGCCGACCGCCGACCAGAAGTGCTGCTGGTAGTCGATCAAGGCGTTTGCCCACACCTGCCGATACAGATCCGCCTTGTCCGGAAAGTGGTGATAGAGAGCGCCGACGCTGGCACCCGCCGCGTCGCGGATCTGGGCCAGCGTCGTCTCCAGCGCGCCGTGCTCCGCGAACTGCCGCTCGGCCGCCAACAGCAACCGATCTCGAATCTTCACAAACAGAATCTAGTTCTGTTTTGCGGACAGCGCAATAGTCCGTGCAAGAACGTGACCGCGGGGTCAGGCCGGGCGCGGCCGACGCAGCAACCAGGCCAGGAAGGACCGGCGCGGCGGCCGCGGATACCGCACGCTGATAGAACCGGAGCCGACCTTCCCATCGACCCGCAGCACCGGCGCGCCCGGCAGCAACGGCTCGGTCGCCCGGTTCGACACACTGCCGCTCTTGGTCCGCACCCGATCGACGTCGGCCTGCCACCCACGCGGCACGATCAGCCTGATGCTGCCGGAGCCAACGGAAGCGTGCAGCGCGATCTCGCTGTGCGGGCATAGCGCCTGGGTGAAGTCGAAAGTGATACTGCCGGAACCACACTCGGCAATGAGCTCGGTGGGGACGGTCCACTGCCCGCGTTTGTCGCGCGACCCGCTCTTGGTGCGCAACTCGATCGGCTCGTTGTTCGCAGGCAGGTCCGCGGTGACAGCGACCAGTTCAACCGGGGTCTGTGCCGAATAGGCCAGGACGAGTCGCCGGTCCAGTTCCAGCACATCCAGGCGACCCTCGGTCACCGCGATGTGCAGCCGTCGTACCGCGAGTTCCCGATCGGTGTTTTCGACCCGAACCGCGGGTAGCGCGACGGGCTCGTTCTGCGCATCGGTCATCGGTCTGCTCCCCTTGCTTGTGCTCAGGGAAATCGTACGGCCATAGCCCCGCAGGGCGCCGCCGTCGATGCCCGATCGGACCGGTATTCCGGCTGTCTGTCACACCGGTGGGGTAAGACGGTGCTATGGCCAGATGGCTGTTGCATGTCGATCTCGATCAGTTCCAGGCGGCGGTGGAGTTCCGCCGTCACCCGGAGCTGCGTGGCCTGCCGGTCATCGTCGGCGGTAACGGCGATCCCGCCGAGCCGCGCAAGGTCGTCACCTGCGCGTCCTATCCGGCGCGCGCGTTCGGCGTCCGGGCCGGGATGGCGCTGCGCAGCGCCCAGCGCAAGTGTCCCGAGGGCGTGTTCCTGCCGTTGGACATGGCCTGCTACGAGGAGGCGTCCGACGAGGTCATGGCGCTGTTGCGGACCTTCCCCGGCCGCGTCGAGGTGTGGGGCTGGGACGAGGCCTTCCTCGCCGCCGACACCGACGACCCGGAAGCGCTGGCCCGTGAAATCCGCAGCGCCATCGACCAACTGGAGCTCTCCTGCTCGATCGGCATCGGCGACAACAAGCTCACCGCCAAACTCGCCACCGGCTTCGCCAAATCAACCGGCAAGTCGGCCGCGGGTCCGGCCACCGACGAGGGTGCCGCCGCCGGGGTCTTCCGCCTCACGGCCGGCAACTGGACCGAGGTCATGGCGCACCGTCCGACAAACGCGTTGTGGGGCATCGGAACTCGAATCGCCACCCGGCTCGCCGACCTGGGCATCAACACCGTCGCCGACCTGATGGCCGCCGACCGGCACCGCCTGGCCGCCGAATTCGGCCCGAATACCGGCCCCTACCTCTGGGTCCTCGGCCACGGCAAGGGTGACACCGACGTCACCACCGAGCCTCGAATCCCGGTGGGCCGCAGCAAATCCGAAACCTTTCCACACGACCTCACCGAGCCCGCCGAAATCCGCGCCCAGGTGGCCCGCCTGGCCACCGAGGTAGCCGAGGAGATGGCCGACGCGGGTCGGATCGGCACCCGAGTCTCGGTAACCGTCCGCACCAACACCTTCTACACCCGCAGCAAACAGGAAAAACTGCCAACCCCCACCATCGACCCCGCCCAAATCGCCGAAACCGCGCTCCGCATCATCGACCGCTTCCCCCTTGATCGCCCCATCCGCCTGCTCGGCGTCCGCCTCGAACTCGTCCCCGAGTAGACCGGGCCGCGCCGATGCGCCTGCGGCGGGAGCTGCGCGGGTGCGGGCGGACGATCGTATGCTCGTCGGCATGGAGTTCTGGGCGATGGTGGCGCATGAATCGGACAGCGGGATCGTGCTGACCAAGCAGGAGGTCGGCGAGGATTTCCTCGGGGCTGGTGAGGTCACGATCAAGGTGCACTTCTCCAGCGCGAACTATAAGGATGGGCTGGCGATCACGCCGGGGGGTGGGGTGGTGCGCAAGTACCCGATCATTCCCGGCATCGACATCACCGGCGAGGTGGTCTCGTCGGAGGACGACGACTTCGCGCCCGGCGACCTGGTGGTGGCGCACGGCTACGACATCGGGGTCTCGCAGCACGGCGGGTTCGCCGAGTACGCGAGGGTGCCCGCCGACTGGGTGGTGAAGCTGGACGGCTTGAGCCCGAAGGATGCCGCCGCGCTGGGCACCGCGGGCTTCACCGCGGGACTGAGCGTGCAGTCGCTGCTCGACCGTGGCATCACCCCGGAGACGGGCTCCGTGCTGGTCACCGGCGCGACCGGCGGCGTCGGCAGCGTGAGCATCGACATCCTGTCCGGCCTCGGCTTCGAGATCATCGCCTCCACTGGCAAGACCGACGCGAGCGACCTGCTCAGCGAGCTCGGCGCCAACGAGATCATCGGCCGCCTGCCCGAGGACCCCGACGCCAAGCCGCGCCCGCTGAACAAGGCCCGCTGGGCCGCCGCGGTGGACAGCGTCGGCGGCAAGTCGCTCGCCTACATCCTCAGCGCCATCGGCTACGGGGGCGCGGTCGCGGTCAGCGGCCTGACCGGCGGTTCCGGCGTGCCGACCACCGTGCTGCCGTTCATCCTGCGTGGCGTCGCACTGCTCGGCATCGATTCGGTTTTCTGCCCGATCGAGAAGCGCCGCGAACTGTGGACCCGCCTGGCGAACGAGTTGCGGCCGCAACATCTTTCGTCGCTCACCCAGTTCGCGTCGATCACCGACGCGGCCGAGGTGCTGCATTCCATCCAGAACGGCACGCACACCGGGCGCACCGTCTTCAACGTTCTCGGCGAATTCTGAACCGATAGCACGAAGCGAAAGACCGGCTCCGTCATCGAGCCGGTCTTTCGCTGTATTCGGTTGTCCTAGTTGACGAGTGCCACCTCGTGGGGCACATCCGCCGGTGCGGCCTTTTTGTTCCGCATGACGAACAGGGCAACGATCGCCCCGGCCAGGATTCCGGCACCGCCGGCGATGAAGCTGACCGACATGGCGGTGGTGAACGCCTCCCGTGCCGTACCGAGCAACTCGGTATCGCCGGTACGCGCGGCCAGCGCCAGCGCGTCGCCGATCGAATGCCGGGCGAGCTCCGGGGTCGAGTCGGGCATGCTGCTGGTGAAGGTGCTGGACAGGATGCTGCCCAGTACCGCGATGCCGAGCGCGGCACCCGCCTGCTGAATGGTGTCGTTCAGCGCGGACCCGACACCGGCCTGTTCCTGCGGCACGGCGCCCATCAGCGCGGCAATCGCCGCGGGCTGTGCGAGGCCCGCACCGGCGCCGAGCACCACCAGTGCGATGGACAGCACACCGAAGCCGCTGTCCGCGGACAGACCGGCCAGCAGGCCGAGCCCGACGGTCGAGACGAGCATGCCGGTGACCGCCAGCGTGCGATTGCCGACCTTGCCGCCGAGACCGGCGCCAAGTCCGTTGAACACGATGGACGCGGCCATCATCGGAATGAACGCCAGCCCGGCCTTGGTCGGCGAGTAACCGAGCACGAACTGCAGATACTGGGTCAGCACCAGCAGCAGGCCACCGTTGGCGACCTGGACGAGGGTCAGCGACAGGCTGCCACCGGCGAAGTCACGGTTGCCGAACAGGTCGAGTGGAACCATCGGATGCTCGACGCGCTTTTCCCACACGATGAACGCGACCAGGCTGACGACTGCGACGGCCAGCGTGATCAGTGTGGACGCGTGATCGAAACCGCCCTTGGGGAATTCGATGATGGTCCAGACCAGCGCGATCATCCCGACCATGGACAGCACCGCGCCGGGCACATCCGGCTCGGTCCACGGCCCCTTGGATTCCGGCATCAGCAGCAGCGCGGCGATGATGGCGACGGCCGCGACCGGAATGTTGATCAAAAACGCGGCGCCCCACCAGAAGTGCGCGATCAGCACGCCACCGAGCACCGGCCCGCCGACCAGGCCGAGCACCGAGGCGGCACTCCAGAAACTCATCGCCTTGCGCCGTTCCCCGTCATCGAACACGGTGATCAGGATCGACAGCGTGCTCGGCAGCACCAGCGCACCGCCGATGCCCATCACGGTGCGGGCCACGATCATCTCGATCGGGCTCGCGGCGAGGGTCGCGCCTAGTGAGGCGACACCGAACAGGGCGAGGCCGATCAGCATCACCCGGCGCCTGCCGAACCGATCGGCGAGGCTGCCCGAGGTGAGCAGCAGGCCCGCGAAAACAAGGATGTAGGAGTCCAGGATCCACTGGATGTCCTGGGCGCTCGCGTTCAGATCCTCGGCCAGTGCGGGCACCGCGACGGCCAGCACGAAATTGTCGATGACCAGGACCAGCGTGCTGAGGCACAGCACGATCAGAATCCACCAGCGCTTCGGATTGCGGGTCTCACTCGCGTCCATCGGAACTCTCTTCTCACGGTGTTGCGTACGTCGTTCTCTTGCTGCGAACAATGTACGCATACATTTAGAACGTTCGCAACTGCGAACGTTGTGCGCTACGCTGGTGTCAACGGAAGGGAGTCGACGTGGCCGTCGAGAAGCAGCAGGTCGGATCGGTGTGGACGCGTCCGCGCAAAGGCAGGGAGCAGCCCGCGCTGACCAGGGAGCAGATCGTGGCCGAGGCCGTCACTCTGCTGGATGCCGAGGGGTTGGAGGCGCTCACCATGCGCCAGCTCGGTGCCAGGCTGAATGCCGGTGCCACCTCGCTCTACCGGCACGTCGCCAACCGAGACGAGCTGATCGAGCTGGTCGTCGACGAGATATACGGCGAGATCCGGATGCCGGAGATCGCCGATCCCGCGGGCTGGCGGGACGCGGCGGCACACTTCGCCGCCGAGCTACGCGCGATGATCCTGCGTCATCCGTGGATCGCCTCGACCCTCGGCCAGGTCGGGCTGTCCTATCTCGGTCCGAATGTGATGCGGATGAACGAGCGGATGGCCGTCGTCTTCAGCGCGGGTGGCTTCCCCGCCGACGAGGTCGCCGACGCCATCACCGTGCTGCTCGGCTACGTCATCGGCGTCGGCGTTACCGAGGCCGCGTGGCTGACCCTGCTCGTCCGCAGCGGCCAGACCGAGCCGGAGCTGCTCGCCGGCCTGCGGCCCGCCGCGGAACAGGCCGCCAAGGAGTTCCCGCAGCTGCAGGAGGGGATGCCGGAGGTGGGCTGGGACGTCGATCCCGCACAGACCCGTGATCGACGGTTCGGCTACGGGCTCGACCGCGTCTTGGACGGGCTCGAACCCCGCCGGACCTCGTAACTACCTGTCCGGGGTCAGTGCCAGGTGTGATCGGTGAGCGGCGTGCGCGGACCGAACTTCGGCTTGTGCGCCTGCCCGCTGATCTCGAGCAGCCGCACCGCCCGATAGCGGTGCGGCCGAAGCGGTTCCAGGTATTCGACCATGGTGTCGTCATCGATCGGGTGGCCGAGCAGCGTCCAGCCGATGATGGCCGCGAGGTGAAAGTCGCCGACCGACAACGCGTCCGCGTCGCCGAACGCGCGCTGCGCGGTCTCGGCGGCGGTCCACCCGCCGACCCCCGGGATCGTCCGGAGCCTGCGCGCGGCCTCGGCGGGGTCGACCCCGGCCACCCGCTCCAATGAACTCGCCACCCGGGCCGCCCGCACGATCGTCTGCGCCCGCTGCGGACCGACGTTGGCCCGATGGAACGCCCAGGACGGCACGCGCCGCCAGGTATCGGCCTCCGGCGGCAGCCGCAGGCCCTCCGGTGCCGGGCCGGGCGCGGGATCGCCGAACTGCCGCACCAGTTTTCGCCACGAACCGCGGGCCGAGATGGTGTGCACCTTCTGCTCGAGAATGGCGGGCACCAGCGCCTCGAGGACGAGGCCGGTGCGCAACATCCGCAAGCCGGGGAAGCGGCGATGTGCCTCGACGAGCTTGGGATGGTCCGGGACGAAGCCGTCCATGTCCTCGTCCAGGCACAGCATGTGGTCGAGCCCGTCCAAGAATTCCTCGGCGCCGGATCCCCAGGCCTTGCCCTGCACCGCGCACGGTCCTGACTGGGTCAGCCGGTAGGTGACCGGGCCCGATGTCATATGCGAGGCGTGCCAGTGCGCGCCATCGCGGGTCGTCTGATGGCACGGATCGCCGGCGCCGCGGCGCAGCGGGGCGATCGTGCACGCCAGGTCGATCGGGCGGTCGGACGTCACGGTCCTGGCCAGACCGGTTGGTTCACCTACCGGCTCGACCATCGCGTTACGCATCGGACCATTCTGCCCGATGGCGCGGCCCGGAATGCGCGCCAGTCCACGGTCGATCGAGAAACTAGTCGCGCACAACGCAATTCGCCGGTATCCGATGCCGAATACGCATCACCGCAGGTGCCCGGTATTTTGTAACGCTAAGAATGGATGTGGCGATATTCGTTCCGATCGGCAAACAGCTGGCAGTCGCCACATGGAGGTATCGAATGATCACCAACTTGCTCAACTGGTTGCTCAGCGCCTGGGGCGGTGTTTCCGCAGGCAGCTCGGGTTATCAGATTCCGCCGGGCACCCTGCCTTTCGGCAGCTGACCCGTCTTGCGCACTCGCCGTGACCGCCATCCCGGCGAGGGCGCGAAAACCTCACTGCTCCAACAGGAGTTGGGCCAGGTGGCAGCTTCGGCGGCTGGCCAATTGAGCGGCCTGGGTTCGGCAGGAGAAGCCGTCCGCGAGGAAAGTCGACTCGCTACCGGCGGTACGCAGCGCGGGCAACATGCCGCTATCGGCTACCGCGACCGAAATGTCGTAATGGTCCCGCTGCATTCCGAAGTTTCCCGCGAGACCGCAACAACCGGTGATTTCAGTCACATTGATTCCCATTGTGGCTAACAACTGGCGATCCGCCTCGAATCCGAGAATCGCATGGTGATGACAATGCGGCTGAACCACCACGTTTCGGCCCGGCCATTGTGGCGGCTGCCAGTCCGGTTGTTCGGACAGGAACTCGGCAAGCGTGCGCACCGCCCGTGCGGTCGCGGCAGCGCGCGGGTCCGTCGGCAGCAGTTCGGGCAGATCCGACCGCAGCACCGCGGTGCAGGACGGTTCCAGCCCGACCACGATGCCGCCGGCCCGCACGTGCTCATCCAACGCGTCGAGCGTGGCGCGTAACCGGGCTCGGGCACCGTCCAGCTGGCCGGTGCTGATCCAGGTGAGCCCGCAGCACACGCGGCGCGCGGGAATGCGCACCCGATAGCCGAGCGACTGCACCAATTGCGCCGCCGCCAGGGCTATCTCGGGATCGAACGCGTCGGTGAAGGTGTCGATCCACAGCATCACCTCGGGTCGATCCGCGCCGATTTCCGGTGCGGTGGTTGAACTCTGGGCGCCATTGAGTTCGTCCAACGTGGGCGCGACTCCGCCGAGATCACGCCACCTGCGGCGAAAGCTGCGCTCCGCCAGCCGTGGCACCGCGCGGCGCGGGTCGATACCCGCCGCGCGCAATCCGATTCGGCGCAGCACCGCGTTGTCCGCCAGCGCGTTGGCGACGCGCGGCATCCGGGTCGCCACCGCCAGCCAGCGCGGCAGCCACCCGAGCGAATAGTGATCGATCGGCCGTGGCCGGTGCCGGTATCGCCGGTACAGCGCCTCGGCCTTGTAGGTGGCCAGATCGACGCCCGCCGGGCAGTCGGAACGACATGCCTTGCAGGACAGGCACAGATCGAGCGACTCGGCGACCGCGTCGGACGACCACGGCAGTGCGCCGCGGACCACCTCCTGCAACACCCTGGCCCGGCCGCGGGTGCTGTCCTTTTCGTCCTTGGTGGCCAGGTAGGACGGGCACATGAAGCCACCGGTGGCGCGCGTATCGGCGCGGCACTTGCCGACACCGACGCAGCGGTGCACCGCCGTGCTCAGCTCCCCGCGATCGTGTGGAAAGGCGAAGCCGCCGGAAGCGGGTATCAGCGGCAGCCCGGCCAGCCGCAGGTCGGCGTCGATCGGCCGCGGCTCGACGAGCACCCCCGGATTCAGCACATCGGCGGGATCGAAAAGCGCTTTGTATCCGGCGAATACGTCGAGCACCTGGCGGGAGTACATGAGCGAGAGCAGCTCCGAGCGGGCGCGCCCGTCGCCGTGCTCACCGGACAGCGAACCTCCGTGTCGCACCACCAGTTCGGCCGCGTCGAACAGGAAGCGCCGAAAGCGTTGCGGTGCATCGGCGATCGGGAGATCGAGGCGCACATGGATGCAGCCGTCACCGATGTGCCCGTAGAGCAAGCCGTCCACACCGTGCTCATTCGTGAGGTCGGCGAAATCGCGCAGGTAGTCGCCGAGCCGCTCCGGCGGCACCGCCGCGTCCTCCCACCCCGGCCAGGCGGGCTGCCCGTCCGGGGTGCGACCGGCCAGGCCCGCACCGTCCGCGCGGATGTGCCAGAGTGCCGCCGCGGCAGCGGGATCGGCGACGACGCGGGAGTCCAGCGCGTCGACGGATCGGCGCAACTGTTCGGCGACGGCCAGCGCCTCGGCGGGTGTGTCGCCCGCGGTTTCCACGAACAGCCACCCGCCGCCGCGTGGCAGTTCGGGAACGGTGCCGCGATGGGCCCGGACGGCATCGACCAGCCGCGCGTCGATGCCCTCGACCGCGGTGGGCTCGCAGGCCATCACCGCGGCGACATTGTCGGCGGCGGTGGCGATATCGGGGTAGCCGAGCACGGTCAGCACCGCGGCCTTCGGCAGCGCGACCAACTCGACCGTCGCGTCGAGCAGCAGACCGCAGGTGCCCTCGGACCCGACGAAGGCCTTCGCCACCGCCGAACCACGCTCGGGCAGTAGATGTTCGAGCCCGTAGCCGGAGGCCTGGCGTTCGAAGCGACCCAACTCGGTACGCAGCACCGCGAGATTCGCCTTGGTGAATTCGGTCAGTCCCGGCAGCACCGACAAATCGTTGGCGAGCGTTCGCTCGGCACCTGTCCCGTCCAGGATCCGCAGTTCCCGCACCGTGTCCGAGGTGCGCCCCCAGGCGACCGCGCGCGGGCCGCAGGCGTTGTTGCCGATCATCCCGCCGAGGGTGCACCGGTTCTGCGTGGACGGATCCGGCCCGAACCGCAGCCCATGCGGCCGGGCCGCGCGCTGCAATTCCGACAGCACGACACCCGGCTGCACCCGGGCGACCCGCGCCGACGGATCGACCTCCAGGATCCGATTCAGGTGCCTGCTGAAGTCCAGCACCAGCCCTGGTCCGATGGCATTGCCCGCGACCGAGGTCCCCCCACCGCGCGCGGTGACCGACAGCCCGTTCGCCGTTGCCACCTCGAGTGCGACGGCCACGTCCTCGTCGGTGCGGGGAAAGACGACAGCCCGGGGCAGTACGCGATAATTGGAGGCGTCCGACGAATACTCCGCCCGTCGGCGCTCCGAGGCGTCGACCTCACCGTCGAGCCTGCCGCCCAGCGCCGCCACCACCCGGTCCTTGGTCACCTGCCCAGCCTAGGCGCGGCGGCGAGAGTTTCGCTGTACGCGGAATCGGCACCGGGCGGAAACGACTTGCTCTGAACCTTTGTTGAGGTCTTAGTGTCGGTGCCGAAGGCTTTGATGGGTGGGGAGCGAGAGGGAGTAAAAACGTGAGCGAGCGCAAGCGAGCGAACCGAGGACACAGCGTGCTGATGCGCACGACGGAGCCGAGCGTCAGCGAGGCGGAGTCGTGAGTATCGAATCGGTGGCCTGGAGCCAGATATACCGGCGCGCCAACGCGCCGCAGGAGCAGCGGCAATTCAGCCTGGCCACCGCGCGGCGCATTCTCCGCTTCGCCGCGCCACACCGGCGCCGGATCGGCGTGTTCCTGGTGTTCAGCGTCGTTTCGGCGCTGCTTGCGGTGGCGACGCCGGTGCTGGCGGGTCGGGTGGTCAACAACATCATCGGCGGTTCGGCGCCCCGGGTCGTGGTCACCCTCGCGCTGATCATCGCCGTCCTTGCCGTCTTCGATGCCGTGCTCGGGCTAGGCATCCGCTGGCTGTCCTCGCGCATCGGCGAGGGTCTGATCCTCGACCTGCGCACCGCCGTCTTCGATCACGTGCAGAAAATGCCGATCGCCTTCTTCACCAGGACGCGCACCGGCGCACTGGTCAGCCGGTTGAACAATGACGTGATCGGCGCACAGCGCGCGTTCAGCGACACCCTGTCCGGCGTGGTCGCCAACCTGGTCACCCTCGCCCTCACGCTCGGCGTGATGCTCAGCATCTCCTGGCAGATCACCCTGATCGCGCTGGTCCTGCTGCCGGTGTTCGTGCTGCCCGCCCGGCGGATGGGCAACCGCCTCGCCGACATGCAGCGCGAGGCGGCCAAGCTGAACGCCGCCATGAGCACCCAGATGACCGAGCGGTTCTCCGCGCCCGGCGCGACGCTGGTGAAACTCTTCGGCCGCCCGCAGCAGGAATCCGGCGAGTTCGAGGTGCGCGCCCGCCGGGTGCGCGACATCGGCGTGCGGACCTCGATGCTGCAGACCATTTTCGTCACCTCGCTCACCCTGGTGTCCGCGCTGGCGGTCGCCCTGGTCTACGGGCTCGGCGGCTGGTACGCACTGCGCGGGCAGCTGGACGCCGGTGCCGTCGTGGCCCTCTCCTTGCTGCTGACCAGGCTCTACACCCCGCTGACCGCGCTGGCCAGCGCCCGGATGGAGGTGATGGCCGCACTGGTGAGCTTCGAGCGAGTCTTCGAGGTGCTCGACCTGAAGCCGCTGATCGAGGACGCGCCCGACGCGGTGGCGGTGCCGGACGGACCGGTCGCCGTCGAACTGGACAACGTGACCTTCGGCTACCCGTCCGCCGACAAGGTGTCGCTGGCCTCGCTGGAGGACGTCGCGACCCTGGACACCCGCGGCGGCGTCGACGTGCTGCACAGCGTGTCGCTGCGCGCCGAGCCCGGCCAGCTCATCGCGTTGGTCGGCTCGTCGGGCGCCGGTAAATCCACTGTCGCCCAGCTGGTTTCCCGGCTGTACGACGTGGACGGCGGCGCGGTCCGGCTGAACGGCACCGACGTGCGTGACCTGACCACAGAGTCGATCAGGGCGACGGTCGGCCTGGTCACCCAGGACGGGCACCTGTTCCACGACACCATCCGGGCGAACCTGCTGCTCGCCCGCCCGGAGGCGCCGGAGTCGGAACTGTGGGACGCGTTGCAGCGGGCCCGGTTACGCGATCTGGTCGAGTCGCTGGCGGACGGCTTGGACACCGTGGTCGGCGAGCGTGGCTACCGCCTCTCCGGCGGTGAACGCCAACGCCTCACCATCGCCCGCCTGCTGCTCAAGCAGCCGCGCGTAGTGATCCTGGACGAGGCCACCGCCTCGCTCGACTCCACCTCGGAAGCCGCGGTGCAGGAAGCACTCTCGGAGGCGCTGGAAGGCCGGACCGCGCTGGTGATCGCGCACCGCCTGTCCACCATCCGCGCGGCCGACCAGATCCTGGTGCTGGAGGACGGTCGAATCATCGAACGCGGCACGCACACTGAGCTCCTCGCCGAGGAGGGACGTTACGCCGAGCTGTACCGCACCCAGTTCGCCGACGAACCGGTGACGGCGGCCGTCTGATCGAGGCCCGGTCACCTGTTCGTCCGCGCCCGATCAGCTCCTGGTCGGGCGCGGATGGATGAATCATGCGGCACAGCAAGCACACTCAGCTGGTGGCAGTCGGACTGCCCAGTCGTACCGCACTCAGCTCGTCGACTGACCAGCTCCGGGCCTCGCCCACTCGGCTAGTGGCACCGGCTCGGCACCCCGGGTCGCTTCCGCGCCTCGGCGAATGAATTCAGAAATCGCACAGCGTCACCGATCCCGACACACCGAATAGCAATACATTGGGGTACGGCACCAGCCGACTCGGCACGCGTATGTTCCTTCTGCGGTCGACGAAAGCGCGCGATGAGCGAAAGGGCGGTAATGGCGGTCCAGCAGCCGAAAACGGCCGACGTGGTGATTATCGGCGGCGGCATTGTCGGCGTATCGACCGCCTTGCAATTGGCGAAGCGGGGTATCCGTGACGTAGTCGTGGTCGAACGCCAACAATTGGGTGCCGGCGCGACCGGGAAATCGGGTGCCCTCATTCGCTGCCATTACGCCAATGTGCCCGAGGCCCGCCTAGCTGACGAGAGCCTGCGCATCTTCCGTGCCTGGGATGACGAGGTCGGCGCGGGTTCGCCCGGCTTCGACCCGGTCGGCTTCCTTCGTCTCGTGACACCGGCGGACGAACCCCAGCTGCGTGCGAATGTCGCTGCGCAGCAGGCGATCGGGATCGAAACGAGCGTCGTCACCGCCGATGACCTGCGCGCGATCGAACCGCTGATCCGCACCGACGACCTGACCGTCGCGGCGTTCGAGCCGGGTTCGGGCGTCGCCGATCCCAACGGCGCGCTCTACGGATTCGCCGAGGCCGCACGGGAACTCGGCGTGACGATACTGACCGAGACGCCCGTGACGGAGATCGTGACCCGCGGCGATCGCGTCACCGGTGTCGGCACCTCGGCGGGACTGATCTCGACCGGGACCGCCGTACTCGCCGCCGGTGCGTGGTCCGATCAACTGCTGCGGCCACTAGGACTCGACTTCGGCCTGATCCCGGTGCGCACCCAGGTGGTGATTTTTCGCTGGCCCGCCACGGTCGACCTAGACCGCAAGCATCGGGTCATCGTCGACTCCACGCACGGCTCCTGGTTCCGGCCGGAGGCTGGCGCCGCAACGCTGGTCGGCGTCGGATCGGCGGCCCGCCCGACCAACCCGGACGACGTCGATGAAACCATCGACGTCCCCGCGATCGACCGCGCCAGGGCGGTGCTGGCGCACCGCTTCCCCGGTTTCGCCGTGGCGACGATGCGCGGCGGCTGGGCGGGCACCTACATGCGCAGCCCGGACGGCCATCCCCTCATCGATCAGGTTCCGTCCGTGCCCGGCCTGTGGGTGATGACCGGCGACAGCGGCACTTCCTTCAAGACCGCTCCCGCGATCGGCGTATGCCTGGCCGAATGGATCACCGACGGCGCTGCGAAGCTGGTCGATCTCGCGCCGTTCCGGTCGACCCGATTCGCCGACGGCCAACCCTGGGTCGATGACAATCCCTACACGCTGCCGACGGTCTGACGGTTTCGCGCGGAGCGCCCGGCCTACAGACTCACCGCTCCGATTACCCGGAATTGGCCGCGGATACCTCACCTAACAGTGGCATTCAGCCGATTACTCGATCGCCGAATTCAACTACTGGCTCGCCTGATCGGCGTAGCAGGTCGTATCTTCGGCAGGTAGCGTCCCCGCACCGAAGTAAGTATTGATCGCGTCGTTCACGCAAGCACTGAGCCCCGGCCGAAATGTCATGTGAATACGCACATCCTGCAATGTGACCAGCCGCGAGCCGGACATGTCCTGATGAAGCCGAACCGCATGCGCGTACGGCGTCCGCGGATCGCCGGTCGAATTCAGGATGAGCGCGGGTACCGCATTACGCACCACGGTCGCCGGTTCCACCGGTCCCGCCCAGAACGCGCACGGCTGAATATTGCCCGCCATCGCCCCGAACACCGGCTGCGTCGCCCTGGTCTCCTCGATGTTGCGCCAGTACCAGCCCGGATCCCGTGGCGCACCGACGTCTCCGCAGGCGATCTGCGCCAATGTCGAATCCTCGCCGTCCCGCAACGACTCCACAATCGCTGCGAGCCAAGGGGTCCGCGCCTTCGTCGGCGGCCCGCCCGCCGCATCGGCGATTTCTCGCACGACGTCGGCCAGCTTCTCGTTCAGCCGGAAGTTCATCAGCATTCCGTGCAGGAGGAACGGCAGCCAGTGATCGTCGACCGTGAAGCCGTCGAACACGATCGGCTGCCGCGTCACACTCCGCACCAGCCCCTCCACCGTGGCCCGCACCTGCGGTGGCGTCGCGCCCAAGCGGTAGGTGTCATCCTTCGTCGCGGCCCAGGTCGCCCAGTCGTCCAGGGCCCGTTCGTCCGCGGGCCCCCAATCCTGAACCAGCCCTTCCCAATAACGGTCCGGATCGATCGCGCTGTCCAGCACGATCCGGCCGCTGCGTTCCGGGAACATCTGGGTGAACACCGCGCCGAGGTAGGTGCCGTAGGACAACCCGAAGTAGTCGATCCGCTGTTCGCCGAGCACCCCACGAACGATGTCCATGTCCCTGGCGGTATTGCGAGTGGTGAACTGCCGCATCATCTCCGGGTCGTGGACCAGGCAGCCTGCGGCCATGCCCACCGACTGCACGGTGTCGTGCGCGAAGCCGAGCGGATCAAGACCCGCCGAGCGAATCATCTCGCCGACCGGCCAGCCGCACCGCGGACTCCGCCCCGACGACCCGACCCCGCGCGGATCCATCCCGATCAGGTCGTGCGTCGCCGTGACCTCCGGCGTCAGCACATCGCCGAGCAGATCGATACTGTCCAGTCCCTCGCCGCCGGGCCCGCCGGGGTTGGCCAGCAAAATCCCTTGGCGCCGAGCCGGATCGGTAGCTTTGACCCGGGATATCGCCACGGTCATGGTCCGGCCGTCGAGCCGCCCGTAGTCGAGCGGGACCAGCACATCGGCACACTCGCCGCCCGCTTTATCCAGATTCGCGATATCGCACGGATGCCATGACAACTGCTGGCCATAAAACCGATCCATGCCGACCGGCCGCGCCTCGTCGCCCGGTGCCGCATTGCTGTACACCGGCACCGCGGCGAGCACCGAAACCGCAACCACCGCCACCGACCGCCGGAACATCCGCACCAACATCAGACTCGCCTCTCACGTACCTGCTCGCGCAGAGAACGGTAGCTGATCGGCTCGGCTTCGGTCAGGCGTGGCTCAGGACGGCAGCGCGCGCTCGTCGAGCACGCATCGCCCCGACTCGACCAGTGTCGCCCGCGCCCGCCGCCGCACCCGGCATCGGTCGACGGTGCAATCCAGGTGTAACTGCATTGCCGCATGGGCTTGTTCGACGTTCAGCAGGCCGGGGTCGGTTCCGCAGGCCAGCATGGCGGCGACGTGCATATTCAGGTTGGTGAGTTGCATCAGGCGACCTCCGCCGACTGCGCGCCGACACTCCATCGATGTCGGGTCGGGTGGGGACGTTCCTCCGGCCACGAGGACTGCCGCACCGCCATGCCGACTGCCTCCAGCGCGGTCAACCCGACCTCGTCGGCCAGCTCGCCGACCAGATCGAGCAGCGTCGGCACCACCTCGGCAACCCGCAGTGCGGCAACGGCTTGCGCACACGTCAGGGTGCGGCCTGGGAGGTAGGAAACCACCCAGCTGCCGTGTCCGACGCTGCGCGCGCGATGCGCGGTGAGATCGCTGGTCATCAAGGACGACGCAATGACATGTACAGCCATGACTCCTCGTTCCTGCGGGCGACTCTTGCTGAGTACCCGGAAGTTTCGAGGCGGAGACGCCGGGGAGGGCGTTCGATCCGTCCGGGCATACTTCCAGCACACCATTGCCGGGGGTACGAAACAACGCCCGCGATGGATATCCAAAGTTTTCGCGCGAATTCCCAGCACGAAAACCAGCCGGGAGGGGAGGATTCTCCATAGTGGACGAAAGAGCCCGCTGCCCAAGCGAAGTGACGGGGAACCGAGCTTGCTGGTTGCCCCCGGAAAACCACGGGTGAGCAGCCGAACACAGAACGGAGCGTGCTGTGTCAGCGAGTTCGGCAAGAGCGTCAACGAGTGCGGAACGAATGTCCGGGTTCGACAAACCGACCGGTATCGAGAGCGCCTCCTCCACCCTACCGCGCAGGCAGCTCGGCCGGTATCTACGCGACTGGCGCACCCAGGCCGGGCTGACCATCGCCGAGGCCTCGCGGCTGATGGAGTGGGGCGCAAGCACTTTGCAGCGCCTGGAGAAGGGGCAGGCCGATCGCATCCGCACCATCGACATCCAGGAACTGTGCCGCATCTATGGCATCGACGAGGAGCTCGCCGACGGACTCAAGGGCCTAGCTCAGCAGGCGGCGGTCAAGAGCTGGTGGCATGCCTACGGCGACCTGATCCCGGAAAACTTCGATGTCTACGTGGGTTTGGAGGCATCGGCCCAGCAACTGAGTTCCTACCACTCGGAACTGGTGCTCGGTCTGCTGCAGACCGCCGAGTACGCCAGAGCGCTGCATCGTCTCGGCTATCCGGACGATTCCGAGTCGGAACTGGAGCGTCGCGTCCAGCTGCGGTTGCAGCGGCAGGCCTTGATCACCAGACGGACGTCACCCGCGAAGGTTGCCGTGGTGTTGCACGAATCGGTGCTGCGCCGCGTAGTCGGTGGCGTGAAAGTGATGGCGGCGCAGCTACGACACCTCGCGGATTTGAGCACCACCGACAATGTCTCGTTGCGTATTCTGCCGTTCACGGCGGGCATTCCGCTCGGCGACGCCACGGGCCCGTTCACCGTGCTGGAGTTCGGTACCGATGGCAAAGGGCAACCGGTCGAGCCGCCGGTGGTGTACGTAGAGGGTTTCACCGGAGATCTGTATCTCGAAAGACCCGTCGATGTGCAGCGGTACCATCGGGCACACGGGAGCCTGCAGCACGCGGCCCTGGATATCCAAACCAGTCGGCAACTGCTTCGGCAGGTGTCGAAAGAGTTCGCGGTGTAAGTATCGATCTAATTGGGGCGCAATAGTTTACGTTCACTGCCTGGATGGCGCCGAGCGGATTCCTCGGTGGTCACGCTGGGTCAACAAAGGAGTTGTCATGAGCGAGGCGCAGTCGTGAGCATCAATAATGGCGCGAATGTCGATCTGTCCGGCGCGACCTGGCGCAAGGCGGGCGAGGGCGAAGGCCGGGACAGCGTAGAGGTAGCCCTGCTGGCCGACGGCCACATCGGCCTGCGCGACGGCAAGAACCCGGACGGCCCGGTCCTGGTCTTCACCCCCGCCGAGTGGACCGCGTTCACCGCGGGCGTGCACGACGGCGAGTTCGACCGGCCCGAATAGTTAGTGAGACCCCGCCGCTTATAGTGCACCGGGCCAAGGGGCTCTTGACCAACCGGACAACTGATCTCGAACGCATATGGGTAACTCGTCGGGGTACGGGCTTGCCCCCGTACGGCGCTACCGCCGGCCCGCCAACGCAATTCGCGCACAGCCTGAGTCTGGCCTAAAGGCGCGGGGAAGCGGGCGAGTTTAGCTTGTATAACAATTGGGTAGACCACTCTTTGTGGACCGTGGGCTCAAAGGCTCCCACTCCCGGTACAAGAAATTGCGACCTGGTGATTGGGTGGAATGGCTGATCGTCGCGTTGCTGTTTGCCGTGACGACGGTCGGCCTGTTCATTCTCACCGGCTCGCTGATGTCGTCGCTGGTCATCGGCCTGCTCGTCGGCGTTGTCGCCGTCGGCGTGGTGGCCATGCTGTAAACAGGTATGCCCTCCGGCACTGCCGGAGGGCATATCGTCAGCGCTGAAATATCCGGTCAGCGCCGAAACAGCTTGTTGCCCAACCACACCAGCGGATCGTATTTGTTATCCGCCACACGCTCCTTCATCGGGATCAACGCATTGTCGGTGATCTTGATGTGCTCCGGGCAGACCTCGGTGCAGCACTTGGTGATATTGCACAGCCCGAGTCCCTGCTCGTCCTGGGCCAGATCGCGCCGATCGCCGACGTCCAGCGGATGCATTTCCAGCTCCGCTATCCGCATCAGGAACCGCGGCCCGGCGAACGAGGTCTTGTTCTCCTCGTGATCGCGCACCACGTGACAGGTGTTCTGGCACAGGAAGCATTCGATGCACTTGCGGAACTCCTGCGAGCGTTCCACGTCGATCTGCTTCATCCGGTAGTCACCCGGCTTGAGGTCCGCGGGCGGGGTGAACGACGGGATCTCCCTCGCCTTCTGGTAATTGAAGGACACGTCGGTGACCAGGTCCTTGATCACCGGGAAGGTGCGCATCGGGGTCACCGTGATGACCTCGGCCTCGGTGAAGGTGGACATCCGCGTCATGCACAGCAGGCGCGGGCGCCCGTTCACCTCGGCCGAACAGGAACCGCACTTGCCCGCCTTACAGTTCCAGCGCACCGCCAGATCCGGCGCCTGGGTGGCCTGCAGCCGGTGAATGATGTCGAGCACCACCTCGCCCTCGTTCACCGCGACGGTGAAGTCGTGCAGTTCACCGCCGTCGAGGTCGCCGCGCCACACGCGGAATTTGGCGTCGTAACCCATCGCTACGCCTTTCCCTCTGTCGATTTCCCGGCACCCGCCGGATGCCCGGCGGTCTCGGCCGGGGTGTAGTACTTCTCCAGCTCGCTGAGCTCGAACAGGGCGAGCAGCTCCGGCCGCATCGGGGTCTGATCCTTGGGCGTCACAGTGACATCGGGGATCGTCTCCCCCGCCGTGCTCGGATCCACCGAGCAGACCAGCAGCTTGTTGCGCCAGTCGGGATCCATCGACGGGTGATCGTCGCGGGTGTGCCCGCCGCGACTTTCGGTGCGCAGCAACGCCGCCTTCGCGACGCACTCGCTCACCAGCAGCATGTTCTCCAGGTCGAGCGCGAGGTGCCAGCCCGGGTTGAACTGCCGGTGGCCCTCGACCGTGACCTGCTTGAACCGGGCCCGGAGCTGGTCGAGCTTGGTCAGCGCCTCCTGCACCTCATGCTCCTTGCGGATGATGCCGACCAGGTCGTTCATCGTCTGCTGCAGGTCGGTGTGCAGGGTGTAGGGGTTCTCGCCCGCCCCCTCGGTGGGCGGATCGAACGGCGCGAGCGCGACTTTCGCGGCCGCGGTGATATCGGCGTCGGTGATCGTCGGGCGCTCGCCGAGCTGTTCGACATACGCGGCGGCGCCGAGTCCGGCCCGGCGGCCGAACACCAGCAGGTCCGACAGCGAGTTGCCGCCGAGCCGGTTGGAGCCGTGCATGCCGCCGGAACACTCGCCCGCGGCGAACAAGCCTGGCACCGTCGCCGCCCCGGTGTCGGGATCGACCTCGACACCGCCCATCACGTAGTGACAGGTCGGCCCGACCTCCATCGGCTCCGCCGTAATGTCCACGTCCGCGAGCTCTTTGAACTGGTGGTGCATGGATGGCAGGCGGCGCTTGATCTCCTCGGCGGGCATCCGCGAGGCGATATCGAGGAAGACGCCGCCGTGCGGGGTACCCCGGCCGGCCTTGACCTCCTCGTTGATCGCGCGTGCCACCTCGTCGCGGGGCAGCAGGTCAGGGGTGCGGCGCGCGGAGTCGTTGTCGCGCAACCACTGATCGGCCTCCTCCTCGGTCTCGGCGTACTGCCCCTTGAAGACCGGCGGGATGTAGTCGAACATGAACCGCTTGCCGTCGGTGTTCTTCAGGACACCGCCGTCGCCGCGCACCCCCTCGGTGACCAGGATGCCCTTGACGCTGGGCGGCCAGACCATGCCGGTCGGATGGAACTGCAGGAACTCCATGTTGATCAGCGTCGCCCCGGCGCGCAGTGCGAGCGCGTGCCCGTCGCCGGTGTACTCCCACGAATTCGAGGTCACCTTGTACGACTTGCCGATGCCGCCGGTCGCCAAAACCACTGCGGGCGTTTCGAAGAGGATGAATCGGCCGGATTCGCGCCAGTAGCCGAACGCGCCGGAGATCCGGTCGCCGTCCTTCAGCAGTTCGGTGATGGTGCATTCGGAAAAGACCTTGATGCGCGACTCGTAGTCGCCGGTCGCCGCGAAATCCTCCTGCTGCAGCGAGACGATTTTCTGCTGCATGGTGCGGATGATTTCCAGGCCGGTGCGGTCACCGACATGGGCGAGCCGCGGGTAGGTGTGGCCGCCGAAGTTGCGCTGGCTGATCCGGCCGTCGGCGGTCCGATCGAACAGTGCCCCATAGGTTTCCAGCTCCCACACCCGGTCGGGCGCCTCCTGGGCATGCAGTTCGGCCATGCGCCAGTTGTTCAGGAACTTGCCCCCACGCATCGTGTCCTTGAAATGCGTTTGCCAGTTGTCCTTTTCGTTGGCATTGCCCATCGACGCGGCGCAGCCGCCTTCGGCCATCACGGTGTGCGCCTTGCCGAACAAGGATTTGCACACCACCGCGACGGAGTGGCCGTGTTCTCTGGCCTCGATCACCGCGCGCAATCCTGCGCCACCGGCCCCGATGACGACGACGTCGTACTTGTGTCGTTCCACTTCTGGCATGGCCGCGAATACTCCTGGGGTTGGGCGGATCAGTTGATGAACCGCAAGTCCGAAATCGTCTTGCTGGCAACCAACATGACGTAGAAGTCGGTCAGCACGAGGGTGCCGAGGGTGGTCCAGGCCAGCGCCATATGCCGGGTGTTCAGTTTGGAGACCTGGGTCCAGAACCAGTAGCGCACCGGATGTGCGGAGAAGTGCTTGAGCCGCCCGCCCGCGATGTGCCTGCAGGAATGGCAGGACAGCGTGTACGCCCACAGCAGGATCACGTTGAGCCACAGCACGAAGTTGCCGAGGCCGAGCCCGAATCCGCCGTCCTTACCGTGGAACGCGACGACCGCGTCGTAGGTGTTGATCAGCGAAACCACAATGGCCACATAGAAGAAGTAGCGGTGTGCGTTCTGGATGATCAGCGGCAGCTTGGTCTCGCCGGTGTATTTGGCGTGCGGCTCGGCGACCGCGCAGGCCGGCGGCGAGAACCACACGGCCCGGTAGTAGGCCTTGCGGTAGTAGTAGCAGGTGAGCCGAAAGCCGAGCAGGAATGGCAGCACCACGAAGCCCAGCGGCAGGATCACCGGCAGGTCGCCGAACGGCGTGCCGAAGTGGCTGGCGCCCTCGACACACGAGGTGCTCAGGCATGGTGAATAGAACGGCGTCAGGTAGTGGTAGTCCGGAACCCAATATGCCGTTCGCACATAGGATCTGATCGTCGCGTAGATAACGAACGCGCCGAGTCCGAGCACCGTGATCGCCGGTGGCACCCACCATCGATCGGTGCGCAGCGTGCGTTCGGAGATTCGAGCCCTGGTCTTGCTGAAGACACCGGTCCCCGTTTCCGGGGTGGTGGTCGGGAGGGCACTCACAGGTGGATGCCTCGCTGATCTGCTGTGCGGGTGGTCATCGATACCTCCGCAAATCGAATGTGATGCCCAGCACCATACGACACCCCCGCTATCGCTCGAGCGGGGTCCTGGCATTCCAGACCCGCCCGGATGCCCGTGATTTGCGCCACATTCGATGTCGCTTCATCTGACTGGTCGCGTGGTGAACCGACCGCAACCTCTTCGAACTCGACTAAACCGGAACGGCATTCGAGGACTGTCCGGCTAAACGAAACCTGAAGTCGAAATACTGACGCGCCGATTGTCACACGGAGGCAACATATTTGTGGTCCTCTTTCCTCGAGATGTGCCCGCTGACGTGCGCCGATACCTACACCGCCCGCGGCGTGCGAGGTCGGCCCGGCGGCCTGCGTAACTACGGCGGAACCCGCGAGCCCCGCTGATCCGAGGCGGTGCTCGGCCGGGGGAAGGAGCCCCACGATGAGAAGAGCCGCGATCGTCGCGCCGGTGCGTACGCCGAGTGGGATCGAGGGGGGTGCGCTGTCCGGCATGCCGCCGGAATGGCTGGCTTCGACGGTGTTGTCGGCGGTGATCGACCGGTCCGGAATCGACCCGATGCGCATCGAGGATGTCGCGATGGCCTACATCGGCGCCGGACTCCCCCTCGCTGTGCCCGGATTTCTGACCGATCGACGCTGCGGCAGCGGTCTGCAGGCGGTGATCACCGCGGCCATGATGGTGCAGACCGGCGCGGCCGACGTGGTGGTGGCCGGCGGCGTGGAGTCCGCGGCGAATGCCGCTGCCCGCCATGCGGAATCGGCTGGGGAGTCCGATCTGCGGAACGCCGAGGAGCTGGCCCGCCGCTACGGCATCAGCCGGACCGAAGCCGACGAGTTCGCGGTGGCCAGCCATCGCAAGGCCGCGCGCGCCTGGCGGCAGGGCGCCTTCGCCGCCGAGGTGATTTCGGTCGGCGTACTGGACGAACCGGGCTCGGCCGATCCGGGTCTAGAAGACACCGGGGGGCACCGGATTCTGCGGGATGAGGGTCTGCGCGACGATGTCTCCACCTACACCCTCGCCGCGCTGCGCCCGCTGCTGGTGAACGGGGTGGTCACCGCGGGCAATATGACTGCCCACCGGCACGGCGCGGCGGCCTGCCTCGTCGTCGCCGAGGACCGCCTGGCCGATCTGGGTGTGACGCCGATGGCGTATCTGGTGGGCTGGGCCGCGGCCGGATGTGATTCGGGGACCGCGACTCTCGGCGCCGCTCCGGCCGTGGCCAAGCTGCTCGGCCGGACCGGCACCACGCTCGACGACATCGATCTGGTCGAGGTGAACGAGGGTTTCGCGGTGGAAGTGCTCGCGCTGGCCCGGGAATGGGGTTTCGACCCGACCGACCGGCTCAACGTGAACGGCTCGGCCATCGCCCTCGGGCATCCGGTCGGCGCTACCGGCCTGCGGATCATGACCACGATGCTGCACGAACTGTCCCGCACCGGCGGTAATTACGGCCTGGAGGCGATCGCCCTCGGCCATGACCACGGCATCGCGGCGTTGTTCGAATCGGCCGGGTCCGCGCCGATCGCCGAGACCCCGCGCGGTGCCCGCTTCCACGGCGCTCGGCCGAACCGTCGTTTCGGCAGGCACCGCGCCTGACCTCGGACAGCACTTCGCGGGCCCGCCGGCACGGAGCGGGCCCGCGAAGTCGGTCTGACGTTATTCGGTCCGCGGGCGGGAGTGGAAGCCGAGACCTTCGTCCTGCGCACCCATCCAGGCCGCCTCGTCGGACTTGCTGTCCGGGACGTAGATGGTGTCTTGCGGGCGGCGGCGCACCTCCGGCGGCGGCGACTGCTCGAGCTCGTCGGCGTCGATGACGAGCCGCTCGAGGTCGTTCTCCAACCGCCGCACCATATTGGCGTCACCGTAATGCGACCGCAGTGCGCCGATGGATTGCCGGAGCTGGCCGACCGTGTAGCGGAGCTCCGCGATTTCGCTGCGTGTCATCGATACCTCCTGTGTTCCTGACAGACCTGCGAACTCGGTGGGTAACGGGTACTTCCATGGTCTGCCTGGAAGCGCGCTGCACCAAGCCGTGTGACTCACCACACAACGTGATCTTTAACACAGTACAGAAAGAATTCAGATCTGGCTCGTCAGCTGCGAATCTTCGGCAGTTCGCCCAAGTGTTGCTCGGAGTCGGCCACCGCGCTTGGTGTGAACCACTGATTGGTCAACTTCGGTCATCCCGAGCCGCCCAGCATTCATCCGGCGACGGCGTACTCCGGCCCCTGTCCGCGCATCCCGGCGACCACCTGATCGACCAGTCCGACGATGGACAGCGCGACCTCCTCGGCCCGTTCGAAGATCACGCTGTGCCCGGCCCCCTCCAGCGGCACCAGCTGCGAGCCGGCCAGCTGCGAGGCGAGCACCACCGAATGCGCGAACGGCACCACGATGTCCGCCGTGCCCGCCAGCACCAGCGCCGGGATGGTGCCGAGCCGGTGCAGCGTCGCGGTCTCGTCGAAGGCGATCAGCGAGGCGAGGAAGCTCGACATGGTCAGCAGTGGCGTGTCGTTCAGCATGGCGGTGGCCACCGCGACCATCCGCGGATTCACCCGCCTGGTGCCGGAATTCGCCGCGCGCATGATCGGCTCGAAGATCCTGCGGGACAGCCGCTTCGAGCCCTGCATGACCCGCGGCGCGCGGACGACGGCCACCTGCAGCGAGTGCACCGCGCGACGCTTGAGGAACCGGCCGAGGCCCACCTCGGTGAGACCGTTAGCGGCGCCCGCGATCAGGCCGACGCCGACGACCCGGGTGCCGATCGTCTCGGGGAACTGTCGCGAGTAGGCGAGGACTACCATCGCGCCCATCGAATGCCCGATCAGGATCACCGGGCCGGTCGGCGCGACCGTCCGCAGCACGGTGTCGAGATCGCGGCCGAGCTGGTCGATGGTGTACGTCGACGGGTGGGCCTGGCCCGATTCGCCGTGGCCGCGGTGGTCGTAGAAGACCATCCTGGTCTCGGCGCCCCACTGCCGCAGCAGTTCGTCACGCAGGAAGAACCAGGATTCGGTGCGCAGGCAGTGCCCGTGCACGAACACCACGGTGACGGACGCGGACTCGGTGCCGAACGTGCGCACCGAGATCGGGACACCGTCCTCGGCCGGCACCGTGACACGGTGACCGTCGTAATCGGCGGCGCGGCGGGCGATCGTCGTGGACATGACGTCCTCCTAGGAGGGTGCATCCTCGCGGAGCGTTCTTGCCCGGTTGTCGATATACATTTCCGCTGCGTTACCAGCCCATACCCGGCGTTATGCACAAGTTGTCCAACCGATGCATGGGATGTATCCGCAAGGCAGATGGCCGTCGGTAATCGGCGAATCTACGAATCACTAGGTCGACCACTAGATTCCGGTAGCGGGGCATGATCGACCCGTCGCTTGCCGATTATCGGGCCATCGACCGAATCTTCTAGAGTCCACTAGATTTGGCTACGAAGCAGCCATCTTCCCTGTCATGAATATCTACGGCTATCTAGCGCTTTGCCGATACGGCAGAATATTGGGCTGATGACGGCACCCGCCGGACGCCACGTCTGTCGACAACGTGACGCCCGGTGAGCGGCCGACCGTATTTGGTCAGGGTGTGGAGTGACTGCGGGTGGACGGCAAGAACGGGCGGAGGAGGTTTTGTTCGGTTGAGGGGCCGAGTTGCCATTCGGCGATCCACGGCCCAGTTCCCTCGCTCGGATCGAACACACCATCCTCCAGCCAGGTGTAGCGGCCGGTGAGCACGCCGCGGGAGAGAGTGCGGTCGTCGTCATCGGTGTTGTCCCAGAGCGCGTCGAACAGCCTGCGCACCCGGACCTTGGATTGCTTGCAGAACACGTCGGCGAGTTCGGTGGCCGCGGTGGCTTCCGGCGCGTTCGCGGTCCGCAGCGACTGTGCCCGCATGCAGGCCGCCGACATCGCGAACAGCTCGGCGCCGATGTCGACGATCCGGCCGAGGAAGTTCTGCTTGTATTCCAGCCCGGCCTGCCAGCGGCCCATCGCGTACATCAGCGACCTGGCCTGCTTGCGCGCGCTGCGCTCGACGAAACGCAGATGCTTTGCCAGCGTGCCGAATTCGGTGTAGGTCGCGGGCACGGTGCCCGAGCCGACCGCGAGCTGCGGGAACCACTTGGCATAGAAGCCGGTCGCGCCGACCGCCGCCTTCGCCTTGTCCTTGAACTCGGCGTTGCGGTCCACCAGCGCGCCCGCCGCGGACATGTGCGCGTCGGCCATCTCCCTGGCGATCAGCAGCCGCATGATCTCGCTGGAACCCTCGAAGATGCGGTTGATGCGCAGATCGCGGACCAGCTGTTCGGCGCCGACCGCGCGTTCGCCACGGGCCGCAAGCGAGGCCGCCGTCTCGTAGCCGCGCCCGCCGCGGATCTGCACCAGCTCATCGGCGATGGCGCAGCTCATTTCGCTGGCCCACAGCTTGGCGAGCGCCGCCTCGATCCGAATGTCGTTGCGCGCCTCGTCGCACATGGCGGCGGACAGGTCGAGCGCCGCCTCCAGCGCGTACGTGGTTGCCGCGATAAAGGAGATCTTCTGGCCGACCGCCTCGTGCTCGCCGACCGGCCTGCCCCACTGCACCCGCTCGGTGCTCCACTCCCTGGCGATCTTCAGCGACCACTTCGCCGACGCGGTGCACAGCGCCGGGATGGCGAGCCTGCCCGCGTTGAGGGTGGTGAGCGCGATCTTCAGGCCATCGCCCTCGCGGCCGATGAGATTGGCCCTCGGCACTCGCACGTTGTACATCCTGGTGACGCCGTTCTCGATGCCGCGCAGACCCATGAAGGCGTTGCGCCGCTCCACCGTGATGCCCGGCGAATCGGCCTCGACGACGAACGCGGAGATACCGCCGCGATGCCCCTCGCTCTTGGGCACCCTGGCCATCACCACCAGCAGCTCGGCGACCACACCGTTGGTGGTCCACAGTTTGACGCCGTTGAGCTCGTAGGCCGTGCCGTCCTCGATCGGCGTGGCGGTGCTCGCCATCCTGGCCGGGTCGGAACCGACGTCTGGCTCGGTGAGCAGGAAAGCGCTGATCGCGCCCGCGGCGCAGCGCGGCAGGAACTCGGCCTTCTGCTCGTCGGTGCCCGCCAGCTTCAGCGGCTCGGGCACGCCGATGGACTGGTGCGCCGAGAGCAGCACGCCGAGGCTCGGGTGGGCCGAGCCGACCAGCATCAGCGCGCGGTTGTAGCCGAACTGGGAAAGGCCCTGTCCGCCATAGGATTCCGGAATCTTCAGGCCGAAGCAGCCGAGCTCGGCAAGCCCCTTGACGTACTCGTCCGGAATCCGGCCCGCCGCTTCGATCACCTGGCCGTCGATGGATTCGCAGAACGGGCGCAGCTTGGCCAGGTATGCCTCGGTGCGGGCGGCGTCTTCGGTCCCCGGCTGGGGGTACGGGTGGATCAGATCGAGCCGGAACCTACCGAGGAACATCTCCTTCGCGAACGATGGTTTGGCCCAGGTGGTTTCGCGAGATTCCTCGACAAGTGCACGGGCCTGTTCTTCGGTGGCGTCGACTTTCGCGGCTGTCGCCATGATGTCCTCCTCGGACGTGATCAGGATCACATTCGAGTGTAAGAACTTTAGTTACCGGCCGGTAGGGCTGCAGGTCGATTGATTTCTATCGATCTCTAATGATCTTGGTAGACAAGCTAATATGGGGTTATCTACCGATGTTCGTATTGTCTGTTTCCCAACTCAGACGCTGCGTAGGTAGCGACCGAAGTGCGGGACGGTGAATCCGATGGTGCCGCGCTCGGCCGAATAGATCAGGCCCTTCTTGATCAGTCCGTCGCGCGCCGGCGAGAGCGAGGCGGGCTTGCGGCCGAGTTCGCTGGCCACCGCCGAGGTGGCCACCGGGCCGTCGTCGCCGGCCAGATCGGCCATGGCACGCATGTACTCTCGCTCAGCCGGCGTTGCCCGTTCGTAGCGGGAGCCGAAGAAGCCGACCGCCAATTCCTCCTCCGCGGTCGGCGCGGCCACCTCGACGTCCTCGGCCGAGATCGGGCTCTCCGGTGCTTGATCCCAGGCCGCTTTGCCGTAGGCCTGCACAAAGTACGGATAACCATCCGCCTTGTGGTACAGCGCATCCAGCGCCTCATCGGTGAACTTCACCTCCTCACGCTCGGCGGGCGCGATCAGCGCGAGGTCGGCCGATTCCCGGTCGAGTCGATCGATGCGGTGATAACTGAACAGCCGCTCGGAGTAACTCTTCGACGCGGACAGCACCGCGGGCAGGTGCGGCAGGCCGGCGCCGACGACGATGAGCGGCGCGGCGTCCTGGCTCAACTCGTGGCAGGCGCCGCAGATCGCGGAGATGTCGGCGGGACCGAGATCCTGCATCTCGTCGATGAAAATCGCGATGCCGACGCCGATTTCGCTGGCCAGCGCCGCCGCCTCGACCAGAAGCTCGACCAGATCGATCTCGATATCGCCGGAATCCGCGCGGCCGGTGACCGCGGGCACGTCGATGCCGGGTTGCCAGCGTTCCCGCATCCCCCTGTCCGCGGTGGCGCGCAGCGCGAAAGCCTTGAGGATGCCGAGGAAGTCGTCGACCCGCTCCGAACTGGGGTGTGCCATCGCGATCGCGCGGACCGCCATGTGCAGCGCGGAGGACAGCGGCCTGCGCAGTTCCTGATCGGGTCGTGCCTCGATCTTGCCGGTGCCCCAGCCGCGCGAGATGGCGGTGGAGCGAAGTTGATTGAGCAGCACCGTTTTTCCGACGCCACGCAGGCCGGTGAGCATGACGCTGCGTTCGGGGCGGCCGCGCGCGATGCGCTCCAGCACGATGTCGAAAGCGGTGAGTTGCTTGTCGCGCCCGGCTAATTCGGGTGGGCGCTGTCCGGCTCCGGGAGCATACGGATTCCGCACGGGGTCCATGCCCGAACACCGTAGCGCGTGCGGTCCGCGAAATCTGTCCATATCTACGGCGTGTCCTAGATATTGCTAGCGGTCGGTATTGCACGATGGCTCTCGCACGGTTGAGATCGGCACGGAAGTCATTACGCTGGTGGCGTTTCCAGCGAGTATCGGAGGGTCATGTCCGACGAACCCACCCCGACCACCGCCGAGGTGGTCGAATCCTGGAACGTGCCACCGGGGGCGATGGTGGCGCGACGTATCCGCGACAACATCCTGGTCGCGATAGAGCGCGGCTATGACGATCCGCAGCTGGTCGCCGACCTCGCGGTCGGGCCGTTGGTGATGGCGCTCGGTCAGCTCGAAGTCGGGCTCGCCGATGCGCGGCGCCGGATCGGCGACCTCGAGCAAGCGCTCGCCGAACGCGACGGCGAAGCCTCGAACGGCCGCGAATCCTGAATTCCCGGCGGACGATTCGGACATTTGCCGCCTATTGGTAACAGACACTTATTCGCCGATATCGTGTCGTGACCCGGTGGGCGTGTCGGGATTCCGGGCGATCGTCCAGGGAGTTTGTCGGGACCGGAAAACTACCAGGTCTGTGCGCTGGACAACACCGCGTCGGCATCGTAATCTCTTCGTGACTTAGTGGAGTCCTGTCGTTTCGAAAGAGAAGCGGCGCCACACAGTTACCGCCTTAGCGGCCGTCGGGGCCATCTTCCCGCCTGCCGTGCCGGGAACACCCACAGTGTTCGACTGGGTGATTCCTTGCGGCCATTTACTGGTCGCTCACCGGTCGGCGGGAGAGTACGAAGATCGGAGACGTAGCTCGGTGGGTAAACACAGCATGCAGCGGGATTCGCGCTTGCCGAATTCCGTCAAGGGTGCCCTCGTCATGGGCGCGGTGGCCGCGACAACCGGCGCGATGCCCGCGATCCCCGCGATGGCGGCAACCATCAACCTCCCCGGACTGGGTAACTTCGATGTTCCTGTGCCGCAGGAATACGAGGCGCCCGTCCAGCAACTCAATCAGCAGATCCAGCAGGCCGTGTCGGCCATGCCGAACGCGCAGCTTCCCGGCGCACCGCAGCAGGCGGCGCCCGGCGTCCCGAATTTCGCGCCGAACATGCCCGGCCTGTTCAACCCCGCGCCCAGTGCCAGCGATATCGCGCTCGACGCCGCCAAGACCAAGGTCGGCGCGATGTACTCCTGGGGTGCCGCAGGGCCCTCCAACTTCGACTGCTCGGGTCTGGTCCAGTGGGCCTACCGGCAGGCCGGCGTCGAACTCCCCCGCACCAGCTTCGAGCAGTCGCACGTCGGCGCTCCGGTGGCCTTCCAGAACCTGCAGCCCGGCGACATCGTCGTGACCAACGGTGGCGGCCACGTCGGCATCTACGCGGGTGACGGCAAGCTGCTCAACGCCGTTCAGTCCGGCTCGCCCGTCTCCTACACCCCGCTCCGCCAGGGCGATATCGTCACCGCACGCCGTATCGTCTAACGAGTGACCCCCGCCGAAAACGGCATCCGTGCGAACGGAAACAAGAGCACCGCGACGCAGGCCCGAGTCGATTCATGGACTTGGGCCGTGCGCCTGTTCAAAACCAGATCGGCTGCCGCCGAGGCCTGCCGGGGCGGCCACGTTCGCGTCAACGGCGTAGCCGCCAAGCCCGCGCAGTCGGTGAAGCCCGGCGACGAGGTGCGCGTCCGCATCAGCGGCATCGAACGCATCGTGATCGTCGAGCAGATCGTCACCAAGCGCGTCAGCGCTCCCCTCGCCGCGCAGTGCCTGATCGACCGCAGCCCGCCGCCACCCTCCCGCGAGATCCTCGCCACCTTGCCGCGCCGCGACCGCGGGTCGGGACGCCCCACCAAACGCGAACGGCGCGAGACCGATCGGCTCCTCGGTCGCACCGACGAGTGAGCGCGGCGTCGAGAGTTATCCTGCGTTGGCGAGCTACGGCGTTCGCGGGTCCGTCGGCACGGCGGACTTGCCGTCGGCACCCTCGCTCGACGCCCGCGCCGCCAGCCGGTTCGCCGCAACCGCGGCCACGGCGATCGTGCACAGCGCGCCGAGCATCAGCGCCGCCGCCTCCCCTGGAATCAGCACGTGCAGTTCGGTACCGACGGTGACGGCGGCGACCGGAACGCCGATCTGCGCTGCGGCCAGCGCACCGTAGCGGAGGGGCTGACCGATCAGCCGCGGGACGAGGTGAACAAGCACCGCGCCTATCCC
This sequence comes from Nocardia sp. NPDC051052, assembly GCF_044456045.1. Lineage (NCBI taxonomy): Bacteria > Bacillati > Actinomycetota > Actinomycetes > Mycobacteriales > Nocardiaceae > Nocardia > Nocardia sp. NPDC051052. Next base: position 227,698 of record NZ_JBITFL010000009.1, read on the forward strand.
GAGCGCTAGGCCGAGGGCGATGAGGCGCGGGTGTTCGCCGAAATCGCGCAGGTTGAGTCGAGCGCCGAGCCAGACGAAGAAGAGCGGCCCGAGGAAGCCGTCGTTGATCGCGAAGAGTTGACGGGCCACCCGGCGGGGTTCGCCGATCGCGGCGACCGCGAGCCCGGCGGCGAAGCCCGCCAACATGATCGATACTCGGGTCTGGGTGGCCACCGCGCACAGTGCGAAGAGCACGGCGAGGCTCACGCGGAGCTCGAGCGCGAGCTTGCGGTCCTCGGACAACCGATGCGCCCGGCGGCGCACACCCGACACCGCCAGCCAGCGCAGCAGCACGAAGAGGACGATTCCACAGGCGGCGACCGCCAAGGCGCCGAGCGCAGCGTGGCCCGCATGATCCAGATCGATCGCCAACGGCAGCGCCACCACGCAGGCGATATCGGCGATCGCGACCTGCGCGGTCAGCGCGAGTACCGGCTTGCCGGCCAGCCCGAGCGAGTCGATGATCGGCAACACCAGCGCCGCCGACGAGGAAGCGAGCAGCACCGCGTACATGGCGCCGTGCCCGGTATCGAACCAGTGTGCAACGCCGAAACCCCCAGCGACAGCGAGCAATCCGACCAGTGCCGCGCGCACCGCGCCGACGCCGAGCGCGGACCGGACCGACGGATCCCGCACCGGCACATGGGTTCCCGCGACGAACATGACCACCGCGAACCCCATATCCGCGAGGAACGTGAAGATCGGATCGGCGCTGTACAGCACGCCGAACCCGGTGGCGCCGAAGACAATTCCGGCGATCACCTCGCCGAGGATCACCGGCACGTGCCACGAGCTACGCAGCGCTAGCAGCGGACCGCACAGGCCGAGCGCGAGCACCAGCGCGAGGGTGGAGAAGGTCACGGCATGGCGGCGATCTTCGCCGGAATGGCGATGTTCTCATCCGCCCAGTGGATCGCGCAGACCCGGTGGTAGCCGTCGGCGATCACCATCGGTGCGCCCACCCGGAAATCGCCGCGCACCAGCAGGATCGGCGAAAGCGCCTTGCCATTATTGATCTTGATCAAGTCCCGCCGGACATGCGGATTCTCCGGCGGCAGCAGCTCGAGCCCGGCGGCCCGCAGGATGTCCTTGGCCTTCTTGTGCACGATGGGGCCCGCCCGCAGGTCGTCCACCACGGTCCTGACCACCTTCGGCCCGGCCAGCAACTCCAGGTAGTCGGCGGCTGCCGGATAGTCGTGGTCCTCGGGCTCGTCTTTCCATTTCACGGTGATGATGTCGGTCGCCATGCGCCTCATCATCGCGGTCGACGGCCCGGATCAGCGGGATCTCGACGGTGTTTTGGGCGAGATCAGATCATCGCCACCGGGTCGAGCTGCCCGGCGATATACCGGGCCCGGCATTCGCCGCGGCGCAGCTTCCCGCTGGTGGTCTTGGGGATGCGGCCCGGCTCGACCAGCATGACCGAGCCCGGTATCACCTCGTGGATGGCCGCGACCGCGGCGCGGATCCGGCGGGCGAGCACCGAGAGTTCGGCGGGCTCGATGGCCTCGACGATTCTCAGTTCGGCGACGATGACCAGGTCTTCGCGGCGACCGTCGTCGTGCCCGAACGCCGTCACATGCCCCGGCCGGATCTCGGCGGCGCAGGCTTCGACCGTCGCCTCGATGTCGCCGGGAAAGTGATTGCGGCCGTCGACGACGATCACATCTTTGCGCCGTCCCGCGATGAAAAGCTGGTCGTCGCACCAGAAACCGAGGTCCCCGGTGCGCAGCCAGCGGGCATCGCTGCCGCGCAGGGTGGCGTGGAAAGCCTCGGCGGTGGCATCGGGTCTGCCGTAGTAGCCGTCGCACACATTCGCGCCCGCGACCCAGATCTCGCCGACCCGGCCGGTGGGCAGCTCGGCGCAGGACACCGGGTGCACGATGCGCACGTCCTGGCCGACCGGTGCGCCGCAGCCGACGAGCGTGCTGCCGCCGAGTGGCTGCTCCTCGGCAGGCGGCACCGCCCGGCCTTCGGCGAGCGCGCCGCGATCGAAGTGCCGCACCACGGGTTCGGCGCGCCAATCGCAGATGGTCACGGTGAGCGTCGCCTCGGCCAGGCCGAAGCCCGGCGTGTGTGCGCGGTGCCGGAAGCCGTATGCGGCGAAGGTCTCGGTGAATTCGGTGAGCGCCTCGGGCCGGATCGGTTCGGAGCCGTTGAGCAGCATGTCGAGCCCGGACAGGTCGAGCCCGGCTCGCTCCTCCGGCGTTGTCGCCGAAACCGAGAGGGCCAAACCGAAATTGGGCCCGCCGGTAATGCCCGCGCGGTAGTCGCTCACGGCGCGCAACCATCGGATCGGCCGCTTCGCGAATTCCGCGGGCGACATGGTCAAGCCGTGCACGCCGCAGTAGAGCGGCAGCGACATGCCGAGGATGAGGCCCATGTCGTGGAAGAACGGCAGCCAGGTCAGGATGGGTTTGCCCGGCTCGAGTGCCTGCCGCAGTTGCTCCAGCGCCGTCGTCAGGTTCGCGTGGGTGACCCGGACGCCCGCGGGCGACTGGGTCGAGCCCGAGGTGTACTGCAGATAGGCGAGCTCGGCGCGGAGCGGATCGATGACCGGTTCGGTCGAATCCGCCGACGGGGCGGTGACATCCGCGGCGAGCTCGGCGACCTGACCGAGCGTGGGGCCGAGCACGGACGCACTGGCGGAGTCGCCGTACGACAACAAAGCGAGGGTCGGTCGCGCGTCGGCGAGCACCGCGAGCAGCCGTTCCTTGTTGCGGCTGCCGGCCGCCGGAAACAGCGGCACCGCAATGCGATTGCTGTACAGGCAGGCGAGAAACGCGACGGCGTAATCGAGTCCGTGTGCACAGAGAATGGCAACCCGGTCGCCGGGGGAGCTTCCGTCGCGCACGCGCTCGGCGAGTTCGCCCGCGGCGGCATGCAACCGGGAGTAGGTGATGGAGACGGGTAGTTGCTCGTGCATGCGGTAGCGCAGCTCGGTGTAGGCGATGTCGTCGGGCCGGGCCGCGGCCAACTCGGCGATCCGGGTGGCGAGACTGTTACCGGATGTCATGTGGCCTCGCTGGTGTGTGCGACGACGAGCGGGCCTGTCGTATCGAGCGGCCGTATCGAGAAGTTCGGCGCCGGGTCGGCGCCGGGTGGTGGCCGCTTGGGCAGCTGTCCGCTGTCGAACGAAGTACTCACGGGGGCAAGGAGATTCGACAGCCGCGTCGCCATCGGGGAACTGTCGGCCGTCGGGGTGTAGTCCACTGCCGAGAGGTAGGCCCCGGCATATCGCAGTACCTCCGACAGCAGCGCGGCGCCGTCGCGAGTGTCGAACGCGGCGATACCCGACTGTCGAACAGGTGTGCCCGCAACCGAACCCGTTGCCCACCGGCCCCAGCCGATGCTGAGCACGCCGCGTCCCGGATACGCCGATGCGAGGGAGTCCATCGCGGCATTGGCGGCGGCCTCGGCGGCGTGGCCTGGGCCGCCGAGCGCGCCGGTGGCGGCGGAGAACAGCAGGATGAAGTCGGTCGGATCGGCCGATGTGAGTTCGATCAGGTTGCCCGCCGCGGTCAGTTTGGGCGCGAACAGCGTGGTCAGCTGCCCCGGCGTGATGGCATCGAAGGCGGCGTCCGCCGTGCTGCCCGCCGCGTGCACGAGGCCGCGAATGGTCGAGCCGCAGGCGCGGATGTCGTTGAGCGCGTTGGCCAGATCGCGCCGGTCGGCGGCATCGCAGCGGACCACGACGATCCGATCCTCCCATCCGTCGAGCAGCGGCGGCACCGGGCGTGGCGCGCGGGTGAGCACCACCACGTCGCGGGCACCGCTGTCGAGCAGCCAGCGCACCGCGACCGCGCCGACCGTGCCCAATCCGCCGGTGACCACGTAGGTTCCGGTGGCGTCGATGGTGGCCTGGGTCGACCGGAGCCGCGCGGGGATAAAACGGCGGACGGCGAGATCGCCTGCGGAGATGCGCAATTCGTCGGGGAACGTGGACGTCGGCCCCGGTACCTTCGCAATGAGCCGACCGAGGGGTGCGAGGCTCCTGCTGTCCGCGTCCACCCAGATCAGGCGGACCGCGCGGCGGGATTCGAGCTGCAGTGACCGCACCAGACCGGCGATCGCGTGCGGGGCGGCGACGATATCGGGATCACGGCGCTGCGGCTCAGGCACGGCGGGGGCAGGCAGCACCATGGTCAAGGAGGCGGTGCCGTCGTCGGCGTGCACCCGCTGGAGCAGGTCGAGGACGCGGCCCGCCGTCGCGGCGGCACTGCGGCCCGGCCCGATGGGGCCGGACTTCGTTGCCACCGAGTCTATTTCGGTGGGCCACACGAGAACGAACGCAATGTGTGCGCTGCCGCTGTGCCCGATGGGCAAGGCGGTGATGAGGGGGCGCGCGGCGTCGGGTTCGCGAGCCAGCCGGTCGGTGGGCAGGATGACCGCGAGCGCGTCGGACAACCGGATGGCCAGCTCGGATTCGCCGATCACCAAGGCACGTTCGGCAATTCGGCCGCCCGGCCCGTCGAAGAACCCGGGTTCTGGTGTTTGCCAGCTTTCCTGGCGGAAGGGCACGGGCCGATCGGCAGCTTGCGGCGCCGTGACGATGCGAACGGGCGGATTAGGTCCGGCGAAGCGAATGCGTACGCCGGACAGCGCGAGACAGGGCACGCCGTGCTGGTCGGTACCGATGACATCGCCGGTGAGCCCGGTGGCCGTGCGCTCGCGCAGAAACGCGTGTGCCTCGAGCACGGTCCGATTCGGTTCGGCGGACAGCCAGGCCGATTCGATGCCGGTCGGCAGCGGGATCACCTCGCTGGGCAGGTCGTCGAGGATCGTCGCGGCGAGTAGCTGCAGGCAGCCGGTCAGCGTTGCGGTGCGGTGCAATTCGGCGACATCGAACTGACCGATCGCGCTGTCCGGGCCGGTCGCGATGCCGCGCAGCACCTGGAAACGCGGACCGTAGGCCAACCGCAGCCCGCGCAGTTCGGCGTAGCAGGCGGCGGGTGCGATCATCCGCATGCGGTGCCGCCCAGCCCGATTGGCATCCACGACCCGCATCCATGCGACGATATCCGCGGGGGTGGGGTCACCGACCGGCCGGGCCGAAGCCAGCGCCGCGGCCTCCGTGACCTGCGCCCGTAGACTTCCGTCGCCGTGCCTGCGATAGCTCACCTCCGGCAACGCCGACAGCTCGGTGCGTTCGTGCACCACGAAATCGGTGAGCATTGTCGCTCCCCCGGTCCCCGAGCGGGCCAGATGCAGCAGCCTGCGCAGCCAGAACGTCGCCGGCACGGTCGGCACGCCGTCGATCACGTGATCGGTGAGATCCTCAGGGGGGAAGTCGGATTCGGCGTCATCCGATTTCGCGGTGGCGGTGATCGAGGGGAACCGGCGCTTGCGCCACGCTCGCCGTGGCGGGGAGCGGAACGGGCCTTGCGCGGACCAGTCGACCGGTCGTCCTTCCAGCTGGAGCCGAGCCAGGCAGGTGAGGAACCCGCCTGCCTCGTCGTCGCGAGTTGCCACCGGGTGGGTGGCGTCGCGGAACTCGGGATACTGCCGCACGGCGTCGGCCAGCAGCGGATGCGGCGCGATCTCCAGCACGGTCGTCAGCCCGTCCGCAGCGGCGTGTTCCAGTGCGGCAGCGAGTTCGACTGCTCCCGAGGCGTTCTCGACCCAGTAGGTGCCGTCCATGGCCGCCGTGGTGATCAATTCGGCCTGGCGGGCAGTGGAATACACGGGTGTGTGCGGCGGCATCGGCTGCAGATCCGCGAGCGCTTCGACGAATTCCGTTGGCACGCTGGTGACCAGCGGACTGTACGCGGTGGCGTCGTCGGCGATCCGCAACGCGGGCATAGCGCGGCGCTTGGCCCGCCGGACCAACGTATCGATGTAGCGCGGTGTCCCGGAGACGAGCACCGACCGCGGCCCATTGACCGCCGCGATGGCCACCTGCGTGCGCATCGGTTCCACCAGCTTCGCCGCCTCGTGTGGTGCCGCGTCCAGCAGTGCCATCGCCTGCCTGCCATCCGCTGCGGTCGGTATCTTGCCGCGCCACACCACGATCAGCGCCGCGTCGGACAGCGACAGCGCACCGCCGACGACGGCGGCGGCGATCTCGCCGAGTCCGTGCCCGGCCACCGCGTCGGGCCGAATGCCCCACGCCGCCAGCAACTCCGCCATCGCCACCTGGAACGCGAAGATCGCGGGATAGGCGAATGTCCTAGCGTGCGAGCCGTTTCCGGAGCTGCCATCGGCAGCCAGCGCGAAGCCGTGCCGCGGCGTCCAGATCCGCGGGCCGCCGGCCGTCACGATCGCGTCGGCGGCCTTGGCCACGGTGCTCGCGAAGGCGCTGTGTCGCGCCGCGAGCGCCCGCCCCATCGCGAGATGCTGTCCGCCTTGCCCGGCGAACAGGAACAACACGCCACCGCGCCGCCGCGTCGCGGACGGACCGATCGCCGTGCTCGAATCGTCCTCGGCGAGCGCCCGCAGCTGCCGCACCGCGTCAGCACGGTCACCCGTCAGTACGCATGCCCGAGTGCGCTCAGGCATCAATCGGGCTGCGGCGGAAGCGAATTCGCGCAGCGACTCAGCGCGGAGGGTGAGCCGGTCGGCGAACCGAAGGGCCTGGGCGGCGAGATCCGCGGCGTCGCGGCCGCTGACCGGGATCAACAGCGGCGGGTCGTCCCCGCGGCCGACCCGGGGGATATCGACACCGCGCAGCACCGCGTGCGCGTTGGTGCCGCCGAAGCCGAACGAGCTGACACCCGCGCGGCGTTCATCGAGCGGCACCGTGCTCCAGTCGACGGGTGCGATCGGCACCCGCAGGCCGCGTTCGGCCAGCTGCACAAGCGGGCTCTCGGTGCGGCATCCGGGGGTGGGCGCGATGACGCCGTGGTGAATGGTCAGCGCCGCCTTGATCAGGCCGGTGACGCCCGATGCGGCCTCCAGCTGGCCGATGTTGGACTGCACCGAGCCGATCCAGATCGGTTCCGTACTCGCCGAAGTGTCATGTGCGACAACGGCAGCCAGCGCACCGACCTCGACCGCATCGCCCGCCGGCGTTCCGGTGCCGTGGCATTCGAAATATCCGGCGGTCCGCGGCTCGAGCTCGGCGCGCGCCCAGGCGGCGCGCATCGTGTCCTGCTGTGCGCGACCGTTCGGCGCGTGCAGCCCGTTGGAACGTCCATCCGAACCGACCGCTGTCCCGGCGATCTCCGCGTACACCCGATTGCCCTCGCGCACCGCGTCTTCGGTGCGCTGCAGAATCACTACGGCACAGCCTTCGCCGCGCGCGTAGCCGTCCGCGGTGGCGTCGGACGGTTCGACGCGTCCATCCGGCGCCAGAAATCCGGCTGCCGTCAGGTAGTTCGAGGCGTGCGGCAGCTGTGTGAGATGCACACCGCCGACGATCGCGAAAGGCACCGCGGCGTCGGCGAGCAGCCGCACCGCCAGGTCGACGGCGGCCAGCGACGACGAGCACGCACTGTCCAGCACCAGGCTCGGCCCGCGCAGATCGAGCACGTAGGACAGGCGGTTGGCGATGAGGCTGAGCGCGGAACCGGCGACCGCGTAGTGCGCGTCGAAGCCGTCGCGCCCGAGCACGGCGATGCCGTGGTCGTAGCTGCCCGCGCCGAAGACCACGGCCGCACCCGAACTCTTTGCGCGGTAACCGATCCCGGCGTCATCGAGAGCCTCGACCGAGACCTCCATGGCCAGCCGCTGTTGCGGATCGAGCAGCGCGGCCTCCCGGTCGGCAATCGCGAACCACTCGTTGTCGAACGCGTCGAGGCCGTCCAGATATCCGCCGCGCCTGGTGCCGAGGCGCCCGGCCGGTGGCGGTCCGGTGGCGTCGCGGCCCGCGAGTAGGAGCCGCCAGAATTCGTCGCCGCCCTCGGCTCCCGGTACCCGGCAGCCGATCCCGACGATGGATATCCCGGTCATCGCATCGCGAGATACTCGACCAATTGGTTTATGTCGGGGTAGTCGTAAATCGCGGTCAGCGAGACCTCGACACCCATGGCATCCTCGAGCCGCGCCGTCAGCCGGGCCAGCTGGGTGGAGCTCAGGCCCAGATCGGAAAACGGCGCGTCGGTGCAGACGGCGGTCGCGTCGACGCCGAGCAGCTCGGCCACGGCCGTTACCGCCGTGGTCGTCAGCGCCGCACGACTGCGCACCATCGAGCTCCGATCCATCCCAGACGCACTACCCCCGAAGCGGCGGCTCGTCTCGACCGCCCAGGTACACCCCCCGCGATTATGCCGAGATATCGCACTATGGAGAAGAGTCTTTTGCGTGGCCTGCGTCCCGCTGCGCCGACGAGGCCCATCACCTACCGTTGCCGGGTGAGCGAAAACCCCGCACGGCTGGCCGATGGACGGCAAGGAACCCTCGGCACGCTGGTGCGCTGTTGCGCCGCACTGGCCGCGACGCCGGCCCGCCTGCTCCGGCCGCGCCGCCCCGACCAGGAGTTTCTGGCGAGCCTGGTCGCCGCGCCCGCCCCGAAGGCCACCGCGACGGTCCGGCTGACCGCGCTGCCGCAGGCCACCATGTCCGCGCCGACCATCATCGTCGCCGAGGGCGTGCGCAGTTTGCGCGAGTTGCCGATGTCGATGGGTGCGTTCTTGGTCGAGCATCCGAAGGCCAGATTTCTCGTCGATCCCGCCATCTGCGCTGACGTGCACGCGCGAGTGCTGCCGGGGCATCCCTTCCCGATCGGCAAACTGGTGTCGCCGGACAAGCCGGTGCTCGGGCTGAGCAACGCGCTCGCGGCCCGCGACCTCGCGGTCACCGATATCGACTTCACCCTGGCCACCCACCTGCACTGGGACCACGTCGCGGGCCTGCTCGAGCTGCCCGACTCGACCGAACTCCGGGTTCCGGCGGTGGAATACGACTGGGCCATGCGGGGCGCGACCGCGCCGATCGGCGTGATTCGCGAACCGTTGCGCGGCCAGTCCGTCGCGCCGGTGGAACTCGACGGTCCGCCCGTGCTCACCTTCCCGCGCAGCCACGACGTCTTCGGCGATGGCGCAGTTGTCCTCGTCGACTTGGCGGGGCACACCCCGGGCAGCATCGGTGTGCTGCTCGCGGTGGACGATGGCAGCCGGGTACTGCTGGCCGGCGACGCGGTCTGGAACACTCTGCAGGTCAAGCTGATCCGGGAGAAGGCTCCGATGCCGGGCAATCTCTTCGACGCCGACCGTGACGCCGCGTTCCGCACCATCCAGCGCTTGCACGCGCTCCCGGCCGACGTCGAGGTCATCGCCAGCCACGACTACGACGCCGTGCTGGCCCGCGCGGTCAGGTGAACCGCGGCGTCGGCACCCGCTGATCGGCGGCCGCCGGACCCTGCTGCCACTCGGGTCCGGCGGCTGATCAATACCTCAGCTGGCCCGCAGGCCGATGATCAGGCCGTCTTTGGTGCAGCTGGACGGGGTGGCGGGGTCGGGCTGGGCGCCGCATTGCCAGCCCTCGATCGTCTGGGTGTCGGTATTGCTGACCGTGGTGGCGTAGGTCGTCGCGACATTGATCGCTTCGGTGCAGCCGACGCGGCCCGCGGCGGTGCCGACTGCGATGACGGTGCGGGTGCCGCCGCCCGCGTCGGTGACCGGGCCGCAGTCGACGTCGTCCACCACGGGGGCCGGGGCTTGCTTACTCGCGTTGGCGGTGTGCAGCGGGGCCGCGGTCGCGGCGGAGGTGACGATGGCGTGCACCGAGTGGTCCTCGGTGGCGGCCTTGCCGCAGCCGGTCGCACCGGCCACTGCCGCGAGGGCGGTAGCGGCGATTATCACGAGGTTGGCGGGTTTCACCGAGTTGGCTCCTGATCTCTAGGCGAAGCGACCGAATCGGTGCGGATGCACTGAGATTCGGCCATAGCGGTCATGTTGCCAGTACCCATTCGAGCACCGCGCCACTCGCCGAACCTGGATCAGCGGCGGGTGATCGACGTCAGCGCCTGCGCCGCGGCCAGCGAACCAGCGGTGACGAGTTCGAGATTCGCCAGCGCCGCCTCGTGCGCTGCCACGCTGGCCGCGGCGGTGCAATCGGCCACCGGATGCACGGTGAAGCCGAGATCGGTCGCGTGTCTCGCGGTCTGCTCCACGGTCAGATTGGTCGCGACACCGGTGACGAACAACGTATCGATGCCCTGGCCTGCGAACCACTCGGCCAGTTTGCTGCCCGCCAGCCCGGACAGCTTCTGGTTGTCGAAGACCTCGCTCGCCTGCGCGGCCATCTCCGAGATGAGCTGACTACCAGGCGAATCCGGCCGGAACTCGGTCTGCGCCGCACCCACCGACCGCATGAAGCCGGTATTGCGCACCAGCTCACCCTCGCCCACCGGGATGGTGAACCGGGTGAAGATCAGCGGAACACCGTGTGCGGCGGCGGCTTCGTGGAAGTCCACCGCGCGCGCGACGACCCCGCTGGCCGCGACCGGTGCCGCGAGCATGGGCCCGAAGAAGCCTTCGGGCTTGATCACATTCACCTGCCAGTGCAAGGCGAGCACGGCTGCGCGGATACGAGGGATCGCCATCTCCCGACCCTACCGCCGGGCCCGCTGGTCAGGATGAATAATCTTTGCGCAGTTGCACTTTCACGACCTTGCCGCTGGCATTGCGCGGCAACTCCGCGACGAGCACCAGATCCTTGGGATGCTTGTAGCGAGCCAGGTTCTCGTTGAGGAACAGCGTCAGCTCGTCCAGCGTCAGCTCGTCCTCGGGACTGTTGAGCGCGACAACGGCGACCGGCACCTCGCCCCATTTCTCGTGCGCCCGGCCGATCACCGCGGCCTCGCGGATCTTCGGGTGCGCGAAGAGCACGTTCTCCACCTCCGCGCAGTAGATGTTCTCGCCGCCGGAGATGATCATGTCCTTCTTGCGGTCCACCACCCAGACGAAGCCCTCCTCGTCCTGGCTGACCAGGTCGCCGGAGTGGAACCAGCCGCCGGCGAACGCCTCCGCCGTCGCCTCGGGCTTGTTCCAATAGCCCTGCATGAGAGTCGGCCCCCGATAGACGATTTCGCCGATCTCACCCGGCGCGACATCGTTCATCTCGTCGTCGACGACCCTGGCCTGAATGGTCGGGATGGGCTTGCCGACCGAACCGAGCTTGCGCAGCGCGTCCTTGCCGTCGAGCACACAGGTGATCGGCGACATCTCGGTTTGCCCGAACACCGCGACGTTGAACGCGTTCGGGAAGCAGTCGGCCATCGCCCGCAGCACCGTGTCGGAGGCGGGGGCGGCACCCCAGCTGAGTGCGGTCAGCGCGAGTTTGCGCTCCTTCACCCTGGGTTCGGCGCAGATGGCCTGCCACTGGGCGGGTACGCAGAACGCGCTCGTCGCCTGCTCGCGCTCGACCGCGTCGAGGAACTCGGTGGCGTCGAACGCGCCGAGCGGATGCAGCACGGTCTTCGCGCCGAGCAGGAAACACGGTGCGAGACTGCCGAGTCCGGCGATATGGAACAGCGGTGAGGTGCAGAACCCGATCGAGCTCTGTTCGGTCGCGAGTGCCCGAATGACCGTCAGCGCTTGGGAATTCATGTTCGCGTAGGACAGGATCGCGCCCTTCGGGCTGCCCGTGGTGCCCGAGGTGTACATGATCAGCGAGGGCGTGTCCTCGGGGATGTCGAGCGGGGTATGCGGTTCGCCGCCCTCGGCGAGCACCTCCTCGAAACCGAACACCCCGTCCGCGCTCGCGCCGCCGATCACGAAACATGTTTCCAGCGTGTCGGATTGCGACTGAACGGCGGTGGCCAGCGGCAGCAGCATGGTGTCGGTGACGATCGCCTTCGCGCCGCTGTCGCCGACGATGTAGGCCACCTCGGGCGGGGTGAGGCGGAAGTTGACCGGGACCGCGATGGCACCGAGCGCGTTGATGCCGAACACGGCCTCCACGTATTCGGGGTAGTTCAGCGCGAGGATCAGCACCCGGTCGCCGAAGCCGACACCGCGGCGGGCGAGCGCGTCGGCGAACTTCAGCGAACGCTCGTGCAGCTGGCGCCAGGTGGTGTCGGTGCCGCGGAACCGCAGCGCGACCGCGTCCGGGCGCATCTGCGCGTGCACGGCGACCTGGTTGTTCCAGTGATTGCGCCGCGACCTGAGCGGCTCGTCGAGCGAAGTGCTCACCAGCCCCGCCGGCTGCCGTCCCCCATGTACACCGGTGGTCATACCACGAACTCCTCTCGGACCGGCACCCGCGTCCGCCGGGATGGCCGACCGCTGTGACGGGCTGAATGAGCGCAGAATATCAACTAACTTAACCCGTCGGCAAGAGTTTGGGAGATGAACCGTCGTTAATCCGACCGAGGCGGCATTTCGATCGGCAAATGCGGCTTCAACTGCTATTTTACCGCTGCATCGAGCCGTCCCGGCGGGGCGACGACGGCTCGATATCGGCACGGCGATGCGAATGTCGGCTTACTTATGGGTTGAACCCGAGTGGATTTTCGTGTCACCATTCAGGTCTTCGGGCGAACTGGCACGCCCGCGCGAGGCAAGAGGAGAGCGCAATGCTGCGGACCAGGTTCACCGAGACGTTCGGCGTGCAACACCCGATCGTGCAGGGCGGCATGATGTGGGTCGGCCGTGCCGAACTCGTCGCGGCCGTCGCCAACGCGGGCGGGCTCGGCTTCATCACCGCCCTCACCCAGCCGACGCCGGACGACCTGCGCCGCGAGATCGCCCGCACCAGGGAGCTGACCGACAAGCCGTTCGGCGTGAACGTCACCATCCTGCCGTCGATCAACCCGCCGCCGTACGCCGAGTACGTACAGGCGATCATCGACAGCGGCATCAAGATCGTCGAGACGGCGGGCAGCAATCCGGAGCCGTTCCTGCCGTACTACAAGGACGCGGGTATCAAGGTGCTGCACAAGTGCACCAGCGTGCGGCACGCGCTCAAGGCGCAGCGGATCGGCGTCGACGGCGTCAGCATCGACGGCTTCGAATGCGCGGGCCACCCCGGCGAAGACGACGTGCCAGGCCTGATCCTGATTCCCGCCGCCGCACGGGTGCTCGACATTCCGATGATCGCGTCCGGCGGTTTCGCCGATGCCAGCGGCCTGGTCGCCGCCCTAGCCCTAGGCGCGGACGGCGTCAACATGGGCACCCGCTTCCTGTGCACCCAGGAGTCCGCGGTGCACCAGAAGGTCAAGGAACAGATCGTCGCGCACACCGAGCGCGACACCCAGCTGATCTTCCGCACCATGCACAACACCGCCCGCGTCGCCGACAACGAGATCAGCCGCAAGGTCGTCGAGATCGAGAAAGCAGGCGGCACTTTCGAAGACGTCCGCGACCTCGTCGCCGGCGCCCGCGGCCGCCGCGTCTTCGAAGAAGGCGACCTAGACGCAGGCATCTGGAGCGCAGGCCAGGTCCAAGGCCTGATCCACGACATCCCCACCTGCGCCGAACTCATCACCCGCATAGTCACCGAAGCCGAATCCCTCATCACCGCCCGCCTAGCCCACACCGTCGTCCACTAACCCCCCGCCGACATGACGCACGAAGCATGCTGTTGACGCAGGTTGCAACATCCGTCAAGAGCACGCTTCGTACGTCAAGTGCTTCTACATGGCTAGGGAGGGAGGGGCGGGGATGGGGGTTGGGGGTGGGTTGTAGGTGTGCCAGGCGTTGGCGAGGCGGTGGGCTGCTTCGGTGAGGGTTGGTGGGGGGTGTAGGTAGTGGATGCGGATGTGGGTTTCGCTGGTGCCGGTGGGGTCCAGGCCACTGCCGGGGAGGATGGCGACGCCGTGGCGGAGGGCGGCCTGGGTGAAGGAGGTGCCGTCGCCGTGCGGCAAACGGATCCAGAGGGTTTGGCCGCCTGTGACCGCGGGGGCGTGCCAATCCGGTAGTAGCCGGGTTAGTTCGGCGCGTAGGTGGTCGTGCCTGGCTTGTCGTTCGGGGGCGCGTCGGGCGCAGATGGTGGCTAGGTGTGGTAGCAGGTCGGCGGCGGCCAGCTGGGTGGGGACGTCGCCGCCTAGGTCGTGTACCGCGCGGATGCGGGCGAGTTGGGCGATGGTGGGTGCCGCGGCGCGGACCCAGCCGATGCGGAGGCCGCCCCACACCGTCTTGCTCAGTGAGCCGACGGTGATGACCGCGTCCGAGTGGACGGCCAGCGGTGGCGGGGTGCTGAAGCCGGGGAAGCCGAGCTCGGCGAGTACCTCGTCCTCGATGAGCGGAACGCCGAGCGCGGCCGCGGTTTCCGCCAACCGCCTGCGTGCCGGCGGCGGGAGCACCGACCCGGTCGGGTTCTGGAAGGTGGGGATCACGTAGGCGAGCGCGGGACGGTGATCGTGTGCGGCCGCGGCAAATCCGGCCAGCCCAGGTGAAAGGCTTTGGATCACCGCCGCTTTCGCACGAAAAGCTTCGAGTGCGGGCGGCGAGCTCGGCGATTCCATCAGCACCCGGTCGCCCGGCTGCAGGAAACAGCGGGCCAGCAGCGAAAGCGCCTGTTGCCCACCGGTGGTGACCAGTATCTGCTCGAAAGAGGTTGGTACACCACGGTTCCGGTAGTACTCGGCCACGGCGTGCCGCAGCCGGGGATGGCCGGTCGGGTAGTACCCGATATCGCTGGTGGTCGCGGCCAGCTCGGGCAGAATCCGGGCGTAGCACTCGGCCAGCTCCGCCGGTGGGGCATCGGGCGCCGCGCAGGCCAGCGGAATGACATCCGCGCGCGGCTCGAGCAGATCGAGAAATACCGGCGCACTCGTGGTTTCGGCGGGCCTGGCGAGCGGATCCCCGGCCACCCTGGTCCCGCTGCCCTGCCGCCGGACGATCCGGCCTTCGGACTGCAGCAGGTCGTAGGCGGCGACCACGGTGCTTCGCCCCACCGCCAGGGTGCTCGCCAGCACCCGGTCCGGCGGCAGCGGGGTGCCCGCGGGCAGCTCACCGTCATCGATCAGGCGACGCAGTCGCGCGGCCAGCAGCGCGTACAACGCGCCACGGCCCGCCGACCAGCGGCCGAGGCGTTCGGCGACATTGATTGGATCCATAACCAAACCAATTCTGCCCGATTGGCCATGGCGTCGCGACGGCGGCCGTCCGACGATTACCGTCATGACAGCAGCAAGAATCACCGGTCCGGTATCGATCAAGGACGTGGTCGCCGGGCTGCCCGGCCCCTTTCAGCAGCGCGAGCTGGCCGTCGTCAACGACACCGTCGTCCGCGTCGCCCAGCTGGCGGGCGAATTCCCGTGGCACCAGCACGACGAGGACGAACTGTTCCTGTGCTGGGACGGCTCGTTCCGGATCGAGTTGGCCGGACACGACCCGGTCACCCTGCACCCGGGGGAACTCTTCGTGGTGCCCAAGGGTGTTCGGCACCGTCCCGTCGCCGAGCGGCCCGCGCACACCCTGTTGATCGAGCGCCCGGAGACCGCGCAGTACGGGAACTGAGTCAGCGTGCTCGGACCCGCCCGGACAGGCCGGGTCCGATCAGGCGTTCCAGGCGTTGGTACGCCTCGGTGGGCGCCATCGGCGGATCCGCGTCGGCGATCGCACCGAGCACGCCGACCACCCCCCAGGACAGGAAGGTCACGGTCGATTCGAATTCGGCGTCGTCCATGTCGAGCCGCGCGGCAAGGCGCTCGGCGAGGATCTCCGCGACCATTTCCCGCGTGGTCCGCAGCAACAGGGCACCGCTCTTGCGGCCGAGCAAGGCCTGGTACACCTCAGGATTCGCGGCGGCCAACTGAAACAGTGTGTGCACCGGCGCGAGTGGCGTCGTGGCGTCGGCACCGGCGTCGGTGCCCGGCGCGGTGACCGCGGCACGCAGATAGTCGGTGCTGCTCAGCAGCAGCAGGTCGTCCTTGTCCCGGAAGTGCGCGTAGAACGTGGACCGTCCGACATCGGCCCGATGCAGTATGTCCCGCACCGAGATTCGGTCGTAGCCGCGCTCGAGCATGAGTTCGATCAACGCCCGATGCAGCAGGCTTTTCGTCCGCCGTACCCGGCGATCCGTGCTGCCCGTCAGTCTTTTCACTTCCGACGACAATGTGCCTCCCGTACAAATGTCGCGAATCCGTCCCGAATGGAACGGTTTCCGTGGTTTTGCCTCTGGTCGAAGCGGCGGCCCCTCCCGACCATGAACACATGACCAAAAACGCACCCCAGTCTTCCATTCGACAAGGCCACCATGACACCGAAACCGGTGTTCTGCTTACCAAGCCACGGAGTTACCGCACATTCAAGGCCCTATTCCTACTCGGTCGCGGTGACCGGCTCAACGCTCGGCTGGTCGCACTCAGCGGGGCGAAGCCCGGTTACCGAGTTGCCGACATTGGTTGCGGCCCAGGCGATCTCGCCCGGAAATTGGCCGTGCGAGTCGGCCAGGACGGCAGCGTCATCGGTGTCGATCCGGCGGCGGAAATGATCAACTACGCGACCAAAAATTCCAATGCGGTGACAAATTGCCGATTCGAACTCGGTGCCGCGCAGACACTCACGTTGCCCGATGCTTGCTTCGATCTGGTGACCTCTACCTTCGCCATGCACCATATCCCGGAGGCACAACGCTCGGTAGCCATCGCGCAGCTGTTCCGGATACTCCGCCCCGGCGGCACGCTGCTGCTCGCCGATACCCATCCGACGGGCCGGGTATTGCCCACCGTGGTTCGCTTCATGGCACGTGTTGCCGCCCGCCGAACGCCCGACCCGGCCGGTCCCGGCCGGCCCGCGGATCCATTGGCGGCAATCGACATTCGTCGCTACCGGGACGCGCTGAACGCGGCGGGATTCCGCACGGTGGCATTCAGCACGGTCGCACCCGCGACGGGAGTGCTGCTCGCTACCAAGGAAATTGGCGGCTAGATCATGTCCTTCGAGGCCATCCAGCGCATGGTGAACCAGCCGCACAGCACCGGCAGCCAGCAGGTGAGTACCCGGTAGAGCAGTACCGACGGGACCGCGATGTCCAGCGGCACGTTGAACGCGCCGAGGCCACCGATCAGCGCGGCCTCGACGGCACCGACGCCGCCGGGTGTCGGCGCCGCCGAGGCCAGCGTGCCGCCGATCATGGTGACGATGGTGACGGTGATGAAGGTGGTGCCGCCGCCGAAGGCTTCCACGCTGGCCCACAGCGCGCCGGCCATGCCCAGGGTGATCGCGGCACAGCCGAGAATGATCACCGAGAAGCGCCGGGGGTCGCGGGCCAGATCTGCCAGCTCGCCGAGCACCTCCTGCAATTGCGGGCGCACCGAATTGTTCAGCCAGTGCCGCAATTTCGGCACGAACATGAACGTGCCGATGATGCCGACGCCGACACCCGCGATCAGATACAGCACGGTGGCGTCCGGGACGAAGTGCGACAGGTCCGCGGAGGTGCCCGCCGCCACGCTGAACACGGCAAGCAGGCAGAGGTGGGTGATCACCTGTACCGCCTGTTGCAGCGCCACCGCGGCGGTGGCGCGCACCGTGCCGACGCCGCCCTTCTGCAGGAATCGCACGCTGAGTGCGAGCCCGCCGACCCTGGCCGGGGTGGTCGTCGCGGCGAAGGTGTTGGCGATCTGCATGATCACCAGATTCTTGAAACTCACCGCGCCGGACGCGCAGGCCCACAGTGCCGCCGCCGCACCGACATAGGTCAGGCAGGAGACCGCGAGCCCGAGCAGAGCCCACCACCAGTTGGCCGTCTTCAGCTGGGAGAAGAAGGTCGGCACCGCACTGATGAACGGGTACGCGACGTAGACCAGCGCGATCAGCAGCACCAGCTGGATGATCTGGTTGCGGGTGAAGCGGGTGATCTGCTCGGCCTGGATCCGGTCCTGTCCGGTCTGCTTGCGCACCTCGTCGCGCGCGGCGGACATGGCGTCCTTCCAGTCCGGCACCGTCTTGCGGAGCCCGGCGGGCATGGCGGACTTGGTCAATCGGCTCGCGGCGGCGAGCACCGGTTGCTCGCCGAGGGATTCGATGGCCGCGCTGACCGCGGGCTCCTTGCCGAAGATCGAGGTCGTCGACACCAACAGCTGCGCGATGTCGGACTGCTGCTGCTTCAGCGAGGCACCGTACTCCGCGCTGGAGAAGCCGCCGAAAAGCGTGCTGCCGTTGTCGATTCGGATCTCGGTGGGGCGCAGGTCGCCGTGCGAGATCTGACCCTGGTGCAGACCGTCGAGCGACTTCCACACCCCGGCCAGCTGCTCGACGGGCGCCTCGCTGATCCGTGTCCCCTTGGGCATGGTGTGCGCGTGCAACATCCAGCCGCGGTCCAGCGCGGCGACGGCGACCGGCGTGCTGCTCGCCAGACCGAGCTCGCCGATGGCCAGGGCCATCAGCGCACGATGTTCGACCGCACGATGCATGGATCCGTGGATGGCCGCGGTTTCGCTCGCGCGGAAGGTGAGCCAGCGCCACAGCTGGCGCAGCGCGCCGAAGCTGCGCTGGTTCTTGCCGTACATCTCGACGACGAGTCCGCGTTCGGGCCCGTCGATGGCGGCGGCCAGCACCAGCGGTCCGCGCCCGGCCGGATGCACCACGGTGAACCGGGTGACCGTGTGTCCGCGTTTGGCGAGCACCCGCACCGCGGCGTCGAGCGGTACCTCCAATGCGGGCGTGCCGACGACGAGCATGATGACCGCGCCGACCAGCCAGCCGACGGCCAACCCGAACATCGCCCGCGCGGGCACCACGGTGCTGACCACCAGGTGGATCGGCGCGAACGCCAGCAGCAGGAACCACAGATAGCGCCGAGGACGATTGGGCAGCCATGGGCTCGACACGGTCAGCACGGCGGCGAGCATCGCGATCCAGCGGGGATCGTCCAGGAATTGCGAGAGGAAGGTATCGAGTCGATCCGGCACCTGCAGATGCCATTTAGGCGCCGAGAGGCCGGTACCGGTGATGGAGAGCAGCAGCCCGGCGGTCAGACCGGCCGCCGCGTAGCCGGCGAGCAGCTTCCACTGCCTGCCGATGATCAGCTCGAGCAGGATGGCGAACGGCAACGCCAGAATCGCCATGCCGTAGACGAGGTAGACCAGGTTCGATTGGTCTGGGTTCAGGAATCCGACGATGGTGGACACCGAACGTTCCAGCGCAAGCCATTCCGGCCGGGTGATCACCGAGGCCGCGACGACGATCGCGACCCACACCGCGGCCAGCACGACGCGGATGATGTCACTCGTCCGCCGGAGCAGCGGCTGCAGCAGGTTGCCCGTTACCGGGATTTCCCGCCCATCGACTCGCATGTCTCTCCGCCTCTCCGCCTCTCCGCCTCTCTTCCGCCTCTCCGCGCCTTTCGCCGGTCGTGGAGTGCGCCTAACGTACCGTCGCGGGCCAGCGGTTCAGGGCAGGGCTGAGTTCTGGGCGTACCCGGCGAGTCACCCATGTGCTCACGAAATCAGTTATTACGTCGGACGGGAGGAGAATACACACCGACACGCCGTATCCGGCCTGGCCGAATGTCAGCTGATCCGGCGCCCTGTGCGGTATCTCACGCCGTATGGAGGTTGAATGTGACATTGGTGTCAGGTTCGAGAATTGACGGCATGGACAATGAGCTCTACGACTACAGCCCGATCACCGAGCGCGCGCCGATCCGCTGGCCCGGCGATGCGCGGGTCGCCTTCTACGTCGGCCTCAACGTCGAGCATTACCAGGTGGATCGGCCCTCGACGAGCATCTTCCCCGGTACCGCAGGCCTCACCCCCGATCCGCTGAACTACGGCTGGCGCGACTACGGCCCGCGGGTCGGTATCTGGCGGCTGGCGCAGATCCTGGACCGGCACCGCATCCGCGCCAGTGTGCTGCTCAATTCCGATGTGGTCCAACATAATCCACAGATCATCGCGGCGGGCCTGGCCAGGGACTGGGCCTGGCTGGCGCACGGCAAGAACAACTCGATCTTCCAGGCCGACATGTCGATGCGGCCTCGCGCATTCGCGACTCGCAAGCGCTCCCGCGAGCAGGAGCGCGGCTATCTCACCGAGGTGGTCGAGACCATCGAGCGGGCCACCGGCCGCAGGCCACGCGGCTGGATGGGCCCCGCGCTCACCGAAACCTTCCACACCCCAGCACTATTGGCCGAACTCGGGCTGAACTACGTGCTCGACTGGACCAACGACGATCAGCCATACCGGCTGAATGGGCCAGGGATGCTGAGCGTTCCGTACACGGTCGAGTTGAACGACAACACGCTGTTCCTCGGCAAGGGGACCAGCGGGCCCGACTTCGTGCGGATCGTCAAGGATCAGCTCGACCAGCTCTACGCGGAGTCGGCCGACAGCGGCCGGGTGATGGCGCTCGCGCTGCACCCGTTCGTCATCGGGCAGGCGTTCCGGGCCAAATATCTGGACCAGGCGCTCGAGTACGTGGCGAATCATCCCGGCGTGTGGCTGACCACGACCGACGAGATCGCCGCGCATTTCGCGGCCGTTTAGCGCCAGTATGCGCGTCTGCTCTTGCCGAATCCGGCCGCGCCGAAGACGATCAGGTCAGTTGAACCGACGTGCGGGAGGCAGGAATGGCTGTGCAGGACCAGGATCTGACCGGGAAAACCGTGGTGGTGACCGGCGCGAGCTCCGGCATCGGCGCCGAGGCGGCCGCGACGTTGGCCGCGCGCGGCGCCACCGTCGCGGTGGTCGGTCGCTCGCCGGAACGGACGGCGGCGGTGGCGGCCAAGGCGGGTGCCGAGCCGTTCCTCGCCGACTTCGCCCGTTTCGACGAGGTGCGCAAGCTCGCGGGCCAACTGCTCGACCGCTATCCGCGGATCGACGTGCTCGCCAACAACGCGGGCGGGTCCTGGCCCAAGCGCACCGCCACCGACGACGGCAACGAGTTGACCTTCCAGGTGAACCACCTGTCCCCGTTCCTGCTCACCACCCTGCTGCTCGACCGGCTGGTGCAGTCGCAGGCCCGAGTGATCAACACGGCCAGCGTGACCTACCGGATGGCCAAGCTGAACCTCGACACCGCCAACGCGACGACGGGCTCGTTCAATCAGATGGGCGCCTATGCCGCGTCGAAGCTGGCGAACATCCTGTTCACCAGGGAGCTGGCGCGCCGCACCGAAGGCACCGGGGTGGTCACCGCCGCCTTCCACCCCGGCGCGGTCGCCACCCACGTGTACGACCACGCGCCGCTCGGCCTCGGCTGGCTCATCCGTTCCCCGCTGTCCAAGCCGTTCTTCATTCGACCGGACAAGGGCTCGGAACCGCTGGTGCACTTGGCGACCACCGCGGACGACATCAACGGGAAGTATTTCCACCGGCTCGAGCTGGAGTCGCCGAGCACCAAGCAGGCGGTGGATCCCGCTCTCGCACAACAGTTGTGGGAGATGTCCGAGCGGGTCACCGGGTCGGCCGGATAACTTACTGTTCGGCCGCGGGCTCCTCGCCGACGCCGAATACCCCGCCGGTGAAGCTGCCCGTGTCGAGTTCGACGATCGCCTGCGCGACCTGCTCGGTGGGCACAATCGCCGGAAAGCTGGTGGGCGCGATGGCATTCGCGCGCACCCCGAATTCGCCGAACTCCTCGGCGATGTTGCGGGTCAGCTGATTGAGCGCGGCTTTCGACGCCGAATACAGCGTCTGCCCCCGGTACACCTCCGAGCCGGAGATGCTGGAGACATTGACGATGTTCCGGTTCGCCGCGCGATTCTCCGCGCCCGCATGCAGCCAGCAGCGTTGCGCCAGTCGTGCCGAAAAGCGCAGCGGCACACTGACATTCAGCGTGAAATGGGGATCGAACTGCTCCAGCGCGGCATCGCCGTCGACGATGCCGCGCGGCTGCAGCTGGACGTGTGCGGCATTGTTGACCAGCAGATCGACCTTGCCGAAACGAGCAAGCGCGAGATCGACCACCCGCTCCACCTCGCCCGGCGCGGTGAGGTCGGCGCGGATCACATAGACGCTCGAATCATTCTCCGGCACCGCCTTTTCCGGCTCCAGCGGATCGACGAACCACTCCAGCTGCGACGGCACGGCGGGCGTCCGGGTGCGGCAGACCGCGACGATGTCGTAGTCGGTGTAATACGAGCGGCAGAACACGTTGCCGAGCGTGCCGCCCGCGCCGGTGATAAGGCAGACCCGGCGTTCACCAGTAGACAATCCGGTCTCCTCCCCAGCGCGCGATAGCGTCGTCCTTGGTCCGGTGCACCCACATCACCACGCTGTTGCGGTCCTTGGTGTTGCCGCCCGCGAAGGTGTGCCAGGTGCGCGGCGTGACTTCGAACATTATGAGCGAATTGTCCAGCGGCGGAACGAGCGTCAGTTCCGGCAGCTTCTCGCCCTCGGCGATGTGGTCGTAGAGCGCGGTCTCGCCGCCGTCGCCCGGTTGCCAGCCGGGGTTGCCGAGATAGAACAGCATCGCTACCGCGCGGACCGACTGGCGCGCAGGCACATCCGGCCCGCGGGTACCGAACTTGGTATCTACCGTGCTGTCCGGCAGCCGCACCTCGTCGGGCCCCGGCGCCGTGCCGGGGAACCAGGCGGGATTGAGATCGTTGTGCGGCCACCCGTACGGGGCGCCCGGCGAGTGATGGTGCACCGAGCCCTCGACATCACCGGTCGCGGTGACGCCCCCGACGCCGGCGACCAGGTCGTGCCATTCCCGGGAGGTGAACACCGCGAGCGAGGTGTCCCGCAGATCGCCGAGGCCGATCCCGTCGGCGCTGTAGTTCGCCGCCACCCGTCCGGCCAATTCGGGGCGTTCGCGCTGGACGCGGGCCAGGTCATCGGTCATCCGCTGGTAGAACTCCGGCACGAACACGTCCCTGGCGTACACGTGCGGGAACGGCTGACTGCGCCGGATCCAGCGCCGATGGGCGAACAGGTCGGCGAACCGCTCCGGCCGCGTTTGTGCCTCGAGTACCGACTCGGTTGTCACATCATCACTCCCTCCCGGTCGAACCACTCGCGATCATATTGCCCAGTTCGCGCCCCGCGCAGGTGGTGTTCGTTTTGTACGCGGAGGGCGAGGGTGGGGTGCGAATGGTCAGGCCGGGAAACGAGCCCGGATCGGCCTCACCTGTTCACGGCGCGCTTACCAGGTGCTTGCGCCGGACTCTTCGATCGGCCTGGCGCCCGTGAATCGCGCCCCGAGGAAAGCCAGGTAGGCGATGAAGCCGACCGATCCGATCGGCCTGCTCCGCCGGAAGGTGATCGCCAGGCCAAGCACCATCTCGGTGAATCCGTTCCGATAGGTCCAGCGGCGGGTGGCGCGTGGGAAGGCCCGCGCGGTCAATGGATCGAAGGCGCGCGGCGCGGTGAAGTGTGCCGCACCGGTGCCGGCGAGCCCGAGCCCGAATGCCCGCGCGCGCAAGCTGTCCGGCGTCCGCTGGGCGATCACGACCGGATGCCGCGGTGGCTTGCCCGCCGCGAGTGCCCGGCTTGCCTTGCGCCGCTTGCGACGGCCGATGATTCTGCTGCGCATGTCTCTCCTCGGTAGGGCTGCTCCGAAGGTAACACCGTCTGGGACAGTTTGGCCAGGTCCCCGTCCGGCAGCCAGCCCCGCGGGACTGCGAAGCTTCGAGCTATCGGGTCAGCCGACCGACATCTGCCGGTTGTCCGTGTCGTTTCGCCGCTTGCGCACGGCGGCCAAGTCCACCGGACGGTCCGGGTCGGGAACGTCGACGGCCCCGAGCGCCTCGGCCAGCGCCGGCATCCAGCGCAGGATCTCCTCGCGGTACGGACCCTCGGTCTCCAGCTGGCTCAGCACGCCGACCAGGGTGAGCGCGGCCCTGGCGAACGGGGTGAAGTAGGCGGGCATGGTCATCTCGCGCACCACATTCGACAGCCGGGGATTCGTGGTGCGCAGCACCTGCTTGCGCAGCCAGGGTGTGGTCATCCGATAGGTGGCGTGCTTGAAGGGCTCGCTGCACGGTTCGACGACCGCGTAGAGCGCCTCGGTATCGAACGGGCGGCCGATGGTGACGAAGCCGTGCCGCCGGGTGGCCGCCTCCAGCTTGTCCGGCCCGCCGCCCTGGAAGAAGGCCTTGCAGTAGTCCAGCGCCAGTTCCTCGAAACCGTCCGGCGGCCAGGCACAGCAGGCCCCGAAATCGACCACGCCGAGTCGTCCGTCCGGCAGCACCCGGAAGTTACCCGGATGCGGGTCGGCGTAGAGCAGCCCGTGCCGCCCCCAGCCGGAGGTCACGAAGCGGACCATCAGCATGCCGACACGGTCGCGTTCGGCCTGTGTGCCGGAGGCGACGATCCGGGTCAGCGGGGTGCCCTCGACCCACTCGGTGATCAACACGTCGCCGCGCTGCGCGACCACCTGCGCCACGTAGAAGTCCGGATCGTCGGCGTAGGCCGCGGCGAAGGTGCGCTGATGCTCGGCCTCGGCCGCGTAGTCCAGTTCCTCGCGGACGCCGTCGCAGATCGCCGCGGTGACGGCTTTGACGTCGGCGCCGGGCAGGAAAACAGTGGCCAGATGCGAGATCCGGCGCAGTTGCTCCAGGTCGGCCTCGACGGCCTGGCGGCCACCGGGGTACATCACCTTGACCGCGACCTGCCTGCCGTCGTGCCACACCGCGCGGTGCACCTGGCCGAGCGAGGCGGCGGCCGCCCGCCGATCGTCGAACTCCCGGAAATGCCGGCGCCAGTCCGCGCCCATGCTGGCCGCGATGGCCTCGTGCACGGTGTTGGGCAGCATGATCGGCGCCGAATCCTGCAGCTGGCTCAGCGCGATCCGGTACGGCTCGGCGATTTCCGGCGGCAGCCCGAGCTCGTAAATGGCAAGCAGCTGACCGAGTTTCGCGGCACAGCCCTTCAGCTCGCCGAGCACCTCGAACATGTGCTGCGCGGTGCGCAACTGGATGTCTCGATTGACTTCTTCGGACGATCTGCCGAGCGCGCGCTTGCCAACGCCCGTGGCCTGCCGTCCGGCGAAGGCGATCGGCAGCGCGGCAAGCTTGGCATTGCGAACGGCCGCGCGAACTGGGGGTTTGCCGTCGGACCTCGACGCGAACAAGCGCGAGCGCCTGCCCGTTGAACCCTCGTCAGAACTGTCGCCGCTGCGCCGGATCGCCATGACTCACCTCACACTGTGCGCGGACCAGTGTTGCACACGTGCAGTCTGGCACAGTAGGGCTTAGACTGTCTGGGACGTAATCTAACGTAGTCGAAAGGTGACTTCGATGGGAGCCCAGACGGTAGTCGCCGACGTTGCCGATGAGTTGGCACGCCGGGTTGCCGCGGGGGAGTATCAGCCGGGGGACCTCATGCCGTCCGTGCGCCAGGTAGCCGAAGAGTTCGATATGAACCGGGCGACCGCGCAGTTGACGCTGGGGCGGCTGGAGACAAACGGGTTCGTCGAGGCGCGCCGTGGCAAGGGTTTCACCATTCGTGACGTCCGCGAGGCCGGCGGCGTCGATGTGTACCGGCAGCTGTTCCGCTTCTCGATTCCGATGCCGGACATCGCGATAGAGATGTTCCGCGACATCGTCGATGTCGAGCGCGGCATCGTGATGGAGACGCTGCTCGCCTACACGGGCAGCGAGCAGGCGATCGATCAGGCCGAACTCAAGGCCGAGATCGACAAGCTCGAAGCCATTGCCCGACAGGACGATCCGGATCTGCGCCAGCTTCTGGGCATCGAGGTGGGCCTGGTTCGCCGGCTACTCACCGCGCTCGGGCTCACCATGCAGCGGGCGATTCTGAACTCGGTCGGCGAGATGGTGCTCGAGGTGCCGGAGGCGGTCGAGGCGTTTTTCGCGGGCGCGCCGGATCTGCATGTGCTCGTCTGGCGGGCGCTCGCGGCGGTGTGGGACTCCGGTTCCGGGCCGTCCGAGGCGCAGGTCGCGCTGTTCGAAGACCTGTTCGGGATGTACCACGAGCGGGTGATCCTTCGGTTCGACGAGCTGGTCGGCGCATCCGACGAGCAAACCGCCCGGGGGCACGCGGCCACCGCCTGACGGTGCGCATCGCTCAACCACGCCCGTCGGAAGTCGCTTTTTTGCGCGCCGAATTCCGGCCGCGCTGACGTATCGCCCCATTGCCTCGCTGTCTCAGACAGAATAGGGTGAGTGGTACGCACCGAAGCGAGGTAACCATGGCAGGCAGTAGGCGTAAGGGTTTGGCGCGGTCGGCGAAATTGGCCGGGCTGCCGATGGGCATCATGGCCCGCCGGGTCACCGCGACCGGTCGCGCGATGATGACCGGCATACCGCGCGGCGAACTCGACGACGAGCTCATCGACAAGGCAGCGGATCAGATGTTCGCCGTGCTCGGCGAGCTCAAGGGCGGCGCGATGAAGCTCGGTCAGGCGCTGAGCGTCGCCGAGGCCGGCATCCCGCCGCGTTTCGCGGACCGCTATCGGGACGCGCTCACCCGGCTGCAGTCGCAGGCGCCGCCCATGCCCACCGGTTCGGTGCACCGGATGCTCGCCGAACAGCTCGGCACCCGCTGGCGCGAGCGTTTCACCGAGTTCGACGACAAGCCGATCGCCGCGGCCAGCATCGGGCAGGTGCACCGTGCCGTATGGCGTGACGGCCGCGTGGTCGCGGTAAAGGTGCAGTACCCGGGTGCCGACACCGCCCTCATGTCGGACCTGAAGATGCTCCAGATGTTCTCCGGCGCTTTCGGTCTCATGATGCCGGGCGCGGACGCCAAGTCCTTGATCGCCGAGTTCATCGACCGCACGGCCGACGAGCTCGACTACCGAATCGAGGCGGATCACCAGCGCCGCTTCGCCAAAGTATTCGCGGGGGACCCGGCTTTCCAGGTACCCAAGGTCATCGCGAGCGCACCGAAAGTGCTTGTCTCCGAATGGATGCAGGCCACCCCGCTGGCCAAGATCATCGTCGACGGCACCAAGGCGCAGCGGGATCGCGCGGGCCGACTGCTCGTAGAGTTCTCGCTGTCCGCACCCGTGCGGGTCGGCTATCTGCACTGCGACCCGCATCCCGGCAACTTCCAGCTGCTCGAGGACGGTCGGCTCGGCGTCATCGACTTCGGCGCGTCGATCGCGCTGCCCGCGGGGATCCCTGCGGTGATCGGAGAGCTGGCCCGCCATGCGGTACAGGAGGACTACGAGCAGCTGGCAATCGTATTGCGGGACAACGGTTTCGTTCGTCCGGGGCACGCGCTGGAACTCGGCCCGATCGAGCGGCTGGTCGCGCCGATCGTGGCGCAGCTCAATGGCGACAGCGTGCACATCAGCCGAGAACTGTTGCAGGGGCACACCGCTCGGGCACTCGACATGAAGAATGTGTCGCTGATCAACACCAGGGCGGTGAAGGCCCCCACCGAGATTCCGGAGCTGGCGATGCTCGGCCGGGTGTTCGCGGGCGTGGTCGGGGTGTGCGCCCAGCTCGACGCCGAGGGTCCGTTCGTCGAGCTGGTCTCCCGTTGGCTGCCTGGCTTCGGTGCGGACGGAGCCGCCGCTTGACCGCTCAGATGCGAGTGGCGAGCCCGCCGAGACTCCACCGCGCGAGCGGACGGGCCAGCGGCGCGAACAGCTGATATGGCAGCAGCCAGCCGAAGCGGGGCTGCGCGGCGAGTGTCCAGGTGAGGGTTGTCGCGCCGGAACCCGTTGGGCTGAGCGCGTATTCCTCGACGATCGACTTCATGACGAACGGCACCGAGGAGGTGGTAGCGGTCAGCGCGAGCCGATCGCCCGCCGCCCTGGTGATCACCTGTTCCGCACCGGCAACCAGCAAACCGTCGAAGACACGGGTGGTGCCGACGTTGCGGGCCTGGTCGCGATAGCGCATGCCATTGATCAACGGCAACCAGGAGAACAGGCCATTGGTGTCGAGCGCCGCCCAGACGCGATCCGGTGACGCGTCGAAGGTGCGCTCGACGGTGACCACGAAGGCCGCCTTGTTCTCGACGAAGTGCCGTAGTTTGTCGGCCTCTACGGGTTTGAGTGAACTGCCGCCGCCCGCAAGCGCGGCCTTGGCCCAGCGCCGTAGTACGACGAGCATCGCCGATCCGGCAAGAACGAGGACGAGTACTACGACGGCGATGATGAGCCAGATCGGCATACTGGTTACTCCTTGTGCTGCTGCGATGGTCGGCGGCGACGGGCAGTGGGTCGGTGTACTCGTGCCGCCACGTTCCCGCGAGCAACCGCCGCAGCTCGAGCGTGATCCCTTGTGCGCTTCGGCAGGAGCGCGCCCAGAAATATACCCTGTCTGAGACAGTATGGATAGACCGCTGGCTCGGCTGGCGGGGTGGGCGTCGGCGTACCGTTTGTGCATGACCGTCTCATTCGAACCGTTGCCCGCGATTCCGCTGGAAACCTGGCGGCCGACCAAGGAGACGCTGCATCGTTTCGCCCAGATCGTGGGCAAGGTGGCGCTGGCCAAGGGGGTCCGGCGCAACCACTGGTGGCATATGACCTACCGGCTCACCGCGCGCGGCTGGACCACCGTCCCGCTCGGCTCGGCCCGCACCGGTCCGGTGTTCACCTGCGCGTTCGACTTCTTCGATCATGTGCTGCGGATCGCGACGGATCAGGGGACGCAGGTCGAGATCGATCTCGTCGACCAGTCGGTGGCCACCTTTTACGGTGACGTGATGAACGGGCTACGCGATGTGGACGTGGATGTCGTTCTCGCGCACCCGCATCCGTTCGATCTGCCGGACGTGCGGCGCCCGTTCGAGGACGACGACGAACACCGTGACTACGATCCGGCCAAGGCGCAGCACGCTTTTCGGGTGCAGAGCCAGGTCGGGCGGGTGCTGGAGGAGTTCAGCGCGACCTACTCCGGCAAGATCAGCCCGGTCCAATTGTTCTGGCACACCTTCGATATCGCGGTGCAGCGGTTCTCGCCGCGGCACATCGAGCTGCCGGGCACGGTGGATTCGGTGACCCGGGAGGCGTACTCGCGCGAGGTGATCAGCTCCGGCTTCTGGTTCGGCGACGACAAGGTGCCCGAGCCGACCTTCTACTCCTACACCGCACCCGAGCCCGCCGGCCTGGCCGAACGCCCGCTGACCCCGGCGGGCGCGCACTGGGTCACCTCCGGCGCGGGCCACTCGGCGTACTACCCGTACGACGCCGCCCGCGAGGCCGCTGACCCGGTCGGCGCCGCACTCGAGTTCTTCCAGTCCGTCTACGCGAACGGCGCCGAGCTGGCCGGGTGGGACACCGACCAGCTCACCTGCTGGGGCGGCGTCACCGACCCGGTGCTGCGCGCAAAGGGCTGGCCGGGCCCGGAGTAACTACAGACTGCCGTTGAGTTTGTTGAGCCGGTCGCAGGCCTCGACGTACTCCTGGATCAGCCGGTTCACCACGTCCGCGGAACGCTCGACCTTGGTCATCATGCCGACCACCTGGCCGACCGGGTTGAAGTTCACGTCCTTGGCGGCCTCGGGGTAGCGGTGCCCGCGTTTGACGCCGTCCAGGGCCACCATCATCTGCAGCGGCATGGGCAGCGGGTCGGGGGTGTCGGCCTGTTCCCAGGCGTCGGTCCAGTCGTTGCGCAGCATGCGGCACGGCTTGCCGGTCCACGAGCGCGAGCGCACGGTGTCGTGGCTGGACGCGTCGATGTAGGTCTGCATCTGCGCGGGCGGCACATTGGCCTCCTCGACGGTCAGCCACAGCGAGCCGGTCCACGCGCCCGCCGCGCCCATCGCCATCGCGGCGGCGACCTGGCGGCCGTTGCCGACGCCGCCCGCCGCGAGCACGGGCAGGTCGCCGACGGCGTCGATCACCTGCGGCCACAGCACCAGCGACGAGATCTCGCCGCAGTGCCCGCCACCCTCGGTGCCCTGGCAGACCACGAAGTCCAGGCCCGCGTTCTTGTGGTTGAGCGCGTGCTTCACCGAGCCGCACAGCGCGCCGATGAGCCTGCCGGAATCCTGCACCTGCTTGATCACGTCGTCGGGCGGGGTGCCGAGGGCATTGGCGACCAGCTTGGCCTTCGGATGCCGCAGGATCACCTCGACCTGCGGGGCCGCGGTGGTCGCGGTCCAGCCGAGCAGCTGGTTGTGCCGCTCGCCGTCGGGCAGCGCGGGCACGCCGTGGTCGGCCAGGATCTTCTCGGCGAAATCGCGGTGGCCGTGCGGAACCAGTTCGGCCAGTTTGGATTCCAGCTCGTCGGGGGTGAGGCCGTCGATGCCCTTGCCCTCGTACTTGCTTGGAATCACCAGGTCGACGCCGTACACGCCGTGCACATGTTCGTCGAGCCAGCTCAGCTCGACCTCTAACTCCTCGGCGGTGAAGCCGACCGCGCCGAGCACGCCGAGACCGCCGGCATTGCTGACCGCGGCCGCTACGTCGCGGCAGTGGGTGAACGCGAAGATGGGGAATTCGATCCCGAGCCGTTCGCAGATTTCGGTACGCATGGCGTGCTGGTCTCCCTCGCTGCCGCGCCGCCGCGAACGACGTACAGCAGCTTGTCCTAGAACGAGTTACATAGTTGTCCGCGGTGCCGTCCGGAGCATGCTCGGACTCCGACCCGTCGAATTCGCCGCGGGCCGTAGAGATCGCCATGACACGGCCGCGGCGTCCTCGACTGGTCGGTACACCATTCCTCGACAGTAACACGTTCTAGTTTTGCTCGGCAGACCTCTTTCAGACGGCGGCTTCCTCCAGCTCGCTCAGCGCGTTTTCCAGGTGGTCGAGCAGGCGGGGAAGTTCCGGAACGCTGCGCCGGCAGCCGACCAGCCCGAAGTCCAGATTGCCCGCGGTGGTGGTCAGTGTGATGTTCACGGCCTGGCCGTCGAACGGGATGGACATCGGGTAGGTGGCGTCGAGCCGGGCACCGTTCCAGTACATCGGTTCGCGCGGGCCGGGCACGTTCGAGATGACGATATTGAACGCCGGACTGGTCAGCGGGATGAGGCCGGGCAGCAGGCTGAGGGCGACCGGGCTGACCATGAGCGCGGACAACGCCATCGTCTGGACGCTGGACAGCGAGCTGTACACGTCCTTGCTCTTGCGCATCGATTCGCTGACCACGCGTAGTCGGTCCAGCGGATCGGCGATGTCGGTGCCGAGGTTGCACAGCACGGCGCCGACCTTCACGCCATTGGTCTCGACATCGTCGGCCGAGCGCAGCGACATCGGCACCATCGCAATCAATGGCTTGTCCGGCAAAGCATCTCGCTCTGCGAGGTAGGAGCGCAGCGCACCGGCGGACATGGTGAGCACCACGTCGTTGATGGTCGAGCCGGTGGCCTTCTTGACCTGCTTGATCCGCTCCAGCGGCCAGGAGCGGACCACGGTGCGGCGGGCTCCGCCGATGGGCACGTTGAACATGGTGCGCGGTGCCTCGAACGGCATGGTCAGCTGCTGCTGTAGCAACACCGAGCGGGCGGTCCGCAGCAGGGTCGGCCCGGATGCGGCCGCCGCCAACAGGTTTCGGGCCGCGCCGCGCAGTCCGGAGCCGGACTCGGCTGCGGGCTTGCGCGGCGTCCTCGGTAGATTCCACGGGACCTTGGTCTCGTGCGCGGTCGGTTCGCTGGTCAGCGTCCGCTGCATCACGCGTTGCGCGGAGACGCCGTCGATCAGGGCGTGATGCATCTTCGAGTAGACGGCGAAGCGGCCGTCGGCGAGGCCCTCGATGAGGTAGACCTCCCACAGCGGCCGGTGCCGGTCGAGCAGGTTGCTGTGCAATCGGGACGCCAGCTCGACCAGTTGGTCCATCCGGCCGGGGCGCGGTAGCGCGAGGCGGCGGACGTGGTATTCGAGCTCGACGTCGTCTTCCCTGGTCCACGCCATTTGCGGGGCGCCGAACAGGGTGGCCGGGCGCTTACGGAAGGTCGAGTCGATGTCTGTGCGGGCCAACAACTTTTCGAAGGTCTGCCCGGCGAAGTCGGGTCCGGCGTCGTCGGGCGCCTCGAACAGCTGGAGTGAGCCGACGTGCATCGGGTGTTCGCGGGATTCGGCAAGCAGGAAGACAGCATCAATCGGTGCGATGAGATCCATGGTGTGGTCGCCCCCTGACGACAGGTGGTGGTGTGTAATCGAATCGACCACGTTGTCGGGCGGGCCCGCGCGCAGCCATGAATCCTGCGCGACACCACTAAGTTACCTGGTCCGGACGGCCGCTGCGCTGTCTTTAGCGAAGCTTTGATACCAGTAAGTAGGCCTGCTGGAATCGTTCGCCCGGATCCGGCTCCCTGACCATTCGCGTACGCACCGTGAATCCGGCGTCCCGCAACAGTGCGGCAAGTCGCTCCGGTGACCATCGGTAGGCGCGAGTTACCTTGTGGTCGAACGCTTCTACCGTGTCGGGTGCGTCGGTCGCGAAGAAGGCAAGCAGCGCGTGCCCTTCCCCCTCGAGTACCCGATAGAACTCGGCCAACACCTCCGGCATGCGTTCGGGCGGGAGATGAATGAACGAATACCACGCGACGATCCCGCGCACGCTGGCATCGCCGAGCGCCAGCTGCTCCATCGAGCCCTCGTCGAAGGACAGCTCCGGATACTGCCGCCGGGCCAGGGCGATCATCGCCGAGGACAGATCGATGCCGAAGGCCGGTAGCCCGAGCGTGTTCAGGTGTGCGGTGATTCGTCCTTCACCACAACCGATGTCGGCGACGGCGCCGGAACCGTTGGCCTGCACCAGTTCCGCGAACACGGCAAGCATGGCGCGATCATGCGGCTGTCCGGCGAGATGGTTCTTAGCGAATTCCGCGTAGACGTCCGCGATGTCGTTGTAGGCGTTGCGGGTGATGTCCACGTCGGCGGGGGCGTTCCGATTTCCAACCACCCCAACATCATCCACAGCGCCGGAGTGGTTCAGACATTGCCCTCGAAGGTAAACGGTTCAGGCTGTCCGCGTACCGCTCTCGACGTCGTCTCCCTTCGCGGCGGCGTGCTCCTCGGTCTGGCCGCGGTCGATCACCTCGCGGGTAATGGTGGCCGCCTCGGGGGCCGCTGGTGTGGTGCACAAAGCCTCCTCGGGTATCTCGCGGCTGCGGGCGGTGCCGAGGATCGAGCCGAGGATCACCAGCGGGAAGCCGATCGCCATGCCCGCGGTGAGTGGTTCGCCGAGCGCCGCGACGCCGAGCACGATGGCCACCGCGGGATTGATGTAGGTGATGACGGTCGCGCGGGCCGGGCCGACCTCGGAGATCAGCGCGAAGAACAACAGGAACGCGGCGGCGGTGCAGATCAGCGCGAGGCCGAAGACGGACAGCGTGGCGTCGGCGGGATAACTGGCCGGTCGGCGCCAGGCCGCGAACGGCGCGTAGACCACGGCGGCGATGATCAGCGACGCGGTCACCACGCCGAGCGGCGGCAGGTCGGCCAGCGCCCGGTTGATCACGATCGGCCCGACCGCGTAACCGATGGTGGTCAAGGCGATCGCGCCGAGGGCCGCCGGATTGGACAGGTCGAAATCGAGGCCGACCAGCGCGGCCACACCCGCGAACCCGACCAGCAGTCCGGTCACGCGTCGCCGGTCGAATCGGTCCTGGCCGAGCTTGGTCACGATGACCACCGCGATCAACGGCACGGCCGCGATCAACAACCCGACGGTCGAGCTGTTCAGCGTGGTTTCCGCGAACCCGATGAACAACCACGGACCGACGATCTCCACCGCCGTGTACAACAGCAGCGGCCGCCATCGGCGGAACACCGGCGCTAATGCCTTGGTGTACAACGCGATCGGCAGCAGCACCAGTGCGCCGATCAACGTCCGGCCGAACGCGACCACCACCGGGTCGAAGTCCGTCACCGCGATGCGGATCATCGCGTACGGCACGCCCCAGATCACGCCCATCGCGAGGAACAGCAGCCATCCGCGTCGGGTCATCGCACGACCGCCCGTCGGCGCAGAACAAGGGGGGAGGTAGTAACTGGCATGCTCCACTCGCTTTCGATCAAACGGGAGCTTATACAGGAGATCCGATCATCCGACAGATCCACTTCTCGGGGCTTGGACCAGGCCACTTCCGCGGACCGGTCGAGTTACCAGCGCTTTTCGGCCGCGCGCGACGGATAAGGCTCAGACCGAATCGACCAGCGGGCGCATGCGGGCGGCGGCGCCCTGGTCGTTGTGCCAGGTGCAGGCCAGTCCGAAGGCGGCCACTCGGCCGGTGTCCACGATGTCGCGGATGGCACCGGAGACGGTGTGCAGGCTCGGGCCGCCCGGTGCGGGGAACAGTAGTCCCGGTAGGTCGCTCGGATCGACCACATCGCAGTCGAGATGCAGGTAGAGCGGGCCGCCCGGCAGGTCGCCGAGGTCGTCCACCGTGCGGTGCCGGATCCGCGCGGTGCGCAGGAACTCCGCCTCCGGCGGGTCGAGGTCGCGGCCGTCGACCAGGATGGCGCGTTCTTCGGGAATGTCGGACAAGCCGATTCGATCGGCGATCAGATGCCTGCCGTACCCGGTGAGCATCCGCAGCGGCATGCCGCCGAGGTATCCGGAGGCGGACGTCTCCAGCGTTTGCACGTCGCCGTGCGCGTCGAACCAGACGATCGACGGTTCGAATCCGGCCCGCTGCATTCCGGCCACGACACCCAGCGAGGTCGTACAGTCGCCGGACGCGACCACCACCGGATGATCGGCCCGGCGCAGGGCCCCGGCCACCCGCTCCGCGACCGTGTCGTACAGCACCGCCATCCGTGCCCACGGGTCATCGACGTCCGGCAAGTCCGGGGCGATCACCTCGTCCGGGTCTATGGGCGCGTCGAGCTCGGGCAGGTGCTCGTCGAGGTGATAGGGCACGAGAAAACGCATGAGCCTGAGACTAATTCGGCGACCGGCGGTCAGCACCCGATTATCCGGCGGCTCCGGCGCCGCACCGCAGCGTGGCGATTCGGCTATGTGGCCGAGCCGCTTTCGTTCGCGCATCGGTGCTACACACGATCGGTGATCGTGGCGCTGACCGGGCAAGATGTGGCAGGTCATGTGGCTGGATGCGCGTAGGCTCATTTGGTGAAGCAACTAACGATCGGTGTAGTAGCGACCTCCCGCAAAGAGGACGAGCACCGGTTGGCGATCCATCCGGCGCACCTGGACCGGATCGATCCGGGGCTTCGCGAGCGCGTTTTCCTCGAGCGCGGCTACGGCGACCGATTCGGCTATACCGACGAGCACCTCGCCCCGCTGGTCGCCGGACATCGCAGCCGCGAGGAGCTGTTCGCCGAGTGTGACGTGCTGTTGCTGCCCAAGCCGCTGCCCGAGGACCTGGAGCAGCTGCATGCTGGACAGATCGTCTGGGGATGGCCGCACTGTGTGCAGGACCAGCAAATGACCCAGCTGGCCGTCGACCGTGGGCTGACGCTGATCGCCTGGGAGGCGATGAATCACTGGACGAAGGAAGGCAACTTCAGCGTCCACGTCTTCCACAAGAACAATGAGCTGGCCGGCTACTGCTCGGTGCTGCACGCGCTCCAGTTGCGCGGCTCGAGCGGCGACTACGGGCGCCGGATGCGGGCGGCCGTGATCAGCTTCGGCGCTACCGCGCGCGGCGCGGTTCGCGCGCTGAACGCGCTCGGCATCAGCGACGTCACGGTGCTGACCCAGCGCAGCGTCTCCGCCGTCGCCTCGCCGTTCGCGTCGGTGCGGATGCAGCACTTCGAACGCGACCCCGCGAACCCGAGCCGGACCCTCGCACTGAAGGCGCCCGAGCCAGGACCGCTGGCCGAGGTGCTCGCCCAGTACGACGTGGTCGTCAACTGCATCCTCCAGGACACCGAGGAGCCGCTGATGTTCGTGCTGAACGAGGATCTACCGCTGTTCGCCCGCGGCACCCTGTTCGTCGATGTCTCCTGCGACGAGGGCATGGGCTTCGAATGGTCGCGCCCCACCTCGTTCACCGACCCCATGTTCACCATCGGTGACGATCTGCACTACTACGGCGTCGACCACAGCCCCTCCTTCCTGTGGAACTCCGCCACCTGGGAAAACTCCGAAGCCCTCCTCGAATACCTCCCCATCGTCATGGCAGGCCCCGACGCCTGGGACGGCAGCGAAACCGTCCGCCGCGCCATCGAAATCCGCGACGGCCGAGTCCAAAACCTCCGCATCCTCTCTTTTCAAAACCGAGCCGCCGCCTACCCCTACGCCGTCGTCTGACGCCTTGTCGCTTGCGTGCACTGAGGGAGTTGTTCGTCAATGCCGCTGAGCCGCAAGGCTGATCGAGACAAAATAAAACCGGCCCAGCGCGTGATGCGCTGGGCCGGTTTTGGATTCAGTTAACCGACGGCGGTGGTGGTTGGGGTGCCGCTGGTGGTGGTTGGGGTGGGGGAGGTTGTTGTCGGGGTGGTGGTTGGCGCTGTGGTGTCGGTCTGGGTGACCGAAGGCGCAGCGGGAGAGGTGGTTGTCTGTGGGGCCACCGTGGTGGTCGGGGTGGTACCCGGCGACGTGGTTGTCGGGGACGGCGTCGTTGCGGTGCTGCTTGTGGTGGGTGCGGCACTGGGCGTCGATGTCGCGGTCTTGGTCGGCGTTGTCGCCGGCGACGTGGTGGTGGGGGCCGCTGCCTTGTAGGCGGCGGCGAGATCGGCCTCGGTCGGCTTGGCGTCGGTGTCGACCTTCTTGCCCGCCTGGGCCTGCTGCGCCAGGTGGGTGATCCACGCGGCCGCGTATTCGGCGGAGGTCATCGGCTTACCGTTGGCCGGGTCGGCGTCGTGCCAGTAATCGAAGTGGTGACCGGTGTGGTCGGGGCCGAGGGTGAGCTTGTACGGGTCGCTCATGACCACCGGGATGGTGTTCTGGTTGGTCACGATGAGACCGATGATCTCGTTCAGGATCTTCTGCGGCAGGTAGGCCAGCGGCGACATGTTGTCGGCCGCGATCGCGTCCGCCTTCGCCACCGGCTCCTTCGGCGCCTGGCCGGGCTTGTAGGCCGGGTCCGAAACCTTCAGCAGCACCTGGAGGAAGGTCTCGTCGCTCTTGAGCCAGTTCGGCTGCGACGAGATGTCGGCGAACGCGGCGAGCGCGATACGGCCGAGCACCACGGCGACGTCTTGACCGGTCGCGGGGGTGAGCCCGTCCTGCTGGAGCGCGTCGACGTTGATCTGGCGCCCGACGTTCACCACCAGCTGCAGCAGTGAAATGTTCTGCGGCGCAGAGCAAGTGAGGTCACCGTCGGAGCAGAACGACGCGATCTTGCCGTTCAGCGCACCGAAGTCCCCGCTGGTACCCGGCAGCGCACCCTGGCCCGGCGTCGGGTTCTTACCGTTCTGGTAATTCTGGTCGAAGCCGTCGGGATGGCTCGGGTCCTTCGCGCCGGGGAACGGCCCGTCGCCCGCCGAGCGACCGGCGTCGGCGAGGATGACCACGCCCACGACCTTGGCCGGATCGACGATCCCGTACGCGCCGTCCTTGTCGGCTTCCTGATGCCCGACCTTCATCGCCACGCGGCGCACGACGTCGGCGCCCTCGCTGTAGCCGACGATCGAGAACTTGGTGTCCGGGCACGCCTGCGCGATATCCCGCATCACCTGTTCGGTATTCGCGGCACCGGCGTTGACCGCGTCCTCGTAGGTGGCCATGTTCGCCGGGTACGCGATGTATACGGCGGCGTATGACCCGGGAGCGACGGCACCGGCGGCCGGGTTGACCACCGGATCGACCCATTCGCTGCTGTGGTCACCCGACAGCGCGGCGGGCAATTCGTTGCCGTTGGCGTCGACCAGCAGCTTTGTCGTGCCCTGCTTCGGTGTGTCATTGCGCCCAGCCACCGAGATGCTGACCATGTCGTGGCACTCGGTGACC
This sequence comes from Nocardia sp. NPDC051052, assembly GCF_044456045.1. Taxonomy (NCBI): domain Bacteria; kingdom Bacillati; phylum Actinomycetota; class Actinomycetes; order Mycobacteriales; family Nocardiaceae; genus Nocardia; species Nocardia sp. NPDC051052. The sequence continues at coordinate 265,237 of NZ_JBITFL010000009.1, forward strand.
GACGAGGTGAGCTGCGTATCCCTGGTTTGCGGCGACGACGTCAGCGCGAACGTGGTCGCGACGATCGCCGCAACGCCGAGCACCGCGGGCGCGGCGACAGCCGAGGCAATACGATGTCGGGCGAAGAACCCGCGAAAATCCATGTCCTGTTCCCCATTCCAATTACCGGCATGTTGGACGGGCAGGCCCCCCGAGGCCGTGCGTCACCAAGGAAGTCGGGAAAGGGGAGGTGAGCGTTACGGTGTCGAGTCCATAAGGCGACGCGGGACACCATCGAGTCACGTTGTGGCCACAGCATTTGCCCCCACTAATAGGGGCATCGACCATTCATGGCCGCCGTCCGGTTGAGGTCGGCTACAGCTGGTGAATACCGCGGTAACGGATTTCGCGAATTTCGATCTGGGCGGTGTCGAAAACCGCTCATATGGCTGAAAAGTGACATTGCCGACTCGGGATCCCGAGTAGCCGCGCGAAAAGACGTTGACAGTGACGGTACGTCAATCACTATCGTCAGCGACCGTGACGATCACCGTGCTGGACAGCTACACCGCGACGCGCGCCATCCTGACCGCACCGCTCGCCGACCGACCCGAGCTGCTGCGCCGGATGCTGGAGCCGACCGCGGGCATGTACCGCTACTTTCCCGGCACCCCGGATCTGGTGCAACTGCACCACATGGGCAGCGGGTTCCGGGTGGACCGCGAGGTCGACGGCGCGCTGGCCGGGCTCGAAGCGCTGCACGACGCACGGGCGTGGGATCGGATCGAGGCCGCCATGAACGCGGCGCTGACGGTGCAGTTGAACGCGACACCGGATATCCAGGTCCCCGACATCAAGGTGATGATCGTGCTCGGCGACCACACCGACGCGCACTTCATCGACGTCGGCCTCGGCATGAGCGGCAATGGCGGCATCTCCGGATACGTGTGGCTGGCGTTCTGGCCGAGCCCGGAGAACCTGGCGCGGCTGGAGTCGGCGGCCGTGCACGAGCTGAACCACAATCTGCGCTACAGCAACGTGCGGTGGGACCCGAATACCGTGACGGTCGGTGAGCACGTGGTCAGCGAGGGTCTCGCCGACGCGTTCGCCAGGCACCTGTACGGCGACCTCGGCTATACCCGCATCGGCGTGCCGTCTTTGCTCGATGACGCGGTGTACGACAAGGTCATCGGCGGCCTCGGCGTGCGCGGCATGCAGAACTTCGCCGCGTACGTCTTCGGCGATGCGATCGCGACGCGTTTCGGCGGCACTCCCGTCGGGTTGCCGACCGGCGCGGGTTATGCCGCCGGAAACCGGCTCGTCGACGCCTATCTCGCGGCCACCGGAAAACAGGCGCCCGATGCCCTGCTTGTCGACGCCGCGGCCGTCATCGAAGTGGCGACCAAAGACCGGTAGCGTGAAAGATTGTCACGCAACGCTTTCGACAATGGCATCAGCCGTCTCGCGGATGTCGTGACCGCCATTCCGGGTGCAAATCTTTAGCAAAGATTTGGAATGGTCCTACTGGACTGTTGATGTTTGCCGGGAACCGCACGTGTCACCGGGTACCGCGATACGCTGCTATTGCAGGCAATAGGTGGGCTCTGGTCGACACATGACCGCGAACGGTGTTGTCCGCGTGGAGACTAACCGGATAAAGAAACTGGGCGGTCGGCTTTATTGCCGAGCGCTCCGTTCTCGTGCGAGTCCTCTGAGACGACAGAAAGGCTGCGATCAATGAGAATCCAGCCACGGCGCCAGATTTTGAATGTCTGGAGCTCACTGCTGGCTGCCTGCTATCAAGACGACACCTGGATCTGGGGTGGGCGGGACGGCTCGAACTCCATCAGCGACGCCGAACAACTGTTGTGCCTGCTATACCCGGCCACCCAAATCAGTAGCTTCGCGCTGCACAACCCCGACCGGATCGCCGACGATGTCCGGACGACGCTGAAACCGCTTGGCCGCGAACGCCGCATCGGCCTGAAGATCGTCGAGGTGATGGACGAGTATCTGCGGCGCTACGAACGCGACGATCAGCCGGTCTTCGCGGGCGGTAGTTATCTGCGCGCCACCGAGGGAGCCGAGGCGACCGATCGGCAGCGGAGTGTCGATGTGGTCGATTCCTACTCGATGTCGCTCACGGTCTGCCTGGCCGGCCTGCAATACTTGCGCTCGCTGCAGGATTCGATCAGTCCCGGCGACCAGCAGCGGCTGGAGCGGCTGATCAAACCGGTGGCGGTCCGGCTCAACAAGCGGCTCACCGCGGCCATGGTCGGGCTGGTGCGCAGTTTCGTTGTGCAGTCGGTGGATCCGGAAACCGACACCGGCGTGGCAATGCTCAGCATGTTCAATCAGACCGGCGCCGAAAACGACGTGGTGGTCGGCGGCGTCGCCAAGCGGCTCGAACGGGTCCGTGGGCGGCTGCTCCGCGATGTCACGCTGAACAAGACGCCGCAGGCCGACCTCGCAAGCCCGGCCCTGATGTTCGAATGTGGCTGGAGCTGGGGCGTGATCGAAGGCGCCGAGGTCATCGACTTCATCGACGTGCCGATCGCCAAATCGGAGGGTTTCGCGGTGGCGCGGCCCTACCTCTACTTCACCATTACCGCCCTGGACGGCATCAACGACTTGACCCAGCCGCGCACCCGTGAGCTCGACCTGCTCGACGCGGACCAGCGCCGACTCGCCGACGCGCTGCAACTGCGCTGGGATCTGGCGCAACGCTACTGGTCGGCGATGGCCCGCTTCGGCGAAGGGGATTGGCCGCTCGAGGACATTCCATGGCGCACCTCCGACGGCGAGGAATCGGACTACTTCAGCCTCTGCGTGTCCGGTCTGCTGATCCAGGACCTGATCGCCCGCGAAGCCGATGACGACGACCTCACCAGGGCCACCCGCGTTTTCGACGAACTGGCCCGCCGGGGGCGGATCACCCGCAGGCTCACCGAGGGCGATCCCGCGCGCGCACTGCACATCCCCGGGGTAATGCTGCGGTTGAACGGTACCGAGCTGATCGACGACGGACCGCTGCTGTACTGGGCGGTGTCGGATTACGCGCCGATGCTGTTGAAGCGGACGCTGCAGGCGGCGCAACTGTCGCGCACCCTGTCCACCCGCAGGCAGCTGCTGGAACTGGCGCAATCCACCATGGATCATCTGGAACTGCGTGCGTTCCAACGTGTTCCGGCCAAAGGGCTCTGGGATGACGCGGCCCGGGTCTTCGTGAATCCCGGCCCGATCGGCCAGCCGGTCCAGCCCGAGCCGGACGGACCTCAGGAACCTTCGTGGTATTTCACCGAGCGCATCATCGAATGTCTGGTCGTCGCCGAATCGAGCTACCAGAATGTGCCCTTCCGGTCGCCGACCTCGCTGACCCGTGCGCTGGAACTGCTCGACGAGGCGGACCATCTGCTCAATCAAAAATTCCTGGAGCTCAGCGAACGGGACAACACACCGAATCGCCGGGCCCTGGAGAACATTGAAAAGAATCTGGTGCGCGCCGCCAAATTGATCGACGAGCGTCCGGCCACGGCGTTCAGTCTTTGCGTCGACGCGCTGCGCGAATTGGACGGGCTCGAAGTCGCCGGCCTCGACGCTATGAGAGGTGAATAGGTTGAGCGAGCGCATACTTGTTTTCTCCACCTCGGACAAGGGCGGTACCGGTCGTTCGGTGACCAGCTGCAATATCGCCTACCGGCTGAGCGTGGACGGCAAAAGCGTCGCCTATCTCGACTTCGATTTCGGCTCACCGACTTCGGGAGCATTGTTCGAGATCGAGAAGATGGATCGCGGCGTATCGGGCAAGCAGGGGCTGCACGAATACCTGAACGGCCGGATCACGATTCCCGCCCGATGCGATATCCGGTCGGAGACCAATCGCAAAGACCTGCACGCGCTTCGGCATCCCTATCAGCTCACGTTGTTTCCGGGGGATCGCGGCGGCGGCGAGTTCCCCGCGACCACGCAGGTGGTGAAGCAGTGCGTCGAACTCTTGATGATCTGCCAGCAGGAATTCGACGTCACCTTCGTGGATCTCAGTGCGGGCCGGTCGGCGGCATTGGAGATAGTGCTGCGCGCCACGGCCGCCGAATCCTTGCGCGACGTCTCCGCGCGGTGGCTTGTCTTCCACCGGTGGACCCGCCAGCATATTCTCGCGGCGAACGGCCTGGTGCACGGCCCGAACGGCCTCCTGGAGGCGGGCCAGAAATGCGGTCACGACGTCGGCGACCTGCTCGAGTCGGTGCGCTACATCCGCACCGCGGTGCCGTCGACGAACGAAGGTTCCGGCGACAAAGACCGTGGGCCGCAATGGGCTTGGCTGCGCAAACAGAACGAGGCGTTGGAACAGCTCGCCCTGGCCAATCAATTGGGTTCCAGTGTCAAACTCGGTACGACGCCGATGGAGCCGGTGCTCCAGTGGCGCGAACAGCTGATCCTCGACGCCGACATCGACGCGAAGATCGCCAACGACGAGACGGTGACCGCCTTCAAGGAGTTGGCAGTTGAACTCATGGACGACGCGACGTGGGAGAGGCTCTTCTGACGATGAACGGTGCCACTGTGTACAGCGAGGCGGCCGAGCAGGTCCAGGTCGCCGGGGTGAACTTCGCGCATCTGTCCATCGAGACCGGGCACTTCTACATGAAGAGCCTGCTCGACGGGGAAGACAAGATTCGCGCGCATTTCCAGCGGGTGGCCAGGCTGGTCGAGCTGCACACCGCGGAGGCCAGAGCGGAATACGGACCCTCGGCGCGGGTGAGTACCTGCTTCCTGGTCGACGACTACTTCGGCTCGAACACGAATCCCACCGAGGTGCTGGACAAGGTGCTCGGCATCGCCGAGAAATGCGGACTGCGCATCGACTATCTCGCGCGGGAGGCCGGGTGCTGGGAGACGCCGCTGTATGTCGACGGCCGGCTGACCGGGCAGCAGATCCCGCTGGCCGAAATGGTCGCGTCCTGGGTGGTCGCCGAGCCGTTGAAGCAGACCACGGGACGGCGTCCGCCCGATGTCGTGTCCGGCTGGTTGTGCAACGGGCGCCGGTCCTCCGAACACGACTCGGAGCAGGCGATGCAGGTGGCGGAGTATCGCCGCCCGGAGGAGTTCGCGCGCCGGGAACACACGATTTTCCTCGACATCGAGATGTGGAACACCCAGATCAACAAGGACGGCGAGGAGCACACCCGCTGGTCCTGCCCGTTCTTGGCGTCGATCTGGCAGCTGCTGCGCTTGGGCATGGTTCGCTACGAGGGCAGGGCGGTGGTCGAGCCGCAACCCCGTGGTGACTGCTGGCCGGCGAGTTGGTGGGAAATGCCGTCGGTGATCAAGTTGAACCCGCAGGCCGCGCCGTTCGAGGCGTATCGAGCGCTGTCCATTCTGCCGCGCGAATATGTGAAGATCGAGCACGCGGTGCAGACCATCCTCGACCACATCGTCATCGATCAGGAAGTCTTGGCGAAGGCCATCAAACGCGCTGACGGCGAGGGGATCACGATGCCGCGGGAGGTCACCGGACGCCTTTCGCACATGTTCGTCGACGAGGTCGTCAAGCGTCCCCGTGTCGAAGGGGCATGACATGACCGACGTCCTCGCGGATTCCGACGAGCCGCCGCTGGTCGTGCTCGGTGAGATACATACCTGTCTGCTGCCGTCCCAGCACGTGCTGGACACGGCGGCGAGCATCGAACTGTTGAGCGCGGTGCAGCAGGGCCTCACGGTGACGTCCCGGGAACGGCCGATGCCGCTGGTGATCTCGCCGAATCGTTTCGAGGGGGTCGACTGCGATCTGATTCCGGCCTCGGGCAAGCACATTCACGTGATCGGCACCATCGCATCGCGCACCGTGGTGATCGGCGGTCGCGTCCTGCAGGGCTCGTCGCAGACCAGGGTGATGCGCTCGCAGGACCGGCAGCCCTGGTCGTATTACTTGAGCAGGCCGGGCACCGTCGACGCGGTGAGCCACCTCGGCACCGGGCCGGCCGGTCGGCTGGTGGACGGACATCTGCGGTCGCAGGGTGACGACAAGCTCGACCTGACCTCGATCAGTCAACGGATGTCGACGTTCGCCAGGGTGGATCCGCGGCTTGATCAGAAAATGCCGTTCCGTGCGGGCACCACGCGGCTGCGCTGGGCCGTCGAGGTCGACGCGGGGTCGAACGAGTTGCCCCGCTTCGCCTTTCACCTGGCAGGCAACACATTGCGGACGGTGCGGCTCACCCTGGGCGGGCAGGATATCGCCGCGGCGCAACGCTTCTGCGAGGATCTCGCGATCCACGATTGGCTGCTGACCACCATCGGTCAGGTCGCCGACCGCGCGGGGCGCAACGATCACGAGACCGATACTGTGCTGGATCAGCTGGTGCCGTTGCTGGATCAGCTTGTGCCGCTTTGGATGCCGGGCGCGCACACCGCGCCGCAGCTGCGGCCGCTGTGGGTGGACCTGGAGTCCGACCCTGGCTTCACTCGCCAATGGACCGCGCGGGTCGGGCAGTTGCGCGACCGCATGACGACCGCGACGCTCACGGCACTGCGGCATTCCAAGATCATCAGTCACGACTGGTGAATCGCTAGAGCCGAAACCAGCGACGTACCAGCAGTGCGAAGAACACCGACGCCGACAACACCCCGGCGTACGCCTCCACCACGAACACCAGCTGATCCGTCCCTTCGAGCCCCGCGGTATCCGCGGGGCCGAGGGGATTCAGATAGTTCATGGCGCAGTCGTAGACGATCGACAGGGTCGACGCGGTGGACAGCGAACGCACGACCACGATCGACAACGCGACCTGGAGAACGATCCACAGCAGCATCCGATACGGCCGATAACCGTAGCCGCACACCAGATCTGAGAAGTAGCCGACGAAGCGCCGCCACCGGACCGGCTGGGCCCACCGCTTGGCCCGCGCCAGGCTCAAGCCGCAGCGGTCCTCCGCGTCGGTATCCCCATCCTGGCGGTACAGGCTCCACGCGCGCCGGAACGACAGCGCCGCGTGCCCGGGCAGCACGAGCGCCAGTATGCCGCCGATCTGCTCGTAGACCTCGGCGAGCCGTCGATTCTGCGTGCGGCTCAACTTCAATGGGCCCCGGTATTCGACCTCGGCGGCGAACAAGGCGACCAGTACCTCCGGCGCTACCGGCGCGTCGGACGCCTTGCCGAGATCCGCGTAGCAGCGGGCGAACAGCAGACTGTCACTACGCCGTCGAATGCCGGGCGGGTCGTATCCGGCGATCACGGCTTCGACGTGCCGGTTGAACGAGTCCAGTAGGTCCTGTTCCCCGTCCCGCCTGCGGTCGACCCAGTTCTTCGCCAAGAACGGATACAGGTCCAGGTCGGCATACGCTTTCACATGCCGGTCAACCCGGGTGAACATCGAGCGGGCGAAATGCGAATCCTGTTGTTGCTCATCCACTACAGCCCCACCATCGACGTCGTTTTTCGGCGCACCGTCACGATAACGCGATACGACAATTGAGCCCGACGTTCTTTCCGAGGTGCAAGCCCACACATCGTTTGCCGTGTTCGCGGGCGGGTGCGTAGTTAGAATGTTGTTGTGCCGCACCATGCGGCGGGGTGGAACGGGGAGGCAAGCCATGGCCGACGTGTTGTTCATCGTCACGGCCGGTCCGGGGGACGCGCAGCGGCTGGATCGCCTGGCCGACGAACTGGCTGACGAGCTACGGGAAATCTCCGGGATAACGGTCGGGGCTGCGACAACGGCGGCCAGTCCCGGCACCAAATCCGGCACCGCGATCGAGATCGGTCAGCTGCTCGTGTCCGGGGGTGCGCTGAGCACCTCGGCCTGGGCGATCCGCGATATCGTCCTCCGATTCCTGGCCCGCGGCCGCGCGGAATCGGTGACGGTACGCAACGGCGACCGCGACATCACCATCGTCCGGCCGACCGATGGACAGGTCGACGGCGTCGTCGATCAGTTGCGGAGTCTATTCGCCGATGACTAGCCCGCGGGGTCGCCGGATCGCGCTGTTCGTCGCCAACGACACCTTCTACTCGACGTCGATCTCGCAGCTCTACGCGCCGGTCTCGGACGCTAGAGAGCTGCGAAACCTGTTGCACGACCCGAGCATCGGCGCGTTCCAACCCGCCGAAATTCTCGTCAACGAGTCGAAGACGGAGATCGAGCGCAGCATCGAGCGGCTGTTCCGCAATGCGGGCCCGGAGGACCTCGTGCTGTTCTATTACTCCGGTCACGGCTTCCGCACCAGTCGCAACCTGTATCTGGCCGCCTGCAATACCGATCCGAATCTGCCGAGCAGTTCGGCGGTGTCGTCCGCGTTCATCAAGGAGCTGATCCGCGAGTCGAGCGCCGCTGCCAAGATCATCCTGCTCGATTGCTGTTACAGTGGCGCGTTTCTCGGCAACGACGTGATCAAGGCGGTCGGCGGCATCGACGACGGGGTCGGCGAGCACCTGGTCACCGGGGACGGTATCTGCGTGATGACGGCCTGCACCGGCGTGCAGATCGCCGAAGACGGGAACCGCTCCGCCGCAGAGGATTCGGTGCCGCTGTCGATGTTCACCTCGGCGATCGTCAACGGCATCACCACCACCGGGCTGGCGGGCAACGGGACCGGGGAGATCAGTACGCACGATCTGTGGACGTATGTCAGTGACGAGGTTCGGCGTCGTACCGATCGTCAAACGCCTAGCCACTACGGCTTTTTGAACGACGAGGTCTACATCGCGCGCACCCGACGACGGGCCGCGGGTGCGAGTGATGGCGGTGATCGGGTGCTGCTCGGCAGCTTGCTCGGCCGGCTGGAGCAGGTTGAAGACGCTGGCCTGCGTGCGGAAAGCTGGTGGGGGACCGGCAAGTTGGCGGTGCCGATCGGCAGGCAACGGCGGCCGGACGGCACCGTCGGCGATATCGTGCAGCTCGAATTCGCCGGCCCGGACAACGGCCTGCTGGTTGTCGGTCGCGCGGGTTCCGGCAAGAGCACCCTGTTGCGCACCCTGGTGGCCGCACTGGTCCTGACGCATTCGCCGGACGAGGCGCGCGTGCATGTGCTGGAATCCAGCAACCGCCTTGGCTCGATGCGCGAGCTGCCGCACGTCGCCGACGTGGTCTGCGACGACGAGCCCGAACAGGTCGCCGCCATGCTGCAGCGCATGATCGAGGAGATCAGCAGCCGAAAGCGGTTGTACCGCAAGCACAATATCGATTCACCGGACAGCCTGCGCGCGGCCCGCGACGGATTGCCCGAGGGGCCGGTGCCGGATCTGTTCCTGGTGCTCGATCGCTGGGACGATTTCGCGGAGCTGCTGCCCAAGGCCGCCGATACGGTGCGCCGCATCGCCGATGCCGGGCCGGAATACGCCGTACACGTGGTCGCCACCGTGCGGGACTGGAACGAGGTGTCGGACTGGATGTCCAGACTCTTGGCCGTCCAGATCGAACTGCGCATGCATCAGCCCCGCGATTCGCACATCGATCCGGAGCTCGCGGTGCGCCTGCCGGAAGGTCCAGGGTGGGCGCTGCACCAGCAACAGCCGTTCCGGATCGCGGTGCCCGACATTCGCGAGCCACCTGCGGATCCCGCGCTGGTGGACGACGGGACCGACGGCGCCGCGGATCTCGTCGCGCGCCTGCGGGCGCGGCACACGGCCGCGGGGACCGGCCCCGGGTCGGCCGGGCCCGAGGTCGAGGCCGACTTCGCCGCGCTGCACGGCCTCGACGCTGGCTCGGTGTTCGACATCGGACATTGGTGGCGCGAGCGCCCCGCCCGGGAGCTGTTGCGCATCCCGATCGGTGCGACGCGACCGGGTGACCCGGTGCTGCTCGACCTCAAACAGGGCGCCGAGGGCGGCATGGGCCCGCACGGACTGGTGGTCGGCGCGATCGGTTCCGGAAAATCGGAGCTGCTGCGGACCATCGTGCTCGGGCTGGCCTTGCGGCACAGCCCGGATGAGGTGAACTTCCTGCTCGTCGACTTCAAGAACGGCGCGACGTTCCAGCCGCTGACCAGTCTGCGGCACCTGGCAGGCCACGTCCGCGACGTGGAACAGGATCTCTACCTGCGGGAACGGCTGCAGGACGTGCTGGACGGGGAGATCGACCGACGGCGCAGGCACCTCGAGGACAGCGGGCCGTACACCACCATCGGTGAATACGAGCAGGCCCGCGCGGGCGGCGCGGCGCTGCCGCCGCTGCCCGTGCTGGTGATCGTGATCGAGGAGTTCGTGGAATTGCTTTCCGGGACTTCGACATTCGTCGACGTGCTGGTCCGGATCGGGCGACTCGGCCGGTCGCTCGGCATGCATCTGCTGCTCGGCACCCAGCGGCCGGACGAATGGCGGTTGCGCGCGCTGGACAGCTATCTCTCGTATCGCATTGCGCTGCGTACCTTTTCGACCGCTGAATCGCGACTTGTCCTCGGCACCACCGATGCCTATCACCTGCCGCGCGTACCCGGTTACGGATATCTGCGGATCGGCACCGGAACCGCGACGCGCTTCCGGGTCGCCTACGCATCCGGTCCAGGGCCGTCGGTGCCCGGCGGCGGCGCTACCGGGCCGGTCGATCGCCCGGTGTCGGAGTCGCTCGCCGTCACCCTCGGCAGGCACGGGTCGGCGGCGCATCTGGTGTGGACCGATCCGTTGAGCGACTCGCCGACGGTGGGAATGCTACTGCGGCAGTGGAATTCGCCGTCGTCGGGGCCCGGGTTGTTGCGGCTGCCGATCGGGGTGGTCGATGTCCCGCGTAAGCACTATCGCGAGGTGCTGTGCGCCGATCTGTCGGACAGCTCCGGCCACATGGCGATCGTCGGTGGCCCGCGCTCGGGGAAGTCGACCGCGCTGCGAACATTGATGGTGGCCGCGGCGGCCACGCACACACCCGAGCAGGTGCAGTTCTACTGCCTGGATCTGGGTGGCGCCCTAGCGGGTCTGGCCGAGTTTCCGCATGTGGGATCGGTCGCCGGGCGGCGCGACTCGGATCGCGTGCGCCGCACCGTCGCCGAGGTGGCCGCGCTCGTGGGTCGCAGGGAACAACGGTTCCGCGAGCTCGGCATCACGTCGATGCACGAATTCCGTTCCCGCAAGGCGGGATTAGCCGATGTCACGCTGGAAAAGCAAGCCGCCGACCCGATCTCGGCGGACAGGTACGGTGACGTCTTCCTGATGGTCGATGGACTCGATGTCGTCCAGCAGGACTATCCGGTACTCGAGCACACGATCGTCGCCATCGCGACGCAGGGACCTCGCTACGGCGTGCACGTCGTGGTCACGCTACCGCCGTGGACCAGGAGCCGGCTCGCGCTGCCCGACATGGTCGGCACGCTGATCGAGCTGCGGCTCGGCGACCCAGCGGACTCCCAATTGGATCGCCAGGCAGCGGGAACGGTGCCCCCCGATCGTCCGGGCCGCGGATTGTCCCCGGAGAAATTGCATCTGCTCATCGCGTTACCGCGACTGGATTCCCGCACCGATCCGAAGGAGCTGCCGAGCGGTATCGCCGCGGCCGCCCGGCAGTTGCGCACCATCTACGGTTCGCGACAAGCCCCCGAGGTTCGGCTGCTGCCCCTGGAGATTCCCCGCGCGCACGTGCTGCGGTCAGCCCTGCACGCGGGCATCGCGCAGGACGCGACGCACTTGGTCATCGGCCTGGGTGAAAACGAATTGTTGCCTCTGATAATAGATTTCGACGCGCAGCCGCATCTCATGGCGTTCGCCGACAAGGACTGCGGCAAAACCACGCTCCTGCACAACATCCTGCTCGGCATCACCGAGAATTCGTCACCCGAGCAGGCCCAGATCCTCCTGATCGACTACCGCCGCACCTTGCTGCACGCCGTCGACCCGGCCCGCCTGACCGCCTACTGTGCGTCAGCGGCAACGGTTCCGGACGCGATCGAGCAGTTGTGCCGCGTCCTCACCACCCGCATCCCCGGGCCCGAGATCGGTCCGCACCAACTCCGCGACCGCAGCTGGTGGACCGGCCCCGAGTGTTATGTCGTCGTCGACGACCACGACCTGATCGTCGCCGACGGCGACGACCCGCTGGAACCCCTCCTGGAATTCCTGCCCACCGCCAACGACGTTGGCCTGCACCTGATCATCACCCGCCGAGCGGCTGGCCTGGCCAGAGCGCTGCACGGCAGCCTGCTGGGCCGACTCCGCGAAGTCTCCGCGGCCACCCTCCTCATGAGCGCCCCGGCCGACGAAGGAAAACTCGTCGGCACCGACCTCCGCGCCACCTCGCTACCGCCGGGACGAGGCACTCTCGTCACCAGATCCCAAGAGCCCCAACTAGTCCAGATCGCTTATCTACCGCCACCCGACTAGCGGCACGCCGTAGGAACTCAGGAAGAAGCCGCGTCGGTACGGCTCTTCGGGCGGCGGACGAGTAGGTAGAGGAACAGGGCCGCCATGATGGCGACGCCTGCCCACATGGCCTGCTGCCAGCCGTCGACGAAAGACTGCTGCGCAGCCTGGGCTAACGACCTTCCCTGTGCGCCCGCGTTATTCGCTGCGGCAACGGCGTTGGCGACTCCTTCGCGGGCGGTGCCGGCGGCATTGGCGGAGACGCCGTCGAGTCGATCGTCGATGGCGTTACGGTAGCCGGCGGACAGGAGTGCGCCGAGTAGGGCGACACCGAGGGCGGTGCCGAATTCGCGGGTGACGTCGTTGAGCGCGGACGCGACACCCTGGCGTTCCCGCGGCAGCGAGCTGGTGATGGCCTCGGTGGCGGGTGTCATCGACAGTCCCATGCCGAGGGCCATGATGAGCATGCCGGGGAGGATGGTCGGGTAGCCGCCGTCGGCGGAGACGAGGACTGCCATCAGCGCGAGGCCGGCGCCGGACAGCGCGATACCCGTCGCCATGGTCGAGCGTGATCCACTGCGCGCGACCAGCTTTGGGGCGAGCCCGGAGGCCATCATCATCACCACGGCCATCGGCATGAACGCGAGCGTGGACAGCAGACCCGACCAGCCGAGCACGGCCTGGAAGAACGGGAACAACACCACGAAAATGCCTGCCTGCACACCGAAGACCACAAGCAGTGTGAGCGAGCCGCCCGCCAGGTCACGTTCGCGGAAGAGCCGGACGTCCAGCAGGGCGGCCGCCCTGCGGCGCTGCTCCCAGGCCACGAAACAGCCAGCGGCGACGACCCCGATGGCGAGGCTGATCAGGGTGGCGGGCGCGGTCCAGCCGCGTTCCGGCCCTTCCTGCAGCACGAAGATGAGGGCGACCACGGCGACGGCGGAGGTCAGCGCGCCCCCGGTGTCGAAGGCGTGTCCGGAGGTCTCGCGGGAGTTGGGGACCGAGCGCAGCGCCATCGCGAGCGCCACCACGACCAGCGCCACCGGCAGGACGAACAGCCACCGCCAGCTCGCCACGTCCACCAGGGCGGCGGACAGGAACATGCCGAGGATGCCGCCGCCACCTGCGACGCCGGTCCACACGCCGATCGCCCGGCCACGTTCGGCCTCGGGGAAGGTCGCGGTGATCACGGCAAGGGTGATGGGCATGATCATCGCCGCGCCGACACCGCTGAGCACGCGGGCGGCGAGCATCACCTCGGTCGAGTTCGCAAGGCCCGCAAGCGCACTGGCCATGCCGAAGACGCTCAGGCCGGCGATCAACATGGGTTTGCGGCCGAGCCGGTCGCCGAGGGCGCCGAGCGGCAGCAGCAGTGCGGCCAGCGTGAGGGTGTAGATGTTGATGATCCACAGAATCGTGTGCTGCGCGGCGCCGAACTCGATCGCGAGGTCGGGCTGGGCGACGTTCAGCCCGGATACCGAGGCGATGACGGCCATCAACGCGACACAGACGGCGATCAGGATCATCCGTCGCTGACGCGCGTCCGGTGCGTGGGTCGCGTCGCTTGCTTCGGCGGCAACAGCCGGTGCCGGCTGGTTCGTACTCATGGATTCCTCTCGAAAGTGCGGGGGCCGGCGCAGGTTCGGGCCCCTGCGGACGAAGCTAGACGCGTATTGCATGTATGGCATAGCCTCTTGCCTATGGCGCAAAATGATGACGACCTGGACAGCCTGGTGCGCAAACGCATCCGTGCGCTGCGGGTGGCGCAGGGCTGGTCGCTGGAGGAGCTGGCGGGCCGGGCCAGGCTGAGCCAGTCCACGCTCAGTCGCATCGAGAACGGTCAGCGTCGTCTGGCGCTGGACAGCCTCGTCACGCTGGCGCGCGCCCTGGACACCACCCTGGATCAGCTCGTCGAGAATGACACCGACGACGTCGTCACCAGCCCGATGATCGACGGGGCGCACGGGCTGATGCGCTGGACCATCAAGGGCGATCCGGGCATGAGCGTGGTACGCCAGCGGATGACCGAACCGCCGCCTGACAACCCCGCCCGCATGCGCGCGCATCCCGGCCGGGAGTGGCTCGTCGTGCTGTCCGGCACCGCGATTCTCCTGCTCGGTCAGCGCCGCTTCCGCATCGAGACCAATCAGGCGGCGGAGTTCCCGACGATGCTGCCGCATGCCATCGGGACCGCGGGCGGTCCATGCGAGATTCTCGGGATCTTCGATCGCGAAGCCCGTCGCGGTCATCAACGTGCCGAGAGCGGGGCCGACATCTGACCGCGGTGGCGCCGCTTGCGCGTTAGGCACCGCATGTCACCATCCTTTTGCCAATACGGAAAGGAAACTTGCTGTAAGCGCATGATCGTCCTAGCGTGCGGACATGCCCCACGACCACGCACCCGCGTCGCACCACGCCACGCCGCACGGCCACCAGCACGACGCCGACGGCCAGGCGGAGATTCTCGACCTGGACGCGGAGGTCCTCGCCGAGCGCATCGCCGCGATCATCGAGTGGCTGCCCCTCGCGACGGCTCCGCGCCAGATCGTGGACCTGGGCTGCGGGACGGGAGCAGGCACCTTCGCGCTGCTCGACCGTTTCCCGGAGGCGCACGTCACTGCCGTCGATGCGTCGGCCGGGCACCTGCTGCGCCTGCGTGAGAAGGCATGCGCGCGAGGTGTGCAGGAACGAGTGCGCACTGTGCAGGCCGACCTCGACGCCGACCGCTGGCCCGACCTCGGCGCGCCGGACCTGGTGTGGGCGTCGGCCTCGATGCACCACCTGACCCACCCCGACCGCGCACTGCGCAAGGTGCACGACGCCCTCGCACCGGGCGGGCTGTTCGCGGTCGTTGAGCTGGCCGGATTTCCGCGCTTCCTCCCCGAGACCGCCCCGGAAGACCGTCCAGGCCTGGAAGAACGCTGCCACACCGCGAGCGACCACTACCACGCCGAACACGTCCCGCACCGCGGCGCCGACTGGGGACCGAAGCTGATCGACGCGGGCTTCACCCTCGAAGGCGAACGCACCTTCACCGTAAACATCGACGGCTCCGGCGATCCGGCGGTCGGCGCCTACGCCCTCAGCAGTCTGCAACGCCTCCGCAGCAGCATCGCCGATACCCTCCCGGCCGAAGACCTAGCCGCCCTAGACCGCCTGCTCGACACCGACAGCCCGCACAGCATCCTGCGACGCGACGACCTCGCGGTACGCACCGAACGCACCGTCTGGGCCGCGCGCCGCGCGTAGGCGCGCCCGAGGTGGTGGAACAGCTTGCGGGCACTGCCTTTTCGGTGCACGTCCGCCTTGCCGCCGGGTGCTGGAATTCGGTGCGTACGTTCACCAGATATCGCGCGGGCAGCTCGGTATCCCTTGTGGTGCACAAGAATTACGCGGTGTTCGAGATTCCCAAACGGCCCATCTGGGCCAGCGAAGCTTCCTCGCATCATCGAAACCCTGTCGGTGGTCTTTGCGAGGTTGTTCTTCGACATCGACGGGCCACAGAGGTCGGCGAAGTACGCGACGTCCTCATGCCCCCAAGTAAGCAACCCCCTAGCGAGCAACGACGATACGATCTCGCCTGATTGCGGTCGAGGTGGCTAGAGCATTGCCGCCGGTAGCCACGCTGATGGCCCCTGCCTGCCGCTCGCGCAGGGATCCGGCAGCGGCTTGCTGCGCCGCGAAGAGAAGGAGTCCGGTGGCGATCGCGCCGGCACTCAGCCAGATTCGGTCGGTGTGCTCCAGCAGCGCCATGCCGACCAGCGGGCCGAGAATGGTGCCGAGGCTCCAGGTGCTCGAGGCCACGCCGATGTACCTGCTGCGCAGATCGGACGGCGCCAGGTCGGCGAACGTGGCACCGAACTGGACCGCCATCCCGATCTGCCCGAGGCTCAGGATGAGGATCGCGACGGCATATCCCGCGGCGGACGCACTCATCGCGGCCACGCCGCCACCCAGCCCCGTCAAGAGCATCGAGGCGGCGAGTACTGTTCCGCGATCGCGGTGCGCCAGCACCGCAACGGCCAGCGGTTGCAGGATGACGATGGCGAGTCCATTGAGGGCGAGCACGGCGCCGTACGTGGCCGGGCCGCATCCCTGCCCGGTCATCAGCAGCGGCAAGGTGGCGAACGCCTGCATATTCAGCGTGAAGTAGACGACGTGGATCAGCGTCATGGTGAGCATCAGTCGGTCGCCGAGCAACGCGGGCAGCAGCGCGCGTCGAATGCCGATCGCGCTCGAACGGGTTTCCGGCACCGCGATCACCACGATCAACGCCGCGGCCAGCACGGCCACGGCGTTCAACCAGAACAGCAGGCCATAGCCGTGACTCGCCAAGACCCCGGAAACCGTTGCGGCGATGGCGTATCCGAGGTTCGCAGCCCAATAGAGGAGGCTGTAGGCGCGTACTCGCTGCTGGGGCGGGAGGTCCGCAACTGCCGCTGAGCCGGCCGGCCGGAAGAGCCCGGCGGTGAGGCCGTAGCCGACTGCCGCGGCCCAGATTGCCGCGGTTGTTTCGGCAGATCCCAAGGCGGCCAGCGCAATTGCCGTCCCGAGGAACCCCAGGAGCATCGTCAGCCGACGCCCGAACCGGTCCCCGAGCCAGCCGCCCAGCAGTTGCGACCCGAAGTCGCCGATGCCCACCGCCGCCACCACGGCACCCGCAGCGGTCGGCGCCATCCCCTGTTCCTGGGTTAAATACAGCACCAGCATCGGCTGCACAAAGCCGCCGGCTCGCGCAACGAGGTGGCACGCCCCGAGGGACCACGCCAGGGCTGGTAGTCGCGGTGTGTGGTTGTTCGCGCTGATGTCGGCGGTTGTCGTCAAGACTGTCATGCCGTTGACGCTATGAGGCAAGAGCGATCAATAAAAGCGATCATTTACGATGATATCCATCGTGATCTGCTATACATCTAGCCATGGCCGAGATCGACCTACGCCAGCTGACGACAATGATCGCGATCGCCGAGGAGGGCACGTTCTCCCGAGCGGCGAACCGGCTCGGCTACACCCAATCCAGCGTGAGCCAGCACATCGCCGCACTGGAGAAGGCCGTCGGCGGTTCCGTGTTCGATCGGCCAGGCGGGCCGAGGCCGGTGCGGATAACTCCACTCGGCGCCGTGGTGCTCGAGCAAGGCAGGGAGCTGCTGACGAAAGCCGAAGCCTTGGCGCATGCGGTCGATCGATTCAAGGCAGGCGATGGCCGCATCGACGTCGGCACCCTGCAGAGCGTCTCCAACGTCATCCTGCCGACCATGTTGCGCCGCCTTCGGGACGAGCATCCGCACTGCGAGATCAGGCTTTCGGAAGCGGAACCGGACGACGCGCAGATCGGCGAGCTCGACTTGTTGTTCTACGACGGGCCGATCAGCGACGACACGGAATCCGTCCTCCTGATGACGGACCCCTACTTGGTGGTGGCGCTGCCAGAAGAGCTGCCGGCGGGCCCGGTGTCAGCGCGAATGCTGGACGGGAAGGCGATGGTGGCCTGGCCGGCGACCTGTGACCAGCCCAAGTTGGAGCAGTCCCTCGCGGCGGCAGGGGCGCGGCCGCACATCGTGTTTCGCTCAGCCGGCAACGAAACCATGTTGTCGATGGTGCGCGCCGGGATGGGTCTCGCCGTGCTGCCCTGGCTGGCGATCCACCCCGTCGTGTGCCGCTCCTGTGGTGCGATTCATGGACCAGAAGGTTGGCCGGATCTGCGGGTCCACGAACTCGCCCCCACCCTCACACGCGAGATTTATCTGCACTGGCCGCCTGGACGCCGCGGTCAGTCGCCGCTGGTGGCCCGCACCATCGAGGTCGCCGTCGAAGTCTCGCGCGAGCTGGCCCAACTGGCGCCACCGGTTCGGACTTGACCAGGCTCCAGGAAAGTAGGGGCTGGGGGCATTGCTCGAACATCGCTACCTTGATCTAGGTTCTAGTCGATCTAGCTCCTAGACAAGGAGATTGGTGTGAGTATCAGAAACAGCGTGGCTGTGTCGGTATCGGCTGCCGCCTTCGTGCTGACGGCACTGGTGGCCGCGCCGGCCGCGAGCGCGGATCCGGCGCCCGCCCCGAGTTCGGGCAGCTCGAACCTGCAGTGCTTCATCCAAGTCCTCATCCATGGCGAAGTACCGGGGATCTGCTAGCCCTACGATGGATTTGACCCTGAATGTCGTTGTCTTCCAACTAAATTCGAACGACGACGAGCTGATCACCGCAGCCGCGCCCGCGCAGGCCCATGACTCCGTCCGGCAGGCATGGCAGCAGGCCGAGCGAGAGCGGCAGATCCAGTCTTCTGACGTGACCAGGGTGCACAGCACCTGGCAGCCCACCGACACTGACCGGAACTTCCTGGCCGCGACGTTCCCCGAGGCCGGGCACACGCACGTCTTCGAGCGCCCCGAGGGCGACGATTGGACCGATGCCCTCGAACACGCCAGGCGGGTGATGGACGAGGTCGAGAACATCAAGCTGCGGGAACGAGGCGAGGAGATGTTCCGGCAGGCCGAGCGGGTTGGTGAATGGCTGCCGATCCTGCACAGCGTCTCCGAGCCGTTGCCGTTTTCCGCCTCGCTCCCGCTGGTGGAGGGCAAGCTGTACTTCGGGTTTGCCAGGGTTACCACCACGCCTGACGGTCGGATCGGCATGTCCCATCTCACTCGGAGCAAGTTCGAGGCCATGAGCGCGGAGGAGATCGAGGAGTTGGCCCTCGAGGCCCTCGGGAACGTGAAGTCCGGGCTCAACTTCAAGGTGGCTCCGGATGCGGAACTCGGAACCCTCGCCACCATGGAGCGG
Organism: Nocardia sp. NPDC051052; assembly: GCF_044456045.1. Classification (NCBI taxonomy): domain Bacteria; kingdom Bacillati; phylum Actinomycetota; class Actinomycetes; order Mycobacteriales; family Nocardiaceae; genus Nocardia; species Nocardia sp. NPDC051052. The sequence goes on from NZ_JBITFL010000009.1 coordinate 284,276, forward strand.
GACGGCCCCTGCGTGGCGTCGGCGATCCTGCTCGACGATTTCCACGAGAAGTGCGCCGAACAGGTCGGTGAAGACCGGCTGGTCGTAGGCCTGATCAGCCCCGACCACATCCTCATCGCGGGCGCCGGCTCGGGCCAGGTCGAGGACATCAGGCAAGCCGTGCTCACCTCGCCGGACACCGGCACCGAGCTGGTTCCGTGCCTGCTACTGATCGATGCCGACACCATCGAAGTAGTCGCCGAGCGCCCCCGGTAGCAGGTGTCGGATCGATCAGGTCAATACCTGCGTGAGGAACCTGTCGATCATGTCTCGGGAGCGGGCAGCCGCGGTCGCCGAGTAGACGAGGCGGGCGGTGGGGTCGGTGCCTGCCTCGGGGTTGTAAAACGCGTGATGGGCGCCGGTGTACAGGACGATCGTCGCGTCGTTGCCGGCAATGTCCATTTCATCGGACAGGGCACTGACCATGTCCATGGGGCAGATGGCATCGCGGGTGCCGTGCAGGGCCAGCACGCGTCCGCCTACTTTCGTCGGCGCCCCGGGCTCGGCCGTCTTGAGCAGTGCCGAACACAGCGCGACCCCGGCGATGTCGGCACCGCTTCGGGCGAAGTCGAGGCTGACCATGCCGCCGATGCTGTATCCGATCAGGACCACCGGCGCGGCGCCGGTCGCGTGCCGAAACGCCTCGAGACAGCTGGCCATCCGGGATACGCCGCTGGCGCGATCATCGATCAAGCCGCCGATCAAGGGCCCAGCCTGCGACTCCTCAGTCGCGAACAGGCCGTCGCCGTAGAGATCCATTACGCCGACATCGAAACCGGCGCCGACGAGACGGGTCGCCTCTTGCCGCATGAATGGGCTGAGTCCGCGCCAATCGGGTGCGATCATCACCCCACCCCGAGCCGGTGCGCCCGGTGCACGCGGGACGAGCAATCCGGTGAACGCCGTACCGCCGTCCTCGTAGGAGAACGTTCGGTGGGAATGGTCAGCGCTCGCGTCGCCCTCTGTTGTCATGCCGAATCTCTTTCTAATCAGGTCGTACTGAACGCATCGGAGTACGACCGTCGCGCGAAGCGTCAGCATATCCAGACACGATCTGCTGATGGGCAAGGATGTCCACGATCGGTCGGTGCGGGAAGCCACCAACAGTGACTGGATCGGCTGCGTCAGCGCTGCTATTGAAAACCCGAATCCTACTGCCGTGCAACGCAATCGGCGAATACGATCGACGAGTTTGGATTGCGCATACGCCACCATCGCCTGGTACGGCTTGCGCTCCCGTCGAGGTCGTCGAAGTCGATCGAGCCCACCTTGTGGCCGTTGGGCGAAACGGGGACCACCCGTGCCCTGATCTGGGACAAGGGCAGGTTCGTGAGCGCGAATTGCCCCAGATGGTTTGTCCCGAACTGCAATTCGAAACCATCGGAGGCGCGGAGAAGGGTGGAATCATTCCACACGCATTGTTGATCAGCACTTCGAGATGCTCGGTGAAGTCCTCGGCAAACGCGCGGACCGAAGCCAGGTCGGCGAGATCACGCGATGGCATTTCGTCAGTTCGGTTCTCGGACTTCAGGATCTGCCGATCCGGCCGAGGTGAGTGTCTTGGAAACTGCTCGCGAACTCGAGGCCGAAACCGAGTGCTCGGTCGGTCGCGATGTGAAAGGCCCACACCAGCCCCGCGAATGCGCACCAGGGGACCGAGGTAATTACGTAGCCGAGCAGCAGCACTGCGGGCCCGACATAGGCGTGAGTCAGGTTGTAGCAGATGGCCCCGATTCGCTCGTTGACCAAGTAGCCCACGATGGCCACGTCGAACACCAGGAAAAGCGCCAGCAGCCACCACCACGAGAAGTGTAATTAGACGAACCCGAAGATCACCGCGACAACGATGGCCAGGTTCTCGGCCCGTTCGAACCAGATCGGTAGCCGTTGCATGGCACTACTGCTCCGCGGCGTGCCGGATGAGCCGTACCGCCTCGGCCACCCCGCCGTCCCAGGCCGGTCCGTGACCGGGCAGGACCCAGGTCGCGTCCACTTCTTCGATGCGGGCGAGCGACGCTATAGCCTCCCTGGGTTCCAGCGTGAACGGCGCGGGCTTGGGGCCGGTCGCGCCGGTGAGCACGTTGCGGGTCGTCATGGTGTCGCCTAGGAACAGCGCGTCGACCGCCGGGACGTGCACCGCCACGCTGCCGGGTGTATGTCCGGGCAGGTGGATGATCCGGGGCGAGCCGGGGACGTCGAGCACCTGACCGTCCTCGATCGGGCGCAGTTCGCCGACCGGCCGGGGACGCAGACCGCCCTTGCGGGCCGAGTACCACAGGAACTCGGCCATCGGCCCGACCTTGATCGGGCCCCAGCCGCTGTTGGGCTTCTTCACCTCCAGCCGAGCCCGGTCGAAGTCGGCCGGATGCAGGTAGGCCGGGATGCCCTTCTCGCGGGAGAGCTGGGCGGCGAAACCGATGTGGTCGGAGTCGCCGTGCGTGAGGATCAGCGCCCGCACGTCATCGAGGGTCAGCCCCCGCTGCGCGAGCTCATTGCGCAGCAGCGTCCAGTAACGCGGGAGTCCCGCGTCGATGATCGTCACACCATCCCCGTCGACGACCAGGTAGCAGTTGACGACGTCGGAGCCGATCCGGTGCAGACCCTCGGCAATTTGCATGTGACACTCCTAGACCAAACCCAAGGCTATGATTATTAGCCTTCGAATGGCTACCCTAGTTAGCCTTCGTGCGGTCCGCAAGTAGGATTTCGACCACCGACGATCAGGAGGCTGGGATGCCCGCTCACGCGCAAACCTCGACCGCCGCCGTCGTCACGGCCGGACGGCGCCTGCTGGAAGAACGCGGGACGGACGCGCTGACCATGCGCGCCGTGGCCGACGCGGTCGGCGTCCGCCCGCCGTCGCTGTACAAGCGGGTGCGCAGCCGCTCCGACCTGCTCCGGCTGATCCTGGAGAACGTGACCGACGAGCTGACCGCGGCGGCCGACGCGGCGGCCGACTCCGGCAATCCCACCGCTGACCTGCGATCATTGCTGACCGCCTACCGCAACTTCGCGCACGCCAACCCGGCCGCCTATGCGCTCATGAACGCACCCCAGGCGGTACCCGGCGCGACCGCGCGATCGGAACGCTCCTCGGCCACGCTGCTACGCCTGGTCGCCGAGCTGGCCGGCCCGGAGCACGCGCTGCCCGCCGCCCGCACGATCGTCGCCTGGGCCAGCGGGTTCATCACGCTGGAGCTCGCAAGAGCATTCCGCCTAGGCGGCGACCTCGAACAGGCCTGGAACTTCGGCCTGAACCGAGTGCTGAACGCCATCCAGCGTGCGGACGACTAGGTGTGCGGTCCCAAAACTCGCGGCATCCACCAGTTTGATTGACCTGGGCACTTCCGGTTTGTCTCACACTGTAGCCAGCGGTTGTGGTGTCGGTGCGATGGCATTTCTTCAGTGAACACGGACCCTGCCTGCGGTGAAGTACGCCGCGGCCCGATCGATGTCCGACATCGGTGGGGCGAGGATACGCACAGCGGTCTGGAGCCCGGTCGTGCCATGGGTCCGCTTCCGGAGCATCATTTGGGCCTCCGGGTGGTCAAGGCCGTGAACGCCGGAAGTGGAATCGCCGACTCCGGGGATCAGATCTACCACCAGCAGCTGCTGGCCTCGCCACCGATGTACTCGTAACCCTTGCACAGTTCCCCAAGGCAGAAAGATGGAGTCCGGTGCACCGTCGAGGCTGAGCCGAAGACCGTTGGCGGACAACCGCATTGCGTGGGAACAAATACCTTCGGCGGCCCACTTGTCCCGCAGGCGCCGCCGGTTTCGGAGGGTCCGCTGCGCGCCGAAAAGGAAGACGGCCACCACCGCGAACTGCATGAGGCCGATCGGTCCGGCGAGCCACACCATGAACCCTGCTAACGCCGAGATCACCACCGCAGCCGCCAATTCCACAACCACCGACGTCGTCATCAACCGGAGCGTCCGACGACGGGCTCTCTGAACCGCTACGGTATCGACACCGACAACGAACTCCCCCACAGCCTCCATGCGGGCACGTTAACAGCCGACGCGCTTTCGTGCGGACAACCCCAGTGGCCCTTGGCCTCTCAGAGTTGTTTGGTGAACAAGGATTCGGATGGCAGCGAGTTATCGCGTCGCCCAGATGCGTGAGCGAACGGTCCGTTACCACCTGTCCGTTCAGTCGTCGGCGCGGTCCGGCAGGAGCTGAGCCGCGAGTGATCGCGCGGTGGAGGTGAGTGTGCCCGTGTCCAAACCGGTCCGGCTCATGAACACGATCCCCTGTTGCGCGGCGAGGAGAGCGCGCGCCAGCGCGATCGGGTCCGACTCGGCCGGCAGATCCCCTTCGTCCTGGGCGCGGGAGACACAGTCGGCTATCACGGCGGTGGTGGCCTCGTAGGTGCGGTGAGCGTGGGCGAGGACCTCCGGATCCGAGTGGCCGAGTTCGCAGGTGCTGTTGGCCAGCAGACAGCCACGCCGCGTGCCGTTATCGGTCGTCTCCTCGAGTGGCGCTTCGAGAAGCATGCGGAGAGCGTCTATCGCCCGCGGGGCCTCGGTAAGGGCTTTTCGGAGGTGGTCATGGTTGCCTTCGGTGTAGCTGCGCAATGCTCGGAGGAAGAGCTGACGCTTGTCGCCGAATGCCGCATAGAGGCTGCCTTTGCCCAGTCCGCTGACCCGCATCAGGTCTTCCAACGAGGTCGCGGCGTAGCCAGCGGTCCAGAACTGCTCCCGGACCTCTTGCAGGACCTGCTTCTCGTCGAACGCGCGTGGACGTGCCATACCGCCGAGGATACGCATTCTTGACCGTGCGGTCCACAACACCCTATGGTGGACCGTACGGTCAAGAATGGCGTCGCGCATCGGACGGAAGCAGGAGAACATGGGAAAGCTGAACGGCAAGGTAGCGATCGTCACGGGCGGATCGAGGGGGATCGGGGCAGCGTCGGCCCTGGCGCTGGCCGACGAAGGAGCCGACGTCGCGATCAGCTACTCGTCTTCAGAAGACCAGGCCAAGGCGGTGGTCGCGGAGCTGGCGGCGAGGGGGTACGCGCAGCGGCCTTCCAGGCCGACCAGGCGGACGCGACGCAGGCGGCAGGTCTGATCCGCCAGGTGGCCGAGCAGTTCGGAAAGCTGGACATCCTGGTCAACAACGCAGGCGTCACCGCCGCAGCCCCGATCGACAGCGAGCACACCGACGAGTCCGCTCTCGACCGCCAGCTCGCAGTGAACTACACCGGCGTGGTGGCCGCGATCAGAGCCGCGCTCGCACTGCTGCCCGAGGGTGGGCGGATCGTGAGCATCAGTACCGGCGCAGCCACGCGGACGGGCTTCCCCGGGATGGCCGACTATGCGGGCACCAAGGCGGCCCTGGAGGCTTACAGCAGGGGTGCCGCCCGCGATCTCGCGCACCGGGGCATCACGGTGAACGTGATCCAGGCCGGGTTCATCGACACCGACATGAACCCGGCAGACAGTCCGGCCGCATCGATGTTCCTTCCCACGACGGCGATGGGGCGGTACGGCACGCCGGAGGAAATCGCCGCTGGCGTTGTCTTCCTCGCCAGCCCCCAGGCGTCGTACGTCACCGGGGCGGTACTGAGGATCGACGGGGGATACGGCGCATAGCGCGACTGTGCCGCTGACCGCGAGGGACCACTCGCGGCGTTGGTCTGCCTGTTTGCGGGAGCCGCGCGGACTGGCTCGTCGATAGCAACTCTGCGCGGGACTGGCCAAGCCTTAGCCGCGGGCCATATCTACGAACCGGCTCAGGTGCAGCTGGTGCGCGACGGTGATGGTGGCGGTCGGGCCATTTCGGTGTTTACCGACGATCAAGTCGGCTTCGCCGCCGCGGGGGTCGTCGCGTTCGATGGCGTCCGGGCGGTGCAACAGGATGACCATGTCGGCGTCCTGTTCCAGTGATCCGGATTCACGCAAGTCGGACACCATGGGGCGCTTGTCGGTTCGTTGTTCGGGACCACGGTTCAGCTGGCTGATCGCGATCACCGGAACCTCGAGTTCCTTCGCAAGCAGCTTCAGGTGTCGCGAGAATTCCGAGACTTCTTGCTGGCGGGATTCGACCTTTTTACCTGAGCTCATCAGCTGGAGGTAGTCCACCACAACGAGTTTCAGGTCATGCCGCTGCTTCAGGCGCCGCGCCTTCGCCCGAATCTCCATCATGGTGAGGTTCGGCGAGTCGTCGACGAACAGTGGCGCTTCACTGATCTCGCTCATCCGGCGGGCCAGCTTGGTCCAGTCATCGTCGCTCATCCGCCCCGACCGCATATCCCCGAGCTTGATCTTCGCCTCGGCGGAAAGCAGACGCATGACGATTTCCGTACGACTCATCTCCAGCGAGAAAATAACGCTGGCCAGCCCATGCTTGATCGAGCAACTGCGCATGAAATCCATACCCAGGGTCGATTTGCCAACGCCAGGCCGGGCCGCGACGATGATCATTTGGCCGGGGTGGAGGCCGTTGGTGAGTTCGTCTAGTTCGGTGAAGCCGGTGGGGACGCCGAGGGAGATGCCGCCGCGGCTGGCGATGGAGTCGATTTCGTCCATCGTCGGCTGGAGGAGTTCCTCTAGCGGGAGGAAGTCTTCGGTGGTGCGGCGTTCGGTGACCTCGTAGACCTCGGCTTGGGCGCGGTCGACGACCTCGGCGATGTCCTGGCCGTCGGCGCCCGCGTAGCCGTATTGGACGATGCGGGTGCCCGCTTCGACGAGGCGGCGCAGGATGGCTTTTTCGGCGACGATCTCGGCGTAGAAGCTGGCGTTGGCCGCGGTGGGCACGGTCTGGGTGAGCGTGACGAGGTAGGGCGGTCCGCCGATGCGCTTGAGTTCGCCGCGACGGTCCAGGCCTGCCGAGACGGTCACCGGGTCGGCGGGTTCGCCGCGACCGTAGAGGTCGAGGATGGTGTCGTAGATGAGCTGGTGGGCGGGGCGGTAGAAGTCGCCGGGCCGCATCACCTCGATGACGTCGGCGATCGCGTCCTTGCTCAGCAGCATGCCGCCGAGTACGGACTGCTCGGCCGCCATGTCGTGCGGTGGCTGGCGCCCGAAGTCCTCGCCGGGGGGCTCGGGCGGATAGTTCGCATGCCCTCGGTCATCGACGACTGCCATGAGACTCGACCGTCCTCTCTACACCTACCGGGCTCACCCTATTGATGACTGGTCTCACTCTCGGGCTCCGACACGTCTGCCGCAGGGCAGTGGCTGTCACCCGCGCGATGGTTGGTGCCACCTGCGAGTTCCAGCTACCGTTGCGATACCGATGGATCCGGACGTTCGGGGCCGTTCGTTTCACGACGTAGCGACGAACCTAGGCGACCCGAGGGCGGTCAACAAACCGTACTGTGCACACACCTGTGGATAAGTTGGGGACTGTTCACCTAACTGTGTGCACCCCCTGTGTACAACTTGGGGAAAACCCAGGTCACGCCGCGAATACCCGCAGATAGGTATCGATTTCGCGAGATATCCAGGTGTGGATGAATAAAGTCGGGCGTGTCGGACAAGTTGAACAGCCGGGCGTGTTGAGTTAACGGCACGGGTAACTGCTATGAGCTGAATCACATTGCCACCGGTCGGTTTCCTGCGTAATCCACAGGCCCGCCTTCGGGAACCCTGATGACCAGCAATGATTTGCCCAGAATGTTCCATCCGGCAGGACTGCACAACGGGCAAACAATTAGTTATCCACAAACGTGGGCAGCGTCGCACAGCCGAAGACCACTCCCGCGCCGAACACGGGAGTGGTCTTCGAAGTGGTGCTATATCAGCTGGCAGCGACCGTGAGGTCGAACTTGGCCACCACGTCCGGGTGCAGGTGCACCACGACGCCGTGCTTGCCGGTCGACTTGATGTGCGACTTCGGCAGCTCGATGCTGCGCCGGTCGACCACGGGCCCGCCGGCCGACTTGATGGCCGAGGCGACGTCGGCCTGGGTCACCGAGCCGAACAGCTTGCCGGTGCCCGCCGTCTTCACCGAAAGCGCGACCGCGTCGAGGTTCTCGATGGCCTGCTTCAGTTCGTTGGCGTGATCCAGGTCGCGCACCTTGCGCGCGTCCTGCGCCCGGCGGATGCCCGCGACCTGCTTCTCGGCCCCACGGCTGGCAACGATCGCCAATCCGCGCGGCAGCAGGAAATTACGGCCGTAGCCGTCCTTGACCTCGACGGTGTCGCCGGGCGCACCGAGGTTGTCCACGTCTGCAGTCAGAATCAACTTCATTTGCGTGTCTCCCTTACTCAGCGAGCCGTCGACACGTAAGGAAGCAGGGCCACCTCACGCGAGTTCTTGACGGCAACCGCGATGTCACGCTGGTGCTGCACGCAGTTGCCGGTGACGCGGCGGGCGCGGATCTTGCCGCGATCGCTGACGTACTTACGCAGCAGTGCCGTGTCCTTGTAATCGATGTTGACGATTCCGGACTTGGCTTCCTTGCAGAATGCGCAGGCCTTCTTCTTGAGCACCTTTTCGCGCGCTGGCGCTTTAGGCATGGTCTTTTACTCCGTAATCAGTGATGGTCCACGCGAGGCGGACCTATGAATTGCCGTTATCAGAACGGCGGTTCGTCATCTACGCGGCCGCCGCCCCCGAAGGAGCCTGCCGCGGGCGCACTGCCCCAAGGGTCGTCCTCGGCACCGCCGGAACGCCCGCCGCCACCGCCGGAGCCGGCCGGGGCGTTGCCGCCGCCGGAGCCACCGCTGCCGCCGGATCCGAAGCCGCCACCGCCGCCACCGCCACCGCGACTGGTCTTGTTGACCTTCGCGGTGGCGTACTTCAACGAGGGGCCGACCTCATCGACCTCGAGCTCGACGACCGTGCGCTTCTCACCCTGAGCGGTCTCGTAGGAGCGCTGCTTCAGCCGCCCACTCACGATGACTCGGGAACCCCGGGTCAGGCTTTCGGCGACATTTTCCGCAGCTTCGCGCCAGATATTGCAGCGCAGGAAAAGCGCTTCGCCGTCTTTCCATTCGTTCGAATTACGGTCGAACATGCGGGGTGTCGATGCGACGGTGAAATTAGCCACCGCCGCTCCCGCGGGCGTGAATCGAAGCTCCGGGTCGGCCGTCAAGTTTCCGATGACGGTGATGACCGTGTCGCCTGCCATGTGGTTCCTCCTGCTCGGGGTGCGGCCTCGCGCATTCGCGTCTCGCAAGCGCTCGAAGCAGTCCGCGTCTCGCTAGTTGCGTAGAGCCTAGAGATAGACACCGACGCAATCGAGAGTCGCGGGACTACTTGTCGTGGCGCAGAACCTTGGTACGCAGCACCGACTCGTTCAGGCCGAGCTGGCGGTCGAGTTCGCTCACGGTCGCGGGCTCTGCGGTCAGATCGACCACCGCGTAGATGCCCTCGGCCTGCTTGGCGATCTCGTAGGCAAGCCTGCGGCGGCCCCAGATATCGACCTTGTCGACCTTGCCGCCTTCGGTACGAACCACGGTGAGCATCGTCTCGAGAGACGGGGCTACGGTGCGCTCGTCCAGACTGGGATCGAGGATAACCATCACTTCGTAATGACGCACGGACCAATCACCTCCTGTGGACTAGGAAACGGCCACGGGCTCTCCGTGGCAGGAGGGTCGTTGCGTCAGCAACCCGATTAGGCTACATGAACCGCCCCTGACCACCGAAACTCCCCCGCCTCTCCGCGACTTTTGCCGGTCGTTGAGTGCGTAGATCGTGCCGTCGCGGGCTGACTGTCGTCCTGTGGGTCGAGCTTTGGGCGTACCCGACGAGTTACCCAGGTGCTCACGAGATCAGCTGTTGCGACCGTATCCGCGGGGGCGCGCGACATTTGATCCGCGGGGGATGGGGGCAAGGTTCGGTCAGGCGACTTAGGGTGGTCCACATGCCGAGCGGACTCGCCACCAGCGACCTGAGCGCGCGTCGCGTCGGGCGTCGGACGGCGCTGGCGGCGGTGATGCTCGTGCTGTGCGGGCTCACGCTCGTGCTCGGGTACGCGAACAAGGCGCGGTGTGCGGGTGGGCCGTTCACCGCGGACGGGCGCAGCACGGTATTCGATGTCGCCAAGGATTCGGATGTCTGTTACTCCGATATTCAGTTCCTCTGGCTGGGGCGCGACATCAACGAGCACGTCTTCCCGTACGTCCAGGGCGGCATTACCGACGATGGCACGCTGGTCGGCGGCGCGGTCGAATATCCGGTGCTCAGCGGCACTTTGATGTGGCTCGGCGCGCTCGGCGCGCACAACGACGCCGACTTCCTGCGGCACTCGGCGCTGCTGCTCGCGCCGTTCGCGCTGCTGACCGCCTGGATGCTGGCCCGGCTCGCGGGCCGCGCGGCGCTGCTGTGGGCGGCGGGGCCACCGCTGGTGCTCTATGCCTTCCACAATTGGGAACTTCCGGTGGTGTGCACGGCGGTCGCCGCGGTGTATGTGGTCGCCACCTTGACCCGATATTCGTTGCGTACCAGGGGAATTCTGGCCGCGATCCTGCTCGGTCTCGGATTCTGCCTCAAGCTTTATCCAGGGATTTTCGTGCTGCCGTTGCTGGCGTACGTGCTCACCGGCGGTGTCGAACGCGATCCCGGCGAACGGCGCCTTGACGTGCGCGGCGCGCTCATGACGGCGGGCGCTGCCATCGCCACCGTGGTCGCGGTGAACCTGCCGTTCGCGCTGACCGGCTACGAGGGCTGGCGCGCGTCGATCACCTTCCAGCAGTTGCGACAGGCCGACATAACCACGAATTCCATTTGGTACTGGGGACTTCGGCAGCTGTTCGGCACGGACACGCAGAGCGAAGCGCTGTTCCAGCAGGTGGTGTCGGTCGCCTCGCCGACGCTGATCCTGGCCGCGTTCACGCTGGCCATGTGGCTCGGCTGGAAGCGATACCTGGCGTCGGGCGTGTTCCCGTGGGTCGGGGTGAGCGGCGCGATGCTGTGTGGATTCCTGTTGTTCCACAAGGTGCATTCGCCGCAGTACACGCTGTGGCTGGTGCCGTTCCTGGTGCTGCTCCAGGTGCCGTGGACGGCGATCGGTGCGTACTTCGTCGCCGACGCGGCCCTCGGGATCGGGGTGTTCCGATACTTCTACGCGCTCGGCACCGGTCGCCCCGCGGAGCAGATGGAGAAGCTCGTCCAGTTCGGGGTGTGGGGCCGGGCGGTGCTGTTGGTCGCGTTGTTCTTCCTGTTCCTGCGGGCAAGGCCGCGTGGGTTTCGGCCGGTGCCGCCCCCGGTGCCCCGGTTCGCGCCGGGTGAGTTGATCCCGGTCGGCTAGTCCGGCGGATTCCACCCGCGGTTCCACCCTCGGGTGGTGCCGGATATTCGGCGATTCCCTGAGTGTTATGGGCATGACCTCGAACAACTTACTCACCGCGGTGCTGATGATCGCGATACTCGGCTGGATCATCTACCGCCAGAACCAGTGGCGCCCATTCGATCCGGCCCGGATGTGGCGCGGGCCGCTGGTCCTCGGCATCGTCGGCGTGGTGGTGCTCGCGTCCGCGGACAACGCCCCCGCGGTGCACACCGTGGATATCGTGGTGCTGGTCTTCGAGGCGGTGCTCGGGCTGGCGGTCGGCGCGCTGATGGGTGTGCTGTCGAAGTTCGTCAGGCAGGACGGGCAACTGTTGGTCCGCACCGGCGCGTTCGCCTCGGCGCTGTGGGTGGCGTTGATCGCGGTGCGCATCGGCATCGACGTGGTCGCGGTGGATATCGGTGCGAAGGCAGTGCTGTCGGTCGGCGCGATCATCGTGCTGCTCGCGGTCAGCCGGCTCGGCCGGATGCTGGTCATCTCGGCGCGGGCGGAACGGCTGACCGGCTCGCGGCCGATGGTTCGGGCACACTGAGTCGATGCCGCCCGGCATCGCACCGACGGCCCCGAACAGGCTATTGCGCCTGACGGGGCTCATCGCCATGGTCGCACTGCTCCGCGACGACCAACTCGGGCAGGTGGGGATGCCGATCCTGATCCTGGCCGGTCTGGCCGGGCTCGGATTGCTGTTCTGGGCGGTGGGCCCGATGGGACGGCCGTGGCTCAGCAGGCTCGCGCTCGTGGTGATGGCGGTCGGTGGCGGCCTGACGGTCGCCCAGGTGGGCGCCTCGATGCTCCCGCTGCTCGTCGCCGCGTTCGCCGGATTCGCGGTGGTGCAGCACTCGACCACGCTCGGGGCGTTGATCGTCGGTATCGAGGTGATCGCGGTGGGTGTGTCGTCGGTGGCCGCGCACCGGACGCCGAGCGCCTACCTCGGGCTGCTGGCCGGGGTGCTGTTGGTGGCGCTGCTCGGGTTGAGCCGCAGGCAGTTTCGGGTGACCGCCGAGCAGAATCGGCTACTGGTGGAGCAGAGCAGGGAGATTCGTGCGGAGCGAGACCGCGCCGCCGCGCTTGCCGAACGCGGGCGGATCGCTCGCGAGGTGCACGACGTGCTCGCGCACACGCTGGGTGGGCTGGTGCTGCAACTCGACGCCGCCGACGCGCTGCTGGAGGCGGGTGAGACGGAACGGGCCGCCGATAAGATCCGAGCTTCGCGGGAGCTTGCGGCGTCCGGGCTCGACGATACTCGGCAGGTGGTCGGTGCGCTGCGGGCCGAAAGTATAGATCTACCAATCGAATTCGACCAACTGGTCACCGAGCATCGGGATGCGGGGGGTCGGGTGCACGCACGGTTGGACGGCGACACCCAGCACCTCGGCGAGCAGGTGAGTGTGGCATTGCTGCGCGGGGCGCAGGAGTCGCTGACCAATGCCCGCAAGCACGCGCCGGGCGCCGAGGTCGAGTTGCGGCTGCGGGTCGGCGCGGAACAGGTCGAGCTGGTTGCGTCGAATCCGCTGGCCGGTCGGCTCGGATTATTGTCGGCGTCGGGGATAGGCGCCGGCCTGCTCGGTATGCGCGAGCGGATCGGCGCGCTGGGCGGCACGGTGCAGGCTGGAAAGGTGGGTGACCGGTGGACAGTGCGAATGACGGTGCCGCGCAGGTGATCACGGTGGTCGTCGCCGATGATCAGACCATCGTGCGGGAGGGCCTGACCACGGTGCTCTCCCTGCTGCCGGATATCGAGGTGGTCGGCGAGGCCCGCGACGGGGCCGAAGCGGTCGAGTTGGTGCACCGGCTCGCGCCCGATGTCGTGCTGATGGATTTGCGGATGCCGGTCCTCGACGGCGTCGCCGCCACCGCCGCGATCGCCGCGGCACAGTCCGGCACCGCGGTTCTGGTGCTGACCACCTACGCCGATGACGAATCGATCGCGGGCGCGTTGCGTGCCGGTGCGCGTGGTTATTTGACCAAGGACGCGGGCCGTCGCGAGATCGCCACGGCCATCCGCTCGGTCGCGGGCGGGCAAACCACCTTCGCCGCCGAGGTCGGTCAGCGTCTCGTCGCCTCGCTGTCGTCGGCCGTGTCCGCACCGTCGACTGCTGCCGACGGTGCCGAATTAGGGCTCAGTGCAAGGGAACTCGACGTGCTGAGGTTGATTGCCAAGGGACAGAACAACTCCGAGATCGCCAAGGAACTGTTCATCGGCGTCAGCACCGTCAAAAGTCATATCAACTCGTTGTTCGCGAAACTCCATGTCCGCGATCGCCCGCATGCGATCGCTCGCGCCCACCAGCTCGGGTTGAGCTAGCCCGGCTTGCGTTGCGAGGTGCGTCACTACCTGCCTCGACGCACAGCGGGGCGACTGGTTGCCCGGAGATTGCCATCGGCCCAGCTCGGACGTAGGTCCAGTCCCTGTCGCCCGCTACGGCTCGCGGCGAAAGGCACACCTCCGCGCAGGATTCGTCCGCGCTGACGGACGCCGGTCCGTTTACGCTGGTCGGGCTAGGCGACGTGACGAGGCAGTGGAGAGCAGATGGATCAGGCGGACGCGGGCGCCCTCTCGCCCGCCGTGCTGCGATTGACGCTGCTCAACGGTGTCGAAGCGGATCTGGCCGGCGAGGTCCTCCCGCTCGGCCCGCCGCAGCGGCGCGCGGTGCTGTGTGTGCTGGCGTTCCGGCGGCGGCAATGGGTGTCGGCGGCGAGCCTGCTTGCCGCGTTGTACGACGGGGAACCGCCGGCCAGCGGTGTCGGCGTGATCCAGACCTACGTGTCAGCCCTGCGCCGGGCGCTCGAGCCGGACCGCAAGCCACGGACGCCGCCGACCGTGCTGCTTTCCGGACACGGCGGATATCAGCTGCGGATCGATGACGAGCAGACCGATCTCGGCGTATTCGACCGGTTGGTCGGCGAGGCGAGCCGGGCGCGCGACGCGGGTGATCGATCGCTGGCCGAGAGCCGATACGCACAGGCACTTGCCCTGTATTCGGGTGAACCCCTGGCCGGATTGCCCGGCCCCTTCGCGCAACGGCAACGGACGGCACTGGCCGAGCGGCGGCTGGCCGTCGTCGAAGACAGCCTCGATGTCGCTGTCGCACTTGGCCGTTCCGACGAGGTGATCGACCGCCTGCGCTTGCTCACCGCGGAACATCCACTGCGCGAACGTCCCCGCGCTGTGTTGATGCGCGCGTTGTATTCCCGTGGGCGCCAGTCCGAAGCGCTGGATGTCTACCGCGAGACCCGAAGCCTGCTGGTAGATCGGTTGGGTGTGGAGCCGGGCGAAGAGCTCCGCGCGCTACACCAGCGGATCCTGGCGGGTGAAAGTGTGGTCGGGCGAACTTCTTATCGTTTCAGAACAGAAGGGCCGCAAAGCATTTCGCCCAAGCTGCCCTTCTCTGGGTCCGTAATCGGACTAACCGGGTCAGGAGTCCTGACAGTCGGGTCCGCGGTGCGCGCGACCCCGAACCCGGCGGTCGAAGTGCCAGCGCCGGTAGCCGGTGCGGCCGCCGCGAACTCGGCCGATGGCCCACCGCCCGGTGCAGTGCGCCAGACAGCAGTCGAACACCGCCTCGGCATGGTGGCGGCGTTGTGGCCGACGCCTGGTCCGAAGCCGGATTCCGCGGCGCCGGTGGTATTTGAGCGGGACCAGGAGCTGGCCAGGATCGCGGCCTGGACCGAGCGCGCCGCCGCGGGTAGCGGTGGGCTAGTGGTGATCTCGGGCCGGCCCGGCTTCGGTAAGACGCAGTTGCTCGACGAGGTGGCGCGCCGAGTGCCCGGTGCCAGGCGGGTCGACCTGCTGCCGCCGGACGATGGTGCGTCACCGCTGGGCTTGGTCACCGAACTGGCCGGTTCCGCGATCTCGGCGCAGGACACGGATGCGCGGATCGCAGAAGTGTTGTCCGCCGAGCTCATTCGGGACGCGACGATGAGGCCGCTGGTCGTACTGGTAGACGGCGCGGAACACCTGGACGAGCGGTCCACGCGGGTACTGACCGCCATGGCCCCGCGCCTGCGCCGGACGCCCGTGCTGTTCGTCGTGGCGATGGACGAACGCCCTTGGGAGGCCGCAATTCTCGACCTGCACGCACGGCTCGAGCCGACCGCCGTCGCGGTACTGCGGCCGAGCGGGCTCAGTGTGGCCGCGATCGAGGGACTGTACGAACGGCGCACCGGGACGATGTGCCCGCCCGGACTTGCCGCGGATATTCAACAGGCGACGGCCGATATTCCGCTGCTGGCCGGCGCGTTGATCACCGACCTCGCCGCACTCCGCGACCGCGGCCGCCTTCCGGAATTCCTTCCGGAGGGCTGCTATTCGCGTTCGATCAGCCGATTGCTCAGCCGGTACGCGCCGAGCGGGGTCACCATGCTGCGCGCGCTCGCCGTGCTGCACGACCTCGCGCCGACCGTCGAGGTGCTCGCCGCGGCCTGCGCAGAACCGGTGGACGTGGTGCGCCATCGTTGCGAGTTACTCGCCGCCACCGGCATTCTGGTTTCGGCGACACCGCCCGTCTTCCGACATCCGTTGATCGGCAACACCATTCGCTGGCTCGGTGGCCGCGCCGGCACGGACCGGATCCGGATCGCCGCCGCCGAACAGGCGCGCAGCGCCGGATACTCGGCCAGGCAGGTCGCGGCCTACCTGGGTGACCTGGTCGGGGTGCAGTACTCGGGCTGGACGGTGGTGCTGCTGGATGCGGCCGAGGAATGCCTGCGTCACGGCTTGATCGCCGAGGCCGTACGGCAGTTGGCGGCGGCTTTGCGGATCACCACGCCGCAAGGCCGCGACGACATCCTCGTTCGCCTGGGCCAGCTCGAACTGTGGACAAATCCGGCCGCGGCCCGCGCGCACCTGGCGGAAGCGCTGCACAGCCAGCGTGACCGCCGCGTCGCACCGACCGCCCTCATCCCGCTGGCGTGGACCATGTCGACGCGGTCGCAGGCCGGTGCGGCGATGGCACTGGTCGGTGCGGTGCTGGCCGAGGCCGAAGCGCGAGACCCGCAGGCGGGCATGAACATTCGGGCCGCGTCCTGGGCGGTGGCTGGGCTCACCTCGGCGACCTGGCGCGACTTCGTCGGCGGACTGCGCGCCACGGGATCGACCGATCAGATCACCACGGCTGTGCTCACCTGGGACGACGCGTTCGGCGTGCAGCGCACCGCGCGCGACACGCTCGCCCGTTTTCCCGCCGAACCGGATCCGGCCCGCGGCTGGGATGTGTTGCCGCAGCAGCTGATCGGATTGCTCGCGCACCTGTCCATGTGGGCAGGCGACCTCGCGCTGGCCAGACAGCTCAGCGAACAACGCAACGATCAGCACTTCGGCACCATCGACGTCTACCGACTAATCCTGCGCTCGGAGGTGCTGCTGCGCTGCGGCGACTACCGGCGAGCGTTGCGCGAGGTGGCACCGACCGTCGGCACACTGGGCGACGAGTCCATCCGGCCGCCGCTCGCGCTGGTCGCTCAGTACGCGCACGCCCTGCTCGGACTCGGCCGCCGGACCGAGGCCGAGCAGTGGCTCGACAGCGTGACCGAGCACGCCAACCCCGAAACTTGGGAGTGGACCGTGGTCATTCATGTCAAAGGCATGGCCTGCGCCGCCCGTGGCGATTCCCGTCAGGCCATCGCCCACTTCATGGACTGTGGCCGCCGCGTCGGCGCGGTGGGCATCCGCAACCCGGCCCACATCCCGTGGCGCAGCTCCGCGGCCATCGAGCTCGTGCGCCTCGGCGAGCGAGAACAGGCCCATGAACTCGCCGCGACGGAACTCGAACTGGCCCGGCGGTGGGATACCCCCGGCACCATCGGAAGAGCTTTGCGTGCAATGGCTTTGGCCGCGCCCGGCGGCATAGACGCGGACCTAATCGACCAAGCCGTCGGCCTGCTGCGCCGCTACGACTCGCCGGTCGAACTGATCCCGGCCCTGCTGGAACTGGCTGTGGTCTGCCACGACGACGGTGACCTCGAGCGGGCAGGCGCACTGCGCTGGGAAGCCCGCTCGCTCGCCGAAACTATCGGCGCGACAAGGTACCTCGACCTGCTCGGCGCGACGGCGTCGGCCGGCGGCGTGTCCACCGGCTGACGGCAGCGTCACTGACCGGCGGCCCGCGCGATGAGATCGGCGATCGCGTCCGGCTCGGTGATCATCGACGCGTGCCCGGTGGCCAGCGACACGATGTGGTCCTCGGTCGCCACCTGGTAGGCCATCTTGGTCTCCAGGTCCGGCGGGATCATCGCGTCCAACTCGGAGATCTGGTACCAGGTGTTGTCGCGCAGCTGTTCCCAGGCGGGTGTCGCCGGGCCCGAACCAGTAAGGGAGAGTACCGAAGTCGGCTTCTGGGTGGCGGCGAGCAGCGCGGCCTCGCGCGGGTCGGCGTCGGCGGCGAAGTCGGCGTGGTAGCGGTCGCGGGCGATGATCAGATCCGGGATGTCGTCGGCGCCGACGTTCACCAGATCCGCGCCGCTCGGCAGGCCCGGCCCGAATTCCTGGTTGATCTGGAAGGCGGACTGACCGGCGGCGGGGGCGTACGCGGCGACGAACACCAGCCCGGTGACGTCGTCCCGGCCGGAACCCGCCTGGCTGATCACCGCGCCACCATAGGAGTGGCCGACCAGGATCGTCGGTCCGGTCAGCGCGTCCAGGTCGCGGGTGACGACGGCGACGTCCTCGGCGAAGCCGCGCAACGGCAGCTGACTGGCCACCACGGTGTCGAAGCCGCGGTCGAGCAGCCGCTCGATCACCTTGTTCCAGCTGGACCCGTCGGCCCAGGCGCCGTGCACGAGCAGCACATTCGGGGTGGTGGTCATCGTTCCTCCAGTTCGTGTCGGATCGCCGGAACCGGCGGGCGATCGATCACCCACAGCATCGGGAGCCGACTGAACGTGGCCTGAATGTCCACCGAACGCGCTGTTCAGCGGCCTATTCGGCGTGCCTCGCGCGGAACGCGGCGCTCTTGACCCGGTTGCCGCAGATGGTCATGTCGCACCAGCGGCGGGTGCCGCCGCGCGAGGCGTCGACGTAGAGGCGGGTGCATTCGAGGCGGCCGCATTCTTTGATCGAGGCCGAACTGCCGAGCAGCTCGACGGCGGAGCGGGCGATCGCGGTGAGCGCCGCGTCGGGGGTGCCCGAGCGGGCCACGGTGCCGTTGAGCCGCAGGCTGATTGCCGGGAGTTCACCCTTGGCGCAGTCGTTGACCATCCGGCGGTCGGCCTCGGCGAGCGATTTGCCATGGGACACGGCTACCGCCATCCGGTACGCGGCCTCACGCAAGCGCACGGCGCGGTCGAGGGCCGCCGCGTCGCAATCGGGTGCGCGGTCGAGCAATTCGGCGGCGACCAGCCAGTCCGCGAGGGCGGCGGGCGAGTCGAGGGCGTCATCGAAGGACCCGGTGCGGGCCTTGACCGTGCCCGCGAAATCCAGGGCGAGGTTGCCGCTGACGAAGGTGAACACCTCTTCATAGTAACCACCTTGACAGGTTACGCGGCTACCTGCGACGGTAATAACCACCCAAGGCGGTTAGTTCAGGAGGTCCGTGAAGACTCAGTTCATGTCGGTGGCCGCACAGCCGCTGTTCGTCGTGCTGTGGAGCAGCGCGTTCATCGCCGGGATCATCGGCGTGGGTGCCGCGCCGCCGATGATGGTGTTGTTCGCGCGCTACGCGATCGCGGGCGTCCTGCTCATCGGGTATGCCTTCGCCATGCGCGCGACGTGGCCGCGCGGGCGTCAGTGGCGCCACGTCGCGTTCGCCGGGTTGCTGATGCAGGCAGTGCAGTTCGGCGCGTTCTACACGGCGATGGGCGAACACGTCTCCGGCGCGGTGATCGCGCTGGTGCAGGGCTTGAATCCGGTGGTCATCGCGTTATTCGCCGGGGTGCTCGGCGAGACCGTCACGGCGCGGCAGTGGTTCGGCTTCGGCATCGGTGGGGTCGGCGTCGCGATGGCGGTCATGGACCAGTCGAACTTTTCGCGGATCGGCTTGGTGCTGTGCGTGATCGGGTTGCTCGGCTTGAGCATCGGCACGGTGTATCAGAAGCGATTCGTGCCCGAAGTGGATTCCCGGGCATCGACCGCGGTGCACGTGGTGGTGAGCGCGCCGGTCGCCGGTGTGCTGGCCTGGCTGACCGGTCAGCTGCACGTAACGGATGTGACCAGGTTCGCCGGATCGCTCACCTGGATGGTGCTGGTGAACTCGATGGTCGCGTTCCTGCTGCTGAACTCGATGCTGCGGCGCTGGGACGCCACCAGGGTCGGGCGACTGTTCTTCGCCACCCCCGCGGTGACCGCGCTGCTCGCCTGGGTGCTGATCGATCAGCCGTTGCGGCCGTTGACCATTGCCGGACTCGCGGTGGGCCTGATCGGCCTGGTCTTCGCCTCGCGCAAACCCTCGGTGGTACCCACCGTCGCACCACGTCCAGTCGTCGCGGTGCGCTGAGCTACTTGCGGGCGCTGTGCCAGTTCATGCCCCAGCGGTAGGCCTCGTCGATCTCTTTCTGCGCGCCGTTGATGTAGTGCACTTCCCGATGCACCGTGATGCCGCTGCCCTGGTTCTGCAGCAGCGCGATGGCGCAGGAGCGGGCACCGTCCACCGGGGAGTCGAGACGGACCTCGATCTGCGGGCCCGCGGTCGGGAACAGCGTGACCACACCGTCGGCGGCGGCCCAGTTCGGCACGCCCTCGTAGATGAAGGCGAAGATCAGCACGCGCCGGAACAGTTCGGGCCGAGCGAGATTGATGTGCATGTTCTCGCCGCCGGTCGCGGTGCCGCTGCGGTCGTCGCCGTCCAGCTTGATGTAGGGCTCGGCGTCGAGCGAGCCGAAGTTGTTGCCGATCGCCTGCACCACGCCCTTGGTGCCGTTGGCCAGTTCGTAGAGGCAGCCGAGGTCGAGATCGACCGGCTTGGCCCGGCGGAAGAAACCCTTGGCACCGGTGGACCAGTTCAGGTTGACCCGCATGGTCCCCTGCTGCTCACCCGGTTTGGTGAGGTTGATGCTCGGTGTCGCCTTCGACAGGGTCACCTTCGAGAGGTTGACCCCACCGGCGTTGCTGTCGTTCGCCATCGGCGTGCTCCCCCTCGGGCCGTGTGCATGACACAGATATGGGAGCGGCAGCGGTACTCCTGGGGAGTGGCCGCTGCCGCACGAGTTTTCGGCTTGCTTGCCGAAATCAGCCTACCGGGGTCGGCTCTCGTTCGCTGTCCACTTTTTCGTCGTCTTCGCGCCGGTTGCGAATGACGCTGGTGATGAACGCCGCACCGATGAACGCGACACCGACCAGGCCGGTGATGAGCTCGCTGATGTGCACGCCGATCGAGATGAACAGGATGACGGCCAGCGCGCCGATCGCCCAGTGCGCGCCGTGCTCGAGGTAGACGTACTCCGACAGCGTGCCCTTGCGCACCAGGTACACGGTGATCGAGCGGACGAACATGGCGCCGATCAGGCCGAGGCCGAGGGCGATGATGATCGGGTCGGACGTCACGGCGAACGCGCCGATCACGCCGTCGAAGGAGAACGACGCGTCGAGCACCTCGAGGTAGAGGAACAGGAAGAACCCGGCCTTACCCGTCGCCTTGACCAGCTCGGACGGTCCGCCTTCGGTGTGCTCCTCGGTGTGGAACATCGAGCCGAGTCCGTCGACGACGATGTAGACGACCATGCCGAGCAGGCCGGAGATGAGGACGGTGGCGCGCTTGTCGTCGGCCGCGATCAGTTCCGCGGTGAGCACCAGGCCGATCGAGGCGACGACCACCGAGAGCATGTCGAGCTTGCCCAGCTTGCCGAGCGGGCGCTCCAGCCAGGACAACCAGGTGATGTCGCGCTCCTCGAAGATGAAGTTGAGGAACAGCAGCAGCAGGAACATGCCGCCGAACGCGGCGATCTGCGGATGCGCGTCGGTGAGCAGCGTCTCGTAGCTGGGGTCGCCGTTGGCGAAGTGCGCGGCGCCGTCGGCGGGCGGGTTGAGTGCCAGATCGAAGGCGCGCACCGGGTTCAGCCCCGCGGTGACCCAGACGATCGCCAGCGGGAACACCAGGCGCATACCGAACACGGCGATCAGCACGCCGACGGTGAGGAAGATGCGCTGCCAGAACGCGCTCATCCGCTCGAGCACGGTCGCGTTGATGACGGCATTGTCGAAGGACAACGACACTTCGAGGATGCCGAGGATCGCGGCCAGCGCCAGCGCGGTCGGTCCTCCGTAGAGCAGCGCGGCGGCGAGCGACAGCACCGTCACGATGATTGACATGCCGAAAATACGCAGGACCACGCGGGGGACCTTTCGTTTGCGTCGGCCGGACGTGAATCCGTCCGAACGCTAGTTTGATGAAACCGATCTGACGCCGCTCTTACCAGCGTGGCCGCTGGACCGCTGGATGTCCAACGGTGTCGCGCCGCCGCGGCGGCGGGCGTTCCGGGGTCGTCCGGGGCTGCCCGGGCGCATGACGAGGGGGCCCGTTGCCGGGCCCCCTTCGAACCTCGAAGTGTTCCTTAGACGTTCACGCCGTAGTCGCGGGCGATCCCGGCCAGTCCGGAGGCGTAGCCCTGGCCGATCGCGCGGAACTTCCACTCGGCCCCGTTGCGGTACAGCTCGCCGAACACCATGGCGGTTTCGGTCGAGGCGTCCTCGGTGAGGTCGTAGCGGGCGAGCTCGTTGTTGTTGCTGCGGTCGACAACGCGGATGTAGGCGTTGCGCACCTGACCGAACGACTGCTGCCTGGTCTCGGCGTCGTAGATGGAGACCGGGAAGAAGATGCTCTCGATGGTCGGCGGGGTGTTGGCCAGGTCGACGTTGATGACCTCGTCGTCG
The DNA here is from genome assembly GCF_044456045.1 of Nocardia sp. NPDC051052. Classification (NCBI taxonomy): domain Bacteria; kingdom Bacillati; phylum Actinomycetota; class Actinomycetes; order Mycobacteriales; family Nocardiaceae; genus Nocardia; species Nocardia sp. NPDC051052. The sequence continues at coordinate 306,362 of NZ_JBITFL010000009.1, forward strand.
CCCTCGCCCTCGCCGGTGGTGTTGTCACCCGCGTGCTCGATGGCGCCGTCCGGCGACTTCAGGTTGTTGAAGAACACGAAGTGCTGGTCCGACAGCACCTTCTTGTCCGCGCCGGTCGCAATCGCGCTGGCGTCCAGGTCGAAGTCGGTACCGGTGGTGGTCCGCACATCCCACCCTAGGCCGACGGCGACGGCGGTCAGGTTAGGCGCCGCCTTGGTCAGCGAGACATTGCCGCCCTTGGACAAACTGACACCCATGCGGGATTCCCTTTCAATAGTCCGTCATTGGTTCCCAGCATGTCCGAATCGCCGGGTACGCCTTACGACAGTAGTAGGTTTCCGCGAACTTGCGTAGGAACCCGCAGAACCCCCGGTGAACACCGGAGATCTCTAAGATCGGGGCGTGGTAGGTCGCAGGCGTGGATGGTTCCGGTCCGCCGGGAACAACGAATGGGTCGTGGCGGCGCGACAGTCGCTGGCCTCGGCGTTCCTCGATATGGACCAGCGTCAGAGCGCGGCCGAGGCGGCGGTGCACGCGGCCGAGCAGGTGTTCCCGGACCGCCGGATGGCGGTGGCCTGGGAGCCGGTGCGGAGTCGTTGCTACGACGCTGCCGGTGCGTATGTGACGCTGACCGAGCAGCTCGAGCAGGTCGAACGGGACGCAACCCCGCTGCCGCAGGGGCCGCAGCAGGCGGAAGCGGTGACCAGGCAGTTGACCGACGCGGCCCGCGCGGTCGACGAGTTCTATCGCGGCAATCAGGGCCAGCTGGAGAACGCGGTCGCGGTGCTCGGCACCGTGCCGCAACTGGCCGAGCAGGTGAAGATCGCGGCGGCGGGGGTGCGTCGGCAGGCGGCCGAGTCCGAGTACGCGAACTACCCCTCGGTGCGCGAACACGCCGCGGCCGTGGATGAGGCTCTCATCACATTGGCGGCGGCGGGTTCGGGCGCGTCGGCGGCGGTGGTCCGGGAGGGCGCGAACCGGCTGGAGGCGGCCGGCAAAAGGCTGGCGGATGCGTTGGCGCAGGCTCCATCTCGGGCCGCCGTCGCGAAGACCGCGATCTCCTCGGTGAGCACCAGGCTGGCCGCGGCGCGGACCAGGGCCGAGGGGCTGGCCCCGGCCTACTCGGGGTTGCTGCGCGAATTCAACGCTGCGAGTTCCGCGGATTTAGCTGACAATGAGCGGGAAAGTCAGCGAGCCATCGACGCCGCGGCTGCGGCCCTCGGCCGCGCGCGTGCGGCAGCGGCGGAGAACAACCCGGAGATTGCACTTGATCTGACCACATCCGCTCGCGGGTATCTCACGGAGGCCGAGCACCAGGTCGACGCCGTCACCAAGCGGCTCGCTACGTTGCGTGAAGTCCGGTCCGACCCGCAAGAAAAAGCCAAGGCCGTACGATTTCGGCTGCGGGACGCCCAAATGCTCGCGGTGAGTCGCGGGCTCGTCACCGAATGGGGCTCTGTGCTGGACGCGCAGGCCGCTCGGATCGATCGAATCAGCGAAACGCTGACGGGGCGGCATCCCGACTACTGGGCCTATGTGGCCGAGCTGGATACCATTACCGACTTCATCGCCGGGGTGGTGGATCGCATGAGAAAACAAGCAGGACCACGACGAGAATGAGGGTGGGATAACGATGACCGCAGGCTTCGCCGTCCAGCGGGAAGTTTCCCTGCGGAAGCGAATGCCGCTGCGCCACTTCCGGCAGCTGCACGGCCCCGAGGCACGGAATTTGTTTCACCGGGCGCCGGAGCCGTTCGGCGACGACTACACCGATCGAGAATTACTGGCCGTCGCGCTGGGCGCGACGCTCTACGCGCCGGCCACCCGGCCGGACCTGGCCTTGACCATCAGCAAACGGGCCGAGCGCGGGGTGTGCTCGATGGTGATCGATCTCGAGGACGCGGTCGCCGATCACGAGGTCGAGTTCGCCAAGCGGCAGACCGTTGACGCGCTGAATCTGCTTGCGGCCAATGGGGATTCGAATCCGTTGCTGTTCGTCCGGGTGCGCGACGCGGACACGATCACCGAGATCGCCGAGCAGCTGGGTGCGGGCGCGTCGGTGTTGACCGGATTCGTTTTCCCGAAGTTCGACAGCACGACGGGACCGAAATATCTGAACGCGCTGAGCGCGGCGGTACGGCTGCTCGACCGCCCGATCTATGGGATGCCGGTGCTGGAATCGGCGGGGCTGGTGCACCGGCAGACCCGGGATCAGGAACTGACCCAGATCGCGGAGCTGCTTGCCGAGCATCGGGAGCGGGTGCTCGCGGTGCGGGTCGGCGCGACCGACATGTGTTCGACCTTCGGCATCCGGCGCGACCGCGACCTGACCATCTACGACGTGCGGGTGGTCGCCGATGTCATCGCCGACATCGTGAACTACCTCGGGCGTACAGATGGGACCGGGTTCGTGATCACCGGACCGGTCTGGGAGTACTTCGCCGATCACGAGCGGATGTTCCGGCCGTTACTGCGCACCGCGCCGTTCGAGGAATCCGACGCGGTGCCGTTCCGGCAATACCTGGTGAGCCGGGACCTGGACGGGCTGCTGCGGGAGATCACCCTCGATCGGGCCAATGGGATCCAGGGCAAGACGGTGATCCATCCGTCGCATGTGGCTGCGGTACACGCGTTGTCGGTGGTGACGCACGAGGAGTACTCGGACGCGCTGGACATTCTGCAGGTGGATGTCGGCGGCGTCGCGGCGTCGGGGTATCGGAACAAGATGAATGAGATGCGGCCGCACCGTAGCTGGGCGCGGCAGACGCTGCTGCGGGCGCGGGTTTTCGGTGTGGCCAACAAGGGAGTTTCGTTCGTGGATTTGCTGACGGCGTTGGTGACGGTATGAGCGGCGCCGCCCTCGATGTTGTCGGAATTCCCTGGGCGACAAAAACTCTCGGTCTACGGCTGGATCATGCGGCGTCGTACGGCGTGGCCCGGCCGGACAGTGCGTTGCCCGCTGAGCTGGCCATCGCGGAGCTGATTCAGCCTGGGCTGCGGCGTAATCCGAAGCGAGTGCATCTGCTGGTGTCCACGGTGCTCGGTAAACATCTGCCGACCGACCCTCGGGTGGTGCTCGACGGTGCGAATCGGCTCGGTGATCTGGTGCGTGAGGTGCTCGGCGGCCGCGAGGCGCTGGTGCTCGGGTTCGCCGAAACCGCTACCGGACTCGGTCATTGCGTCGCGGCCCGAATGGATGCGGTCGGCTATCTGCATTCGACGCGGCGCGATGTCGACGCGGCGGAAACACTGACCGGGTTCGAGGAGGGGCACTCGCACGCCACCTCGCATCAGCTGCAACCGATGCCCGCCGATATCTTCGTCAACGATCTGCCGCTGGTGCTGGTCGACGACGAAATCTCTACCGGCGCTACCGCGCTGGACGCGATTCGCGCGCTGCACGCGTTCTCGCCACGCTCGCAGTATGTGCTGGCCTCGCTGGTGGATATGCGTTCGGCGGCCGATCGCGTCGCCTTCGAGCAGGCGGCGGCGGAGTTGGGCGCGAGCATCGACACTGTCTGCTTGGCGTCGGGCCACACCGTGCTGCCGGACGGACTGGTGGACGCCGTTGCGGAGCTGCCCGAGCCTGTGCTTAACCCGGTTGCCGCGCAGCGTGGTTCGTTCGCGCGGATCGATCTGCCATGGCCCGCTTCGGTACCGGAGGGCGGCAGGCACGGGGTGCTGCGTTCGGATTACACCGCATTCGACGCGGCCGTCGGTGCGGCGAACGACGCGCTGCGGTCGCGGCTCGACGCGGAGTTCGCCGGTCGGCCCGTGATCGTGCTCGCGCACGAGGAGCTGATGTATCTGCCGCTGCGGTTGGCGGCGGAGCTGGCCGATTCCGGCACGCCTACTCGGTACCAGACCACCACCCGGTCGCCGGCGTATGTACTGGATGAGCCGGGCTATCCGCTGCGTCGCGGATTCCGTTTCACCGCACCGGAATCCGGGCAGGAACAGCCGCGTTATCTGTACAACGCGCACTGGGCGGCGGAATTCTCCGGTCAGTCGGAGCAGCCTGTTCGGCCCGCCGCGGTCGATCCGGTCCTGGTGGTCGTCATCGATCCGCCGGCTGACACGGCGGAACTCGTCGCGGACGGCGGGCTCGTCGACGTACTGACGGCCTCCGGAGCGGATGTGCTGGTCGCGGTGCTTCCCGGCGCCGATCCGCGCAGGCTGCGCGCTGAACGCGGCGCGACCACGCTCCCCGAGCCGCTGCACGGTCCCGCGTTCGGATCGTATGCGGCCGAGGAGGTTTCCTGGCTGCTGAAGGACCTGTCCGAGGTCGACCTCGAGGCCGACGTGGCCGACCGGGAACGACGCATCCAGTCCGGTGCCGCGCACTACGCGGAGTCCCTGCCGATCGAATACCAGCCGGACGCCGCCTACCGTTCGCTGTTCGACGAGGTACTCGCCGACAGTGCCGAGCGGCTGGCGCTGGCCGTGGCGACCGTCGCGGAACTCGTGGTGGCCGAGCGCGGCGACGACATCGTGCTGGTGTCGCTGGCCCGCGCCGGTACGCCGATCGGCATCCTGATGCGACGGTGGCTGCGCTCCGGGCGCGGCGCCGACCTGCCGAGTCTCGAGGTGCCGCACTATGCGGTATCGATCGTGCGCGATCGCGGGATCGACGCGGTGGCGCTGGATTACCTTGCACGGCATCATGATCCGGCGTCGATCGTGTTCGTGGACGGCTGGACAGGTAAGGGCGCGATCACGCGGGAGCTCACCGAGGCCCTCGACGCCTATCACGCGGCGGGTGGCGCCCGGTTCAACGGTGAGCTCGCCGTGCTGGCCGATCCGGGCCACTGTGTCCGCACCTATGGCACCCGCGACGATTTCCTGATTGCCTCGGCCTGCCTGAATTCCACCGTGTCCGGCCTGGTTTCCCGCACCGTGCTCAACGACACGTTGATCGCGACCGGCGAGTTCCACGGCGCCAAGTACTACCGTGAGCTGGCGGGCGACGATGTCTCTCTGCGCCTGCTCGACACGGTCAGTGCCGCGTTCGACGCCGTCCGCGACCGGGTGCCCGCGCAGGTGGCGACCGTTCGGGACAGTGACCGCACGCCGACCTGGACGGGCTGGGCCTCGGTCGAGCAGGTGCGCGCCGAATACGGCATTGCCAGTGTGAATTTCGTGAAGCCCGGGGTCGGCGAGACCACCCGGGTGCTGTTGCGGCGGATGCCGTCGCTGGTGCTGGTTCGCGACGCCGAGGCGCCCGAGCACGCGCACATTCGTCTGCTCGCCGCGGCCCGCGGCGTGCCGGTCGAGGTCGTGCCCGACCTGGCCTATTCGTGTATGGGACTGATCAAGGACGTGCAGCAGACATGATGGAGCTACGCAGGCGTCGAAGACACACGCTGGTCGCCACCGACCTGGATCGAACGATGATCTACTCGCGCAATGCTTTCAGCGCGAACACCGACGTACCGACCGTCTGCGTGGAACATCTCGAGGGCGCGCCGCTGTCGTTCATGACGACGGCGGCCGCGCTGCGCATGCAGACCCTCACCGAGCCCGCCGCGGTCATTCCCACCACCACGCGCACCATCAAGCAGTTCGATCGCATCCAATTGCCCGGCGCCCCATGGCATTACGCCATCACCAGCAACGGCGGCAATATCCTCGTCGACGGCGTGCCCGACCTGCGCTGGCGCATCGACATCGACGCCAAGGTCCGCGCGGGCGGCGCGACCCTGTCCGAGGTCACCGCCGAACTCCGTACCCGCGTCGACGATTCGTGGGTCACCAAGTTCCGCGAGGCCGACGACCTCTTCTGCTACCTCGTCGTCCGCCCCAAAGAGGTCCCGGCCGGCTTCCTCGCCGAGTGGGACGCCTGGTGCCGGGCCCGCGGCTGGTCCGCCTCCCAGCAGGGCCGCAAGATCTACTCGATGCCCGACGTCGTCTGCAAGAGCCACGCCGTCGCGGAGGTCCGCCGCCGCCTCCTCGGCTCCGGCGAACTTGCCACCGAGGCAAGGACTTTCGCGGCGGGCGACGGCGCACTCGACGCCGAGATGCTGCGCGCCGCCGACTACGCCATCCGCCCACGGCACGGCGAACTCGAACACCTCAACTGGACCCATCCGAACCTCACCATCACCCGCGCCACCGGCATTCTCGCGGGCGAGGAAATCATCAACTGGTTCATCAAGGGCTCACCGACGGCTGAATAGGCGTGAATTACTACTGACCCGACGCACCGGCTGTCGGGTAGGCCGGAAACGGCGTCCGGGCCGACAATGGCTCGGTGCGGGTACTGGTGACGGGTGCGAACGGATATCTCGGCGGTGCCGTGGTCGAGGCGTCGCGTGTCGACGGTCATGATGTGGCGGGACTGGTGCGTCCCGGGCGGACGCGCGTGCCGCACGGGGTGCTGGTCGCCGATCTGCTCGACACCGAGTCACTGACCGCGGCTCTGCGGGAGGTCGACGCGGTGTGCCATCTGGCCGGGCTCACCCGCGTTCGCGAATCGTTCGCCGATCCGCTGCGCTATTTCGAGGTCAATGTCGGCGGCACGGTCTCGCTGCTGCGGGCGATGGCCGAGGCGAAGGTGCGCGGGCTGGTTTTCGCGTCCACCGCGTCGATCTATGGCACGCCGGAGCGGCAACCGATGTCGGAGGAGCTGCCGGACCGTCCGCCGAATCCATACGCGGCGAGCAAGCAGGCCGCCGAATCGGTGATCGCCGCACAGGCGGCGACCGGACGTCTGTCAGCAATAGTCTTACGGCTGTTCAACATTGCGGGTGGCGCCGATCGGGATCCGACCAGGATCATCCCGCGCGTTCTTTCGGTGGCGGCGGGTGACAGTCCTTGCCTGGCGATCAACGGTGATGGCACCGCGGTTCGCGACTATGTGCATATCGATGACGCCGCAACAGCTTTCGCCGCGTCGCTCACGCACCTGCCCGCCCCTGGTTCGTGTCGGCGGTACAACATCGGCAGCGGTAATGGCACCAGCGTGAACGAACTGGTGGCGGCGGCCGCGCGGTTGACCGGCCGGGCCATCTCCGTCGAGCATCTTCCCGCGGTACCTGAGCCGCCACGGCTGGTCAGCGACAGCAGCCTGGCGCGCACTGAATTACATTGGGAGACAAGAAGCTCCGATATCGAGACGATTCTGCGCGATGGGTGGACGCAGACCGGGGCGCCGAGCTGCCCGCGGTGATCATGGCCTGCGGTCGCGGGCCCGATTGAGCCAGTCGAGGCCGTCGCGCAGGGTCGGCGAGCGATCGCTTCGCGGCTGCTCCCGGTAGGCGCGATTGTCGTATCGTGCCTCGGGCGGCGCGGACTTACGCAGGTAATGGTCTTGTTCGGACCGGTCGCGCGGCGGGTTGGGGTCGAAGTCGCGGTCCCGCGCACCGGGGTCCCGTGGTTGCGCGGTCCCCGGGTGCCCGAGGTTGTTGAGGAAACGGTCGAGGTACGAATTGTCCTCTTGGCGTTGGCCAGAAGTATTCGACCGAGCCGCCGCCTTCTTGTCCGGCGCGAACGGAACCCCGGTGGACAGCGCACGCAGCCCGAGCGTGAGCATCTCACCGAGCATGCCGATACCGATCGACAACGTGATCGGCTTGGCGTCGTGATGCATCCCCATGGTGGCGCCGAGCAGACTGATCCCGAAACCCGTTGCCACCGAGGCTCCCCAAATAACAAGGGTTTTCACGGTATATCGCTGCCAGAGATGCCCATCGCGTTCGAACAACACGGTGGTGGTGCCGCGCACGGCACCGAACGCGATGCCGACCACCCCGCCGATCACCAACCAGACGATGTCGATCCCGCTGAGGTCCTCGACTTTGGTCACGCTGTACACGCCGATTCCCACCAGGATCAATGGCGTCACGAACGTATCCCGCGCGTCCACCGGCTCTCCCATGAACCGTTTCACGATCAACACGATCGCCCCGGCGATGATGACCAACATCAAACCGACACTCATAACGCCTCCCAGCGAGAAGTCCTGCCGGAAAACTAACGCCGTGCCGCGGCTCGCTGAGTCCGCCGAACGGATGATCCGGGGGAGGATTGCCAGGTCCGACCGCCGGGCTCAGTGGCCCTGCTGACCGCCGAGCTGCTGGGCGATGATGCCCTGCAGGCGTTGCAGGCCGGTCGGGGTGATGCCGCTCTGGATCTGGCCCTCGATGGTGCGCACCAGCATGGCGTCGCTGAGCACCTTCTCGCTGGATTGGATCAGCACGGTGCCCGCGCCGGTGAAGTCGAATTGACGTTCCTCGCCGGAGTTGACGCCGAAGCGGGCGGCGCCCGCGGCCAGGAAGCCGGAGATCCAGCGCTGGTCGTAGTGATGGCTGGGGGAGGGGCAGTCGGCCCAGCCGACCAGGGCCTCCGGGTCAACCCGCAGCGGCGGCTCGGCGAACATGACCGGGCCGTTGGAGGAGGCGAGGAACTTGCCGGTGCCGAGCAGGGTGAGAAAGCCGGGCACGATGGACTGGTTCAGCGACAGGCCCGGCTCGAACGCGAGCAGGTTGGCGGCGCGGATGGTGAGATTGCCGTTGTCCTCGAGGTCATAGGAATTGATGTCGTAGCCGCGGTCGCCGATGATCAGTTTCCCGTGCCCCTCGGCCACCACATAGTCGCCGGCGAACAGCGGCGCCGAGAATTGCTGCGCCACCATGTGCAACAGCCCGCCCTGCAGGCCGTGGGTGAGCAGCTGGAATCGCATGTCGCCGTAGTAGGCGATCATCGCGCCTTTGCGCATGAACCATGGCTTGTTCAGGTCGATGCAGTAGGCGTAGCTGTTTCCCGGAAGATTGTCGCTCTCACCGAGATTCATCGGATTCAGGATTTCCGGCATGGTCACAACTTCTCTTCCGAGGCCTGCACGTACACGACACCCTGTCCGACACAATGCAATTGCATGGCTTCGCCGGAGCCACGCCCTACCGCGTCGCGCCAGCTGAGTGCCGTTTTCAGTTCAGTCTGCACATTCCCGTATGCGGCGACGAACGCCTGTGGGTCCACCACGATCGGATCAGGCCCGCCCACGGGCAATTCCAGGAACCCGCCGTGTGCGAGCAGCACCGCCGATCCTTGCCCGGACAGTTGAGTGGTGAACATGCCCTGACCGGTCAGCGCACCGGTCGCGGCACCGCGTAACGCACCCATCAACCCGCCGCCACCGCCGCCACCCGAACTCATCACCGAGACAATGGAACTCTGTAATCCGGCGGTATTGGCCAGCAGCCGGGAAGCCTCGACCCGCAGCGTCGCACCCGGTTGCATCTGGACCACATGGACTTCCAGTCCCGCGAATCCGTAATGCACCTCGCCGGTGCCCTGCGCGAGCATGGTGCGCTCGTGCTCACCCGCCATCATCCGACCGGCCACCCGCATCAGCCCGCCGCCGCCACCCATGCCCTGACCGCCCGGAACCTGGTGCGGCGCAAAGGAAACATCGCCGGTATAGAACAACATCGCGCCGGTGCGGGCGGCCACGCCACCCGCCATTCCGACATTGACCTTGACTACTTTGCCGTTGACTTTCTCGAACATCCGCTCGCCCTTACCGTTCCGCCGGCTGGATCAAGACCACGCCCTGGCCGTCCCAGCGCAGCGAGAACGCCTCGCCGGCGTCCTGGCCGACCAGTGTGCGCCACGAAACATCGGTGACGAAGGACTGATTGAGGTTGCCGCGCGCCGCGACGAACGCGTCCGGGTCGACCACCAGTGGGTACTGCGGCGACACCTCGAGGTGGATCAGTGGCCCGCCCGCCGACAGCAGCGCGACCTGCCCCTGCCCGGTCACCGTGGTGGTGAACAAGCCGGCCCCGGTCGACGCCCCGCGCAGCCCGGCGAATCGTACGTCGGTGCGCAGGTTCCCGGCGAACGCGAGCAGTTGCTGGGATTCCACCTGCAACGTCTCGTTGTTCAGGTTGACCACAGTGACGTGCTGGCCGTTCACCGCGAAGAACACCCGGCCGTTGCCGGAGCATTCCATCAGGGCGAGTTTCTCGCCCGTCGCGCGGCGCTTGAGCCCGGCGAGCACGCCGTCGCCGCCGCCGAAACCGGCGGCCTTGAACTGCACGTTGCCTTCGTAAGCGACCATCGAGCCGGAAATCGCGTGGAGACTGGTCCCGGCGAGATGCGCCTCGATCACCTTCTTGGATTGTTCGAACAGTTGCGCCATGAGGGTGTGCTGCCTGCTGTCTCGATCGCCGAACTTGGAAAAACGCCACATTCCAACTGCGTGCCGTCACATTAACTGATGGCCCCCAAGAACTGCCGGGGATCATCGACTCGTTTACCGGAACCGTCACCCGAGCGTTTCTCGTAGAGTGGCATTCGAACGCACCGACAAGCGAAGGGTCTAACTTGTCCGCAACACTCGCCAAGGGCCAAAACGGTCCGCTGGCCACGAACGACGTGGTGGTCTCCATCCAGCTCACGGCGCCCGCGGATCTGTCCGCACTATTGGTCACCGAACAGGGCAAGGTCCGTACCGACGCGGACTTCGTCTTCTTCAACCAGCCGAGCGGACCTGGGGTCAACTTGCAGCCCGCCCCCGCCGGGCAACCCGCCTCGCTTGCGGTGTCGCTGAACGCGGTGCCCGCCGATATCGCGCAGATCCGCGCGGTGATCACCCTCGACGACGCGAACAGCAACTTCGGCCGGTTTCCCGCGCCCACCGCGATCGTGTCGGACGCGACCGGTAATCGGTTGTTCGAGTACCAGATCGAGGGTTTGAGCACCGAGTCGATCGTGATCGCGCTGGAGCTGTACCGCCGTCAGGGCAGCTGGAAGGTGCGCGCCGTCGGCCAGGGATACGCGGGTGGTTTCGCCGCGCTGGTCACCGACCACGGCGTGACGGTCGACGACTCGCCGGCCCAGCCGACGCAGCAGGCGCAACCCGTCCATCAGGCCGCGCCACCGCCGCCCGCCTACCCGGCCCAGCAGCCCCCGGCCTACCCGACGCAGCCCGCGCCGAACTACCCGCCGCCCGCGTACCCGGCCCAGCAGAATCCGCAGGGCGCGCCGACCGGTGGCTACCCGCCGCCCGGACCTGGTTACCCCCCGCCCGGCCCCGGCTACCCGCCCCCGCCCGGCCCCGGTGGTTATCCGCCGCCCGCGCAAGGTGCTTATCCGCCGCCCGCGCAGGGTGCTTATCCGCCGCCAGGGCAGCCGGTGCCGCAGCAGCCGCCCGCCGAAGTGAGCCTGAGCAAGGACCGCCCGGTCAGCCTGACCAAGGGCCAGCGGGTCACCCTGCGCAAGGAGGGTGGTGCCGCGCTGACCTTCGTCAAGATGGGTCTCGGCTGGGATCCGGTGAAGAACCGTGGCATGTTCGGCAACCGCACCGTCGACGTGGATCTGGACGCGTCGGTGGTGATGTTCGCCGATACCAACCCGGTGGACGTCGCCTACTACGGCCAGCTGACCTCCAAGGACGGCTCGATCCGGCACCAGGGCGACAACCTCACCGGTGAGGGCGAGGGCGACGACGAGGTGATCCTGGTCGATCTCACCCGTATTCCGGCGCACGTGAGCACGCTGGTGTTCATCGTGACCTCCTACAAGGGTCACACCTTCGAGCAGATCCAGAATGCGTTCTGCCGCTTGGTCGATGGCACCAATAACGCCGAATTGGCCAGGTACACACTGGCCGGCGGCATGCCGTTCACCGCGATGGCGATGGCCAAGGTGTTCCGGGTCGGCAACGACTGGAAGCTGCAGGCGATCGGCGAGGGCTTCGCGGCCAAGCACCCCGGCGAAGCCGTGCCCCACCTCGGCCGGTTCCTGCAGCACGCTTGATCGACGTGGCGCGAACAGCAAGGCAGACAACGTGATTCAACTGAAGCCCGGTCAGAATATGCCGCTGACCGGTGATGTCGTTCGGTTCGGGGCGAAAGCCGAGGCGGCGCTGGATGTTTCGGCGCTGGTCGTGGCGGAGAACCTCAAGGTGTTCAGCCCGGACGATTTCGTCTTCTACAACCAGCCGAGCGCTCAGGGCGTGCGGCTGGACGCGGACCAGGTGACCATCACGCTGCCCGGGATACGCGGCGACGCCAAGTCGGTGCTGCTGGTGGTCAGTGCCGACCCGGCCGTGCCGGGGCGGCCGGGCGGCCTCGGCACGATTACCGCGACGCTGTCCGAAAACGAGCAGGTAGCAGCGGAATTCGTGATCACGCCGTCGTCCGGCGAGGCGGCGCTGATCTGTCTGGAGGTGTACCGCCGCGGCACCGACTGGCGGCTGCGCGCCGTCGGCCAGGGCTACTCCGGCGGGCTCGGGGTGCTGCTGACCGCGCACGGCGTCGAGGTCGAGGACGATCCCGCGGACCCGTCGGCGCAAACCGGTTCGGCGGCGCAGACCGGCGACGTGCCGCAGCCGAGTGCCACCCGGCAGCCAGGCCCCGGCGTGCACACCATGGCCGGGTCGATGGCGAGCGACGCCCGCTCCGCCGGGGCGGCACCGCTGGAAGTCGGGCACGGCCTGGAACGCCTGTGGATGATCTTCGAGGACGCCGCCCGCTCGGCCGCCGCGCTGGTCTCCGCCCGCGACTACGCGGCCAAGCGCCTCGATCACGAAATGTCGGTCGCCGTCTCGGATCCCGCGACGCGCAACACCCCGGCCGCCGATGCCGCGCGCCGGGCCGCCGAGCAACGCAGCGACGAGTTGATCGCCACCGCCGAAAGCAACCATCAGCGCGACAGCGCGCAGCTGGTGCGCGAGCTCGCCGACGCCGACCTGATGCTGCCGCCCGCGCTGGCGTCCTGGGACTCACCGGTCTGGGACAAGCCGATCAGGCCGAGCGACGGTATCCGGCTCGGCGAGCTGTACGCCCGCGAACGCGGGACGCTGCGGGTGCCGTATTGCGTTCCGGTACCGCTGAATCGGCCGCTGTGGATCGATACCGAGTCCACCCGCGCGGTGGCGCCGGTGGTGGGCGCGCTGCTCGCGCGGCTGCTCACCTCGGCACCCGGTCGGCGCACCATGGTCGACATCATCGATCTGACCGGGGCGTTCAGCGGCTTCACCGGACTGCTCGCGCCGGTGCTGAACGGTCCGCCGATCACCGACCACGCCGACATCTCGGAGCGGTTGCAGGCCCTGGTGCAGGCCGCCGAGCTGGCCGAATTGGCCTTCGCCAGCGGCATGGGCAGTCCGCCCACCGAGCATCGGATCCTGGTCGCCGCCGATTTCCCGCACGGCTACCAGAGTTCGGACGCGCAGCGGATCGGTTCGCTGATCATGCGTGGCGACCTGATCGGGCTCTCGACGGTGATCATCGGCAGCGACGAATCCGACTCGGACGACAGCACCGTGGCGATGCTTTCCCAGTCCTGCAGGCACCTGCCGACCATCGACGGGACCCCGCTGTTCGATCCGTGGACCGGCAGCCCGTGGCAGCTGGATCTGGACCTGCTGCCCCAGGAACCGGCGCTGCTAGCGCGTTATCTGCGCACCCACTGACTTGGATTCGCGGCGTTCGCTACCCCGCCGGGGTTGCCCGCGCTGCCGCCGCCGGGCCGGACGCTCACGCCGCTGGCGTCGCCGACCCGCGAGTGCCACTCGCGGGTCGGTGCCACCCGGGGCCGCAGCAGCTCGGGCAGCCAGGGCAGCAACGGATCCGGCGCCCGGTCGACTACGCCGCCGACCGGGTCATCGACGTAGTCGCGGCGCACCAGATCCTCGTCGGGCCGATAGATCTGCCGAACGATCAAGGCGCACAACGCGATCACCGCGAGGTCGCGCAGCACCACGGTGCCGGTGAACCACTGCTCGGGCAGGCCCTTCTTGTCGAGGCCGAGGTAGTAGAACATCCGCGGCGCCCAGACCAGCGCGTCGATCGTCATCCAGGCCAACAGGATTCGCCGGTGCGGCAGCGCGAGCACGGCGATCGGCACCAGCCACAGCGAATACTGCGGGCTCCACACCTTGTTCGTCAGCAGGAACGCGGCAACCACCAGGAAGCACAGCTGCGCGAGCCGTGGGCGTTGCGGCGCGGTGAGCGCGATGTAGCCGATCACCGCGCACGCGGCGACGAAGACCAGCAGCGACACCGCGTTCAGGATGACCGGCTGTTGCTCGTGGCTGAGCGTCCCGTCGAAACCGGGCCAGCCGGTGAACGAGGTGATCACGTTGTAGATCGAGTCCGGGTCGGCGTGCCGGGAGGTGTTGAGCCGGAAGAATTCCCGCCACCCGTTCGGATACAGCGCGGCGATGGGCAGGTTCACCACCAGCCAGGTGCCCAGCGCGGCCCCGACCGTCACGGCGGCGGCGCCGAGCGGCCTGGTGCTGAGTAGGTGGATGCGATACGGGGTTTCGCGGAGCCAGTCCCGCGCCGTCGCCCAGCCGTCGATATCGCGCAGGCGCAGCCCGAGCTGGGTGCTCGGCAGCCGCTGCATCGGATCGGCGCGCAGGCACAGCACCACGATCGGGCCGAGCAGCAGCAGCGGATACAGCTTGGCGGCGCCGCCGAGGCCGAGCAGCAGGCCCGCGAGCACCGGGCGTCGGCGCGCCCAGGCGAGCAGGCCGGTCGCGGCCAAAGCCGTTGCCAGCGCGTCGAAATTGGTGAAGATGTGCACGATCACCAGCGGTGAGCAGGCGACCAGCGCCGCGTCCCACACCCGGCGCCCGGCCAGCTGCGCGGTCGCCCACACGGTGACCAGCCAGGCCAGCGCGAGGCCGAACGCGACGACGTTGAAGTAGATCACCACCTGCAGCGCGCCGGGCAGCGGCGACGCATCCCAGGCTTTGGCGATCCGCATCGAAAGGTATTGGTACAGACCGGATAACACCGGATATTCCATGTACCGGGTTTCCCGGCCACCGTCCGATGTCTGTTCGGTCCACTCCTTCTTGTACGGGAAGGCACCCTCGTTCAACCGTTCCGCGCCATACAGCGGCACCGTGTCCGAGTAGCACATCGCCACGTATTGACGGCCGTTGTTCCAGTCGAGCGAGAGCGATCCGTCCGCGCCGGTCTGCTGAATGCAGCCCGCCTTGCCGAACCAGCCGAACGCGAGGAACACCACCGTGAACGCCAGCAGCACCCGCATCGGCGTCCAGAACCGTACCCGCCCGATCAGCGCGTGCTCACCCACCGGACCCCCGATGACGGTGGACAACTGCGCGGTGAGCGAATCATTGCGACTGGGCCGATCCCGTGCGTCGGCCGACCGCAGATCCGGCGCGAGCGGCCCGGGGGCGACATAGTGCGCCCCGCCGGAAGACGCCCCACCCGTTTGCGGCACGCTCCCGTTCGTTCGCTGGTCCACCAGTTCCTGATCGGTCACGGCACCCGACGCTACCTTGAGTTCGGCTATGGGTTCGGATCGCGTCGTCCCCACTCGGCTGGATAGCGGCGGTACGCGCAGTGCGGATTACGCTTTCGCAGGTGTTTTGCCGCGACCCCGCGGCACCGTGCCAGGTTCGGCCAGGTGCCGCGGGGTCGGGCTACCTGCTGCGGGGGGTGGGTGGAGCTCCGGTGCTTTCACCCTGATTGGTATATCCGTTGGTGCCGGGCCGCGGCGTGCCGGTCGAGCTCGGCGATGACGGGTCGGTCGCCATCGGCTGGCCGGGCAGCGGTGTCGGGCCGTCTTCGCGCTGTTGCTGCTGTTGCGGCTGCTGCTGGGCCTGTGGGCGCGGTTGGGCACCCGGGATCTGGATCGGCCCGAACGGGGTGTCGATCTGGGGCGGCAGCATGATCGGCGGGATCAGCGGCGGCGCCTCGGTGGTAGACGGCGGGGTGAACGGAGCCGAATAGGCAGGCACACCGGCCTGCCCCTTGATCGGAGCCGGCTTCGGGAAGGTCTCGTTCTTCGTGCCCTCCAGCGCACCGTCCATGGTGGCCTTCCAGATGTCGGACGGCAGACCGGAGCCATAGATCATGCCGCCCTGGTAGTTACGCAGCGCCGTGCTGTCGACCGCACCCACCCACACCGCGGTGGACAGGGACGGCGTGTAGCCGACCATCCAGGCGTCCTTGTTGTCGAGGGTGTCGCCGAGTTGGGCGGTGCCGGTCTTGGTGGCCGACTCGCGGCCGCCCGCCAGATTGTGGTTGCGCGACCACGCCGCGATGGGCTTCATCGCGTCGGTGGCATTGTCGGCCACCGCGGCGTCGACCCGCTTTTCGCCGGCCACCTCACCGCGATCGAGCACCACGGTGCCGTCGGCGGCGACGACCTTCTGCACGAAATGCGGCTTGTGGTAGATGCCCGAGGCCGCCAAAGTGGCGTAGGCCGAAGCCATGTCGAGCGGACGCGAGTCGTACTGGCCGAGCACGATGCCGTTGTTCGGGCCGCCGCCGTCCGCATCGACGAGCGACGGGCCGATGCCGGGAATGTTCTCCGGGATACCGAGCTTGTGCGCCATGTCGGCGATCTTCTTGGGACCGTTGCCCATGTCGACCTCCATGCGGTAGAAGCTGGTGTTCAGCGACCGCTTCAAGGCCTCGGCGATGGTGCAGGTGCCGCACCCCTCACCCTCGACGTTGGTGATCTTGATGCCGTTGACGGTGACCGGCGAGCTGTCGTACATCTGCGAAAGCGGAACGCCCTGTTCGAGATTCGCCGCGAGACCGAACACCTTGAACGACGAGCCCGGCTGCAGACCGGCGTTGGCGTAGTCCCAACCCTGGCCGTCTTCACCGCCGTAGTAGGCACGCACCCCACCGGACTTCGGATCCACCGAGACGACCGCGGTGCGCAGCTTCTCCGGCTCGCCCTGCATCTTCTTCTGCGCCGCGTCGACGGCCGCCTTCTGCGCCTTCGGATCGATCGTGGTGGTGATCGACAGGCCCGCGGTGTTCATCTGCTGCTCGCTGATGCCCTCGGCGGCCAGCTCCTTGAGCACCTGCGTCTTGATCAAGCCCTCCGGCCCGGTGTCCAGGGTCTTGTCCTTGGTCGTCGACACCGGGGCAACACGCGGATACTGCATGCCCTGCCGTTCGGCGGCGGGCAGGTTGCCGCCGGCGACCATGCCGTCGAGCACATAGTTCCAGCGGGTCTTCGCGCCCTCCGGGTTCTTCTCCGGGTCCAGGCCGGACGGCTGCTGGATGGTGGCGGCGAGCACCGCGCCCTCCGCGGCGGTCAGTTCCGTCACCGGCTTTTCGAAGTAGGCCTTGGCGGCGGCGTCGATGCCGTAGGCGCCGCGACCGAAGTAGATGGTGTTCAGGTACGCGGCGAGGATGTCTTCCTTGCTCCACTGGCGCGCCATCTTCGCGGAGATGACCAGCTCGTGCAGCTTTCGGGTGAGCGAGCGCTCGTCGCCGACCAGCGCGTTTTTCACATACTGCTGGGTGATCGTGGAACCACCACCGGCGCTTTCCTTGCCGAGGACGTTGTCCCTGGCGGCGCGGGCGAAGCCGGAGATCGAGAAGCCGGGGTTGGAGTAGAAGTCCCGGTCCTCGGCGGCGATCACCGCGTTGCGGACGTGCGCCGGGATCTGCTCGATCGTGACGTCGGTCCGGTTGCCTTCCGGCGGAACGACTTTGCTGACCACCGTTTCGCCGTCGGAGGCGAGGATGGTCGTGACCTGATTGGTTTTGAGGTCACCGGGCTTGGGTACCGAAACAGTCGTGTAGGCGATGAGGAAGACGCCACTGGGTATCAGGATGGCCATGGCCATCATCACGTAGATGACCCGGCGCACGATTCGCCACGGCGATTTCTTCTTCGCACCGGGCTTGCGTTTGCCAGGGCCGGAACCATCACCGCCGCTGCCGCCGTTGCGGCGCGGCGGCGGGCCGGACGGCGGTCCACCCGCGGTCTGCCTGCGTTCGCCGGTGCCGTTGCCCGGGTCGCCGACGCGGCGGGCCCGGTCGGCGGTCGGCCGCGGGCCGGTGGGCGGGCCGCCACGCCTGCCGCGCTCGGCGACGGCGTCGGTCAGCGAATTCCGCTCGATCTTCTGAGTTGACTGCGCGCCGGGCGGCGGTGCCGGGTTCGGCCGGCCCTGCGGCGGCCGCTGCTGCTGCTGCGGCGGGGGCGGTCCTGGACGACGCTGCGGCTGCGGGCCACGAAGTTCCCCCGGGTAGGGGGCGGGGCGCTGCGCGGGCGGCGGTCCAGGCCGGGCGCCTGGCGGCGGGCCGGGGCGTGGATTCTGATACGGATTGGGACCAGGCTGTGAACTCCGTGGAGGACGGCCGCCGTGCGGTTCATCGCCGTAAGGGGAAGTCTCGTAGGGCGAATTCACTGACAAGATCTCCATAACTCGTAACGTTGCGGATGGCTCGGGGCGGTCATCTCGACCGCTGCGGACACGTGGTGGCTCCGCGAGTCATCCGACGGGCAGATGACCGGGCACTTCATTCGGCTGCGGTGCGCCGGGTCCCGGTGCGACGCCGCGTTGGCGCCGGCGTGGTACCGAGGACGTAGGACTGCACCAGATGATTCCAGCTGCAGCTGCGGCATACCTCGACGACATGGACCGAGAACTCCTCACGAGTCTCGGCGAGGCGGGTCAGCTCCTCTGGTGTGCGAGCGGACCCCGCCACCGGTCCGAGACCGTCGCCGTAGACCCAAGATACAAGCGTGAGCTGTTCTTTCCGGCAGATCGGGCATGTGACCTCGCTCCCCCGACCGTGGAACTTCGCCGCACGCAGCAGGTAGGGATTCGCATCACATACCGAGGCGACATCGACGCGGCCCGCATACACGTCAGCCAGCAACGACCGACGCCGTAGGGCGTAGTCGACCACTTGCCGCTGGATTCGCACGAGAACCAGAGTAGCGGTGTTGCCGAGGGGCCGCCCTGGCTCAGGGGTATGAGATGCCCGGTAGATCCCTGTTTATATCGACCAGGCCTGTGCACGGTTATATCGGTCCGATATAGTTGGCAGTCGCATCCATCGGTTAGGTCTGTACATAGTCAGGGAGGTGAAGCCCGGTGCTCGAGCTGGCCATCCTCGGGCTGCTCCTCGAATCGCCCATGCACGGCTACGAGCTGCGTAAGCGGCTCACCGGCCTGCTCGGCGCGTTTCGGGCCTTCTCCTACGGGTCGCTCTATCCCACGCTGCGCCGCATGCAGTCGGACGGGTTGATCGCCGAGGAGATTCCGGCGGGCGTGGTCACCCGACGTGCCCGCCGCGTCTACCAACTGACTCCGGCCGGCCGCGAGCGGTTCAGTGAACTGCTCGCCGACACCGGACCGCAGAACTACACCGACGACGGCTTCGGCGTTCATCTCGCCTTCTTCAGCCGCACCCCCGCCACCGCGCGGATGCGGATTCTGGAGGGCAGGCGACGCCAGGTCGAGGAGCGCCGAGAAGGACTCCGGGAGGCGATCAAGAAGGCCAGTGGCTCACTCGATCGCTACACCCGGCAGCTCCACCAGCTCGGACTCGAATCAAGCGAGCGCGAAGTGCGCTGGCTCAACGAGTTGATTGCGGCGGAGCAATCGACGAAGGCGGCACCACAGAAAGAGGGAAATATCGGCCATGAGTGATGACAAGAAGGCTGACAACGCCACAGAAGTTCGCGTCGCCATCGTAGGTGTGGGTAACTGCGCTTCCTCGCTGGTCCAGGGTGTGCAGTACTACAAGGACGCGGACGAGACCGCGACCGTGCCCGGGCTCATGCACGTCAAATTCGGCAAATACCACGTCCGGGACGTGAAGTTCGTCGCCGCGTTCGATGTCGACGCGAAGAAGGTCGGTTTCGACCTCGCCGAGGCCATCTTCGCCAGCGAGAACAACACCATCAAGATCTCCGACGTGCCGCCGAGCGACGTTGTCGTGCAGCGCGGTCCGACGCTCGACGGCATCGGCAAGTACTACGCCGAGACCATCGACCTGTCCGAGGCCGAGCCGGTCGACGTGGTCAAGGTCCTGAAGGACAACAACGTCGACGTCCTCGTCTCCTACCTGCCGGTGGGTTCGGAGGAGGCCGACAAGTTCTACGCGCAGTGCGCCATCGACGCCAACGTCGCCTTCGTCAACGCGCTGCCGGTGTTCATCGCCTCCGACCCGGTGTGGGCCGAGAAGTTCACCAAGGCGGGCGTGCCCATCGTCGGTGACGACATCAAGAGCCAGGTCGGCGCGACCATCACGCACCGCGTGATGGCCAAGCTGTTCGAGGATCGCGGTGTGCAGCTCGACCGCACCATGCAGCTGAACGTCGGCGGCAACATGGACTTCAAGAACATGCTGGAGCGCGAGCGCCTGGAGTCGAAGAAGATCTCCAAGACGCAGGCCGTCACCAGCAACCTGAAGAAGGAAATGGGCGCCAAGGACGTGCACATCGGCCCGTCCGACCACGTCAGCTGGCTCGACGACCGCAAGTGGGCCTACGTCCGGCTCGAGGGCCGCGCCTTCGGCGACGTGCCGCTGAGCCTGGAGTACAAGCTCGAGGTGTGGGACTCGCCGAACTCGGCGGGCATCATCATCGACGCGGTCCGCGCGGCGAAGATCGCCAAGGACCGTGGCATCGGTGGCCCGGTCATTCCGGCCTCGGCCTACCTGATGAAGTCCCCGCCCAAGCAGCTGGCTGACGACGTCGCCCGCACCCAGCTGGAAGCGTTCATCATCGGCGCCGAGTAGTTCGGTAGCGCCGCGTAGTTCTGGCAACGAAACGAGCCGGGCCCCACGAACTTTCGTGGGGCCCGGCTCGTTTGCCGTGGTGCGGAGGTCAGTCCAGCGAGACGTAGACCTCGACCGAGGTCGGGCCCGTGTAGCGCTCGATCTCCGCGGTGTGTGAGCGGGTGATGGTTCCGGCGCTCTCCGCCTTGCGGACCTGGGCCCAGGCGGTGCGCAGGAGGTCGTAGGGCTTGTCGGAGACGACGAACTTGGCGTAGCGGCCCTGCGGGAGGCGGGTGAGCACGTCGCCCGCGTCCATGTCGTCCATCGACGCCACCTCGTAGCCGAGTACGGCGACGGCGTGGTCGTTCTGACCGATGTAGGCGGCCACCCGTGGCACGTTCTTCTCCCGCGCCAGGTAGCGGTCCCAGGTGAAGTTCACCAGGTCGAGGTCGCGCGCGGTCACCTCGCGTCCGGCGAGCGGGACGGTTAGTCCGGCGACCAGGCTCTGGTCCAACGTGACAATCTCGAAGTCCACAGTCTTGTTCCTACCCGTCGACTTGATCGTCGGCCAGCGCTACGAAAACTTCTGCCGTGCGCGCGTCGGGATAATGCTCCCAATCCCCGGTGTACGCGCGCACGAATCGGCCGGCCGCCTCGGCGTCCCACACCGAGCGCCAGATGTGCACGATGGTGTCGCCGAGGTTGTCCCCGCTGGCGATGAATCGGGCGAATCGGCCCGCTGGCACCCGGGCCAGCACGTCTCCGGGTAATAAGTCGTCCACGCTGCGGCAGCGGTAGCCGACGATGTGGGTCAGGTAGGAATTGATTTCCGGCGCGTGGTCGACGTACGCGGTCGTCGGCGCCCCGGGCAGCTGGCGGGCCAGGTTGCGCTTCCACGCCTCTTCGACTTTCGCGCGGCGCGGTCCCTCGACCGCGAGCGCTGGGCTGCGAAGTACTGTTCCCGCCACCAGCGTCTCGGGTTGGTCAACGACATTGAAATCCACCGGCGTAGCCCCTATGTCTCGTCTGTCTCCAATTGGCGGCGTCGTCGCTCGAGCGCATATCCTTCCGCATCGATCCCGCGGCGTCGGCGTCGGCCTTGTCCGACACACTCGCTGTTCGCTCTCACTCTGGCAAACGATGCTGCCATGTCATCCGTTCCCCTGGGTGCGGGAAGGTCACAGCATCATCGCTATCCCGGCACCGGGATGGTCAGTCCGGGAAAAATTTCCACTTCCTTAGGTGTTGGCGGCGCGGGCGGGATGATGACCACCGGCTCCCGCGGCGGGCCGGGCGGCGGATTCAGGATGTCGTAGGTACCGCCCGACGGCTTGCTCGCCGACGGTGGCGCGATGGCTGCCGCCGCGCCCGCCGCGGCGGGGAACTGTTCGACCGGGGCGCCGTCGAGCGCGCCGTCCATCACCTGTTTCCAGATGTCGGCGGGCAGGCCGGACCCGTAGATGTCGGTGCCGCGGGCGGTGTGGATCGGCTGCGACTGTTCGGTGCCGATCCAGACCGCCGTGGACAGCGAGGGCGTGAAGCCGATCATCCACGCGTCCTTGTTCAGCTTGGACTCGCCGAGCTGGGTGGTGCCGGTCTTCGCCGCCGACGGCCGGCCACCGGACAGGGCGTG
This sequence comes from Nocardia sp. NPDC051052, assembly GCF_044456045.1. Lineage (NCBI taxonomy): Bacteria > Bacillati > Actinomycetota > Actinomycetes > Mycobacteriales > Nocardiaceae > Nocardia > Nocardia sp. NPDC051052. Next base: position 328,463 of record NZ_JBITFL010000009.1, read on the forward strand.
CCCGTTGGAGTACGCGGCGATCGGCGTCATCGCCTGGGTGGTGTTCTCGGCGATCGCGCGCGGGATGCGCTGCTGGCCGTCCGGCAGCTGCTTGCCGGTCCGCTGCTCGGGCGCGCCGCGGTCGAGCAGCACCCGCCCGTCACCGGTCACCACGCGCTGCACGAAGTACGGCTCGTGATAAACGCCGGACGCGCCGATCGTCCCGTACGCGGAGGCCATGTCGATGGGGCGAACGAGGTACTGCCCCAGCACGATTCCGTTCAGCGGCCGCCCGCCGTCCTCGGTCAGCGTCTTGCCCGCGACGCCGGGGATCTGCTCCGGGATGCCCGCCGCGTGTGCCGCGTCGGCGATCGCCTTGGGCCCGTCGAACATCGACATGGTCAACCGGTAGAAGCTGGTGTTGAGCGAGCGCTTCAGTGCTTCGGCCATGGTGCATCGGCCGCACGTCTCACCGTCCACATTGGTGATCTTGGTGCCGCGGTCGGTGACCGGCGAACTGTCCAGCATGCGGTTCAACGGAATGCTCTGCTGCTGTGCGGCGACCACCGCGAAGGGCTTGAACGCCGACCCGGTCTGCAGCGGCGCCTGGGCGTAGTCGTAGCCGATGCCGTCGGCGCCGCCGAAATAGGCACGCACGGCGCCGGAACGCGGGTCGATCGACACGATCGCGGCGCGCAGTTCGGGCGGTTGCCCGCCGAGCCGGTCATGCACCGCGTCCAGCACGGACTGCTGCGCCTTGGCGTCGATCGTGGTGGTGATCTGCAGGGCGCCGGTGTCCAGCTCGTGTTCGCTGATCCCGGACGAGCGCAGCTCGCGCACCACCTGGGCACGGATCAGGCCCTCGGGGCCGCGCGCCACATTGTCGTCGGGGATCTCGTTGAGCGGGATGATCGGCGGGAAAACCGTGGCGTCCCGATTGCCCGGCGAGAGCACGCCCATCTCCACCATGCCGTCGAGCACGTACTTCCAGCGCGCGGTCAGGTCGGGCAGGTGCGTTTCCGGGTCGAGGATCGACGGTGTGCGCACGAGCGCGGCGAGCACCGCGCCCTCGGCCGGCGTCAGCTGGTTCACCGGCTTGTTGAAATAGGCCTTGCTCGCCGCGGCGATGCCGTAGGAGCCGCGGCCGTAATAGATGGTGTTGAGGTAGGCGGCGAGGATGTCGTCCTTGCTCCACTGCCTGGCCATCTTGGCCGAGATCACCAGCTCGCGCATCTTCCTGGTGAGCGTGCGCTCGGAACCGAGGAAGGCGTTCTTCACGTACTGCTGGGTGATGGTGGAACCGCCGCCCGCGTTGTCCCGGCTGAACAGGTTGTCGCGGGCCGCGCGCAGGAAGCCGGCGGTCGAGTAGCCCGGGTTGGTGTAGAAGTTGCGGTCTTCGGCGGAGAGCATCGCGTCACGGACCGGCTGTGGCACCTCGGCCAGCGGGATCGGGGTCCGATTGCCGTTGGGCGGCACGACTTTGGCGATCACCGTGCTGCCGTCGGCGGCCAGGACGGTGGCGATCTGATTGGTCTGTACCGAATCCGGATCGGGGATCTCGGCGCTCCAGTAGACCAGCACGAACAGCAGCGCGGGCACCGCGCCGAAGATGATGAACAGGGCGAGCACCAGGCGCCGGAAGCGTTCCCCTCGGGTGCGCGGTGGGTGATTCGGATCGGGTGTCGGACGCGGTGTCGTGGACTTCTGTGCCGAGCGGGCGTGTCGCTTCCGCCGCGCCGGCGTGGTGTCGAGCTCGTTGAAGCCTGCGATCGACGCATAGGGCGCGGTCTCCGATTCAGCTCTCGCCTTGCGTCGCCGCTTGCCGAACGAACTCACGACTGCGCCGCGCTGCGGCTCGGCACCGGATACCCCTGGTGGCGCTCGTTCACGATCATCTCCTCCCGGAGCGTCGGCCGAAACTCACCTGCACGAACAACGATCGGAAATGGGCCCCCACGGGCACGACTTTACTCGCGCCGTGGGTGACCCGCGATGCTATCACCGGGCCGACGCGGCACCGGGTGATTCCGGCTATCGCCGGAAAAACCTGCCCTGAGCGGTGTTTCTAGCTCTTGACGCCACCCGCGGTGAGGCCGGAGATGATGCGCCGCTGGAACAGCAGCACCATGATGACCAGCGGGATCGACACCATGACGCCGGCGGCCATGATCGCGGCGTACGGCTCGACCAGCGGGTTGTTGCCGGAGAAGCGGGCGACCGCGACGGTCACCGGCTCGGTGCCGCCGCTGGAAAGCAGTCGGGCCAATAGGTATTCGTTGACCGCGGCGATGAAGGCGAGAATCGCGGTGGTGAACACCGCGGGCGCCGCCAGCGGCAGCATCACCAGCCGGAACGCCTGCAGCTTGGTGGCGCCGTCGATCCGCGCGGCCTCCTCGAGTTCCCAGGGGAGCTCGGCGAAGAACGACGCGAGGATGTAGACGGTCATCGGCAGCACGAACGAGATGTTCGGGATGATCATCGCCTGGTACTTGCCGATCCAGCCGATATTGGTGAACAGCTGGAACAGCGGGGTGACCAGCACGACCACCGGGAACATCGACGCGCTCAGGATCAGCCCGGACACCAGGTACTTGCCGCGGAAGGTGAGCCGCGCCAGGGCGTACGCGGCGAGCACACCGAGCACCAGCGCGACGACGGTGGTGATCGAGCCGATGATCACGCTGTTGGCCAGCGCCTTACCGAAGTTGTTGCCGCGGCTGGTGTCGAAGGCGTTGCGGAAGTTCTCGAAGGTGAGATGGGTCGGCCACGGCGTGCTGTCGAAGGTGTAGTCGGGATCGCGGAACGCGGTGACGGTCATCCAGTAGAACGGCCCGAGCCCCCACACCAGCACGATGGCAACACCGACGTAGAGCCGCACCGACCGAAGCCGTTGCGTCCACGGAACCGACTGCGCGGCAGGCTTTTCAGCAGTCCGAACAGACATCAGTGCGCCTCCCGCTGTTCTTCCTGAGTGCGGACAGCGTTGGCGCCCAACACCTTCACCAGTACGAAGGCCACCGCGAAGATCATCAGGAAGGTGATCGTCGACAGCGCGGCCGCGCTGTTGGGGCCCTGCCGGACCTGGTCGACCACCAGGATCGAGACCACCCGGGTGGCCGGGTTGCTCAGCGTCATGATTGCGGGCAGGTCGTACATGCGCAGCGCGTCCATGGTCCGGAACAGCACCGCCACCAACAGTGCGGGCTTGAGCAGCGGCAACGTGATCTGGGTGAACCGCTGCCAGGCCGAGGCGCCGTCGACCCTGGCCGCCTCGTACACGTCGGCCGGGATCACCTGCAGACCTGCGAGCAGCAGCAACGCCATGAACGGCGTCGTCTTCCACACGTCGGCCGCGATCACCGCGAACCGCGCGGGCCACGCGTCGGAGGTCCACAGGATGTGGGTGCCGAGCACCCGGTTCACCACCCCGTCGTACTGGAACATGAACTCCCACAACCGCGCGGTGACCGCGGTCGGGATCGCCCACGGAATCAGCACCGCGGCGCGCAGCAGCGCGCGTCCCTTGAACGTCTTGCCCATCACCATGGCGAAGCCGAGGCCGAGGGTGGCCTCCAGCGTCACCGTGACCACGGTGAAGAACAGCGTGACGCCGATCGCCAGCCAGAACTGCGAACCGAGGTTGCCGGTGGGGCAGCTGACTGTCTCACCGGCCGCCTGGCACTGCTGTAGCAGCCAGTGCGTGTAGTTCGAGAAGCCCGCGCTGCCGCCCTCGACGAACATGCCCGTCGCCGGGTCGAGACCCGAATCCTGCTGGAAGGACATCCACAGCGCCCGGATCACCGGGTAGCCGATGACTACCGCCAGCGCCAGCAGCACCGGCGCGACGAACAGCCACGCCCTACCGGAGCGACGCATTTCCACAGCCAGGGTCTCGCCGAGGCCACGCTTGCGTGGCAGGAACTCGTCACTCGGCACAGTGCTGGCCGCTCCCGAAGGATCCGACACCGTTTCTCTCTCCTACGGGTCTCGTCGGTTCCGTTGCGCTCTCCGCCTACGATCCCGCGGTCTCGATGCCCTTCTGCATCCCGATGATCGCGTCGTCGACGGACTTGGACTGCTTGAGCGCAGCATAAGCGTTGTCCTGGATGGCTTTCGACACCGCGGGGTAGAACGGCGTGACCGGACGCGGCACCGCGCTGGCGATGGAATCCTTGAGCGCGGGCAGGTACGGCATCTTCGCGATCAGCGCCGGGTCGTCGTACATCGAGGCACGCACCGAGGGCAGCGCGCCCGAGGCGACGATGTGCTGGGCGTCCTCGCTGATCAGGAAGCGCAGGAAGTCCAGCGCGGTGGCCTTGTTCTTGGAGTACGAGCTGATCGCCGCGTTGTAGCCGCCGAGCGTGGACGCGCCGACGCCGTTCTCGCCGGGCAGCGGGGCGACACCGAACTTGTCCTTCACCGCGGAGGCGTCGCCGCCGACGTCACCGTAGGTGGACGGCCACGAACGCAGGAACATGAGCTTGCCCTGCGCGAACGCGTTGCTGCTCTCCGGCTCCTTGAAGGTGATCGCTTCCTGCGGGATGTTGCCGTCCTTGTAGGCGTCGACCAGAACCTTGAGTCCGGCGCGCGCCTGCGGGCTGTTCACCGTCGGAGTCTTGCCGTCGGCGCCGACGAAGCTGCCACCGTAGGCGTTGATCACCTCGGCCGCGTTCACCGTCAGGCCCTCGTACGGCGCGAACTGCCCGGCGTAGCAGCCGATGTTCTGCGCCTTGGCCACCGGGCACTGGGCGATCATCTCGCTCCAGGTCTTCGGCGGGTTGGGCACCAGGTCCTTGCGGTAGAACAGCAAGCCGCCGTTGGTGTTCCGGGGCGCCGCGTACAGCGTGTTGTTGTAGGTGGCGCTGGCGACCGGCGGGGACAGCAGCGCGGAGGTGTCGATGGCGAAGGAATCCTTCAGCGGCTGGATCCAGCCCTTCGCGGCGAACTCGGCGGTCCACGGCACGTCGAGCGCGACGACGTCGTAGCTGGACTGCTTGGACCGCATGTGCTCGACCAGGTCGTCGTACTGCTGCGAGGCGTCGTTCGACTGTTCCTTGAACGTCACCTGCTCGTCCGGGTGCGAGGCGTTCCAGCGCTCGATGAGCTGCTTGACCGCACCGGTCTCGGTGGTGTCCTTGCCCTCGACGTAGGTGATCGGCCCGCGCCCGCTGAGGTTCTGGCTCGCCGGACTCCCGCCGCTGTCGCTGGAGCAGGAGCTGGTGAACGTCGCCGTCAGCAGCGCGACCGAGACGGCCGCGAGCGCGGCCTTCGGTACGAGCGACGTACGTAGGGACGACACCTTTTTCACAGCCATCGCGGACACTCCAAGTCGATCGTGAGCATTAGCACACCCTGCCGGTTGCACAACGCAAGATACATGGTGCGGGAGTGGCTCGGGGGATTGTGGCGGGAAGTCCTCGCTACTCTGGCGTGTGATGACATCGCCGAACCCGGTTCCCGAGCGGATGCTGACCCGCATCGGCGGGCTGCTGCGCCAGGCAGAATCCACCGATAACGAGCACGAGGCCGAGGCGTTTCTCGCCGCGGCCCAGCGGCTGGCGACCAGATCGTCCATCGATCTGACGGTGGCCCGCGCGCACATCGCGGGACGTGAGCGCAGGCCGACGCCCATTCAGCGGGTCGTCCCGATCGGCGAGCCGGGCAAGCGCGGGCTGCGCACCTACGTCCAGTTGTTCGTCGCCATCGCGCACGCCAACGATGTGCGCTGCGATGTCGCTCGCACCTCTACCCAGGTGTACGCCTACGGTTTCGATTCCGATATCGACACCTGCGAGGCGCTGTACGCGAGTCTGCTCGTGCAGATGGTGCGTGCGTCGGATCAATACATCAAGTCCGGGCAGTACCGCTCGGCGACGGTGGAGAAGGTGGTCACCGAAAAGCGCTGGGGGCGCAGGGTGCAACGGCGGGTGCAAGCGCCGGTCGCCGGGGTGACCGCGCGGTTGAACTTTCAGATGGCGTTCGCGGCGCGGATCGGGCAGCGGCTGGCCGCGGTGAAGGCGGAGGTCGAGGCCGAGGTGGTGCCCAGCGACAGCGCCGGGGCGAGCACCGCGCTGGCGTTGCGCAACAAGGAGATCGAGCTCACCGACTTCTACGCCAGCACGTCCGAAGCGCGCGGGACGTGGCGTGGGCCGCAGGCGTCGGCCGGGCATTCGGCGGCGGCGCGGCGAGCGGGGGACCGGGCCGGTAAGGCGGCGCGCCTGGGTACCTCGCCGGAACTCGGCGCGGCGCGTGGGCAATTGACGACGCGCAAGTCTCGCGGCTCGAACAACGGGTCAGCGTGAGTGCGTGCGGGGCTGCGGCGTGTCTGCGTTCGGACGCGCGGGACAGCGCTGGCTCCGGTCGCGTACGCGCCGTTCGTGGACGATGCTCGTGAGCGTGCGAGATACGCAGCGCGCCAAGGTATACGACGCCGAGCAGTTGGTGCGTGGGATGTTCGACCGCGCCGACGAGCACGGCGGTCGCACGGTCGAGCTGTACGGTTCGCACCTCACGCTGCCGATCGAACGGCGCTTCGCCTCCGTCGATTCCGTGCAGAGTTACGCCGACAAGGTGCTTGCGCTCAATTGGGTTCGGGGACAATGGGATCGCGCCGGGACCGCGGTTCGGGTGCGCTCTCGCGCGGGCGCGACGGCCGCGCACTACGAGGTCGACGACGCGGTCCTCGCGGTACCGCTGCATACGGGCAGTAGGGGATGGGCGTTGCGCGAGCTGGTGATCCTGCACGAATTGGCCCATCATCTGGAGCCGAACGTCGGCTCGGTCGCCCCGCACGGCCCCGAATTCTGTGCCCGCTACCTGGAATTGGTCGACGGCATCATCGGTCCCGAGGCGGCGTTGGTGCTGCGCGCGACGATGCTGGGATGCGGTGTGCGGCTCGGGTAGCACCGGTCTGTGCGGTCAATATCGGAGCTGTAGGGGCTATTTCAACGTGCCGGCCGCGAAAAATGTCCGCTCAGACCGGCGGCGCCTCCACCAGTAGCAGCACGCGGGCCAGCCGCTCTTCCCACCACGCGGTTCGATCCGGGTCACGCTGCCGGTACTGCTCGGCGAGGGCGGGATCAGGCTGCGGCGGCGTCCGCGGCACAGGCAGATACCCCTCGACTCGAGGCAGCGAATCGACCACCACATCGCCGGTGAGCAGCGACAATGTGCCCAGCCCGCAGGCGAAGTCGAGTTCGGGGATGGCACCGGCGAGGGCGAGTTGCGCGGCCAGGCCGACGCTGGTCTCCAGGGCCGAGGAGACCACGCACGGCAGCCCGGCGGCTTCGGCCACCCGGAGCGCGCGGCGGACGCCGCCGAGCGGAGTGCATTTCAGCACCGCGATATCGGCGGCACCCGCGACGGCGACCCGCAACGGGTCCTCGGCGCGGCGAATGGATTCATCGGCGGCGATGCGCACGTCGACGCGGCGGCGGACCGCGGCCAGTTCCTCGATGGTCCGGCATGGCTGTTCGACGTACTCCAAACCGCCTGCTGCCTTGTCGATTCGGGTGATATGCGCGACGGCGGTCTCGACATCCCAGACCGCGTTCGCGTCCACCCGGACGGCGCCGCGCGGACCGAGCGCGTCGCGCACCGCCTCGACCCTGGCGAGGTCCTCGGCGAGCGAATCGGGATGATCGGCGATCTTCACCTTCGCGGTGCCGCAACCCGACGCCGCGACAATCGCGTGCGCGCGTTCCGGATCGACCGCGGGCACCGTGCAGTTGATCGGAATCCGATCGCGCACCGGTTCCGGCCACCCCACCGTCACCTGTTCCAGGGCGGTGGCCAGCCAGCCGGCCGCCTCCCGGTCGTCGTACTCGGTGAACGGACAGAAGTCGCCCCACCCGAGCGGACCCCTGATCAGCATCCCCTCGCGCACGGTGATGCCACGGAAGCGGGTGCGCATCGGGATCGCGTAGACGATGCTCTCAACAACGTGCTCGGTCATCGCCGCCCAGCTTATCGGGCGCTGTCATGTTCGGACCGAGTATCGGCCGTGGTCGCCTGACCAGGGGTTTTCGGTTGCCGATGCGAATTCTCCTCATGCGGACTGAGTAGTTTTGCGGTCCTGCGAGTGCCATTCGCTCGCGATGCTGAATACATGACCTACTACCCGACAGTGCAGCAGCAATGGCAGCCGCCGCAGCAGGAGTGGCAACAGCCGCAGCCGCGGACCTGGGACCTGGTGCTCGCCATCGTGCTGTACAGCTGCGCGGCACTGCTCGGCCTGGTCGCCGCCTACGCCACCCTGTTCTTCGCTTTCGCCGCCGACTCCTGTGGCGCGAACAACTGCAACGACGGCTACCTCGGCGCCGCCTTCATCGTCTCCTGGGGCGGTACCGCCCTCGCCCTGGTCGGCTCCCTCATCATGATCATCGTGGCCGGGATGAAGCGCTGGTACATGTGGTACTGGCCGGTGCTGGCCGCGATCATGATCGTCGGTTCGTTCGCCGCCGGCGTAGCCCTGGCCTCCCAGGTCTACCCATCCTCCTGAGCACGAATTGCGTTGCTGAGCGTGTGATGGTCCGCAACTCGTGCGCGGCCAGAGACTTTGCGCGCGTGCTGCGCAGTGCTGCCGGGTGGGTCATCCTTGGGTATGGCGTGGGAACCGCGAGACGGGGTGCCGGATCTGCTGCGCACGGTGTTCGGTTCGCTGATCACGGTGGCTTTCGCCTGGTTCGCCGCGTATTTCGTGCCGCTGTACGAGGTGGTCGCGCGCGACGATGACGATGGGCGGGCCTGGCGGTATCTGTCGGTGGCGCAGGTCGTCGGCTGGGGAGGGATTGCCGCGTCGGTGATTTGGGCGGGTTGGCTGATGGTGCGCAAGGCGGGTACGCGCCGGCCGATCGGTTGGACACCGTTGATCGCGGTGCCGTTGATCATCGAATCATGGGTGGCCGGATTTCTGATCGCACTGGTGCTCTGACGCGGTGCCCATCCCGCGATGGGCACCGCGCCTGCGCGATTCAGAGGCGTTCGAGAATCATCGCGTTCGACAAACCACCTGCCTCACACATGGTTTGCAGACCGTAGCGGGCGCCGCGGTCCTGCATGGCATGCACCAGCGTGGTGGCCAGCCGGGAGCCGGAGGCGCCGAGCGGGTGACCGATGGCGATGGCACCGCCGTTGACGTTCACCTTGCCGAGGTCGGCGCCGGTCTCCTGTGCCCAGGCGAGCACCACCGGCGAGAAGGCCTCGTTCACCTCGAACAGGTCGATGTCCGAGATCTGGAGTCCGGCGCGCCGCAACACCTTTCGGGTCGCCGGGATCACCGAGGTGAGCATCAGCAGCGGGTCGTCGCCGACCACCGCGAAGCTGTGCAGCCGGGCCAGCGGCTTCAACCCGAGTTCCTTCGCGCGTTCGCCGGTCATGATCAGCACCGCGGCGCTACCGTCGCTGACCTGGCTCGCGGTGGCCGCGGTGACCTCCCAGCCGATCTGCGGGAAGCGGGCCGCCATCGCCTCGTCGTAGTAGGCGGGGCGCAACGTGGCGAGGGTGTCCAGGGTGCTGCCGACCCGGATGCCCTCGTCGGTGCTCAGTCCGTTGATCGGCGCGAGTTCGCTGGCGAACAGGCCGTTTTTCGTTGCCAGCGCGGCCTTTTCATGGCTGCCGAGCGCGAACTCGTCGAGCTGGGTGCGGGTCAGCCCCCACTTGGCCGCGATCAGTTCGGCGCTGATCCCTTGCGGCACCAGGCCTTCCGGGTAGCGCGCGGCGAAGCCGACACCGGAGATATCCGCCGAGCCGATCAGATTGGCGCCCATGGGGATCCGCCCCATCGACTCGACACCGGCGGCCACGACGATGTCGTAGGCCCCGGAGATCACGCCCTGGGCGGCGAAGTGGATCGCCTGCTGGCTGCTGCCGCACTGCCGGTCCACCGTTGTCGCGGGGACGGATTCGGGATACCCGGCGGCCAGTGCCGCGCGCCGGGTCATATTCGCGCCTTGCTCGCCGACCTGGGTGACGATGCCACCGATCACGTCGTCGATGAGCGCCGGATCGATGCCGCTGCGGTCGACCACTTCGCGCAGGCTGTGTGCGAGCAGATCTACCGCGTTCACGTCGTGCAGCGCGCCGTTCGGCTTGCCCTTGCCGATCGGGGTGCGTACCGCCTCGACAATTACCGCGTCTCTCATCGTGCTTCCTTTCGGACCGAGAACCGGGCGGCCTTGCCTGGCTCTATCGACACATAGTCAGGTTACGCCTGGCAATAGTTGAGGCAAGTCAGCGAGGCTATGATGTTGGTCATGGCAGCAGTGATGGAAGGACCGTTGGCTGATCTGAGCTCGTGGCAGCCCACCGATTGCTCGATCGCCAAGGCGATCGAACTCGTCGGCACCCGCTCGGCCGTGCTCATCCTGCGCGAGGCGTACTACGGCACCACCCGCTTCGACGGCTTCGCCCAGCGAGTCGGCATCACCGACGCCGCGGCCGCCACCCAACTCCGCAAACTCACCGAAGCGGGCCTGCTCACCAAACAGCCCTACCAAGAACAGGGCAAACGCACCCGCAACGAATACATCCTCACCCCCATGGGCCGAGACCTACTCCCCGTGGTGCTGGCCCTCATGCAATGGGGCGACGCCTACCTCCAACCCGGCCCACCCCCACTCCTGCTCGTCGAAGAATCCACCGGCTCCCCCGTCCGCGTCCAGATCCGCAGCGACGCCGGCCACGAAGTCGCCCTCGAACAACTAGCCGTCCGCCTCAACGACGACTACCTCGACACCATCCACCCCCGCAAAACCAAGCGCTGAACTCAGGTTGCTGGTCACAGTTTGGTCGGGCATTGCCGTCGGAGTTCGACAACTCGGCTGAGCCCTGAACACCAGTCGCGAACTTCTGGGCTGATCGCGCCGAGCAGACGGAGAGCGTCGTTGTGACGAGCGACGATGTTGACGTTGAGAAGTGGTTCCATGTGCGAAACACGATTGCGAAGTCCGTGCAGTCGACCAGCGCGCGCCGCCAGAATGAAGCCGTCCGGATCGGTCGTGTTGTGGGGGAAACCATGCCGTAATGCCTGGCGCCACAGGACCTGGCGTGCACGGTAGTTGGCATCGCCGGTGTCGTGTGTCGGCAATAATTTCGTCCACACACCGAAGGTGATTTGAGCAAGGATGTCGTCGTGAGTGACCGCAGCACCCTTGCGGGGGTGGCCGACTCCACGACCGCCATCGGCTTCGAGTGCGTGCTTTCCTGCGGTCCTACGTGAGTCCCTGGTCATGGAGTTGAGAGGGCGTGCGGGATCGAGAAGCCAGTCCCTGCTGTGGGTAAGACCGACGTCGGTGTGGTGTGGCTGCGTGGCATTCCAAGTCCGCAGCTGATCATCGATCGCGTTGCGCAGCGCGACTTCAGTGATGGCAAGGACCTGCTGGAAGGCGGCGGACAACTGGAGATTCCATTTGTATAGCTCGAGTGCCTGGAAGGGATCGTTTCCACAGCGTTTGGAGTAGGTAGCCAGCCGAACGGGATGCAGGTGTTTATTGACGGCGACGATGGTCGCGTGCTTTGGCATACCTCGATCCCTCCGCTATCATTGAGTACAGATACGAGGACAAGGTCCCTCGTAAACACATGGAGTTCCCCCCGCGGCAGCTAGGTCGCGGGGGTTCTTCGTTTTTGAAGGCAGTAACACCACAGTCGCACCTACGAAATTTCGCTCGATGTGGCTCCTGACCTCGCCAGGTATTCGGTGCCGAGGCCCTACTGGATGTGCGCCTCGGCGAGCGGTGGCGGGGCAAGCCTGCCGCGGCGATCGCTGTCACAGATGTGGGGGCTGTCTCGTCTTCTCAGTGACGGCGGATTTACCGCGGGCGCAGAGGTTGGGAGCGGAAAACCGCTTCCGACGCCGTTGCGGCCGGCGTGCATTCTGCCGGTGGCGGTGGGCGCCATGGTGTGGGTGATCATGCCGTTTTTGTCGCGCGGCTTCGCGGGGTGGTTGGCGCGCTGACAAAGGTGTCGGGAAATGACCGAGCCCGGTCCGTTGCGGACCGGGCTCGGTGGCTGATGCACTCAGTGCAGGCGGCGGCCGTCCTTGGCGGAGAAGAAGTAGGTGTGCTGGGGGTCGGTGGAGAGGCTGACGCGGGTGCCCTTGGCGGGCGGGTTGCGCCAATCCGCGCGCGCGACAATGGTTTCGCCGATGGCGTTGCCTTCGGAGGTGGTGCGGCCGTAGATGTAGGCGTCGGAGCCGAGCTCCTCGACCACGTCGACCTCCATCTCGATGCCGGTACCGGTCCCGTTGCCGAGCTCGAAGTGCTCGGGGCGGATGCCGACCGACACCGAACCCTCGGCCGAGTCGATGACGGAGCGCGGCAGCGGCAGCACATGCCCGCCGAGCGACACGGATCCGTCGGACACCGGGAGCGCGAACAGGTTCATCGCGGGCGAGCCCATGAAGCCTGCGACGAACACGTTGACCGGGTCCTGGTACAAATCGCGCGGCGTCGCACACTGTTGCAGCAGACCGTCTTTGAGCACCGCGACGCGATCGCCCATGGTCATCGCCTCGACCTGATCGTGCGTGACGTACACGGTGGTGGTGCCGAGCCTGCGCTGCAGCTGCGCGATCTGGGTGCGGGTCTGCACGCGCAGCTTCGCGTCGAGGTTGGACAGCGGCTCGTCCATCAAAAACACCTGCGGCTGGCGCACGATCGCCCGGCCCATCGCGACGCGCTGCCGCTGACCGCCGGACAGCGCCTTCGGCTTGCGATCCAGGTACGGCTCCAGGTCGAGCAGCTTCGCGGCCTCGAGCACCCGCTTCTGCGTCTCGGCCTTGGCGACCTTGGCCAGTTTCAGCGCGAAGCCCATGTTCTCGGCGACGGTCATGTGCGGGTAGAGCGCGTAGTTCTGGAACACCATCGCGATGTCGCGTTCCTTGGGCTCGGCGTGCGTCACATCGTTGGCGCCGATCAGGATGCGTCCGTCGCTGACGTCCTCCAGCCCGGCGAGCATGCGCAGCGAGGTCGATTTACCGCAGCCCGACGGGCCGACGAGGACCAGGAATTCGCCGTCTTCGATTTCCAGATTCAACTGGTCGACAGCGGGTTTGGTGGAGCCAGGGTAGAGCCGGGTAGCACCGTCGAAGGTCACTGTGGCCATGACAAAATCACATCCCATCACCGGCAGGAACGTGCCGGACGATCCGAGTAAGGGTTGACCGGCGACATTACTATGTCTGCTCGTTTCGCGCTCGAAATGCTCGAGTTCGCGCGCGAAGTGCGGGTGGTGCAACGCGTCTCGGCCGCGGCCCGGATTGCCGAGAGGCTAAGCCGGATACCGGTTGCGCCGGTAGCCTCGATCGGGGGACCAAGCCGAGCGACGAGGAGCTTTTCATGACCCGAGCGGTTCGTATCGGAGTTCAACTGCAGCCGCAGCACGCGCCCAAGTACGGACTGATTCGGGACGCCGTACTGCGCTCCGAGGACGCGGGCGTCGACGTCGTCTTCAACTGGGATCACTTCTATCCGCTCACCGGCGACCCCGACGGCGCGCACTTCGAATGCTGGACCATGCTCGGCGCGTTCGCCGAGCAGACCGAGCGAGTGGAGATCGGCGCGCTGGTCACCGGTGGCGGCTACCGCAACCCGGAGCTGCTCGCCGACATGGCACGCACGGTGGACCACATCAGCGACGGCCGCCTCATCCTCGGCATCGGCGCGGGCTGGTTCGAGAAGGACTACACCGAATACGGCTACGAGTTCGGCACCCCCGGCACCAGGCTCGCCCTGCTGAAGGAAAACATGGCCCGGCTCAGCGCCCGCTTGAAGAAGCTGAACCCGCAGCCGACCCGCGAGATCCCGATCCTGATCGGCGGCGGTGGCGAGAAGAAGACGCTGCGCCTGGTCGCCGAGTACGCGCACCTGTGGCACACCTTCGCCGACCTCGATTCGCTCGCGCGCAAGAGCAAGGTGCTCGCCGACCACTGCGCCGCCGTCGGCACCGACGAGTCGCGGATCGAGCGCTCGGTGCAGTGGCCGGGCGCCGAGCAGGCGTCGGCCCTCGTCGAGGCCGGTGTTTCGCTGTTCACCGTCGGCGTCAGCGGCCCGGGCTACGACCTGAGCGAGGTCGAGCGAGCGATCCGCTGGCGCGACGAGGTGAACCCGGAGCCGGTCAGCGGGCTCGCCTGAACGGCACCGATAGTCGGATCAGGGCTCAAACGGGGTTGGTGTGCACCGGCTAGATGGTGTGCGATCACGCCCTCGGATCAAGGCTGACCTGGATTGCCGACCAGGGCATGCTTCCAGCACGCCTAGTTCGGATCATGCTGATCCGAACTCTGTCGCCGCAGGTCCGACTTGTCGCATTCCAGATGACGCGGCTTCGGTGGCGGGGTAGCTGCGAGATAACACTTGGGCGCGGCTAGGGTTTCTCATCATGGCTGGTCTGCCCGCTGTGCGGTCTCGTGCGTTGATCGCCGTGATATTGCTTGCTGTCGGTCTCGCGGCCACGGCGTGTGGTTCCGGCTCCGATGATGCGTCGTCGGAACGCAACCTGTGTTCCCCGCCCGGGGTGAGTGCGGCCTCGGCCGCGCCGACCAACCTGGCCTCCGCGCAGACCGCGGGCGCGGACAAGTACACGACGGCGACCACCGCGCCGGTGTCCTCGATCGACACCTCGAAGCTCGGGCTGATCACGCCGGGCAAGCTCAGCGTCGGCACGCTGTCGGACGCGCCGCCGAGCATCTGCGTGAACGGCCAGGGCTCGTTCACCGGCTTCGACAACGAGCTGCTGAAGGCGATCGCCACGAAACTCGGCCTGCAGGTGGAGTTCTCGGGCACCGAGTTCGCCGGGCTGCTCGCCCAGGTGGCCGGTAACCGCTTCGATGTCGGCTCGTCGAGCATCACCACCACCGACGCGCGCCGTCAGCTGGTCGGCTTCACCAACGGCTACGACTTCGGCTACTTCTCCCTCGTCGCCCCGAATTCCGGTGGCATCAAGGGCTTTTCGGACCTCAACCGGGGCACCAGGATCGCGGTGGTGCAGGGCACGGTGCAGGACGAGTACGTGATCAACACGCTGCACCTGGATCCGGTGAAGTTCCCCGACTACAACACCGCCTACGCCAACCTGAAGTCCGGCCAGGTCGATGCCTGGGTGGCGCCGTCGGCGCAGGCCGAGGGCGCGATCAAGCCGGGCGACGGAACGGCGGTGGTGCAGAACACCTTCAGCCTGGACAACTTCGTCGGCTGGGCGGTCGCCAAGACCAACCAGCCGTTGACCGACGCGCTCAACAGCGGCCTGGACGCGGTCATCGCGGACGGCACCTACGCCAAGCTGTACAGCGACTGGGTGCCCAGGCAGCTGCCGCCGGGCTGGAAACCGGGCTCCAAGGCGGCGCAGCTACCGCAGCTGCCGGACTTCGCCGCCCTTGCCGCGGAACGCAAACCGGCCGACACCACGGCGGTCGCGCCGAAATCCACGCTGCGACAGCTGAAGGACACCTTCTTCGACTGGTCGTTGTACCGCAAGGCATTTCCCGACCTGTTCAAGACCGGCCTGCCGAATACCCTGATCCTCGCGGTGGTTTCGGGCGTCCTCGGCACCATCCTCGGCATGCTGCTCGCGGTGGCGGGCATCGCGAGGACCCGCTGGCTGCGCTGGCCGGCCCGGGTCTACACCGACATCTTCCGCGGCCTGCCCGCCGTGGTGATCATCCTGCTGATCGGCCTCGGCATCGGCCCGGTGGTGCGCAACGTGACCGGTAGCAACCCGTACTGGCTCGGCGCGGTAGCGCTGGCATTGCTGGCTTCCGCCTACATCGGCGAGATCTTCCGTTCCGGCATCCAGTCCGTCGAAGCCGGTCAGCTGGAAGCGGCCCGCGCCATCGGTTTCGGCTACCGGCAGGCAATGACGCTGGTGGTGATCCCGCAGGGCGTCCGCCGGGTGCTGCCGGCGCTGATGAACCAGTTCATCGCGCTGATCAAGGACTCGTCGCTGATCTACTTCCTCGGCCTGCTCGCCACCCAGCGCGAACTGTTCGCGGTCGGCCGCGACCTCAACGCGCAGACCGGCAACCTGTCTCCGCTGGTGGCCGCCGGCCTGGTCTACCTGCTGTTGACCATCCCGCTCACCCACCTGGTGAACTACATCGACCGCCGCATGCGCACCGGCGGGCCGGACCGGCCGATCGACCAGGTCGAGGCCGCCACGATCACGGAAGGGCGCGGATAGATGAGTTCCTCCCTCACCGGAACCGGTTTGCACCTGAAGCTCGGGCACAACCGCATCCTTCGCGGCATCGACATCCACGTCGACGCGGGCAAGACCACCACGGTCATCGGCCCGTCCGGCTCCGGCAAGTCGACGCTGCTGCGCGTGCTCAACCGGCTGCACGAGCCGGACCAGGGCGATGTGCTGCTCGACGGCAAGTCGGTGCTCACCGAGGATCCAGACCGGCTGCGCCAGCGCATCGGCATGGTGTTCCAGCATTTCAACCTGTTCCCGCACAAGAGCGTCGCCGACAATGTCGCGCTCGGCCCGCGCAAGCTGCGCGGACTGTCCAAGGACGAGGCGCGCGCGGTCGCCGTTGAGCAGCTGGAGATCGTCGGCCTGTCCGACAAGCTCGACGCGCGGCCCGCGAACCTGTCCGGCGGGCAGCAGCAGCGGGTCGCCATCGCTCGTGCGCTGGCCATGAAGCCCGAGGTGATGTTCTTCGACGAGGCCACTTCGGCGTTGGATCCGGAGCTGGTCAAGGGTGTGCTCGCGCTGATGGCCGACCTGGCGTCGGGCGGCATGTCGATGATCGTGGTGACCCACGAAATGGGCTTCGCGCGCACGGTCTCCGACAGCGTCGTGTTCATGGACGAGGGGCAGGTCGTGGAGACAGGCACGCCCGACGCGCTGTTCGACAACGCCGAGACTCCGCGCCTGCGACGCTTCCTCTCCCAGGTGCTGTAGCGCACCCTTAGTTAACTTCACTGATGCGCATCTGCTAATGTGTCTGCGCTCACATATCCATCTGTCCACGCTTGGAAAGAGGGAGATCTGATGACCACGGCACATATGCAGCACACCGAGCACGACCACGCGCACGGCCCGAACTGCGGGCACGCGGTGATCGAGCACGGTGATCACGTCGATTACGCGCACGACGGCCACCTGCACCGCGAACACGACGGCCACTACGACGAGTGCGAACCGCAGGGCCACGCCGAACACACCGATCACGCGCACGCGCACGGCCCCGACTGCGGCCACGACACCGTCCAGCACGGCGACCACGTCGACTACGTGCACGACGGCCACCGCCACGCCGCCCACGACGGGCACTACGACGAGCACTGAGGCTCGTCCGCCTCTCCGCCTCTCCGCCTCTCCGCGTCTTCAGGCCAGATCTAGGTGCGGTCACCGGAACGCCGGCGCCCCGCGGTGAGTATGTGGGTGCATTAGTCGGTACCCGGCGAGTTACCCATGTGGTTGCGAAACCAGTCGTCCCGTTCCGCGACCGTGTGACTGACCGCGGAGATAACGAGGGGCCCTAGAGTCAACCACGTGATCGAGGCAATCAAGATTTCTACCGCTGCCGGGACGTTCGACGCGCTGTGCAGCGGCGAGGTCGGGGGACGGGAAGTCATGCTGCTGCACGGGTTTCCGGAGGCGGCCATCGAGTGGGAGTTCCAGCTGCATGCGCTCGGTGGCGGTGGGTGCCACGTGGTAGCGCCTGATCAGCGAGGGTATTCGCCCGGTGTGCGGCCGGACGATGTCGCCGACTATCGGCTCGACGAATTGGTCGGCGATGTGTTCGCGATCGCCGACCAATTGGGTTGGCAGCGCTTCGATCTGGTCGGGCACGACTGGGGGGCCTATGTCGGGTGGGCGGCAGCGGCGGATATGCCCGAGCGGGTCCGCAGTTTCACCGCGGTGTCGCTGCCGCATCCCGCCGCCTTCCTGCGAGCGATCACCGAGGACGAGGATCAGGCGCAACGGTCGCAATACTTTTCGCTGCTGCGCACCCGCCGGGTGGCCGAGCGGGCGCTGCTGATGGACGAGGGGGCCGGGCTCCGGAAGATCTTCGAATGGAAGATCCCGGCGGAACGGATCGACGAGTACGTGCACCGTCTCTCCCAGCCCGAGGCGCTGACCGCGGCCCTGAATTGGTACCGCGCGATGCACCTGTCCGGGCCGACCGGACCGGTGTCGGTGCCGACCATGTACGTGTGGAGCACCGAAGACAGCTCCATCGGCTCCACCGCGGCGATGGCCACCGCGAAGCACGTGACCGGACCGTATCGATTCGAAATGCTCGAGGAAGTGTCGCATTGGATCCCCGAGCAGGCGCCCGAGGAATTGACCCGCCTGCTCATGCAGCACCTCCTCGCGCACCGCACCTAAGGCGGCCGTTCGCCTGACACAGCGCCACCGGGAGTGAATTGTGGACAATAAGGTCTACGCACCGGAGGCGAGTTCATGGACGTCAAAGAAATCAACCGCGCAACCATCACCCAATTCCGCGCGGGTGGCGAGATCGAGGGCATGCACCGCGAGAGACTGGTGCTGCTCACCACCACCGGCCGCAGTACCGGCAAACCGCACACCACGCCGATGATGTTCCATCGCGACGGCGACCGGCTGCTGGTCATCGCCTCGAACGTCGGGGCGACGACGCATCCGGACTGGTATCAGAACCTGGCCAGCAACCCCGAGGTGATCGTCGAAGTCGGCGACGAAAAATACGACGCTGTCGCCACTCCGATCACGGGCGCCGAACGCGACCACCTATGGACCATGTTGAAGCAGCTCTATCCGTTTTTCGCGGACCACGAAACCAAAACCGACCGCACAATTCCGGTCGTCTCGCTAACAAGACGGTGAAGCCCCGATCCAAAAGGGCGTGCCGCTCCGAATGCGGAGCATGCCCAACACGAACACACGCAATCTGCACGAGCTGTCCGCCGACATCACCGCCGTTGTCCGCGAAGTAATAGCGACCGGCGAAGACGCCGTCATCACCGATGACGGCACCGAGGTGGCGGTCGTCATGTCGATGGCCGACTACGACCGCCTGCACCTCTACGCCGAGCTGGCCGACGCCGCGCGACCCGGCTACGCGGGCGCGACCGAGTTCCGGGCGATGTCCATCTCGGAGATGCTCGATGTGCTCGGCGTGCATCCGACCGTGGACCGCGGGCTGCGTGGCTGACTCAGGTGCACAGGGTGGCGAACGCCGACCAGAGCAGCGGCGAATGCGCGATGGTGCGTTCGGTGCGCCAGGCGTGCAGCCGTTCGCGTTGCCATGCGGCGAGCTCGGCGACCGGGTCCGGCTGTTCGTGCGCAGCGTCGATGGCGCAGATGGCCTGTTGCAGCGGGTGGGCGTCGGGCGGCGCGCCCGCGATGCGGTGGAAGGCCAGATCGGTGGGCAGTGGCCAGCGGCTCGCCGTCACCAGTTCGGCGCCGCCGTTGATCATCGCCGCGGTCAGCCCGAGTGCCTCGGTGAAGCGCATGTCGCCGCCGCTCTCGCAGGCGATCAGCGCGACTCGGCTCGGTATGGGCCAAAGGTCCTGGCCGTCAGCGGGTTCCGGGGCAAGCGTATGCGTGCCGAGGAGGAAGTCCTTGGCGGACAAGGGGCGGTGGGTGCGGGTGGAGATGGCGAAGCCGAGAGTGTCGGCGGTGCAGGCCAGGTGGAGTTCGGCGTCCTCGCTCTGGCCGGACTCCGGTGCCGCGGCGGTGACGTGGCCGACGTAGATCAGGCGGCTCGCGCCGTCGCGTAGTACCTTGCTCAGCCAGGTGCGGTCGATATCGGTCCGGCGGAACGCCTCCGTCGGGTCGAGCACCGCGGGACATAGGCGATCCTGGGCCGCGTACTCGGCGATCCGTTGGGTAAGTGGGGCATTCGCGGGCATGCGGCCGAGCACCGAGCCGAGGATCGAATCGGCGCGGAAGCCGGGGATGCGCGGATCCAGCACGGCGACAACGGGTGCGCGGTGGGTGCCGGCCCAGCTGCGCGCGGTGCGGCCCGGCGCGTGCACGATGCCGGCCGGTGCGAGCAGGCTGACATCGGCGATGTCGATCAGCCGGATCTCCGGGCCCGGGGCGATGATCTCCCACGGGACCTGAGCCACCCGCGGCGAGGGCTGCAGCCGGATGTGCGGGCGGACGCCGCGTCGATACAGCTCGTACAGCTGAGCGGCCAGTGCTTGCGGCAGCAGCGCTCGGGAAAGAGCTTGGGCGACAAGGTACTCGCTGTCGAGCTCGGCGAAAGCGCCGGTGGTCATGGCACGTTCGAGCCCACCAGGCGCGGCTGGCTGCGGCAGCGCGTCGGACAGCCGCCGCACGGCCTCGAGTACCGGCTCTCCCGGCAGCATGGCGGCACCCCGTGGCGCGGTATCCCCGATCCAACGCCAGGACAGGTAGACATCTCCCGCGTCCGCCATCCGCACCACGACGGTCGGCTGCTCCTGCGTCATACCGTCAGCACCCGGTCGTCTCGGATCACCCTGCCGTAGCGTTGTTCGGCGGCGGCGAGGTAGGGAGCCAGCGCGATACGACCCTCGGCGGCGAGCGCGAGGCGTGGCGGCGGGGAAACCGGAAGGCCCGCGCTGGCCGCGACTTCGGCGAGTGCCGCGCCCAACTGGAGCGTGGTGGTTCCCGGCTGCTCGGCGAGATCGGCTGGGGGATCGAGGAGTTCGAGCGGCAGCCGGATCGCGCGGCCGTCCTCGGATCTATCGATGTTCAAGGTGGTTCCCGCGCATTGTGTTTCGATCAAATCTGCGAGGAGCAGCCCGTTGCCGGACAGGTAGGCGAAGCGGAAAGCCAATCGCATGGCGGGGTCGGCGATCTGACGGTTCCACTGGTCCCGCTGGTTGCCGTTGGGGAGGGTGTAGCGCACCGCATCGATGGCCAGTGCGGCGGGGACCGCGACATCGACGGCTCGGGTGAGCAGTTCGGGCGAGTCCACGACGGCACTCTCCAGCAGCGTCGCATGCCAGTAATCGAGCTGGGCACAGTGCATACCGAGACCGCGCTCAGCGTACGCGTCGAAGGCCTCGGCGAGCAACGCCTCGCACTCCTCGTACCTGCCGCACTTGAACGCCACGGTGGACAGGCGCATGCGCAGGTCGGCGGCATCCAGCACCGCACCGGACGCCACGAAGTAGGCCAGGCTCCGGCTGTACAGATCCTGCGCCTGCGCGAGATCCTCGCGACCTTCGGCGAGGAAAGCCAGTGTCTTGAGCCCGATTCCGGCGCGATAGCCGAGCCCGGCTTGCTCGAAGTAGTGCTGGCTCGCCCACAGCGGCGCCTCGGCATCGTCGAAGCGATCGGTGCGGACCAGCATGGTGGCCAGGTTCTGCTGGGTCTCGGCGACGGCATTGCGGTCGCCCGCCGCCTCGAACGCGGCGAGCGCCTGCCCGGCGAAGTCGACCGCGAGGTCGCGGCGCCCGGTCTCGAAATATGTCGCGGCCAGGTTCATCAGTGGATGACCGGCCAGCTGTGGAGCGAAACGCCGTGCCGCGTCCAGGGATTCGGTGGCCAGTTCGGCGGCGTATGCCCAGTTCTGGCGGTGCAGGGCGACGGCGGTCAACGACAGCAGGCAGGCCACCCGCAGGACACCCTGGTCGGTGGCCTCGGCGAGTAACTCCCGTGCCTGCTCCAAGGCTTCCTGCGCCGCGTCGAGTTCGCCGAGGTGCTGCAACGCCTGCGACATGTTGACCAGCGTGTTGGGGCGCAGCCGCGGGGCATCCTCGGGCATGGCGGCGAGCGCCTCGCGGTACAGGCGCAGCGATCCGGCGTGATCGCCGAGTTCATCCGCCATACTCGCCGCGTTGACGATGGCGCCGACGCGGACGTCGCCGGTGGTGTTGCGCGCGGCGTCCTCGAAGATGCGCAAGGCTCCTGCGGTGTCGCCGCGGGTGTACGCTTCGGCGCCTGCGGCGAGCAGGGCACGACCGTCTTCGGACGTCTCGCCGGGCATCTCAGAAGTCCGAATCCGAAGCGGCGGCGTCGATTTCGGCGAGCAAGGGGGCATCACCGGCATCCTCGACCGGGTCGGCCGCGCGGCGCAGTCGCCGGACGGCGAGGTCGCGCAGCCGCTGGCGAACCATCGGGCCGCCGTGCTCAGTGCTGTCCGAGCCGACGCCCGGTACGTAAATTGCCACGGCCACACCGGATTCCGCGCCGTCGGGCGCGGGCACCTCGGTGGTCCACATGTCACCGGCAAGTGTCAGCGCCGCGTCGGCGGTTCCGGCGGCCGTGCGGACCAGCACGTGGGGATGCAGGTAGGACGGAAAGTGGCTCTGCGGCGCGGCGACCGCGCGCACCGCGACGGTCGTGTCCGCGGCCCGGCGCACCACTTCCCACGACACCGCCTGTTCCGAGGCATCGAGCAACCTGGGTGGGCAGCGGCGCCAGTCCCAGCCACCGGTGCCGCGCGCCAGCACCAAGGCACCCGGAGCGGCGGTGGCCGCACCCGCCGCGAGCGCGTAATCTTCGGCGCGGCCGCGTGTCTCCGATACCTGGCCGGTCGGCGGTTCGGCGACTTCGAACGGCTCGTCCGCGCCGTCGACGATCATCTCGCACGCCTCGGACAGCGTCGCGATGTCGTCCAGCAACAGCCGCTCGTCCAGTGGCGCGATGCCATCGATGATCGACGCGGGCCACCACCGCGCCGCCCAGTGCGCGTACCCGAGCCGCCGAGCGCTCGACACGAGTTCCGGCAAGCCGGGCACGGCGGTCAGCTCGCCGGTTTCACCCGCGTCGACCGCCAGTGCGACTTCTTCGCCGTAGACCGCCCAGAGCCAGTCCTGGGCGAGCTGCACGTCATCGATCACGGCGGCCGGAAGGGACTGTCCGGCAAGCAGACTCCACGTCAGGTGCCCGCCCGCCGCCTCGAGTACCAGCACGTCGATCTCCGCCGCGTCATCGAGGACGGTAGGCGCACCGTCAGGCGCGACGACCAGGAGCCCGTCGGCCGCCCGCCGAATCCGCACCGTCTCGTTCATCAGCTCGCCCTCGATTCCGTCGAATCCGATTCGGCCGCACCCGCACTCAGCGCCCGTTTGACCCGCGTCCGGTGATCGAGGATGACCGAGCGTGCCACGCCGTCGAGCAGATCCCACAGTTCATCCGGGTCGTCCACCGCGAATTCCCGAACATCGCGGCCGTGCAGGCGAACCCACAGCCGCCGCAGGTATGGCCGCCACGGGGTGGACAACTCCGTGGCGATAGCGGCGAGCGGCCCGGCCGGTGGCGAGTCGAGGTCGACGCGCACCGCCAGCCGACGAGCCTGCAACACGTAGGCCTCACGTTGCCAGCGGCTGTTGATAACTCGGTGCGCCGTGGTCTCGCGCGCACCCGCCGCGGGCAAGCGTGCCACATCGGCGTCGGATCGCGGGCGCCGAACTGCCGTTCCGATCGGCGAAAGCCCCTGCGCGAGGGCAACGCCCGCCGTTGCCGTCACTCGGAGCGTCTCGTCCAACAGCGCCCACGGCGCACAACTCCTGGCGATCTCGGTGGTCACCAACTCCGGAATCGGCGGCAGCTCAGCGCGTTCACTGGATGCCTGCAACGCCGTGAACACTCGCTCGTACACGGTGCGATCGAACGGCAGGCCCAGGGTGGATGTCGAGGCCGACGCGCCGACGGCGGGTGGCTGCGCCACGGCATGTGTCGTGAGTCCCAGTCCCGCTGCGGAATAACCGGGTTCGGACCGCCAGAGCCGGATTCCGGCATGTGTCCCCGCATGGGCACCGACCAGCGCGGTCAGTGCCGTATGCCCGTTGTCCCGCCGCTGCTCCAGTCGGGCCGCGGCACAGGCGTCGAGCAGTTCGGTGAACGCACCGGTGTGGTCACCGCCTGCCGGACCGGTCAACGGCCGCCGTCGCCACGCGACCTCGACCAGCGTCGCGAGCTCCGGAGTCCGTTCGGCGACATACTCCTTCAACGCCTGGGTGGTGCGGCCCGCCGCGTTGTCGTGCACATCGCGCAGCGTTGCCTCGGCTATTGCCCTGTCCTGCAATGGATCTGGCATCCCCGAGGTAGTAGCCAGCTCGAAACACCGTTGGAAGTAAAGATCCTGTGGATGCCCCTCGGTGATCCGCAACGCCCGTCGCACCTGCTTGAGCACCGTGAACCAGGCCGCCGTCGCGCGCAGCACATCCGCCGCGGCGTGCACCCGCGCGGCGAGCAGCACCGCGCCGTCGGCCGTCACGATCGGCCCGGCGCACGCCGGATGCTGGACTGGCCGGATCACCAGCGGATCGAGGATCAGCTTCACCGTGCGGCGCAACGGCCCGCCGTGCGGACCACTGAGCGGTTCGACGCCGTCGAGCTTGCGCCACACCTCGTCGAGCACCATGGCGCGCGGTCGTCGCATTCGACCAGGTTAACGGACTTTTGTCCGATTCGAACCCGGTAAAACCTGGGATCGGTAGGGCGCGACGCGTTCCTAGGTTTCTCGTATCGGCCCAGACACCCGGGCCGCACGAACACAGGAGAAACCATGAACACCAAGTCCGTCACCGCCGCCCTCGTCGCCTCCGCCGCCGCTGCCGCCTTCTTCGTCACCGGTTGCAGCGACAACGCGAGCAGCACCCCGCCCAAGTCCTCGACCGCCGCTGCCCCACAGACCAACTCGGCGCCGTCGGGCAAGTCCACCGCGTCGGTCGACGGCAAGGCCTTCGACGCGAAGTTCACCACCACCTGCGCCAAGCAGGGCGGCACCCTGGCACTCGCGTTGACCGATGCCGCCAACGCCGCCTACGGCAACCTCTCGGTGAGCGCCACCATCACCGGCACCGACACCGTGCAGGCCGTCGGCATCGCGGGCAGCAAGGGCGGCGACGCGGGCCAGCCGTACGCGATCGGCTTCGGCAACGGGATGCCCGGCGGCTCGGCCACGCTCACCAAGGACGGCAACACCTACAAGGTCACCGGGGAGGGCGTCAGCGCGGATCTGACCAACCCGCTGGCCGGCCCGAAGTCGTCCAAGTTCGACGTCACCTTCGCCTGCTCGACCGTCGTCGGCGGCTGACCACCAGCGCTGGCAAGCGCGAATGCGCGAGGCCGGCCCGCTCGAGTTCGCTCGAGCGGGCCGACAACGCGCCCCTATCGAATCTTCGAGGAACATCATGAAATCCCTCCGCTGGATCACCGCCGCACTCGCCGCACTGGCCATCGGCTACTACCTCTTCCACGGCCTCACCTATGTCAGCGCCAATGCCTACGAGCCCGCCGCACTGGGCTGGCTCGGTTGGCAGATGGCGCTGCCGATCACCGCGATCACCCTGGTACCCATCGTCTTCGCGTTTACCGGCGAGGGCATTGTCGCGGCCTTCACCGGCCGCAACAGCGCCGAGTTCCGTAACGGCCTGGTCGGGCTCGGCACCATCAGGTCGTTCGCGCAGACCGGCTTGACCGTCAACGACCAACCGCAGGTCCGCATCGAATTCGGCGTCGAGGGCGTCGACGGAAAGAACTTCACCGCCACCGCGAAAATGATTGTGCCGCTTACCGAATTGGCGCTGCTACAGCCGGGAGTCGTGCTCCCGGTGCGTTATCTGCCCGGCCGGACCGGCAAGGTCGAGGTCGACATGTCCGGCGACACCTCCATGGCGCAGCGGGCGATGAACGAGTCGATGATCCGCAAGGGCATCACGACCAGGCACAAGCTCGATATCGCCGAGCGGGGTATCGCGACTCAGGCTGTGGTGCAATCGCTTTCGGTGCCCGGCGAGATCCGCGACGGTCACTCCAAAATCGAACTCGGCCTGGTGGTCACCAGGCCGGACGGCTCGACCTTCGGCACCCGGGTGGAAAAGTTCCTCGCACCGAGCAGTGTCGGGCAGGTGCAGGTCGGTCGCATCCTGCGGGTGCACTATCTGCCCGAGAACGAGCACGAGGTCGTCATCGCCCTTGCGGTGAATGCGTAGCCCCGCAACGAATGCCGCGTTGATTCGAGATTCTCGAACAACGCGGCATTCTCGCGTCGGCGGACTACATATTGGCGAATCGCGCGAAATCGCCTTGGGCACCGCTGTATACGTTCAAATCGGTGTTTCCCGCGATGCCGTCGATGCCGCCGCTGTCGGTGGTCTGCCAGAACGTCCAGGTGGACCAGCCGCCCGGCACCTCGGGTGCCTCGTTTCCTCGGTAGTCGGCGATCCACAGTGGGTACCTGGTGAACTCGTTGGTGTCGGCCATCGCCGTCCGCCAGAAGTTCGGATAGGTGTAGACGATCGGGGTCCGTCCGGTGAGCGCCTGCACCGAGCTCAGATACCGTCGCGTCCAGTCGATCAGCGCGGCGGGTGGCAGCCCGCCGGTGGTCTCCAGATCGAGCACCGGCGGCAGATCCAGCGCGCCGTTTTGGCCGAGCACCACCGCGGCATATATCGCGGCCTGCGGTTCGGGCGCCAGGTTCGGCCGCGCGTAGTGGTACGTGCCGCGCGCGACGCCGGCCGCCCGCATCAGCAGGCTGTCCGCGACGAAGTACGGGTTGATGTAGCTCACGCCCTCGGTGGCCTTGACCATGGCGAACGTATGACCGGAGCGTTTCACCGCGAACCAGTCGATGAGTCGGCCGTCGATGTGCTGCCAGGACGAGACGTCCGGGCCCGTCGGCGTGGCCCCGGCACTCGCGGACAGGGTAGCCGTGAGGATGCCGGATAGTGCGATCAATGAGAGCGCCGTGCCGCGGCGACGGATGGTCGAGCGCCAGCGAGAGGTGTCCATGGTGTTCGACGATAGCTATTTGATCTTAATGTGACCAATGTTGCACAAGGTGCAGTTGCGCAATATTTATCTGACGGCCGCGCCGGCCGCCATCAGCCGAGCCAATCGAGCACCGAGGCCGCCGTCCAGGACTGCTGCATGCTGCCGAGCGGTTCGCCGGTGAACGGCTCGTAGTACTCGGCGAAACTGCCGTCGCTGGCCTGCCGCAACCCTTCGGCCCGCAGCATGAACGAGCGCTCGGCCCAGCCGCGCCGGGCGAACACCCAGGAGAACAGCCAGCTCATCACCGGCCACACCGGGCCACGCCAGTACTCACGCGGACGGAACTCCCGCGACACCGGCGAGGTGGACGGCGGCAGCGCGTACCGCAGATCCGGATGTCCGCAGAAACGCGGACCCTCGAACGTGCGCAGCAGGCTGCGTTCGGTGTCGCGCGGCAGCCCGCCGCACAGCAGCGGCGCGAACATCGCCAGCGTCTCGGTGCCGATCCAGCGTTGCAAGCGCACGTCGAAGTCCCTGGCCGCGCCGGTGCGCGCATCAGTAGTCGCGACAACGCCGGCCCGGAAGCGATCGGCCCACGCGTACAGATCGCGAACGTCGGCAAGCGGCTGCTTGTACTCCTCACCGATATTCGCGAGCACCTCGCAGGCCAGCGCGAAGATCCCGGTGACGAACACGTCCTCGACCGCGAAGCTCATTGTCGAGGCCAGCTGATAGTCGTCGTAGCCCGCCCTGCGCATCTGCTCGACCAGCCACAGGTAGCGGTCGTATTCGCGGTCGCTCGGCCGCTGCGTCGGGTCGGCAACCACCCGCACGTCCTCGCGGTCGTACGGCGGCAGCTCGCCGGGGATCACGTTCTCGTAGGCGCGGTCCCAGCGCGGTGAGTTGTCCATGCCGGATTCCCAGCCGTGATACAGCGTGATCCGCCCGGTCTCCTTGGGATCGCGCGCGTGCGCCAGCCAGCGGTGCCAGCGCACCAGGTCCGGCCAGCGCCGGTTCAGGAATTCCTCGGCGACCGCGCGGGTGCCGCGGCCGTGCCGCCGGGAGTGATCGAGAATGCGCTGCACCGCGATGGCGTGCACGGGCGGCTGGGTGATGCCCGAGGTATCCGGGCCGTCGGGCGCGTTGGCGGCCAGTTTGCGGCACTCCCAGCGGGACGGACCGGGGAAGTACCCGTCGACGCCGTTGGCGAAGACGATGTGCGGGATCATGCCGTTCTTCCACTGCGCCGACAGCAGCGTGTCCAGCTCGATCACGGCGCGCTCCACGCTCAGCGGGGCGAGCCCGACCGCGACGAACGCGGCGTCCCAGCTCCACATGTGCGGATACAGGCGCGGTGCGGCACTGGTCATGGTGCCCAGGTCGTTGCCACGCAGCAGGTAGGCGGCGCGGGCCGCGAGCTGTGTCGGGGTGAAACCCGGGTGTGCCATCCCCCTATTCTGCGATGCCACCCGCAGGTACGCCCGCTCGGCGGTGTCCGACTCGGCCTCGTCCCACCTGCCGGTGGGCGGCTCGTGCTCGGCGGTTCTCACTCTCGAATGCCCCGTCCCTGATTCGCTGTCCGAGATTATTGCAGTGATGTATGCGTGCATCGCTGTGTTTCCGCGGGCTATTACGGTGGGGCGCATGACCAATGCCGTGACCAGCTCTCCGAAGCCGACCGCGCTGATCACCGGCGCCAGCCGCGGCCTCGGCGCCGCCATCGCTCGCGAGCTCGCGCCGACGCACGACCTGCTGCTCGGCGCCAGATCCGCCGACGCGCTGCACGCGATCCGCAAGGAACTGCCCGAGGCGACCGCGTGGCCGGTCGAGCTGACCGACTATCCGGCGGTGGCCGCGGCGACCGAGCCGATCCGGCGGCTGGACGTGCTCGTGCACAACGCGGGCATTCAGGACCTAGCCTCGATCGCCGAGTCGACCGTCGATCAGTGGCGAAACACGTTGGAGGCCAACCTGATCGCCGTGGTCGAGCTGACCAGGCTGCTGCTGCCCGCGCTGCGCGCGGCGGACGGCCACGTGGTGCTGATCAATTCGGGCGCCGGGCTGCGCGCGAACGCCGGCTGGGCCTCCTACGCCGCGAGCAAGTTCGGGCTGCGCGCCTTCGCCGACGCGCTCCGGCTCGAAGAGCCCAAGCTGCGGGTCACCTCGATTCATCCCGGTCGCATCGACACCGACATGCAGCGCGAGATCATCGCGCAGGAGGGCCGCGAGTACCGCCCGGAGCAGTTTCTGCGCGCGGAGACGGTCGCCGGTGTCGTGCGCAACGCGGTGGAGACGCCGAGGGACGGGCATCCGACGGAGATCGTGCTGCGACCCGCGTCGAGCTAGCGGGTCTTTCGTTCCCGCGTGATCAATGGTTCAGGTTGTGGACAGATACGATCGGTAGCCTGTCGCTGTATTGTGCGCCGCCCCCTGGAGAGAGAGCGGCGTCGTTCGATCAAAGCAAGGGTTTCGAAGCAGTGGATAGACGCCGGATGTTGATGCTCGCCGCAGGTACTGCCGCCATACTGGCCGGTTGCGCGGTCGCCGAGGGCGACCCGCTCAACAGCGGTTCGGCCGGTGGCGACCCGCTTGCCCCGCCGAAGCCACCCCTGCTACCGCCCCCGCCCGGCGGCCCGAAGACGCCGATCCCCGCCAGCACCATCACCGCCCTGCCCGGCCCCGGCACCAACATGGCGCTGACCGTAGACGACGGAGCCAGCCCCGAGGTGGTCGGCGCGTACATCAAATTCGCCAAGGACACCGGCGCCCGCTTCACCTTCTTCGTGACCGCCTACTACGACTCATGGTCGATCCACCGGGACGCCTTGCGCCCCTTGGTCGATTCCGGCCAGATCCAGCTAGGCAACCACACCTGGGACCACCCCGACCTGACCAAGCTCTCCGCCGCAGCCGTCGCCGACCAGCTACAACGCGCAAAAACCCACTTGCAGAACAACTTCGGCGTCGACGGCGCCCCGTACTATCGACCGCCGTTCGGCAGACACAACGCCACCGTCGACAAGGTCGCCGCCGACCTCGGCTACCCCGTCCCCGCTATGTGGTACGGCTCCCTATCGGACTCCGGCGTCATCACCGAGGACTACCTGATCGAGTGCGCCCGCAAGTACTTCCACCCCCAAACCATCATCATCGGCCACGCCAACGCCCCCGCGGTAACCCACTGCTACGGCCAACTGGTCGACATCATCAAAGAGCGCAACCTAGCCATGGTCACCCTCAACGACGTCCTACTCCCCCCGCACTAGCCCAACAATCAGTTGGGGCAAACCATATGACTCACCTCGATGACACTCAGGCGACGATATTGATCAGGCGGCCGGGGACGACGATCAGCTTGCGGGGTGCGGCGCCGTTGAGGAGGGTGGCGATTTTTTCGTCGGCCAGCGCGGCCGCCTCGATGGCCGCGGTGTCCGCGTCCGCCGGAACCTGAATTCGGCTGCGCACCTTGCCGTTTACCTGGATCGGGTACTCGACCGACTCGTCCACCAGCAGCGCCGGGTCGGCCACCGGGAACGGGCCGTGCGCCAGCGAAGCGGTGTGGCCCAGGCGTTCCCACAGCTCCTCCGCGATGTGCGGCGACAGCGGGGCCAGCATCAGCACCAGCGGCTCCACCACCGCGCGCGGTGCGCCGTCCGGGTAGGTCTTGGTGAGATGGTTGGTCAGCTCGATGAGCTTCGCGCCCGCCGTGTTGTCGCGCAGGGCGGCCAGGTCCTCGTCCACACCGGCGATCGTCTTGTGCAGCAAGCGCAGTGTCTCGTCCGTGGGCGCGGCCTCGGTGACCCGCAGTCCGCCGGTCTCCTCGTCCACCACCAGCCGCCACATCCGTTGCAGGAAGCGGTGGGCGCCGACGACGTCCTTGGTCGCCCACGGCCGCGAGGTGTCCAGCGGGCCCATCGACATCTCGTAGAAGCGGAAGGTGTCGGCACCGTACAGATCGCACATCTCGTCGGGCGAGATGGCGTTCTTCAACGACTTCCCGATCTTGCCGTACTCCTGGTTCACCGGGATCTCGGTGCCGGTCGGGTCGGTCCAGAAGAACTTGCCGTCGCGCTCGACCACCTCGGCGGCCGGAATGTAGGCGCCGCGCTCGTCGGTGTAGGCGTAGGCCTGGATGTAGCCCTGGTTGAACAGGCGCCGGTAGGGCTCGTACCCGGACACGTCACCCAGGTCGAACAGCACCTTCTGCCAGAACCGCGCGTACAGCAGGTGCAGCACCGCGTGCTCGACACCGCCGACGTACAGGTCGACGCCACCCGGATCGTCCGGGCCGTGCTCGCCCGTGCGCGGGCCGAGCCAGTACTGCTCGTTTTCCTTGGCACAGAACGCTTCCGGGTTGGTCGGGTCCGCGTAGCGCAGCTGATACCAGGAGCTGCCCGCCCAGTTGGGCATGACGTTGGTGTCGCGCCGGTACCGCTTCGGCCCGTCGCCGAGATCCAGTTCGACCTCGACCCAGTCGGTCGCCTTGGCCAGCGGCGGCGACGGCTCGGAGTCCGCGTCGTTCGGATCGAAGGTCACCGGGGCGAAGTCGTCCATGTCCGGAAGCCGCACCGGCAGCATGGATTCCGGCAGCGCGTGCGGCGCGCCGTCCTCGTCGTACACGATCGGGAACGGCTCGCCCCAATAGCGCTGGCGGGCGAACAGCCAGTCGCGCAGCTTGTACTGGATGGTGCCCTTGCCGTGGCAGTCGGCCTCCAGCCGGGCGACCACCGTCGCCTTCGCCTCGTCTATCGAAAGTCCGTCCAAGTAGCCGGAATTCACGATCGCGCCGTCGCCGGTGTAGGCCGAGGCGGTCAGGTCGCCGCCCGCCACCACCTCCTTGATCGGCAGACCGAGCGCGGTGGCGAAGTCCCAGTCACGCTGATCGTGCCCCGGCACCGCCATGATCGCGCCCGTGCCGTAGCCGCTCAGCACATAGTCGGCGATGAAGACCGGCATCGGCGCGCCGTTCGCCGGGTTGGTGGCGTAGCTGCCGAGGAAGACGCCGGACTTCTCCTTGTTCTCCTGGCGCTCCAGATCGGACTTGGCCGCGATCGATTTGCGGTAGGCCGCAACGGCATCCGCGGGGCTCGCGCCGCCGTTGGTCCAGCGCGCATCCGTGTCAGCGGGCCATGCGGCCGCGGTCAGTGTGTCGACCAACTCGTGCTCGGGCGCGAGCACGACATACGTCGCACCGAACAGCGTGTCGGGACGGGTCGTGAAGACCTCGATCTGCGCACCGTTCGCGTCGAACTTGACCTGTGCGCCCCGCGAGCGCCCGATCCAGTTGCGCTGCATGGCCTTCACGTTGTCCGGCCAGTCCAGGTGATCGAGGTCGTCGACCAGCCGGTCCGAATAGGCGGTAATGCGCATCATCCACTGCCACAACCGCTTACGGAACACCGGGAAGTTGCCGCGCTCGCTGCGACCCTCGGCGGTGACCTCCTCGTTGGACAGCACCGTGCCCAGGCCCGGGCACCAGTTGACCATCGAATCGGTCTGGTACACCAGGCGATACGAGTCGAGCACTGCCGCGCGCTCGGCGGCCGACAGTGCCGCCCAGTCCTTGCCGTCGGGGGCGGGCCGGGCGCCGGTGGCGAACTGGTCTGCCAGTTCGCTGATCGGGCGGGCCCGATTCAGCTCCTGGTCGTACCAGGCGTTGTAGATGCGCAGGAAGATCCACTGGGTCCAGCGGTAGTACTCGGGATCGGTGGTGGCGAACGAACGCCGCCGGTCGTGGCCGAGCCCCAGGCGATCGAGCTGGCGCTGCATGGTGCGCATGTTCGACTCGGTGGTGTCGCGCGGGTGCGCGCCCGTCTGCACCGCGTACTGCTCGGCGGGCAGGCCGAACGCGTCGTAGCCCAGCGCGTGCAGCACGTTGCGGCCGTGCATCCGGTGGTAGCGGGCGAACACATCGGTGGCGATGTAGCCGAGCGGATGCCCGACGTGCAGTCCTGCGCCGGACGGGTACGGGAACATGTCCTGGACGAACAGCTTGTCCGCGGGGGTGGCACCGGCGAGTGGACCGACCGGATTCGGCGCATGGAAGGTCCCGCGCTCGCTCCACGTCTGCTGCCACCGACGTTCGATGCGGCCCGCGAGCTCCGCGGTGTACCGGTGCTCGGGTACATCGCTATCGGTTGCACGAGTGTCCTGCACGGTCCTGCCTTCTTGTGATCGCCGATCCCCGACAAACTTCGTCTATCAGGGTAGAACGTGCGGACCGCAGTACCGAAAATCGGGCTGCGCTGACTCGGTCGGCGGGTCCGCGTCCGCGCCTCGAAGAAAGTTACCCGCCCGTCGGTATGGGATTGTGCCGCACCGTCTTCGCATTACTCGCGGGTTGTCGTTCCCATCCGAGCGGTCCCAACAGTGCGTTTGGTTGCTACGTCGCCGGCCTGGCCCCGCACAGTGTGGAACACGCCTGTCCGCCGGTGGTGGCGGGTCGGGTGCTGATCGGTTGCGGGGAGCTCCCGGCCGGCGTATGACACCGATGCGCTAGCCTGCATGGGTGCTCGTCGTCGCTCTCGTCCTGTTCGTGCTGGCCCTGGTGGCCATCGCAACCGGCGCACTCGGACTGATCGGCAGGCTGCCGCGCAACCGCTTCGTCGGAGTGCACACCGAGGCCGCCCTATCCGATGACGAGACCTTCCGCATCGCGAATCGCGTCGCCGCCCCCACCTCGCTGGCGGCCGGCGCGCTGCTGTTCGCCGGTGGTCTCGTCGCCCTCGCCGCGAGCGGCATCGTCGCGCTGCTCGTCGGTGCCGGAGCGGCTGTCGTCGCGCTGTTCACCCTCGGCGCGGGAGCGAATGCCGCGGCGTCGACGGCCGCCGCCCTCGCGCCGCCCGCGGAGGTCGGCGGCTGCGGCAGCGCGTGCGGAGCATGCTCGCTGCGCGACGCTTGCCAGCCCGCGACCTAGACCCTTATTCGGCGCATTCCGGTGCGGGCACGCTGCGCGACAGCGGACTCCCGAGCGGATTGAGGTAGAGCACGCACAGCTGGACCGGCGCCGAGCCACGGTTCCGTGCGACATGGGGATAACTCGAACCACTCGGCTCGCGAAAGACACGCCAACGGCGGTAGGTCACCGGTGCGCAGTCCGCGCCAGGGTGATCCAGCGTGCCGCGCGTGACCACGACCAGCAGCGTGCCGTCGTGATAATGCCAACCGCTGCTGCCGCCGGGTTCGATGATCGTCTGGCGCAGCACCAACTCGCGACGGCCGATGGCAATGCGGAACAGCACGCGGCTCGCGGTGTTTTGCGCGGGTGCCGCGTTCACCTGATACTCGCGTCGCATCAGACCATCGAACCATTTTCCGGTGCCCCGGGTAGCACTGTGGCGACCAGGCCTTTCCGTGCGGGCCGGGTGGGTTGAGTCGACCGAGTTACGTTTCGGGTCGAACCCTGTCGGTGGCGGTATCGGCGGTCCATACTTGGGGCGTTGTAGTACCAGCTTGATTTTCGGGGTGGAAATGAACTCGCTCGACTTTGTTGCCGCGGGCAATACGTGGGGAATCTCCGGACCCGACTTCATGGCGCTGTATTGGCCATTCATCGGCCTCGCGCTGCTATTCGGATTGTTGATGCGATTGCGGGTGACCCGCGGCGCGGTCGATAAGCGTGGCATCGAGCGGCCGGGCATGGACCTGTCGCTGCCCGAGCTCGCCATGTTGTTCGACGATCGCCGCGCGGTGCTGACCGCGCTGGCCCGGCTGCGCGGCCACGACCTGATCGACTCGGCGGCCGCACCGGCGCGGCCGCTGACCGATGCGGACAAGCATCGGCTCGATCCGTTCACCCGGTCGATCTACGACCGGATCGTTGCCGGAGCCAAGCCGACGGTCGTCTCGCTGACCGCGAATTCGGCGGCGGCCCTCGGCCGACTGCGTGACTCGATGATCAAGCGTGGCTACTTTCCCGACGCGGCCTTCCGGCGCAGGCTGTGGGATGCGGGCCTGCCGCTATTGATCGTGGGCGCGGTCGGGGTGGTGCGGTTCATCGCGGGAACGCTGCAGCACAACCCGGTCGCGTTCCTGGTCATCGCGCTCGTGGTGCAGGCCTTCGGCTACTGGCTTGTGGTGGCCAAACCCCGGTTGACACCGCTCGGCCGACTGGCCCGCAAGAACGCGACGAGCAGCAATGCGCATCTGCGGCCGTCCAATTCGCCTGCCTACGCCACCTACGGCGCGGAGAGCGCCGCGCTTGCCGCGGCCGTGTTCGGTGGTGCCGCGCTCTTGTCCCTGGACCCAGGGCTCGCGAGTGCCGTGCAGCCGCCGAGCTCGTCAGGCGGCGACGGCGGCAGCAGCAGCGGTGACAGCGGTGGGGGTGGTTGTAGCGGCGGT
Organism: Nocardia sp. NPDC051052; assembly: GCF_044456045.1. Classification (NCBI taxonomy): domain Bacteria; kingdom Bacillati; phylum Actinomycetota; class Actinomycetes; order Mycobacteriales; family Nocardiaceae; genus Nocardia; species Nocardia sp. NPDC051052. Next base: position 363,431 of record NZ_JBITFL010000009.1, read on the forward strand.
GGCGGCTGCGGTGGTGGTTGTGGCGGCTGATCGCGGCGCGCACCGGAGCCTTGGATGAGCGGACCGTTGGTGAATGGGACGCTCGGCATCGGCTGGCGTCCGGAGATCTGCGGGGTGATCGCGGAGCTGGATGGGCTCGGGTTCGGTGAGGTGATCGCGGAGTCGCTGCCGGTGCGGCGGCGGCTCGGCAGGTCGAAGGTCGTGCTCCCCGACGAGCTGACGGCGTTGATCTACCGCGGGGTAGCGATTGTGCCGCATGGCATTTCGCTGTCGCTCGGTGGCGCCGAACCGGTGGCCGAGCACCGGATCGACCATCTCGCCGCGTGTGCGCGGGCGCTCGGTGCACCGTTGGTGAGCGAGCACGTCGCCTTTGTCCGGGCAGGCGGGGTCGAAGCGGGACATCTGCTTCCGGTACCGCGCAGCAAAGCCTCCTTGGATGTGTTGGCCCGCAACATTTCCCGTACTCAGGAAGCGCTCGACGTACCGCTGGCTGTGGAGAACATCGCGGCACTGTTCGACTGGCCCGACGACGAATACACCGAGTCGGAGTTCCTCACCGAACTCGTCGACCGCACCGGGGTCTACCTGCTGCTCGATATCGCCAACGTTTACGCGAATGCCCGCAATCGCGCCCGCGACCCGCTCGACGAACTCCTGCGTCTACCCGCCGACCGCGTCGCCTACTGCCATGTCGCGGGCGGCCACGAATCCGGCGGCCGCTACCACGACACGCACACCGACCCGATTCCTGCCGAAATCCTCACGCTCGTCAGCGAATTCACCGATATCCACCCGGTGCCGCTGATGCTGGAACGCGACGGCAACTACCCACCCGCTGCCGAACTCCTCGACGAACTCGACGCCATCGCCGCGGCAGCGCATCGACCGTCCGTCACCGGCCGCGCACGATCGGCGCGCACATGAGGACACCCGAAGCGCATTCATCGAGGCGGGAAGTCGACGCGCTTGCCGAGCGGCAGGCGGCTTTAGTCCACGCCTTGGTAGCGGGGAGTCCGGCGCCGGACGGTTTCGATACCGAAGCCGTCGCCGCGACGGCCCAGGCATTGCTGCACAAACGCGCGGGTGAAGTCGCGCGCCGCTTCCCGTTACTCGCGCACGCCTGCGGTGCCGACTTCACCGAACAGTTCGTCGCCTGGGCTGTCGACAAACCGAAGACGACTACCGCTTCGGACGCAACAGCTTTCGCTGAATACGTGAGTGTCGCGCTGTCGACGAGCGGCGCCCGTAAGTCGTTCCCGCGCCGACTTCGCTAGCCGGGCTATTCGCCGCGCGTTGTCATCAACACGCCGAAGCGCCGGCACCGAGGCCGTCGACGGCAGGCATGCAGACGAACGTTCGTATTCATCGAACATGCCAAGAGGTCCCATGGTGTGACGAATTACGTACTTTTCGGTTCTATCTGGGAACACCGTCGGCGTTAGCGTGTGGTGTGCGATTCCTTAGCAAGTTCTACATCGACGGTTTCATCCTGTCGATCCTCGCTACGGTTGCCCTGGCCAGTGTGTTTCCCGCCCGGGGTACCGCTGCCGACGTAGTGAGCGTGCTGACGAAGATTGCCATCGCATTGCTATTCCTGCTGTACGGCACCCGTCTCTCGCCGAAGGAGGCCCTGGCCGGCCTCACCCACTGGCGGCTGCACACCGTGGTCCTGGCAAGCACGTTTGTGCTGTTCCCGCTGCTCGGGCTGGCGGCGCACCTGCTGGTGCCCAGCGTGCTCACCGACGACCTGTACACCGGTTTGCTGTTCCTGTGCCTGGTGCCGTCTACCGTGCAGTCCTCGATCGCGTTCACCTCGATCGCGAAAGGCAATGTGCCCGGTGCGATCGTGAGCGCGACGGCATCGAACCTGATCGGCGTCTTCGTGACACCGCTGCTTGTCATCCTGTTGATGAACACCACCGGCCAGGCCAGCGTCGATTTCTCCTCGATCGGCGACATCGTGCTGCAGCTGCTGGTGCCGTTCGCCATCGGTCAGCTGATCCGGCCGAAGGTGCATCGCTGGCTCAGCCGCTACGCCGAGCCGACGAAGCTGGTGGACCGGGGCTCGATCCTGCTCGTCGTCTACAGCGCGTTCAGCGCGGGCATGGTCGAAGGCATCTGGCACATGCTCTCGCCGTGGCGGATTCTCGCGCTGGCCGGTGTCTGCTGCGTGCTGCTCGCGCTGGTCATCGCCGCGACCATGCTGATGGGCCGGATCTTCGGCTTCGCCATGCCCGACCGGATCGTGATCGTGTTCTGCGGCTCCAAGAAGAGCCTGGCCACCGGACTGCCCATGGCGACGGTGCTTTTCGCCAGCCAGCCGGTCGGGCTGATCGTGCTGCCGCTGATGATGTTCCACCAGATCCAGCTGATCACCTGTGCCGCCTTGGCGCAGCGCTGGGCCAAGAAGGCGGCGGAGTCCGGCGAGGAAGGCGAACTGCGGCCCGCCGCATGACCGGCTAACGCAGCGTCTCCAGGGCCGTCAGGACCGCATGATCCGCGTCCGGGTCGCCGACCGAAATACGGGCACTCCCATCGGGATACGCCTTGGCGGCGATGCCTGCCCGCCGCAGCGCGGTGGCCACGCCGGGCCCCGGCAGGTACAGGAAGTTCGCCTGGCTCAGCGGCACCGCGATCCCAAGGCGCCGCAACGCGTTCCGCAATGTCTCCCGCGCGGCGGTGATCCGCATGGTCCGCACGGCGAGTTCGGGTTCGGCGGCGTAGGACGCGGACACCGCGGCCACCGCCGCCGAACTCACCCCGAACGGCAATTGCAGTTTGCGCACCCTGGCCATCATTTCGGGCCTGCCGAAGGCATATCCGATGCGCAGCCCGGCCAGCCCGTAGGCCTTCGAGAAGGTACGCAGCACAAGCAGATTCGGATGCTTGCTCAACAGGGCGAGCGGGTCGATGTAGTCGGCGGCCCCGAGAAACTCGACATACGCCTCGTCCAGGATCACCGGCACCCGCGCGGGCACGCTGCTCAGAAACGTCCGCAACGCGGCGGCCGAGACCACCGTTCCGGTCGGATTGTGCGGACGGCACACCACCACCAGCCCGGTCCACTTGTCGATGGCCTTGGTCATCGTCCGCAGATCCTGGTTGCCCGCCGAGTCCAACGGCACCGGCACCATTTCCACGCCCGCCATCTCGGCCAGGATCGGGTAGCCGTCGAAGGTCGGTGCCGCGTAAACCATTCCGGCACCGGGCGTGGTGAGCGACTGGATGATCTGCATCGCCACCCCGGTCGCGCCGGAGCCAACCACCACCTGGTCCGGATGCACGCCGTGATGCTGCGCGATCAGCTTCGGCAGCCGCCGCGGCAGGAACTCTGGATAGCGATTGGCCTGTGCCAGTACGCTGTGCACCGCGCGCAGCACCGAAGGCAGTGGCGGGAACGGGTTTTCGCTCAGGGTCAGATCGAATCGGGGCTGCGCTGACGGCCCGCCACGGCGCCGCGACGGCGTGGTCTCGTCGACGAGGTGCAGGCTCATCGTGCCGCGCCCCACCGGATGGCCGCGGCCCCGGCGAAGTCACCCGCGTGCGCGAACGCCGACAGCAGCACCACCGAGCCGTTGCGCAGCCTGCCCGCCCGGTTCTCCACATCCAGGGTCACCGGAATGCCTGCCGCGAACAGGTTTCCGCACCTGTCGAAGGTGTCCGGATGGCGTTCGGCGGGTAGCTCGAGCGCATCGTGCCAGTTGCGCAGGAACAACCGGTTCGGCTGATTGGTGACGAAGGTGTCGATGTCGCGGCCCTTCACCCCGATCCGATCGCACACCGCCAGCGCGACTTCCGGCACCAGCCGGTTGCCGCGCGCGAACACCTTGGTGATCTTCGATTCGGTGAAGCTGACGCAGCCCTGGCCCTCGCCCGGTTCCCAGTACTTGCGCTCGCCATTGGTGGAAAACTCCATGTCCCCGGCGAATTCGGGATAGGTGCGGCATTCGAGGTCGAGGATCGGCGCGCTGTCGTCCTTGACGAGCAGCCCGACCCCGCAGCCGTCGCCGGGCACCGGCGCCTGCGCCAGCTTGCGGATGTCGGGCTGGGTGAACACCGGGCCCGCGCAGTTCTGCGTCGCCGCGATCAGTGCGGTGCGCGCGTTGGTGGTCTGCAGCACCATGCGGGCGATCGACATCATGTGCACGAAGGCCGCACAGCCGCCGTTGTGCACGTCGTACACGAAGGCGGGGCGCGCGCCGAGCCGCTTGGCCACCTCGGGTCCGCAGCCCATCACCGGATTGTCCGGCAGCTGGGTATGGGTGATCAGCACGTCGATGTCCGAAAGGAACCGCGCGCCATGGCGTTCGATCAGCGGCGCGACGGCGCGCTCGACCATGTCCACCGCGGTCTCGTCCCGGCCCACATGGTGGCGGGCCTTGGGCGAGCGGAACATCACGTTCTTGGCCATCCGGTCCGAACGGGAGAACTGGGTGAAGTATTCGGTGCCGACCGGCTCGCCCGGCAGGTAGCTGGCCACATCGACCAGGCTGACCGGGGGCAGCGCGGGAGCGTCCGGATTGGTGGGGATCATGCCTGGTCTCATTTCATCCAGTCGGGCTTGATGGGCAGGTCATGTGCCGCCCGGAATTCGCAGATCGCCTTGAGGTTGTCCATCTCCAGCTGGTGACCGGCGGAGAACATCTCCCAGAAGTCGCCGACCCACACCGGGCGCTTCGCGGGCGCGGTCTCGGGATAGGGGTTCTCGTCGTAGAACGGGTGCTTGCAGTTGACCCACAGCACCACTGAACCCGGCTTGTTGAACACCGTCTGCGCGTCGACGACCCGCAGCAAGTAGATCATCCACAGGTGCTGCGACTGATCCCAGGCGCAGTGGTAGTCGACGGTCATCCCCTCGGGGTGCGCGACGGTGCGAGTGAAGATCTGGGTCTCATCACCGAGCCGGTCGTAGGCCAGCCACAGGCCCGGTTCCTCGGTCGGCACGAAACCACGCAGGCTGTAGGTCCATTCCTCCAGCGAGCGAGTGTCGGCGAGGTATTCGTACACCGCGCGCGGCGGCGCGGCGATGTAGGCCTGCACCGGGCAGTAGTCGCCGAAGATCTGGTCGTGCGGATAGACCGACCGCAGCATGTCCATGATGATCGGGGTGGTCGCGTCCTTGTCGGAATTCTCGATCCGCAACAGGCCGGTCGGCAGCAGGTCCTCCGGGATGTCGCTGAGTGCTGGCAGGGCGCCGGTAGGCCCACCCGGCGCCCGGCCACCGGCCCTGATGGAATCGCTACGCGCTGCGGTCATTTCGTACTCCTGGATTGCTCGATGGTCGTCAAGAACGGAAGAAACGGGGGCACCTCGTCCGGGTCCACGTCGATCGAAATGAACGACGGCCCCGCAGTTTCCATGCAGTGCCGCAGCGTCGCGGCCAGCTCGGCAGGCAGGCGCACCGAGAAGGTGGGCAGTTCGGGGAACATGGCGCCGACGCCGTCGCCGAGGTGCGCGGGCCGGAATCTGTTGAAGCTGTAGCGGTCTCGGTAGTACAGCTGTTCTCTGGTGACGCACATGGCGTGGGCGTTGTTGTTGAGCACGAGAAAGGTGATCGGCAGCGCGTGCTCGATCGCGGTGTGTATCTCCATGCCGTGCATGAAGAACGCGCCGTCACCGGCCACCACCACGGTGCGCCGCACCCCGTCGGGTCCGTGCCCGCGGGCGAACGCGGAACCGATGCCCGCGCCGAACGCGTACCCCATGCCGCCCATCCCGAGCGCGACCACGAACCGGCCACCGCGCGGCACCCGCAGGTGATGCACCACGGCCGCACCGGTATTGCCCGCGTCGGCGAAGACGTCGGTGCCCTCGGGCAGTCCGGCTTCGATGGTCTCCACCAGCTGCCGGTAGCGCAGTCCGGGGCCGGAGGCTGCCGGAACATGCAGCGGGGTAAGCGAAGTGATGGCGCGTCGCTCGGGTGCCGTGGTGGCAGCGGTGAATTCGTCGGCCAGCTCGCCCAGCGTGCGCGCCAGGTCGGTACTGGTGGCGTGGATGGTCGGCAGGTACGGTGACGTCACGCCGATGCTCGCCACCACGGCGCCCGCCAGTAATTCGTCCAGCCCGGTGCGCGCGGTGATCGGCATCGGTGTGCCGATGATCAGGCACAACGCCGCCGACCGGACGGCCGCGCTGAGTTCTGGATGCCCCATCGTGCCCGCGACCCCGCAGAAGCCGGGGTCGGTGTTGTCGTAGGTGTCCTTGGCATCGGGAGCGACGCCGACCGCGGCGTCCAGTGCGCTGGCCAACCGCGCCAACTCGTCCCGCGCGTCGTCGCGGGCGACCTGGTCACCGGCGATGATCACGATCTTGCCGGTCCGTCGCGCCGTCGTCAGCGCGGCGCGCAGCCGAGTCAGGCCCGCCTCGTCGCGCCGATACACCTTGGTGGGCAACCGAATCGAGCCCGCCGCGCCCATGTCCGCCTGCTGCACATCCTTGGGCAGCAGCAGCACCGCGGGGCCGCCGCGCCGGGCGGCACCGACCGCCCTGGCCAGCTGATCGGGCAGGTCGGCGGCGGTCTCGACGCGCGCGCAGTAGCGGGTGATCTCGTCGAACATCCGGGCGGCGTCGATGGTGCCCGCCTGTCCGCTGGTGTCCTGGAAAGCGCCATTGCCCTCCAGCGCGGTCGGCGGCTGGCCGACCAGCGCAAGCACCGGTACCCGCGAGGCGAACGATTCGGCAAGTCCGGCAACGAGATTCATCGCGCCCCCGCCGGACGTCGCGGCGACGACGCCGAGCCCGCCGGTCGAGCGGGCGTACCCGTCGGCCATGGTGGCCGCCGAGAATTCGTGCTTGGCGATCACCCCCGTGACGTCGTAGGGCGCGTCGAAGATCGCGTCATAGAGGTCCTCGATGTTCGCGCCGTCCACGCCGAAAATGTGCCGGACTCCCAAGGTCGAAACCGCCTGTACCAAATAATCCACGACCCGGCTCTGCATCGGCACTCCTTCCCGCGGTGTCCCTCCGTGCACTGGGCACACGCGAGATCACTTGCTGCGTACAGGAGTAATACGGGCGGGAAGGGTGGACGGTTCAACGCTGGGCCAGCAGCGCGGCGACGGCCGCGCTATCGAAAGTCGCTCAGCTCAGCTCGATGGGGTCGCTGTAGACGACTTCGCTGGTCTGCCCGCCTGGGGTGACCAGGGTGAATTTCACGAACGTCCGCACCGTTACCGGCCCGAACGCGCCGGTGACGGTCAGATGTGTGTCGGACAAATCGGCGTATGCCATGGGCTGGGTCAGTGCGACCGTCGCCAACGTCGTCGCGACGATGCCGCCGTGCCCCACCTGGAACGATGTCTGCTGGGACGGCAGCACGGTGGCCAGCGCACCGAACTCGCCGCCGAGTTCGTAGTTCAGCGGGGTATCCGATTCGGCGGCGGCCTCGGGCTGGGATTGCGACTGCGATGCGGTGCTGCCGGAGATCTTCGGCTTGGTGTTTCCGGTGACCGCCACCGACGGCGAGTTGAGCGTCGCGGTGATCCCGTTGGGCGCCAGTGCCACCGGGTAGCCGATTTCGTAGCCCACCTCCAGCACCGCGCTGACTATCTTGCCGCGCTTGGGCCCGTCGACCTGGCCGATGCCGATCCCGGACAGGAAGGCTTCCTTGCTGAACGGATTGTGGTCCAGCGGTGGTGTCACGTTGGCCGCGGTGTTCGCCTCGATGATCATGAACGCGTAGCCGTCCATGGTCCGTTTGACCAGCTGGTGGCCGATTCGGACCGGCAGCGTCGCGGGATCGACGAACCTGGCCGACGCTGGCGTCGCGGCGGTCAGGGGCATGGCCAGTGCGAGCAGGCAACTCCCCAGCACCATCCGTGTGCTGTACTTTCGCTGGGCATTCCGAGGCTTCACAGCCGCACCTTCTCGCAATCCGCGTCCAGTAGCTGGCGGTTAGGTGCCAGTCGGAGGATGATGGTGACCTTCCAGCAACCTACAAGAGCTGGATTCCGAAACGCCGCATTTCGCCGGGCGGTGTCGCCGAGCTTGCGTGTACGTATACATCTACGTATAGTCGTGTCATGCCCAACAAGACGATCTATGTTGCCGATGATGATCTGCCGCTGTTCCAGCGGGCCCAGGAACTGGTCGGCGGCAATCTCTCCGGGGCGGTGACCACGGCGTTGCGCCGGTTCATCGAATTGGAAGAGGGTCGGCAAGAAGGGTACGACGAGGTCATCGTCCGGGTCGGGCACAACGGCGTCCGGCAGGTTCGGTTCTCCGGCGCCCTGCTTTTCGAAACCAACGACATCAACGACCACCGGATGGAACATGTCCGGGTGTTCCGCAGCCGCAAAGGCAAGTTCGTGCTGCACGCGCACTACGCCAGCTGGGACGAATATCCCCAATCCGCCAACTGGATCAAGGATTTGAAGAACTGGCGGCGCATGCTCGGCGTCGGCGAGCAGGATTGGGGCGATTTCCTGCTGGAGATCGTCGACTCGATCGAGGAATTGAAAGGCAAACTGCCGGACAAGGTCTACGAGCGGGTGGTCGATATCGCGAAGCGGCCGCAGATCGAAGACCTCGACATCTAGCCGAATCGCATTTCCGCACAACTGAACACCAACTACTCGACCGGTAAAGCCGCACCCAGACATGGGGAGCGGTGTGGATTAGTCATGCGCACATGCGCATTCAATTATGAAATTCATTGAAAGGACCGTCATGGTCAACGGCCATCGCGCACCCGCCATCTCGGCATTTGGCTTGCGTAAATCCTTCGGCGAGCAGGTGGTGCTCGACGGTATCGACATCACCGTCCCCGAGGGCACGGTCTACTCGTTGCTCGGCCCGAACGGCGCGGGCAAGACCACCACCGTGCAGATCCTGAGCACACTCATCCACGCCGATGGGGGAGAAAGCCGGGTCGGCGGCCACGATGTCGAGGCCGAGCGTGACGCGGTGCGCAAGGCGATCGGTGTCACCGGCCAATTCTCCGCGGTCGACGAGCTGCTCACCGGCCGGGAGAATCTGCGGCTGATGGGCGATCTGCATCATCTGCCCCGGCGCGAAACCCGAAGGCTGGCAGCCGATCTGCTGGAACGCTTCGACCTGGTCGAGGCTGCCGACAAGCCCGCGTCCGCCTACTCCGGCGGCATGACCCGACGGCTGGACCTGGCGATGACGCTGGTCGGCGATCCGCGCATCATCTTCCTCGACGAGCCGACCACCGGCCTGGACCCGCGCAGCAGGCGGGCCATCTGGGAGCTCATCCGCGGGCTGGTCGACGACTATAACGTGACGGTCTTCCTCACCACCCAGTACCTCGAGGAGGCCGACCACCTGGCCGACCGCATCGCGGTGCTCGACCACGGCCGGATCGTCGCGGAAGGCACTGCGGCGGAACTGAAGCGGCTGGTGCCCGGTGGGCACATCCGACTGCAGTTCGCCGACAGCGCCGCGTTGTTCGCCGCGGCCGCCGCGCTCGGCGTCGCCGCGCAGCCGGTCGACGACGCCGAGGGCGACGCCGACCTGACGCTCGCCGTGCCGAGCGACGGCAGTGTGAAATCGCTACGGGCGCTGCTGGATCGGCTCGACTACGAGCAGATCGAGGTCGAGGGGCTCGCCGTGCACACGCCCAATCTCGACGATGTCTTCCTCACCCTCACCGGCCAGCCGACCTTCGAAAAGGAAACCGTCGCATGAGTAGCATGTCCTACGCCCTTGCCGACTCGGCAACAATGTTGCGGCGCAACCTGACTCATGCCAAGCGGTATCCGAGCATGAGCGTCGGCGTCATCGTGATGCCGACCGTGCTGCTGCTGATCTTCAAGTTCGTCTTCGGCGGCGCGCTCGAAAAGTCTTCCGGCGGAAACTACATCGACTATCTCGCGCCCGGCATGCTGCTGATGGTGCCGGCCTACATCACGGCGTCGGTGGCGGTGTCCATCGTGACCGACACTTCCAAAGGCATCGTGAATCGCTTCCGCACCATGGGGATCACGCAGTCGTCGATGCTGACCGGTCACGTGGTCGGTGCGCTGCTGCAGGCGCTTGGCGGCATCGTGTTGATGGCCGTGGTCTCGTTGCTCATCGGGTGGCGACCCGATGCCAACGCGGTCGAATGGATCGCCGCGTTCGGTCTGCTCAGCTGCACGATCTTCGGGCTGAACTGGCTCGCGGTCGCCTTGGGCCTGCTGTCGTCGAACCCGGAGGGCGCGAGCAACACCGTTTTCCCGATCATCATGCTTCCGTTCCTCGGCAGCGGTCTGGTCAGCACCGACACCATGCCCGTCGGGCTGCGTCAGTTCGCCGAGTATCAGCCGTTCACGCCGATCACCGAGACCGTGCGCGGCCTGCTGATGGGCACCGAGATCGGTAACAACGGCATTCTCGCGCTGGCCTGGTGCGCGGGTCTCACCCTCGTCGGATTCCTTTGGGCGAACTCGATTTTCCGTCGCCAGACCAGCTGAGCCAGCACGCGATGAGGGGTACCGATCCCCCGCCGGAACCCGGCGGGGGATCGGTGGTGTCCTCAGACGGTGCCGGACAGCAGCGTCTCGCCCGAGGACGCCAACCGGATCTGCACGGCCTGGATCTGCTCCGGCGTCTTGTCGACGGTCCGGTCGATCGTCAGCTCGGTGCCCGGCCCGGCGGGCCACTGATCGAGTTCGGTCTGGCTGCCGTCGGTGCCGAGCACGAACAGCTTCAGATTCCAGTTGTACTGCTGCTCGCTCGGTCCGTAGCTACAGGTCATCACGATCCGCGTCTTGCCGTTGGCCTGCACGACCTTGAAGCTGGCCGTTACCGGATTCGGCTTGAGCGGTTGCATACTGCGTTCCGCGACAACCTGGTCGGTGCTGGTGTTGCCCGACGAGGTCACGGTGGCGACCACCGGAACCGCGATGGCCACCGCGGCGGCGGCCGCCGCGACCGCGGCGCCGATGGACACCCACCGGCTCCGGCGCCTGCGCTTCTCGGCCGCGTCGGCGAGCCTGGGCAGCAACCGCGGCACCGGCGGACCGGCCTCGGTCGTCGGCGAACCAAGCTGTGCCGCAAGCGCTTCGGGCAGATCGATCATCGCGAGCGCGGTCGCGGGTTCGACCATCGCGAGCATGCCCGGCATGCCGGCCAGCTCGGCGACGGCGGCCTGACAGGCGGGGCAGCCCGCCAAATGCTCTTCGTATTCCCGGCGCTCGGTTCTGGTCAGGGAGCCGAGCACATAGGGCGCGTCCCACGCGGTGTAGTCGTCAGCGATATCGGTCATTGGTTCGTCACCCCCATCTCCTGTAATGCCAGCCGTAGTGCCCGCATGCCGTAGTGCATCCGGGATTTCACCGTGCCCGCCGGAATGTCGAGTTCGTCGGCGATCTGGTGGGTGGAAAGGCCCCGATAGTAGGCCCGCACGATCACCTCGCGGTGGTCGGGACTCAGCCTGCCCAACGCGTCCGCGACCACCCAGCCGTCCAAGGCCCGGTCGGCCTGGTCGGGCGTGGCCTGCTCCGGCGGGCTGTCGGTGCGGAACTCGCGCCGGTTGCGGGCGCTGCGGTGCTCATCCACGGCGAGGTTGCGTGCCACCGTGAACAGCCACGCGCGCGCCGAGGTGTCGGACTGATCCAGCACGTTCGGTCGCTGCCACGCTCGCAGCAACGTTTCCTGCACGATGTCCTCGGCCCGTCCGGGGTCGCGGACCAAACCGAGCGTGTACCGCCACAATGCGGCCGCGTGTTCGTCGTACAGGACCCGCAACAACTCGGTTCGGTTGTCGGGCATTGCTCACCTCCCGCTCATCCCACGAATCAGCAGGGGTGAACGGTTCAATAAGTGCGCACATGTCAATTTCGTTCGAGTTCGATCGGATGGGTTGCCAGCAGCGACAGGGGGAGGGGCTGGCGGCGCAGCACGTGCGCCCACAGGTCGGCGCGGCCGGTGCTGATCGGGTCGGAGGGCAACGCGGACAGCACGATCCAGTCGTCGTTTTCCAGCTCGCCTTCCAATTGCCCGAAGGTCCAGCCCGCATAACCAGCGAAAATGCGGATGCCCTCGACCAGCTGCCCGATCTCCGCCGGGTCGGCGTCCAGGTCGACGAGCACCACCCGGCCGTCGATCCGGCGCAGGCCGGGGATGCCGTCGATGGTCGCGCCGACGCGGATGGTGCCCAGGCACAGCGCCGCGTCTCGTTTGACCGGGCCGCCGATGAACAGGGTGCGCGGCGCGGCCGCCACCTCGGTCCAGCGGGGCAGCACGTCGTGCACGGCCGTATCGCTCGGCCGGTTCAGCACGACGCCGAGGCTGCCTGCGTCGTTGTGCTCGATGATGTAGACAACGGTGCGCCGGAAGGTCGGTTCGGCCAGTTCGGTCGCCGACACCAGCAGGGTGCCGGCGCGCACCACCTGCTCGCCGTGCCGGTAATCGCGCCGCTTGCGGTCGCCGTGCCCGCCGCGAGTTTTCCGATCATCCGGGTCGTCTGCGCGTGCCACTCGGACATCATCGCAGTTGTTTCGGCGATATGCGCTTCCGCTGACCAGTTCGGTGTCATGAATTTGTGTCGGGAGCCGATGCTGGGCGCTTGCGGTCGTCGTAGAGTCCGTGTCATGGAACCTCCCGAGGTACGCCTCGAGAACAGCGACACCGTGTACGACTTCTATCTCGACCATCGGCAGAATCGGCTGAAAGCCTGGGCCGCATACGCCATTCTGGGTCGTCGGTACTATCCCCGCGTCTCCTACGCCGAGGGTGCGCATGCCGGTATGCGCGCGGCGATCCGGCAGGGCCGACCGCTGTTGATCTCGATCAATCATCTTTCCGAGAACGATCCGTACACGGTCGCGGCGGCGGCGTGGCGCAGCGCGTTGCGCCCCGTGATCGGGCGGGTGCGGGTGCTGGCCAAGGACGAGCTGTTCGAGGAGCCCGAGCAGCGACGCAAGATCGACATGATGGGCGGGATCCCGGTCTTCCGCGGCAAGGATCACGGCATCCGGGCGGTCAACGCGGCTGGTCAGCGGATGATGGACATCTGCGCGCAGCGGATCGCGCGCGGTGACGGTGTCGCGGTGTTCCCGGAGGGCACCTGCAACGAGGTCGACCCGGCTCAGGTGCAGCCGGTCGGTAGCGGGATCGGGCACATCGCGTTTCGCGCGATGAAGCTCGGCGTCGAGCCGGTGCTGGTGTCGATGGGCCTGAGCTACGGGCCGCGCACCGACCCGGCGGTGCAGCCGAACAAGGAGGAGGCCAAGTCGGCCAGCTTCTACTTCGGCGTGCCGATCACCGAATTGCCGAGCAAGCCGGGCGATATCGCGCGGCTGGTGCGCACCGATCTGCAGCAGGCGCTGGACGGGGCCGTCGCCGCCTACTGAGGCAGGTTCAGGCTGTCGCGTGCCCAGTGCGGCACCATCACCAGATATTCGGGCCGAGTCTCGATGAAGTGGTGCACCATTCGGCACATCGGCAACGCGCCGAGTTTGTCCGCCGCGGTGCTGTTCAACGCCGCCTCGACCAGCACGCGGCCGTAGCCCTGGCCCTCGTAGCGGGGGTGGATCTCGGTGTGCACGAACGCGCGTTCGGACTGGGTGTCCTGATATTCGACATATCCGGCGTTGTCACCGTCGACATAGAGCTCGAAGCGTTCCAGAGCGGTGTTGATACGGACCTCCGTCGACATGGCTCGACGCTACTCCCGTGCGACGTCATCCGCGCATTCCGCAACGCATCGCGCGGCGGCCGCCGCGGACTGGGGACGGCCGCGGCCGCGGCCGCCTGACCGGCGGAATCCGGTGCTCGACTTGTCTGTCGGTGGCGACCTGCGCAGAATGCTCATGATCGGGGTCGCGCACGCGCGCGTGGCGGCCCGTGGAGGTACGAAACATGATGAAGGTACGGCTGTTTTCGCGAGCCGCGGCTGCCATGGCCGTGTGCCTGCTCGGTGGATCGATCGGTTCCGGCCTGGCCGATGCCGCGCCGTCGTTCGGGGCTTGCCCGGCGGGCTCGGTGGTCGCGGGTCATGGCGTGCAGTGCGCCGTGGTCGACGTACCGATGAACTACGCCGACCCGGACGGGCCGAAGATCCAGGTGACCGTCAGCCGGATCGCGGCAAGCGGGGAGCGGCGCGGCGCTATCTTCGCCAACCCCGGTGGGCCGGGCGCGGACGGCCTGGACTTCTGGGGTCTGCGCACCGATGTGATGCCCGCCGAGCTCAACGCCCACTACGACCGGATCGCGGTGCAGCCGCGCGGATTGCGCTGGGCCACCCCGTTGGACTGCGCGGCCGAGGACGGCGGGCGGGTGTCGCTCGGCGGCGGCGACCGCAATGCCATCAAGAAGGCGTGCGATATCGCGCTCCCCGGCTACCTCGACACCATCACCACCGAGAACACCGCCCGCGACATGGACGCGGTGCGCGCCGCGCTCGGGCTGGACCGGATCAGTTACCTCGGCACCTCGTACGGCACCTATCTCGGCGCGGTGTACGCCTCGCTGTTCCCCGACCGGGTCGAGCGAATGGTGTTGGACTCCAACGTCAATCCCGACTGGGTGTGGACCGAGGAATTCGCCCAGCAGCAGATCGCAGGCAAGCAACGGCTCGATGATCTGTTCGCCTGGATCGCCGAGCACAGCGACGAATACCACCTCGGCGATACGGCTTTGCAGGTCTATCAGAACTGGGTGCGGATGGCGGTCGACCAGGGCGGCGGCTGGTACGCCAACCTGACGCCGCCGCCCGCCAGCCTCGCCGACCTGCCCGGCTCGTTGCCCGAGCCGCTTGCCGAGATCGCTCGTGACGGTTATACCGGCAGCCTCGAGCAGACCGGAAAACTGCAGAACCTGGTGCGTACCTTGATCTCTCGTGGTGTCACCACGCAGGGGCCGTTACTCGGCGCGACGTCGGTCGCCAGCTACACTCGCACCTACTGGCCGACCTTTGCCCGCGCGATGGCCGACGCACTCGCCAACCCGGCGAACGTGCAGCGCCTGCGCACCATCGAGGGCGCCACCGCCACCGACAGCACCGGTCAATTCGTCTTCGCCGCGATCACCTGCAACGAGAACGCGATTCCCGGTCGGCTCGAGGTGATCGGCTCGGCGATCGCCACGATCGCCTCCGGCGGCAACGCCATGGATGCCCGTGCCGACCTGGTCCGCTCCGGAATGGCCTGTGGGGCATGGGAACCCGTCACCAAGCCGGTCCGGATCACCGGCGCCGGTCTCGGCACCCGCCCGCTTGTCCTGCAGAGCCGCCACGACGCGTTGACCAAGTACGAAGGGGGGCCGGCGATGTCACGCGCGCTGAACGGGTCCCTGATCACCGTCGAAGGTGGCGATCACGGCAACTTCGGCCGCGGTAACCACGTGATCGACGATGCGGTGATGACCTACCTGCGTACCGGGCAGGTCACGATCACCGAAGCCGCCGAGGCACCGCTGCCGGTGCGCTGACCCGCTCGCGCGATCCCGTCGCGACCGGCGGGAATCGCGGTCGCTGGCGTCGAGGAGTCTGGTTGGGTGGACGGTAACTTCGTCTCGGCATTGCCTGCCCAGTTGGCGCGGCTCACACTGCAAACCATGACGACGTGGACGCCGCTGCATGGTCAGCCGTATATGCCAATTCCGTACCACCCGAACCGAATTCCGGTCGAGGACGCGCTCGCCGGGTCGGCCGCGTTCCGCGAGCGGATGGATGAGCGCCGCACCGTGCGGATGTTCTCGACCGATCCGGTACCTGAGCAGTTGGTGCTCGATGCGATCGCGGTGGCGAACACCGCGCCGTCGGGCGCGCACCAACAACCGTGGACCTTCGTGCTCGTCGAAGATTCCGACGTCCGAGCCAAAATTCGTGCCGCGGCGGAGGCGGAGGAGCAGATCTCCTACAACGGCAGGCTCGGCGAGGAGTGGTTGTCCGCCCTGCGGCCCCTCGGCACCGACGAGCACAAGCCGCACCTCACCGACGCCCCTTATCTCCTGGTGGTCTTCCAGCAGCGGTTCGGCCTGCGTCCCGACGGCACCACCTACAAGCACTACTACGGCGACGAATCCGTCGGCATCGCCGTCGGCATGCTGCTCACCGCGCTACACCTCTCCGGCCTGGCCGCCCTGACCCACACCCCTAGCCCGATGAAGTTCCTCGCCGAAGTCCTGAATCGCCCGCGCAACGAAAAGGCTTTCGCCGTAGTACCTATCGGCTACCCGGCCGACGATTCCGTGGTCCCCGACCTGGTCCGCAAGACAATGGACCAGGTCCTCATCCGGATCTGATCGGCGCCATCGCCCCATGCCCCTGAATTTGAGGGCAGCACATTCAGTGGGCTTCCGTAACATTCCAGCGTTCCATACCGACAGCACACTGGAATAGGAGGAGTTCATATGAAGAAGACAATTACCGCCGCCGCCCGGGTCGCGGCCGCCGGTGTATCGGGCCTCGCCTTCGTCGCGATTATCGGTTCCGGTAGTGCCCAGGCAGCACCTCAGGACTGCGCCGTTCAGCGCGACTTTTTCGGTGCGTCCGCTACCTGCCAGCCGGACGGTGGTAGCAATTACGTCCTGCACGTCGACTGCTTCGGCTTGTATGCCAGCGGGCCGTTCCCGTTGTACGGCGTCGGCGCCTACAAGATACTCAGCTACCCCTTCACCCCGGACGGGCAGCGTATTTCGACAGCTTGCACAGGTGTCGGTCCCGGCGTTGTCGCTATTGCCACAAACGCCTATGTGGAGATTTACCGCGGTTAAGAAACGCGAAATCTCGACCACTTATCCGCTCGATCGAGGCAGCTCCGGGACCTGGGTGACCAGGTCTTCCGGAGCCGACAAGCGCCAGGCCTCGAACACCAGCTCGGCCAGTTCGTCGGCGTCGATACCCGCGAGGTGAACGACGACCCAGCCGAAACCGCCTGCCGTGAACTGTTCTTCGAAGACGTCAGGTCGTTCGGAGACCAGCGCTTTCTGTTCGGACAGCGTCTGTTTCAAGCCGATCGTGTTGGTGCGCGGCCAGTAGTAGCCGAACAACTTCCCGCGCACCTTGTACGAGGTGTATCTCTCACCCTTGGTGTCCCGCACGTCGACGAGGCCGCCGACGACCCGGAAGAATTCATCACTCTGTACTGCCACCGCGGACCCCTCACAAGTCGGAGTCCGCAATATACCCGCGGCCCTGGTCAGCGGGTCACGGTGGCCGAGGTGAGCACGACGGGCTGGACCGGCACGTCCTGGCCGCCGGTCTTGACCTTCCCGATCTGATCGACGACGTCGTTGCCGCGGGAGACCTTGCCGAATACCGCGTAGCCCCAACCGTCTTGCCCTGGATAGTCGAGGAACGCGTTGTCGCTGGTGTTGATGAAGAACTGGGCCGACGCCGAATGCGGGTCGGAGGTGCGGGCCATAGCGACGCTGTAGATAACGTTCTGCAGCCCGTTCTTGGCCTCGTTCTCGACCCGGTTGGGCGCCGGCTTTTCCCGCATCGTCTGGTCCAGGCCGCCGCCCTGGATCATGAAGCCGTCGATCACGCGATGAAAGATGGTGCCGTCGTAATGGCCGCTGTTGACGTAGGTCAGGAAGTTTCGCACGGTCTTGGGTGCCTTCGTTTCGTCGAGTTCGAGCTCGATGTCACCCATAGAGGTTTGGAGCAGAACCTTGATCATGATTTCCCCAATTTGTGCGACGGGCTCAGTCCCGCAGTCGCCCTGACGGACGCGTGCTCCAACCGAGCTGGACACGGACCTGTGCAGCTTACCGGTGCGTGGCCGCGGGGAATCCGTTTCGGCCCCGCACCGGTGCCTGTCGCGACAACTACACCGCCAGGTCGGGCAGTACCTCGCCGGTCTCCAGCAGCGTCTTGAGGTTGGACAGGATGGACGGCCAGCCGCCGCTGATCCCTTCCCGCACAGCGCTGTTCGGCGGGAAGTTGTCGTGCACGACGGTCAGCTTGACCACCGAGTCGCTGGCTTGCTCGAGTTCGAAGGAAACGTGCGAGCGCGGCTCGCGGGCCCAGGCGGCGACGTCGTCGGGGTTCATGTCGAAGGCCTCGGCGAACGCCGGATCGAAGGTGTGCCAGGTGTAGGACAGCTTGTTGTACGGATCTGCTTCCAGTACCACCTGCTCCGGATCCTTGCTACTCCAATCCTGTTGGTGCCAGACCATTTCGGAGCCCGGCTGCCAGTCGGTGTCGAAGCTGGAGCCCCAGTAGCGCTTGGTGAAGGCCGAGTCGGTCAGTGCCTGCCACAGCTTTTCCCGGGTGGTCTTGATGAAGGTCGTGTAGACGAATGTGTTGTCGCTCATGGGCTCTGCCTCCAAGGCTTTCTTGAGATCTGCGAGTGCGTGTACGCGCGCGCGGTCGTAGTGGGTGATCCAGCGTTCGGTGATGGCGTTGATGGGGTCGGCATTGAGGTAGTGCAGTTTTTCGCGGCCGCTGCGGCGGGTGCTGATCAAGTTGGCCGCCTCCAGCACGGCGAGGTGTTTGCTGACCGACTGCCGCGCCATCTCCAGCCCCGTGCACAGTTCGCGCAGGGTTTGCCCGTTGCGGGCATTGAGGCTGTCGAGCAGCCGCCGGCGATTGGGATCGGCCAGCGCTTTGAATACCTCGTCCATGTCACCTTTCTAATAGGCAGCTGGTTGGCTGCGTATTCGAGGTTAGGCAGCCGCTCGGCTGCATGTCAAGGAGTAGCGCCAGAGAGAAAGCATTGTCGCGGCGGAATGTAGTAGCTATGCTACGAATCGACGGAAGACCGCAACGGGGAGATCGGCATGACGATGGGTCAGGGCGTCACACTCGACGTCGAGAAATTGCGAATGCGCTACGGCAGCACCGACGTCTTGCACGACGTGACGTTCCAAGCGAAGCATGGCGAGGTGCTGGTGCTGCTCGGCCCGAATGGTGCGGGCAAGACCACCACCATCGAGATACTGGAAGGCTTCCGCATGCGGTCGGCAGGCCGCGTCGACGTGCTCGGTGTCGATCCCGCGCACGGCGGCGAAGCCTGGCGGGCGCGCATCGGCGTCGTCCTGCAATCGTGGCGTGATCACGGCAAGTGGCGGGTCAGGGAACTGCTGGACTACCTGGGCGCCTTCTACGCGCCCTACGGCACCGACCGGGTCCAACGGCCATGGGACACAGACGAACTAATCAAGGCGGTGGGCCTCACCGAACAGTCGTCGAGCAAAATCAACGACCTGTCCGGCGGCCAGCGGCGCCGGATCGACGTCGCCATCGGCATCGTCGGCCGGCCGGAGGTGCTGTTCCTGGACGAGCCGACCGCGGGTTTCGATCCGGAAGCCAGGCGTGAGTTCCACGATCTGGTGCATCGGCTCGCCGACGACCAGCAGACCACCATCCTGCTCACCACCCACGACCTCGACGAGGCCGAGAAGCTGGCCGACCGGATCCTGATCCTGGCGGGCGGCCGGATCATCGCCGACGGTTCGGCCGACGAGCTCTCCCGTCGGATCGCCGGTGAAGCCGAGGTGAGCTGGACCAACGACGGGCAGCGGTTCGTGCACTCGACCGCCGCCTCGACCAAGTTCGTCTACGAACTGTTCAAGCAATACGGCGATGCGATCGGCGACCTGCAGGTCCGCCGCGCGTCACTGGAGGACACCTACATGACGCTGGTGCGCCGATTCGAATCCGGTCAGGTCGAGACCGCAGTGCACACGATCGAGGAGGTAGGGCGATGAACCCGATCGCGGTGGCCGTCCGGCAGGGGTGGACCCGAGGCATGATCGAGCTGCGGCAGATGCTCACCAATGGCCAGGATCTGTTCGGACTGCTGTTCTGGCCCGTGCTCGTGCTGATCGTCTTGTTCTTCATGCGGCACGCGTCGTTCCAGTCGAGCGGACTGCTGCTCGGCTCGCTCGCCTTGCCCAGCGTGATCGGCATGCTCGTCGCGATCAACGGGATGATCGGCATGGGTCAGCAACTCACCATCGACCGCGAGGACGGCACGTTGTTGCGGGCCAAGGCGACCCCGAACGGCATGGTCGGCTACCTGGTCGGCAAAATCATTCAGGTGTCCGGCATGGTGCTGATTCCCGGTGCGGTCATCCTGGTGGCCGGGTCGTTCATCGTCGACGGGCTAGCGCTCGACGATGCCGGCTCGTGGCTGACGTTGATCTGGGTGATGGTGCTCGGGCTGCTCGCCACGTTGCCTGCCGGTGCCGTGTTCGGGTCGATGTTCGCCAACCCGCGCGACTTCGCGTTCATGACCTTCCCGATCATGGGACTGGTCGCGGTATCCGGCATCTTCTACCCGATCACGTCGATGCCCGGCTGGGTGCAGGGCGCGGCTCAGGTGTTTCCGGTGTACTGGCTCGGGCTCGGTATGCGCTCGGCGATGCTGCCGGACCAGGCGGTGGCTGTCGAGCTGGGACAGTCCTGGCGGCACCTGGAAACCGTTGGCGTGCTGAGCATTTGGGCGGTGGTCGGGCTGCTCGCCGCGCCGGTGGTGCTGCGCAGGATGGCGCGCCGCGAATCGGGCTCCAGCGTCGCCCTGCGCCGCGAGAAGGCGATGCGGCGTGCCTTCTGAGGTCATCTACAACCGCATCGCGATGCTGCGCGCCGAGCGCGGCATCTCGCGGCGCGAGTTGGCGGAGGCGCTCGGCGTGCACTATCAGACGGTCGGCTATCTGGAGCGCGGCGAGTACAGCCCGAGCTTGCATCTCGCACTGCGGATTTCGGCCTACTTCGAGGTGGCGGTGGAGGTCATCTTCGCCACCGACCCGTTCCCGCGTCTGGGCTCCAGCACCGAAACCGCCGCGCCGGCAAGCGGATAGCTGGCGCGCCGCCCTGCTACGACTGTCCGTCGCGGAGCAGGGCGTAGGTCGAGACCGCTTCGCCTTTCTCCTCGCTGGCGGCAACGGCCTTGCGCCAGAACAACTGTGCGGTGTGCGAGAACGTCGCGTCCACGCCGACCTCCTCGCTCGCGTCGATGATGTGCTGCGCGCCCGCGTCCATTATCTTCAGGCTCGCCAGGGTGGCCCAGCCGCCGTTCTGATTGGCGACCGAGAACTCCTCCATGAAATAGGGGAACGCGGCGGCCGAGCGGATGGCGAACGGCACGAACTGGGCGATGCTGTGCCCGGAGCGGTCGATCAGCGCGGTCGCCTGGTCGAACGCGAGCAACCACGGATGGAAGATGGTCAGCAGCGCCTGGTAGAAGACCTGTGCGAGACCGTCGTCCGCGCCGAGGTATTCCTGCGGGCTCAGCGGCCGCAGCAATTCGGCGTGCGCGTCGAAGACCGCGCGCGGTCCGCTGTAAAAGATGTACGACGCGGGATGGACGATATTGTCGCCCGCCGACATGACGCCGCCCGAGATGAACTGCGCGCCGTGTGCACGGACCCACTGCGCACCCTTGCGCGCCTTTTCCGGCGAATCGGAGGACAGGTTGGCGATCACCTTGCCCGGCAGGTGATCGGTGGCCTGGCCGAGGACGTCGTACATGGCGGCGTAGTGGGTGAGGCTCAACACGGTCACTTCGTTGGCGTCCAGCGCCTCGGCGACCGTCCCGGCCCGCTTGGCGCCGAGCTCGACCATGGCATCGACCTTGTCGGTGCTGCGGTTCCAGACGGTCACCTCGACTCCGGCGTCCAGGAAGGCCCTGACCATAGCTTGACCCATCGGGCCGAGGCCGACAACGGAGACGGATCGGGGGCTGGTGTGTTCGGACATCGTATGTCCCTTCGGTTCTCGGTGAATGGGGGTCGGCGCCGGAACCAATAGTGCGTTGCCGCAGGTGGGGTCGGGAAGACCGAACGTTCAGGTGGGGTTGCTTACCTAAAGGTTCGAAATAAGCTCAGAAGGAGTGCGGTGGATATGAACGGTGACGCGGATCACGACGTGTGTGGCATGTCGGTGGCGATCGATGTCGTCGGCGGCAAGTGGAAACTGCACCTGATGTGGGCGCTGAGCGCCAGCCCGCAACGGTTCGGCGAGATCCGCCGCCTGCTCACCGGCGTCAGCGAAAAGGTGCTCGCGGAAAACCTGCGCCATCTCGAGGCGAGCGGCATCGTGCACCGCGAGGTCTACCCCGAAGTCCCGCCCCGCGTCGAATACTCCCTCACCCCGCTCGGCGAAGAACTCGCCGCGGCCCTGCGTCCACTCGAGGAGTGGGGCGACAAGCACCGCCACGATCTCCTCGGTAATCTGCTGGCCACGGCGACCTAGCGGCTCGGTAATCGGTTGCGTCACAGTGACTTTATTGAAGGTGTTCTTCCGCTAGCCTGCTGCCGACTCGCTGCAAGAGTGGGCTGGCGTTGATGATCGAGCGGGCGGGGTCCGGCTCCAGGTCAGTCAGGGGGTAGCAGGCGGTGAAGCCTGCGGCTCGGATTTCTTGGGAAGCAAGGAGTGTGCGGCCGACGACGGCGATGACGGGAATGCCGGCTTTGCGCGCGGTGTCGCAGACGCCGATGGGGGCTTTGCCGTGCAAACTTTGGGTATCGAGGGAGCCTTCGCCGGTGATGACGAGGTCGGCGCCGTCGAGTAGCGCGGGGAAGTCGAGGAGTTCGAGGATTACCTCGATGCCGCTGCGCACCTGCGCGCCGAGCAGGGCGAGTGCGCCGAAACCGGTTCCGCCCGCGGCGCCCGCGCCCGGCTGGTTCGCGAAGCCGGGACCCGCGAGCTGTGCCCAGTTGGTGAGCGCGACTTCCAAGGTGTCGAGATCCGCTGTGTCAGCACCCTTCTGGGGTGCGTAGACCGCTACGGCCCCCGCCGACCCGAGTAGCGGGTTGTCGACATCGCACGCCAATGTGAAAGTGGCAGAGGCGATTCCGTGGTGCAGGCCGGACAAGTCCAGCTGGGCGGCGTCAGCCAAAACCGCACCGCCATTGGCCAATTCGTCGCCACCCGCGTCGAGAATGCGGGCGCCGAGTGCCTGCGCCATGCCCGCACCACCGTCGGTCGAGGCGCTGCCACCGAGGCCGAGGACGATGTCGGTGGCACCGTGGTCGAGGGCGTGCGCGATGACGATACCGAGACCGAAAGTGCTCGCGCCGAGCGGATCCGGTTGGCCCCCAGGGAGTTTCTCCAGTCCGACCACCGCGGCCAACTCGATGACGGCGGTCGTCCCATGCCTCGCGTATGACGTGCGGTCGGCCGCACCCGTCGGGCCTGGCGATGCCAACTCGACCCGCGCCCACCCGGCGGCAATGAACGCGTCGACAGTCCCATCGCCACCATCGGCGACCGGCACCTGCTTAATCTGCGCCTCCGGCGTGACCCGCGCGATGCCCTCGGCAAGTGCCGCCGCCACCTGCGGCGCGGTCAGCGATCCCTTGAACTTGTCCGGGGCGAGCACTACCCGGCGAACGACTTCGCGCGTCATCCCCACATTGTCGGGTGCGTTCCGGTCTACCGCGCGTCGGCCCATCCCATTTGATCCACAGGCTTGTCACCCCCCTGTGAGACCTGTGGATAAACCGCCAACTCCCCGGGTGAGCCGCCAAGACAGAAAAAGAGAGCAGTGCTCTTGACTTTGCGTTCGCCAAAGTGGAACACTTATCGCAACAGAGAGCAGTGCTCACTAAGGAGTTAGATCATGGACCACAGCACCCGCTACATCGGCCCGGCCGGCCTGGACCCGATCATGAACCGGATCTTCAACTGGCTGCCCAGGCTCGGGATCAGCGTCATGGGTTCGCGGCTGCTGGCGGTCCGTGGCCGCAAGAGCGGCGAGTGGCGCACCACGATGGTCAACCTGATGGTCCGCGAAGACGACGCTCGCTTCCTGGTCGCCCCGCGCGGACACACCCAGTGGGTGCGCAACCTGCGCGTGTCAGGCGGCGGCGAGCTGCGGCTCGGCCGCAAGGTCGAGGAATTCCTCGCCACCGAGATCGCCGACGAAGACAAGGTCCCGCTGCTGCGGCTCTACCTGCAGAAGTGGGGCTGGGAGGTCGGCAAGTTCTTCGAGGGCGTCACCAAAGACGCGACCGACGCCGAATTGACCGCCATCGCACCGGGATTCCCGGTCTTCCAGATCAACCGACGCGGCGGGCCGACCGCGGCGCGCAAGAATGCCACCCGCGCCCGCAATTGCTGACGATCCCGTGCGCGACGAGCTATTCGATGCGCGGGCGGAGAACGTGCTCGGTGCGCACACCAGCGCAATCAGGTTGCGCGCGCCAGAAATTCGATCGCGGCCGCGTAACCCTGGATCCCCATCCCGGCGATCACCGCGGTCGCGATCGGCGAGATGTAGGAGTGATGCCGGAACTCCTCACGGGCGTGCACATTGCTGATGTGCACCTCCACGATGGGGAGTTCCGGGATCACCAGCGCGTCCCGCAGGGCCACCGAGGTATGGGTGAGCCCGCCGGGATTGATCACGATGCCCGATTCGGTACCGCGCGCCGCGTGGATCCGGTCGATCAGCGCGCCTTCGGAATTGGATTGGAAGGCGGCGACCTCGCGGCCGAAGCGTTGCGCGGTCTGCCTGCAGAGCTCGATGACGTCGTCGAGCGTCGCCGACCCGTAAACCTCCGGCTGGCGCGTGCCGAGCATGTTCAGGTTCGGGCCGTTGAGAACCAGGATCGGACCGGGTGCGGACATGGACGCAACATTAGTCCGTAGGGAATGATCGGCCTTCCCGGCGCGAGCTTGCGCGTCCGGGCGGGTCGTCAGAGTCCCTGCGGCCCTTCCGAGCGCAGGTCGTCTACCTTGCGCATGGCGCCGCGCAGCTCTTCCAGCCAGGATTCCGCGTGCTTGCCTGCCAGTTTCACGGTCCAGGCCAGCGCGTCGGCCCGCGAGCGCGCCACGCCCGAGTCGACAAGGGTGTCGAGCACTTTGCGTTCGGGCTGCCGCAGCCGGGTCATCACGGGAACCGCCAGGTGCGTGAACATGACCCGTTCGCCGCCGACCGACACGCCCCAGGCGACGCTGCGCCCGTAGCGGCGCTGCGCCTCGTCGGCGATCTGCATGCGGGCCCCTCGGGTGGACTCGCGGAAGCGGGAGATGGCGCCCTCCTTGGTCGCCTGCGGAACTTCCTCGGCTGACGCGTCCGCGTCGCCTTCCGCAGGTGCCTCGACGGGAGGCTTCTCGGGTTGGGTCAGGGGCAGTTCGCCGATCACGACGATCTCGTCGCGGTCGATCTCGATGACAGGGGAACCGGCGAACCAGTCCTCGGGCAACCTGCCCGCGAACCAGTCCGGCGCGTCCGCGGGATCCGGTAGGTCGGCCTGCTGCCAGCCGCCCGGTCGTCCGAACCCTCGACCCCGATGTTCGTGTCTCATGAGGGGATCACCTACTTACTTTTCAGCGTTGCTTACAGTGATTACAAGATTACGTCGCAATCCAAGCCAATGGTTCCGCTCTGTGCGAACAGAGTTCGCCGCTGGTTAACGGGGGTGATTTGCGGTTCGTAGACCCTCGCCCTGGGTACTCATTGATCCGAAACGCCGAGTAAGGCAGTAAGCGCACAACTTTGCGCGGGGCCCCGGTACGGTAGCGGCGCCGGTTGTCGCCGTAGCACTGGACAACGTTCAAGATCGGGCCCCCGAGACGGGAGATTTCGGGCACATTTGAGATGCTGAGCATAGGTAACGTCCTCGCGGCGTAGGCACCGCAGGCAGGTCTTTTTCAGGTACGGTGGTCTTGTTACTGGAGTGACAAGAGTGAAGAGTGGGCGACATGGATGTCTGGGGATCCCGCCGCCTCCGCGTCCGGGGTGCGATGGCACTCGCGGGGGTGGCGGCGCTCGCGATCGCGATGGGATCGTGCGGCGTACACGAGGGTAAGAACGAGGCCGAGGCTGTCGTAGAGCGCTTCACCGAACTGCTGGACAAGCAGGACTACGTCAAGGCTTCGGAGCTCACGTCGTACCCTTCTGCGGCCTCGGCAACGTTGAAGCAAATGTTTGCTGGGTTGCAGCCGGGCAAGGCGGATTACAAGAAGACGCAATACATCGGCCTCGACTCCGAAGCGGCGATCTTCAGCATGGACGCCGACTGGAACTTCGGCGAGGGCAAGAACTGGACCTACAGCCTGCAGGGCAATGTGCGCAAGCTCGCCATCGGCTGGCGCATCTCCTGGGACCCGGCGATCGTCATGCCGCAGCTCGACCACAATCGCACCGTGCGCCTGGTGCGCACCGAGCCGACCCCGGCCCCTCGGGTCAATGACATCGCGGGCCAACCGCTGATGACCGAGCAGACCATCAACGTGATCAAGCTCGACCCCGCGAAGATGTCCGACCCGGTCGGTTCCACCAACGCGCTGGCCAAGGCCATCGAGCCGGTCGCGCCCTTGATCACCGGGCCGTCGCTGATGCAGCAGGTGGCCACCTCGCAGGGCAAGCCGGTGGTCGCGGTGAACCTGCGCGAGCCCGACTTCGCGATCCTGGAGAAGGACATGGCGCCGATCCCCGGCGTGGTCATGGAGAAGCAGCCTCGGCTCATCTCCGCCGACCGCCGGGTCTGGTCGCCCATGCTCGACGCGCTCAGCAAGGTGCAGCAGGAAAGCCAGGCGAACCACTCCGGCTGGGGTGTGCAGATTTTCGAACAGGACGGCCGCTTCGTCGGCCAGCTCGCCGGCACGCAGGGCCCGCCCGGCCCGGACATCGCGGGCACCATGGACCAGCGCCTGCAGCGCGCCGCGGAGGACGCGGTGGTGAGCTCGGCGACACCCGCCTCGATCGTGGCCATCCAGCCGTCCAGCGGCGCGGTGGTCGCGGTCGCGCAGAACACCCAGGCCAGCGAGCACGGACCGGTCGCCTTCACCGGGCTCTATCCGGTCGGCGGCAACATCGAGCTATTCCGCAATATCGCGGCCGTCGCCAAAGGCAAGGCACCGCAGGAGATTCCGGCACAGGAGGCGGCCGAAGCCGCGACCACGCTCGGCGTCGGCATCGACTTCAAGGTGCCCGGCCTCGACGAGGTGACCGGCCGGCTCGCCGTCGCAGGCCGCAGTGCCGAGCAGGTCAGGCAGGGCGGCGGTTCGGATGCCGTGCTGGCCAGCCCATTCGGGATGGCGATCGCCGCCGCCGCGATCGCCCGCGGCGAGGTGCCGCCGCCGCTGATCGAGGTGGGCAGGCCAAGCACCACCGACGCGCAGCTCGCCCCGCTGTCGCCAGAGATCGCCGACCGGCTGCACGGCATGCTGCGCGATTCGACCAACGCCCCGGACCTCGCGAGTCTGCGCGGGTACCGCGATGTCAACGGGTACAGCGCGACCGCGGGACGGGACGGCTGGCTGATCGCGACCATGGGGGATCTGGCCTTCGCCATCCACATCAACGACGTGGACAGCGGCGACGCCACCGCGCGGATGGCGGTGCGGATGTTGCAGTCGCTGGCCGCGCCGGAGACTTAAGTCAACTTATTTCAACGCCGTGATGGCCGCACGCCAGCCGAGCAGGAACAGCGCGAGCACGACGGCCGCGACGAGGATGAAGCTGAGCGCGGTGCCCTGACCGCTGACCACGCGCAGCAGCATGCCGCCGCAGAGGGTGCCGAGCCAGACCAGGATTCCGGTGGGCCACAGGGCGGTTCCATCGAATCGCGCGTCGCGCCCCGCGTCGCCGAACACCCGGCTCGCGACGGCCACCGCCACGGTCCAGCCGATGGCCAGGCCGATCGCGAACGGCCACAGCGTGCGCAGTAGTCCGGTGAGTACCGCCTCTTCGTGACTGCGCCTGCCGATCGCACAAAACAGGATTACCAGTAGCGCATCTACCACCAACGGCACCAGTTTCTTCACGCGGACAAGCGTAGTTGGCCGGGCCGACCCGAATGTGAAGCGGCTGCGGCGCTGCGTGTTCGCGCTTCAGAAGCGGCGCTCGGAAAATTCCTTCTCGAACTCGGCGTCGTCGTCCTGCGGTGTGCGGAACAGGAACAGGAACACGATCCAGCCGACGATCGCGACCAGGATGAAGCTCACCAGCCGGTAGACGAAGGCGGCGGCCACCGCCTGCGCGGCGGGCAGCCCGGCGGCCGCGGTGAGGCCATAGATGAGCGTCGCGTCGACGTAGACGATCCCGCCGGGCGCGAACGGAATCGAGCCGACCGCCTTACCGATGGCGAAGGCGAGCAGCAGCCCGGCCAGCCGGGGTTCGGCGCCGACGGCATAGCAGGCGGCGCCGAGGCAGGCCACGTCGGCGAACCGATGCAGCACCGCCCACACCGCGACCAGGGCGCCGTCGCGCTTGCCGAGATCCACCGATTCCAGCTGCGCGAGCACATCGCCGATCTTGTTGGCGCCCTGGCCGGCCGGGCGCTTGCGCAACCGATTGATCAGGCTGAGCGCTTTACGCAGCAGCGCTTCCAGCGAGCCGGGATTGCGTGAGACGTAGTTGCCGCCCCACACCACCGCGACCACCGCCGCCAGCGACAAGATCAATTTGAACGGGCCGATGGTCCCGCCGGACAGCAGCGTGCCGCCGACCCCGAGCAGGGCGAGACCCGCGGCGGCGACCACGCCGGAGAACACCAGCTGCCAGGACGCGACGATCGGACTCGCGCCGAAGCGCCGGGTCTGCCGATAGGTGAAGGCGGTGGAAAACACCTGGCCCGCGGGCAACGTGACGGACATGGCGGTGGCGCCGTACACCACCGCGACGGATTTCCGCTGACTTACCTCGACACCCCCGGCGTTGAGCAGTTGTTTCTGCACCCGCCCGAATCCGCTCATCGACAATGCCTGCAGCCAAATACAGGCGGCGACCCATCCCCAGTGAATGTCGCTCAGTTTGCGCCACGATTCGTGTAGTCGCGGCCACAGATAGATTCCTTCGGCGATCAACAATGCCAGCAGGGCCACGCCGAGCACCCATTTGACCCACCAGAATTTGCTACGGCGGCGACCGGTCGTGGGCGGCGGCGGTTCGCCTGCCCGTTCCCCATCGGCCGTCACCCGGTCAGCCTAACGAACGCACCGTTTCGCTGTCTGTAGCGTGTGCGCCTTCTTTCGGGTAGGCGAGCAGCGTTTTTCGCCGCCGTCCGCGCAGCTGTACCTCGTCGCCGGTTTCCCACTTGTCCTGCTCGCTTTCATCGGCGAAATACAATGCGCTGCCGGAGGCCAAGGTGCGGCCCGGCTGGTCTTTGGCGAGTTCGGTCAGCCGGGATGCCTCGTTGACCGGATCGCCGATCACCGTGTACTCGAAACGATTTGCGGCACCGATATTTCCGGCGACGGCCAGTCCCGCGGAGACGCCGATACCGATATCGAGGCCGGGCACTTCCCGGAGCACCTCGCGCAGCTCGCGGGCCGCGGCCAGCGCGGCGGTCGGGGCGTCCGGCCGGTCCAGCGGCGCGCCGAAGATGGCCAGCGCGGCATCGCCGACGAACTTGTTGACGAAGCCGTTGTGCCGGTCGATCACGTCCACCACGATCCGGAAGAACTCGTTGAGCAGGCTCACCACCTCGGTCGGCGGGCGCTCGGCCGCGGTCGCGGTGGAACCGACCATGTCGACGAACAGCACGGCGACGAACCGGGTTTCGCCGCCGAGTTCGGTGCCGTAGTCGAGCGCGCGCTGGGCGACCTCCTCGCCCACGTGCTGACCGAACAGTTCCTGCAGCTGGCGGCGCTTGGCGGCCTCTTCCATCATCCGGTTGAAGCCGACCTGCAGCAGCCCGATCTCGCTGCCGTCGAACACCTCGACCTGGACGTCGCGCGCGCCCTCCTGCACCCGGTCGATGGCCTGGCTGAGCTGGCGCACCGGGTCGGAGATGCTGGAGCCGGTGAGCATGGACAGCGCCAGCGCCTGCAGGATCACCACGCCGCAGAGCAGCAGGATGGAGATGGCCAGCGACTGGGCGGAGAACTTCACCTCCGAGGAGATCTGGGTGATGCACAGCAGCACGATCGCGATGGTGGGGGCGAAAGTGCCCATGCCCCAGGTCATTGCCATCCGAGTGCCGACACCGGGTGTCAAAGTGTGGTCGAAGGTGCCCGCGGTCAGCGCCGCGGCGGCGACCGGGCGAAGGATGCGTTCGCCGAGCATGTAGGTGAAGCCGAACACGA
This sequence comes from Nocardia sp. NPDC051052, assembly GCF_044456045.1. NCBI lineage: Bacteria > Bacillati > Actinomycetota > Actinomycetes > Mycobacteriales > Nocardiaceae > Nocardia > Nocardia sp. NPDC051052. The sequence continues at coordinate 393,306 of NZ_JBITFL010000009.1, forward strand.
TGGTGGCGGCCATACAGAGGGTGACGATGACCGCGCCTGCCAGCTTGGGTTCCTCGGTGATGATCAGCAACGCCAGGATCGCGCCGCCGATCAGCCAGAGCGCCAGATGCAGGATGGCCTGCCGCAGCGGGGCATGCAGCGCGGCCATCTGTTCTTGGCGGCTCGGTGGCCCGCCGCGCATCTGCCAGCGCATCACCGGGCGCAGCATCAACGCGGACGCGGCCATGCTGAGCAGGCCGCCGGTCAGGAAGACCAGGGCGGGGATGAGCAGGCCGGTGCTGCGTGCGCCGTCGTGCGCGCCCTCGGGGACCGGCAGCCCGTACTGGATGAACGCCCAGACCAGCACCGCGCCGAAAGCGTTGGCCAGCAGCATCGAGGTCAGGTACAGCGGCCAGCGCGTTCGCATGGTCTGTTTGACCGCTTCCAAGGGCGCTGACACAACCAACAATCTAGCGTTTCGATCATGTGCGCCTCCCCGCGGCGCTGTTCAGCCCCCTGGCGTTCGCCCGGCCCGGCGCAGGCTGAGGACGGACAACTGTCCGCTGTGCTCGTTATGCTCGGCCAGGTGACGGACCCCAAGCCAAGCTCGAAGCGGAAAGCCTCCCTGACGCGGCCTGCCGCTGACTCTGTACACCCGATCGTGCGGGTGTCGGCGGAGTGGGGCTGGCGCCTGCTGATCCTGTTCGCGGTGGTGCTCGCGTTCGCCGCGATCGTGCAGAAGCTGGCGACGGTGATCATTCCGCTCGCCATCGCGTTGCTCGCGGCCGCGTTGCTCGCCCCGCTGGTCGACTGGATGCAACGGCTCGGCGTGCCACGGTCGGTGGGCGTGTTCGTCGCGCTGGTCGGGTCGCTCGGGCTGGTCGCGGGGGTCATGACCTTCGTCGTCGAGCAGTTCATCGCCGGTGTGCCGCAGCTGTCCGACGAATTCACCAACAGCATTCACAAGATCCAGGATTGGCTGATCACCGGCCCGCCGCATCTGAGCAATGATCAGATCCGCAATGTGGGCGACCAGATCATCAAGACGATCCAGTCCAATCAGGACCGGCTCACCAGCGGGGCGCTGACCACCGCGACGGTCATCGCCGAGCTGCTCACCGGCACCTTCCTGACTTTGTTCATCCTCATCTTCTTCCTCTACGGCGGCGATCAGATCTGGCGCTTCGTCACCAGGATCGTGCCGACCGAGCAGCGGGAAAAGGTACGCACGGCCGGGCAGCTAGGGTTCGGCACACTGGTCGGGTTCGTGCGCGCCACCGTGGCCGTGGCGGCGGTGGATGCCATCGGCATCGGCACCGGGCTCGGCATTCTCGGTGTGCCGCTGGCGCTTCCGCTGGCCTCGCTGGTGTTCATCGGTGCGTTCATCCCGATCATCGGCGCGTTCGTCGCCGGGTTTGTCGCGGTGTTCATCGCGCTGGTGACCAAGGGGCTGATCACCTCGCTGATCGTCCTCGGCATCATCATCGCGGTGATGCAGTTGGAAGGGCATGTGATGCAACCTCTGCTGCTCGGTCGGGCGGTGAGCATCCATCCGCTGGCGGTGGTGCTGGCGATCACGGCGGGCGTGGTGCTCGGCGGGATCGCCGGTGGTCTGCTCGCGGTGCCGATTGTCGCGGTGATGAATACAGCTATTCGGTCGCTGCTCACCGGAAGCCCGGAGGAGTTGTTCGAGGAACTACAGACCGGGGAGGTCGAGCCGGACGATCCGGAGCCGGATCGGTTCGATGTGGCCGCGACGTTGGCGAAGGAAGATACTCGCGAAACCCGGATCGCCGAGCCGGAATCCGATGATGGCGCGTCGAAAGGCCGAGCCTGACAGGGGGATTGATGGCGCGAGGGGCTGAGCCACGCTCGTCCGATGTGGCGACCACGCCGCTGTGGCGGGCCGCGCAGGCGTTGCGGCTGGTGACGCTGCTCTACGCGGTGCTGCAGCAGGTCGCCTCGGCGCCCTACTACCAGAATCAGCGGTTGAGCTGGGTGCTCATCGCCTTGATGGCGGTGTGGTCCGGTGCGTCGGCGATCATGTTGTCGCAGTGGCAGTTTCCCGATGTGCGGCGCGTACGCGTCTGGGTGGTGTTCGGCGACCACGTCGTGGTGATCGCGCTGATGGCGGCGACCAGGCTGGTCGCCGATTACGACTGGTATCACGGGCATCAGACGCTGCCGACGACGCTGTGGGCCACCAACGCGGTGATCGGGGCGGCGATCCTGCGCGGGCCGGTCGCCGGGGTGCTGTCCGGCGCGTTGATCGCGGCGGTCGCCCTGACCGTGCGCGACCAGTGGGGGCAGGACGTGTGGACCGATGCGACGGTGCCGGTGCTCGTTTCGGTCGGCCTGGCACTGGGTTTGGCGGCCAACACCGCCCGCCGCGCCCAGGCTCAGCTCGAACGCGCGGTCCGGCTGACCGCGGCCACCGAAGAGCGGGAACGGCTTTCGCGCGAGGTGCACGACGGCGTGCTGCAGGTACTCAGCTACATCAAGCGCCGCGGCACCGAGATCGGCGGGCCCACCGAGGAATTGGCCCAGCGCGCCGCGGAACAGGAAGTGGCGCTGCGGGTGCTGATCACCGAGACCGCCGTTCGCGACGATTCCGGTGGGGCCGAGGTCGACCTGCGTCCACTGCTCACCGTGCACGCGACGCCGACGGTGTTCGTGTCGACGCCCGGCAATCCGGTGCCGATCGGACGCTGGGCGGGTGCGGAGATCGCGGCCGCCGTGGCGACGGCGCTGTCCAATGTGGCACTGCACGCCGGGCCCGACGCGAAAGCCTATGTGCTGCTGGAGGACACGGGCGATGCGCTGGTGATCAGCGTGCGCGACGATGGCGTCGGCATCCCGCCCGGTCGGCTGGCGGAAGCGGAAGCCGAAGGGCGGCTAGGGGTTTCCCGATCCATCGTCGGCCGGATCGAGGCGCTCGGCGGGACCGCCCAGGTGCTCACCGAGCACGACGGCGGGGTCGGCTTCGGCACCGAGTGGGAATTCCGGGTGCCGCGAACATGACATCGTCGCGATCGACTCAGGAGGTGTGGCGTGACCGATAATGGTGCGACCGAGGCCATTTCGGTGATGGTGGTGGACGACCACCCGATGTGGCGCGACGGTGTCTCGCGCGACCTCACCGAGGCGGGCTTCCACGTCGCTGCCACCGCAGACGGGGTCGGCGCGGCGACCAGGCGGGCGGCGGCGGTGCGGCCCGCGGTGGTGCTGATGGACATGCAGCTGCCCGACGGGAACGGCGCGCAGGCCACCGCGGCGGTGCTGCGCGTCTCGCCGGACAGCCGGGTGCTTGTGCTCTCGGCGTCGGCGGAACGCGACGATGTGCTCGACGCGATCAAGGCGGGCGCGTCCGGTTATCTGGTGAAGAGCGCGTCGGTGGCCGAGCTGATCGAGGCGGTGCACGCGACCGCGGCCGGACAGCCGGTCTTCACCCCCGGCCTGGCGGGCCTGGTCCTCGGCGAGTACCGGCGGATGGCCACGGCTCCGGCCGAACCCGACGAGCCGCACCGCCCGGCACTGACCGATCGGGAGACCGAGGTGCTGCGGATGGTGGCAAAAGGGTTGTCCGCCAAGCAGATCGCGTCGCGGCTCGGGCTGAGCCATCGGACCGTGGAAAACCATGTGCAGGCGACGTTGCGCAAACTCCAGCTGGCCAACCGGGTCGAGCTCACCCGCTACGCGATCGAGCAGGGCCTCGACGAGTAATAGGTGACCGAAAGTCGTACACCGTTATCCGGGATTGCCCTGATACACGCAGGCCTTCGGATCGGTAATCTCGAACCATGGGCGGACCCGAATCGGAATCCACTGGCGTCGGCTCCGGCGACGCGATAGGCGACCGGGATCTACGCGTGTCCGACGTCGAGCGCGAGCACGTCGGCCAGCTGCTACAGCGAGCCGTCGGGCTCGGCATGCTCTCGCTCGGCGAGTTCACCGAGCGGATGGACACGGCGCTGGCCGCGAAGACGCGCGGCGAGCTGAATGCCGTGCTGATCGATCTGCCCGGCGTCCGCCTGGTCGGTCAGCCCGCCGCGCCGCCATCGACCTTCGTGAACACCGCCCCCTCGTTCGTGAAGCAGCACCGTCCGGTACCGCCCCCGCTCGGCGCGCACAACTCATCCGGCGGCGTGATCCGCTCCCGGCTGTCCGGGGTGAACAGGCGCGGCCCGTGGCACGTCGCGCCGTCGATGCAGCTCAACAGCTGGCTCTCCGGGGTGACCCTGGATTTCACCGAGGCGATCATGTCGACCCAGGTGGTCGAGCTGAACGTCGACGACTACTGCAGCTCGCTCACCCTGATCGTCCCCGCCGAGGCGACCGTCGACCTCAACGATGTCGAGCTGATCGGCTCCAGCGTCAACAACAAGGTCCGCACCGGACCACCCTTCGGCCCGCTGCACCTGGTGGTTCGCGGCCGCGTCCGCTTCGGCTCCATCACCGCCAAGCACACCTTCATGGCGCACTGGCGCCGCATGATGGGCCACTGACCGTTCGGGTCAGGTGGAGACGCCGATGCGGCGGGCGAAGCCGCGCAACGGAACTCGGCGGCCAATTCAGTTGGCGTGGTGGATTTTTGTGTCGATGATTGGCTGATGGAGCCTCGGAGCCCTCAGCGCTTTGTCGATCGAGCGACCTTCGCCGCCCAATCGCGCAGTGCACCCATCATCGACTTAACGGTCTTTCGCGCCGATCAGGACGCTGCAGTAGAAACGGGCTCGAATTCAGCGTGGCGGCCTGATGGGGTCAGTCGCCTAGCCCGGCTTGCACCACCCACTGACTGGGTTGGCCGGTGACAGCGGCGACGATGTCGTAGTCACCGTTGTAGTGCAGCACGGTGTAGCCGTGGCGCTCGGCCGTGGCGGCAATCACCAGGTCAGGCAAGGACAGCGCGCGATGTCGACCCGCTCGAATCAGCTCGATCTGGATGTCATTGACTCGATCCCACACTTCGTCGGGTGTAGTCAGCCAGTCGAAGCCACGCAGCATTTGCCGCGCCAATTCGAGTTCGGCGGATTTGCGTACGCTGTAGAGGACCTCGTATTCGACGGCGCCGCAGATGGCCAACGTGCCGCGGGCAGACAACTCGTCTAGGACGGGCGCTACGGCTGGCTTACCCCACCGGGCGAGAGCGGACTTGTCGACGAGGTATCGCTCAGTGCTCACTGGGTGTTTGTGACTCGTCCACGAGGCCGCCAGCTTTCACCCATGACGCGAACTGCTCCCGCTTGCGGCGGCGCACGACGTCGGCCAGGGCCGCGTTGACAGTGGCGACCTTCTTCGATGTTCCGAGGATCTCCGCAGCCTGTGCCAACAGGTCGTCATCGATATCGAGCACGGTGCGGGTCATCGGCACCTCCAAGTTTGATATCGTTTTCCACCCCATTGTATATCCTCCCCGTCGCTTTCAGCGGGACGGCGCGTTCCGTGTGGCCCCGTCTGTAGGTGTATTCGTCGCCGTCGCAGGGGTGGATCGGCCAGTCGATGGACTTGTTTGGGTCCGGCTGGCTGTCAGCACGGTGGGTGTCGTGTGTGGCTGAAGTCGGGTAGATATTTGGGGTCTACCGGGGGGAACTACTCATGTTGGCGGGTGGGTGGGCGGACAGGATGGGGTTATGACCACATCTATCGATCCGGCGTTGATTTCGCGCATCTCGGGGGAGTTCTCTGCGTTGGGGGTGCAGATGGGGGTGCTCGGGCGGGATTTGGAGTTGTTGCGGACTCAGGTGGTGGGGGGTGCCGTTGGGGTGCAAGGGGTTTCGGCCCAGGCGGGGGGCTCACCGGCTGAGGGGGCTCGGACTCCGGTGGCTGACCCGGCGGCTCAGATGCCTTGGCCGGGGCCGCAGGTCCCGCCTGGCGTGGTTGCGCCGAGTCCGGCACCGGCCTACGTTCCGCGGTTTGCTCCGGCGGCGCAGGGTTGGGTTCCGGGGGCGCAGGGTGGGGCGATGCCGCCGAATGCGGGGCGGATGCCGTCGCGAGGGCCGGTGCCGCCGATGAGTGCGCCGGTGCCGCCGATGGGGGCGCCGATGCTGCCACCGGGGATGCGGCCGCCGGCTCCGCCGCGGATGGGGCCGCCCGTTCCGCATACGCCATGGTGGCAGCGGGATGGGGTGATCAGTCGGCTGCTCGCGGTGGCGGGGGTGGCCGTCACGTTGATCGGCGTGGTGATGCTGCTGGTGCTCGCGGCGCAGGCGGGGTTGTTCGGGCCGGTGCCGAGGGTTGTTGCGGGCGCGGTGTTCTCGGCGGTGCTGGTGGCGGCGGGGATGCGGATATTCGGGCGGGCCGGTGGCCGGGTCGGCGGGATCGCGTTGGCTGCCACCGGCATCGCGGGCGCGTACCTCGATGTTGTTGCGGTGACCTCGATGTACCACTGGCTGCATCCGGTCATCGGGTTCGTGGCGGCGCTCGGTGTCGCGGCCATCGGTGTCGCGCTGGCGATGCGGTGGCAGTCGCAGCCGTTGGCGGTGCTGGTCGTGGTCGGCGCGGCCGTGTTGTCGCCGGTGCTGACGACGGAGTTGGTGCTGTTGGCGTTCCTGATCGTGTTGCAGTTGGCCTGTCTGCCGGTGCAATTGGTGCGGGACTGGCCGTATCTGCATGTGGTGCGGACATTGCCCGCCGTGCTGGCCACGTTCCAGCTCATCGCGGGCGCGATCCTGAGCGGGCCGTCGGCAGGGGAACGGCCGCTGCTGCTTCTCGCCGCCGTGGCGGTGGCCGTGGTGGGACTGGCCGGGACCGTCTTGGTGGTCCGCCGCAGGCCTGCCGATCTCACCGCCTCGCTGATGCTCGCGCTGGCAACGGTGCCGATGCTGGCCGCGCCGGGACTGTACGAGGGCGATCGACCCATCGCGGCGACGATCGCGGGGATCTTCGGGGCGGTGTTGCTCACGATTGCCGGAACGGCGCTGGTGCCAAAACTTGCTGCGGTAGCGAAGATTCCGAGCCACACCGCAGTGGTTGCCGCCGTCGCCGGGTCCGTCGCGCTGCTCGAGGTCTGTGTCGCGGTGACCGATCCGCGAACCTTGCCGACGGCGTGGTTCCTGGTGGCGTTGGGCTTCCTCGGCGTGGCAGGGCAACGACGGTCCGGCGTCGCGGCGGGTATCGGCGTGGCGTTCGCGATACTCGGCGCCTTCGCGTTCCTGAATATCGCCGGCCCGGAAGTACTTGCCTCCCAGCGGCGTTCGGCGGATAACCTGAGCATCTCGACGGTGCTCGGCGCGGTACTCGCCCTCGCCGTCGTTGCCGTGGCTGTGTGGTGCGCGCGCAAACTCCCCGGCTTGCGGAGCGCCGCCGAGCTGCAATGGATTGCCGCGAGCATCGCCGGCCTATATGCGGTGACCGCCGCGACCGTCTCGATCGGCGTCGCGACCGGCGCCGACGACGGCTTCGTCATCGGCCACAGCGCCGCGACCATCCTGTGGATGGCAGGCGCCACCACCGCCCTGTTCTATGGTCTCCGCAATATCGGCACGGCCACCGCAGTGGCAAAACTCGCGCTCGGCTCCGGATTGCTGGTCACCACAGCGGCTTTGGCCAAACTGTTCCTGTTCGACCTGGCCACCCTGGACGGCCTGGTCCGCGTCGCCGCATTTTTGGCAGTCGGTGTGCTGCTGCTGGGCGCAGGCACTCGCTATGCTCGCGCCTTCGCCGAAACCGCCACCGCCGCAGTCGATCCCGTAGGGACAGCCGGATCGTCGAACCGGGCCGAATAGTCGAGTGCCAAGACCGCGGCGCCGATGGCTGGTCGGTGATCCTCGTATCGTCGTAACGGGCGTCCGTCGGCTGGTTCAGCCGATATCTGCCGACTGAGAAATTGATGGCTGTCGCGAGAAGTAGGCGACAGCCATCAATTGTTTCTGCGAATGATGGTCAATTCCGAACCGGTTTCGACCCAACATAATTCGTGCGCTGCGCCGAGCATGGTCGATACCACGCCCGGCGTTGCGCCGTTTTAATCCCGATCGCGCCGACGGAGCAGTTCGTTGACGCTGACGGTGCGCCCGTCCCCACCGTGATGACGCCCTTCGTCCGGCTTGCCGGAGCGCCGGGAGGAACGGAGACCGGCCATCCAGTCCTCGATGCTGTTGCGGTTCGGGTCACCGGCATCGGTCGCCTCGGTCGGCTCCGCGGCAGCGGGCTCGGGGGCGGCGTGGTGCGTTGGCGGCTCCGCCGGGGCGGGCGGGTCCTGGCGTGGCGCAATGAATTCCGTGTACGCGGGCGGATCCAAGGGTGCCAATGACGGCGTCGGTTGCGTCGGCTCGAACTTGGCCTCGGGCCGTCTGGCACCGTCCCTGGAAACCGCGGGAGGTGTGGAAACCGCCGGCGGTGCGGGCGGCTCGAAAGCGCTGGCGGGCGACTCGAACGCCGAGAACGACGACCCCGAGGACGGCTCGGGCCGAGCGGCGCCGATATCGAACGGCAACGCCGGCGGAGCGGGTCGCGGCCCGGTGGGATCGTGCGGAATCGCCGGGAAAGGTATGTGTGGCAGCGCGTTCGGATTGCTCGCTGCGCCCGTAGCCCCGGTAGCCGACGGCCCGGCCGGACGCGGCATATTCGGATCCGACAGGAAACCAGACGGCGGCGTCGGCCGCTGACGAGTCGGGTCGAGCGGAGCCGGTGCCGGAGTGCCGGGCGCCATCGGTGCGGCGGGCGGGATCTTGTTGAGATGCCTGGTCGGCGCCTCCGCCTCGATCTCCTCCACCGTGCGCGGACGCCGCGGCTTGCGCGGTCGATTGCCGTTGTCGATGGCGGGGATCTGCATGGTGACCGGGTCGGTGATCGGCGTGGTCTTGACCAGGTCGACAACCTCACCGCCGCCGGGACGTTCGTCGTCGAGGATGGGCTCGCCGAGCCCGATCTTCTGCTGGATCTTCTTCATCCAGGCCGGCGCCCACCAGCAGTCGTCGCCGAGCAGCTTCATGGTCGCAGGCACGAGCAGCATGCGCAGAATGGTGGCGTCGATGAACAGCGCGGCGATCATGCCGTACGCGAGGTACTGCATCATCACCAGATCCGAGAACGCGAAAGCGCCGGTGACCACGAGCAGAATCAGCGCCGCCGCGGTGATGATGCGGCCGGTCTGCGCGGTGCCGATGCGGACCGCCTCGGTGGTCGACGCGCCCTGGGTCCGCGCCTCCACCATCCGGGACAGCAGGAACACCTCGTAGTCGGTCGACAGACCGTAGATCACCGCGATGATCAGCACCAGCACCGGCGACATGATCGGCTGCGGCGTGAAATTCAGCAGCCCGGCCCCGTGCCCGTCGACGAAGATCCAGGTCAAAATGCCGAGCGTGGAACCCAATCCGAGCGCGCTCATCAGCGCGGCCTTGATCGGCAGCACCAGCGAGCCGAAGGTCAGGAACATCAGCAGGGTGGTGACCAGGAGGACGAGCCCGATCATCCACGGCATCCGGTGTAGCAGCGCGTCGATGCTGTCCTTCTGGATCACCGGCTGGCCGCCGACGTACATCTGCACGCCATCGGGCACGTTGATCGAGCGTAGGTACTCGATGGTCGGGTCGGCGTCCTCGGAGTCGGCCAGCGTCGCACTGGTGCGATAGACCTGGTTGTTGGTATTGGAGCGCGCCGGTACATCGAAGGTGCCGTTGAGGCCGGGTGCCTTCTTGGCGTCGGCCCACGCCTTGCCGACGTCGGTGCTGTTCTCCGAGACGAACACCAGCTGGATCGGATCGGATTTTCGCAGCGGGAAGATCGAGTCGAACTTCGCCTGCGCGAGCCGAGTCGTGTTGTCCGGCGGCAGATATCGCTCGTTGATGCCGCCGAAGGCCAGGTTCTTGACCGGAATGATCAACAGCAGCAACAGGATGCAGATCGGAATCGCGATCTTGAGCGGATGCTGCATCACCCAGCGGGTGGACTTGCCCCAGAAACCGTTCTCGACCTCGTCGGCGGTCTTGGACTTGCGGAACCGCTTGAGCCCGAACATGTCCACTCGCGGGCCGAGCACACCGAGCATCGCGGGCAGGATGGTGATCGAGGTCAGCGCCGCGAGCGAGACCGTGGCGATGGAACCGTAGGCGATGGATTTCAGGAAGCCCTGCGGGAACAGCAGCATGCCGCCGAGGCTGGCGATGATCATGGTCGCGGAGAAAACGACGGTACGGCCCGCGGTCATCACCGACCGGCGGACCGCGGCGGGGGTGCTGTATCCCTCGGCGAGTTCTTCGCGGAATCTGCTCACGATGAACAGGCCGTAGTCGATCGCCAGCCCGAGACCGATCATCGAGACAACCGGCGCGACGAACGAATTGACCTCGGTGAATCTGGTGATGAACAGCACGATGCCCTGCGCGCCGATCACCGTGAGGCCACCGACGATCAGCGGCAGCCCGGCGGCGACCAGGCCACCGAAGATGAAGAACAGCAGCACCGCGACCGCGGGGATGGCCAGGATCTCCATCCGATGCTGATCCTCGGCCATGGTGTCGTTCAGCGTGCCCGCCACCGCCTGCAGGCCGGCCACCTGGACGTCCACCCCCGGAATGGTGAAGACGTCCTTCACCTTCCGGAAGTTGTTCAACATCTCGGTGTCGTTGTCGCCCTTGATGGCGATCGACGCGAAGGTGTACTTCTTGTCCTTGGAACCGAAGGTCAGCGGGGACGGCGGCCCGGTCTCGGTCTGCCAGTAGGCGCCGTTGATCTTGGTGATCTCCGGATGCTCACGCGGCAGACTGTTGAGACTGTTGAGGACCTTGTCCTTGAACTCGGGGTCCTCGATCGTCTTGCCCGCCGGCGCGGTGTACAGCACGATCACGTCGCTGTTGTGGTCGCGTCCGAAGGCCGAGTCGGCGATCCGCGCGCCCTGCGAGGATTCCGACGTCGGGTCGTCCCACCCGCTGGAACTGAGGTGGTCTCCCAAACCGAGGCCGTATCCGCCCAGCGCCAACAGCGCGGCCGCGACGATACCGATGACGCCGAAGCGCAGCTTGTAGACCAGATCGCCCCAGCGTGTGAACACTTAAGCGACTCCTTGCGCTGGGCGAGAGGTGAGCAGCGCCGTGAGCGGCCGGAACGGCTGCAGCCAGGCGCCCTCGTCGGGCAGCGAGTCGAGGCTGACCCTGGGCAGCGGTTCACGGAACACGCCCGGGATGTCCTCGAGATCGATGAACTCGAGGGTATCGGATGTGACGGCCCAACTGGCATGCTCGCGGAAGCCGAGTACCTGACAAGGTATTCCGCTGGCGGCGAGCTCCTCGAGCGGTTCGCGGAACGCCTGGCCGTCGGCCGAGGCGACCATGATGCCCGCTAGTCCGGCACCCCGGCTGCGCAGTTCGATGTGCGCGAGCATGTCGGCGTCGACATCGGAATCCTCGTCGATCTTGGGCTTGGCGAACACGGCGTAGCCGACGTTGCGCAGCGCCTCGACCCACGGCCGCACCACATCGGCGGTGCCCGGCGCGATGTTGGTGAAGACGGTCGCTTCCGGTTCGACCCGGTGCACGGTGCCGACCGACAGTTCGGCCGTGCGGGCCAGCAGCCAGCGACCGAGCGCGTCGAACCGGGGACGGTAGGCCGCCGTCGGGCGCCCGCCGAGAATGGCCCCGAGGCCCATGTCGAGGTTCGGGGCATCCCACACCAGCAGGACCCGGCGCACGTCCGGCGTCGCGCCACCCAGACCTTCCGATCCGGTTCCCTGCACCTCCCCGGAAACATCGACCACCTCATGGGCCATCTCACTCACGCTCATAACCCCGCCTCGCTAGCGCTCGGCGGCGTCATGACCGTGAGCACGGCCGAGCTAATCGTTCGCTCGCTGCGCTCACTCATAATTCAATCTTCCCCCATATGAGCTCGGTAATGGCGCTACCGGCACGATGTGCCTTGCCCTCGAATTTCGTGACGGGCCTTTCGAAACCGATCGGCGCGCTGTCCCGATGCTCCGCGCTGACGCCACCCGTTGCCTCGTTCAGGCCGGTGAGCAGCGGTTCTTCCGCACCTACCGCAGCAATGTGTTCCGCATAGTCAGCGTGGTCCGTCGCGACATGCAACACACCGCCCGGTTTTAGTCGATTGGCGATCAACGCGAAAGTCGCGGGCTGCAACAGGCGCCGTTTGTGATGACGCGCCTTCGGCCACGGGTCGGGAAAGAAGACTCGGACGCCGGTCAGCGATTCGGCAGCAACCATATTTTCCAGCACGTCGACGGCGTCGCCGCGCAGCAGCCGAATGTTGCCGATCTGCTGGCGCTCGATGCGCTGCACCAACTGGGCCAGCCCGGGCCGGTACACCTCGATGCCGATCAGGTTCAGGTGCGGTTCGGCCTGGGCCATCGCCGAGGTGGCAGTGCCGGTGCCACAGCCGATTTCGACGACAAGGGGCGCGTCGCGGCCGAACCAGGCGGCGGCGTCCAGCGGTTCGTCGGCGACCTCGCGGCCGATCGCCGGCCACATCCGGGCCCACGATTGCTGCTGTGTCGCGGTCAGCGCGCCACGGCGCGACCGGAAGCTGGTGACGCGGGGGTACAGGCGGGAGCCGGTGTTGTTCCGGGTCTCGCGGTTGTTCCGGGTCTCGAGTTCAGGGGGATGGTCGGAGGCGGAGCCGACGGGATCGGTGAGCTCAGTCCGGGCCGAACCTGTGGACGGCGGGCCCGGAACTGACTCGGCAGTATTGTTCGCGGCGTCGTTCACGCGTCCATTGTCCAGCATCGAAGGAGTGGTACGGCAATCGACTGTGTGCTTGCCGTCCAGCGGGAGGTCAGGCGGCGCGTGCGCGGTCGATCCTGGCCACCGGCGCGCTCTCCTGTCGCAGCGGTCGACCCAGCGCGACCTTGGCGGCGGTCACCATCATCTCGTACAGGCCACGTGCCCCGGTCAGCGACGCGGCGACCGACCACACGGTGCGGTCGCCCTCGTCGCTCACCGGTTGCCCGGCCAGCCGGTCCGCGAGCCACTCCAGGCTGAGCGGCGTGGCCAGCGGCAGCAGCGAGAAGTGCTCGCTGAGCCGGTCGCGCACATAGCTGACCTGCGCGCCGCCGCGCCGGTAGCGCTCGACCTGGCCGTCGATACCGTCCATGTGGATCACTTGGTCGTGGATCGGCTGCACCACGAGCAGCGGGCAGGTCGGCGTCGAATTGCCAAGGCGTAGATCGTCGAACATGGCCTGGAATTCCGGCGTCGCGATCACCTCATCGAGCGGACGGCTCAGGTAGTCGTCCATTCGCTTGTTGGCCAGGCCGAAGATGGCGCCGAACGGCGTCGCGGTCTCCGCGCGGGCCACGAAACGGCGGCCGTCCAGGGTGAGCTCGTTCTGCAGCATCGCGCCGAGCACGGGATAGAGCCTGCGCAGGGCCGCGATCACGATCGCGGGCAGGCCCGCGTAGCTGGTGCCGTTCAACCGGGCGAAGACCTGGCCGGGATCGCCGACCGGTGCGCCGAGCACCGCGCCGACGATGTCGAGTTCCGGCGCGTAGGTCGGTGCCATCTCGACCATCCAGGCGCTGGCCATGCCGCCGCCGGAGTAGCCCCACACCGCGACCGGCGTGTGCGGGCCGAGGCCGAGCGGGGCGAACCGTTGCGCGGCACGCACGCCGTCGAGCGCGCGATAGCCGGGTTCGCGTGGCGCGCCGAAGTTTCCGCGCGGCCCTTCGTGATCGGCGATGCTCACCGCCCAGCCGCGGCGCAACGCGTTCGCGACGAGCAGCCACTCGAACTGGGTGACCGAGCCCAGCGCGCGGGCGCCGTAGCGCAATGCGTAAGAAGGCGAACATTTCTCGGTGACGGCGTCCATCGCGGTCTGAAAGGCCAATAACGGCCGGTCTTCTCGCGGATCGGCGTCCACCGGCAGCAGCACCGTGGTGATCGCCGCCTCCGGGGTGCCGTGCATATCACAGCTGCGGTAGAGCAATTGCCAGGCCGAGACCTGCTGCGGCACAACGCCGAACAGGGCAAGCTCGATCTTGCGGCTGCGCAGGATGGTGCCGGGCGGCTTGGCCGCGAAACCCTTGGGCGGCCGGTGGAACGGGTCGCTACTCGGCAGCAGCGGTTTCCCGTCCGCTAGGGCGGGCTCCTTATCGGCAGTGCCGATGACATCAGCTGTCATCGCGACCTCCTCGTCGTGCGGTCTCGCGCGTTCGCGCTCGCAAGCGCTTCTCGAGGTCGGTGCGCAGCATTCGAAACGCGAAGTTGCGCACCAACTATGGCGCCGACCACTGGAATGCAGGGTAAATGACCGGTGGCGGCTCTGGGAAGCCCGGTCGTTCCTGGTCGGCCGCACTAGACTGCGCGGCATGGGCAGACCGTCAGTGTTCATCACCGGTGCCGCGGCCGGAATCGGCCGGGCGACGGCCCTGCTTTTCGCTGCGCAGGGGTACCACGTCGGTGCCTACGACATCGACGAAGTCGGGCTGACCAGGCTCGCGGCCGACGTCACCGGCGCCGGTGGCAGCGTGCACACCGGAATCCTCGATGTGATGAACGCCACCCAGTGGGCCGAGCGGCTCGCCGAATTCCACGCGGACACCGGACGGCTCGACATTCTGATCAACAACGCGGGCATCCTGCGGGCGGGCCCGTTCGAGGGCATCGAACTGTCCGCCCATCAGGCGATCATCGACGTCAACCTCGGTGGCGTGCTCGCGGGCACGCACACCGCGTTCGGCTATCTGCGTGATACTCCTGGCGCCCAGGTGGTGAACCTCTGCTCGGCGTCGGCCATCTACGGACAGCCCGAACTCGCCAGCTACAGCGCGAGCAAGGCCGCGGTCAAAAGCCTCACGGAGGCACTGGATCTCGAATGGGAGCGGCACGACATCCGGGTGATCGCGATCTGGCCGTTGTTCGTGGACACCGCGATGGTGGACGGGGTGCAGACCGGAACGACGAAGTCGCTCGGCGTCCGGCTCACCGCCGAGGACGTCGCGACCGGCATCTGGGACGCCACCCGCAAGCGCGCCAGGCTGCCCAAGGTGCACTACGAGATCGGCGCACAGGCAAAGGTGCTGGCGGTCGCCGCGAAGTACGCACCGAACTGGGCCGTGCGCACCGTGAACAAATACTTCAGCGGTACCTGACGGTCGTCGCCGCCAACGCGGGCGTCTTCTGCAAGAATTGCGCACCGTAAAGGGGGTGCACCATGGCGACAGCCACCGAGCCTGACGGACCGTTGCGCGAACGCGGGGTGCCCGCGCGCGAACACGACCAGCTCGACCGGCTCCTCGCCGACCTGCGGTTCGGCACCGGACGCGACAAGCAGATCGGCTACGCGGCCAGCGCTGCGGTCAGCGCTTGGCGCACGCGGCCGCGCATCCAGGTGATGGGCCGCGCGCACGCGGGCCGGACGACGGTGCTGCGGGCGCTCGCGCTGATGTCGGCGGTGGAGACCGGTCCGGTCGACGAGCCGGACCTGCCCGATCCCGCGTTCGACGCCGACATCGTCATCTACGTGCTGTCTGCCGCGCCGTCGCCCGCGGACCGCAGGGTGCTCGCCACGCTGCCGCCCGAGCGCACCATCGTGGTGTTGAACAAGGCCGACGCGATCGGCGGGCGGTGGGGCGACGCGGTCGCCGCCGCCGAGCAGTACGGCAGGGAGGTCGGCACCGCCGTGCTTCCGGTGGTCGCCTCGCTGGCCCTGCGCACCAGGTCGGGTGCGATGACCGAGGCCGACCTGATCGCGTTGCGCAGGCTGGCCGCGAATGCCGATGCCGCGCTGACACTTTCCCCGGATCTGTTCGTCGCCCCCGGCCCGCATCTCGCCGATCGCGAACAACTGTTGCAGCGCTGGGACCTGTACGGCGTGAGTTGCGCGCTGGCCGCGCTCGGCCACGATCCCGAGCTCGCTCCGCAGACGGTGTCGCAAATCCTGCACGCCGCAAGCGGAATCGACGCACTGCACCGCCTGCTGCACCGCCGCTACGAGCAGGTCTCCGCGCTGCGCGGCGGCGAGCTGCTCGACGAACTCACCCGGTTGGCCGCCAGGGCGGTTCCCGAGGAGGGCAGCACGGCCCGAGACATCTTGGAGGCGTACCTGTTCGGCGACGACGCCCGCTGGCTCGGCCTGTGTGCGGGCCTGGCGCATCCCGCCGTCGCCCATCTCGCGGCCGGCTATGCGGCCCCGGCGCCGTCCGACGCCGACGACGCGATGGCCAGGGCCGCCCGCTGGCGTGCCGTCGTATCCAGCGATATGCCGCCTACGGCCCGGCGGGCGGCGTTGCGCGTGCACAACGGTTACATCCGACTATGGGAACGGATGAGCAGTGCCGGGCTCTGAACCCTCGACCGGCCCGCCGGCCGGGGCCGACCGACCGCTCGAGCTGCCCGCCGACGTGGCCGTCCCCGCCGAGGCCGCTCCCGCCGTCAGCCCACCGCCGGAGGTGGAAGCCGTTGTGGCACGGTGGAATCCGCAGGGCATCGCGTTGCTGCGCGCGGTCAAGGAGGCCGGCGCGGCCGGTGCGGTCACCTTGATCGGACCCGCCGACGCCAACACCACGCTGTTGCGGACCGAGCTGGCCCGCTTCGAACCGCGCATCACGCTCGCGGATCCGGTGGCCGACGCGAGCGCGGCGGTGGAGACCACCGCACCGTCGGGCACCGCGCCGTCGCCGGTCGCGCTGATCCTGTTGGACGCCGGGACCACCATCGGTGCCGACACCCTGCGCATCGTGCACCGCCTGCGCGCGGACGGCACCCGCATCCTGCTCGCCATGAACGGCATTCACGCCTACCAGGATTGGCGCTCGGTGCGGGCGCGCGACCTGGAGCGGCTCGCCGCGCAGGGCGCCGTCGAGCTGGACATCATCGCGGTGTCGGCGCGGCTCGCGGCCGCGGCGCGCACCGCGGGCGACGCGGGACTGCTGGATCGGTCCGGGCTCGGCGCACTGCACGCGGCCTTGGCCGCCGCCGCACTCGGCGCCGAAGCCGAGGGTGGCGGCAGGCTCGCGGCGGTCACCGCGCGCGTGCTCAGCGATACCAGGCAGCGGGTCGGCGAGCAGGTGACGGCGCTGCACTCCGGCGCCGAGACGGCCAAGCTGCGCGAGGAGCGCGCCGTGCTGCTCGCCGGTCGCGACGGCGGCCGGGCCACCGCCATGTCCACCCTGCGTGGCCAGCTGCACCTGGCCCGGGTCGATCTGATGACCGAGGTCGGCTCCCGGATCAGGGCGCTGCACACCGCGACCCGCGCCGACCTCGACCGGATGCGCCGCAGCGAGCTCGGCGGCTATCCGGAGCGGTTGCAGCACGCGGCCACCGAACTGACCGGCGCGGTCGACCTCGCCATCGACCGGCGACTCGGCGAACTCACCGCACACATCGACGGCGTGGTCGCACCGGGCAACAGCCTGCCGCTGCGCCGCCGCGACCCCGCGCCCCGGGTCGGCCCCGGCCCCGATCCGCGGCACCGCGGTGTCGAAGATCACCTCATGATCGCGCTCGGCGCGTCGGCGGGTGTCGGCCTCGGCAGGCTGTTGGTTTCGCCACTTTCGCTGGTGCCCGCGCTGGATTTCGCGAGCGTCCCGGTGACCCTGCTGCTCGGTGCGGGCGCGGCGGGCTGGGTGGTGCGGGCGCGCGGGCAACTCGCCGATCGCGCGCACGTGCGGCAGTGGGTGTCCGACGCGCTGATCAATGTAAAAGCCCAGCTCGAGCAGCGAGTCGCGACCGCGCTGGTGGAAACTGAGACGGTGCTGGCCGATCGGGTCGTGCAGGTGAGCACGACCCGTATGGTGGAAACCGATCGCCGAGTCGCCGAACTCGAGGCCCGTTTACGGCGGATGGTTGCCGAACAACCGGGCCAGCTGGCGGCATGCGAACGGGATATCGCGATCCTCGATCGTTGGATCACGGGTTGATCAACTCATAAGAATGGGTACATAGTGACGAACCCGATTCAGTACCGGTCGTCACATCGCGTTAACCTCTAATCAGGAACTTGGGCGTCCGCTAAGTCCTCGTCCGCCGTCCAGCCGGGGCGCGCTTTCGACTGGTCGTAGCGGGTGCCTTCCCGCCAATGGTGGCGCTCGGTGTAAGTTCGCGCTGGTCATGGGCGTCGTGGCCAGGCGGGGACGCATTGTAGGGACCGCCCATCTCAGGAGAGTTTTCATGACCTCAGCGACCATTCCTGGTCTTCGTGGATCCGACGGTAAGCCGCCGACCGAGCACAACGAACTACTCGCCTGGGTACAGGAAGTCGCCGAACTCACTCAGCCAGATCGGGTGGTCTGGGCCGACGGTTCCGACGAAGAATGGGACCGCCTGACCGCTCAGCTTGTCGAGGCGGGCACCTTCAAGCAGCTCGATCCGAAGAAGAAGCCGAATTCCTTCCTCGCGCTCTCCGATCCCTCCGACGTCGCTCGGGTGGAGTCGCGCACCTACATCTGTTCCAAGAGCGAAGCCGACGCAGGCCCGACCAACAACTGGGTCGACCCCGCCGAGATGCGCGCCACCATGACCGAGCTGTACCGCGGCTCGATGAAGGGCCGCACCCTGTTCGTGGTGCCGTTCTGCATGGGCCCGCTCGGTGCCGAGGACCCCAAGCTCGGTGTGGAGATCACCGACTCCGAATACGTCGTCGTGTCGATGCGCGTGATGACCAGGATGGGTAAGGCCGCGCTGGAGAAGCTCGGCACCGATCGCCCGTTCGTGAAGGCGCTGCACTCCGTCGGGGCGCCGCTGGCCGATGGCCAGGCCGACGTGCCGTGGCCGTGCAACGACACCAAGTACATCACCCACTTCCCGGAGGACCGCGAAATCTGGAGCTACGGTTCCGGCTACGGCGGCAACGCGCTGCTCGGCAAGAAGTGCTACTCGCTGCGCATCGCCTCGGCGATGGCCCACGACGAGGGCTGGCTGGCCGAGCACATGCTGATCCTCAAGCTGATCTCCCCGGAGAACAAGGCCTACTACATCGCCGCCGCGTTCCCCAGCGCCTGCGGCAAGACCAACCTCGCGATGATCCAGCCGACCGTTCCCGGCTGGCGGGCCGAAACCCTCGGTGACGACATCGCCTGGATGCGTTTCGGTAAGGATGGCCGGCTCTACGCGGTGAACCCGGAGTTCGGCTTCTTCGGCGTCGCGCCCGGCACCAACCACAGCTCCAACCCCAACGCCATGGCCACCATGGAGGCGGGTAACACCGTTTACACCAACGTCGCGCAGACCGACAACAACGACGTGTGGTGGGAGGGGCTGGAAGGCGCGCCCGATCACCTGATCGACTGGAAGGGCAACGACTGGTTCCTGCGGGAGACCGAAACCCTTGCCGCCCACCCGAACTCGCGTTACTGCACGCCGATGTCGCAGTGCCCGACGCTGGCCCCGGAGTGGGACGACCCGCAGGGCGTGCCGATCTCGGCGATCCTGTTCGGCGGTCGACGCAAGACCACCATTCCGCTGGTCACCGAGTCCTTCGACTGGCAGCACGGCGTTTTCATGGGCGCCACCCTGTCGTCCGAGCAGACCGCCGCGGCCGAGGGCAAGGTCGGCACCGTGCGCCGCGACCCGATGGCGATGATCCCGTTCATGGGCTACCACGTCGGCGACTACCTGAACCACTGGGTCAACCTCGGCAAGAACGCCGACGCCACCAAGTTGCCGAAGATCTTCTACGTCAACTGGTTCCGGCGCGGCGCCGACGGCCGCTTCCTGTGGCCCGGATTCGGTGAGAACTCCCGCGTGCTCGAGTGGATCGTCGGTCGCGTCGACGGTTCCGCCGAGGCCACCGCCACCGCGGTCGGCAACGTCCCCGTCGCCGCCAACCTCGACCTCGACGGTTTGAAGGTCGACCCCGACGACGTCGACGAGGCCCTCAAGGTCGACGCGGCCGAATGGCGCAAGGAAATCCCGCTCATCGAGGAATGGTTCGAATTCGTCGGCGACAAGCTCCCCTCGGGTGTGCGCGACGAGTTCGAGGCACTGAAAGAACGCCTCGGCTGAGCCGTCCCGTAACGTCAACCGCCCGTACCGTTTCCGACGGTACGGGCGGTTCCGTTTGCGCCCCAACCATTCCCACCGCCAGACCGAATCCCACTGCCCCAATAAGTTTTCAACCGCACCGTTTGAGCAGCCACCCACCGGATACACAAAGCCTGTGCCTACGGCCAATTTAGGCACCGACGAGTGGCACATGGCGGAGTGGGCTCCGGTGACTTTCTGTTGCAGCCATGTGCCACTCGTCCCCCTCGCCTTCCCGTGTCGTAGCTGAGCGCTTCGCCCACGTCAACGCCGCGGGGCGATCATGGCGCATACTTGCCTGTGAAGAAGTCTTCGCTGGTCGAGACCCCTGCCAAGGACCTGGTTGATTCATGAGCGATGAGAAGACGTGGCGAGAGTTGACGCCGATCGAGTTCGCGATAATCGATCGATTCGTGCGATCGGCGAACCTGCGTGGTCGCGACGAGCTGTTGGTGCAACTGGGTACTGCCTCAGCAGCACCAACCAGCGCCAAGTGGATCATAGATATCAAGGTATCTGCGGATGTTCCGAAGATCGACATCTCGAATGGCCCGCTGCCGGTGGGCGCGAATGTATTTTCGGAGGGTGACTATCAGGGCGAGATACTGGTGTGGGTCACGGATGGCCTATTGTCGGGGTTGGAATATGCGTGGGTTACCGATGAATTTCCTGCTGAGTGGCCCGATCTCGCCAACATCGAGTTCGATTAGAGGTCTCTGATGTTGTCTATCCGCTTCGACGGCGATCGCGAATGGTGGGTGTCTGGCGAAATTTTCGATAGATTGTTCGCCGAGGGCTTGCGCCGCGGCCTGATTCGGCCTGGCCTTGCCGCAGTGCAGCATGTCGCTAACGCTAACGGTGGGCTGGACGTCGGCCTGCTCGATGCAAAACAAGGGGCAGAGTTGACCACTGCTATCCGTAGCGCTGCGCACCAAGAGGCGACGAGGTTGGGGTCAATGGCTCTCGACGCAGACGACCAGTCGTATCTGGCAGGTATTGCCAGGTTGCTGGAAGTCATTCCGCAACAGAGGGAATGACGACCGCACTCGATCCGACCGAATCCGTTGTTCTGGAAGGAGTGAGCCGTGCCCATCGACACGAAACAGTTCCTCGCTGTGCTCAGGGCGATATTGAGTGAGTCGGCGGTGATTCGTGCCCGGGCCTGTGATGAGGCGACGGATTGGGTTGATGGATGGTCTGGTCGGCAAGCGGGTGCTGTGGTTTCGGTTTCGCTCTGGCTGGCCGAGGGGGAATCGGATTTCGATGCACTCGAGGCTGAGTTGCACGCCGCGAGTGAGCTTGTGGAGAATTGCGAAGTCGATCGGCGGGATATTCAAGGGGTGCGGGCTATTGATCGAAATAGGCTGCCGGAATCCATGATTGAGTACTACGACTACCTTGTCTCGATGCTTGATGGTGACGAGAAGCCGAGCTGAGGGTGGGATCCGTTGGGGGCCGGACTATTCGGAGAACGGGGCGTAGCGGATCAGGTGGAGCAGGCCGGTGTGGGTGTTCAGCCAGCGGGTCCGGCCTCGAGGCATGGCCTTCGCCTCCTTGGTCAACGCGGCGATCATGTGCTTGCTGAAGTTGTGTCGCGGGTGGCGTTGGACAAGTTCGTCGACCCACTCCGGGTCGAGTTCGGACATGCGGCCGCCGATTACGTCGACGGAGGCACCCGCGTAGATGAAGCGGCCGGGATCGCTCAGGTTCTTGCCGTTGCCCGGGGTTATGTGGGTGGCGATGGCGGCACCGATCCCCTGGACTTGGGTGGGCGTGGCCCCTGCGGTGGCGACGAAGTCAACGGCGCGTTGTGCGCCGGTGACCGCGAAACAGCTTCCGGCGGTGGGATGTTCGAGATGGAGGTCGTGCAGCAGGCACGAGACGTAGACCAGTTCGTCGTCGTAGTGGGCCCCGTCCAGTTCGGCGAGCACTCGGCCGAAGTAGTAGGTGCGGTACGAGTGGCCGAGCACATGGGGTGAAAGTGACTCGTGCGCTTCGGCTTCCGCTGCCCGCGCGAGCGCCGAATCCGGTAGGCGTAGGCCGGCGAAGTCGAGGCGCCCCCGGCCGCGGCGGCCCGCGGTGAGGCGAGCGCGGTCGGCGAGTAGCGCCGGTACTGCGCGGGAGACGGTAGCCATGAGTTGCCGACGTTGTCTACTCGACAGCGCGCCACCTGTCCGGGTCGCCCACTCCCAATCGATCCCAGTCGCCACGGTCATCCCGATCCCTCTCGCTCGTGCATCGGGTTCAGTCAAGCGCGTGTGAGCGGCAGATGGCGAGTGGCACACATGACAGTGAAGCTCGGATTCATGCCAAACTCGGGAGATGAAGCAGGTTGTTGCCCTCGCTCTGGACGGCGTTATGACTTACGACCTTGCGTGTGCGGTTCAGGTGTTCCGGCATGGGCCTGGGAAGTTCGGGGCGCCGGTGGGGTTTCGGATGGAGACCTGTGGGGTGCGGGCTGGGTCGGTGTGGACGCCGAATGGGTTCGATCTGCGCGTCGAGCATGGGCTGGAGGCGTTGGATTCGGCTGACATCGTGGTGGTGCCGGGCATCGGGTTGCCGACACTGGCGCCGCCGGAGGAGGCGCTCGTGGCACTGCGTGCCGCGGCGGCTCGGGGCGCGACCATGGTGAGCATTTGCGTCGGTGCGTTCGTGCTCGGGTGGGCCGGTCTGTTGGATGGCCGACCCGCCACGACGCATTGGGCTTATTGCGACGAGTTCACCGTCCTTTTTCCCGCCGTAAAGCTGGATCCGACGGCGCTCTATGTGGATGACGGCGAGGTACTCACCTCCGCCGGTCTCTCGGCGGGACTGGATCTGTGCCTGCATATCGCCCGCCGGGAACTGGGTGCGGGCCCGGCGGCGGAATTGGCGCGGTGGAATGTGACGCCACCACACCGTGCGGGCGGTCAAGCGCAATACATTCCGGATGCTTTGCCGAGCAGCGGTTTTCATGGTGGATTGGCCGCGACCATGGCGTGGGCGGTGCGGCATCCGGCTGCCGCACCGGATGTTTCGGCGTTGGCCGCGCACGCGCTGATGAGCGAGCGCACGTTCATCCGCCGGTTCAAGGCGGAGGTCGGCACCACGCCGCGGCGCTGGCTGGACGCGCAGCACACCGGGCGGGCCCGCGAGCTGCTCGAAACCACCGACCTGCCAATCGAAGTGGTCGCGGCACAGTCGGGCTTCGGCAGCGTGACCGCGTTGCGTACCCATCTGCGGGCGGCGACGGGCACGACTCCGGTGGACTACCGTCGTTCGTTGCGACACTGACCGGTCGGTGTGCGGGCGCAATCCGAGCTAGGCGATGCGGCGCGACAGCGACTTTCGTCGCGATCGTCGTGAATCATGGCGCACCCCAACCTGTCGTCGCCACTTCCCGGCAAGCCGCTTCATATTTCATGACAGATCATCAATGGTTGTTATGGCGTGTTTCCCGCCGCGCGGACCCGAAGTTGTGGTGCTATTGGTAATGGTCGGTGCGCGCAGGTCACGAGCACCAATGGTTTGCCGAAGCTCGATATGGGGTAGTTGCCCGGTGTGCGAGATTTGCGCACAAGTGGCTTATGCTTGCCGTGTTCTTGGTCTCATGACTTACCAGTCCGATTGCTAACCGTTAACTGATCGACTGAACTACTTCCCTATCGACATCGGTTTTCCGCGAGGCTCGCGGCGAACGATGGGATCGACGCGCGAGAGGTGGTTGGAGCATGACCGATCTGGAGACCGGGGCATCGATTACGCCCCTGGTTGCCGGTTTCGAACTGGCGACCGCTAGTACACCGCTGCGCCGCGCTGCCGGGCGTTTGCAGGCCGTCCTGCCCCCCGGCTGGCGCGTCGAGATCGTCGACGCGCCGAGCCTCACGGGCCGCCACAGCGAGCCCGTCCTGCGGGTGGTTATGCCGACCGACTGATCAGCCCGTCCAGCCCATGGGCATGAGCAGCGACTTCTGTTCGCAGAAGGAGTCGAGGCCCTCCGGGCCGTTTTCGCGGCCGAGCCCGGAATTCTTGTAGCCGCCGAACGGCGAGCTGGGATCGAACGCGTACCAGTTGATCGCGTAGGTCCCGGTCCGCACCCGCGCGGCGATCTCGGCGCCGTGCTCGACATCCGCGGTCCACACCGAACCGGCCAGGCCGTAGACGGAGTCGTTGGCGATCGCCACAGCCTCGTCCTCGGTGTCGTAGGGGATCACCGAGAGCACCGGGCCGAAGATCTCCTCCTGGGCGATGGTCGACTTGTTGTCCACATCGGCGAAGATGGTCGGCTCGACGAACCAGCCGCGATCCAGGCCTTCGGGGCGCCCGCCGCCGAGCGCGACGCGCGCCCCCTCTTCCTTGCCCTTGGCGATATAACCCTCGACCCGGTCGCGCTGGCGTTCGGAGATCAGCGGGCCCAGTTGCACGGTCGGGTCGTTGGGATCGCCGACCTTCATCGTCTTCACATGTTCGACCAGCGCGTCGAGGATCTCGTCGTACCGGCTGCGCGGCGCGAGGATGCGGGTCTGCGCGACGCAGCCCTGTCCGCTGTTCATCAAGCCGGAGAAGGCGAGCACCGGGATGCCCGCGATATCCATGTCCGGCAACAGGATTGCCGCCGACTTGCCGCCGAGTTCCAGTGACACGCTCTTGAGTTGTCCGGTGGCGATCGCGCCGATCTTCTTGCCGACGGCCGTGCTGCCGGTGAAGGTGACCTTGTCGACGCCGGGGTGCGAGACCAGGTATTCGGCGGCCTCGGCCTCGGCGGGCAGCACCGAGAGCACGCCTTCGGGCAGGCCTGCCTCGGTGAAGATGTCGGCGAGCATATTGGCCGTAATCGGGGTCAGCGGTGCGGGTTTGAGCACCACCGTGCAGCCGGCGAGCAACGAGGGTGCGAGCTTGTTGGCGGCGAGGAACAGCGGCACGTTCCACGCGGTGACGGCCGCGACGACGCCGCGCGGTTCCCGGCTGACCCGCGAGGTGCCGAACAGGCCGGTGCGGGTTTCGTGCCACGGGAACGACTTCGCCAGCCCGGCGCACGCGTCGAGTGCGGCAACGGCGGGAATCTGGTTGAGCGTCATCGCGATCATCTGCGGTGCGCCCATTTCCGCGGTGAGCGCTGCGACCAACTCGGCCGAGCGCTGCTCGATCAGCCGCGCCGCGCGGGTGAGTACCTGGGCCCGCTCTTCCGGCGGGGTCTTCGGCCATGGGCCGTGATCGAAGGCGTGGCGGGCCGCGGCGACCGCGGCGTCGACGTCGGCGCGCGCCACCGCGGGGACGCTGCCCACCGGCTCGACCGTGGCCGGCGAGATGACCTGAACGCGCTCGGCGGTGGCTGGCGCGGTCCAGCGGCCGCCGATGAACAAGCTGTCGTAATGCATGAGAACACGTTACAGTTTTGCTCCCCAGTTGTCTGTAACCTGTTTCAGTTCTGGTCCCGGGCAGTCCCGCTGAGCAGGACCAATCCCAACCTGTCGGTTCGCTTTTCGTAGAACGCACTATTGCGTTCTATTGCTGGAAAGAGGATGCTGTAGCTACTGATCAGCTCGCTCGATTCCTGAACCGATACCACCATTGGGGAGCCCGAGTCATGGCGGTGCAAGTGGTCGACCGATCGTTGATGACCAGCGATCAAACAGAGCATCAAGCGAAGAGTGTTGGTGCGGGCGGCTGGGTGGTTTCTTTCCTGCCGGGCCGGACGCTGACCATCGAGCAAGCGACCGCGGCGATGCAGGCCGCAGAGGCCGTCGCCGTCGTCGGGGCATTGGCGGATCAGGTCGGATTGACCACGCTGGAAACCGTCGGACTGGCCATTCAGGAGTCGCCATGGACGCGGCCGATGCACGAACCGTGCGGCAGGCGCACCTGGCGCCGCGGCTGGCTCGAGCACTAGAGCTACTTCTTGGTAGCCACCACGACGAGGTTGCTCACCAGTAGCTCTCGAATCATCGGGATGCGGACCAGCCACCAGGCCCAGCGCGGGTGATAGCGCGGAAAGACGGTGCGCACGTCGGCGGAAGTGGCTGCCGCCCAACGTAACCCGTCCGACGCACGCACCGCGAACAGCGACTGGCCAAATCGGTTCTTCGGTTCCTTCCCGAGCCTGCGCCGGTACCGGCGCGCGGCGTACTCGCCACCGAGGTAGTGCCACGGCCCGGTCTCGTGCCCGCCGAACGGGCCATGCCACACCGTGTACGACAGCACGATCAGCCCGCCCGGCCGGGTCACCCGCACCATCTCGTCCGCCATCAGCCACGGCTTGGCCACATGCTCGGCGACATTCGAGGAAAAGCAGATATCCACCGCGTCGTCGCGAAACGGCAGCGCCATCCCCGAGCCGCGCACCGCACCCGCCACCGACAGCCCGGCCGCGTGCATCTCCGACGGATCCGGCTCGACCGGAAGGTAGCGCGCACCCGTCTTATCGAACTCGTCGGCGAAATAACCCGGTCCGCCCCCGACATCCAGAATTGTCGCCCCCGCCAAACTGTTGCCAGTGAGATCTGCGTAGAAATCACCGATCATCGCCGCGCTGTCCTCGGCCAAACCGCCGTAGAACACCGCGGGATCGGACTGCTCGAACCGGAAACTGCCGAGCAATCGCAGCGACCGGCGCAATGTCGCCCGGCGCGCGAACCGGGGCGCGCGCGATCGCCCACCATCGGACGGCGTTTTCTCGGCTTTCAGCACGGCGCCGAGTCTCGCATAACGGCGGTGCGCGGTGCGCTGGGCGGCCCGGTGATCGGCCTCCGCCGCAGGGCTCGGGTTAGACATCCCAGGACCGTATGTTGTCAAGCGGCGTGGGTTGTTTGGGTGTTTTGTCGGTGTGCCCAGGCTGTTTGTTCGTTGTAGTGGGTGTGGTGGTGCAGGCAGCCGTGGAGGATGCCGACGAGGCGGTTGCCCAAGGCGCGCAGGGCTTGGTGGT
>NZ_JBITFL010000010.1:0-183979 GCF_044456045.1 Nocardia sp. NPDC051052
GACATCATCGGCTTAGCCGCACCCAGCGCCACACCGCCATCATCCTCACGCTTGAAATAGATATTGAAGAACGCGGAGAACCGATGCCAGGCCACACCCCAATTGATGTTGCGGCCGACCACCACGACCCAGACCAGCGCCGCCATCAACTTGAAGAAGGCGAAGACCGATACCAGCGCGGCACTCGAAGGAAGCAGCTCTGCGATATACATACTGACGAAATCGCTGCTGGCATGGTGCTCACCGGTGTAGGCCAGCACCAATGACTTGGCACCCAGCATGCTGATGCCCTCGACGAGCACGATGGACTCGACGAAGTAGGCGGCGAGGAAGTTGGAGCCGGCGAACCGCGAAAGCCGTTCGGGTCGACGCGGGTGGTTCAGCTGCCGGATAACGATCAGCACCACAGCTCCGAGGATCGTGCCCAGGGCCAAGAGCTCATCGAGGAGGTGATAAACGAACGTGTCACCGACCCACGGCCACGTGAAGGTAGGGCTGAAGATTTGCCCCTGGGCCTGGAAGACCGTGACGAATCCGATCAGGAAGCCGACCATGACGAGCCAGTGCGCCCAGCCGACGGTCCGGACCTTCACCATGCGGGTGTGTGCGGCAAATTCCTTGACCATGGTGGCGAATCGAGGCAGGAACGGCTCGAACCGGTCGGGGGCCGGCTGCCCGAGCCGGATGATGCGCACCATCTTGCGGATTGCCAAGACAAACCCGGCCCACGCGGGGACACCGACCAGGATGGAGATGATGCCCAGCGTCATCTGCAGGGTACTCATGCAATGGCCTTTCAGTTAAGAAGGGACGCACTGTCGTTCGTCACTCGAGGAATCATAACCCCACGTAAGTTACTCATGAGTAATGGAGGTCGGGCACACCGCTACCGGGATCGTCGAGCGTAAATCGCCGGATCAATACCGCGCAATCTGCAAGTCTCGGCGAGTTCACCGGTCAGCAGCACATCGGTGTCCGCCAGCGCGCGCACGGTTTCCGCCCCGAGCAGCGTCATGAGTTGCCGGATCTGAATGATCCAGGTGTCGATGGTCGCGATCAGCGCATCGACGCCTGCTGTCTCGAGGATCGACAGGAAGTGTCCGGACACCCCCACCGCCCGGGCCCCGAGTGCAAGCCCACGAACGACATCGAGCGGCGTTCGCACGCCTCCGGAGGCGAGCAGTGTGACGCCTTGCGCCAGAGCAGCTTCGGCCCCGTCGACCAGGCAGGCCGGGGTGGACAAGCCCCAGTCGGCGAGCTGGCCGAAATCGGCTCCTGGTCGCCGCGCGTTCTCGATCAACGCGAAATTCGTTCCGCCGTTGCCGGATACGTCGACGATCCGCACCCCGAGACCGGCCAGCTGCGTAACAGTGTCGGCACTGATCCCGAACCCGACCTCCTTCACGATCACCGGCACGTCGAGCGTCTCAACCAGGCGAGCGATATTGCCCGGCCACGCCGAGAAATCGCGATCCCCCTCCGGCATCACGATCTCCTGGATCGCATTGACATGCACCTGCAGTGCGTCGGCCCGCACCAGTTCCACGGCCCGCGCCGCCATCTCCGGAGTGGTGTTGGCATTGATATTGGCGATGACATAACCCTCCGGGTTCTCGGCGCGCAGGACGCGGTAGGTCGCGGCCACCGAACTGTCCGCCAGGTATGCGCTCATCGAGCCCGACGCGATCGCCACGCCAGTCTCCCGGGCGGCAATCGCCAGCCCCTGGTTCACGGCACCGGTACGGGCACTGCCACCGGTCATCGCGTTGATGTAAAGCGGCACCGACCAGGTCGTGCCGCCCACCTCGGTGGCGAGCGAGACGGCATGATCCGCCGTGCCCCGCATGGCGTGGTGGACGAACGCGACATGGTCGAACGGAGCCGGGCGCTGCCCGGTAATCGACTCACGATGCTGCGCAACGGCCAGACGGACGTGATCGTCCTTGCGGCTGGCATAGCTCAACTGATGCTCTCTTTCCCTATCTCACGACACCTTTCGTACCCGAGGGGATCCCTTCGCGCGATTGCGGACCGATTGACGGAGGCAGATCCTCGGCGTGGTCGGGCAATGACCAGCATCGCCACCGCGGCCCCGGGCAAATTCATGGGACTTCGATTTACGCACATGAAACCCGAAGTAGGCCAAAGCATTACCGCACAAGTCGATGTCCACGACAAGCCCGAATGCGCGTTATCAAGCTCACCTGCTGGGAACCTCGTTTGTGAGCCCGCACGGCCGAACAGGTCCGCGCGCGCACCGAGCACGTCGACCTGCGAAAACTTGCCAAATCATGCTGTGCAACTGCGACTTTCGCTCAGTTGCACAGCCCCGGGGGTGTCCGTACAACCTGTGAATCGACAGAGTCTCGGCGTGGGTGACGATGGGTGATCACAACGACCGCGCCAAACGGTGTCGAGCCCCCTTGCCGGAAGCGTGCCCTGCAGGTAGCTTCAAGTGGTGATCTTGGAAGTCTGGGGGGGACAAGACATTTGGAAAAGTTCTCGAAATTGAACCGCGTAAAAACATCTCTGGCGATTGCATCGCTTGTGACTGTTGGCTCCCCCCGATCCGAGGGCGTAGACCAATCTCACATCGAGCGGCTGGTCGAGGCTGAGTGGCCTTTACCGCCCATCCTCGTTCATCGGCCCACAATGCGAGTGATCGACGGGTTTCACCGCACATTCGTCGCGCGGCTGAAGGGATTCACACATATTGATGCATATCTGGTGGACGGTTCGGAGGAATTGGCATTCACAATCGGAGTCAGGGAGAACACAACTCACGGTCTGCCGCTATCCCTGAACGATCGGCGCACTGCCGCGGAACGCATCATCACGACGCATCCGCACTGGTCGGATCGTTCGATCGCGACCACCGCAGGCCTGTCCGCCAAGACGGTCGCATCGATCCGCGGCCGTATCGACGGCGATCTGCGATCGAGCCATCGACTGGGCAGCGATGGCCGCCTCCGCCCGGTCGACACCAACTCGGCCCGGCGCACCGCCGCCGAGCTGATCATGGCCCGCCCCGGCGCGTCCCTGCGCAGCATCGCCCAGGAGGTGGGCCTGTCCCCGTCCACCGTTCGCGATGTACGTACCAGAATCGCACGCGGGGAAGACCCGGCCCTCCATTCAGTCGAGAACAAGCCCCTCGGCGCCGGACCGGCGCCGGAGAGCAAGCTCTCGCACACCCCTGATCGGCCGGCATCCACCCCCTACCCCGACAAGCCCGCTGATCTCGGTGCCCTGCTGGCCCTGCTGTCCCGGGACCCGGCGCTGCGCATGAGCGCCAGCGGTCGCGACCTCCTGCGCTGGATGCATCAGCGCGCGGTGAAAAGCAATGATGTCGAGAAGATTGCCGAGGCCATTCGGCCCCATACCCTGGACCATATAGTCGAATTTGCGAATCAATGCGCGGCAAATTGGTTGAGTATCGCCCAGGATCTGCAAAATCGTTCACAAAACGGCTCGCCGAATTACAAATCGGCTTGAGACCCGCAATATCCGCCCTCATTTGATTACGGAGTAGTCGGCATGTCGAAAATCGCAGTTCTGACGAGCGGCTTGCAGTACGATATCGTCGGAAAGAATCCGGAGCGTCAGGCGGCGATCGCCGCGGCGACCCTACATGTGACGGGGTTCTTGTCCGCCATGCGGAAACGTGGTCATCCCGTGTTTCACCTGCAGCTCCTCAATGAGCCGGACGATCCCCTCGCCGAGCGGTACGACGGCCGCGTCCCCGCTGTGCGAGGCACCGCGGGCGCCGAGTTGGTTCGCGAATTCCTCGACGACGAGGATATTATTCAGGAGCGCAGCAAAGACAGCGGATTCTATGAAACCGATCTGCACGCCAGGCTCCAGGCAATCGGGGTCGAGACCTTGATCCTCATCGGCCTGCAGACCCAGATCTGCATTCAGACGACGGCAGCCGACGCATTCTTTCGCGGATATATCATCGGGGTGCCGAGCGACTGCGTCTTCTCGGCCCTCGAGGACGACCGCCGGCGCGCACTCGAATGGCTCGAAGGCTACTGCGCTACGGTCGCGGAATCCGGGGAGATCCTTCGAATACTAGACGAGAACGGCGGTCTCCCCCGGAAGGAAACCAAGACACCGTGACTCTCACGACCCAGCGAATCCAACTCGACCACGGGACCGGCGCGACACTGTCGGGCGAGCTGGTGGAGTTTATCGCGCAAACCCTGGGCGATGTCTATGTGGGCGAGATGGAGGACAGCGCCATCCTCCCCGTCGAAGGCACCCACATCGCCATGACCACCGATAGTTTCGTGGTCGACCCGCCGTTCTTCGGCAACGGCGACATCGGAAAGATCGCGGTGTGCGGGACCGTCAACGACCTCGCGGTCTCCGGAGCGTCGCCCCGCTATCTCACGCTCGGATTGATCCTCGAGACAGGACTGCCCTTCGACCATCTGTTCCGTGTGCTGACCTCCGTCCGGGAGACCGCGCGCGAGGCGAATGTACAGATCGTGTGCGGCGATACCAAGGTGGTCCGCGCCGGGGAAGCGGATCAGCTGTACCTCAATACGAGTGGCGTCGGGTTCTTCGCGCGGGAGCCCCTGCGGATGGATTCCGTGCGCCCTGGGGACTCGGTCATCCTCTCCGGCATGCTCGGCAACCACACCGTGCACCTGCTGTCGATCCGGGAGGGCCTCGGCTTCGAAACCCGGATCCTCAGCGACTGCGCGCCACTCAACACCCTGATAGATCGATTGCTCGCCGCGGTGCCCGCCGGGTCGATTCGCTCGATGCGTGATGTCACGCGCGGCGGGCTCTCTGCCGTATTGCACGAGTACGCGGGCAAATTGGACAAAGGCATCGTGATCGAGGAGCCGGCCCTGCCCATCCAGCACGAGACCGCCATGGCGGCGGACATGCTGGGGATCAATCCTTTGCACTGCGCCAACGAGGGCTGCCTGGCGATCTTCATAGATCCCGAGGCGACCGCCGCCGCGCTCGCCGCACTGCGCGAGCACGAGTACGGACGGCACGCCGTGACGATCGGCGAGGTGACCGCCCGAGACGGTGCCGCGGTCATTCTCCGAGACGCCGCGGGTCGCGAATCCATCCTGCAACCTCTGCGCGGCGCAGAGCTGCCCCGGCTGTGCTGAGCCCTCGCCATGGCCGAACAGGCAACCTGGAAAATTAGGGTCACTGGAGTCGTTCAAGGCGTGGGCTATCGCCCGTTCGTCTACAAGCTGGCTCGTGAGCGGCAGTTGACCGGATGGGTTCGCAACGATCCCGAGGGCGTGCTCATCGAGGCCAGCGGCCACGAGTCGACGCTGCGGCTGTTCAGCGAGGAGCTGGCGAGCAAGGCGCCGGAGCTGGCCAGAGTCGAGGGGGTGCGGGCACTTACCAGATCGGCGGGCCCCTCGGCTGCCACCCGCTTCGACATCGTGGAGAGCGAGCACCGCGGGGCGAAAGTCGCTCTGGTACCCGCTGATACGCACGTGTGCGCCGACTGCCTGGCCGAGTTGCGCGATCCCACCGACCGTCGTTATCGGTACCCGTTCGTCAACTGCACGAACTGTGGTCCGCGATATTCGATCGTGCGGGCTCTCCCCTACGACCGCTCGCACACCACGATGGCTTCCTTCGTGATGTGCGAGCGGTGCGACCGCGAGTACCGGGATCCGATGAGCCGACGCTTTCATGCTCAGCCCAATGCCTGTCCGGAGTGTGGACCTCGGCTGTTCCTCGCTGACCGAGATGGAACGGTGTTCGAGGGTGAGCAGGCCTTGCGGCGGTGCGCACTGGAGTTGGTGGCGGGAGGCATCGCGGCGATCAAGAGCGTCGGAGGCTTTCACCTCGCGGTAAATGCGTCCAGCGCAGAGTCGGTGGCCTTGCTGCGCGAGCGCAAACGCCGGGATTCGAAGCCTTTCGCCGTCATGGTCCGGGATCTGACCACCGCGCATCGGATCGTGGAACTGTCCGCGGCGGAGGAAGCACTGCTGCGCTCGCCCGCGCGGCCGATCCTGTTGGCGCGCAAGCGCCCCGGATCGGTCCCGGAGGGCGTCGCTCCGAGGAATCCCAATCTGGGTCTGATGCTGCCCTCGGCGCCGCATCATCACCTGCTCCTCGACGAATCCGGCTTGGACGTGGTGGTCATGACGAGCGGAAACGTCTCGGGCTATCCCATCGTCCATCGAAACCAGGATGCCCTCCGGCAGCTCTTCGACATCGCGGATGTGATCCTCTACCACGACCGCGAGATCGAGATCAGGGTGGACGATTCCGTGGTCCGGTTGTCCGCACATCCCGAATTGCCCGGCCCACTGACGACATTCCTGCGCAGGGGGCGCGGTTACGCGCCGTATCCCGTGGACGTGGGCCGTCCGCTGGCGCCGCTCGTAGCCTATGGTGCCGAACTCAAGACGACGGTGGCGCTGTCCGCCGGTTCGCGGGTCTACCTCAGCCAGCACATCGGCGATCTGAAGAACGACGAAACCTTTGCCTCGCATCGCAAGACCGCGGCCCACCTGGCGTCGCTCTACGACCTGCGCCCCGAGGCCGGGGTTTACGACATGCATCCGCAGTTCCGCACCAGCAGTGCGCGCGAAGGCATCGGCGAACCGGGCGATCCCGTGTTCGTCCAGCATCATCACGCGCATATGGCCGCATGCATGGCGGAGAATCAGCTCGCCGGACAGGCCATCGGTGTGGTCTTCGATGGGGCCGGCTACGGCTCCGACGACACCATATGGGGCGGGGAGTTCCTGGTCGGAGGCTTCGAAAGGTTCGAGCGGGCAACGCATCTGCGGCGGTTGGCGCTGATCGGCGGTGACCGGGCGGTGTACGAACCGATCCGCACCGGGCTGTCGATCGCCGTGGACGCGTTCGGCGATATCGATACGGCCGTCAAGGCCTTCCCGGCGCTCGCCCAGCTCGATCGAGACCGGCGGCACGTGTATTCGACGATGCGGGCGCGAGGCATCAACTCCCCCCAGGTGACGAGCATGGGCCGGCTGTTCGATGGCGTGGCCGCCCTGCTGGACGTGTGCCCGCACGCCGAGTACGAAGCCCAGGGCCCGATCGAGCTGGAGGGCTTGCTCGACCGTGACCTCGACATGGCCGATGGCTACGAATTCGACTACGACACAGCAGAAGTCGACTTCAGACCGGTGATCCGCGCGATCGCGGAGGACCTCGCCGCCGACGTGCCGGTCGCCGAGATCAGCCGCAGGTTCCATTCCGGCGTGGTCACCATGGTGCGACGGCAGTGCACCGCGATCTCCCGCACGACGGGAATACGTCAGGTGGTGCTTTCCGGTGGCGTGTTCCTCAATGAATTCCTTCTGGTCAACTGCCTTGTGATGCTCGAGCGAGACGGATTCGAGGCGTACGGCCACCACCAGGTGCCCCCGAACGACGGAGGCATAGCCCTCGGCCAGGTGATGGTCGCCGCTAGCGGACGACCAGCAACGGCTGGATAGCGGCCGTGTGTGCCCTGTCGAGGGCACAACAACATCGATGCGGACAGCACAGCTGAACCGCTCACCGAAGCAGTGCCACCGCACATTCCGCCGCCCGCACTGGCCGACACGGCCGGTGCGGGCGGAGCGCGTCAGCGAGCGAAGAGTTCGCGTAAGGCTTGGGTGACGGTGGCCGGGGATTCCTCGGCCATGAAGTGGCCGCAGGTGACGGTGGTGTGGTTCAGGTCGGGGGCCCAGGTGCGCCAAAGGGATTCGGCGTCGAAGCCGAGTGCCGCACCCCAATCCTGTTGGAGGACCGACACTGGCATGCGGAGGTGGTTGCCCTCGGTGCGGTCGGCTCGGTCGTGGTCGAGGTCGATGCCTGCGGAGGCTCGGTAGTCGGCGACGATGCTCGGGACCGCGGCGGCGCTGGCCCGCAGGTAGGCGGTGCGGATTTCGGGTGGGATGGCGGCGGGGTCGCGGGTCCAGGTGTCGAGGAAGTGGGCGAAGAAGGCATCGGGGGTGGCGGCGATCATTTGTTCGGGGAGGCCTGGGGGTTGGGCCATCAGGTAGAGGTGGAAGCCGACGGCGGCGGTGACGCCGTGCATGACGTCCCACATGTCGAGGGTGGGTAGGACGTCGAGTGCGGCGAGGTGGGTGATGGTGTCGGGGTGGTCGAGGGCGGCTCGGATGGCGACCAGGGCGCCGCGGTCGTGGCCGGCCAGTGCGAAGCGGTCGTGGCCGAGGGCGCGGGCGGCCGTGATGATGTCGGCGGCCGTCGTGCGCTTGGCGTAGGTGCTGCCGTCGGGGTCGAGCGGCTTGTCGCTGTCGCCGTAGCCACGCAGGTCGGGGCAGATGACGGTGTGGTCGGCGGCCAGGTCGGCCGCGACGTGACGCCACATCAGGTGAGTCTGCGGGAAGCCGTGCAGCAGCACGACGGGGCTGCCCGTGCCGCCGACGGCGACATTGAGTTCGACCTGGTCGGCGACGGGAATCCGCTGATAGGTGAATCCGGTAATCTTCGGTGCCATGAGGTGTCCTTCCGGTGTTCGTGGGTGACGCCAGACAGTCTTTGCGGGTGCACTCAGCAACTGGTCAGCAGCGACTGAGTGCGATGGTGGACGCATGACGCGGTTGCGTTTCGGCGTCCTCGGTCCCATCAGCGCTCAGCGTGACGGGAAAGCACTCCCGTTGAAGGGTCCGCGGCATCGGGCGGTGCTTGCGCGATTGCTTGTCGCACGGGGCCGGATGGTCTCGATGGATCAGTTGATCGATGACCTGTGGGAGCGGCCGCCGCGGGGCGCGGTGGGGGCGATTCAGACGTTCGTCGCCGATCTGCGGCGGGTGCTTGAACCCGATCGTGCGCCCCGCACCCCGGCCGAGGTGCTGGTGACGGTCGCGCCCGGGTATGCGTTGCGCGCCGATACGGTGGACGCGGTCCGGTTCGAGGCCGCGGTGGTGCGTACCGCCGAACTGCTCGCGACCGAACAGTTCGATCGAGCGCTGACGACGATCGATGCGGCATCGGCGCTGTGGCAGGGCCCGGCGTATGCGGAATTCGCCGAACAGGGTTGGGCGCGTGCGGAAGTCGACCGGCTGGACGGGCTGCGCCTGCTGGCCGCCGAGCATCGCGCCGCCGCGCTGATCGACCTCGCGCGACCGGCCGAAGCCGTGCCCGCGCTGAATTCTTTGCTCGCCGAGCATTCTCTGCGTGAACACGCGTGGCAGTTGCTCGCCGTCGCGCTCTACCGATCCGGCAGGCAGGGTGACGCCCTGGCAGCGCTGCGGCGCATCCGTCACCTCTTGCGCACCGAATTGGGCGCCGATCCCGGTCCCGAACTCCAGCGCGTGGAAGCGGACATCCTCGCGCACGCGCCACACCTGTGCTCTGCGGCTCGAACTACGCCGCCTGGAAAGGGTTTCGTCGGGCGTCGATTGGAATTGGCCGCGGTACAGCATGCCGCCAATGACGCTGCCCGACACCGCCGCCTGCGGTTGGCATTGCTGGCGGGCGAGGCAGGAGCTGGCAAAAGCACTCTCGCCGAGGCGATTTCATCGGGGCTGGCCGACAATGGCTGGCTGACCGCGCGCGGCGAAAGTCCGGCTGATCTCGGTGTTCCGCCGGGCTGGGCTTGGACAAGGATGCTCGCGGCACTGGCCGCCGCCGGAGCGCCACCGCCGCAGGCACGCGGTCCTGCCGAGGTCGCAACCACAGATCCCGCCGAGGCGCGATTCCTGTTCCATCGTGCCGCCGCCGAATATCTGGAGTCGGTCTCCCAAAGCACCCCTGTTCTGCTGGTTTTCGACGACATCCACAACGCCGGTGCGGAAACCCTCGACCTGCTCGCCGCTCTCGTCACCGGAAATACGACCGGCCCGGTGCTCATTCTGGCGACGTACCGCAGCACCGAGATCAGCACCGACCTCACCGCCACGCTCGGCAAGGTCGCGCCTTTCGAACCGGTTCGCGTGTACCTGAGCGGTCTATCCGAAGCCGAGACCGCCGCCCTGGTGCGCGAGATCGCCGGGCCGGATATCGCCGAACGCGACGGCCCGCGAATTCATCGGCGTAGCAACGGAAATCCCTTCTTCGCCCGCGAGCTCGCCCGGCTGCTCCGCGATGCGGGACCCGATGCGCTGGACGACATCCCGGCAGGCGTCCGCGAGGTCATCCGACACCGCATGGCCCTGCTGCCGCAGTCCGCGCGGACTTTGGTCCAGCGGGCAGCCGTGCTCGGCGAAGACGTCGATCGCGAGATCCTCATCGACCTCGCGGGCGACCAGAGCCGCGCACTGGACGGCCTCGAAAGCTCGCTCACGGCAGGGTTTTTCACCGAAGATTCCGGCGGATTACTCCGCTTCACCCACACCCTGGTTCGCGACACCGTATACGGCGATATCAGCGGCCCACGCCGCGCCCAGTGGCACGGCGAGATCGGCGCACTACTCGAAACGATCAGTGCCACAGACGTTTCCGTACTCGCACACCATTTCGTCCGAGCGCGGAGCCGCGCCACCGCGGCGAGCGCCGCCCGATACGCCGGGGCCGCGGCACTCGAGGCCGAACGCGGATTCGCGCTCACCGAGGCAGTACGCCAATGGCGCGCGGCACTGGACGCCCTCGACCGAATGCCCGAACCCGATTTGCCCGCGCAACTCGATGCCACCATCGGACTCGCTAGGGCATTGGCGGTCACGGGCGACCTCGCCGAAGCCCGCCATTACCGCGGTTCGGCCATCGCGCAGGCCGGACGGTGCGCCGACGCGACGCAGGCGGCACGTGTGATCAGCGCATTCGATGTCCCCGCCGTGTGGACCACCAACGACGACCCCGAGCTGGCAAACCACGTCGTCACCGCCGCCGAACACACCCTTGCCGTCCTGCCCGCAGTTCACCGCGAGCTGCGCGCGAAGTTATCCACAACGATCGCCCTCGAGCTACGCGGCGCCGCCGATGACCGCGGACTCCGCGCGGCACGGGAAGCCGAGACCATCGCCAGGGAGCTCGATGACCCCGCGCTGCTGGCCTTCGCCCTCAACGGCCGCTTCATGCACACCTTCCAACGCGCAGGCATGAGCGCCGAGCGCGCCCGTATCGGCGACGAACTCATCGCGCTCGGCCAACACCGGCTGGCTACCTTCGAGATTCTCGGCAACCTCATCCGGATTCAATCAGACTGTGCCACTGGCAATTTCACTTCGGCATCGGCCCACGCGGCGGCCGCTGACCAACTGGGCGCCGACTACGAACTCCCGATGGTCGGCGTATTTACCCACTGGTACGCAGCCCTGCGCACCGCGATCACCGGCACCCAGCGCGACGCGGAAGCCGCCTATCGCGCCGCCGCCAAGTTGCTCACCGGCAGCGGGATGCCCGGAGTCGAACAGGGCCTCCTGCCCCTTGCCCTGCTCTGCCTGCGACTGCAACACGGCATGTCCGCCGACGACACCGCCGCGGCGTGGGGACCCTACGAACCATGGGTTCGCCCGATCATCCTGTTGGACAACGAGCTACGCGACGAAGCGGCCACAGCCCTGAAAGACGTGCCCGACTCGCCGCGAGACCTGCTCCTCGAACTACGCACCTGCCTGCTCGCCCGCGCCGC
Organism: Nocardia sp. NPDC051052; assembly: GCF_044456045.1. Taxonomy (NCBI): domain Bacteria; kingdom Bacillati; phylum Actinomycetota; class Actinomycetes; order Mycobacteriales; family Nocardiaceae; genus Nocardia; species Nocardia sp. NPDC051052. The sequence continues at coordinate 11,540 of NZ_JBITFL010000010.1, forward strand.
CCTCCGCCTCGCCGATGAACCGACGATGCGCCGCTGCTACAACCAATTACTCCCCGCCGCAACCGAACTGGCTGGAGCAGGCAGCGGCCTGATCACCCTCGAGCCCGTCGCCCACTACCTCGCCGAACTCGCCACTGCCCTCGACCGACCGGACGCCGCCGAACATCGGCAGCAAGCGCTCACCCTCGCCCGCCGAGCACAGTCGACCCACCTCATCGCGGCGCTCACGCCACTGTCATCTCCCCCATCTCGGACCAGCCGTCGCCGTCGATCGTCCGGCTGATGATCTTCGGCGTGGACGCGAGCGCCTGCGGCAACTCGGTCACCGCGGCCTTGAAATGATCGCTACCGACGTGCGCGCCACCTGCCGCCTCATCCCGGAATGCCTCTACCAGAACGAATTCGGCCGGATTGTCGACGCTGCGAGACCAGTCGAACCAGAGGTTCCCCGCTTCCGCGCGCGTGGCGGCGGTGAACGGGCCGACGAGCTCGAGCCACCTGTCCGTCCATTCCGGCTTGGTCGTGAACTTGACGACGATGAAGATCATGGCGCTCCTCCTGCGGTAGTGGGCTGCCGCGACGCCGTCCGGCTCCCCGGCGGGCAGCCGGACGGCGATCGATGCGAACAACCCATTGTCGGACGATCAGTAGCTGATGGCGGCCGAACAAGCCCACCACGCCTAACTCACGGAATGAGCTGCAGCGCTTGCTCGTCCAGTGGGGTACCGGAGTGCCAGGGCACGACCTTGCCGAATTGGATCAACTCGCCGTACTGATCCGGGTCGACGCCCGGCGTCAGCGCCAAATCGACTACGGCACTGGCGGCCTCGGCGGGGGTCTGCGCCTCGCTGTAGTCGCTGAACCACGGGCGGGAGGTCGCGGTGTCGACCATGCCTGGGCAGATCGAGGCGATCAAGGTGCCGGTGGCCAGGTCCTTGGCACGGCGCTCGGCGGCTACCGCGCGCACCGCGGCGACCTGGGCAACCTTCGAGGGGGTGTTCAGCCAGCGGGGCCAGCCCGCCTCTTCCGCCGTCTTCGAATGGATTGCGCTGCGCCAGGATTCGACGGCGTACTCGACCTGGTCCAGGGTGGCGTTGTCGAACAGTGGCTGGAGCTGCTCGGGCAGGTGACCGAGGGTGCCGAGCGAGCTGGCAACAACGAACAGGCGACCGCCGGGGCGCAGGATCGGGGCGAAGGTGCGCAGGATCGTATGGGTCGCGGTGTTGGCGACGTCGATGTACTCGTCGGCCATCGCGGACTGGGACTGATCCGGCAGTACCCGGGTGGTGGCGTTGGAGACGACGATGTCGACTCCGCCATGGCTCTCCCGCAGTTCGGCGGCAAGTGCCGTGATGCTTTCGGCGTCGGCGACGTCGAGGACTCGGCCCCGCACCTGGCTGCGCGTGCCGGGCGCGGCGGCGATCTCGGCCGCGGCGGCGGCGACCCGCTCCGGGTTGCGGCCGGTGAGCAATACCAGATCCGCCGGGTCCATCCGGGCCGCCAGCCCTTCGGCGAGAGCCCGGCCCAAACCTTGATTCGCCCCGGTCACCAGGGCAATGCGTGCGTTGTTCATGACTCGACTGTATGAACGCACCATCTATGAGTCCAGCGATATTTGGACACATATGGTATGCGTAAAAGTCATGGATTTCACCGATGTCTCACTGACCGCACTGCGGGTCTTTCGCGCCGTCGCCGAGCAGGGCACCTTCACCGCGGCGGCGGGCACGCTCGGCTACACACAATCCGCGGTGTCGCGGCAGATCGCGACTATCGAACGGGTGGCGGGCGCGGCGCTGCTGGAGCGGCACCGCGAAGGCGTAAAGCTCACGGCGGCAGGGCATCTCGTGTTGCGGCGGGCGACGGCGGTGCTCGATCAGATCGATGCGACCGCCCGCGAGTTGTCGGGACTGCCCGCACACACGGCGACGGTGCGGGTGGGCTGGTTCCCGAGCGCGGGGGCCGCCTTGCTGCCGAAGGCGATCGCGGCGCTACGCCAGAGCCATCCCGGCATCACCGTGCAGAGCCGGGAGGGCAGCACACCCGCGCTGGCTCGCGCACTCCGTGCAGGCAGCGTCGACCTGGCACTGCTCGCCTCGGAGCCGCCGTTCCGGCCGCCGGACACCGAGTCGCCCGCGCTGATCATGCGCACCCTGACCGAGCGCAGTCTGTGCGTCGCCGTGCCGGCTACCCACCCACTCGCGCGCGGCGACTATATCGACGTCGCCGACCTACACGGGCAGCAATGGATCGCCGGGCCGAACACCAGCGACGACCGGCTGATGGGCGTCTGGCCCGGCTTGGACGAGCGCCCCGAGATCGCGCACACCGCCCGAGACTGGCTGGCCAAACTCCAATTGGTCGCCGCCGGTTGCGGATTGACCACCATCCCGGCCGTGCTCGCCCCCGCCGCCCTCCCCAGCGTGCGCGTGCTTCCGGTCCGCGGCGGCCCGCAGGAGCAACGACGACTCCTACTCGCCCATCTTCCGTCCCCGCTCAGCGAGGCGGCGGCCAGAACCGCCGAAGCGCTGCGAACCGCCGCGATAGGACTGGACGTACCGCAGTAACCGCGCGGAGTGACGCACCCGTCTTCCGCCGATCAGCGCCGACGCGCGGTAGCGTGGGTTTGCTTACAATTCGCCATCGATCGATGTGGTAGATACACAACCGTCCTAAGCTGCCTTCAACTGGACGACCGTCCAGCACCAAGGAGAAGTCTTCGATGCGCGTTATTCGTGGTTGGAAGGGTTCTGTGGCGGTGGCCACGGTCTCGGCAAGTGTCCTACTCGGCCTGCATGCGGCACCGGCGGCCGCGGAAACCCCAGGGATGCTGATCTCGGCGACTCCGCAGGCCGACGGCTGGCGTCCGATGCCGAACGGGTCGGTGATCACCTACTGGATGGCCGGGTCGGATGGCACGCCGCAGCAGGCCAGCGGGGCGCTGTTCATTCCGAACGGCACGCCGCCGCCGGCCGGCTGGCCGGTCATCGCGTTCGATCACGGGACGACCGGGCTCGGGCGCGGCTGCGGTGGTGAATCGGATCCGAGCACGGCGCCGAACTCCCACTGGCATACCGAAGAAGACGACATCATGCTGCGCCTGATCGGGCAGGGCTTCGCGGTGGTGGCGCCGGACTACCTCGGCCTCGGCCTGTTCGATACCGGGCCGCACCCGTACCTGGAGCTGCGGACCGAGGCGACCGCGACCATCGACATGCTGCGCGCCGCGCGCGCCGCCCATCCCGAACTGTCCCGGACCTGGGCCGCGCTCGGCCCCTCACAGGGCGGGCAGGCGGCGCTGGGCACCGGCCACCTGCAGTCGAGTTACGCCCCCGACCTGGACTACCGCGGCACGGTCGCGATCGACCCGGAATCGGATGTCGAAAAGGTGCTGCCCATCGCGAGCCCCGCCATTCCGACGATCCCGGGCACCGCGGAAACGCTCGGCTTCCTGTCGAGCATCTTCGGCGGATTCCGGGCCGCGCGACCCGACATCGACTTCAACCAGTATCTGAGCCCGGCGGGGAGACAGTTGCTCGATGACATCGGCACCCTGTGCAAGCCGGAGATCGAAGCACGGGTGGCAGGCGTCGGCATCGGCGAGCTGCTGTCGAAGCCGTTGTCCGACAGCCGGATTCGCGCCGCGTACGAGTCCTACCTGACGGTGCCGACCACCGGCTACGACGCGCCGATCCTGTTGCTGGTCAACGTCACCGATACAACGGTCCCGTCCCCGTTGCACGCGGCGCTCGCCGCGCAGTTCGCCGCCAACGGCGTCGACTTCCAGACCGTCACGGGCACCGGTACGCACACTCAGCTCAACCCGCAAATGTGGTCTGCCATCGACGCTTTCCTGGCCCGCATCAAGTAGCGGCTCAGTCGCCATTCTTGCGTTTTCGCCTCAACGCGGGGCGTTGGCCGGGTCGGCGAGGGTCGGGGTGCGGCCTTCGCGATTGGCGCGGCGGGCGTCCTCGAAGAACTCACGGGAGAACATCGCGGACAGCACCGCGATGCCGCCGCGGTGCACGCGGAACTCGCTGGTCGTGCTGGTACCGGTGAGCCGGATGACGCGACCTGCGGCGTGCTGCGGGCGGGCGAAGTCCTTGACTCGGCCGCGGCCGGTCCACTGCAGCGCCGACTGGTCGATGACGGCGTCGTCGGGGACGAGCAGCTTGACCATGGCGTGGTCGAGGTTGGCGTGCACCTCGATGTCGCCGTCGCCGGCGAGCTGCGGCGAGCGCAGGTCGATGACGGCGCTGCCGTAGCGAACGGTGACGTCGAAGGCCGCGGCGTCGGTCCAGTCGCCGAGGCGCTTGGTGGTGCCGTGATCGACGTGGATCTGGGCGGGGGTGGTCTTGGTGGTCATGTCTGGAAGTCCTTTCGGGGTGGTTCCTCCTGCTGAAACAATAGTGACATAAGTACTAGTGTCTTGGCAACTAGTTTCTACAACCCTAGTTGTTCGGCAACCATTAGAATGGACTGCATGACGGCATCGGCGCAGTTCAAGCGCTCCCCCCTGGCGATGGTCGTGCTCGGCATCCTGAATCTCGAGCCGATGCACCCGTACGCCATCCAGCGCCGGATCAAGGAGTGGGGCAAGGACAAGGTCGTCAACGTGACCCAGCGCGCCGCGCTCTACAAGACGATCGGCAGGCTGCAGGAGGCCGGGCTGGTCGCGGTTCGCGAGACCGGACGCGATCAGCAGTACCCGGAGCGCACCATCTACGAGATCACCGACGCCGGCCGCGCCGCCTGCACCACCTGGCTGTCCGAGATGATCGCGGTGCCGCGCAACGAGTACCCCGACTTCCCGGCCGCGCTGTCGTTCCTCATGCTGCTCGGCCCGGACGGCGCCCGCACCGAATTGGCCCGCCGGGCAAAGACTTTGCGCGAACAGCTGACCGAGATGGACGCCGATGCCGAGCAGATGGCGACCATGGATCTGCCGCGCGTGGTGATGCTGGAGGACGAATACCTGCGCGCCGTCACCGCGGCCGAATTGCGCTGGGTCGACGGCGTTGTCGACGACCTCGCCGCGGGCACACTGACCTGGTCCTGGGAGTCCCTCGCCGCCTATCGCGGCGAATCCACCGAGGCGCAGTGATCCCCGCGCTGTGAGGTCGCCCAATGGTGGCGGTGTTTGCGGCGGGTGGTGGGGTGGTCGTCGTAAGGTACGGGCATGGTGCCCACCGAGAAGTCCGAGCTGGTGCAGTCGATTGTCGAGTCGTATCTGCTGGACGGGAACCGGCAGTACAGCCGCGCCGATGTGGCCGGGCAGGCGGGGACGAGCACGGCGCTGACCAAGCGATTGTGGACGGCGCTCGGCTTTCCGGCCGGGTTGGACGACGACGCCATCGACTACACCGAGGCCGACATCGCGGCGCTGCGGAACTTCCGCGACCTGAACATCCTGTCCTCCGCCGACGCCAGGCAGCAGGCGGCGACCGCGCGCACCCTCGGCCAGGGCATGGCCCGGCTGGCGGAATGGCAGGTCGACCTGGTGCTCGCCGAGATCGGCGAACGCATCGCCGCGGCCGATCCCGCCGCCGACCCCGAGGAAACCATCCGCACCGCCACCGAGGGCACCATCGCGACGCTCGAACATCTCAACACCTATGCCTGGCGCCGGCACCTCGCCGCCGCGCTGTCGCGGTCCCTCGATCCGGGCACCTCGGCCGGCGAGACCGTGCGCGAGCTGGCGGTCGGCTTCGCGGACATGGTCGGCTACACCCGGCTGACCAGGCACCTGCACCCCGACGAGCTCTCGCTGCTGCTGGAGTCGTTCGAATCCACCACCACCGCGGCGATCACCGAGAACGGCGGCTGGGTGGTCAAGAATGTCGGCGACGAGGTGATGTTCGCCGCGAACAGCGCGGCCAACGCGGCTCGTATCGCGCTGGCCATCCAGGAGTCGACGATGATGGTCGGCGGCACCCCGGAACTGCGCGTCGCCGTGGCATACGGCGAGGTGTTGCAGCGGTTCGGCGATCTGTACGGCTCGGTGGTGAACATCGCGTCCCGCCTCACCGGCGTCGCCCGGCCAGGCACGGTTCTCATCGACGACGAGGCCGCCGTCGCGCTCGACGGCGACCCCGAGTTCATCATCAAGAACCTGCGCAGCGTCCGGGTCCGCGGCTTCAATCGGCTGCGCCCGCACATCCTGCGCCGCAACGAGAAGAACGGCTGAGGCCACCGCGTTCGAGCCTGGCCGCTACCGCGACCTAAGCTCAGCCCAGTGGAAATGGACTGGTCCGAGCTACGCGCGCGATTCCTGGTCGACGAGGACGACGCGATCCTGGCGTTGCACAAGCCCGCCGGAATCTCGGTCACCGGAGAGCGGCACGACGCCGATCTCGTCGAGCTGGCGGCCGCCGCGGGCGAGACGCTATACCCGGTGCACCGGATCGATAAGGTGACCTCCGGGCTGGTGCTGCTCGCCAAGGAGCTCGACGCGCACGGCCAGTTGACCAGGCAGTTCAACAAGCAGACGGCGGCGAAGGCGTATCTGGCCATCGTCGCGGGGAGCGAGCTGCCCGACGCCGGCGTGATCGACCTGCCGCTGAGCGTCGGGCGCAAGAACCGGGTCCGGATCGCGGCGCCGCGGGAGAGCATTCGCCGCGCGGCGGACCGCTGGTTCGTTGAGGACGCCGATCTGCTCGATGCCAAGAACTATCCGTCGCGCACCGACTTCGTGACGGTGCTGCGCCGCGACGAGTACGCGGTGCTCGCACTGCGCCCGATCACCGGGCGCCGCCACCAGATTCGGGTGCAGCTGGCGTGGATCGGCCACCCGATCGTCGGCGATCCACTCTTCGACAAGTCGGGCGCGCACGAGCGGACCTACCTGCACTCGTGGCGACTCGGCCTGACGGCGGACTGGCGCACGCCGCCGGAACTCGCGCTGGCGGCGACGCCCGACGCGGAGTTCTGGCGGCCGATCCAGGCCGAGCCGCGCGAGGCCGACGAATTGCTCCGCCGCGCAGGCGAATTGCTGAACGGTACCGGCTAGCTCAGCGCGTCCACTCCGGCGACCTGCCGAGCATCGCGATGATCTGGTCGAGCCGATCCTCGGTCGAGGACTCCACCTCCGGGCCGAACGCGGCGCCGGGGGCAAGCCGGATGTCGCCACCAGGAACCGCCTGCGCCACCGGGAACGCGGCCTCGACCACGTCGGCGTCGAAATGCACGGGCAGCCCCAAAGTCTTTGCCACATCCCAGGAATGGACGACGTAGTCGATGAAGTGGAAGCTCACCGCCTGCGCACCGGAGAACTCGTAGTCGGCGCTGAACTCCGCCAGCGGGAACTTCCGGTCGAGCACGCCGGGCTCCGCGAACGCCGCGAGGACATGCTCGGCGGCGGCTCGATAGCTCGCCACCGGGTCCGCGCCGAGTGGGCGCGGCTTCCACCGGGTCGGGTCGCCGTCGCCACGGGACGCCGCGGCGAATCCGTAGTGCTGGGCGATCATGTGCGTCAGCAGCCCGTGCAGCGTCCAATCGGCGCACGGCGTCGGCTTGCTCAGGTCCGCGCTGGTCATCTGCTCGACCAGACCGATGCTCGTCTGCACCGCCCGCGCGTTCAGCGCGATGAGGTCGACTGTGCTCTGCAACGTGTCAAGGGTGCGCAGTTCAGCGCTGATATTCGGTTCGGTCGCCATTGTCGGCTTCTCTCTGCTGGATCCCAAATGATAAGTACGAGCCTATCGTATGCATGCGCTTATTATCTATCAAGCAGTATTTTGCTTGCATGCCCGAAGCTCCGCGTCCCGATCTCGCCGCCATGCTGGCGCCGCTCATCCGGGCGCTGATCGCGGCGGAAATGCCTGTGCTCGAACGGCATGAGCTCTCGATGTGGGGCTACTCGGTACTGCTCGGGCTCGGCAAGGAACCGGTGTACACGCAGGCCGCGCTGGCCAAGGCGATCAATGCCGACAAGACCCGGATCATCGGGGTGCTCGACGAGTTGCAGCAGGGCGGGCTGATCCGGCGCGAACCGGATCCGGCGGATCGGCGGGTCAATCTGGTGTCGATCACCCCGGCCGGGCGCAGCCTGCGCGATCGGGTGCAGGCCGACATCCAGCGACAGGAGAATCAGCTGCTCGAGCAGCTCCCGGTGGCGGATCGCCGGGCCTTCCTGCGGTCGTTGCAGACGCTGGCCGCGCAGGCCGGCGAACAAGCCCAGTGAGCGGGCACACAGACCGCCAGGCAGGTTTCCGCTGGTGGTGAGCCTCATGGCGACGCGTAACACGCAGGTCAACTAGCCTTAATAGGTGTCGCGCACGGGAGGCGGGCACACTCTGACGCAATGGAGCGATCCCCCAGAGAAAGCGAATGCCGATGATCCTGGTGGCTCAGGTCAGCGACACACATTTCGATCTCGGCGCCCGCAACGCCGAACGGGTCGAGCGGGTCATGACCTTTCTCGTCGGCTTACGCCGCAGGCCGGACGCGATCCTGGTGACCGGTGACGTCACCGATTCCGGCAAGTCCGAGCAATACGCCGAGGCCAGACTCGCGTTCGACATCGACATTCCGGTGTACGCGATCCCCGGTAATCACGACGATCGCGCCGCGTTTCGCAGCACGCTGCTCGGCGAATCCGCCTCGACCGCACCGATCAACCACGCGCACCGCATCGGGGATCTGACCGTCGCACTGCTGGATTCGAGCATTCCCGGCGAGCCGAGCGGACGGATCGCCGACGAGACCTACACGTGGCTGCACGGCGTGCTCGCTACCGCCCCGGCCGACAAACCGATCCTGCTCGCGCTGCATCACCCGCCCGCGTACCTGTTCAGCCCCGTCGTCGACGAGATATCGCTAGCGGAGCCAGAGAAGTTCGCCGAACTGGTCGCCGGCGACAAGCGCATCATCGCGGTGCTCACCGGCCACGCGCATTCCTCGGCGACAACGACATTCGCCGGGCGCCCACTGCTGGTCGCGCCGAGCACCGCGTCGGTCCTCGGCGGCCTCTGGGAGCTAGACCTACCCGATCACGTCATGGACTACGCGCCCGATCCCGCCGTCGCACTGCATATGATCGATGAAAAGCACAGCCTGACAACGCATTTCCGCAGCATCCCGATGGGCGGCTGGCTCGGCGTCGCGCCTACCTGACCCGAACACCGGCGGCGGGTTCGTTTAGCGGTCCTGGGTCCGGGCAGTCGAGGAATGACAGTTTCCCTCGATGCGAAGGAACTCCGATGACCGATCTAGCCGCCTCAGTAGTGCGTAATACCTTCGCCGCGGGAGCCAAGCTACGCCATGCCAGGGTCTTTCACCCCGACGGCCTGGACCTGGCAGGCAGGCTGCACGCGGAAAGCGAGTACGAGCACCTGTTCGGCGCGGGTGAACGTGCCGTCATCGCGCGCCTGTCGAAGGGCACCGGCACGCCGGGCAGCCTGCCCGATGTGCTCGGCTTCGCGTTCCGGGTGCTCGATCGGCACAACGAGCCTTGGGATTTCGCGCTGGCGACCACGGGTGGCGGATCGCTGGGCCGGTTCGTGATCCTCCCGTCCCGCGGCTGGGCGCACGCCCGATACGGCAGCCTGATGCCGTATCGGGTCGGCAAGACCATGCCGCTGTGGTTCTTCGCCGAACCCGACACCGGCCAGCCCACCTCCGCGTCACTGGCCGCGCTGACCGAGCACCTGCAAGAGCAGCCGATCTCGTTCGAGCTGCTGGCAGGCGGGATCACGGGACAGCCGGTACGCCTCGGTTCGCTGACGCTGCGACTCGCGGAGCCCGCCGAGCACCGGACAGACTTCTTCGACCCCATGCTCAACCACCCGGACGGGGTGGAGTTGCTACCGAAGATCGTCGGCAAGGTGCGCGAATTCGCCTACGCGGGCAGCAGGAACGGGCGCGGCGAGGCCGAGTGAGTCAGCGGCGGGCAGCGCGTTCGCGCCGATAGGACGCGGGTGTCGCGCCGGTCCAGCGTTTGAACGCGTAGATGAAGGTCGAGGATTCGGCGTAGCCGAGCCGGATCGCGACATCGCTCACCGAAAGCGGTGTGGCGGAAAGCATTTCCTCGGCGAGTGCGCGGCGTACCTCGTCGAGCAGGGCGCGATAGCTGGTGCCCGCCGCGTCGAGGTGGCGACGCAGGGTGCGCGTGCTCATGTTGAGATCGCTTGCGACGGAGTCGATTCCGGGCGGCCCGGCGAATCCGTCGAGGCCGCCGGGGACCAGTAGTTCGCGCACCTCGGCGGCGATGCCGGTGCGGGCGCGACGGCGGTGCACCAAGTCGCGGCACTGCGCAAGGCACATGGCCCAGGTCTGTTCATTCGCCTGCGGCAGCGGCTGATCCAGCACCGCGGGATCGATCGCGAACAGGTTGCGCGGCCGCCCGAACAGTGGGCGCACCCCGGTGACCTCCTCGATCCGATCCGCGTAATCCGGTTCCGGAAACCGGAACTCGGCCCTGGCCAGCGGCAGGTGCCTGCCGAGCAGGTCGCTCATCACCTGATGCATGGCGGTGACGTCGCGTTCGACCAGGAACTGCCGCACATCGGCCGGAATCAGCTCGTCGTGCACCCAGGCGATGAACTCGCCCTCGCGCCATTCGGCGACGGGCAGGCTGAAGGTGAAGCTCAACTCCAGATACCGCAGCGCGAACGAGATCGCCTCGCCGAGCGTCGGGCTGCTGACGCAGGCGAACCCGAAGATGCCGAAGGTGGTGATCCGATAGCGGCGACCGACCTCGACGCCGAGCGCGGGCCAGTCGGCGAGTGCCCGCACCAGATTGCGGACCACCGTGAGTTCGATGTGCGCGTCGATCTGCGCGTCCGGGTCGCGCAGCGCGGGCTCGGACAGCCCCGTTCCGGCGAGCATCCGCCCGACCGGCACGCCGTGCTCGGCCGCGTAGCCGACCATCAGCGCCACGCTGGCTATCCCGCGCGGAAAGTTCCAGTCGCGGATTCCCGGATCCTGTACCCGCTCCACACCGTCATTATGGCCGAATTTCTCGATCGGTTATCCCGACGCCCCCTAGAGTGGAATTATCTTCGGTCCTGTGAGGAGTGTCACATGTCGACAGGTAACCGGCCATCGGTCCTCATCATCGGCGCGGGCTTCGGCGGCATCGGCATGGCGATCGAACTGCGCCGCAACGGTTTTCACGACCTCACCATCCTGGAGCGAGCCGCCGACCTCGGCGGGGTGTGGCGGGAGAACACCTATCCCGGCGCCGCCTGCGACGTGCCGTCCCCGCTGTACTCGTTCTCCTTCGAGCCGAAACCGGACTGGCCGCAGCGCTACTCCGGCCGCGACGCCATCCACGCCTATCTGCGCGGTGTCGCGCAGCGCAACGGCGTGCTCGACACGATCCGGTTCGGCGCCGAGGTGACCGCCGCCGAATTCGACGACGCGTCCGGGCGCTGGACCGTCCGCACCACGGACGGCACGGCGCGCACCGTGGACGTCTTGATCTCGGCGGTCGGCCAGCTGTCGCGGCCCGCGCTGCCGGACCTTCCCGGCCTCGACACCTTCGCCGGTCCGGCATTCCACTCCGCCACCTGGGACCACAGGGTCGAGCTGAGCGGCAAGCGCGTCGCCTGCATCGGCACCGGTGCCAGTGCCATCCAGTACATCCCGGAGATTCAGCCGAAGGTCGCCCAGCTCACCCTGTTCCAGCGCACTCCGGCCTGGGTGATCCCCAAGTTCGACACCGACTACTCGCCGATTCAGCACACTCTGTTCGCCAGGCTGCCGGGCGCGCTGCTGGTCGAGCGCTTCGGCTGGTGGGCGATCGCGGATTTCGTGTCCCTCGGTCTGGTCGAATTCCCGGCCATCGCACGGTTGGTGGCGAAAATCGCCAGCCGCCACCTGCGCAAGCAGGTGGACGATCCGGCGTTGCTTGCCAAGCTCACTCCCGACTATCCGATCGGTTGCAAACGCGCCCTGTTCTCCAACGACTACTACCCCGCGTTGACGCGGCCGAACGTCGCAGTCGAGACCACCGCGATCACCGAGGTGCGGCCGGAAGGCGTGCGCACCGCCGACGGCACCATGCACGAGGTAGACGTGATCATCTACGGCACCGGGTTCAAGGGCACCGAATTCCTTTGGCCGATGGACATTTACGGCCGCGCCGGCCACAAGCTGTCCGACGCCTGGAGCGAAGGCGCACACGCTTACTACGGCATCGCGGTGCCGGACTTCCCGAATCTGTTCCTGGTCTACGGTCCGAACACCAACCTCAGCGCGGGCTCGATCATCTACATGATCGAATCGCAGACCCGCTACATCCGGCAGGCCGTCGAGCTGCTCGCGCAACGCCGAGGGCACTGCCTGGAGGTCCGCGCCGACAAGGAAGAACAGTTCAACACCGCCCTGCAGCAACGCCTCGCCCGTACACCGTGGAACTTCTGCACCAGCTGGTACCGCAACGCCGCGGGCCGCATCACCAACAACTGGCCGGGCTCGCAGACCAGTTACCGTCGTCACCTCCGCAAGCTCGACCCCGCCGACTACACGCTCACCTAGCAGCGCTCGCGAGGACGAATGTCCGAGGCCGCGCGGCCGCTTGACGGCGCGCCGAGTGCGCACACTGGCAGACTTGTGCCGTGACTGGACGCCCGATAGCTGACGGAACGGCCGAACACGGGCCGCTACGACCGATCGAGCTGGCCGTCGGCGCCGTGCTCGGCGGTGCCACCGTCGGCTTGGTCACCGTCGGCTCGGTCATACCATTCGCGGCCGCGCTGAACCTGGTGGCCGCGGTGCCGATGGGGCTGATCGCGCAGCGCTACCGGCTGCGCGCGCTGATCGCCGCGGCCGTCGCGGCGACGGTGGTCACCTTTGTCGCGACCGGCCTGCTCGCCACCACCGGGCTGGTGGCGACCGCGACGATCGCGGGCATCATCGGCACCACGAAACGGCGCGGCGGCGGGTTCGTCTCGGTGCTCGGCCTTGCCACCGTCGCGGGCCTGGTGTGGGCCGGCTTGGCGGTCGGCCTGCTGCAGTTGTTCTCCGCCGGACGGAATCTGCTGTTCGACACCCTCCGCAACACCTCGCGCGGCATCCAGGAACTCGCGGCGCGCCAGCAGCAGCTCGAGCCGCTCGGGCGCGCGGTCGCCGATCTCACCGATTCCGTGCTGCGCTGGTGGTGGGCCTGGGTCGCGGGCGGGGTCGCGTCGGGCATGGTGGCGACCGCGATCTTCTCCTGGTTCGTGCTCGGCTCGGTGCTGGACCGGCTGACCTGGCTGCCCGGTCAGGACCGGCTCGACGCGCCGCCGGACGAGCGGGCGATCGCGCCGCTGCCGGTGACGTTGCGCGGGGCGGCCTTCCGCTATCCGGGCACGGTGCGCGACGCGCTGCGCGAGATCGACCTCACCGTGCGGGTCGGTGAATTCGTCGCGGTCGTCGGGCACAACGGCTCCGGGAAGTCGACGCTGACCCGCCTGCTCGCCGGGCTCCCACCCACCGAGGGAACGGTCGAGCGGCCGGGCTCCGCCGGACTGGGACATCAGGGCGGCACCGCACTGGTGTTGCAGCGACCCGAGAGTCAGACCCTCGGCGTGCTCGTCGCCGACGACGTGGTGTGGGGCCTGTCGACCGAGCTCGCCGCCGAGGTCGATGTCGACGCGCTGCTCGGCGAGGTCGGCCTGGACGGCATGGGCGACAAGGAAACCGCCACGCTGTCCGGCGGCCAGCAGCAGCGGCTCGCCGTCGCCGCGGCGCTCGCCAGGAAACCCGCGCTGCTCATCGCCGACGAGGCCACCTCGATGATCGATCCGGACGGACGGCGCGAGCTCGTCGAACTGCTTGCGGCCCTGCCGAAACGGCATGAGATGGCGGTGGTGCTGGTGACCCACCACGAGGCCGACGCGGCCGCGGCGGACCGGGTGGTGCACCTGGCCCAGGGCCGCGCGGTCGAGCGGCTGGCCGCCTGGCCGCGGCCGGTGCGGGACGAGCGGCGCAGGCCGATGGGCGACACCATCCTCGAACTGCGCGATGTGCAGTACACCTATAACCGCGGAACACCGTGGGAGGCAGCGGCTCTGCACTCGGTCGACCTGACGGTGCGCCGCGGCGAGACGCTGCTCATCGTCGGCGGCAACGGGTCGGGCAAGTCCACCCTCGCCTGGATCATGGCCGGATTGATCGCGCCGAGTTCGGGCCGGTGCGAACTCGCGGGCAAGGCGGTCACCAAGCAGATCGGCCGAGTCGAGTTGGCGTTCCAGCACTCCCGGCTGCAACTACAGAAGCAGACGGTCGGCGCGGAGATCGCGGACTGGGGCGGCCGGGCCACCGGGTCCGGCGCCGTCGGGCGGGCGCTCGACGCCGTCGGCCTGGATCGAACGCTGGCCGCGCGGTCCATCGAGGAGCTCAGCGGCGGCCAGGCCAAACGGGTGGTGCTCGCCGCGATCGTCGCCAGTCACGCGCAGGTGGTGGTGCTGGACGAGCCGCTGGCCGGACTGGATCCGGTGGGCCGCGCGGACATCGTGGAACTGCTTGCCCGGCTGCGGGATTCCGGATTGACGCTGATCGTCATCTCACACGATGTGCAGGACATGTCCGCAGTGGTCGATCGGACAGTGCACCTGCGGTCCGGACGGCTGCTCGCGGCCGATTCGGTGGCCGACGCCGCCCCCACTGACGTCGCGCACAAACACGATGCACGCCCTGCCGCACCGCTGCGGCAGCCGGGAGACGCCGCGTGGCGGCTCGAGCGCGGAGGTCGATCATGACTATGGTGCTGTTTCGCCGGGTTCCGGTGTCGAGCCCGATCCACAACCTGTGGGCGGGCACCAAGATGATCAGCGCGTTCCTGATCAGTTTCCTGCTGATGTTCCTGCCGACCTGGCCGGTGCTCGGCGTGATGATCGTGTTCCTGGTGTCGATCGGGGTGCTCGCCCGGCTGCCGCTCGGCACGCTGCCGCGGCTGCCGTGGTGGTTCTGGGCGTTGCTCGCCCTCGGGGCGCTGCTCAACGCGCCGGTCGGCACCCAAGCCGTGGTGCGCTACGCGCAGACGGTGGTGTTCGGCTTGATCATGGTGGCCGCGTCGTTCGTCGTCGCCTGGACGACGCCGATGAGCGATATCGCCCCCGCGCTGGCCAAGCTCGGCGCGCCGCTGCGCAAACTCCGGGTGCCGGTGGACGAATGGGCCGTCGTCGTCGCCCTTACCCTGCGCGGCTTGCCGCTGCTGATGGACGAGATCCGGGTGCTGCGTGCGGCCCGCAAACTGCGCCCGAAGGACAGCCCGCTCTACCTGGCCACCGAGAACCCGCTCATCGACATCCTCACCGCCGCGATGGCCGTATCCACCCGCCGCGCAGGCGAACTCGGCGAGGCGATCACCGCGCGCGGCGGCACCGGCGAACTCGCCGCCTACCCCAGTTCACCCGGCCGCGGCGATGCCATCGCGCTGGTCATCGTCGTCGCGGTCTGCGCGGGCGCCTTCGCGCTCGGCTTCGCGCTGCTGTAGTCGCTAGGCAGCGCCTAACGCACGGGCCGGCCGTCGCGGGCGATACTTGCCGGGTGGACGACGGCGACGAGGTACCGGCTTGGCAGCGGCGGACCGCCGGTGAGTCACGGCTGGCGGCGACGGCTGCCGTGCTGGCCATTATCGGGCTGCAGATGGTGTTGCCGGATCGATTCTTGCCCGAGCCTGGATGGTTGCTGCCCGGGTTGGAAACGCTGCTTTTGGTGGTCGTCGTGGTCGCGAACCCGGCGCGGGTAAACCGGGAAGAGACCTGGCTGCGGTGGCTCGGGCTCGGCTTGGTCGGGCTACTCGGGGTGGCGACGGCGTACTCGGCGGATCGACTGGTGGTCGGACTGATCGACGGGACGCTCAGTGACGATCCGGCCCGGCTGCTCGGGTCCGGCGGCGCGGTCTGGCTGACCAATGTGGTGGTGTTCGGCCTCGGCTACTGGGAGTTCGATCGCGGCGGCCCCGCGGCCCGGGCGCACGCCCGAAAGCCCTTGCCCGA
Organism: Nocardia sp. NPDC051052; assembly: GCF_044456045.1. NCBI lineage: Bacteria > Bacillati > Actinomycetota > Actinomycetes > Mycobacteriales > Nocardiaceae > Nocardia > Nocardia sp. NPDC051052. Next base: position 27,469 of record NZ_JBITFL010000010.1, read on the forward strand.
CTTCATGTTCGTGCAGATGCAGAACCCCGAATTGACGAGCCCGGAATGGGAGCCGCAGTTCGTGGACTACCTGTATCTGTCGTTCACCAACGCCACCGCGTTCAGCCCGACCGACGTGATGCCGATGTCGCGCTGGGCGAAGGCGTTGATGATGGCGCAGTCGGCCATCTCGCTGATTCTGGCGGCCTTGGTGATCGCGCGCGCGATCAATGTGCTGCATTGATCCGGCCCGAATAGCTAACCGCTATAACCGGATTCACGGTCTTCAAAGGGTGCCTATGCCCCTTATTTCAGGGGCTAAACCTATTTTCTAGAGGTAGAGTTATCTGCGGAGTAGCTGTTCTCCGGATCACATCAAGACCGCGCATCACAGTGGGGGAAAGGAATTCGACGTGCGCGGCGTTCTCTACTGCTTGAAACCTGATGAAGAATGGAACACCCGAATGATTCTCCGCACAATCACCGCGGCCGCCGTGCCGCTCGTCGCCGCCATCGCGGTCGGCGCGGGCACGGCACACGCTCAGCCTGCCGTGGTGCCGACCCCCGGGATCGGCTATGAGGCAAAACTGGTGGGGGACACGATCGTCACCACGCTGACCGGCGGATCGTTCGAAGTGGCCGGCAATGTCGTCGACGTCAAAGACGAGGCCGGAAACACGGTGGTCAGCATGCCGCTGGCGTTCCGGCAGGACGGGCTGGAGTTCCCGCTGCCGCACGCGGTTCGCGACGCGGGCCGGGTGCTGGAGCTGACCGTGGTCAAGGACGTCGCGCAGGCGCGTCCGGTCACCGCTACCCCGATCGCCTCGCCGTTCGAGAACCAGCGCGCGCAGGACTCGTTCCTGTCGCAGTTCGGTATCGCGACCGCGATCGGCGGATTCATCGGCACCATCATCGGTGCCCTGGTCGGACTCACCGGCATCCTCGGCGGACCGACCGTGATCGCCAGCGTGCTGGCCGGGGCGGCCGTCGGCGGGATCATCGGCACCATCGTCGCGGGCGGCCCGACGCTGATCGTGGCGGGCATCGACCTGATCAGCACGCTCACCGCGCCGCCGGGGTCCACCAAGTGGATGGACGAGACCGGGCGCGCCAAGAACTGACGCGCACCTACCGACGCGGCCCGTACCGAATCCTCAGCGATTCGGTACGGGCCGCGTCGTTGTTGGGCCTGCCAAGGCAATCGCGTTACCGCTCGAACCCCGTTACCGCTCGTGGCAGCCGGGCGCTACCGGCACACCCGCCACCCGGTCCGCGAGGTAGGACATCGCGCCGAACGACTCGACGACGGCGGTCGGATTGTGGCCGGGCACTAGCGAATGCACCGAGGTGATGGCGGCACCCTGGGCGCAATACCGGCCGAGCAGGTCGGTGAACCCGGCGACGGGGACCACGTCGTCGCTGGTGCTGTGGTACAGGTACATCGGGACAACCGGCGCCGGGGTGCCGAGTTCGTGCGGGTCGGTCGCCGCGCGGAAGGCCGGTTGCCCCAACAGGTTCGGGACGGCGGCGTAGTCGTCGACGCGCGCGTTGACGTACTTACCCACCAGGTCTGGACCGCAGGCCGCGCTGTCGGCGGCGATCATCGCGCGGCCACGATCGTTGAGCAGGTCCATGATTCCGGCGCCCGGATTATCGCGCGTGGCCGCGATGACGATCAGCATGGCCAGCCCCGCCTGCATGGTGGCGTCCACGTGTTGGGCGATGGCGGGCCAATTCGACGGAACGCCGCCGGCGGCAATGCCCGCGAAATGAATGTCCGGCGCGTACCGCGGCTGCATCTGCGCGGCCCACAGGGTGGCGAAGGCGCCACCCGAATAGCCCCACGCGGCAAGGGGAGTCGCTGGGCCGAGCCCGGCGGCGGCCAGGTCGCGGGCGGCGCGGATACCGTCCAGCACGCCGCGTCCGGAATTGACGCCGTCGAGGAACCGGGACTGCGGGCCCTCGTGATCGCTGGTTACCACGGCCCAGCCGCGGCGCAGCGCGTCGGCCATGAACGGGGTGTCGATCAATGCCTGCGTGCCGCCGGGGTCCCCGCCGCCGCGCAGCGCGTAGGACGGCGCGCAGCGGGAACCGAGGCTGTCCTCGGCGATCTGGTACGAGAGCAGCGGACGCGGGCCGGGCCCGGGCCACGGCAGCATCGGCACCATGACCGTGGCCACGTCGGCGACCGCGGTGCCGCTCGCGTCGGTGCTGCGATATTTCACCTGCCACGTCGAAACCGGCAGCGGCAGACCGAACAACGCGGTCTGGCGCGAGTCGACGATTGCGCCCTCGGGAAAGGCGGCGAGGTCGGCGGGCGCGGCGTAGAACGGGTCCGCGTCGGGCGGTGGCACCTGGGCGTGCGCGTTCGGCGCCGTGCTCAGCGACGAGGCCAGGACCAACGCGGCCGCTATGGTCGCCGACGAGCCGACCCTCGCTAGCGCCGCGCCGAGGCGCCGGACCGGCGTGTCGGATGTTGCCGTGCTGCCGAGGAGCGACGTCCCCCTACCGATTCCGTCCGGAGTCGCCATGGCAGGCAACCTACCTTGCCGGTGGCCGAACCCGTCGGCACTCGCTCGACGTTTCGCCGACACCCCTAATTTGTTGCCGGAACGACACATTCGGCCGACTCGCACCAGTAGCGCAGGCCCATCGACCCCGCCCGTTCCGTGGCTGCTGCGCATGGAGGCCTCCCCCAAATCCGGCGAGGCGCGACGGAGGGCGCCGGGTGCAACGCTGCGCCGACGCACTCCGGCCTCGGGGCACTCACGGTACTGGCAGATCAGCGGACTCGGCAGCGGTCATCCATGGTCAGCCCGATCGCCGCGAATGTCCTTCGGCCGTCGGCCGGAGAGGTCGAAAGTGCCCTTGGCGCAGTCGACTTGCCGGGCTACGTGCCGGGCCATGTCCTCGACGGAAGGTCACTTCTCCTGGCGGAGGGCCTTCTTGGCGGCTTCCTGGGCGGAATCGACCTGGCCGGCGAACTTGCCATCGGTCTTCTGGTCGACGAGATCGCCCGCCTTGTCGATGACGGTCTCCACCTTGTCCGCGTGCTGCTGGGCCAGGTCCATCGCCTTGTTCGCCAGGTTCTTGAAGTCCACCGTGTACTCCTTGTTCGAGAGGGGTCCCGCCGCGGATCACTGTAATAGGCGCTGTTGAACCGAGTCTCCCGCCGCTCAGTCCGTAGCGCCGAGCCATGCCGGGTGCCATAGGCGGCCGGTTTCGGTCCAGTTCATGAAGCGCACCGTGCCATGGATTTTCGGCGTCACCCAGACCGCCTCCTTGCGTTCCTCGGCGGTCAGGTCGTTGTCGAAGGGGCTGGTCTTGCGCTCTGTGCTGCCGAGGCGCTTGGCCAACTCCACCATGGTGGTCTCGTTGAATCCGGTGCCGACTCGGCCCACATAGATCAGCCTGCCCTCGTACGGAATGCCGACCAGCAGCGACTTGAAGTTCCGTGCGTCGCTGCGCCGCCAGCCGCCGATGACCACCTCCTGGGTGCGCCAGTTGCGCTGCTTCACCCACGAGTGGCCGCGCTTGCCGGGCAGATACACCGAATCCTTGCGCTTGGCCACCACGCCCTCCATGCCGTGGTCCTGGCTGTAGCGCACCGCGTCGGCGCCGGTACCGTCCAGCCGAGGCGGCACGATCATCGACGGCGCGGTCCCGGCGAGCGCCTCCAGCACCCGGCGTCGATCCGAATAGCGTTTGCGGACAAGCGAAGTGCCGTCCAGATACAGCACGTCGAAGGCGACGAACACGGCCCGCGCCGCATCCGCCTGCAGCAGGCCGAGATTGGCGACGCCGTGGTCGTCGAACACCACCGCCTCGCCGTCCAATACCACGCTGTGCCCGGCCAATTCGTCGGCGAGCGCCGCGATCCCCGGATACCTCGCCGTGACCACATTGCCCACTCGGCTGCGCAAAGTCAGGGTGCCGGACTCTATTTCGGCGATCAGCCGGAAGCCGTCCCACTTCGTCTCGAAGCACCATTCGCCGGCATCCTGCTCGGCGACATCGCCGGGGGTGGCGAGCATGGGCGCGAGTCCGCGCGGGAACGGCGACGGCCCGCTCGATATGCGAATTATCCGGCCGGACGGCGTACTCGGCTCCGCGCCAAGCCTTTTCGCCTTGTCCTCGGCGCCGTTCGGATCGGCACCGTGCTGCTCGCGCATCAGGTGCATCAGCCACTGGTTGCCGTTGGTCTGGATCAGCGCGTAGCGGCCGGTGAGCCGCTGGCCGTGGAATTCGACGATCACCTCGTCGTCGCGCCACTTCTCGGTGTCGTAGGTGCCGGAATCCCAGATCGTCATCTCCCCCGCACCGTACTGCCCCTGCGGGATGGCGCCGTGGAAGTCCAGGTATTCCAGCGGGTGGTCCTCGGTGTGCACGGCGAGCCGATTCTGGTCCGTGCTGGTCGGCGGGCCCTTCGGCACCGCCCAGGACACCAGCACGCCGCCGCGCTCCAGCCGCACATCCCAATGCAGCCGCCGCGCATGATGTTCCTGCACGACGAAGCGATTGCCCTCCCCCGGCTCCGGCCGGTCGGCGGGGACGGGCTCGGGGGTGCGCGCGGGATCGCGCATCGACCGATACTTCGCCAGCGCGTCGGCACCGGACTCCGCCGACCCGGTGGCACCCTCCGGCAGCGGCGGATCGAGCTCGGCGAGCAGGTCGCCGTCGTCCTGCCAGCGGGCGAGGACCTCGTCGAAGCGCAAGTGCCGCAGCTTCTTCCGGCGTTCGATTTCCGTCCAGGAGCGCGGGGCCGCCGCGGTGGGTTCGGCGCGCCCGCGCAGCGAGTAAGGCGCGATCGTGGTCTTCGACGCGTTGTTCTGGCTCCAGTCCAGGAATATCTTGCCGCCGCGCACCGACTTCGCCATCGTCGCGGTCACCAGATCCGGATGTAGCCGTTCGAGATTCGTGGCCACCTGTTTGGCCACCGTGGAGGCGCCGCTGGAGCTCATCTCGCGCTCGAGCGGCACGTAGATGTGAATTCCCTTGCTACCACTGGTCACCGGGAACGCGCGCAGGCCGATGTCCTCGATCATGTCGCGTACCGCGAGCGCGACCCGTGCGCACTCGGCCAATTCGGCACCTGGTCCCGGATCGAGGTCGAACACGAGCCTGGTCGCCGGGCCCACCGCGTCGCCGTCGAAACGCCATTGCTGCACATGGGCTTCCAGCGCTGCCTGCTGCCCGAGCCAGGCCAGCCCGGCCTCGGAATCGATGACCGGATAGGTGACCTTGCGGTCGGAATGCTGGACGGTGTGCCGCTCGAGCCAGGACGGCGCGTGCGCGGGCAGGTTCTTTTCGAAAAAGGACGGCTCGTCGACCCCGTTGGGCCAGCGCTTCCTGGTGACCGGGCGCCCGGCCAGGTGCGGGAGCATGGCCTGCGCGATCGCCGAGTAATAGGCGATGACTTCGCCTTTGGTGGTGCCGGTGGCCGGATACAGCACTTTGTCGAGGTTGCTGAGCTCAACCTCGATGCCACCGAAGCTCCGGCGCGCTGCCATGAGAACGATTTTAGAGGCGGGGACCGACAGGTTGCGGGTCCCCGCCGCTCGTCAGATCTGCGGGCCCGACGGGTCGGTACCCGGGGTATCGGTGGCGCTCGGCGTCTCCGGCGTGGTGCCCGGCGCACCCGCACCGCCCGGCTGGCCAGGCGCACCAGGCTGATCCTCCGGCGGGACCACCTTCTTGGCGGCCTCCTTGCCCTTCGCGATCTTGTCCGAGTACTTGCCCTGAGTCTTCTGATCGATGAAGTCGCCGCCCTTGTCGATGGCGTCGTTGATCTTGTCCGCGTTCTTGGCCGCCGCGTCCTTGCCCTTGCCGACGAGGCCCTTCAGAGTATCCGCGAAGCTCATAGCGTTCGTTCCTTCCTCTAGCCCACTAGCACCGATGTCGTCAACCCACATCCTCCCACCACGAATCCCGCGGTGGGGCGCTACCGGGCTCGACCCGCTGGCCGGGCATGGGCACCGCGATGGCGGTACCTGCCGTTTCGGCCGCGGTCACCATCCGCCGCACCGGCTCCGACCATCCGTGGAACGCCAGATTGAAGGTCGCCCAGTGGATCGGCACCAACAGGCCGTGGCCGGGCTCGCCCGCGCACAGATCCGCGTGCGCGCGCACCGCCTCCTCCGGGTTCATGTGCACATCGCGCCAGCGCTCGTCGTAGGCGCCGATCGGCAGCAGCGTCAGATCGAACGGGCCAAGCGCCGCACCGGCTTCCGCGAACGCCTTGGTGTACCCGGTGTCGCCGCCGAAGTACGCCCGCTTGGTCGGGCCGACGATGGACCAGGACGCCCACAGCGTGGTGTTGCGGATCAGGCCGCGCCCGGAGAAGTGCCGCGCCTCGGTACAGGTGAGCACCAGATCAGAACCCTCGTGCGCCCGGCCGAGCGCGGTCAGCGAAACCGAACCGCCCCAATCCAATTCGATGATCCGATGCTCCGGCACACCCCAGTGCCGCAGGTGCGCGCCGATGCCGACCGGGACCAGGAACGGCGCGGTCTGGCGCAGCACGAGCTCCCGGACGGTGTCCTTGTCCAGATGGTCGTAATGATCGTGCGAGATGATCACCGCGTCGAGCGCGGGCAGCTCCGACAGCGGCGTCGGCATCGGATGCATCCGGCTCGGGCCGACCAGCGCGGACGGCGAAACCCGTTCGCTCCACACCGGATCGGTGAGCACCCGATAGCCATCGATCTCGATGAGCGCGGTGGCGTGCCCGAACCAGGTGACGGCCAGGCCGGCGGCTGTCTCCGGCAGCTGCGGCGTCTGCAACGGGATCACCCCGGTAGGACGGCCCGCGTTGCGCCTGGTGAGCGCCGAAACCAGCAGCGACGGTGCCGATCCGGCGGCCAGCTGGCTGCTCGGCTCGGTGTTGTGGAACTGACGGTCGCGGTAGGTGGTCGCGCCGGTCGCGTACGGCTGGATGGCGGAGATCGAGGCGCCCATCGCGGACGGTATCCCCCACGCCGCGCGAACCACCCAGGTGAGGCCGAGCGCGCCCGCCGCGGTGCCGACAATGCTGCGAATATTCATCATCGCCCCGTAAACTTCGCGGCGCGCTTCTCTTGTCTGGCCAATCGGCCCTCCTGCGCGTCGGCACTGGACCAGGCGGCCTCGAGCGCGGCGCGCTGCTGCGCGTTGTCCGGCTCGCGGGTGCCGTCGTCGTTGAGCACCAGCTTCATGTGCCGCAGCGACAGCGGCGCGAGCTCGGCGATCTGCTTGGCCCATGCCTGCGCGTCGGCCAGCGAGCCGAGCCGGTTGGCGAAGCCGAAGCTGTAGGTGTCGGCCGCCGACACCTGCTCCGCGCCGAGCAGGATGGTCCTGGCCGGGCCGCCGCCGATCAGCGACGCCAGCCTGCGCACCGTCCATTGGTCCACCGAGATGCCCAGCTTGGCCGCGGGAATCGCGATGTAGGCCTCCGGCGAGATGACCCGCAGGTCCGAGGCGAGGGCCAGCTGCACGCCCGCGCCGAGCGCGCCGCCGTTGATCGCCGAGATCACCGGCACCGGCACGGCCTCGATGGTGTGCAGCATCTCCAGCAGGCCGTCGAGGAACTCGTCGGAATAGACGCCGGAAAGATCCGCGCCCGCGCTGAAGATCGGGCCGCGTCCGGTGAGCACGATCACCCGCGCGTCATCGGCGACGGCGGCAAGCACGGCTTCGCGCAGCAGCGTAATGAGCTCGAGGTTGAGCGCGTTGCGCCGTTCCTCTCGCTGCAGTTCGATGGTCACCACGTCACCGTCTCGGCTAACTCCGAGCATGCGACCTCCCCAACTGAACGATCCGTCTAGTTACATTCACTTTGCCACAGCCGACGGCGCAGACCGCTCAAGCGGATACGATCTTCGGCTGTGCCGACAGACTTCGACCTCCTGGTGATCGGCGCTGGTCAGGCCGGACTGTCAGCTGGCTATCACCTGCGGCGGCTCGGGCTACGCCCCGAACAGGACTTTCTCATCGTGGACCATGCACCCGGTCCGGGCGGGGCCTGGCAATTCCGCTGGCCGTCGCTCACCCTGACCACGGTCAATCGGGTGCACGACCTCCCGGGCATGTCGTTCGCGGAAACATTGCCGCCCGGATCGGAGTCGGCTCCCGCGGCGACCGCGGTGCCGCACTACTACGAGCTTTACGAAAAGCACTTCGATCTGCGGGTACGCCGACAGGTCTCGGTGAAAGTGGTGTGTGACCGGACCGAGGACGGGAGCCCGGCCGAGCACGGACCGATCCTCAACGCGGAGACCGACTCGGCGGGCACCATCCGGGTGCGCGGCCTGATCAACGGGACCGGCACCTGGGAACATCCCTTCATCCCGCGTTATCGCGGCGCGGAGACCTTCGCCGGACGGCAGCTGCACACCCACGACTACCGCACCGCGGCGGAGTTCGCAGGCAAGCACGTGGTGGTGGTCGGCGGCGGCATCTCGGCGGTGCAGTTGCTCGACGAGATCTCCCAGGTCACCTCGACCACCTGGGTGACGCGGACCGAACCGATCTTCCGCGACGCGTCGTTCGGCCCCGAGGACGGCCGCGCGGCGGTCGCCAAGGTGGAGGACCGAGTGCGCCGGGGGTTGCCGCCGGGTTCGGTGGTCTCGGTGACCGGGCTGCGGCTCGACGACCGCCTCCGGGCCGCGCAGACCCGCGGCGCGCTGCATCGACTACCGATGTTCGACCACATCGAACCGGACGGCGTGCGCTGGGCGGACGGCTCCTTCCAGCACGCGGAGGTGATCCTGTGGGCCACCGGATTCCGCAGCGCCCTGGACCATTTGGCACCGCTGCGACTACGCGGCCCCGGCGGCGGCATCACCATGACCGGCCGCCTCGCCACCCAGGTAGCCACCGACCCCCGCATCCACCTGATCGGCTACGGCCCATCGGCAAGCACCATCGGCGCCAACCGCGCAGGACGCGCCGCGGCCGCAGAGCTGACCACCTACCTGGGGCTCGGTTAGTTCAGGCCTGCGGTCATGGTGTCTGGGTTGGCGCCGACGCGGGTGTTGGTGTTCAGGGCGTTGATGGCGTCCATTTGGTCGCGGGTTAGTTCGAAGGCGAAGACGTCGATGTTTTCCGCTATCCGGGACGGGGTGACCGACTTGGGGATGACGATGTTGCCGAGTTGGAGGTGCCAGCGGATGATGACCTGGGCGGGGGTGCGGCCGACTGCGGCGGCGACCGAGGCGATGGTTTTGTCGTCGAGCAAGGTGCCCTGGCCGAGCGGGCTCCACGCCTCGGTGGCGATGGCATGGCCCGCGTGGAAGTCGCGCAGTTCGCGCTGAGCCAGCCGCGGATGTAGCTCGATCTGGTTCACCACCGGGGTCTCACCCGTCTCGCCGGTGAGCCGCTCCAGGTGGGCGGTGGTGAAGTTGGAGACCCCGATCGACTTGATCCGGCCCTGTGACTTCAGCGCCTGGAAGGCACGGAAGGTGTCGACGTAGCGATCGGCCACCGCCACCGGCCAGTGGATCAGGTACAGGTCGAGGTAGTCCAGGCCGAGCTTCTTCATGCTGGTGTCGAAGGCGCGCAGCGTCGAATCGAAACCCTGCTCGGAGTTCCACAACTTGGTGGTGACATAGATCTCGTCGCGTGGCAGGCCGAACTCGCGGATCGCGCGACCGGTGCCTTCCTCGTTCCCATAGACCGCCGCGGTGTCGATACTGCGGTAACCGGCCTCCAGCGCCGCGGTGACCACCGGGGTCACATCGTCGTCTGGCACCTGGAAAACGCCGAAGCCCAGCTGCGGGATCACGTTGCCGTCGTTCAGGACGATCGATGGGATGGCGTTGGTCTCGCTTCTGAAGGTCACCCTGCGACGGTAGAAGTGTGGCGGCGAGCCGTCAACGCTGCCCCTTGGCGTGTTGACCCCCAATTTACCGCTCGACCTGCACTTTCTCGCCGACCGGCAGTGACGGCCACGACTCGATAAGCCGCGCTACGCGACTCGGTAAGCCGCGCTACGCACCGAGATCGGCCACCGAGTCGAAGGCACCAACGGCCTAGGCGATGTCGCAGCACATCGAGTCGGCGGAGTTACCGGGAACAATATTTGAGTGCATTATGAGGGCATCTCGGTAGCATTGAGGGCATGGCGACTACCAAGACCCCCAAGGCCAAGTCGAAGACCACCAAAGCGGTCCGCAAGGCCGTACCGACAAACCTCAACGTGCGCAACCTTGACCCGTCGACCAAAGCGTCCATTCAGCGCCGCGCCAACCGTAACGGCCGGTCCATGGAAGCCGAGGTTCGCGCCATCCTCACGCGCGCAGCCGATGACGACGCCGATCCGGCCCCGGTGGTCAACCCGCTTTCCGGCGCGGCATTGCTGGGACGGCTGGCCCAACTACGGCAAGCACTCGATGGAGAGGTACCGGAAATCGGAGCACGGCACGAAGATTCGGCGACGTAGTGCTGATACTCGACACGAACGTTATTTCGGCAGCGATGATTCCGGAGAAGAATCCAGTCGTCGCGGCATGGCTGGCCACCCTCACCGACTTCTACACAACATCCATCACAGTCATGGAAGTGACAAAGGGCATCTACCCTATGGCAGAAGGCCGTAAACGTGACACGCTGATGGCTGCGGCTGACGCTGTGTTCGCCCCGCTGCTTCAGGCCGATCGCATCCTTACCTTCGACTACTCGGCCGCGTTCTGCTACGCCCATCTGATGTTGAAACGGCCGAAACCAACTGCCGGTGAAGTAACCGACGCACAGGTAGCCGCTATCGCCCTGGCCCATGACGCCATGCTGGTGACACAGAATGTGAAAGATTTCGCCGAACGCGGTGTGCGCGTGTTCGATCCGTCCACCGGCACCGAGCACTGATCGGCACACGACATCTCCGACAGGATATGCACTCCGAATTCGGTCGGCTGCGTTCGATTTACCCGCCGAAGCCCGCATTCGGATGTCGCGGGCCAATCGCGACATAGTGCCGGTTCAGCCCTTCGGTAGGCCGAGTCTGCGGTAGCGCTGTTTGCGGAGGGATTGGAGTTCGGTGTCGGGGCGGTCGCGGAGGTGGGTGAGTTCGTCGGCGATGGCGGCGCCCATGCGGCGGGCGAAGTCCACCGGTTCGTCGGCCGCGTCGGGGAATTCGGGCACGATGCGGTCGACCACGCCGTCGGCGAGCAGATCGGCGGCGCGGATGCGTTGCGATTGCGCCAGTTCCGGGGCGTGGTCGGTGTCGCGGTAGACGATGGCGCTGGCACCCTCCGGCGGCAGCGGGGCCAGCCAGCCGTGGGCGGCGGCCAGCACGCGGTCCGCGGGCAGCAGGGCCAGCGCGCCGCCGCCGGTGCCCTGGCCGAGCAGCACCGAGACGGTCGGCGTGGCCAAGGTCACCAAATCCGCGATGCAGCGGGCGATCTCGGGGGCCAATCCGCGCTCCTCGGCCTCCTTCGACAGGGCGGCGCCCGCCGTGTCGATCACCAGGACGAGCGGCAACCGCAACTCTTCAGCAAGCGCCATGCTGCGCCGCGCTTCACGCAGCGCGGCGGGCCCCATGGAGTACCCGCCCTGCTGCCCGGCGCGGTCGTGTCCGAACACCACGCACGGCTGGCCGCGGAAACGCGCCAGCGCGTGCACCACGGTGCGGTCGGACTCGCCCTGCCCGGTGCCGCTCAGCGGAACCCGTTGTGTCACATGGCGAAGCAGGTCACGAATGCCAGGACGGTCTGGGCGTCGCGATATGACCACCGACTCCCACGCCGAAACAACCGCGGCCGCCTGCTTCTGGTCGTGAATCGGAACTTGTTCGCCCGCAATTGAATTCGACATTCCGCCGAAGACACTGAGCGCGCGATGCGCGATGCGGCGGAAGATCGAGATCGTGACGACACCGTCGATAACGCCACGGCGGTAAAGGTTTTCGGCCGTCTGCACGCCCTCGGGAAACGGCTGGCCGTACAGGGCTTGATAGACGCGAGGTCCGAGGAAGCCGATCAGCGCGCCGGGTTCGGCAAAAGTCATGTGGCCCAAGGAACCCCACGAGGCGAACACGCCGCCCATGGTGGGGTTGCGCAGGTAGACCAGATAGGGATGGCCCGCCGCCTTGTGCGCGGCGACGGCACCGGCGATCTTCACCATCTGCACGAACGCGACGGTGCCCTCCTGCATGCGGGTGCCACCGGAGGTCGGCGAAGCGACGAGTGGCAGCCCGAGTTCGGTGGCCCGTTCGACCGCCGTGACGATCCGTTCGGCCGCGGCGACGCCGATCGAACCCGCCAAAAAGCCGAACTCGCAGGCGATTACGGCGACGCGCCGCCCGCGCAGCAGTCCCTCGCCGGTGAGCACCGACTCATCGGTGCCCGCCGCGACCGCAGCCTTGTGCAACGCCTCGCGGTATCGCGGGGTCGCGGCCACCGTGATCGGTGGCCGGTCCCAGCTGACATACGAGTCGGTGTCGAGCAGTTGCCCGAGCAGCTCGCGCGCAGAACTCTTCACCGAGGGAGCTTAACTACTCGGTATCGAACGGATGCGGACCTTTCGAGCGACCCGCAAGCACTCGCTGCCGACCCTTTCGAGCGACCTGCAAGCAGTCGCTACGGATGCCGCGCGAGTAACTCAGTAACCCTGCATCACCTTGCGCAACGCGTACTCGGTGAGCGCGACCAAGGCCTGCTTGGCCGGCTCGCGCCGCCGGGCGTCGATGGACAGGATCGGCACGTCCGCAGGCACCGCGAGGGCCTGCCGGATGTCCTCGATCGGGTATCGGGGCGCGTCGTCGAATTCGTTGAGCGCCACCAGGAATGGTAGGCCGCGCGCTTCGAAGTAGTCGACGGCCGCGAAGCTGTCCTCGAGCCTGCGGGTGTCGACCAGCACCACGGCGCCGATGGCACCGCGGATCAGGTCGTCCCACATGAACCAGAATCGGTACTGGCCCGGCGTACCGAAGAGATACAGCACCAGGTCGTCGGCGAGGCTGATCCGGCCGAAGTCCATCGCCACGGTGGTGGTCGACTTCATCGGAATGCCCGTCAAATTATCGATTCCGGTACTGGCATTGGTTACCAATGCCTCGGTGCGCAGCGGAACAATCTCCGAGACAGCACCGACCATCGTGGTCTTACCGACACCGAAACCACCGGCGACAACGATCTTCGCCGACGTTGGCTTGCTGGTGCGGGTGTCGACCTGCGCCGTCGAATCAAATACGCCGGAGTCCACTGAGAACCCTTTCGATCAGCTCGCGACGTTCATCGTCGCTGGAATCGTCTTTCAAAGTCGCCGAAACGCGTACATGCCCGGCCTCGATCAGGTCGGCAACCAGCACGCGAGCCACCCCGATGGGGATACCCAATCGGGCTGCTACCTCGGCGACGGACGGCGATTCTCTGCACAACTCCACGATTGACGTCTCGATGTTGGTCAGTTCGAACTGCCGCTCCAGGGCGACCGGATGCGATGCGACGAGTGCCTCCAACGCCAACTCGACCGCGGGCCTCGTTCGGCCTGCGGTCAACGAGTATGGGCGAACGAGACTGGGCTCGGCGCTCCCCAAGCGGTGATCTTCTATGTCCATCCCACCATCAGGAACCCATCGTGACGCGTGGCGTGGCCTGGACTGTCTGGCCGACCCGCTCGACCAACAACGCCATCTCGTAGCCGACCTGACCGATGTCGCACGACGTATTGGTCAACACGGCAAGGTACGAGCCGTCGCCGACAGCCATGAGTAGCAGGTAGCCGTGCTCCATCTCGACGACGGACTGCAGCACGGTGCCGCCCTCGAACAGGTTCGAGACACCGACCGAGAGGCTGGCCAGTCCGGCGGTGACGGCCGACAGCTGCTCGGCACGGTCGACGGGCAGCTGAGCACTCGCGGCCATGAGTAGGCCGTCAGCCGAGACCAGGACGGCATGGGCTACGCCAGGAACCTCGTTGGCGAAGTTCGAAACCAGCCAATCCAGCTGACGATTCGTACCACCTAGATCGGGGTTCATCGGTCTCCTTTATCTCCGGTTAAGTTCATTGCTCTCATTGCGCGGCCATCCCGGACGCCCTGCTGATGGCGACTCAGGCTGGACCTGATTGTTTCTGGATCACGGCTCGGTGCCCGATCCACCGCACCGTTGACGGCGCCCGGGACCAGCCTTCCGCCCGGATTGCGTTGCGGCAACCCAGCCGCCGTCCTTGTTTCGGATTGTGCCTCGCTGGCCGCGCGGGCCGCCTGCCAACCTTCATCACCCGGTGATTCGAAGGAGGCGGCCACGGTGGACCTGTCCATATTCGGGTCTGACAGCCATGCCGACATCATTTCCGCGAAAATTGGTGTTCCGCCCATGACGGAATCGCCGGTTTCGACTGCGGGCTGGAGCCTCGTCTGGAAGAACGACGCGGTCCTCGTCGGGTTGGCTCGGTAACTGTGCCTGCCTGGATCGCCTCCTGCGGCCTCCGCGTCCTTCGGCTGTTCGTCGTTGCCGGGCAGCGTACCCCGACCCCGTTGCGACAGACCAAGACCCGGCGATGTGTCCCGCTGCGGCAGACCCTCGCCCGGTTCGCGCTGCGGCAGGTTCGGCGGCACCTGGGTGCCCGGCTGGCGCTGCGGCAGTCCGGTCGGCGTCACGTCCCGCTGCGGCAGGCTCGCCGCCGCGGCGTGCCGCTGTGGCAGCCCGCCCGCGCTCGGATCGCGTTGCGGCAGACTCGAATCGCGTTGCGGCAAACCACCCGCGCTCGGCTCACGTTGCGGCAGACCACCGGCCGTCGGCTCACGTTGCGGCAGACCACCGGCACTCGGGTCACGCTGCGGCAGACCACCCGAAGCGGACTCCCGCTGCGGCAACCCGCCCGCGCTCGGATCGCGTTGCGGCAGACTCGAATCGCGTTGCGGCAAACCACCCGCGTTCGGATCACGCTGTGGCAGGCCACCGGACGCGGACTCGCGCTGCGGCAGCCCGTTCTCGCCACGCTGACGTCGCGGCAGGCCACCCGCTGTCGGCTCCCGCTGCGGTAGCCCGCCCGCGCTCGGATCGCGTTGCGGCAGCCCACCGGACGCGGACTCGCGCTGCGGCAGATCACCGGCACTCGGATCACGCTGCGGCAGCCCACCGGCGTTCGGATCGCGCTGGGGCAGACCACCGGCGTTCGGATCGCGCTGGGGCAAGCCCTCACGCTGCGGCAGCCCATTCGGCCCGGTCTGCCGTGGCGGCAACCCACCCGAACCGCTGTCCCGCTGCGGCAGCCCACCCGCGCTCGGGTCACGCTGCGGCAGTCCGCCGGGGGCGGAATCCCGTTGCGGCAGCCCGTTCTCGCCACGCTGCCGCTGCGGCAGCCCGCTCGGCGGCTGCGCAAGGCCACTGATGCTCGGCTGCGGCACGCCGTTGCTGCCCGGCTGACGCTTGGGCAGCTCGCCCGAATTCGCGTCCCGCGGCGGCAGACCCGTCACGGTCGGCTCGGCTGGGCCGCCCGGCTGGCGCGGCGGCGGCGGACCGCCGGGGTTGAGGTTGCGCTTGGGTAGGTTCGCGGCGGCGAGCTTGCCGCGCTGCGGTCCGCTGGCCTGCTGACCCGGTGCGGGTCGCAGCGTCGGACCCGCCTGCTGCGCGTTCGACTGCAGCCCGGACGCCATCGAATTGCCCGGCTGCCGCTGCGGCAGCCCACCACCGGCCGGAATCGGCCCGCTGGACGTGGCATTCGGATTGCTGACCGGGATCGGCCCGCTGACGCCGGGATCGACGGTCACCATGACGTTGCCGCCGGGAGTACGGGTGACCGACCGCATCTGCATCGACGACGGGGCGGACGGCCGCGGCCGCTCGGGTGTCTGCGGGGACGGGGTGACGGGCTGGGCCGTGATCGGCTTGCCCGCCACGATCAGCGCACCGGGAACGTGCACGGTCACCGTGACACCGGGATCGCGCGCGGTGTCGAAGGTGGGCCGCAGCCGCACCGTGAGACCGTGCCGCTCGGCCAGCCTGCCGACCACGAAAAGACCCATGTGCCTGGCGGTATCGGGGCCCGGCTCGGCGGTCTGTTCCAACCGCCGGTTGATATCGGCCATCTCCGACGGCGGCATACCGATACCTCGGTCGGCCACCTCGATGAGCATGCCCTGGTCGTGCGCCTGCGCGAAGGTGAACTTCACGTCGGTCTCCGGCGGGGAGGCACGCAGCGCGTTGTCCAGCAGCTCGGCGAACAGGTGCGCCATGTCGGAGGCGGCGGGCTCGACCAGCGAACCACGTGGCGTGGCACCCAGTTTCACTCGCTCGTAGTCCTCGACCTCGGAGATCGCGGCGCGCAGCACGTCGGCGATCTCGACCGGCGCGGACTTGGCGCGGCGCTGCCTGGTGCCGGCCAGGATGAGCAGGTTGTCG
This sequence comes from Nocardia sp. NPDC051052, assembly GCF_044456045.1. Taxonomy (NCBI): domain Bacteria; kingdom Bacillati; phylum Actinomycetota; class Actinomycetes; order Mycobacteriales; family Nocardiaceae; genus Nocardia; species Nocardia sp. NPDC051052. The sequence goes on from NZ_JBITFL010000010.1 coordinate 43,767, forward strand.
CCGTTTCGGCGCATGCGGGCGGCGAGATGGTCCAGCCGGAAAAGGTTTTCCAGCAGGCGTGGATCCTTCTCGTCGTACTCCATCGCCTCGATCAGGCTGAGCTGATGGTCGACCAGCGACTTGGATCGCCGGGCCAGCGTCTCGAACATGTCGTTGACCTGTGAACGCATCTGCGCCTGGTCGCTCGCCAGACGCAGCGCCTGGCCGTGGATGTCGTCGACGGCGCGGGCCAGCTGGCCGATCTCCTCGGTGCTGCGCACCGGCATCGGCTCGAGCGGAACCTCTTCCGGTGAGGCGCCGGTGCGGAGCTGGGCCACCTCGTGCGGCAGATCGCTTTCGGCGACCCGCAGCGCCGCGAGGCGAAGCCGGTGCAGCGGCACGATCATCGAGCGCGCGACGAACACGGCGAGCAACAGCGCGGCGAGGATGGTGGCCACGACGACGGCGGTGTAGGTCCACGCGTCGCGCTGAGCGGTGGACACCAGCGAGTTCATCGCGCCGTCGATGTCCTTGGTCGCCCGGCTCACCACGAGCTCGTACACCGCGAGGCTGTCGGTCAGCGATTTCTTCAATTCACCGACCGGAACCGTGCCTGCCTGCGACTCCGGACTGTTCAGCAGCGCAACGCGGGTGTCGATGCCCGCGCGCAGATCGGCGATCGACGTGTCGCCGTCGGAGAACCGATGCGACAGCACACCGAGCAGCGAGCGCTCGGTATTGGCCGCGGTGAGGAAGCCGGGTGTGCCGACCTTCGGGTTCTTCAACACATCCGGGAACGCGGCGACCTCGCCGACCAGCGTGGCCCGAGTGTTGAGCGAGTCGACCAGACGCAATTTGGCGGTGTCGACGGCGGTGTCGCTGACCTGACCGACCGTCGTCTCGACGATCCGCACGCTGTCGTTGCGCACCCGGTCGATCAGACCGATGGCGTCGGAAGTCGGCCCGGTGCTGACGTTCTTGCCTTGCTGGCGAACAGCTTTTGCCTGGGTGAGCATGCTGTCCAAGGCCGGGCGGGCACCGGAGACACCGCTCAACTTGTCAGCGGCCTTCTCCGCGTTGGCAATCGCCTTGTCGAGATCGGCGAGGTTCTGATCCGTCACCACGGACACATTCGCCGCGATGGCGATCATCTGCGAACCGACCACCGTCGCCGTCTGCGCGCTGAGCGCGGTGACGGCCGGGATGGCCTGGACGTTCTCCGCGACGTCGGCGAGCCGACCCGAGTTGGTGAACTCCGATGAAATCCTGGACACGCCAAGGCCTACCGCGACTGCCAGGGGGACGGCGAGAACTGCCGTCACCTTCCAGCGCAGGTCCCAGTTGCCGAGCGCCCAGCGCCTTCTGCCGGACCTAGCGGCCTCACGCATCTCCCACTCACTTTCCAAACTGGCCCCAACCACGCGCCATCAGCGAACCTCCACACGCATACTGGCTCGACAGGCGGAGCTGGCCGAGAACTGCGGCTGGCCGAGAAATTGCGTCTACGACGGCCCAAATAAGTGACATCAGATTCTAACGGATCAATAACTTCTTGGGTGACTCCGAGTAAGCATGCGATCCTTGACCTGGCCGTTCCAGGCAAAACCAAAGGTCACAACACCCACCCGGGCGTCGCGTGAAGTCTGCCACAATCAACCAGATCTATCGAGGCGGGCATCGAGGCGAGGCTAGGGAGTCACGGGTTTGAACGTGCGGCACGAGTACCGACCGGTCTATCAGACCAGCTTGGTCGACCCCGCCGAGTTCTGGGCCGGGGCGGCTGAAGCGATCGACTGGGTGGTGCCACCAACCCAGATCATCGACCCGGCCGCTCGCCCGGTGGCCAGGTGGTTCACCGACGCTCGCCTCAACACCTCCTTCAACACCCTCGACCGGCATGTGCACGGTGGCTCCGCGGCGGAGGGGGGCTTAGCTGATCAGCCCGCCTTAATATACGACTCCGCTATGACCGGCACCAGAGGCGTTTTCACCTACGCCGAATTGCTCGAAAAGGTAGCCAGATTCGCGGGCGCGATGAGCCGCCTCGGGGTCGTCGCGGGCGACCGCGTCATCATCTACCTGCCGATGATCCCCGAAGCCGTGATCGCCATGCTGGCCTGCGCGCGGATCGGCGCGGTGCACTCGGTGGTGTTCGGCGGCTTCGCGGCACCCGAGCTCGCCGCGCGCATCGACGACGCGGAACCCGTGTTGATCATCACAGCATCGGGCGGCCTGGAACCGGGCAAACAGCTCGAATATCCGCCGATTGTGTTGCAAGCCTTGGACCTCGCCGAGACCACCGCGCCGCGCACGGTGATCGTGAAGCAGCGGCCGCAGTTCCCGACGATCCACTTCTCCGCGCCGCAGGCCGCGACCGAATCGCTGCCGAGTTCCGCACAGACCGTCGCGGCCCAATGGCTCGATTGGGACGACGCTGTCCGAGATGCGCCACTGGCCGAGCCGGTCCCGGTCGCCGCGACCGATCCGCTCTACATCCTGTACACCTCGGGCACCACCGGGAAACCCAAAGGGGTGGTTCGGGACAACGGCGGACACGCGGTTGCCCTCGCCTGGTCCATGCGCAATATCTACGACATCGGCCCGGGCCAGGTGATGTGGACGGCCTCCGATGTCGGCTGGGTCGTCGGACACTCCTACATCGTCTACGCGCCGCTGCTGGTCGGCGCGACCACGCTGTTGTACGAAGGCAAGCCGATCGGCACACCCGATGCGGGCGCCTACTGGCGGGTGGTCGCCGAACACAATGTTCGCGTGCTGTTCACCGCGCCGACCGCGCTGCGCGCCATCCGCAAGGCCGATCCGGAGGCCGAGCTGGCACACCGCCACGACCTGTCGTCGCTGCGCGCGCTGTTCTGCGCGGGCGAACGACTAGATCCCGCGACCTATGCCTGGGCCGACGAGGTGCTGCTCGCCGATCGCACCGACTGCCCCGTGGTCGACCACTGGTGGCAGACCGAGACCGGTTGGCCGATCTGCGCGAACCCTCTTGGCCTGCAACAACTTCCGATCAAGGCGGGCTCAGCCTCGGTACCGGTGCCCGGTTTCCGGCTGCGGGTGCTCGATTCCGAGGGCAACCCGGTGCCGCCGAATACCGAGGGCAACATCGTGATCGGGCTGCCGCTGCCGCCCGGCACGCTCACCGGACTGTGGAACGACGACGCGCGCTACCAGCGTTCGTATCTGTCCGCCTACCCCGGCCACTACCTCACCGGCGACTCCGGTTACTTCGACGAGGACGGCTACCTCTACGTGCTCGGCCGCAGCGACGATGTGATCAATATGGCCGGGCACCGGTTGTCGGCGGGCAGCATCGAGGCGGCCATCGCGGGCCACGAGGCGGTGGCCGAGTGCGCGGTGATCGGGCTGCCCGACGAGCTCAAGGGGCACCGGCCGCTGGCGTACGTGGTGCTCAAGTCGGGGGTCGAGGTGGACCCGGCGCGGCTGCGCGACGAGCTGATCGAACGGGTGCGCTCGCAGATCGGCGCGATCGCCACGCTGCACGACGCCGTGATCGTCACCGCGCTGCCGAAGACCAGGTCGGGCAAGATCCTGCGGAAGACCATCCGGCAGATCACCGCCGGTGAGCCGTACGAAATTCCGTCCACCATCGAGGATCCCGCGGTGCTCGACGCGTTGGAGGAGCAGATCCACAACGCGAACCGAGTTGAGCCGGTGGCGACACCGGACGTGGGCTCACCCGCCTGACCTTCCTTGCGAAATCGTTCTCCCGCTTAGGGATTGGCGTGTGCTCAGAGATTCCTTAGAGAACGTTCACACAGGTGCCAGTGCGGCGGCCTAGCGTCGAGGACGCTAGGCACTAACCCCTCGACGAACTGGAGTCACACCCATGAAGCGTTCTGTTGGCCGTCCCGCCGTCGCCGCACTCGCCGCGGGCGGACTGGCCACCGTTGCCGTGTTGCTCAGCCCCGCGATCGCGTCGGCAGGCCCGATGGAGCTCGCCGGTCCGCTGCTGAGTTCGGACTGTTCGTTCACCCAGGTCGACGCCGCGCTGCACGACAAGGCGCCCCAGCTCGCCAAGATGCTCGACGCGAACCCGTCGCAGAAGGCCGAGCTGCAGCGCAAGTTCGATCAGCCGGTCGAGCAGCGCCGCGCGGAACTGCAGCAGGCCATCGACAACAACCCGGACGCGGTACAGCAGGCCCAGAACGACCCGCGCTACGGCCAGTTGCGCGAGACCATCCAGGCCGTCGCCGATTCTTGCCACAACTACTAACTGCTGTCTCTTCCCTGAAGATCACCGGTCGACTGATCTCGTGAGTACATGGGTAACTCGCTGGGTACCGGCTGACCTGCCCGCCGTCTCACCGCCGGACGCCGACGCCACAGTCGCGACACGCGAGTCTGGCCTGAAGTCTCGGAGAGGCGGGGGAGCAGAATGACTGATGTGACACCTATGACCCCGACCGTCCTCGTCGTCGATGACGACGAGGACGTGCTCGCGTCGGTCGAGCGCGGGCTGCGGCTTTCCGGCTTCCATGTGCTGGTGGCCAGGGACGGCGGGCAGGCGCTGCGCAGCGTGAACGAGCACGCGCCGGACGCGATCGTGCTCGATATGAACATGCCGGTGCTCGACGGTGCCGGGGTGGTGACCGCGTTGCGCGCGATGGGCAACGAGGTACCGATCTGCGTGCTCAGCGCGCGGGCCTCGGTGGACGACCGCATCTCGGGGCTGGAGTCGGGGGCCGACGATTATCTGGTCAAGCCGTTCGTGCTTGCCGAACTCGTCGCGCGGATCAAGGCGCTGCTGCGCAGGCGGACCGACACCCAGTCGCCGACCACGCCGGGCGCGATCACCGTCGGACCGCTGGAGGTCGATGTCGCGGGCTATCGCGCGCTGCTCAACGGCATCGAAATCGAGCTCACCAAGCGGGAATTCGAGCTGCTGTCCACGTTGGCGCGCAATGTCGGCGTGGTGCTGAGCCGGGAGCGGCTGCTGGAACTGGTGTGGGGCTACGACTTCGCGGCCGACACCAATGTGGTCGACGTCTTCGTCGGTTATCTGCGGCGCAAGCTGGAGGTGGATGGCGCGCCCCGGTTGCTGCACACGATCCGCGGGGTCGGTTTCGTGCTGCGGGCACCGAAGTGACGCCGGCACCCGCGTCGAAAACCCGTCGGCGCCCGGCCTTTTCACTACGCACCCGGGTCGCGGGCGCGGCGGCGGCCGGCGCGGTGGTGATCGTCTCGGTGATCAGCGTGATCAGCATCCACGCGATCGAGCGCAACAATATCCGGCAATCCGATCAGCAGCTCGCGGTCGCCGCGCGCATCGTGCCGATCGAACCGGTCATCATCGTCCGGGTCATCGGTTTCGTGCCCGGGCTGACCAACGACATCGCGGTCACCGTCCGGATGGACGGCAACGTCATCGCGAGCACGCCGACCCAATTGCCCGATCTGGCACCGGGTTCGCGGACGGTCACGGTCGGCGGCACGCCCTACCGGATCCTCTCCACCACCGAGAACCAGCCGCCCGGCCGGGTGGTGTCGATGGGCATCCCGGCCGCGTCGGCGGCCGCCGCGACCGCCGAGCAGCAGCGCTGGGTGCTCGGCGGCGCGTTGTTCGCCATCGCCGCCGCCGCGGCGCTCGGCTGGCTGCTGGCCGGGCGTGCGGTGCGTCCGATCGTGCGGCTCACCCGTCAGGTCGACGCGCGCAGCGGGCTGCCCGATCCGCGGAACCCGCAGACACCGGTGGACGGGTCGGGCGTGCGCGAGGCGGAACGGCTTGCCGACGCGGTGAATACCATGCTGCAGCGAGTGGACCAGGCACAATCGGCGACCGCCGCCGCGCTGGAGACCGCGCGCGATTTCGCCGCCGTTTCCGCACACGAGCTGCGCACGCCGCTCACCGCCATGCGCACCGATCTGGAGGTCTTGCGCACCCTGGACCTGGACGAGGCACAGCGCGCGGAGATCCTCGCCGACCTGCAACGCAGCCAGGGCCGGGTGGAGACCACCCTCGCCGCGCTGGAACGGCTGGCCACCGGCGACCTCACCAACGAACGCGACCACGTCGCCACCGATGTCGGCGACCTGTGCGACCAGGCCGCGCACGACGCCATGCGGCACTTCCCCGGGTTGAAGGTCCGCATCGACAGCGATACCGAGCTGGTCACCCGCGGCCTGCCCGCGGGCCTGCGCCTCGCGGTGGACAACGCGCTGGCCAACTCGGTCAAGCACGGCCGCGCCACCGAGGCGCTGGTGTCCGCGCACCGAGCACCGAACGGCCACATCGTCATCAGCGTCGACGACAACGGTCACGGCATCCCACCGCACGAGCGCCAGGCCGTCTTCGACCGCTTCTTCCGCGGCAGCCAGGCCAGCAAGGGCGGCTCCGGCCTCGGCCTCGCCCTGGTCGCTCAACAGGCCCAATTGCACGGCGGCCAAGCCTATTTCGACGATGGCACGCTGGGCGGCATCCGCCTCGTCCTCGACCTGCCCGCCCCCGCTACCCGCTGAGCGGCGCGCCCGCGGTCCTTAGCGAACTCTCATAGAATCGCCAGCGCAGGGGTTATGCGGGGGTTCTATGGTCGGGCTGTGATCGGAAAACGCGCCCGCTGGGGTCTTCTCGCCGTTGCTCTTGTCAGTGTCGGCGCGCTCGGCGCCGGGCTCACCGCGTGCAGCCGATCGGACCACGGGCCCACCGGTATCGCCCTGGTCAACGCTGATGCGGGGCCGACGGGGGCGAAGGTGATCAAGGCGTTGCAGGACGCGGGCGGTTACGAATGGACCGCGGCCAAGCCTGGCGAGGCAAGCACCGACGACTACGCCGCGGTGATCACCCTGCCCGCCGACCTCACCGAATCCATGGGCACGCTGGCCGGGACGCAGCCGCGCCGGGCCAAGGTCACCGTGGACACGCACCGGGGCGCGGACTCTGATCTGGTGAACGGCGCGGTCACCGAGGTAACGCACCGGGTCGGCGCGGCGGGGGTGGATGCCGCGCTGTCCGCGGTCGGGCAGGCGCGCAGCCAAATGACGCAGGCGCAGTTCACCGCGCAGTTGCTGAAGGCCGGGGTGAGCGCGGCCGCCGCGGGCACCGAGCAGTTCAGCTCGGGCGCGGGCCAGCTGCTCGGCTTCCTGAACTTCGCCAAAGAGGGTTCGGCACAACTGACTTCGGCCATCGCGCTGCTCAACTCGACCGTCGACGGCGCGACCGCGCAGGCGAATCAGCTTGCCGCCGCACTGGATTCGACCGGCATCACGATCGCGCAGGTGGAGCAGACGGCGAATACGGTGAGCTCGGGCCTGGACCAGATTCTGCCGCCGCTGCGCGCGCTGCCCTTCGCCGACGATCCGGCGCTGGCCGACATCATCAAGAAGCTCGAAGCCCTGCATGGCATTTCGGGTCAGGCCGGGTCGCAGCTCAGCGGCCTCGGCTCGCTGGTGGGCGGCGCGGTCGACCCGAACACCGATCTCGGCACCCTGCTACACACCGTGGTCGACCGGTTGACCAGTGCCAGTGCGCAATTGAACGAAGGCGCGAAGCTGGCCACGGACCTGCCCCGGCTCGCCGACGAGGGCGGGACCCAATTGGTCAGCGCCATCAGCCAACTCACCGGCGGCGTCACCCAGCTGCAGACCATCGTCGGCAACCTGAGCGCGCAGACCGACAAGGCCGTCGAGGCACTCCCCCAGCGCAGCAGCGCCCAACAGTCTGCGCTGGCACTCGCGCTGACCGATCCGGTCGAGGTTGTCCGACAATAGAAATGGCCCGCACCCCGGAGATCTGGAGCACGGACCACCCAAACCAGCCACCGCACGCGCGAGTCTTACGAGCGCCGTTCGCGGCCCGTCTCGCGTCCCAGCTGTCGAAGCGCATGCGCCGCAGGCGCGAGTCTCGACAGCTGGGACGCGAGGCACCAGGGGGCCGCGAACACCCGCGGCCACGCGGCAAATTACTGAGCGTCCAGCAGGTCGATGATGAAGACGAGTGTCTTGCCCGCGAGGGGGTGTCCCGCGCCGGCCGGGCCGTAGGCCAGGGCGGGCGGGATGGTGAGCTGACGGCGGCCGCCGACCTTCATGCCGGGGATGCCGTCCTGCCAGCCCTGTATCAGGCCGCGCAGCGGGAAGTTGATGGCCTCGCCGCGGTTCCAGGAGGAGTCGAATTCTTCGCCGGTATCGAATTCCACGCCGACGTAGTGCACCTCGACGTTGCCGCCGGGCACGGCTTCCTTGCCTTCGCCTTCGATGATGTCCTTGATCACCAGCTCGGCAGGCGCGGGGCCGCCCTGGAACTCGATCTCCGGCTTGGTCATTCGGCTTATCCCCTTCGATAGGTGATGGTGGGTGTAACGGTGGAACTAACGATTGGTGATCTCGCGGTAGTCGCGAGCGCCGTAGCCGGTGTAGATCTGCCGCGGGCGGCCGATTTTCAGTGGCTCGCTGTGCATTTCGCGCCAGTGCGCGATCCAGCCCGGCAGTCGGCCCATCGCGAACAGCACGGTGAACATGCGGGTCGGGAAGCCCATCGCCTTGTAGATCACGCCGGTGTAGAAGTCGACGTTCGGGTACAGGCGGCGCTCGACGAAGTACTCGTCGGTGAGCGCGGCCTCTTCCAGCGCCTGCGCGATGTCGAACAGCTCGTCGTTGCCGAGCTTGTTGAGGATGGCGTCGGCGTGCTTCTTGGCGATCGCGGCGCGCGGGTCGTAGTTGCGGTAGACGCGGTGCCCGAAGCCCATGAGCTTCACGCCGTCTTCCTTGTTCTTGACCTTGCGGATGAATTCCTTGACGTCGCCGCCGTCGGCCTTGATGCCGTCGAGCATCTCCAGCACGGCCTGGTTCGCGCCGCCGTGCAGCGGGCCCCACAGGGCGTTGATGCCGCCGGATACCGAGGTGAACAGGTTGGCGTCGGAGGAGCCGACCAGCCGGACCGTCGAGGTGGAGCAGTTCTGCTCGTGGTCGGCGTGCAGGATGAGCAGCATGTCCAGCGCCGCGGCGACCTCGGGGTCGACCTCGTACGGCTCGGCCGGGAACCCGAAGGTCATCCGCAGGAAGTTCTCCACGAGGCTCAGCGAGTTGTCCGGGTAGAGGAACGGCTGGCCGACGGACTTCTTGTACGAGTAGGCCGCGATGGTCGGCAGCTTGGCCAGCAGCCGGATGGTGGACAGCTCGACCTGCTCGGGGTCGCGCGGATCCAGCGAATCCTGGTAGTAGGCCGACAGCGCGTTCACCGCGGAGGACAGCACCGGCATCGGGTGCGCGTTGCGCGGGAAACCGTCGAAGAACCGCTTCAGATCCTCGTGCAGCAGAGTGTGCCTGCGGATCCGGTCGGTGAAGTCGTCGAGCTGAGTCTGCGTGGGCAGCTCCCCGTAGATCAGCAGGTAGCTGACCTCGATGAAGGTCGACGTCCCGGCCAGCTGGTCGATCGGGTAACCGCGGTAACGCAGGATGCCCGCCTCACCGTCGATGTAGGTGATCGCCGACTTGGTCGGGGCGGTGTTCATGAAGCCCGGGTCGTAGGTGACGTATCCCGTGCTGGCCAGGAGCTTTCCCAGCTCGATTCCGTCGTTGCCTTCAGCGGCCTTGGCGACCGTCATCGGGAACTCCCCGCCGGGGTAGGTAAGCACCGGCTTGGCGTCTTCGTCGACGTTGATGATGTTCTCAGCGGGCACGGAAGGATCCCTCTCAGGCTAGAACCGTAGGCACCGTCGCGGTCGGCGCACGATGCACTTCTGTCAACGCTAGACGTTCACCGACACGGACAATCAGGAGGGTAGTCCTGCGGCACCTCACATTCACCTCGTGGGCGAGTGAGGTCCTGGCGACGCGTCGCACGCCGGTTGCCGAATATTCGCCGAGCTCATGGTGCCACTATTTCCGCATGTGCGCGGCCTACCCGGTAGCGCACGAATGCCGGGAACGCGACGGCGGCGACCAGCACGCCGATCACCACCAGACCGCCACCGCCCGCCGCGGCAACGGCAGTACCCAGACTGGCCGCCGCAAAACCGTGGGCAACATCACCGATGCGCGGCCCACCTGCGACAACCACGATGAACACGCCCTGCAGCCTGCCGCGCATCTCGTCGGTGGCGACCTGCTGCAGCATGGTCACCCGCAGCGCCGCCGAGATCATGTCCACCGCGCCGCCGAAGGCCGAGCAGATCAGCGCGAGCCACAGCCCGACGCCGAGGCCGAGCCCGTGCCCGGTGAATCCGACGGCAACACCGAAGCCGACCATGGCCACACCCCACAGCGCGATGCAGACGAGCACGGCAAGGCCCTGGCGCCGGATCCGCGGTATCCAGCCGGAGAAGATGCCGCCGAGCACCGCGCCCGCCGACATGGACGCGAACAGCAGGCCGAGCGCGACCCCGCCGGTGGTCGGGTCGCCGAACGTCTCGTGCGCGATCTGCGGGAACAGCGCGCGCGGCATGCCGAACACCATGGCGATCACGTCCACCGCGAACGACGCGAGCAGGATCCGTTGCGTGGCCAGATAGCTGAAACCGTCCAGCACAGTACGGAATCCGGCCTTGCGCGCGGATCCGGTCGGCGGCAGCGCGGGCAGCCGCCACACCGCCCAGATCGTGGCGAGCAAGGCGATGGAGTCGATCAGGTAGAGGGTGGACAGCCCGACCACCGGGATCAGCACACCCGCCAGCACCGGTCCGGCGATGGCGCCGAACTGCATCACCGTCATGCTCAGCGAATTGGCCGCGGCCAGTTGGTCTTCCGGCAGCAGTCGCGGGATGGTGGCGCTACGCGTCGGCTGATTCACCGCGAAGAACGCCTGCTGCATCGCGAACAGGCCGAGCACCACCCACACGTTGTCGATGCCCGACGCGGCCTGCGCCCAGAAGGCCACCGCGGTCAGCCCGGTGCCCGCGTTGGTGATGAGCATCAGCTTGCGCCGGTCCATCACGTCCGCGAGCGCACCACCCCACAGCCCGAACACGACCAGCGGCACCAGGCCGAACAGTCCGGCCAGGCCCACATAGCCCGAGCTGCCGGTGATCTGGAAGATCTGCTGCGGCACCGCGACGATGGACAGCTGCGCCCCGATGATGGTGACGACACCCGAGGTCCACAGGCGCCGATAGTCGGGATTTCGCAGCGGTGTCGTGTCGGCCAGCAGTCTCACCGGCGGCAGCGTAACCGAGTCGGGAAATACCGTCAGGGCTGTAGTCGCTGCACCGTCATCGCGTCCTTCTCGATGAGCACCCGAATCCGGTTGTGCAGCCTGCCGCGGCGGCCCTGCCAGAACTCCACCTCGTCCGGGCGGAGCAGGAAGCCACCCCAGTGCGGCGGCACCGGAATCTCGTCGACGTCGTCGAAGCGCGCGACCGTCTCGGCCATCATGCGGTCCATCTCGGCACGCGACCCGATCGGCTTGGACTGGCGCGAGGCCCACGCGCCGAGCTGCGAATCGCGCGGGCGGGAGCGCCAGTACACCGCGGTGGTCTCGGCGGCGACCCGCTCGATCGCGCCGCGCACGTGCACCTGCCTGCCGAGCGCGGGCCAGACGAAGGTGACGGCGGCGAACGGGACCGAGGCCAGCTGGCCGCCCTTGGCCGAGTCGTAGTTGGTGTAAAAAGTCACACCCTCGGGGGAAAGTCCCTTACACAGCACCGTCCTGGCGACCGGTCGCGGCGTGCCGTCGGCCAGTGACACGGTGGCCAGCACCATGGCATTCGGCTCCGCGACGCCGACCGCGGTCGCCTGCTCGATCCAGTGGCGCAACAACGGCTCCCAGCCGCCGGCCAGCCATGTTTCGTCCAAATCGACGTCTTCGCCGCTGCCGAACGGGGCGCCCGCATAGTCGGCGCGCATGCCGGCGAGGTCGGTGCTCGACGGGATATCGGCCGTCTCCTGGCCGCCGGGTGAATTGTCCAGGTCACGCATGGGCCAGACGTTACTCCGCGGTAGCAAGGATCTAAGGTGATGGTGATCGGCATGTGCTCGGCGAGCCTCATCAACCCCTGATCGACGCGAGCATCATGCGGCCCGAAGTTGCAAGGAGAAGTCACACCATGACTACCACCCCCGCGGTGCCTACCGGGCAGACCGCCGTACCCAGCGATTTCGTCAGTGGCCTCGAGGGCGTGGTGGCTTTCACCACCAACATCGCCGAGCCCGACAAGGACGGCGGCGCGCTGCGCTACCGCGGTGTCGATATCGAGAACCTGGTCGAGGGCCAGGTGACCTTCGGTGACGTCTGGGCCCTGCTGGTCGACGGCGAGTTCGGCCGCGGCCTGCCGCCCGCCGAGCCCTTCCCGCTGCCGGTGCACACCGGCGACGTGCGCGTCGACGTGCAGGCGGGCCTGGCCATGCTCGCCCCGATCTGGGGCTACCAGCCGCTGCTCGACATCGATGACGAGACCGCGCGAGACAACCTGGCCCGCGCCTCGGTGATGGCGCTGTCCTACGTCGCGCAGTCCGCCCGCGGCATCTACCAGCCCGCGGTGCCGCAGAAGAAGATCGACGAGTGCACCACGGTCACCGAGCGGTTCATGACCCGCTGGAAGGGTGACCCGGACCCGAAGCACACCGAGGCGATCGACGCCTACTGGGTGTCCGCCGCCGAGCACGGCATGAACGCCTCCACCTTCACCGCGCGGGTGATCGCCTCGACCGGTGCCGATGTCGCGGCCTCGCTGTCCGGCGCGATCGGCGCCATGTCCGGCCCGCTGCACGGTGGCGCGCCCGCCCGCGTGCTGCCGATGATCGAAGAGGTCGAAAAGACCGGCGACGCACGGGCACTGGTCAAGGGCATCCTGGACCGCAAGGAAAAGCTGATGGGCTTCGGGCACCGGGTGTACCGGGCCGAGGACCCGCGCGCCCGCGTGCTGCGCGCCACCGCCAAGCGACTCGCCGCCCCGCGTTACGAGGTGGCCGCCGCGCTGGAGCAGGCCGCGCTCGCCGAACTGCGCGAGCGTCGCCCGGACCGGGCGATCGAGACCAATGTCGAGTTCTGGGCGGCGGTGATCCTCGACTTCGCCGAGGTGCCCGCGCACATGATGCCCGCCATGTTCACCTGTGGCCGCACCGCGGGCTGGTGTGCGCACATCCTCGAGCAGAAGCAGCTCGGCAAGCTGGTGCGTCCGGCGGCCATCTACACCGGACCGGCGCCGCGCCGCCCGGAGGATGTCGCGGGCTGGGCAGCCATCTCGCACGCGTAGCAATAGACACATAGCATTGCCGCGAGCCGGATGTCCTGCACCACTGGGACGTTCGGCTCGCGTAGCATCCGGGGCTGACTTCGAAAAGAGGGGTTGACGGATGTTCGAAAGAGGGCTGTCACGGCGGCGGATGTTCGGCGTCGGCGCGGTGCTTGCCGGGTTCGCCGCCACCGGATGTGGCACGACACACGGCAATACGGCCGCCGCCGAGCCGAGTTCGACCAGTCCCGACCCGGTCGCGGGCAATTCCCCGGTGGTCGCCAAGGCCGCGCCCGTGCCGCAGGACAACTCCCCCGCCGCGGTGGCCGCCCGGCACGCGGGCGAGCAGCCGCGGCAGTGGGGCGTCGAGATGCCGGGCATCATCAGCACGTTCGCGGCCACCGGCAAGCAGATGGCGCTGACCTTCGACGCGTGCGGCGGGCCAGGCAACAACGACATGGATGAATCGTTGGTGAACTTCCTGATCGCCCACCAGATTCCGGCCACCCTGTTCCTGAACAAGCGCTGGATCGACGCCAACCAGGCACGGGCCGCCCAGCTGGCCATGAACCCGCTGTTCGAGCTGGCCAATCACGGTGTGGCACACCGGCCGCTGTCGGTGAACGGGCGCGCCGCCTATGGGATCAACGGCACCGGCTCGGCGCAGGAGGCGGTCGACGAGGTCTGGGCCAATCACGAGCGGCTGCGTGGACTGGTCGGCCGGGCGCCGCGGTTCTTCCGGGCGGGCACCGCGCACTACGACGAGGTCGCGGTCGCCATCGCGAACGAATTGGGGGAAACCCCGGTCGGTTTCAGCATCAACGCCGACTACGGTGCGACCGCGAGCGCCGCCAAGGTGCGGGCCGCGATGAATGCCGCTGCGCCGGGGGCGATTTCCCTCGCGCACATGCACCGCCCGCAGTCCGGCACCGGCGCGGGCATGATCGCCGCCCTGCCGACCATCCGCGAGATGGGCTTTACGTTCGTGCACCTCTGAGCCGCACGCGTTGCCGCGGGAAATCAGCAGGCGTGCGGGTCAGTCCTCCCCGAGCGACGCGGCCCAGTCGACCGCGACGGATTCGCCGTGATCCACGGTGAAGAAGGCGACCTCCAGATGCTGGCCGAGATCGACAAGGCCGATCGCGGACAAGGGCACCGGTTGCACGAGGCGGACCAGCCACGGCGTCGGCTCGTCCCAGGCGCGCAGCTCGAGGTCGAGGCGGAGCACCGGATCGTCGCGGCCGGAATAGTCCGCGGCGACCGGGGTCGCGGCGAGCACCGTCGCGTCGGCGCGGCGGCCGTCGGCGAGGATCTTCGAGATGCTGGCCCGGCCGGTCTCCGCGAAATCGGGCACGTAGAGCACCAACCGATCTCGATCGCCTGGGTCGACTCGGCAGCACACCACGTCGCCGGGTTGCATCCACTCCAGGTTCGCGGCGGACACGCGCTGGCGCACTCTGGTCTCGTAGGGCGGAATTCCGTCGACCAGGACCCGGGCCCAGAAGACATGGCCGGGCGCTCCGTGCACGCCGGGCTCGCCGGTCGTCGCTTTGGTACTCGGCCGCACGCCGAGGATCGTCGCCGAACCCAGCGCGCCACGCATCAGCAACTCTCGCCTTGCTCCATCGGAAATCGCGCCGATGCGCAGCCCGAAGCTCCGTGGCCGTCGACCGAGCAGTCGCCACCCCGAGTTCGCCGACGCCATGTTCATGGGCGCATAGGTTAGCTGGAGTGTGGTCGGCGACACAGCAATACCACCGCAACCGGAGCAGACCGTGACAAATCCGGCGCCGGGCGGGCGCGCGGGCGGTGGTGGCGGGGAGCACAGCTGTCGACCCACACGAACCGGGCAGGTCCGACACGCTTTACCCTTGTTCGCATGACCACTGCGTTCCCGACGATTCCCGCCGACCTCAAGCCCGCCGACGGACGATTCGGCTGTGGCCCCTCCAAGGTACGACCGGAGCAGTTGCAGTCCCTGGTGACCGTCGGCGCCTCGGTGTTCGGCACGAGTCACCGGCAGAAGCCGGTGAAAGATGTGGTCGCGCGGGTGCGCTCGGGCCTACGCGAACTGTTCGGCCTGCCCGACGGTTACGAGGTCGTGCTCGGCAACGGTGGCACCACCGCGTTTTGGGACGCGGCCGCGTTCGGCCTGATCCGGGAGCGTTCGCTGCACCTCACCAACGGTGAGTTCAGCTCGAAGTTCGCGAGCGTGGCCAAGGGCAACCCGTTCATCGGCGACCCGATCGTCATCTCGGCCGAGCCGGGCAGCGCGCCGGAGCCGGTGTCGGATCCCTCGGTCGACCTGATCGGCTGGGCACACAACGAAACCTCCACCGGCGTCTCGATTCCGGTGCAGCGCCCGGCGGGTTCGGAGAACGCGCTGATCGCCATCGACGCCACCTCGGGCGCGGGCGGTCTGCCGGTGAACATCACCGACGCCGATGTCTACTACTTCGCGCCGCAGAAGTGCTTCGCCGCCGACGGCGGTCTGTGGGTCGCGCTGATGAGCCCCGCCGCGCTGGCCAGGGTCGACGAGATCAAGGCATCGGGCCGGTGGACCCCGGAGTTCCTGTCGCTGCCGATCGCGATCGACAACAGCACCAAGGACCAGACCTACAACACCCCGGCGCTCGCCACCCTGTTGCTGTTCGCCGACCAAATCGAGTGGCTCAACGGCAACGGCGGCCTGGACTGGGCGGTCAAGCGGACGCTGGATTCGTCCTCGCGCCTGTACAACTGGGCCGAGTCGAGCGAATTCGCCACGCCGTATGTCACCGACCCGGCGCACCGCTCGCAGGTGGTCGGCACCATCGACTTCGCTGACTCGGTCGACGCCGCCGCGGTGGCGAAGGTGCTGCGCGCCAACGGAATCGTCGACACCGAGCCCTACCGCAAGCTGGGCCGCAACCAGCTGCGCGTCGGCATGTTCCCGGCCATCGACCCCGAAGACGTGACCCAGCTGACCCGTAGCATCGATTGGGTCGTGCAGAATCTCGGCTGAACACACTTGGATAGAGCGACACGCCACAAAGACACGCCGCGCCGGAAAGTGCGGTAAGTCGAACAGAGCAGATTAGCGGGGTGCGCGAGTCTCTTCGGAGATTTCCGCCCCGCGTGTCTCGCCCCACGAATCCCAGAAGTGCACTACTGTTTCGGAAAGTGGGCGGTGTCGCGGGTCGACGCGGTAAGGAGGTAACGGTGCGTGAACTTCGAGTGATCGGGGTGACGCCCGACTCCACGCACATCGTGTGTATCGACACCGAGTCCGGAGCGAAGTACCGGCTACCCGCCGACGACAAGCTACGAGCCGCAGCGCGCGGCGACCTTGCCCGATTCGGCCAGATCGAGATCGAAATGGAAGCAACTATGCGTCCTCGCGATATTCAGGCTCGTATCCGTGCCGGCGCCTCCGTCGAACAGGTCACCGAAGAATCCGGCATGCCGGCCAGCCGCGTCGAGCGGTTCGCCTACCCCGTGTTGCTGGAGCGTGCCCGCGCAGCCGAACTCGCGCAGAAGGCGCACCCCGTCCGCCCCGACGGCCCCGCCGTGGAAATCCTCATCGACGTCGTTACCGCGGCATTCACCGAGCGCGGCCACAACATCGAAGGCGCCGAATGGGACGCCTGGAAGGACGAAAAGGGCTTCTGGGTCGCCCAATTGCAGTGGCAGAACGGGCGTTCCGAGATCGCCGCGCACTGGCGCTACCAGCCGGACGCGCACGGCGGATCGGTCTCCCCGCTCGACGACCCCGCCTCCGACCTGATCGATCCCGACTTCGGCCGCGCACTGCGCGGTCTCGCGACGATCCTGCCCGCCGAGCCGGAGATCGCGGCACCCGCGCCGCAGCCGGAACCCGTGGTCGAGCCGCGTCCCGCACCCGCAGCGCCGCCCGCGCGCCCCGCGGCACGCCAGCAGAGCCAGCCCACCCTGGACGAGTACTACGAACAGCGTGCCGTCGCCGCCGGTGGTGCGAACACGCCTGCCATCACGGCGGGCGCGACCGCAACCCCCACTGCCACCACCACCCCGGCGCCCGCCGCGGCAAACCCGGCACCCGCACCGAGCGCGCCCGCGCCGACACCGCCGAGCGCCCCGGCGGAGCCCACCCCCGCCGCGCCTGCCGCGTCGACGAAGCCCGCCGTCGAGGAACCCGCCAAGCCCGCCGCCAACGGCAAGGCGCCCGCTAAGTCCGCCCGCACCAAGCGCGGCAAGGCACCCATGCCGTCCTGGGAAGATGTCCTCCTCGGAGTGCGCAGCTCAGGGCACTAACCCGCCTCTCCGCGTATTCAGGCCAGACTTAGGCGCGTTGCGAGTGACGTTGGCGACTGGCGGTGAGGCGGCAGGTAGTTGGCCGGTACCCGATGAGTTACCCATGTGCTCATGAAATCAGTTGGCACGTTGGGGATCCGGTGTCCAGCGAGCGACGTCCGCATACTTTCCTCTGCCGTGAGCAGGTCGGCTACAGCCGGTCCGTAGATGCTGCTGTCGAGACCAATTCCACGGCTCGCTGGCGTGTTCAGAGGCCGAAGGTCCGCCGAGGGAGGCCTAGGGCGAGTAGATTTTTGGGGTGGGTCGACTGCGCACGACGACGTCCGGCGGTTCACTGACGCGGTGAATCGCTTGATATCACCGTGCGTTGCTCGAAGTTCGCGGAGCTGATTCGTGCAACTATCGGGAGGTGCCGGAAATGCTATCGAAAGCTTCGTCGCTCTGGTACGTCGACGCACCAGATCCGTTGACGGTCCTGCGCGCCAACCATGATCCGGATCCCGATGCCGCACTAGCGCTGGCGAAGCAGCTGTACAGCGACCGGGACGTGCTGCCGATCATGGTCGGCACCCTGGCGGGCTGTGCGGGACCGGACCTCGACGAGGTCTATATCGGTTGCTACCCGGGCGTGACGGTGGTGTGCTCGGCGCAGGCCGCGCGCATTCATCCGACCGAGCTCCCGGAGTTGCTGATCCGTCCGCTGGCTTCCGAGCACACCTATCTGGTGTCCTTCGATACCGCGCATGGCTGGGGCGCGTTCGCGCATTGGGAGCGCGGCGAATTCCGCAGGGCGTTCAGCTCGAGCCGGGTGAACATCCTGGAGGACGAGGGCCTGCCGCTGGTGTGGGAGCGGCCGTACTGGGCGGGCGAGCATCCGGTGCGCTGGCACGCGGGCGAACTGCCGGACCCGCAGACGCTGCCCTTCGACCCACCCGATTTCGCCGACGCCGCCAACAACGAATGGCTCGGCTTCCACTATCGCGCCCACGCCGCCGAGGGCGCGCTGGTGCCCGGCGACGTCGCGGTGTGCGGATTCACGCTGTATCCGAGAGGCCAAGCGCCCGACCCGGCTACCCGCGTCGCGCCGCGGCGGGAGCCGGAACCCGCGCGACCCAAACGCGGCCTGTTCGGCTGGCTGCGCGGCCACGATCGCGTCTCGTGACGGGCCTCAGCCCGCGAACCCGTTGATCAACAGCGCCACCCAGCCGAGCAACACACCTGCCGTGCCACCGCCGACCACCCACCTGGTCACCGGCGTCCACCGCCACCGCCAGAGGGTCGGCGCGGCACCACCGGCCGCGATCAGGTTGACCGCCACCGCGAGCAGCGGATGCACCTCGGCGAGCGCGCGACCGAACGAGAACACCGCGATCGCGGCGAGCAGCGCCACCATGATCGCGACGGTGATGCCGGTTCCCCACGGGGTCGGGCCTTGATGCGGGTAACTCACGTGCGCACCCGCTCGTAAAACGCCATCGCGGCCGCGGTCGCCACATTGAGCGAGTCGGTGCCGGGTGACATCGGAATTCGCGCCCGCACATCGGTGGCTCGCATCGCGTCCTCGCTCAACCCCGGACCTTCGGCGCCGAGCAACAATGCCACCCGGTCACCCGTCATCGCCGTGGCCAGATTCACCGCGGTCGGGTTCGGGGTCAAGGCGATGATCTGGAAACCCTTGCGCCGCAGTATATCCAGACCATGCGGCCATTCGGGGACGGAAGCGAACGGCACCCGGAGCACGTGGCCCATGGAAACCCGCACCGCGCGCCGGTACAGCGGGTCGGCGCACCGATCGCCGAACAGGATGGCCTCGGCGCCGAGCCCGGCCGCGTTGCGGAACATCGAACCGAGGTTCTCGTGATCGTTGACGCCCTCCAGCACGGCCACCGTGCGCGCCTTTTCGAGCACCTCGTCCAGGGTGAGCGACGCGGGGCGCCGAGCCACCGCGAGCACGCCTCGGTTGAGGTGAAACCCGACCACCTGCGCCATCACCTCGGCGGAGGTGCGGTAATACGGCACGTCGACACCGGTCAGCTCGTCCGACAGTTCCTGGCGCCGCTTCTCCACGCCGAGCAACGCGGCCGGCGCGAATCGAGAGTCCAGCATTCGCTGCACGACGACCACGCCCTCGGCGATCACCAGTCCCTTACGTCCCGGCAGATCAGGTCGGCGGTCGGCGGAGTTGAGGTCGCGGAAGTCATCGACCCGCGGGTCGGCGGGGTCGTCGATATCGATCACTTCGGCCACGGCTATATCCTGCCTGGACACGCCGCGCGGCGCCGCCACCGGTTCGGTCGAATCCGGCGGTAATTCGAATGCGGCACCGTACGGCGCGTGGGATTGTCGTGCCATGACGCTGCCAAACGGGATCACCATTCGGTCGGCTACCCCGGACGACGACGCCGCCATCACCCTGCTCGGCGATACCGCATTCGGCATGCGATCGCCGTACGAGACGCAGGCACCGGAGGCCAGAATCTTCGCCATCGAGGATGCCGTGGTCGCGGTCGACGACGGCCGGGTGGTCGGGGCGACCAAGGCGACGCGGATGACGCTCACGGTGCCGGGTGAACGCACGGTCGAGGCGTGTGGGATCGCGGGAGTCTGTGTCGCGCCGACCCATCGGCGGCGCGGCATCCTGCGGGCGATGTACACCGAGCAGCATCGGCGCACCGAGGCGGACGGGTTGGCGCTGACCATCTTCACGGTGAGCCAGGGCACCATTTACGGGCGCTTCGGCTACGGGCCGACGGTGCGGGAGAACGCGGTGAGCATCGATCGGCGGTTCGCCGAATTCCGGCCGTCGGCGCCGGATCGGGGTGGGGTCGAACTCGCCACGCCGGCCGAGGTCACCGAGCAGGTGCGGACCGTCTACGACCGATGGCGCCGGATCGTGCCCGGTGCCCAGGCAAGTCCGGAGGCCCGCTGGACGATGCTGTTCGCCGACCCGGTGGCGGTCCGCGGTGGTGGCACCGATCTCTTCG
Organism: Nocardia sp. NPDC051052; assembly: GCF_044456045.1. Taxonomy (NCBI): domain Bacteria; kingdom Bacillati; phylum Actinomycetota; class Actinomycetes; order Mycobacteriales; family Nocardiaceae; genus Nocardia; species Nocardia sp. NPDC051052. Next base: position 64,144 of record NZ_JBITFL010000010.1, read on the forward strand.
CGCTGCTGCATCCGGACGGTTACGCGCTGTACCGCTACCGCCGTTCCGAGGATGTCAACGCCGCCGAGGTGGTCGAGATGCGGGCGGTGACCCCCGACGCGCATGCCGCGCTGTGGCGGGCACTGCTCGGGCTGGAGCTCGTGCAGCGCGTCGACGCGGTGCTCAGCGACAACGACCCGCTGCCCTACCTGCTCACCGATCTGCGCTTGGTCAAGACCACCGCGCGCTATGACGCACTGTGGTTGCGGCTCATGGACATTCCCGCCGCGCTGACCGCCCGCACCTATCAACGCGACCTGGATGTCGTACTCGCGGTGAGTGATCCGTTCCGCGACGCCGGTGGCACCTTCGCCCTCACCATCCGTGACGGCATCGCCGAATGCACGCCGACCACCGGTCCGGCCGAGATCGAGCTCGGCATCGATGTGCTCGCGAGCATGTACCTTGGCGCCTACCCCGCGCGCGTTTTCGCGGAGGCAAACCGCCTGCAGGCCAAGGATTCCGCCAAGGCACGCGCCCTCGATGCGGCCTTCGCCACCGAGCGCGACGCCGCTCTCGGCTGGTTCTTCTGACCGCGCGGTACCGGCGCGGTTGCTGAGGCGACCGCGCCGGCGCGCTGTGCGCCCGGTCGCGGTGGATCGGGTGCACGGTGACGGATAGATCGACGGCCGGGTATGTCCCGGAGAATGCTGGTTGAACTCGGTTTCCGGAGCCGGCCACTTCGCTGAAAATCCCTTAAGTTCAGCTACATCCGACCGAACAGTATGGGGTAGCTGATGATGAACGCCGCCAGGGCCGTACGAGTGGTCGCCGCAGCCGACGCCGCCAGGGAGATCGGGCGGCAAGGACAGCATCTCGTCCCGTGCATCACTCGGGAAACAACAGGGAGCCAAGGCATTTCGGCCGGAATGGTCAATATGCCGCCCTATACGCACGGACCCGGGGACTTCGTGTATATCCCCGAGGGCGTCGTGCAGGCCGCGGTAAACCTCAGCGAGACAGACGATCTCGTCGCGGTGGAGATGCGCACCGATCCGATGTTCAACGACGACGTAGTGCTTGTTCCGGACCACGACCGCGCTGTCGCGGCGGCGGTCGCCCGGCTGCGCCGCGACCTCGCGGTGGCGGGCGCGGGTCGGTGACCGCCGTGGTCAGTCGCGGTGCCGCGGTGCGCAGCGGTCCGATCGACGATATCTTCACGACCCTGGCCGAGCGTCCGAGGTGATCTCGTTCGCCGTCGGCGCGCCGGATCCCGCCCTGCTGCCCGGCGAGCTGGTGGCCGCGCTGGCCGCCGATGTCGTTGCCGAGCACGGGATGTCGGTCCTGCAGTACGGGGCAACGCGCGGATTTCCGCCACTGCTGGACCAGGCGCAGATTCTCCTGCGGGAACGGGCGATCACCGGCGCGGCGGGCCGCACGCATATCGCGACCGGCGGCTCCGGTGCCCTGCACAGCGCCTGCATGGCATTACTCGAGCCAGGCTCGGTGGTGCTGGCGGAAACACCGACCTATGGGCCCGCGGTCAAGGTGTTCCGCAGTCATGGGGCCGTCGTCTACGGAGTCGAGTCGGATGCGGACGGCATCCTGCCCGAGGCGCTGGCTGCCACGCTGGCCCGTCAGCGGGTGGCAATGGTCTATCTGCTGCCGACCTTCCAGAACCCGACCGGGCGAACCATGCCGACCGCGCGCCGCGAACAGATCGCCGAAGTCGTGCTGCGCCATGGTGTGACGGTGGTGGAGGACGACGTCTATGCCGACCTCCGATATCAGGGCGACCCGCTGCCCGCCTTCTGGTCCTTCGCGCCGCACAGCACCGTCTACATCACGTCGTTGTCGAAAACCGTTGCGCCAGCACTGCGTACCGGTATCGCGGTGCTGCCGGAGTACCTGCTGGAGCAGGTGCTCGCGATGAAACAGGGCATCGATATGCAGACCTCGACCTTCAACCAGGCGATTGCCGCGGGCTTCCTGCGTAGCGCGGCAGGCGCCGCCCATGTGGCGCGAGTAGTCGAGAATTACGGCGCGAAGCTGGCCGCGCTCACCGCGGCGTTGCGCAGGCATATGCCGTCCGGATTCTCGTGGACCGAACCGGAAGGCGGCATGTTCGTCTGGGTCGAGGGACCGGCCGCGGTCCGCTGGCGACCGACCTCACCGGTCAAAGATTCGATGCCCGTACGTATTCGGTGCCACGGGTAGCAGCGGGTTCGGCCTAGCTTTGGTCGCCTCGCACTCGGCTCGGGGGAAACCCTGATGCCCGACGCTCGGTTCGGCTGGCATCCTGTTCACATGGCGCCGATTCGTTTGATCCTCAACGTCCTGTGGCTCGTGTTCGTCGGGGTGTGGATGGCGCTCGGCTACCTGCTGGCCGGGATCATCTGCTGCATCCTGATCATCACCATTCCGTGGGGCATCGCGTCGTTCCGGATCGCGGCCTACGCGCTGTGGCCGTTCGGCCGGACCACGGTGGAGAAGCCGGGCGCGGGCGCGGGATCGCTGGTCGGCAACATCATCTGGGTGATCGTCGCCGGTTGGTGGCTCGCCCTCGGCCACCTGCTGACCAGCATTCCGTTGTTCATCTCGATCATCGGAATCCCGTTCGGCTGGGCCAATCTGAAGCTCATCCCGCTGTCGCTGTTCCCGCTCGGGCGCGAGATCGTGGACAGTGATCAGCCGTTCGGGGCGCGCTAGGGGGACGGCAGGAGGCGAAGCCGACGGGGTGGGTCAATACAGCTCATTCGGATTCGTTGACGATCTGCTTCATGATGCCGACGGCGCGGGTGAGCACCACGATTTGATCCTCGGTGAGGTTGGAGAGCTGGTCGGTCATCCAGGCCTCGCGGGCGTGCGTCTCGTCGGCGATGAGCGCGCTGCCCGCCTCGGACAGCGAGACGATGATCTGGCGGCCGTCGGTGGGGTGCGGCTTGCGCTCGACCATCCCCAGATCGGTGAGCGAAGCGATCACTCGGGTCATCGACGGCGGTTGCACGCGTTCTCTCGCGGCCAGTGCCCCTGGAGTCATCGCACCGTCGCGCGCCAAGGTCGCGAGGGCGGAGAGCTGGGTCAGCGAAATCTGGGAGTCGGCGCGGCGGCCGCGCAGATGACGCGTCAGTCGAACCACAGCCAGTGAGAGTTCACCGGCGAGGGCTCGAACATCGGATGGCGTTGTCACAGAGCTGAACGATACGGGACGGGTGCGCGTCGGACGCGCGTTCTCGCAGCTACGCTGGTGCCGTGACTGAGAAAGTGCCGCAGATCCCGCCACGGCTGACCGATCCGCGTCCGGTGCTCGCGGTCGGCAGCGCGCTGTGGTTGCTGGCCACCCTGGTGGTGTTGGCCACCGGTGACCGGTGGGCGTCGGTGCTGCCGGTCTGCCTGATGGGGCTGGTGGTCGGCGTGCTCGCGCTCGGGATCTTCCTGATCCAGCGGCGCGGGGCGCGCCGGGGCGACAAGGGCGCGCAGACGGGGCTGTAGACCACGCACGGGCGTCAGCCGACCTCGAAGTCGTTGGTAGTACCGGTGAACGGGTGCAGCGCGCCGTCGGGGCTCAGGCTGTCGGCGTAGTGCTGGAAGCGGTACCGCCCCGGCGCGGCGTCGGCGGGGATGTCCCAGGTGAACCGCGCCACGGATTCGGCCGTGCCGCGCTTGCTCCAGAAGTACTTCACCGCCCATTCGCCCTCGTTGGCCACCCGCGTCCACTCTCCTGACGCGTGCTGCCGCTGCACTTCCAGGAAGGTGCTGTTGCGGCGGGTGTTGTGTTTCGGGTGGGCGGAAACGAATTCGGCGGCCACCTGGCTGCCGAGGGCGTAGGCCGGGGCAGGTTGAGTCAGGACGTCACCGAAGTTGCGACCGGGCGGGGTGGTGTCCGGGCCCGCGCCGGGCTGAAAGTTCGGCTGCAGCTTGGACACGTCGCGCGGGGCCGGGCCGCGTGGGACGACCTGGCGGGCCGCGAATGCCGTTGCCAGCCGGGTGAATTCCTGCTGATAGGCGCAGAGTGTGTAGCGGCCGAACATGGTCGACGCGCCCTCGTACTGCTGCGAATCGTATTCCTCAGGGGTGGTGACGTATTCGTGGTAGGCGTTTGCGTAGCCCTGCATGAGTACCTGTTCCAGCGGCACGCCGAGTGCGTCGGCGACCGCGCGGCGCACCCGCAGGCCCGAGGTGATGGTGAATTCGCCACCGGCGGCGGCCAAGTAGAGCTCGCCGAGCCGAACGATCTGAATCGGCAACACATTCGGAATCCAGGCCACCGGCGGCATCAGGCCGAGCGGTGCGGCAATGGCCTTGGGCGCCTGGGCATCCGCGAGCCAGGCCGGGGTGGGGGCATTGGCACCGCCGAGCGCGTCCAGGAAGGGATTGCGCACCCCTTCCGGGATCGGCGCGCCGGGGAAGCCCGGTCCGTCCTCGATGCTGCCCGCGATGAGCGAGACGCCCGCCGCCGCGGTCGCGGTATGCCTGGGCTGTCCGTCCGGGGTGAAGCGGCCGTCGACGGCGATATCGGCCAGGTCGATGTAACAGAGCATCGAGTCGATCGGTCCGCTCATCGACCGCGCCTGGGCCAGCGCGGCTTTCGACGCCTGGTACTGGCGTTCGCCGATGATGCGGGTGTTGTCGAACTCGTGCTCGGTGGGGCCGGACCCCGGGCGCAGGTTCAGGTTCGGGGACATGTCACCCGCGTTGGTCTGCGCGAAGGCGGCGACGAAATCCGGTGCGCCGTCGAGGTAGCGGACGCCGTGCTCGATGTGCTCGTAGGAGAACGACGCGTAACCCTTGTTGTCCGCGCTGATCAGTCGGTTCTCGTTGGTCATCGAGGTGCAGTGGGTGGAGAACCAGGTGATGGCGCCGATTTGCCGACCGCCCTTGACGAGGGCGAGGGCTGTCACCGCCGGGTCGATGGCCTCGGGAAAGTGTTGTTTGTCGGCAACGGGATTGAGCTCCCAGGCCACCCGCGACCGGTTGACGCTCGCGTCGTGCAGTTCGCCGTGCCCGATCGCCAGCGAGCCGGGGCCGAGATCGGCGTCGGCGGCCGCGATGGCCTCCACGATGCCGTTGACCTCCGCGTCGTACACCTGCTGCTGAAAACCCAAGATGGACAGGTTGTATGCGTAATCGTTACTGGAGCCGCCACAGGTCGCGTGCGAGTGCGTCGAGGTGAGCACCAGATTCTGCTCGGTGTACCGATCGCCGAACCGGCGGGCCAGCTCCGCGAGCACGCCACGGTGCACGGATTGGAAGATCATGCCGTTCTCGGCGACCACGAAAACGACGCGCTGCCCGGCGTTGCCGATGATGAACGCCCGCGCCCTCGGGCGCAGGTGAATACCGGCCGTCTGCTGCTCGAGCTGGGAATAACCCATCATTCCGCATTCCGCGGCGGGGCCGGTGATGTCGGAAATACCGACACCGATCTCATAGCCGCCGGAACCCGGGGCGGCCTCGGCCCGCGCGCCGAGCGTGCCGGACATGACGGGTACCGCCGCCGCGGCGGCAAGCGTCGCCGAACCGACAACGGTTCGGGCAAGAACGGTTCTGCGCGACAGCGGCATACGCGTCTCCTTCGATCCTGATGGCAGGAAACCATACAACTGGTCACTCGTCCAGTCGAGATTTTTCTACCGGCGAATTGACTGCACGCCCGCCGGGCGCTTAACTCCCTGGGGTGTCCTCCCGATTGAGCGTCGAAGAAAGACGGGCCCACCTTATCGAGGCCGCTATCGGTCTTGCCGAAAAAAAGGGCGTTGCGGGCGTGACCACGCGCGATGTCGCCCAAGCGGCGGGCGTCTCCCTTGGTGTGGTGCATTACTGTTTCGAAAACAAGGACGCGCTGATGACCGAGCTGGTCAAGGCGTTGTCGATGGAATTACGTGATTCTGTCGACGCCAATGAAACGGTATGGCAAGACGTCGGAAGTGGAAAAGAAGCACTTCAAAAATTGATCCGGGCAGGACTGGAACTGATGTGGCTCAACATAGAGGCCACTCCGGAACGTCAACTGCTCACTTACGAAACCACCACTTACGCACTGCGCGAGGGTGAGCAAACTCCGGCGAAACTCGCGATCGCCCGCGAGCAGTACAACTTCAACGACTCCACCGTCGCCGACATCCTGGAACACGCGCGCGACGCGACCGCGAACCAGTGGTCGGTTCCGCTGCGGTCGTTGAGCCGATTCACGCTGAATGTGATCGACGGGGTGGTGCTGCGGTGGCTGGTGGACAACGACAGTGAGAGTGTGCGGTCGCAGTTGGATCTGCTCAGCCAGATGATCGCCGAGTACGCCGCTTAGCGGTTTGCCGCTGCGGTACAGGCGGATTCGCCGGTCGGCTAGTGCGGCGTCCGGACGTGCACGGTGTCACCGTCGCGCCACCAGGGAACCGAGGCGGTGGTTTCGATCGCGCCGTGCAGGCGGACCGTCAGGTCGTCGTGCAGTACCAGGTCGCCCACCTGCCGAGGCAGCGAGAACAGTTGCCGCAGTACGACTCCCAGCGGCTCGGCGGACCAGGTGGTACGGCGGCCGGGGGTCAGGATTTCGGCGGTGACCGACTCGGAGACCAGGGGAAGGTCGAGCAGGGTCGCCAAGGCGGAGGCGGTATCGATGTCGCCGGCTACCAAGCGATTCGGGGGCAGGGCCAGACCGAACCAGGGCTGATCGAGAACGAGGGCCTGGGCCGGATCGATCACGTCGCCGGACAGCGCGCGCACCCGGTCGGGCAGGTCGAGGTCGGTGAGCTCCAGGAGTTCGGCGGCCACAGCGGCGGCCAAGGTTGCGTGCGTACGCGAAACCACCTCGGGGGTAGGCGATTTCGACGGATCGGCAAGGGCGTTGAGCAGGGCTGCGGCCAACTCGGGGGTGATCACGGCGGAGTCGGCCAGGATGGCGCGCATCGCGGTGGCGTCGTCGGCGAGGCCGGGCACCGCGAATGTCGGCAGTAGCTCAGCGAATTCGGTGTCCGATGGGTGGCGCATCAGGCCGAGGGGGGTGCCGTCGATGCGCGCGTTGGTGCGCAACCACCACGCGGTGTAACCGTTGCGATCGGTGAGCAGGCGGCGGGTGCGCGGCGCGGAAGCCAACTGCCACAGCGCCTCCGGCCACGCGGCGTCGTCCACCAGATCGAGGTCACGGATCGCGGCGAACTCCGGCGGGTCGTCCGACAGCGTCGACCACCAGCGGTCCTCGTCGTCCAGATCGTGATCCGGGCCGGTCGGATCGGCCTCGGTGACCACGGTGAAGTCCCAGCCCACGCCGATGGCCCGCAGCGCTTGCGCGCCATAGCCTGCCACCACGGCGGGATCGATCGCACTGAACGGTGAATCCTCGACCAGCAGCTCGCGCAGTGGCGCGTCGGGCAGCAGCAGCTCGTCGGCCGGGCGCAATTCGCCGGCTACGTCGGGCAATTCGATCAGGCTGAGCCAGGACGGGAGCGCGGTCGGATCGGCGAGCACGGCCAAGCGGAGGACTGCGTCGATGGTGTCCGCGTCGTCCGGGTGATCTTCGAGCTCAGCACGTAAATCGGGTTCGCTCAACAGATCTTCGGCGGTCGCTGAACGGGCGCCGAGCCGGGCCAGCAACGGATGCGCCGCCGCCGGATGGACCAACCTCGCCCAATGCACCGGAATCGCGACCTCGAGCTGATCATCGAGCACCGTCGTCCGCGGACCGGTGACCAACCGCCCGTCCGCCAGCGGAACCGCAAGCGCCCCAAGCTCTTCGGCGGCCAACGGATCCACCACGAACGGCTCCAGCGCCGCATACAGCGAATACCACCAGTGCGGCGTGCGCTCCAGCCCGGTGGACAACTCCGCCAGTCGCGCCAACCCGAGCCGATGCACATCGAGCACACCCAAAGCCTCGGCCTGCCCGGTCGCGGACAACTCCGGAATCACCAACGGCCCGACCACATCATCGAGCAGCCGCGCCAATTCCTCGGTCAGCCCGGTGAGCGCGCTCGCCCGCGTCGGCACGGCGACGTCGACCGGGGGCGAGCCGGGTTGCGGCGCGGGGTCGTACAGGCCCGCAGCTGCGTCGCCAGCCGCTTGATCGCGCGCATCGGCCGTCACTGGATGCGTGGCGACGATCGGCAGCCAGGCGTGCGTCTGGAGCTCCCGGATGAGGGCTTCGCGGAGCAGGCCGTCGGCCTCGCTGCGGGCGAACGCGGGCGTGGGGACCAGGACGAGGCGGTCGCGGGGTGGCAGGGCGCGGGCGAAATCCGCGTAGCCGGTGGCCAATTCGGCGAGGCGGGCGCCGGGGAGCAGGCGACGGCGGTCCGGCTGCATGGCGACGTCGGCGATCAGCAGCGCCGGGAGAGACAGTTCCTCGTCGGAGCGGGTCGGTGCGCGCAGTACATCCGGGGCGGCGGCGGTGGGCCTGCCGTTGCGGATCGGGAGCAGCCAGCGGGCGCGCGGTGCGCGGTACTGCCACCAGGTCCGGTGCGCGTTGTCGGGACCGTCGACGCGGATCTCTCGCAGGTCGTTGCCGAGATCGGTGGTGGTGCTGGTGAATTCCGCGGTCTCGATGGTGATACGCCGCAGTGCGGGCAGCTCCAGCAGCAGATCGATGGCTTCCGCGTGCATACCGGCGAGCAGTGCGGCGGCATCCACGTCCGGCCGCAGGCGCAGCACCACCTCGGTGTCGAAGCCGTCCACCGGCGCGGTATCGGACGGCCAGACCATCCGCAGCACCGGCGGCACGAAACCGTCCGCCGGGTCCTCGGTGGGACTGCTGGGGATCTGGATGTTGTGCTGCCGCAGCGCATCCCAGGTCAGGTCGCGGGAGAACACGAGCGAGCCGGTGGCGGAACGCAGTTCGACCTCGTCGCTGACCGACAGCACCGCGGTGAAGCCGACACCGAACCGGCCGACGTCGGTGCCATCCGACTTTCCGGATGCGCGCAGCGCGGTGAGCGCGTGCACGCCGGAGAGCTCCAGCGGCGCACCGGTATTGGCGACATGCAACGCGTCGCCGACGAGCCGGACCACCAACCGGCCCGCGACGCCGGCCTTGGCGGCGGCATCCGCCGCGTTCTGGGCCAGCTCGGTCAGCAGCCGATCACGGTAACCGGCGCGCACCAGATCCGCCTCGGTCGCCGCGTCCTCGCGCAACCGAGTCGGCGAATCACGCCACGCGGCAAGAACTCCCGCCCGCAACGCCGAGGTGCCGAACGGATCGGCCGTCTCGGTCAGCTCTGCGGAGATGACTCGACCGCCCCGGCCTCGCCGTCAACGACCTGCTCGGCACCGGAGGACGCCTGCACGGCATCCGCACCGGCTTCGGCAGTGCCGTCAGCAGTCACACCAGCTTCCGCGCCACTGTCCGCTACGTCGGCCGTCGCCTCATCGGTGTCGACCTGGCCCGCATCCGCCGAAGGCATTTCGGTACCCACTGGGGCAGAAGCACTCTCGTCGCCTGCGTGCGCATCAGCACTCGGGGCAACAACAGAGTCATCACTATCGGCGAGTACGGCTTCTTCCACACTCGGCTCGGCCACAACCTCGACGCTGGGCTCGGGACCCGTAACGGCGGCACCGTCCGAAGCAGTTCCGGTGCCCGCGATGGCAGCGCCGCCTTCGTCGCCGACCTGCACCGCCGCGCTCGGTGCGGCATCAGGGAGAACAACGTCGGATGCTTCCACAGTCGGTGCGGCGCTTGCGGCCGCTACAACTGCCGCGTCCGCCGATTCGGCTTCAGCAACAGCGGTTTCGGCATTCGACACGGTCTCGGCAGCCGACGCATCGGCAGCCGTTGCCGCTGCCACCTCAGCCGACGCGACCTCGACCGGTGCGACCGGCGCTTCGGCCGGGATCATTTCCACGGCCGCGTCGTCGAATGCCTCGTAGAGCGGCGAACCACCGCCGGTGGGGGCCACCGTGTCGGAGTGGGCACCGCAGCCGTAGGCGGCGTGCACGACGTGTCCGTCGGCACCCATGGCGTTGCCGCAGACACCGAAGGCGGCGCGCAGGGAACCGGCGAGCGGGAGGTAGAAGCCGCACAGGCCACAGGTGGACGGTGCCGCCTTGGCCATGTCGGCCTCGGGGCCGAACTCGGCGTGCCAGCGTTCGGCGGCTTCCTCGCGCCCTTCCAGACTCAGCACCTGGGTGCGGCCGAGGCCGATCTCCAGTGCTACCTCGTCGACGGCCGGGTCGCCGTTGGCGACGTAACCGGGCACCAGGCGCGGGTCGTTCAGCCGCGGGGCGAGCAGATCGCCCGGCGCCAGATCGCCGGGCCTGATCCGCTGGTCCCATGGCACGAAGTCGGGCGCGACCAGGGCATCCGGCCCAGGCAGCAACGCCGACTCGCTCACCGTCGCATAGTCGGCCTCCGGTGGGGCCGCCACGACGACCGCCCACTGCCAGCCGCGATAGCCGGGCAGGGTGGCCTCGAAGCGGTGGGTTGCCGCGCTGTCGTCCTCGGTAGCCACGCCGAGATGCGCCCCGACTCCGGCTGGTTCCAACTCCAGGAGCGCACGGCGGGCCAGATCGACGGCATCGGCCAGAATCGGCCTGACACCGGACTCAGAAACAGAAACTGCGCTCACGGCCTACATTTTGCCGTATGAAACGCAATCGGCGGACGTTGGCCATCGGTGTGCTGGTCGGTCTGGTCATCTTCAGCGGGTGTGGGGCCGCGCAAGACACGTCGCCCGCGATGAATGTCGAGGTCGTGGCCACCCGTTCGCACGATCCACACGCGTTCACCCAGGGCCTGGAAATCGATGGCAATGTGCTCTACGAAGGCACCGGGCTGTCGGGCGCGTCGAGTGTGCGGGCCACGAACCGCGACACGGGCGAAGAACTAGCCAGGGTCGATCTCCCCGCGCCGTACTTCGGCGAGGGGCTGACCCTGGCCGGGGACATCCTGTGGCAGCTGACCTGGCAGGACCACACCGCCTTCGCCAGGGACCCGCACACGCTTGCCGAAGTCCGCCGCGTGTCCTACGACGGCGAGGGCTGGGGGCTCTGCACCCGCAACGGGCAGCTGGTGATGAGCAACGGCTCCGACACCCTCACCTTCCGCGATCCGGTCACCTTCGCGCCGACCGGCTCGATCCGGCTCACCAGCCGCCCGACTTCGCGGCTCAACGAACTCGATTGTGCCGAGGACGGTTCGGTGTACGCCAACGACTGGCCGAGCGACCGCATCCTGCACATCGACCCCGACACCGGCGAGGTGCTGGCGGTGATCAACGCGGCAGGCCTGCTGCCGAGGACGCTCATCCCGACGGGTGAGGACACGCTCAACGGGATCGCCCAGATGCCCGGCACCGACCGGTTCCTGCTGGCCGGTAAGAACTGGCCGACCACCTTCGAGGTCCGCTTCGTGCCCGCCTGATCGCCGTGACTTTCCGCACACCGATTCGCATGCGATTCGCTGTGCGGGGAAGTCCAGGGACATGCACCGCCGTCCACGACGCGATGAACGTCACCATCCGCCGACACCTTCGAGAGCGAGTGAACGCCCAGCACCGAAGTACGACAGAATTGATGATGTGACTACTCCCCGCGAACCTTCCGGTCCCGACCGTGATCGGTGGGACGGCGAGGAGTATCCGCCGATCGGACGGCACCCCGGTTTCGACCGATATCCGCCGCCCAACACGCCGTCCGGGCGCAGGCCGCTACCGCCGTTGGACCCCGACCGGCTCGACCAAGCAGCCCGGCGCGCAGGCCCACCCGACCCGTCCGAGGCGGAAACCCGTCGGCACCCCACGCCCGATCCGGCGGATGCCAAGACCCGTCGGCACGGCGCCCCACGCTGGGGAGCCCGCCCCGACGAGCACGCGCCCGATCCGGCGGACCCCACTGCGCCGCGCCGCGTCTTCCCGCATCGTCCGGAACCGCCGCGTCACCCGGAACCGCCGCGCCCGGAACCGAAGGCCGCGATCCCGCCGCCCACCGCGCCGCTCCCCGAGCAACCGGACGCCGCCGCCGGCGAAGCCCCCGTTCCGCCTGACACCCAACGTGTTCCACGCAAACTTACGGTTACCCGGGTCGCCGCCATGCGCGGCCGCCAGCTGACCGAAAAAGGCATCGCCACCTTCCAGCGCGCGGCGAAGGCCGACGGTGCGGACAAATCCGGCCTCACCGCACTGACCTACGCGACGATGGCGAACTTCGCCCTCGACGCCGCGGTCGCCGTCTCGCTGGCCAACACCCTGTTCTTCGCCAGCGCCACCGCGGAGAGCAAGACGAAAGTCGCGCTGTACCTGCTGATCACCATCGCGCCGTTCGCGGTGATCGCGCCGCTGATCGGTCCGATGCTCGACCGGCTGCAGCACGGGCGCCGGGTGGCGCTCGCCACCTCGTTCGCGTTGCGCGCCGTGGTCGCGGTGGTGCTGATCCTCGAATTCGACAGCTGGGCACTGTATCCGCTCGCGCTGTGCATGCTGATCGGCAGTAAATCGTTCTCGGTACTCAAGAGCGCGGTGACGCCACGCGTGCTGCCGCCCGATATCGACCTGGTGCGCACCAACTCTCGGCTCACCGTGTTCGGGTTGGTCGGCGGCACCATGGGCGCGGGTGCGATCGCCGCACTGGCCGCCGCCATCGCGGGCTCCAGCGGCGCGCTGATCTTCGCGGCGGTGATCGCCTGTGCCGGAACCTATCTCAGCCTGCGGATCCCGTCCTGGGTCGAGGTCACCGAGGGTGAGGTGCCCGCCACGCTGAGCTATCACGCGCCCACCGAGGTGCTCTCGCCGGACAAAGAGTCCGCGACGCCGCCGCGCAAACGCAGGCAGCCACTCGGCCGCTCGGTGGTGACCTCGCTGTGGGGCAACAGCGCCATCCGGGTACTGACCGGGTTCCTCACCTTCTATGTCGCGTTCGTGGCCAAGGCCACCGAGCACCGCCCGGCCCAGCAGGCCGCCATGCTCGGGGTGATCGGCGCGGCCGCCGCGCTCGGCAACTTCACCGGCAATGCCACCGGAGCCCGGCTCAAGCTCGGCAAGCCGACGCTGATCGTGCTCGGCTGCACCGCGGCCTGCACGCTGGTCGCGCTGTTCGCGACGTTCGCCAACAATCTGCTCGGTGCCGCGCTGGCCGCCCTGGTCGCGTCGTGCACCAGCGCGCTGGCGAAGGTGTCGCTGGACGCCTCGATCCAGGACGATCTGCCGCCCGAGTCGATCGCGTCCGGTTTCGGCCGCTCGGAGACCGTGCTGCAGCTCAGCTGGGTCGTCGGCGGCGCGGCGGGTGTGCTGATGCCGACCGACTATTGGAAGGGTTTCGCGCTGGTCACCGCGATACTCGTGGTCGGGCTCGTGCAGACCTTCGTCAGTTACCGCGGCCATTCGCTGCTGCCCGGCCTCGGCGGAAATCGTCCGCAACACGCGGAACAGGAAGTTCCCACGACCCGGCCGATGCCACAGACTTCGAACGCATACCGTCGACCGGGGACGAGCGGCGGCGAAACGACCCGTATCCAACCAGGAATAGGAGATCCCAGCCAGTGAGCGAGCGAACCATCGACACACCAGCTGTGCTCACGGCGGAGCCGAGCGTCCGCGAGGTGGCGGTGTGACCAAGCTCAGCCCTCGTGCGATCGGCGCAGTGCTCGTTGCGGCGCTACTAGTGGTCACCGTCGCCTTCGTCGGCGTCCTGGTGGTGCTGGTGCGCGACGCGGAGAAACACGACCCGGTGATCACCGCCTACGCGCACGGCAAGACGGTGAATGTCACGCCGTACGTCTACTGCTCCGTGCGGATGGAGGACTGCCGCTACGGGCAGACCGTCGCCCTCGACGTGCCCAAGGACTACCCGCTGCAGCTGTCGCTGCCGAAGCAGATCGCGGACGCGCCATGGCTGGCGCAGCTGGTCTACGCGCTGCCCAACGGCGACCGCATCGACCGAGTGATCAGCCACGCCGACTTCGCGGCGGGCGCGCTGGCCGTCTCCATCGACTCACACCCGGAACCGGACCTGCGCCTAGTCGGAGTCGAGCTACAACTGCCGATCCTGGCCAGAGACAAGGACACGGGCAAGGAGTTCTACCTCCCGCACGCAGCCTGGTCGATCAGCACCGCCGCTTAGGACGTACGACCGACGCTGAGGGTGTACGACCAACTCGCGACGTCACTCGACAAGCCAAGCACGCACAGCGCGAGTTTTGCGAGCGCCGTTCGCGGCCCGTAATCGCGTCCGAGCTGTCGAAGCGCATGTGCCGCAGGCACGAGTCTCGACAGCTCGGACGCGAGACACCCGGGGGCCGCGAACACGCCGCGCCCGCGCGGCCAAAAATTCAGTGGTCGAGTTCGCGCGCGACCGCGCGGACGACCTCTGAAATGCGTTGCGCTGTCTTGCGATCCGGGTAGCGGCCCTTGCGCAGGTCCGGCTGTACCGTCGCCTCGAGCAGGGTGATCATGTCTTCGACCATCCCGTGCAGTTCGTCCGGCGTGTGCTTGCGGGCGATGGGCTCCTTGCGGACGCGTTCGCGTTCTTGACGCTCCTGGCCCTGCCGAACCGACGGCGGGGCCTCGAGCAGCTTCAGGCTCAGCGCCTGCGGTCCACGGCGGCCGGCGGCCATGCCGAATTCGACGCGTTGCCCCGGCTTGAGTCCTTCGACACCATCGGGCAATGCGGACGAACGGACGTAGACGTCCTCACCCTCGTCCTGGGAAAGGAAGCCGAAGCCCTTTTCGACGTCGTACCACTTCACCCTGCCGGTCGGCACTGCGCTCACCCGTTCATCATCGAAAAACTCGAACCGCACCGGCCCGAGCACATCTGGACACGGAACCCGCTGCGGCACAACGCCGCGCACAGATCCTCGTCTGTTTGCGAAAAGAACGCGCCCAGCAGTGATGCGGGACGCGCTTGCCTTTCGAGTCTACCCCGGTGCCTATAACGCAAGCACATCAGTTTTACGGTCGTCCGGTGACGAACCCTTCCGTTCCACCGCCGCCGCACGACGCCGATCCCTCGTCGACCGGGGGCGGGCAGCGCAAGCCGGGTGACTGGTTGCTACAGGTCGCGCTCGCACTGTTCGCGCTGGGATTGCTGGCGATCGTCGCGATCTTTCTGATCCCGGTGCTGTCCGATGGATCACCGGGGCTGTGGCTCTATTTCGCCGCGATGCTCGCACCGCTGGGGTTCCTGGTGGCGGTGTTCTTCGCCTTGCGTTCAGGTCGGCGTTCCCGCTGATCGACCTGGTGGTCACTTGGTGATCCGACCTGGCGATTGTCGCCGATCTGGCCTGAAGGTCACCGGTGCGCTGCGAACGGGTTACCCGAGTCTGTCGTTACCAAATCCCGGTTGTGATCCTCGTCACATAACGGAGAGGTCACGGACCGGTGACGGCCGGGCACCGGCCGGAACGCACCTCTCCTAGCTGCAACGAAGGGCCCGCCCGCGGCCCGAGACCGCACCGAGACCCGCTCGTACACGCCGGTTACCAAATGGTGATTTTTCCCGCCGATCGTCGTACCGTTCTTAGCGAGCCGGGACAACCGGCACACACCGGCCCGCCGCACCGAACCTCGCCCCGCGGGACCCGGAAACCCGACGGAAACGTAGGGGCGAGGGCGGGCATGACGACCTCTCAGTCCAGCCCGACCGATGACCTCGCAGGTGCGTCGAGAGGAAGACGAACCCGATATGAGTGGACGCCATCGCAAGCCAAGCTCCACCGGTCGCACGGTAGCCAAGGTTGCCGTGACCGGTGCGATCATGGGGACCGCGGGTGTAGCCCTCGCTGGCACCGCCAGCGCGGCACCCGACTCCGACTGGGATCGCCTCGCGCAGTGTGAGGCCGGCGGTAACTGGGGCATCGATACCGGCAACAGTTTCCAAGGTGGACTGCAGTTCTCCCCGAGCACCTGGAAGGCCCATGGCGGCGGCGAGTACGCGGCCAGCGCCAACCAGGCCACCCGTGAGCAGCAGATCGCCGTGGCCGAGAAGGTCCTGGCCTCCCAAGGTTGGGGCGCCTGGCCGAGCTGCTCCTCCAAACTGGGTCTGAGCAGCGCGCCCACCCAGCGCACCGCGCCTGCCACCAACGACTCCCCGCGCTGGAACCCCGCGCCCGCGCCGCAGGCCGCTCAGGCCGCGCCGGACAGCACCCAGCAGGTCTTCACAGCCGTCGACCGCGCACTCGAGGTCGTTCAGGGCCAGGGCGTCCAGGTGCCCAAGGAAGCCTTCGATTTCTTCAACGCCGCCAAGGCGAGCAACACCAAGCTCGATCCCGCCATCGTGAACTTCTACGAGGCGAACAAGGGTCTGCTGCCTTCCTGATTACTCACGACTAAGGCCCCGCATCCTCGGATGCGGGGCCTTAGTCGTATCTGCGGACTTTCCGTCCGGAAATCAGCGGTTGATCACCGTGTTCGGGTGCATGTAAGGCAGCTGATCCGCCGGGACCGGAAACTCGGTGTCCTCACCGTACGGCGAGAGCCCACCGGAACGGGTCGACGAGAGCTCGGTGACCGCGTGGTCACCATCGGCGACCTTCGGCCAGCCGTTGTCGACATAAGGTTTCTTCGATTTGTTCACCACGATCCCATTCTGGCATGCGCAGCCCATTGAGCAACTTTGCCGCTGCTGTTCCGACCGCCCTATCTCCGAACGGCGGCAGAAGGCCTGCGTCTACTACGCTGAAGGATCGGATTGAGACGCAACGACTGATCTCGGGAGCACATGGGTAACGCTCCCCCGCCTCTCCGAGACTTAAGGCCAGACCTAGGTAACGCACCGGCAGCGTTGGCGGCCGGTGGCAGGACGGTTAGCAAGTTAGCTAGTACCCCACGAGTTACCCATGTGCCTCAGAAACCAGTTGTCACGCCGTTCTCCGATGCGCTCACGGCTCCGCACCAGCGTGCGTTCCACCGAGACCGTACGCTGGATCGGATGACCGCGACCTCCCTTGCCGGATGGCTCGGTGCACGTAGTGATGCCCAACTGGTCACGCTGCTCGAACTCCGGCCTGATCTGGCTGTGCCGCTGCCCGCGTCGATGGCCGTGCTGGCCGCGCGGGCCGAGCAGCGCGCCTCGGTGCTGCGCGCCACCGATGACCTGGACACTCTCGATTTCGCGATCCTGGAAACCCTTGCGGTGCACGGGGTGACGCGGACCGAAAGCAACGGCGCTCCGCTGACCCGCGCCGAGTTGCACGTGCAGTTGAGAGAACGCGTGTCGGCCGCCGCTATCGACGCCGCGATCGATCGATTGACCGCGCGCGCACTGGTGTGGACCAGCGACGATGGGCTGCACCTGATCACGGCCGCGGTCGAGGCGCTGCCGTGGCCGATCGGGAGCACCACCGAGATCCCCGATTCGCTCACCGAACCCGAGGTCCGCGACGCGCTGCCCGAACTCACCTCGGCCGCCCGCGCACTGCTCGACAAGCTGGCCACCACCGGCCCGCGCGGACGCACCAGGGACGCCGCGCCGGGCACCCCGGCCGACCGCCCGGTCCAGCAGCTACTCGCCCGCAGGCTGTTGAACCGGATCGACGACGAGACGGTGGAACTGCCCGTCACCGTCGGCCAGGTGCTGCGCAACGAGCCGGTGACGCATCCGCACGCGCTGACGCCGCCTGCCCCGAAGCCGAAGAAACAGACTTCCGCCGACGTGAACGCCGTCGCCGCGGGCGAAGTGGGCGAACTGCTCCGGCACTGTGCCGCGATCCTGGACATCCTGGGTCAGGCGCCCGCACCCGCTTTGCGCGCGGGCGGTCTCGGCGTGCGGGAGTTGCGCCGCATCGCCAAACAGACCGGCATCGACGAGCCGAGGGCGGGTTTGCTGGTCGAGCTGCTGGCCGCCGCGCGACTGATCGAGAAGGGTTTGCCGGACCCGCCGCCGGAGGTCGATTCGACCGACGATTTCTGGGCGCCGACCCCCGCGATCGACGCTTGGCTGGAGGCGCCGCTAGCCCGGCGCTGGACCGTCCTCGCGCTCGCCTGGCTCGAATTGGACCGGATGCCATGGATGATCGGCCTGCGCGACGCCAATGACAAACCCCTCGCGGCCCTCTCGCTGGAGCTGCGCACCCCGCACGCGCCACGCGACCGGCACGCCATCCTCGGGCTGCTCGCCGAATATCCGTCCGGCAACGCCCTCACCCCCGCCGATATCGGCCGCGTGCTGGCCTGGCGGCAACCGCGCTGGCGCAGGCACTTCCGGCTGGAGGCGGTGGAACAGACCCTCAGCGAGGCCGAAGCGCTCGGCTTCGTCGGCCGCGGCGCGCTCGGCTCGCCGGTCCGTGCGCTGCTGCACGGCACGCCGACCAGCGCCGCCGATGCCGAGGCGGCCATGGAGTCGGCGCTGCCCGCGCCGGTCGATCACGTACTGGTCCAGGCGGACCTGACGGTCATCGCCCCCGGCCCGCTCACCGCGGATCTGCAGCAGCGCATCGAACTGGTCGCCGACGTCGAATCCGCCGGTGCGGCAACGGTTTACCGCATCGGCGAGACGTCGGTGCGGCGCGCGCTCGATGCCGGGCTCACCGCCGCCGAATTGCACGCCCTGTTCACGAAGCATTCGCGGACCCCGATTCCGCAGGCGCTGACCTACCTGATCGATGATGTCGCCCGCAGGCACGGGCAGCTGCGCGCCGGGATGGCGCGATCGTTCCTGCGCAGCGACGACCCGGCGCTGCTCGCTCAGGTGCTGGCCGCGCCGGTCGCGGGGACACTCGCGCTGCGCGCCATCGCGCCGACGGTGGCGATCGCCCAGGCGCCGCTCGGCGAGGTGCTCGAGCAACTCCGCGCGGCCGGTTTCGCGCCGGCCGGCGAGGATTCGGCGGGCATCATCGTTGATCTGCGGCAGCGCGGCGCGCGAATCTCGGCCCGGCCCAATGCCAGGCCGCCGTGGCGACCGACGCCGCCGAGCACCGAACAGCTGGAGCTGCTGGTCACCGAGCTGCGCGCGGCCGAACGCGCCACCAGCGCACGCTCCGGGCAGTCGGTGCGGATGGACGGCACCCGCACCAATACCGCGGCGACGCTGGCCCTGCTGCAACTGGCGGCGCGGGTGCGGCGCTCGGTCAACATCGGCTACGTCGACGCGTCCGGTGTCGCGACGCAGCGCGTGGTGGAACCGCTCAAGGTCGGCAACGGCCAGCTCGACGCGCTCGACCCGGTGACGGGCGCGATCCGGCACTTCACGCTGCACCGGATCGCGTCGGTCGCCCTGCTGGAATGATCAGGCCTTGGGCTTGGCGAGGCAGAAGGTGGTCTTCGGCGCCTCGGAGATGAGGCGGAAGCTGTCCGCTTCGGCCCCGCACAGCAGCTCGTCGGCCTCGCCGTCGATCCGCTTCACCACCTTGAAGGTGGCCTCGGTGGACCCGCAGTCCACGTTCTTGACGGCGGTGCTGCTGGTTTCGTTGTAGCAGCTGCCCTGCTTGAAATTGGGCGCCAGGCACAGGTACGCGCTGCTGCCGTCGGCCAGGTTCGCCTGGTACCCGGTGTAATCGGTCGCGCAGTCCACCTTCTTGTCGGAGGTCTGCGCGATCTTGTAGACGGCCTTGTCCGACGAGCAGTCGGCCGTCTCCGTCTTGGCTTCGGCCGAGGCACCCTTGATGATGCAGTCACCGACCTTGGCCGAGCCGGACTTGCTGTCCTCCTTGGCCGACGAACACCCGACGACCGTGACGATTACCGCCGCCACCGCGACGAGGGCAAGCACCACGCGTGCCAGCAGCCTCGCTCCTGGAAACTTCACCTGAAAACCTCTCTCACCGAACACATTCACGCCGCTCGCGAACGCGGTGAGAATACCCGGACGCCGAGTGCGGCCGCATCAGCGCTACGGGTGATATCGAATTGCGTGGGCAGCGCGGACTACCAGGTGCTCCACATGCCGAGGAGGGCGAATCCGAGGATGCTCGGAAGCAGACGGCCGAGCAATTGGAATCCAAAAGAGTTCACCAGCAATGCCTTTCGCGTATTACCCATAAAGTGGACATTCGTCCAGCACGTGGGTTCTTTCGCTCCGGCAGACCGAGTCGTTACGCTTGGCCAGTATGACGCTGGACGACGTGGCCCGCGACCTGTACGGACTCGCTCCGAGCGAGTTCGTCGCCGCCCGCACGGCCGAGGTCGAAAAGGCCAAGGACGCGGGCGACAAGGCACTGGCGACCGCGATCGGCAAACTCCGCAAACCGACGGTCACCGCGTGGACGGTGAACCTGCTGGCCCGCGAGGCGTCCGACGACGTGGCGGCGCTGCTGCAACTGGGTGCGGCACTGCGCTCAGCGCAGCGGAAACTGTCCGGCAGCGAGCTGCGCAGCCTCACGGGGCAGCGCCAGCAGGCGGTCATCGCACTGGCCAAGAAGGCGGGCGTGCTGGCGGCCGAGCATGAGCATCCGGTGAGCGAGGGTGTGCTGCGCGAAGTCGGGCAGACGTTGAACGCGGCGCTGGCCGATCCGGGCGTTGCCGAGCAGGTGCACTCGGGGACCTTGACCACCGCGGCGACCTATGACGGCTTCGGCCCCGCAGGCCCCGGCTTGGTCGCGGTCGAAGACCAGGCACCCGAACCCGCCGCCGACCCTGCGGAGGACAACCCGCGTCAGGAACTGGATGACGCGTTGGCGGCTCGCGAATCCGCTCGTGCGGCAAGGGATTCCGCCCGCGAGGAGGCCGAGCGCGCAGCAGATCAGCTGGGCGACATCGACTCTCGGATCGCCGAGTTGAAAGAAGCACTCGCCCAGGCCGAACAAGAGCGCCAGTTCACCCGCACGTCCGAACGCACGGCTCAAGATCAATTACGTTCCGCCCAAAAGCAACTCGACCGAGCCGAACGATGGGTCGACCGCGCACGCGAGCGCGTCGACGGCGAATAACCACCCGCCGCGTCCGGACCTGCGCGTCGATGTCGGGGTCAGCTGCGCAGGGTGCCGGGGTAGAGGTACTCGTCGGGTGGGGGCGTGGTTTGGTTGAGCCAGGCGTCGAAGAAGGCGGTCAGGTTTGCTGGTGACTTCGACTGGATGAACGTGCGGAATTCCGGCATGGATGCGTTTGCGTATGCGTGGCTCGCGTTGAAGTCTCGGACCGCTGCGAAGAATGCGGGGTCGCCGAGTTGTCTGCGTAGCGCGTGCAGGAAGAGGGGGCCGCGGTAGTAGACGGAGGTGAATTCTGTTCCGGCGCCGGGGTTTGCCAGCGGGATCTGCCAGAACTCGCTGTTGCCCTGGTACTTCTGGATGGTCTGCCGGTATTCCGCGTCTACGTCCAAGCCTTCCTTCTGCTCCGGCCAGAGGTAGTCGGCGGTGTAGCTGGCGAAGCATTCGTTCAGGCAGACGTCGGACCACTGGCGCACCGATACCGAATCGCCCCACCACTGGTGGGTGATCTCGTGCACCGCGGTGGGCAGGTCCGTCCACGGCGCGTAGATCGGGCGGGTCTGGGTTTCCAGCGAGAACATGATGTCGGCGTCCACGTAGATGCCGCCGGAGGACTCGAACGGGTAAGGGCCGTACAGGCTTTCGATGAAGTCGAGGATCTCCGGCAGGCGCTGCTCGGTTTCCCGGTTCCGTTCCGCCTGCGGGGCGAAGGCACTGATCAGCGGGGTGCCGTTGGCGCGCCGCTGGTCCAGGAAGCTGAACTTGTCGATCGCGATGGTGGTCAGATAGCCGACCACCGGCTGACTCGCCGCCCAGCTGACGGTCCGCCGCTCGCCTTGCACCTCGTCCTGGGTGCGCAGGCCGTTGGAGACGACCTCCCATTCCGCGGGGACGGTCGCGTGCAGCGCGAAGGTGGCCTTGTCCAGCGGGGTGTCGTTGAGCGGGTACCAGCTGGTCGCGGAGTGCGGCTCGCCCGCGGCGAAGGCGCCGCCGCTCGGCGCGTACGTCCAGCCGTTGCCTTCGGTGTTCTCGGCGATGCCCGCGTAATCCACGGTCACCGTGAACGGAAGTCCGGGCAGCAGCGGCACCGTCGGCGTGACGGTGAGCTCGTGCTCGCCGTTGCGGTCGAACGCGGCGGGCAGGTTGTTCACCGACACCGTGCGCACTTGCGGCCCGGCGAAATCCAGGTTGAACGCGCGCAACGCCTGGGTGGCGACGGCGTCGATCCGGGTCGTCCCGGTGAGCTGGTGGCTCGGCGGGTCGTAGTCGATGGTGACGTCGTAGTGGCGGGCGTCGTAGCCGCCGTTGCCGTCCTGCGGGTAGTACGGGTCGCCGAGCCCGGACGATCCGGTGAACGGATCGGGCGGCGGGTCGGCCGCGGCGGGCCCCGATGCGGTGACGAGCGCGCCGACCACCGCGGCACACATCCAGCCGGACAACCTCATTCGACAACCGCCCCTCTGACTGTCGGTACAGCCGTACCAACCTCGATGGATGCTAGTCGGTTCAGTCGGCGCTTCCGGACAGCGCCACCGACGCGCCGAGCCCGACGATCATCATCCCGCCTGCCCCGCCGACCGCCTCGAGCCTGCGCGGCGAGCGGGCGAACCAGGTGCGCGCCGAGGACGCGAGCAGCGCCCACGCACTGTCCGAGACCATCGCGACGGCCAGGAAGATCGAGCCGAGGATCAGGAATTGCAGCGGCAGCGAGCCGGCGGCGGGATCGGCGAAATGCGGCAGGATCGCCGCGAAGAAGATGATCGCCTTCGGGTTGGTCAGCCCGACGACGACGCTCTGCCGCAGCACCTTGGCATCCGGCGCAGGCTCGACCCTGGCACCGAGCGCGTCGAGCAGCGATTTGCGTTCGCGAAATGCCTGCACCCCGATGTACATCAGGTACAGCGCGCCGGCGAACTTGATCACGGTGAGCGCGAGCGACGAGGCCATCAGCAACGTGCCGAGCCCCACCGCGACGAGTAGCAGCGCGACGAAGACACCGGCGCAGTGCCCGATCACCGACAGCAGCGCGGCCCGCCTGCCGAGGGTGAGCGCGCGCCCGATGGTGAACAGCACACCGGGCCCGGGGACGATGATGAGCACGGTCGCCGCGGCGAGAAACGCCAGCAGGTTGGACATCGGAACCATCACCGGAGTCTATGCGGCGACGCAACCCGAATAAGGCGTGATGAGACCACCGGACTCAAGAGCCGAGATCGCCTGGCAGCTGGTGCGGATCGAGTAGCAGGCGCTTGGCGGGCGCGCGCCGGACCTTGTCGGTGAGCGCGAGATTATCGGTGAGCAAACGCCATTCGGCGTCGCTGATGGTGTCCCTGGCTCGGTCGATGACCGCCGCGTCGGTGGTGCCCCACGCGATCGGCATGGCGCTGACCGACTGCCAGCGCTCGCCGACCTGTCGCGGCGCCCGGTCGGTGCGCACCGCGACCGAGGGCACCCGCTCCCCCGCCGCCATCTCGTGGCCGGGCAGCGCGCGGACCCGCCGGATCACCAGCGCGTAGCGCGAGTCGGTGGCGCCGGGCTTGGCCACATCGACCAGGGCGAGCAGGACCACACTCGACGGATAGGTCTCCGACACCACCGCGGGCACCAGCTCGCCGTCGGTGTAGAGCTTGTCGATGCTGGCGTGCCGCGCCGTCCAGAAGGCCACCCACAGCGACACCACCGCGCCGAGGATGAAGGCGATGGTCAGCAGGTAGGCCCACGGGTGATCGAGGTAGATCAAAAACGCCGCGCCCGCCGTCGCGATGATCGCGGCGGCGATGGCCATGATGCGGAGTCGACGCTGGTCGGCGAAGACTTCGTTGACCGCGCGGGCATGCTTGCGGTCGACCGGGAATTCGAAGCGTCGCACGTTCCTATTCCTAGCACAGTTTGCGGAGAACATGCCTCCACTTATCCGATGGGCGGGCCGAGCAGGTCGTCGGCGTCCATGATGCGGTAGGCATACCCCTGTTCGGCCAGAAAACGCTGGCGGTGCGCCGCGTATTCGGCGTCGAGGGTGTCTCGGGCCACCACCGAGTAGAAATGGGCTTGGCCACCATCGTGTTTCGGCCGCAGCAGCCTGCCGAGGCGCTGCGCCTCCTCCTGACGGGAGCCGAAGGTACCCGAAACCTGCACGGCGACCGATGCTTCCGGCAGGTCGATGGAGAAGTTGGCCACCTTGCTCACCACCAGCACCGGGATCTCGCCCTGCCGGAACGCCTCGAAGAGTTCTTCGCGCTCTTTGGTTTTCGTCGAACCCTGGATCACCGGGGCGTTCAGCGCGACACCGAGCTCGTCCAGCTGGTCGAGGTAGGCGCCGATCACCAGGGTCGGCGCGTCGGCGTGCTTGGCCAGGATCGACTGGACCACGGGGATTTTCGTGCGCGCGGTGGAGCACAGCTTGTAGCGTTCCTCGGGCTCCGCGGTGGCGTAGGACATCCGCTCGGCGTCGGTGAGCGTGACCCGCACCTCGATGCACTCGGCGGGGGCGATCCAGCCCTGCGCCTCGATGTCTTTCCACGGCGCGTCGTAGCGCTTCGGGCCGATCAGCGAGAACACGTCGCCCTCGCGGCCGTCCTCGCGGACCAGGGTCGCGGTGAGGCCGAGGCGGCGGCGCGACTGCAGATCGGCGGTCATCCGGAAGACCGGCGCGGGCAGCAGGTGCACCTCGTCGTAGATGACCAGGCCCCAGTCGCGGCTGTCGAACAGCTCGAGGTGCTTGTATTCGCCCTTGGTGCGGCGGGTGATCACCTGGTAGGTGGCGATGGTGACCGGGCGGATCTCCTTGCGCTCGCCGGAGTACTCGCCGATCTCCTCCTCGGTCAGCGAGGTGCGCGCGAGCAGCTCGCGGCGCCACTGCCGGCCCGCGACGGTGTTGGTGACCAGGATCAGCGTGGTCGCCTTGGCCTTCGCCATGGCGGCGGCGCCGACCATCGTCTTGCCCGCGCCGCACGGCAGCACCACGACGCCGGACCCGCCCGCCCAGAACGAGTCGGCGGCCAGCTGCTGGTAGTCGCGCAGGTGCCACTTGTCGTCGGTGTAGTCCAGGTCGATCGGATGCGCTTCGCCGTCGACGTACCCGGCCAGGTCTTCGGCGGGCCAGCCGATCTTCAGCAGCATCTGCTTGATCCGGCCGCGCTCGGAGCCGTGCACGATCACCGTGTCGTCGTCGAGCCTGGCCCCGAACATCGGTGCGAGCTTCTTGTGCCGCAGCACCTCCTCGAGCACCGCGCGGTCCAGGCTCACCAGCACCAGGCCGTGCGCCGGATGCTTGACCAGCTGTAATCGCCCATACCGCGCCATCGTGTCGACGATGTCCACCAGCAACGGCTGCGGCACCGCGTAGCGGGAGAAGCTGACCAGCGCGTCTACCACCTGCTCGGCGTCGTGCCCCGCCGCCCGCGCGTTCCACAGCGCCAGCGGCGTGACCCGATAGGTGTGCACATGCTCGGGCGCGCGCTCCAACTCGGCGAACGGCGCGATGGCCTGCCGCGCCGCGTCGGCCAACTCGTGGTCGACCTCCAACAGCAGCGTCTTGTCGCTCTGCACAATCAGCGGACCGTCCGTCACAGCCCCTCCTCGCATCGATTCCGGACCATTCTTCCTGAGACCCCCGACAGCCCGGCACGGCCGGTCCCCTGACCACGACAATTGCCGGTCGATCGGGTCGGCTCAGCGGGGTTCGGGTGCTCGTTGCAGCGCGCGGTCGAACTCCGCGGGCCAGCCGTCGGCGGGGCCGGGCGGGTCGGTGGGCAGGCGGGCGGCAAGCCAGTGGTCGCGGCTGCGGCCGCGCTGCAGACTGCCTTGGCGGGACATGCCCTCGTAGCGGAAACCGGCCCGGCGGGCCACGGCGGCGGACGGGTAGTTGCCGACGAAGGCGCGCCAGCTGATCCGCCGCAGCGCCAAGCCGCTCGGCCGGAAGCCGTAGTCGCAGACCAGGTTCACCGCCTGGGTCATCAGGCCGCGAGAGCGGGCGCCGGAGGCGAGCCAGAAGCCGATCTCGGCCGAGGACTCGTCGCGCTCACCGAGGCCGATCATGCCGACGACCTGACCGCCCTCGGACAGGCGCAGCCCCCAGGTCGGGCTGTGGCCCGCCCAGCCGGGGCGGACGATGTCGTCGACGAAGGTCTGGGCGTTGTCGCGGGTGTAGGGCACCGGAATGGTCACCCACTCGCCGATGGACGGATCCTGGCAACACCGGGTGATGGCGTCGACGTCCGCCGCGGTGGGGATAGACAGCCAGACCGTTCCGTTCGACAGCGCGTGTGCGTCCATCGAGTCATGTTGTCACGAATCACCCGGCCCGAGCATCGGGTTTCCCGCGCTCCCGGCCGCCGGCACCGTGGTAAACCGACCGGCCGGGAGATCGTAGAATCTCCCTGATGGTTGCCGCTCTGCTTGCCGGATTGTTCGAATCACATCGAGCGCATCTGCTCTCGGTCGCGTATCGGCTGACGGGCAGCGTCGGCGACGCCGAGGACGCGGTGCAGGAGAGCTGGCTGCGACTGGCCGGTGCCCACCAATCCGAGATCGACGACCCGCGCGCCTGGTTGACGACGGTGGTGAGCCGAATCTGCCTGGACCGCTTGCGCAGTGCCGCGGTGCGCCGGGAAACCTATGTGGGCCAATGGCTGCCGGAGCCGGTGGTCACCGGTCGCACGCCGTCGAGCACGCCGGACCCGCTGGAGACGGTGGTCCGCAAGCAGGAATACCGCCTCGCGGCCATGGTGGTACTGGACAGCCTGACCCCGCCGCAGCGAGTGGCTTTCGTACTGCACGAAGGGCTTTCGGTGCCGTTCGGCGAGATCGCCGAGATCCTCGACGTCTCGATCGAGGCCGCGCGCCAGCTCGCGGTCCGGGCCCGCAAGGCCGTCGCGGATACCCCGCCGCCGGTGCCGGACGCCGAGCACGAGGCCGCGGTGCAGCGCTTCCTGACCGCGCTGCGCTCCGGTGACGTCGGCGCGGTGACCGCCGCGCTGCACCCGGATTCGATGGCGATCGGCGATGCCGACGGCACCACGTCCACCGCGGTGAACGTGCTGCGCGGCGCGGACCGGATCGCGCGCTTCTACCTGGGTCTCGTGCGCAAGTACGGACTGGACGGCACCGACGTCGACCCCGCCTACAACTACGAATTCGCCTCGGTCAACGGACAACTCGGCCTCGTGGTCACCGCGGGCTACGGACATCCACCCCGGGTGATGGGTTTCACCATCCGCGACGGACTGGTTTGGGGCACTTACGATCTCGCGAATCCGGCCAAGTTGACCGGCATTCGACTGGGCTGAGCCCGCCGCGACCCGGCGGGCCCGCCATCAGGGTGTAGCCGAGCCGGAGAACCCTTTGCCGGTCGAGGAACCGGCACCGGGGTTACCCTTCGAACCTCGACTAGTCTCCGACTATGCCTCCGCAACCCGCCACCGTTGCTCGCCTGCGCCCATTTGCCTCCACGATCTTCGCGGAGATGACCGAACTCGCCGTTCGGTTCGACGCGGTCAATTTAGGCCAGGGCTTCCCCGACACCGACGGTCCGGCGGGCATGCTCGAGGTCGCCAGGCAGGCCATTGCCGACGGTCTCAACCAGTACCCGCCGGGGCGGGGTATGCCGGTGCTGCGGCGCGCCATCGCCGACGACCGGGCCCGCCGCTATGGCACTTACTACGATCCCGACACCCAGGTGCTGGTGACCGTCGGGGCGACCGAGGCGATCGCCTCCGCCATCCTCGGCCTGGTGGAGCCGGGCTCGGAGGTCGTGCTGATCGAGCCGTACTACGACTCCTACGCTGCCGCAGTCGCTTTGGCCGGCGCGCGGCGGCGCACGGCGCGGCTGGTCGCCGATGGCGACCGATTCGTGCTGGACCTGGACAGCCTGCGCGCCGCGATCACCCCGGCCACCAGGATGCTGGTCGTCAATTCTCCGCACAACCCGACCGGCACCGTACTCGGCCGCGACGATCTGCAGGCGATCGCCGAGATCGCCTGCGAGCGCGACATTCTGGTGCTCACCGACGAGGTCTACGAACACCTCGTCTACGACGGCACCGAGCACATCAGCCTCGCCACGCTGCCCGGCATGGCCGAGCGCACCGTCGTGGTATCCAGTGCGGCAAAGACTTTCAGCGTCACCGGCTGGAAGACCGGCTGGGCGTGCGGTCCGGCGGCGTTGATCGACGGCGTGCTCGCCGCCAAGCAGTTCCTGACCTTCGTCGCGGGTGGCCCGTTCCAGCCCGCGGTCGCGCACGCGTTGAACAACGAACTCGACTGGGTGGCCGGGCTGCGGGATACGTTGTCCGAGAGGCGGCTTCGGCTCGCTGCCGCACTGGCCGACACGGGGTTCGGGGTGAAGTCCAGTCCGGGTGGCTATTTCGTGTGCGGCGACATCACCCCACTCGGCGCGACCGACGGCCTCGCGTTCTGCCGCGAGCTGCCGAAGCGGCTCGGCGTCGCCGCCGTCCCGGTCAGCGTTTTCGCCGACGATGCCGCCGCCTGGAGCCATCTGGTGCGCTTCACCTTCTGCAAGCGCGACGAGACGCTCGACGAAGGCGTGCGCAGGCTTCGCTCCGGCGCGCGCTGAACGCCGGAGCTCAGGACGGGTGCGGCAGGGTCGGATCGGTCGGCGGCCTGCTACGCGGGTACCGACGGGCTTGTGGCGCATGCCAGCCGAAGCGAAGCGCGAGCAGGCGGAAGGCGATCGCGCCGAGGGCGGCCAGCGCTCCGGTCCACGCCTGGTAGGCGCCGTAGTGCAGCAGCGTCGCCGTGGTGACGGCGCCGACCAGCGCGGGCACCGCGTAGATCTGTTCGGGCCGAAGCACATTCGGTGTCTGCCCGCCGAGCAGATCGCGGATCACGCCGCCACCGATCGCGGTGACCAGGCCGAGCAACGCCGCCGAGGGCGCGCCTAGCCCGTGTGAGTAGGCCGCGACCGTCCCGGTGACGCAGAACAATCCGAGACCGAAGGCATCCGCGACCTCGAGCGGCCCCCTGGTCAGCCGCCGCGACGGATGCCAGAAGAAGATCACCGCGGCGGCGAGCGCGGCCGTCAACAGGTAGCTGAGATCGACGAACGCCACCGGCGGCGTCCGGCCGATCAGCAGATCCCGGATGACGCCGCCGCCGAGCGCGGTGGCACAGGCGAGCACGACGATGCCGAAGATGTCGAAATCGCGCCGCACGGCGAGCAGCGCGCCCGAACTCGCGAACGCGAACACCCCGAACAACTCCCCGACATGCTGCACCGCCTCGACCGCCGTCCCGAAGTGCGCGGCATCGAAATCCACCATGCCGCTCACCGTGTCATACCCCGCCACGCGCGCATCGCCGACAGGCCCCGCGCGTGGGGCGGGGTGTCAGGCCGGGGTGGGGCGGGCGCGGTCGGTGGCGACCAGCACCGCGATGGTGCCGAGCATGGTGCCCATCAGGTAGCGCTGGGCACGGAGCCAGAGCGGGCGGCCGGTGAGGAAGGTGGATAGGCCTGCCGCGCCGAGCACGATCATCGCGTCAACGCTCAAACCCACCGCGATCTGCACCGAGCCCAGGACCAGGCTCTGCAACCAGACGTGTCCATGGTCGGGCACCACGAACTGCGGGATCAGCGCCATGTAGAGAATCGCGATCTTCGGATTCAGCAGGTTCGTCAGAAATCCCATCATGAACAGCCGTCGCGACGGGTCGTCCGGCAGGGTCGCTGGCTCGAAAACCGAAGTGCCGCCGGGCCGCAACGCCTGCCAGGCCAGCCACAGCAGGTACGCCGCCCCGGCCAGTTTCACCGCCATATACAACCCGGGCACCACCGCGAACACCGCGGTGATCCCCACCGTGGCGGCGATCAGATACACCCCGAACCCCGCCGCGACACCGCCCAGCGACACCAGCCCGGCGCGGCGCCCCTGCGACACGGTCCGGGACACCAAATACATCATGTTCGGCCCGGGCGTGAGTACCAATCCCAACGCCACGGCCGCTACTCCGAGAATTGCCGCCATTTCGATCACGCTGTCGATCCTCGCCGACCCACGCGGTCATGTCTCGGTCCACTTGAAAGGTGCTGGTCCGGTGCTCTTACCACGAACCGATGGTCAGCTTCCCGCTCAGCACACGGTGCGGGAAGCTGAAAGCCGCTCGGCAGTCAGGGATTACGGCGACGCCGCACCGCGTCGGCCAACCGGTCGAGCTGCACGGCGGTGGTGTCCCAATCGAGGCAGGCATCGGTGATGGACTGACCGTAGGTGAGCTCGTCGGCGTGGCCGAGGGTGAGATCCTGCCGACCGGCGACCAGGAAGCTCTCCAGCATCACACCGACTACACCGGGCTCGCCCGCGGCCAACCGGCCCGCGATATCGGTGACCACGTCGACCTGCTTGTTGTGGTCCTTGTTGCTGTTGCCATGGCTGGCATCGACCACCACCCGCTGGGGCAGCCCGGCCTTTTCCAACCGCATGCCTGCCTCGGCGACCGACGCCGCGTCGTAGTTGGTGCCGGAGGTGCCGCCGCGCAGGATGACGTGGCAGTCGGGATTGCCGGTGGTACGGATCAGCGCCGCACGCCCGTCCAGATCGGTACCGGGGAACACGTGGCTCGCGCCCGCCGCTCGGACGCCGTCGACGGCCACCTGGACGTCGCCATCGGTGCCGTTCTTGATGCCGACCGGCATGGACAGCGCGCTGCTCAGCTGGCGATGCACCTGGCTCGCCGCGGTGCGTGCGCCGATCGCGCCGTAGGACACCAGATCCGCGATGTACTGGGGGGTGATCGGGTCGAGGAACTCGCACGCCACCGGCAGGCCGAGGCCGGAGATGTCGGCAAGCAGCTTGCGGCCGAAACCGAGGCCGGTGTTCACGTCGAAGGAGCCGTCCAGGTGCGGATCGTTGATCAACCCCTTCCAGCCGAGGGTGGTGCGCGGCTTCTCGAAGTACACCCGCATCACCACGTGCAGCCGGTCGTCCAGCTCGGCGGCCTTGGCGGCCAGACGGCGGGCGTAGTCGAGGGCGGCGGCGGGGTCGTGCACCGAGCACGGGCCCACGATCACCATCAGGCGGTCGTCCACGCCGTTCAGCACGTCGACGGTGGCCGCGCGGCCCCGGCGAACCGTGTTCGCGAGGTCGTCGGTGGTGGGGTGTACCTGGCGCACTTCAGCAGGCGAGCGCAACGGACTGACGCTCAGGGTGCGTTGGTCGTCCAGATCGGAATGCTGTGGATCGACGTCAACAGCGGTAGTCATGTGGGTTTCCTTTTCTTCGGCCGACCCACGGACGAAACCCCGTTGAGCCGGTCTGTCCGGCTCGGGGTGGAATGTCGTCAGCGCAAGTGGTTGCCGCAGACCAGCCCACCCGGGGCCAGCTTGCTAAACCAGAAATACACGCGCTGCACGTCAGGGACTGTACCAGGCAAGGATCGAGGGGTAGACCGACCGTGCCGCATGCCACAGGGGTGGTTGGGCCGACATCGGGCCGAACGCCACGCCGGTTACCCGGCGTGGCGTTCGGTGCGTCGCTGGCGTCGTCGGCGGCAGATCAATCTCAGCCCCACTGGCCGGGCTGGTAATCGCCCGCCGGGGTGCGTGCGATGACGTTCAACCGGTTCCAGGCGTTGATCATCGCGATGGCGGAGATCAGGGCGGCGATCTGGTCGTCGTCGTAGTGCTTGCGCACGTCCTGCCACACCTCGTCGCTGACGCCACGGCTGTCCGCGATCCGGGTGGCCTCCTCGGTCAGCGCGAGCGCGGCCCGCTCGGGCTCGGTGAACACGGTGGCCTCGCGCCAGGCGGCGACCAGGTTGAGCCGCACCGAGGTCTCGCCGTGGTGCGCGGCGTCCTTGGTGTGCATGTCGGTGCAGTAGCCGCAGCCGTTGATCTGGCTGGCCCGGATCTTGATCAGCTCGTGGGTGGCGGCGGGCAGGGTGGAGTCGTTGATGACTCTCCCGGCGTTGTTGAGCCGCTTGATGAAGCTGCCTGCCACCGGGTTGGCGAAGAGGTTGATGCGGGCGTCCATGATGTGCCTTCCTTCGTGGTTGTGCTGCGTCTTCACAGAGAGGACGACACGGGTCGGCGATGTGTGACATCGATAGGGTCAGTGATCTGAGTCACTCTGCATTTCGATTCATCGTCCCAGCTCAGGACGCGGCGTGTCCACGGACCAGGACTCGCGGCACAAGTAATGTCCGACAGCTATGGACACGCTCATCTTCGGCGGACTGCTCGTGGCCCTGATCGCGTTGTATCAGCAGCGCTCCCGGCGGGTGGTGCTCGGCGCCTGGTGGGTGTTGCTGGTCGCCTCGGTGCTGCTGCTCGCGCATCACATCACCGGCGGTCTCAGCCTCGGGCTGACCTACTGATGGCCACCGAGACCGTGCCCGCGCGGACGGCGGGAAGCGTTGTGGGACAGCTGCAGTACTGGCTAGCCGTCGTTATCGTCGTCGGCTGGACCGGTGTGATCTGCGGCGGGCTCGCCGTGCAGTTCGGCGACCACGAATATCCATGCCCGCTGTGCATGGTGCAGCGCGTGTTCATGGCGCTGGCCGCGCTGGGGGCGGCGGTCATCGTCCGCAAGGGCATGACGGGGACGGTCGCCGCCAGGGACTACGCGATGGGCTGGGGTCTGGCCGTAGTCGCTTGCGTCGCAGGCGGATTCACCTCCTGGCGGCAGACGATGCTGCACATCCTGCCCGGGGACCGCGGCTACGGCGAGCCGGTACTCGGGCTGCACCTGTACGTCTGGGCGTTGATCCTTTTCGTCGCCGCGATCGCGACCGTCGGTGCGGTGCTGTCGTTTTCGCACAGCACCGCGGCTCGGGCGATCCCGGCGACGCCGCATCGGCTGGTCGGGCTGATCGCACTGTGCTTCCTCGGCCTGGTGCTGGCGATCAACTTGGTGATGATCTTCCTGCTGGAAGGCTTTCACTGGTTCCTGCCGGACGATCCGAATCGGTACCAGCTGTTCTACGACCTGCACATCCTGAGCTGACGCGGCGGGTTACTTCGCGAAGTCGTAGGTGACGCCGGTCAGTTTCTCGGAGAGCTCCCACAGCGCGCGAGCGACGGCCTCGTCGCGCGACGCCTTCGACGAACCGGAGGCGCCGGGATAGCCGCGCAGGCCACACAAGCCGGTAGGACCGTAGTACCCGCCCGGCTCGACGTCTGTCGTTGCGGCGTAAAGCGTTGGCAGCGAGCCCATCTCGGCGTTCTGCGCGAGCAGCAAGTTACCGAGCCACATCACCGCGTCCTGGATCGACTCGGTGTGCGACTGCAGCTCGGTCGAGGCGTACCCGGGATGGGCGGCGACCGAGATCTTCGACGACCCCGCCGCGGTAAGCCTGCGGTGCAGCTCGCGGGCGAACATCAGGTTGGCCAGCTTCGCCTGCCCGTAGGCCTGCCAGCGCTGGTACCTGCGGCGTTCCCAGTTGAGGTCGTCCAGGTCGATCTTCCCGATGATGTGCGCGCCGCTGGCGACCGTGACGATCCGCTCCGAAATCTTGTCCAGCAGCAGCCCGGTCAGCGCGAAGTGCCCGAGATGGTTTGTGCCGACCTGCATTTCGAAGCCGTCGGCGGTCCGCAGCTCCGGCAGCGCCATCACCCCGGCATTGTTGATCAGCACGTCGGCCCGGTCGGTCGCCTCGGCGAACTCGCGCACCGACGCCAGATCCGCGAGATCCAGCTTCCGCACCACCGCGCGGTCCCCCAGCGGCGCGGCCACCTGCTCCGCCTTGGCCACGTTGCGGCAGGCGAGCACCACGTGCGCGCCGGCCCCGGCCAGCGCCCGCACCGTGGCCGCCCCCAGCCCGCTGTTCGCGCCGGTCACGATGAACGTGCGGCCGCCCTGATCGGGCAAATTCGAGGTATCCCACCTGCTCATGTCGGCGATTCTAACCGTGACGTCGCGTCACACCTGCGCCAGCACCTCGTCGTCACTCATCGCCGCGACCTCCAGATAAAGCGCCGCCACGACGGGCAGCCGGCCGGGTGTGCCGCGCTCGGTTTCCTTTGCCGATAGCCGCCGCGCGAGGTCGGCGACGGTACGGCCGATCAGGATGTCCGCCACCAACGCATGGTCGACGTCGAGCCACTCGCGCACCCGCGCGATGGCCGTGGTGGCCAGCACCGAATCCCCGCCCGCGGCGAAGAAGTCGTCGTGCACGCCGATCCGGTCGACGCCGAGCACCGCCGCGACGATCG
Organism: Nocardia sp. NPDC051052; assembly: GCF_044456045.1. NCBI lineage: Bacteria > Bacillati > Actinomycetota > Actinomycetes > Mycobacteriales > Nocardiaceae > Nocardia > Nocardia sp. NPDC051052. The sequence continues at coordinate 98,064 of NZ_JBITFL010000010.1, forward strand.
CGGCCAGCGCGGCCTCGAGCGGGCCGTGCGGGTCCGCGTCCCGCGCTTCGGCGGCGGCCGGTTCGAGCAGGGCGAGCACGGCGCGGCGATCCAGTTTTCCGTTGTCGGTCAGCGGCATTCGGTCGAGGATCTCGATGCGGGTCGGAATCATGTAGCCGGGCAACAGGTCCGACACCGCCGCGACGATCTCCGCGGCGGTCCCGGTCGCGCCGGAGACGGCGGCGACAAGTTTCGGTGCTCCGGCACCGACCACCGCGGCGACCGCGTGCCGGACACCGGGGGCCGTGCGCAGCCCGCTCTCCACCTCACCGAGTTCCACCCGGTAGCCGCGGATCTGCACCTGGTGGTCGGCGCGGCCGAGGAATTCGACGGTGCCGTCCGGCCAGTATCGCGCCAGGTCACCGGTCCGATACCAGCGGATATCGTTGTGCAGCACAAAGCGTTCGGCGCTTCGCTCCGGGTCGTTGCGATAACCGGCGGCGACGTTCGCACCGCCGACCCAGAGCTCGCCGGGCACCCAGTCGGGGCAGTCGCGACCGGACGCGTTGACGACGCGGCACCGTACGTTGCGCAGCGGAACGCCGAAAGGCACGGTCGTCCAATGCTCGGGTGGGTCGACGACCTCGCAGATGGTGTTGTGGATGGAGGTTTCGGTCGCGCCGCCGAGTCCGGCGAATCGGCAGCCCGGCACCTGCCCGGCGAGCCTGCGCGCCAGATCGGCGCCGACCCAGTCGCCGCCAAGGGTCACCGCGCGCAACGAATCACCCAGTTGGCCGCCACCGACCTCCAGGATCATGTCCAACATGCTCGGCACGCAGTTGAGGATCGAAACCCGGTGGTGGCGAAGCAGTTCCACCCACGTCGTGGCCTCAGCGCGCTGCTCGGCGGTCAAGGCGACAACGGCGCCGCCCACCGAGAACATGCCGAACATGTCATAGACCGAGGCGTCGAATTCCAAGGCGGACAGTCCGAGCACCCGGTCTCGCGCGCCGACCTCGAACCAGATGTTCACCGCGTCGATGGTGTTCATCGCGCCGCTGTGCGGCACGTCCACCCCCTTCGGCACGCCGGTGGAGCCGGAGGTGAACAGCACGTAGGCGATCGCGGTGGGATCCGGAAGTACGGGTCCCGGCAGCGGATTCGGATGGCGTCGCGCCGCCGACAACGGGACGCACAGAACTTCGGCGTCACCCATGTCCGCGCCGTCGACAGTGAGCGCGGCGACCACATCGCCGGTGCGCAGGATCTCCGCGCGCCGCCCGACCGGCTGGTCGAATCCGATCGGAACGTAGGCGGCCCCCGCGGCAAGCACGCCGAGCACGGCCAGGATCTGATCCGGCCCCTTCGGTAGCTGAACAGCCACCGTCTGGCCGAGGCGAACCCCGTTGTCCCACAACGCACCCGCCACCGCGAGCGCCTGTGCGGCGAGTTCCCGGTAGGTCCAGCCATCGTCGGCACCGTCGAACCGCCACAGCACCGCGGCGGCATCGGGCGTGGTTTCGGCGTGCTCGAAGAAGCCCTCGTGCAGCACCCGACCGCTCACCGGTCCGTCCGTGGCGTTCACCGCGGCGCGCACCGACGCCTGCGAAACCGGTAGCCGCACAGCCGCTTCGGCATCCCAACCGGCCGCGCCCGCGCCGAGCCTGTCGATCGCGTGGGTGTAGCTGGCGAACATCGCGTCGATCATCCCGGCGGGAAACGCCGATTCCCGGACGTCCCAGTTGAGCAGCAGCCCGCCACGCACCTCGGTGACCTGGGCGTCAAGCAGCACCTGCGGACCCTGCGAGATGATCCAGACCGGCTCGCCGAAGGTCTCGGTCACCGAGGCGGCGAACAGCTCGCCCAGATTGAGCGCGCTCGTGTAGACGATCGGTGCGAGCACCGGCTCGCCGCGCAGGCGGCCGAGGTCGCGCAGCACTTCCAAGCCCGAATAGGCGGTGTGCGCGCCACTTTCGTGCATCGCGCGCTGCAGCGCTTTGGCCCGCTCCGCGACCGTCACGTCCGCGCTGACATCCACCTCGAGCATGATCGATGACGTGAAATCGCCGATCACGCGATCCACCTCGGGATGCACCGGTTCCCGATGGAACAGCGGCACATTCAACAGGAACCGGCTCTGCGCCGACCAGCCACCGACGGTCTCGGCGAACACCGCGGCCAGCGCCATCGCGGGGGTGATGCCGCGGGCATGCGCCGCGGCGAGCAGGCGCTCCTTCGCCTCCGGCGCGAGCCGATGGTCGTATCGGACGGTCCGGTGTGGATCGGTGCGTTCGCTGACCGGAATCGTCGGCAGCTCCGGCGCTCCGGGGAGATCGGGCAGCCGCTGCTGCCACCACTGCCGGTCTCGCTCCCGCTCGGCGGTGTCCATGGTGCGCTCGGTGCGGTAGCGCCGGTAGCTGTAGCCCCGCGGCGGCAACGTCGCACCGTGGTAGAGCTCGGCAAGATCGGCGATCAGCACGCGATAGCTCATCGCGTCACCGGCCAGCATGTCGACATCGAGGTGCAGCCGGGTCCGATCGCCGGCGAGCAGACTCAGCGTCACATCCAAGACTTGGCCGTCCTCGATGGCCAACCGCTGGTGCGTCTTGGTATCGCGCAGGCGGGCCAGTTCCGCCTCGGCCGCGTCGCCGGAGTGTTCGCGCAGGTCGACCACCGAGAAGACCGGCCGCCCAGGCGCGGCCATAGTCTGCTGGGTGCCGTCCGGTGCAAACCTGGTGCGCAACATCGGATGTGCGGCGACCAGGTCGCCGACCGCCCGTGCCAGTCGCTCGGGAACTACTGCGGCGCCGTCGAATTCGACGTAGAGGTGGGCTGCGACACCGCCGAGGTCCTGCTCGTCGGAGCGGCCGATCCAATAGGCGTGCTGCATCGTCGCCAGCGGGAAAGGTGCGGATTCGTCTCCGGATGCGGCTGCAGGATCCGGGGTTTCGATGGCATCGAGGGTGGTGGCGCCATCCTCGGGACCGAGCAGGCGCGCCCATGCCGCGACAGTCGGGGCCGCCGCGAGCTGGGCGAAGTTCACGTCGATCCCGCGCTTACGCCAACCACCGGCCAGCTTCATGGTGCGGATGGAATCCAAGCCGAGCTGGATGAGGTCGGCGTCGTCGTCGATCGAGTCGGCGGGCACGCCGAGGTGGTCGGCGATGACGGCGCGAATGTCGGCACGCGCGAGCACCGGCCCCCGCGCCGCGCTGTCTTTGCTGTCCGCGCCAGCCCCCGGTCGCTGTGCTGGCTCCATCTGGCCCTGCCACTCCTTGGTCGCCGCCGTGTCCGGCGGATCGAGACTGCTCGGGCCAGCGTATCCCATTGAGATAGGGTTGCCTTACCTATGTTCGCCGAGCCCGGCTCGGGTTAGCCGTGAGGTAGACCGTGACTTCGACATCCACCCCGCATCGCGACGGTTATGTGCCCTTCCCCACCGAGGTCGGCACGGCCTATCGGGAGGCCGGGTATTGGGCCGGGCGAGACCTCGGCCAATTGCTGCGGGAGGCGGCCGAGCGGCACCCGCACCGGCCCGCGCTGCTCATGGCCGAGGGCGCGCGCAGTTATGCGTGGTTGGATGCCGAGGCCGATCGGATGGCGCACGGGCTGCTCGCGCTGGGGATCGCGCCCGGCGATCGGGTGATGGTGCAGTTGCCGAATGTGCCGGAATTCCTGACCGTGCTGTTCGGACTGCTGCGGGCGGGGATCATTCCGGTGCTGACGCTGCCCGCGCACCGGCGGGCCGAAATCGAGCATCTGGCGGCGCTTTCCGAGGCCGTCGCCTATATCGTCGTCGACCGGCTCGGCGATTTCGACTATCGGGAGCTGGCCGCGGCCATGCGGGAGTCGGTGCCTTCGCTGCGGCACGTGCTGGTGCTCGGCGAGCCCGGCTTCGGTACCGACTTGAACTCGGTACCGCGCGAGGGCGATTCGCTCCCTGTGCTCGACCCGAGCGATATCGCGTTGCTGCTCGTCTCCGGTGGCACCACGGGCTTGCCCAAGCTGATCGCCCGCACGCACGACGACTACGTCTACAACGCCACCGCGAGCGCCGAGGTGTGCGCGCTCACCGAGGACGACGTCTACCTCGCAACATTGCCCGCCGCACATAACTTTCCGCTGGCCTGCCCGGGCATCCTCGGCACCGTGAGCGTCGGCGGCGCGATTGCCTTCGTCACCGATCCCAGTCCGGAAAGCGCCTTCGCCGCCATCGAGCGGCATGGGGTCACGGTGACCGCCGTCGTGCCGCCGCTGGCCCAGCTATGGTGTGCCGCAACCGAATGGGAGGAAGCCGACCTGACCTCGCTGCGGCTGGTCCAGGTCGGCGGCGCCCGGCTGGCCGAGGTCAATGCCCGCGAGGTGACCCCCGCGCTCGGCGCCATCCTGCAGCAGGTGTTCGGCATGGCCGAGGGGCTGCTCAACTACACCCGGCTCGACGATGCCGCCGAGCTGCTGCACACCACGCAGGGCCGGGCGCTGTCCCCCGCCGACGAGATCCGGGTGGTGGACGCGGACGGCGACGATGTCGCGCCCGGCGCCGAAGGCGAGTTGCTGGCCAAGGGCCCGTACACCATTCGCGGCTACTACCGTGCGCCCGAACACAACGCCCGCGCCTTCACCCCCGACGGCTACTACCGCAGCGGTGATCTGGTGCGCAGGCTGCCGAGCGGACACCTGGTGGTCTCCGGCCGGATCAAGGACGTGATCAATCGTGGCGGCGAGAACATCTCGTGCGACGAGCTGGAGGAGCATCTGCTCGCCCACCCGGCTGTCCGGCACGCCGCGGCCGTCGGGCTACCCGACCCATCCCTGGGCGAAAAAGTCTGCGCCGTACTGGTTGTCGACGGCGCGATGCCCGCCCTGGCCGAGATCAAGACGTTCCTCGCGGCCCGCGGCCTGGCGACCTACAAGCTCCCCGATGTGCTGCGCCGCGCGGACCGGCTGCCGATCACGGCCGTCGGAAAGATCGACAAGAAGGCGCTGCGTACCGCCACGAGCTGATCGGTGCCGCCACCCGTCGCGGGACAGCGATGGGCAGCACATCTTTCGATGCGCTGCCCATCAGCGTCCGCAGGCCGCTACCGCGCCTGCACCACGTAAGGCGCGATGCTGCCCAGCTTTTCGCAGGTCTCCTCGAATTCTCGCTCCGGCTGGGACTGCGCGACGATGCCGGCTCCGGCGCGCAGCCAGGCACCCTCGGTGGTCTGATAGATCGCGCGCAGCACGAGCGTCGCCTCCAGTGCGCTGCCCGGCGAAACCGTCACCACCGCACCGGAATACAGCCCGCGCGGATCGTGATCGAGCCGGAACACCGAATCGATGCCTGCCCGCTTGGGAATGCCGGACGCGGTGACCGAGGGGAACAGCACCTCGAGCGCGTCCCAGCTGGACCGGTCGGCGGCCAGCGTGCCGCACACGGTGGAGGAGATGTGCTGCACGCTGCCGCGCTCGCGCACCGCCATGAAGTCGGTGACCGCGACGGTACCCGGATCGGCCACCGAGGCCATCTCCGCGAACGAGGTCTGCACCGAAATCGCGTGCTCCACGATCTCTTTGGGGTCGGTGAGCAGGTCGGCGCGCGCCGCCGCGTCGATCTCCGCGCCGCGACCGAAGGCCCGCGTGCCCGCGACCGGCTCGGTGGTCACCGTCCGGTTCTCGTCGACCGAGGCGACGAGCTCCGGGCTGAACCCGGCCGCCTCGAGCCCACCGAGTCGCAGCAGGAACGACCGCGCGGGCGTGTTGTGCGCGCGGCCGAGCCGATAGGTCGCGGGCACGTCCACCACGAACGGCAGATCGACCTTCCGCGACAAGATGACCTTCTGGTAGAGGTTCGCCTGGATCTCACCGACCGCCTCGGCCACCCGGTTCGCGTAACCGGTCGGATCGAGCCGGATATCGGTCGGATGTGGCTGCGGCAGTTCGGTTTCCTGCGATGCGGTGATGAGATCGTGGATATCGCCGGTCTCCGCGGGAGTGGCGCCGGACACCCGGATCCCGAATGCGCCGATCCGCACCTCGATGCGCGGAATCATCAACTGCGCCAGGGTGGTCCTCGGGTCCAGGTGCGCGGTCGCCTCGTAGGCCCACGCGCAGAACTCGAATCCGATCCAGCCGTAGGCATTCCGGCCGTCGAGCGGCAGCGTGGCCAGCGCCTGATCCAGGACGCTCGCCGGGCGGCCCTGCCATTGCGTGGCTGTGGTCTGCCCGGCCCAGCTGACCCGCAGTTCCTCGACATCGAGTTCGACGCCGCCGATCGGATCGGCCGCGAACACCCATTCGCCGGGCCGCTCGTACATCACGTACTCACCGAACCGATCGGCCCCCGCCAGCCGGGACATCGCTGCCGCCGGATCGGTCACATACTCCACCCGCAAGCGTTCGTCCGTGGTCGACAACGATCCTCCAAAGTTCTTTCTGGCCCAGCTTTGGAGGTAAGGTTAGCATTACCTGACTAACGCGGGATTGTGCCCGCAAACACACCGGACAACCACCGAACGCTCACTTCGGCGGGACTTGACCGGTCATTTCGGCGGGATAGCCAATGCCGAACGCTCGACGCTCAGCAAACTCTCCGCGCTGTGCTCCGCGTGGTACGCGGCCGCGCCGCCGCGCAGCCCGAACAGCCGCTTGGAGTAGAGCAGCCAGACCACCGCGGCGATATTGATCAGCAGCGCGCCGATCCGCAGCGCGGTCACCTTCTCGGTCAACTCGTAGATCTCCAGTGGCAGAAACAGACTCGTCGCGACGACGGCGAAATACTCACCCCAGCGCTTCATCAGCCACAGCCCGAGCGCCTCGATTCCCTGCAGTCCCGCGTACACGAAGATGCCGACGGCCACCCACAGCAGCGTCGTATTCGACAGCGAGAAGGCCTGATCGATCAGATGCACGATCTTCGATCGGTCGACATCCCAGCCGAATTGGTCGGCCAGCGGGCGCAGCAGCGGCAGATCCTGGTCGAACGCGGCCCGCATCGTCTCCCGCGACGTCCGGAACTTCAGCACCCCGAATGCCGCGCCGACCAAGACCAACCCGCGCAGCAACCGCTCGATCGCCAACGCCCGCATCAACCACCGATCCCGCAGCAGCCGCCCGCGCGGCACCTCGGGCGCGTGGTCGGCCGGCCCGGTGCCGACCGGGTCGCCGGGCACAAAGGTCCCGCAGCGCAGGCAGCGCCAAGCCACCCCGGCCACGGTGTCGACACGCAGCCGATCCGCCAGATCCGCCTCGTCCGGTGCGTAGGTGTAGTGGCCATGCCAGCCACACGCGCGTAGGGCCCAATCCATCCGAGCAGCCTAATCCTCACCACTGGCACAACGCCGGATCAAACCGGCGGTCGCGCGCCGCTCGACCGCCGCGGACCCGGTGTCACCGGCGCGCTCAATCTTGTAGAAATGCAACAACTGACAACTCTGTCCCGTTCTGGGACCTTATGATCCAGTCCAGCGCGTCAAGCGCCGATCTCTCCTAGAACAACACCTGATCACGCGAGAACATGGGTAACTCAACGGGTACGGGCTAAGGCGAACCCCTCCTGACCGCCGGGCGCCAACGCAACCGGCGCAGCGCGTGAGTCTGGCTTGAATACTCGGGGAGGCGGAACAGGAGGGAATCGGGTCATGATCGAGCACCGTGGCGGATCGCCCGCGGATAGTGAGCGTGCGTCGGCACCGGGGTCGGTGGTGGCGCTGGTCGACGCGGCCTCCGGGGTGGAGCGCGAACTCATCGGGGCCTGGTTGACCGAGGGCGGGATCGCCAAGGAGTTCGGCACCGACGCGCCGATCACCCAGCTGGATCTGGACGCGGGCGCGGTGGCGGGCCGGCTGGTCGGCAGGCACGACGATCCGCTCGTGGTGCCGGTGCGGGTGCTCTGGCGGCCACCGGAGCGCGACGGCGTCCGCCGGATCACCTTCGCGGACATGGCGCTGCTGACCAACCCGCGCAAGCCGAATCGACTCGCCCAGCGCAAGCTGGTCGGCCAGCCGAACCGGCACGTGGTGCTCACCGGGCAGCCCGCGCTGCTCAGCGAGTTGCGCACGAACAACCCGGAAGCCGCCGCGCTGGTCTCCAAGGGCACCGCCGAGCCGTTCGCCCGCGCCGTCGTGCGGGCCGCGGTGGTGGCGCTGGAGCGGGCCGAACGCACCATCATCGGCGACCGCTACAAGGTGCCGAGGCTGGTGGCCGAGGAGATCCTCGACTCCCCCGACTTCGTGCGCAGGCTCGAGCTCATCGCCGACCAGATCGGCGCAGGCCCGCACGAGGTGTACCGCCGCGCGGAAAAGGCGTTGAACGAACTCGTCGCCGCGCAAAGCAGATTGGTCTCCGACCTGTTCACCCAGGCGATGCGGCCGATCCACGCGTCGACCTGGAAGGTGGACTCCGACGACTCCGGCCTGGCCGCGCTGCGCGACCTCAACCGCCGCTACCCGCTGGTCTTCCTGCCCTCGCACCGCTCCTATGTGGACGCGTTCGTGCTCGGTGATGTGCTGGCCCGCAACGACTTTCCACCCAACCATGTGATCGGCGGCGCGAACCTCAGCTTCTGGCCGATGGGGCCGATCGCCCGGCGCACCGGAACTGTGTTCATCCGCCGCAGTTTCGGCGACGACGAGGTGTACAAGGCGGTTGTCGAGGAGTACTTCGCCTACCTGCTCGCCAAGCGCTTCAACCTGGAGTGGTACTTCGAGGGTGGCCGCAGCCGCACCGGAAAACTGCGCCCGCCGCGCTACGGACTGCTGAATTACCTTGCCGCGGCGGTGCGGGCAGACCGGGTCGAGGACGTCATGCTGGTGCCGGTGTCGATCACCTATGAGCGGCTCAACGAGCTCGGCGCCATCTCGACCGAGCAGGCCGGCGGCAAGAAGAAGCCGGAGGGGCTGGCCTGGCTCGCGCGTTACGTACGCAGCCAACAGCATTCGGCCGGGCACGTGTATGTCCGGTTCGGCGAACCGCTTTCGGCGCGCGACCGGCTCGCGGCGCACGGCGATCCGCTCACCACGCCGCCGCTGACCATCCCGCTGCACCGCATGGAGCCCGCGCCCGCCGGACTCACCGAGACCGGGCAGGGCGCGCCCGACGCGGCCGATGCGGCCGAGCTGGAACGGAAGGCCGTGCAGCGGTTGGCGTTCGAGATCGCCGTCGGCATCAACGCGGTGACGCCGGTGACGGTCAACGCGCTGGTCACCCTCGCGCTACTCGGTGTGCACGAGCGCGCCCTCACCCTCGGCGAGGTGCGCACGGTGCTCGCTCCGGTGCTCGGGTACATCGAGAAGCGCGAGCTGCCGCACGGCGAGCTGGCCGCGTTGTCGGACGATCAGGGCCTTGCCGTTGTGCTGGAACAACTCTCGCTGGCCAAGGTGGTCACGGTCTACCGCGCCGGGCTGGAGCCGGTGTACTCGATCGAGTCGGGCGCGCACCTGGAGGCCGCGTTCTATCGCAACAGCGCGGTGCACTGGTTCGTCAACCGCGCCATCCTCGAACTGTCCATCCTGGCCGCGCTGGACAGCGACGGCGCCGACCAGCTGACCACCGGCTGGGACGAGGCGTTCCAGCTGCGCGATCTGTTGAAGTTCGAGTTCTTCTTCCCCGAGCGGGCCGAGTTCGCCGAGCAGATGACCGCCGAGATGCTGCTGCTCGATCCGGAGTGGCACAGCCACACCAGGGACAACACCCTCGGCGCCGAGGTCATGGCCAAGCTCACCGGCTCCGGATTCATGATGGCGCACCGGGTACTTCGCTCGTTCTTCGACGCGCAACTGGTGGTGGCCGAGCGGCTGGCCGCCCGCGACCCCGAGACCGAGCTCGACCGCAAGCAATTCATCGCCGAATGCGTTTCGGTCGGCAAGCAGATGATGCTGCAGCAGCGGCTGCACAGCCCGGAGTCGGTCTCCACCGAATTGTTCACCAGCGCACTGAAACTCGCCGACAACTACGGGCTGCTCGAAGGAGTAGCCCATGATTCGGCCAAGCGCCGAGCGGAATTGACCGAGCGCCGAGTGGAATTCGCGGATCGGCTGCGCACCATCGGCGCCCGCATCTCGCAGGCGGCCGCGCTCGATCCGTCCAACCGGGAGACCCGGTGAGTGCCGATCTCGACGGCGTGCTCGCCGCGATCCGCTCCGGGCCGCAGGGTGCGGCGATCGCGGCGATCTTCGACTTCGGCGGTACCGTCGTCGACGGTTTCCCACGTCGGGGGCCGTTTCGGCGATTGTTTCACCGTGCGGGCACCGCGGAGGTGCTGCTGCGCGGCATTCGCCACGGCACCACCGACGGCGAGTACGGGCGGTATCTGAACCAGCTCAGCGAGGCGCTCGCGGGCAAGCGGGAGGGCGAGCTGGACGTGCTCGGCGAGCGGCTGTTCCGGCGCAAGGTCTACGGGCACCTGTATTTCGAAGCGTGGCAACTGATCCGGACGCATCAGGCGGCCGGGCACACGGTGGTGCTGACCAGCTCACTGACCCGTTTCCAGGTGGCGCCCGCGGCGGCCGAGCTCGGCGTCGAACACGTGCTGGCCACACCGATGGCGGCCCAGGACGGCATCTTGACCGGATATCCGGACGGGAAGACGTTGTGGCGCAACGGTAAGGCCGAGGCGGTTCGCGAATTCGCCGCCGAAAGTATCGATCTCGCCCGTAGCTATGCCTACGCCGACAGCGCCGCCGATCTACCGTTGCTGTCGCTGGTCGGCCATCCGGTCGCGGTGAACCCCGACGAAGAGCTCACCACCGTTGCCGCCGAACACGATTGGCCGACGCTGCGCTTCCGGCCGCGCCCAGCCGCTCGCCCGGCCGACTATGCCCGCACCACAGCGGGATTCGCCGGACTGCTCGGCGGCGCGTTCTATGGTGTCGCGGCCAAGTCGCCGACCAGAGACCATCGGCAGATGGCCGATGCGCTGCTGGAACACGCGGCGGGCAACACCTTGAGCATCGCGGGCGTGCATCTCCGGGTGACCGGCGCGGAGCACGCGCGCGCGCCGCGACCCGCGGTTTTCCTCTTCAATCATCAGAGCCAGTTCGACATCATCATCGTCCCCGAGGTGCTGCGGGGCGGGGTCACCGGCATCGGGAAGAAGGAGCTGACCCACAACCCGATCTTCGGCCCGTTGATGCGGTTCGTCGGCGTGACCTTCATCGACCGGTCGAGCACCGACAAGGCCAAGGCCGCGCTCGCACCGGTGGTCGATACACTGCGCGGCGGGCTGTCGATCGCCGTCGCGCCCGAGGGCACACGCTCCTACACGCCGGAAGTCGGCCCGTTCAAGAAGGGCGCTTTCCATATCGCCATCCAGGCCGGCGTGCCGATCATTCCCATCGTGATCCGCAATGCGGGTGAAATCTGCTGGCGCAACTCGATGGTCGCCCGCCCTGGCACTGTGGACGTGGCGATTCTCGGTCCCATCGACGTCAGCGCGTGGGATCCGAACGACATGGACGACAAGGTGGCTGGGGTTCGTCAGCTGTATCTGGACACACTGCTGGACTGGCCCGAGCCGGACTGATCCGCGCGAACCCGCGCCTGCCGCACCGAATTCCATTGCGGCGGTGATCTACCGCGTGAGACAGCGCACAGCCGTCTCGAATTGACCTCAATAATTGTTCAGGTTTCAGGATTGTTCTCAGTACACCGCTTCGGATGAGGGAGAACATCATGACCATCACGCAAACCGCCGCACCCACGCTGCGCATCCCGGCCGTCAACCGGCCGACCGCCGTCATCGGCAGCGTCGTTGTCGCTGTCGCCGTCAATCTGGTCGTCTGGCTACTCGGCGAGGCCGCGGGCGGCTCGTTCGAGGTGGTCGACAAGGGCGTCACCACGGCCGTCGGCGCGGGCGGGGTGATCGTCTCCTCTGGGGTCCCACTGCTCATCGGCATGACGCTGGCCGCGCTGGTGTCGTACTTCTGGGCCGGTGCGCTGCGGGTGGCCCAGATCGTCGGCGCCGTTCTCGCCATCGCGACCATCGGCTTGACCGTCGCCGCACCGTTCGACGCCGCGACCACCGTCGCACTGTCGGTCATGCACCTGGTGCTGGCACCGGTGCTCGTCGCCGGACTGGAAGCGATGCGCCGTGGCTTGCCCGCCAACTGAACCACCAACGACGTAGGGCCCCACATCCAGCACGGATGTGGGGCCCTACGACCGTTTTTGCTAGACCGAGCGACCGAACAGCAGCTTCCACGGCATCAGCGCCGACTCCAGCTGCACCTTCAGGCTCATCTTCGACGCACCGAGGGTGCGCTCCTCGAAACGGATCGGCACCTCGGCGATCTCGATGCCCTTCTTGACCGTCCGGTAGTTCATCTCGACCTGGAACGAGTAGCCGTTGCTGCGGATCGAGGCGACGTCGATCGCGCGCAGCGTGTCGGCCTTCCACGCCTTGAACCCGGCCGTGGCGTCTTTCACGCCGAGCCGCAGGATCAGGTTCACGTAGAAGTTGGCCCACGCGGACAGCGCCTTGCGGTGCCACTTCCACTCGTCGGCGGTGGAGCCGCCCGGCACGTAGCGCGAGCCGAGCACGACGCCGGCGTCGGTGGTCGTCAGCTTCTCCAGCATGGCCGGAATCACCTCGGCCGGGTGCGACAGGTCGGCGTCCATCTGGATCACCACGTCGGCGCCCTCGTCCAGCGCCCGGGTGATGCCCGCGATGTAGGCCCGCCCGAGACCGTCCTTCTCGGTGCGGTGCAGCACGCCGACCACGTTCGGCAGCTCCGCGGCCAGCTTGTCGGCGACGTCACCGGTACCGTCCGGCGAACTGTCGTCGACCACGAGCACGTGCAGGTCGGGCACCGGGAGCGCGGTCAGCCGCTCCACCGCAACCGGCAGATTCTCCCGCTCGTTGTAGGTCGGCACAACAACGGTAACCCTCAAGGGTCGCCCTCCCTGCTGATCCTGGTCCAGCTCGCAGCCCACGTCAGGACCACCGAGCATTCGTTTGAGTTCGGAGGAAACCGTACTTGATCGAACTGAAGCGCACCTGAGTGGACTCCCCCGCCTCTCCGAGCCTCAGGCCAGACTCAGGATGCACTCGAGCAGCGTCGGCGACCGGCGGTCGGGTGGTAGATCAGTCAGCCGGTACCCGACGAGTTACCCATGTACATACGAAATCAGTTGTCACTCAAGAACATGCGAAATACATCCGATCACTGTCGCGTCAGTCCGCGTCCCCCGCGTCGGCCTGTGCGTTGCGCGCCTTGACGATTTCCAGTGCCCGTTCCGCGGTCGCCTGATCCGGATACGGGCCCATCCGATCCTGGAACCAGCACTGCCGCCCTTTTTCGGCCCGCTTGTGCTTCAAGCAGTAATACCAGCGCTCAGCCATGACCCCAGCATTCCACCGGAGTCGGCGTTGTAACCCCATTTCCAAGATCAACGCCCGCGCGGCCCGGGGATTACCAGAGGTGGCGGAAGTGGATGAGAGCATCGAGCACCAGGACTGTGCCGAAGACCACGAATAAAACGCGCAATGCGGACGGAACGTAGCGAGTGAGAATCCGCACCACCACGCGGTACACGCGCCTCGCCCTCGCGGTTTGTCGCAACGAGAGCAGCAGCACCAGAAAGGGCGGCAACAGCGCGAGCGCGCAGTAGGCGACCACGATCAGCGGCCACAGCGCGGGCAGCGGATCCTGCGCGGAGATCATCGCCAGCCCCGCCAGATACGGCACCGCCGTCGGCGCCTGCACGAGACCGATGGCCATCCCGACGAATCCGAACAACCACGGCCGCCGCCGCACCGCCGCCGCCCACGCCGGCGGTTCTGCCCGCCTGGCCACCGGAATCCGGCTCAGCGCGAGCAACCCCACCCCCAGCACCAACTCACCCCAATAACGCACAGTAGGCGTGAGTTCGAACCGCACCAGTCCGGTAAGGAAGTTCAGCCCGAGCACCGTACCGATGCCGAACGCGGTAGTAACCGCGAAAACCCCTACGATAAAACTCACCCCACCCGCCACCGGCGACCGCCGCCCGAGCCGGCTATCCGCCACCACCGCCGTGGTAACCCCCACCAGCAGCACATCCAACGAGTCCAGAAACGCGAAACCCGCGAGCGCTAGTAGGAGGGCCACCATGACCCGGCCAGCCTACGGGAGCGCCACCCCACCGCCGTCCCGCTAGCTCCCGCAGCGAGCGGGACATGACGGCGGCGCTACTCGCATGTCGCCGCCACCATGTCCCGTTCACCGTGGATCAGGCGGTGGGCGGGCCGGATTGGGGGCCGACTAGGGGTTCGAAGGTTGCGGCGTATGCGTTGAAACGGGACTGCCAGTCGCCGGGCTCGAGTCCGGCCAAGCGGTCGAGGCAGTCGTCCCAGCCTGCGGCATTGCGGGCCGCGGCGTCTGGGGGTAGTTCGTCGGTCAATACGAAGTGGGTTCCGCTGCCGTGCGGCGTCAGGTGGAACCGCAGCCGCTCCTCGCCCCAGCTGAACGCCAGGAGGTTCGGCTCGTCGACCTCGAATACCTCACCGGTGAGGGTCATTTCGCCCATCTCGGGCCCGAAGTCGAACGTGATCGACGTACCGACCTCCCACACTCCTCCGGCCACCAGTACATCGCAGGGGAACCATGCCCGCAGCTGTGCACGCTCGGTGATGGCCTGCCACACCACCGATGGCGGATCCGCCAACTGCCGTTCCAGCCGCACCACGGGTCGCGCCCCGTCGGTACGAAGTTCTGCCTGAGTCATTCCTGCCTCCGTCGCTCGAGATGTTCTTCCAGTAGATCGAGATGGGTGTTCCACAACCGGCGATACGGCGCCAACCAATCGTCAACCTGCACAAGCGGTTCCGTCCGAATGCGATACAAGCGCCGCTGCGCATCCACCCGAACCTCAACCAGCCCAGCCTCCTTCAGCACCCGAAGATGCTTGGAAACCGCGGGCTGACTGATCCCCAACCGCCCCACCAACTCCCCAACCGGCCGCTCCCCCTCTCGCAAAACCTCGAGAATCGCCAGCCTGCTCGGCTCCCCCAACACCTGAAAAACGCTAGACGTGGTCACCCCTCGATAATTCCACCTCAGTTATATAACTGTCAAGGCATATTTAATCGCACCTCGGCCCGATCGATTCCGGAGTGCAGATACCTGCGGCCCGGCTTCGTGTTAGCCGAGGCCGTTCGGGCGAATCCACACCTGTGCCGTGTCCCTCAGGTTCCACCACGAGACGAACTGCGAATCCACCGACTCCATATGCCACGCTTCGCCCAGGCGGTCGAAGAATGCGTCGTCGCCAGTCTTGCCGCCCTTGGGCTCCCCGAGGTAGACCACCCGTGCCCCGCCCGCTTCCTCGAACGCGTGCAGTGCCTTGGACGCCATGGGATTGCCCCAGCCCGGAGGCCAGCACAGGAACAGGACGCATTCCGACTGCGCTTCCGCAGCGAACTCTGCCAAATCCCCGACCTCGTGCCACACATCCCGCTGCCCGGCGGCTCCCGGGAATGACACGTTTCCGGCCCTGTCCGGCGGCTCAGAATCGAACGCCGCCACGTCCACCCCGAGCTGCGCCAACTGTCGCGCCCAATAACCGCGACCGGCACCCAACTCCAGCACCCTGCGCCCCCGCACGAACCCTTCGATCCATTGCAGCGTCTCCGGGGATGGCACGGCGTAGGCGTAGACCGCTTGCAAGATCGTCTGTGCGTAGCCCAGCCGTGCGCTCCCGTTCGATCGACCACCGTTCACCACGCGACGCCCGTCGTCCTCGGCCACCGACGGGCCGACGATGTCCCAGTACGGATTACCCGTAGGTGACTCCCCGCCCGTCATGTAGTGCACAAGGCGGAGATCGAACGCGGAGTCAGCGCCAGAATCCCCGGTACCGGACAACCGCGGAGCAGTGTCCAGATAGTCGGCCACCTTCGGATACTCCGACCGAAGCCGCTGCTCGTCGCCCAGGAGGGCCGCCAGTTCGTTCCGCCGTTCCGCCGTCAGCACGAAACCAGTCATGCCGCCAATTCTCGCGGGCACCGGGCACTTCCACGAGTTGTTGCCGAAATCCGCCATCGAGGATCAAGAGCGGCGGCGCGCGACCGCCGGGCCTCCGCAACCTGCGGTAGGCCGGCGCGTCGGTAACCGCGCTTGCGCCCACAACGTCCACTCCACGACATGTTTGACGCCTGGCATAGCCGAATCAGTGTGGTGGCGCCGCGATCCGTCCCAGACTTACCTCCCGCGGCCGACCGCGGATTGTCCAGCCTCTGTCCGGTCGACGGACTGTGGTCCAGGCGACCTAGGACAGAAACACCTGGATCATGCCGCCACCCATCACGATCACGAACAGCACACCAAGGCCGATCCATAGCGGACGCCAGCCCCGTTTGCTCCGCACCGCTTGCGCGGCCGCTTCCTCCACAGTCTTCATAGGTTCGAGCGTGGACCAAGCGATCACGGTGCCGATCATCGTGATGATGCCGAGTGCAGCGACCAGGGCGCCAACGCTCGGCGATGCCACGACGAGGGTAGCGATGCCCAATAGGAGCAGCAGCATTCCGACGACGAAGAGTGATTGCACGACAGCGAGCTGAGTTCGCGTCACCAGGTCCCCCCATAGCGGCGGCTCGATCGTCCGCCCGGCCCACATCTTGCCAGCTGAATCGTCGATCGCTATGGCAAACGTGGACAGCCACTTTCGGCTACTCGGATTGGCCCGCCTGGTCGTCTCGGCAGCTGGGCGAGTACGCGACGGAAGAGTCGGTGACGTGACGGGCCATGGGTCACATAGATCCCGTGCACCCCGCGTACATCGACCGCCGGTTTCGAGGGTTGAGGTCCCGCCGAGCAGAGCGTCGGAGATGCATACGAAGGAGGTGCCGGAGATGAAGCCACCGGCGAGCGTTAGACCGAGTTCGCAGCCACCCACCCGACACGATCACAATTCCAGGGGGCGAACCCTGCCGAGCGGGGCGCTGGGGTTGCATACGAGGGAGGGGTCCGGGGGCGAAGCCCTCCGGGCGGGTGTGGGGTTGCACCCCACAAACAAAAAAGGCGAGGAAGCACCAGCGTGCGCTCTTCGCACGCAGGGCTTCCTCGCTTCCGAGTGGCCAGGGCCGGGATCGAACCGGCGACCTTCCGCTTTTCAGGCGGACGCTCGTACCAACTGAGCTACCTGGCCGCAGGCACCCGAGTTGAATGCCATACGCGAAACGCCGGATTGCTCCGGCGCCTCTTTTGCGACCCTGACGGGACTCGAACCCGCGACCTCCGCCGTGACAGGGCGGCGCGCTAACCAACTGCGCCACAGGGCCTTGCGTGCTTCCAACGGTCCGCAGACCGTACCCCCTACGGGATTCGAACCCGCGCTACCGCCTTGAAAGGGCGGCGTCCTAGGCCGCTAGACGAAGGGGGCTCGCCTCCGGATTTCTCCGGAACCGGCTTCAACGGCTGTCCGTTGGGAGCCCGGTTAGCTTATGACAGACCGGACTCGATTCCCAAATCGGCTGATCAGAGTCCCAAACTGAGCTCTTCGAGGCGCGCGTGGGTGCGCCAGCCGTCGTTGCGGAACTTTTCGGCCCACTCGGGGGTGGACATGGATTCGACGACCACTTCGAGTGCTTCCTCGAAGCGGGCGCGCAGATCGATGCCGGTGCCGGTGCTGTGCGCGTCGACCATGTAGCGCTGGCCGGCCAGCGCGGCGGTCAGCGTGCGGGTGAACCGGTCGGCGTCCGCGTCGGGGCGCAGCTGTCCTTGATCGATGGCGCGGACGGTGAGCGCACGGGTGGCGCGCCCGAGTATTCGTCCACCGCCGGTTTGCACGTCCCGATAGAAGTCGGGCTCGATGATCAACCGGTATTCGGCCTGCACGATGATGTCGTGTTCGAGCCGTAATGCCATCTCGTCGATCATGCCGTGCATGATGTCCAGTGGTCCGAGATCCGTTCGGCCGAGCCAACGCTCGGCCGATGCGCGATAGCGTTCGACCGCCGTCTCCAGTACGGCGCGCGCGAGATCTTCCTTGGAATCGAAATGGAAGTACATGGCGCCCTTGGTGGCACGCGACCCTTCCAATATGCGGTTGAGCGATGCAGCGGCATAGCCGCTCTTCCCGAACTCAACGGCGGCGGACCTGATAATCGCCGCACGTGTCCGGCGGGCCCGCTCTTGCTGCCGTGCCATGCTCGAAACGCCTCCGAAGCCTACTCGCCGCCAAACAGCCACCCCCAAAGGAACGGGCCCTTGGCGCGAAGTTATGAGTTTTATCAATACTTCAAACCGGGTTTTCGCCCAGTTTCAAACTTTCGGTACGAAAACTTGCGAAAAACCTGAAACACACCAGCTGGTATAGTTTTCCTGCCCGGGTGCGCCGCAGGGGGTGCGCACCCGGGTATTTCTTCGTCTCGGATCTGCCTCCTGCGGCGTTGTCTTCAAGGAAGCCACGATCGGCCGGACCGCTCGCGACACGTTCGGGCACATCAACGATAAGCCGAATTTCGAATCGCCGGACAAGTAGGCGATTCTTCCGGAATTCATCAAGTCGTCACCGTACCTGGAAACCCCATCCGACACGCGGCAAACCGACGAGTCAGGTAACTGACCGGCTCGGTTTACTGTTACAGCAAACATTGCGCAACCAAGCTGCACTCCGTACCCACTCCCCCAATTCGACAGCGTCCCAGCAACGTTCACCCGAGGAGACCGGCCGACCGGAACGCCCGACGACGGCAGCGAGCCCGCCCGCTCACCCCACCCGTGTGTGCGCCCGAGCTCAGACCCCTCACCCCTCGCAAATCCAAAGACATTGCTAGCCAACATGATTGGATGGTAGCCAATTTTGCGCGCAATGAACAAAGTTGGGTACCAAATGTTTACCCGCAAGATCGTGTGCCACACACCCCGCGTTACTAGGCGCGGCAACAAGTCTCGGCGTCAGATTGCCACTATCCGCCGACCCCCGCGCACCGAGCGACAACCGACCCCCGACGCGCGCCGCTCCCCCATTTGGGCCATCGCGCCGCGCCAACTACACTGACCCACCGCGCCCCTATAGCTCAGTTGGTAGAGCTACGGACTTTTAATCCGCAGGTCGTAGGTTCGAGCCCTACTGGGGGCACTCGTCGGGCGCCCGGTCCTACCGGGCGCCCGCTCTCGTTTCACAAGGCTGTCGCGTGCGCCGCCACCCGGTCCATACTGACAACGCGCCTCGGCGCGCGGGTTCGAAAGACCACACTCCATCCGGGCATTCCCCTACTGTGAGCGCGACACGGGCAATCCCGGTCATCCCTCGACAAGGCGGAGCTGATGACTTCCTTCGATGATTTGCTCTCCCAGGTGCCCATCGCCCAGATCGCCGCGAAGCTCGGCGTCGACGAGAGCACCGCGACGAACGCGGTCAAAGCGGCACTGCCGACGCTTCTCGGCGGGCTGCAGGCGAACACCACCAAGCCCGAAGGCGCGGCCTCCCTGGTCGGCGCCCTGGACAACCACGGCGACCTGGTCGAGGGCGACGGGCAGGTAGACATCGACAAGGTCGACGTCGCCGACGGCTCGAAGATCGTCCAGAACGTCTTCGGGGCAGAGCAGAACACGGTGATCAGCACCCTCGGTGCGACCGAGGGCACCGGCGGCAACGACCTGATCGCCAAGCTGATGCCGATCCTCGCCCCGATTGTGCTCGCCTACCTGGCCAAGCAGATGACCGGAGGCGGCGGCAACGCCACGCCGCAGAGCCAGCCGCAATCGGGCAACGGCGGCATCGGCGATGTGCTCGGCGGGCTGCTCGGCGGCAGCAGCAAGAGCGGCGGCATCGGCGGCGCGATCGGCGAGGCGCTGGCCAAGAACGCCGGTGGCGCGCTGGGGAACGTTCTCGGTGGCCTGTTCGGCGGGAAGCGCTGAGCGGGGCGGCCTATGCAATTCGCCGCCGCGTGTGCAGTACAGCACGCCCGGCTAACACTCCTCGGCCCGTGGCGATAGTCCCCTAGCTGCGGGCCGAGGCAATACACTCGACAGAGATCACCGAACGCCAACGACGGCATATGACGTGCATCACGGGGCATCAACAGGCATTCGGATGCGTTTCGCATCACACCTACGGTGCCGTAAGGTATGGCCGCACGGCATCGGTCTACCTTGGGGGGATGACCTGCACGACCGGACGCACAGACTGAAGGGTTCATACATGGCAAGGGATCTGACTCAACTCGAGCTTCTTACGGAGTTGGAGCCGGTTGCCGCAGAAAACGTCAACCGGCACTTCTCCATGGCAAAGGAATGGCATCCGCACGACTACGTCCCGTGGGATGAAGGCCGCAATTTCGCCGCACTCGGGGGCATCGACTGGGATCCTGAGCAGTCCCGGTTGAGCGAGGTCGCGAAGGCCGCCATGGTCACCAACCTGCTTACCGAGGACAACCTTCCCTCTTACCACCGCGAGATCGCCGAGAACTTCTCGCAGGACGGCGCGTGGGGCACCTGGGTCGGTCGCTGGACCGCCGAGGAAAACCGGCACGGCATCGTGATGCGGGACTACCTGGTGGTCACCCGCGGCGTCGACCCGGTCGCCCTCGAAGAGGCCCGGATGATCCACATGACCAACGGCTTCGCGTCGCCGACCGAGGCCGACGCGGGCTTCCTGCACTCCGTCGCGTACGTGACCTTCCAGGAGCTGGCCACCCGCGTCAGCCACCGCAACAC
Organism: Nocardia sp. NPDC051052; assembly: GCF_044456045.1. Classification (NCBI taxonomy): domain Bacteria; kingdom Bacillati; phylum Actinomycetota; class Actinomycetes; order Mycobacteriales; family Nocardiaceae; genus Nocardia; species Nocardia sp. NPDC051052. The sequence goes on from NZ_JBITFL010000010.1 coordinate 118,667, forward strand.
CGGCAAGGTCTGTGACGACCCGATCGCCGACCGCATGCTCCAGCGCGTCGCCGCGGACGAGAACCTGCACATGATCTTCTACCGCAACATGTGCGCCGCCGCGCTCGACCTGTCCCCGGACCAGGCGATCGAGGCCATCACGCTGATCCTGGAGAACTTCCAGATGCCCGGCGCCGGTATGCCCAACTTCCGCCGCAACGGCGTGCTGATGGCCAAGCACGGCATCTACGACCTGCGCCAGCACATGGAAGAAGTGGTGCAGCCGGTGCTCAAGAAGTGGAGCATCTTCGAGCGCGAGGACTTCACCGGCCGCGGCGAGGCCTGCCGCGAGCGGCTCGCCGCGTACCTCGACAAGCTCGGCAAGGACGTCGTGAAGTTCGAAGAGCAGCGCGACCGCATGCTCGCCCGCGAGGCTGCCAAGGCCGAACGCCAGATGGCAAGCAGCAACGCGAGCTGAGCTCGTACCGATAGACATCGAGCCGCCGTCCGGGTCACCGGGCGGCGGCTCGCGTATGTCCGGCTAACGCTCCACCAGCTATTGCAGACTTTCGAAGGTTTATTGCGTCGAAGTTCGACTTCGACGCAATAAACCTTTTAAACGTTGCGCTTGTTGCAATAGGCCCTGGCGACCTCACCGGAAGGGCACGTCAATTCCGCCGACATGGAAGATTCTTCAGGCGTTCTCGTCCATAGTGACGTTGTAGGTCGCGACGGTCCGCATGCCGTTCGGATTCCATGCGGTCGTGCTGATCGCGTTCCCGAGCACATTCATCTGGTAAATGTGGCCCTGTTCGGAAACGACTTCAGCCGGTTCATCCAGCCATTGATGTCCCGGTAGTTCAGCGGCGAGGCGCCGACCGCGTAATCGGTCGATATCCGCTCGGCCACCTGCTCGTCGGCCGCCCGCGCGTTTCGGTCGGCGATATCACTGCGGGCCGGCCGGAGAAACGAGCGCTGCGGTCATCGGATTCGGGCGGCTCGGTCCTACCCGCCGGACCAGGTAATTCCTACGGTAAGGGCACGACGACGAGGTCGGCTGCGCGAAGGGACGGGCGAACATGGCAAGGCACCGCTCACGGTGGATGGATGCGGAGATGGACGCGCTGGCCGAGCTGTCGCGCGACTTCTTCGGCAAGGAATGCGCGCCGCACGAGGAGCGTTGGGCCCAGCAGCAGCACATCGACCGCGAGGTCTGGTTGCGCGCGGGCGAGCTCGGCCTGCTGTGCCCGAGCGTCCCGGAGGAGTTCGGCGGCGGGGGTGGCGATTTCCGGCACGACGCGGTGATCGCCATCGAGCAGGTGCGCGCGCTGGCGCCCAGCTTCGGCGGGCCGGTGCACAGCACGATCATCGCGCACTACATCGCCGGGTACGGCACGGACGAGCAGAAGAAGACCTGGCTGCCCAAGCTGGCCTCCGGCGAGATTGTCGCGGCGATCGCGATGACCGAACCGGGCACCGGATCCGACCTGCAGGCGATCCGTACCACCGCGACCGTGCAGGGCGACGAGTACGTCGTCAACGGCGCGAAGACGTTCATTTCCAACGGTTTCCTGGCCGATCTGGTGCTGGTGGTCGCCAAGACCAACGAGCAGGGCGGCGCGGGCGGCCTTTCGCTCGTCGCGGTCGAGACGACCCGCGAGGGTTTCCGGCGCGGCCGCAATCTGCACAAGATCGGCCAGCACGGGCAGGACACCTGCGAGCTGTTCTTCGACGAAGTGCGGGTGCCGCGCACGAACCTGATCGGCGAGGCCGAGAACATGGGCTTCATCCAGCTGATGCAGCAGCTCGCGCAGGAGCGGCTGATCATCGCGGTCACCGCGATGGCGACGATGGAGAAGACGGTCGAGCTGACCCTGGAGTACACCAAGGAGCGAAACGCCTTCGGCAAGCCGCTTTTCGCGTTCCAGAACACCAAATTCACGCTGGCCGAATGCGATACGGCGGTCACCGTGGGCTGGAGCTTCCTCGACGACTGCGTCGAGAAGCATGTCGCCGGTGAGCTGGACATCCCGACCGCCGCCAAGGCCAAGCTGTGGCTGTCCGAGCAGCAGAACGTGCTGGCCGACCGCTGTCTGCAGTTGTTCGGCGGCTACGGATACATGGCCGAGTATCCGATCGCGCGAATCTTCACCGATTCCCGGATCCAGAAGATCTACGGCGGCACCAACGAGATCATGAAGGAAATCATCGCGCGCGGGCTCTGAGCGCGTCAGTCCCGCTCCGCGGCTTCGTGATTGCCGAATCCGCCGACGATCCTGCCGGGAACGTCGACACTGGGGGGTATTGCGCCGCACCGGCCGGCTGTTTCGATCGTCCGGTGCCGGTCGATCGAAACAGGAAGGCCGACACCATGACCAGTGCACCGAACGGCAGCACCCCGCTCACCGGGAAGGTCGTCGCGATCACCGGCGGGGCGCGCGGAATCGGCCGGGCCACGGCCGAGGCGTTTCTCGGGGCGGGCGCCGCGGTCGCGATCGGGGACATCGATGTGGAGCTGGTCGCCAAGACAGCGGTGGAGCTCGGCGCGGACCCGGCCGCCACGATCATCGGACTGCCGCTGAACGTCACCGACCGTGCGTCGTTCGCCGCGTTCCTCGACCAGCTCGAAGCGGAACTCGGGCCGCTGGATGTGCTCGTCAACAACGCGGGCATCATGCCGACGGGGCTGTTCGCCGACGAGGACGAGGCGATGACCGATCGGATCGTGGATATCAATCTGCGCGCGGTGATCCACGGGTCGCGGCTGGCCACCAAGCGGTTCCTGGCGCGCGGCGGCGGACATCTGATCAACATCGCGTCTCTGGCTGGGACCCAAGGCTTTCCGGGCCTGGCCACCTACTGTGCGACCAAGCACGCGGTGATCGGGTTCACCGCGGCGCTGCATCTGGAAATGAAGGAGCACGGCGTGCAGGTCTCGGCGGTGCTGCCCGGCATCGTGCGCACCGAGCTGTCCGCCGGTGCGAACATGCCGGGCTGGATCGAGCCGATGACGACGGTGGATCCCGAGGACGTCGCGCAGGCGATCCTGCGGACGGTGGTCAAGGGGACACCGATGGTGACGGTGCCTCGCAGGCTGGCCGCGATCATCAAGACCGCGCAGCTGCTGCCGTATCGGGCGCAGCTGGTTGTTGCCCGATTCACCGGGGCGACAACGGCATACGCGCAGCCAGATCCGGAGATCAGGGAGAAGTACCACCGTCGCCTGCGCGATCAATAGCAACCCGCGCAGCGAGATTCAGCCCGCGACCGGCGGGGACCCGCGATAAGAGCCGGGCGGGCTGCCGGTCCAGCGGCGGAACGCGCGCCGGAACGCGCTGGGCTCGGAGAAACCGAGCCGCGCCGAGAGCGCCTCGACCGTTTCGTCGCCGCGCACCAGGCTGGCCACCGCCGCGTCGCGCAGGATGTCCTCGCGGATCTGGGTGATCGAGGTGCCATCCTCGCCGAGCTTGCGGCGCACCGTCTGTGGGCTCATCGCCAGCCGCTTGGCCACCTCGTCGGCGGTGGGCCAGTGCTCACCCACCCCGCCGGCTCCGCCGGCTGCCGTCCCCCGGCGTTCACCCACCCCGCCGGCTCCGCCGGTCGCCGTCCCCCGGTCACCGCGCAGACCGCGGGTGAGGATCTTGCGGACCTGTTCGGCAAGCGAGGTGCCGTAGTCGCGCCGGGACAGCACATCGACGGGAGCGTTGCGGGCCCAGTCGATGAGATCCTCCTCGGTGCGGGTGAGCGGCGCGTCCAGCAACTCGCTGTCGAAGGTGATGGCCGCGGTGGCGGCGTCGAAGACCAGCGGGGCGCCGAAGACGAGGTCGTAGTCGGCGATATTGCGCGGACTCGGATATGGAAACTCGACCTGGCGCAAGGCAACTCGGCGGCCGATGCCCCAGGAGATCATCCGATGTACCGCCGCGAGCAGGAAGACGGTGAGCAGCTCTTCGCCCGCGGCGAGCACGCTGGTGTCGAGCGTGCATCGGGTGCGGCCGCCTTCGGTGGTCACCGCCATCGGTGGCAAGCCGGGTAGTAGTCGCTGGTATTCACCGAACCGCACGATCGCCGAGCCGAGATCGCGACAGGCGACCAGGCCGAAGCCGACCAGCCGGGTCGATCCGCGCGGCACCGGTGCCGGCCCGAGCCCGAACAGTTCGTCGTCGGTGATCCGCCACAGCTGGCGCATGGTCGCGGCCACCTGATCGACCGTCACCCGCGCCCGATCCTGGGCGAGCAGCTCGGGCGCCACTCCGACGCTGCCGAGCAGCTGCACGATGTCGACACCCTGGTGCTGGGCGGTGGCGACGGCGGAGCGCACGAAGTCGATCGGCACCGTCCTCGCCGTCACCACTCCTCCTCCGTCGCTGGTCGAGGCGAACCTACCAGGCCGGATGCGGTGAGCGCGGCGGTCACCGAACGTGCGCAGCGCGGTCATCCCGGCCGCGGCTGCCGATTCCTAGCGTTGCTGTATGGGCAACGACGCGTCGACCGGCGAGGCAGCAGTGACGGACGGGACGAGCTTCAACCTGTCGCGGTTGGGCAACTGGGGTGCGCGCGACACCTTCGAGGTGGATCGGGCGCGCACCATCGCCTATGCCGCCGCGACCAACGATCCGATCACACACCACGACGACGGCATATACGCACCACCGGTTTTCGCGGTGGTGCCGAGCACGGTGATGATGGCCGACGCCGCCATGTCGGTGGTGCCCGACGAGCTGATGCTGCGAATCCTGCACGGCGAGCACGACTTCCGGTTCCACCGGCCGATCGAACCCGGCGAGACGCTAGCGGTGCGGGCCAGGCCGATCGGCATCGAGGGCAAATCCTCGGGCGTCGTCGTCACCTCGCATATCGAGACCTACAGCGTCGGCGGCGGCGACCTGGTCAACGAGCAATACTTCGTCGGTTTCTTCCGCGGTGGTCACTTCGACGGTGCCCGCGGCGAACCCAGTCCGGCGCACGTCTTCGACGAGAACCTACGGGCTCGCGAACCGGACTTCCGCGCGACGCAGACCTTCGACGCGGACCAGACCTTCCGCTACGCCCAACCAGCGGGCGATCCGATGCCGATCCACCTCGTCGACGAGTTCGCCAAGGCGATGGGGCTGCCCGGCATCATCATCCACGGTCTGTGCACCATCGCGTTCATCTCGCACGCACTGATCAGCCGGATCTGCCCGGACGACCCGGCCCGGCTGAAAAGACTTGCCGTGCGGTTGAGTTCGCCCGCGTTCCCGGAGCAGACCATCACCACCGCGGCATGGGCGACCGGCCGCGAGCACGGGCGCGACCGCTACGCCTTCGAAACCCGTTCCGACAGCAACCAATTCGTCATCCAAGACGGGCTCGCGGAGTTCGAGCCCGCATTCGAGAAGGAAACAGTATGAGCAACAGGGTTTTCGTCATCGGTGTCGGCATGACGAAGTTCGAGAAGCCGGGTCGTCGTGAGGGCTGGGACTACCCGGCCATGGCGCAGGAATCGGGCAGCAAGGCGCTGGCCGACGCTGGCATCCGCTACGACCAGGTGCAGGAGGCGTATGCCGGCTACGTCTACGGCGACTCGACCAGCGGGCAGCGCGCCATCTACGAGCTCGGGCTGACCGGACTGCCGGTGGTCAACGTGAACAACAACTGCTCCACCGGTTCCTCGGCGCTGTACCTGGCGGCCAGGGCGATTCGCGGCGGACTCGCCGACTGCGCGCTGGCGCTCGGCTTCGAGAAGATGCAGTCCGGTTCCCTGCAGGCGGGGTACACCGACCGGGAGCAGCCGCTGCTGCGCCACATCGAGGCGCTGGCCCAGCTGCGTGACTTCGCGATGCCGGTGGCGCCCTGGATGTTCGGCGCGGCCGGGGTCGAGCACATGGAGCAATACGGTTCCACCCGTGCGCATTTCGCCAAGATCGCGGAGAAGAACCACCGGCATTCGGCGAACAACCCGTACGCGCAGTTCCGGGATGTGTACACGTTCGACGAGATCACCGGCGCCAAAATGGTTTACGAACCGCTCGGCCTGACCCGGCTGCAATGCTCGCCCACCTCCGACGGTTCCGGTGCGGCGGTGCTGGCCGGCGAGCGCTTCGTCGACGAGCACGACCTCGGCGACCGAGCCGTGGAAATCATCGGCCAAGCCATGGTGACCGACCTCGAATCCACCTTCGCCACCAAGACCGCGCGCTCGCTCGTCGGCGTCGATATGACCGCCGCCGCGGCGCGAAAGGTCTACGAGCAGGCCGACATCGGCCCCGACGACCTCGACGTGATCGAGCTGCACGACTGCTTCTCCCCCAACGAACTGCTCACCTACGAGGCGCTAGGCCTGTGCGGCGAGGGCGAGGGGCACAAGCTGATCGACGCCGAGGACACCACCTATGGCGGGCGCTGGGTGGTCAACCCGTCCGGCGGCCTGATCTCCAAGGGGCACCCGCTCGGCGCCACCGGGCTGGCCCAGTGTGCCGAGCTGACCTGGCAGCTCCGCGGCGAGGCTGAGGCCCGCCAGGTCGGCGACGCGAAAGTCGCACTCGCCCACAACATCGGCCTCGGCGGCGCCGCCATCGTCACCGCCTACCGGCTCGCCCGCCTCTCCGAGTAATCAGGCCAGACCTAGGCGCCGATGCAGCAACGTTGGCGGCCGACGGTGAGGTGGTGGACACGTTAGTTCGTACCCGGTGAGTTACCCATGTGCCCACGAAATCACTAGCCGCGCTGGCAACACCGACCAAAGCCCTTCATCCATCGAAGTAAGGATCAATCCCATGGCACAGGCCAAGGTTTCCAAGGAATTTCCGGCCGCGCAGGAGAAGGTGTGGGCGGTGTTGTCCGACCCGAACCGCTTCGAAGAGTGGCTGACGGTGCACACCAAATGGAAGGAGCTGCCGCCCGCGCAGCTGTCCGCCGGGACCACCATGACCGAGGTGCTCACCATCATGGGGATGGCGAACACCATCACCTTCACCGTGGACGCCTACGACGCCCCGAACTCGACCAAGTTCTCCGGAGTCGGCCTGGCCGGCGCGCAGATCAGCTTCACGCTCACGGTGGAAGCCAAGGGCGACAACGCTTCTCTGGTCACCATCGACGCGGAGTTTATCAGTCAGATGATGGTCGGCGCGATCGGCGGCGCGATCGAGCGCGCGTCCACCAAGGAACTCGAAGCCTCCCTCGCCAACCTCGCCGGTCTACTCGCCTGACCGCGCCTTCCCCCTCGAAAGGAACACCATGGGTTCGCTGGACGGACGCGTCGCCATTGTTACCGGCGCAGGCCGCGGCATCGGCCGGGCACACGCGCTACTGCTCGCCGCCGAAGGGGCCGCCGTCGTGGTCAACGACCTCGGCGGCAACAACGAGGGCGTCGGCGCCGACGCCGGACCAGCCAAGCAGGTGGTCGACGAGATCGTCGCGGCGGGCGGGCGCGCGGTCGCCGACACCGCGAACATCGCCGACTGGTCGGGCGCGAAAGCCCTTGTCGAGCAGGCGATCACCAGCTTCGGTGGGCTGGACGTGCTGGTCAACAACGCGGGCATCCTGCGCGACGCGTTCATCGCCGCGATGGACGAGGCGCAGTGGGACGCGGTGATCGCGGTACATCTGAAGGGCCATTTCGCGGTCCTGCACCACGCCGCCGCGTACTGGAAGGCACAGGCGAAAGCCGGCCGGCAGGTCGCCGCATCGGTCATCAACACCGCCTCCGCGTCGGGCACCTTCATGCCCAACCCCGGCCAGGCGAACTACGGCGCCGCCAAGGCGGGCATCGCCGCCCTCACCCAGGTCGCCGCGCTCGAACTCGAGCGATACGGCGTGCGCGCCAACGCCATTGCCCCCGTCGCCCGCACCCGCCTCACCCTGGCCACCCCCGGCATGGGCGCCATGTTCGCCGAGGAAGTACCCCCAGGCGAGTTCGACGCCTTCGCCCCAGAAAACATCTCCCCCATCGTCGCCTACCTCGCCCAAGAGAAGTGCCCGATCACTGGCAAGGTCTTCGCCGTCCAGGGCGGCGCGATCTCGGCCCTGAACGGCTGGACCGCCACCAAGACCATCGAAACCGACGGCCCGTGGAATCTCACCGATCTGGCCGACCGACTGCCCGAACTGGGCTGATCTGCTGGCCTCAGAGCACGTGTAGAGCTGCTGCGATATCGCCGACCTCGATGTCCGAGCATGTCGTAGCAGTTCTGATCACGAGGTCGAAAGCATCATCGTCGGTGAGCGAAGTGCGGTATCCGTTCGCAAGGAGGAATGCTTCGCACGCCACCCATCCGGTTCGCTTGTTGCCATCCACAAACGGGTAATTGCACACAAGCGAGTGCAACAACGCCGCCGCCTTGTGAGCTACGGCCGGGTATGCCTCGACACCGAAAGCGACCGTCGCTGGACGCGCCACTGCCGAGGCGATCAAGCCGACATCGCGCACGGCCGGGCCGCCGCCGAGCTGCAATCCATTGATTTGGATCACATCTTCGGTGGTCAGGTAGATCATGCGTCCCGCAACCGCGCCAGCAGCTCACTGCGCCGGGTCATCACGTCGTCCACCGCATAGGCGACAATCTGACCGCGTGCACGCTCTGTGGCCCACAACTCGGCAGCCTGAACCAGCGCTGCGTTCAGGCTGATGTGATCCGCCTCCGCCAATGCGGACACGCGCGCATGCACATCGTTTGGCAGGCGCAGCGTCAACGGAGTTGTCGGCTTGGTGGTCATACCTCCAGCGTATCGAGCATGGTTGCAATTTGACACCATGCTTCTGAGGGGAACCGGCGGCAACTCCACGACCAATGAGACACTGGACGGCGTGACGATGACTACCGGGGCGAAGAGCTTGCTGCGGATCGGGCCGTATCCGGTCGATCCGGCGGTGGTGCTCGCGCCGATGGCGGGCATCACGAATCTGGCGTTTCGCAAGCTGTGCCGCGAGTTCGGTAGCCCTACCTCTATCTATGTCTGCGAGATGATCACCGCGCGGGCGATCGTCGAGCGCAACGAGAAGACGCTCGAGATGATGTCGTTCGACGCGGACGAGTCGCCGCGGTCGATGCAGTTGTACGGCGTCGACCCGGCCACCCTCGGCGAGGCCGTGCGGATCATCGTCGGCGAGGGCTGGGCCGATCACATCGACATGAACTTCGGCTGCCCGGTGCCCAAGGTCACCCGCCTCGGCGGCGGCGCCGCGCTGCCGTACAAGCGGGCGCTGTTCGGCCAGATCGTGCGGACCATGGTGCGCGCGGCCGAACCGGCGGGCATCCCGGTGACGGTCAAGTTCCGGATCGGCATCGACGACGACCACCAGACCTACCTCGACGCCGGGCGCATCGCGGAAGCCGAAGGCGCGCAAGCGGTTGCGCTGCACGCCAGGACCGCCGCGCAGCGCTACTCCGGCCAGGCCGACTGGTCGGCCATCGCGCGGCTCAAGGAGGCCGTCAGCACGATTCCGGTGCTCGGCAACGGCGATATCTTCGCCGCCGCCGACGCGGTCCGGATGATGGCCGAAACCGGCTGCGACGGCGTCGTGGTCGGCCGCGGCTGCCTGGGCCGCCCGTGGCTGTTCGCCGAACTCCAGGCGGCGCTGCGCGGCGAGGCGCTGCCCGAGCCGCCGAACCTCGGCCGGGTCGGCGAGGTGCTGTACCGGCACGCCGCGCTGCTGTCCGAGCACCTCGGCGAGGACAAGGCCATGCGCGACCTACGCAAGCACATGGCCTGGTACCTGATGGGCTTCCCGGTCGGGGCCGATCTGCGGCGTTCGTTCGCGACGGTGTCGCGCCTCACCGAGCTGGAAGACCTTGTCGGGCAGCTTGATCCGACGGCTCCGTTCCCCAAGGATGCCGAGGGTCCACGCGGAAGACAAGGCTCCCCAGGCAAAGTCGCGCTGCCGCACGGTTGGCTGGACGACCCGCAGGACCCCTCGGTGCCGCACGGCGCCGACGTAATGCACAGCGGCGGCTGAAAACCGGGCGATCACGGACGGCTGATACCCGGGCGAAGCGACCGCGAATCGGGTATCCAAACCAGACTGTGGCCAATTCGATTTCGCACTCAAGTGGCCCGCCGTGGCGGAATCGTTATCATTGCGGAATCGGTCATGCCGGTCGAGTACGGCCCGAGGCGGCGACGTAGACGAAAAGCGAGGTTCGTTGGTGGGTGACGATCGGCACGGGCGTTCGCCACGGCCCGGAGATCGCGCCCCGTGGGAGCGCTATCCCACGGAGGACAACGACGAGCGAGACGGCTCTCGGTCGTCGCGCAGAGCCCGGCATGCTGATGCCACCGCCGACGCGGGCAACGCACCGCTGACCGTGCAGGATCTGGTCCAGAAGGTCGACAACGAGCGCTCCGGCCGCCGAGGACGACGCACCGCCCCGCCCGCGGAGACCGGCGCCGCGCCGAATCGAGGCACGCGCGCGGCGGGACCTGACGCACGCCCCGCCGAGCCGACCCAACGGCGCCCGGCGGAACCGCCGCGCCGCCAAGGTGACGCACCGCGCCAACCAGACCGCCGCGAAGGTGACGCGCCACGTCAACCAGACCGCCGCCCGAGCGACGCGCCACGCCAACCAGACCAGGAGACCCGCCGCCAAGGCGATCCGGCCGCCCGGCGTCAGGCACCGGCCCGCCCGACCGAGCAGACCCCCCGGCGCTCCGCCGACGGCCCGCCACCACGCACGGCCGGTTCACCGGTCGTCCAGGACATCGCGGGCACGCCCGCCGCACGAACCCCCAACCGTCGCGGCCCCGCCGAGGACAGCAGGAAAGCCACCCCGCCGACGCGGGCGAAGGAAACGCCCGAAGAGGTCACCGACATCCTGCCGCCGCTCGAGGAGACCACCCGCGCCAAGCGCAAGAAGACCGAGTGGCCCACCAACGACGAAACCGGTGCCGCACAACCCAAACCCGTTGGCGCCGCACCGCTGTCCCGCCTGGCCGCCAGCAAGCAGCGCCGCAACAAGCGGCTGCGCGTCGCGGGCCGCGGCGCGCTGGCGATGTTCGCGGTGCTCTGTCTGCTCACCACCGGCGGCGGCTGGAGCTACCTGCGGACCACCGGCAACAACTTCACCCAGATCTCGGCGATCGTCGACAACAACGACGACATCGTCGACTCGGACGCGCAGCTCGGTGACGAGAACTATCTGCTCGTCGGCACCGACACCCGCGCAGGCGTGAACAGTCAGGTCGGCGCGGGCACGCTCGACGACGCCGAGGGTTCCCGCGCGGACACCGTCATGCTGGTGAACATCCCGAAGAACCGTTCCCGCGTCGTGGTCGTCTCGTTCCCGCGCGACCTCGACGTCACCAGGCCGCAGTGCAACGGCTGGGACAACGACAAGGTCCAGTACACCAACGAGACCTTCCCGTCGGCCATCGGCGACAAGCTCAACGCCGTCTACGCGCTTGGCGGGCCCAAGTGCCTGTTCACCACGATTCAGCGGATGACGGGCAGCGCGATCAATCACTTCATCGCGGTCGACTTCGCCGGGTTCGAGGCCATGGTCGACACGATCGGCGGCGTCGAGGTGTGCGCGCCGAAGCCGATCAACGACGAGATCCTCGGCACCGTGCTGGAGAACCCGGGCAAGCAGATGGTCAACGGCGCGACCGCGCTGAACTACGTGCGCGCCAGGCATGTCTACGGCGAGGAGCGCAGCGACTACGACCGGATCAACCGGCAGCAGCGCTTCATGGCCTCGCTGCTGCGCGGTGCGCTGTCCAGCAAGGTGCTCTTCGATCCGGGCAAGCTGAACAGCTTCATCAACGAATTCACCAAGCACACCTGGGTCGACAAGGTGCAGCCGTCGGACCTGCTGACCCTCGGTCGTTCGCTGCAGAAGCTGGACGCGGGCACCGTCACCTTCCTGACCATCCCCACCGCGGGCACCACTTCGTACGGCAACGAGATCCCGCGCGAGCAGGACATCAAGGCGATCTTCAAGGCGATCCGCGACGACCAGCCGCTGCCCGGCGAGAAGAAGGTCACCCCGGCACCCGGCTCCATCCCGTCGGCACCGCCCACCCCGCCGAAGCTGACCGCCGTCGACCCGAGCACGGTGTCGCTGCTGGTGTCCAATGGCTCCGGCACCTCGGGCCTGGCTCAGCGGGCCGCGACCAAGCTCGGCAACCAGGGCTTCGGGATCTTCAATATCGGCAACTACTCCGGCGGCAGCGAGGTCACCTCCAAGGTCCGCTACGGTGCCGGCCAGGAGGCCGCGGCGGCCACGGTGGCGAGCTCGATACCCGGCGCGCTGCTGGAGTCGGCGAGCGATCTCGGCGGCATCGTCGAGGTCGTCATCGGCGGCGACTTCAATGGCACGGTGCGCGCGCCGACGCCGGTCGGCGATCAGATCTCGAACGCGCCCGCGATGGCGCCTGCGACGCCGGTCACTTTGCCCTCCGACCTGGAGCACGTCAACGCGGCGGACGAGACCTGCAAGTAACCGAAGGCGCGACCTGCGGCAACACCGGCGCTAACGTTCGGCACCGGTCATTCACCCTCCGTTGGTGACATGGTCAGCGCCGGGAACTAATGTCTGGTTTTATGCGTGTCATCTACAACGAGCAAATGGCCGATCTCGCCCACCTCTTGGGCGAGATGGCCGGTCTGGCGGGTTCGGCCATGGACCGGGCCACCCAGTCACTGCTCCAGGCCGACCTCGCTCTGGCAGAGCAGGTGATCACCGAGTCCGACCGAATCGCCGAGCTGATCCAGGATGCCGAGGAGCGGGCGTTCGCACTGCTCGCGCTGCAGGCGCCGGTCGCGGGTGATCTGCGTCAGGTGGTGAGCGCGATCCAGATCGTGGCCGACGTCAACCGGATGGGCGCGCTCGCGCTGCACGTGGCCAAGGTGGCCCGGCGGCGCCACCCCAACCACGCGCTGCCCGAGTCGGTCAACGGCTACTTCGCCGAAATGGGCCGCATCGCGGTCAACATGGGCGCCGGTGCCAAAGAGGTGCTCGAGACGCGCGACCCGGAACGCGCCGCGCAGCTCAACGAGGACGACGAGGCGATGGACGACCTGCACCGTCACCTCTTCACACTGCTGATGGACCGCGACTGGAAGTACGGTGTCGCCGCCGCCGTCGACGTCACCCTGCTCGGCCGCTACTACGAGCGCTTCGCCGACCACGCCGTCGAGATCGGCCGCCGCGTCATCTTCCTGGTCACCGGAGTGTTGCCGCCGGACGCCGACGTCGAGTCTTAGTGAGCAGCTGCCTGCCATCCGGTTAAGATGGCAGGCAGTTTCCCGTTGTGGGGCTTGACGTCTCATGTGCGGGGCATGAAGGATTAGCCGCGTAGCTGAGCAATGCATGGCTCGCTACGAGGATGCCGTTATGGGAGTTACGGCACAGAGGGGGCGGAACATGAAGGTCGATCCAACAGAGCTGCGCGCGTTGGCCGCATCGATGGACAAGATCAGTGGCGAGATCGGCGCGCTGAAAGTGCGCACCACAACTGACGCGTTGAGCGCCGCGCTGCCCGGCTCCACGGTGACCGCCGCCTGCGCGACGGCCGGGGCGAACATCGAGGCCGGATGGCTGCGAATGGCGCAGCGCGGCAAGGCGATATCCAACATCGCCAAGGGCGGCGCCGCCAACTATGAAGTGACCGACCAGGATTTCCGGGACAGCCTGAAGAAGCTGGGTGGCGGGCAATGAAGAGCGGCAACCAGGCCCCGACCCTCAGCCAGGTCCAAACGCAATGGCAGCCTTGGAAACTCAACGAGGCCGGCGAGGAAATCAAGACCCGCAATACCGAGTTCGGCACGCTGATCGATCAGACGGTCACCCAGATCAGAGACGCGGGTTCGCACTGGAGCGGCGACGCCTATTACGCGGCCTACGACCGGATAGCCGGTGATCGCGACACTGCCGGCAAAATGGCACAGGAGACGACCGAGCTCGCCAACGCGCTGATCAACGGCGGGAACACGCTCACCGGATACCGGCAGTCGTTGCTGGACAAGGTCACCGAGGCCACCACCGCCGGATTCAAGGTGTCCGACGATTGGCAGGTCACCGCGTCGGGTGACAGCTCGAGCGAGGACGACCTGCATACCCATCAGACGGCGATCACCACCGCGCTCAACGAGATGGTCGGCACCCAGGCCGGCATCACCACCGCCATCGAGCAGGCGAACACGGCGGTGCAGACGCAGAGCGCGGCGCTCGGCGACGGCGATCCGCTCGACGCGGTCACCGGCACGCCGAAGTCGACGCTCACCGCGCAGGAGATCAGCGCCGACCAGCCCGCGAACATGGTGCCTGCGGCGGCTCAGGAGAAGTCGCAGGACCCACAGACGCAAGCGGCCGGCAGTCCGAAAAACATTGCGGACACCACGGATCCGTCGAAAGCCAACACCACCGACCCGTCCAAGGCCAACACCACCGACCCGTCGAAAGCCAACACCACCGACCCGTCCAAGGCCAACACCACCGACCCGTCCAAGGCCAACACCACCGACCCATCTAAGTCCAAAACCGCGGACCCGTCGAAAGCCACCACCACAGACCCCGCCAAATCGGCCGTCCCGTCCGACACCACCAAAGTCGGATCCGGCTCGGCCAACGATCCGAATTCCTGGACGCCGACGAACGTCATCAGCCTGATCAGCACGATCGGCGGAATCACCGGAAACGTACCCACCCTGATCGAGGCCATCGGCAAGCTCGACGACAACTGGGACGACACCATCAAGGCCGCGGGCGACGCGGGCAAGGGCCTCGTCGACTCCGCCGGAAACGCGGCCGAAAAGTTTGCCAGTGCCGCGGACAAGATAATCACCAGCGTCGATCACGCGGTCGACAACACACCCGCGGACACGCAGAAACCAAGCGCGCCAGGCACTCCGGGCAGTACGCATCCGGGCACCACTGAAAAGCCCCAAACGCCACCGGCGAATGCCCCCACCGGACAGCAACCGCAAACGCCACCGTCTAACACCGGCCACCCGCAGACGCCACCCGCTAACACCGGCCAGCCGCAAACGCCACCGACCAACACTCATACCCAATCGGTCGAGCAGGCCCCCGCCACGAACAACCCGGCCACCTACACCGCGAGCCCCGCCGCGACCACACCCGCGAGCAGCAGCCTTTTCGGCCTCCCGTCGCCGACCCGCGGCAATGAATCCGAGCGCGAGCACCGCCCCAACAACTACGTGATCCAGTCCGCCGAACCCGAGGCGGCCGAACACTGACCGCCGCGAAAGGCGCGGGCCCGCAACGCGATCCCCGTGCAGACGACAATGGCCCGCGCACCGCGCGGGCCATTGTTCGTTCGTCCCAACCGATCTCGGATTATCCGAAGCGACCGGAGATGTAGTCCTCGGTCGCCTTCTGCCCGGGGTTGGAGAAGATCTTCTCGGTATCGTCGATCTCGATGAGCCGACCCGGCTTGCCCTGCGCCTCCAGGTTGAAGAAGCCGGTCTGGTCACTCACCCGGGCAGCCTGCTGCATGTTGTGGGTGACGATGACGATGGTGAATTCCTTCTTCAGCTCGGTGATCAGGTCCTCGATCGCCAGCGTGGAGATCGGGTCCAGCGCCGAACAGGGCTCGTCCATCAGCAGCACGTCGGGGGAAACCGCGATCGCGCGGGCGATGCACAGACGCTGCTGCTGACCGCCGGACAGGCCACCGCCCGGCTTGTCCAGGCGGTCCTTCACCTCGTTCCAGAGGTTGGCGCCGCGCAGCGAGCGCTCGGCGACCTCGTCGAGTTCCTTCTTGCTCCGCACGCCCTGCAGCTTCAACCCGGCCACCACGTTGTCGCGAATCGACATGGTGGGGAACGGGTTCGGGCGCTGGAACACCATGCCGATGGTGCGGCGCACGCCCACCGGGTCGACCTGCGAGCCGTAGATGTCCTCGCCGTCCAGCAGCACCGCACCCTCGACGCGGGCGTTCGGCGTCACCTCGTGCATGCGGTTGAGCGACCGCAGCACGGTGGACTTACCGCAACCCGACGGGCCGATGAAGGCGGTGACACTGCGCGGCAGCACGGTCAGGTCCACATCGGCGACCGCGTGGAATTTCGCGTAGAAGATATTGAGGTCTTTGACGTCGATCCGCTTGGCCATCTGAGTTTCCTATCGGTTCCGCGTGAGCAGCTTGTTGACGACCGCGGCCGCCGCGTACAGCAGCGCGATGAGCAGGATCAGGGTCAGCGCCGCACCCCACACCCTGGCCCGGCCGGCGGGCTCCGGGTTCGACAGCTCCTGGTAGATCAGCAGCGGCAGCGAGGCCATGTTGCCGTCGAAGAGGTTGCTGTTGATCGACTTGCTGTAGCCGACGAGCACCAGCACCGGTGCGGTCTCACCCATCACCCGGGCGAGGGCGAGCAGGATGCCGCTGAGCATGCCGGGCAGCGCGGTGGGCACCACGATCCGCGCGATGGTCTTCCACTTCGGGATGCCGAGCGCGTAGGACGCCTCGCGTAGTTCGTCGGGGACCAGCTTCAGCATTTCCTCGGTGCTGCGCACCACGACCGGCAGCATCAGCAGCACCAGCGCCAACGACACCGCGAACGCGCTCTGCGGTGCGCCGAAGGTGGCGATCCACAGCGCGAAGATGAACAGCGCCGCGACGATGGACGGCACGCCCGCGAGGATGTCGACCATGAAGGTGGTGGTCTTGGCCAGCCAGCCGCGCCCGTATTCGACCAGGTAGACCGCGGCCATGATGCCGAGCGGCACCGCGATCACCGCGGCGACGGCCGACTGCACGATGGTGCCGTAGATCGCGTGGTAGACACCGCCACCGGACTGGTCCGGCAGGATGCCCTTCTGCGACTTCTGCCACCAGTCAAGGGAGACAACCGATTCCAAGCCCTTGCTCACCACCATGATGAGCACCCAGGCCAGCGGGATCAGCGCGATCGCGAAGCACAGCCAGACCAGGCCGGTCGCGAAGTGGTTGCGGATCTTGCGGCCGGTGCTGACGTCACGGAACGTCGGCGCCTTGATCGGCTTGTCGAGCGTTGTCGTTGTCATCAGCCGTTCACCCTTCCGCCCGCGGCGAGCCGCGCCAGCGCGTTGACGATGAAGGTCAGCGCGAACAACACGAAGCCTGCCGCGATGTAGGCGCCGGTCGGCAGCGGTGAGCTGAACTCCGAGGCCGAGGCGGCGATCCTGGAGGCGAAGGTGTAGCCGCCGTCGAACAGGGACCAGCCGCCCGCCTTCGCCGAGGTGTGCAGCACGACGAGCACCGCGATGGTTTCACCGAGCGCGCGGCCGAGGCCGAGCATCGAACCGGCGATCACACCGCTGCGGCCGTAGGGCAGCACGGTCATCCGCACCATCTCCCACTTGGTGGCGCCGAGCGCGTGCGCGGCCTCGATGTGCGCGGCGGGGGTGAGGTTGAAGACCTCACGCGAGACCGAGGTGATGATAGGCAGAATCATCACCGCGAGCACGACGCCCGCGGTGAAGATGGTGCCGCCGCCGGAGATGGTCACGTTGCCGTCGGAGAACAGGAAGAACCAGCCGAGCTTCTCGTTCAGGAACCGCTCCACCGGCTCGAGCCGCGGCGCGAGCACCAGCACGCCCCACAGGCCGAACACGATCGACGGCACCGCGGCGAGCAGATCGACCAGCATCGCGAACGGTCGCGCCAAGGTCTTCGGCGAGTAGTGCGTCAGGAACAGGGCGATGCCCACGCCGATCGGCACCGCGATCACCAGCGCGAACACCGCGCTCAGCACCGTGACCATGAACAGGTCACGAATGCCGAACCGTAGGTGATCGGCGTTGGAGGTGCTGAACTCCGTGCTGGTCAGGAAGTTCGCGTCGTTCGCGAGCACCGAGGGCACCGCGCGAATCAGCAGGAACAGCGCGATCAGCGCGATGGCGGCGACGATGGTCGCGCCCGAAGCGGTGGCCAGCGACCGGAAGATGGTCTCGGCCCGATTGCTCTGGGCGGGGCGAGCCTTTTTGGCCGGCTCGGTGCTCGGATCACTCGACATGGGGGCAATGTCTCCGGCCGCCCGCGGGCCCGTCGAATCCGACGAGCCCGCGGCGGTCACCTCGGGGTGCACGGTCATTAGTGTGCGATCAGGAGATGGCGTTGATTGCGGTGGTCAGGCGGGTCTTGAACTTGTCCGGGATCGGGACGTACCCGGCCTCGTCGAGACCCTTCTGGCCGTTGCTGGTCGCCGAGGTCAGGAACGCCTTGACCGCCTTGGCGGTGTCCGCGTCGCTGTACTTCGAGCAGACGATCTCGTAGGTGGCCAGCATGATCGGGTAGGCGCCCGCCTCGGTGGGCTTGTAGAACGAGCTGGTGTCGAGCACCAGGTCGTTGCCCTCGCCCTTGACCTTCACACCGTCGATGGCCTTGCCCGCGGAGGCCGCGGACAGCTTGACCGGATCCTTGCTCGCCGAGGTGACGATCTGCGCGATGGCCAGGTTCTGCGACTTCGCGAACGACCACTCGTTGTAGGTGATCGCGTTCTTGGTGCTCTTGATGGCGGCCGAGGTGCCCTCGTTGCCCTTGGCACCCTCACCGACACCGCCGGTGAACGCCTTGCCCGCACCCTTGCCCCAGGCGCCGTCCGACGCCGCGTCCAGGTACAGCTGGAAGTTGTCGGTGGTGCCCGACTCGTCGCTGCGGAACACCACCGCGATCTTGTCGGAGGGCAGCTTGGCGCTCGGGTTGAGCGCCTTGATCTCCGGGGCGTCCCAGGTGGTGATGGCGCCGTTGAACACCTTGGCGGCGGTCGGGCCGTCGAGCACGAGGTCGGTGACGCCGTCGATGTTGTAGGTGATGGCGATCGGGCCGAACACGGTCGGCAGGTTCCAGGCCGGGGCGCCGCAGCGATCCTGCGCCTTGGTGATCTCGTCCTTCTTCGCGCTCAGCGGCGAGTCGGAACCACCGAAATCGGTCTGGCCACCGAGGAACTCGTTGACGCCGGCGCCGGAGCCGCTCGAGGTGTAGTTCAGCGTGTTGCCGTCGCAGTTGGCCTCGTAGGCCGCGACGAAGCGGTCCATCGCGTTCTTCTGCGCGGAGGAGCCGCTCGACTTGAGCGCCTTCTTGCCACCGCAGGCGATGTCCGACTTGGCAGAGGTGCCGTCGTTGCTGGTACTGGTGTTGTCGTCGCTGCCACAGGCGGCGAGCGTCATGGCACCAACGGCCAGCACACCAACGAGGGCGCTGCTGCGCTTGAGATTCACTATTCCTCCGACAAAGGCGTCCAACTCGCCCGGTCCCTCACCGGCCCGGACGGGTGATGTGGTGGCTGTTCGCGGGGAACTTGCGCACCAGGCAGCCGTGGGCTGCCCACCAATCAACGTAAAGTCACGTGGTTGACAGCTGGACTGAACTGAGTGAACGGCGGGTGAACAGCCAAGCGCGATTGGGGCGTTATGTGTGACATTAGCCCCAGTTTTACTCGGACGCCGCCGGCGGGACTCCAGCTATTCAGCTGAGGGGTCCGAATAGGCGACATCGATGTGCGCCGGACTGAAGCCGAGCCGGGTGTAGGTGTGCACGGCCGCGGTGTTGTCGGCCTCGGTGTAGAGCAACACTTCGGCGAGGCCGCTGTCGCGCAGATGATGCAGGCCGACCAGGGTCAGCAGGCGGCCGAGTCCGCGACCCTGCGCGGCCGGATCGATGCCTACTACGTAGACCTCTCCGACGGCCGGGTTCTCGTCGTAATGCACCTTGGTCCAATGGAATCCGAGGACGCGGCCGGGCTCGGCGGTGTCGGTCGCGAGGAACAGCCCCTTCGGGTCGAACCACGACTCGGCCTTGCGCGCCTCGATGTCGCGTTCGGTCCAGCCGCCCTGCTCCGGGTGCCAGGCAAACGCGGCGTTGTTCACGCGCAGCAATTCGGCGTCGTCGGAGGGGCCGGCGTAGGTCCGAATGGTCACGCGGCCGCGCGCGACAATCTCCGGTAGCTCTGATGTAGCCAGAGGGCGCCGCATCTGCCACAGCTCGCGCGCGGTGCGCAGCCCGAGCCGCTCGGAAATCGCGGCGGCGGCGGGCAGATTTCCGTGCGCCCACACTCGGGTGCCCGGACCGCCCTCGGCGAGCGCCGCGGCGACCAGGCCGGTGCCGATGCCGTGCCCACGCGCGGGCGGATCGACCGCGACCTCGGCCATCGCCGGGTGTTCGCCGTGCGCCGGAACGAGGTTCGCGTAGCCGGCGAGCACGTCGTCGCGCACGGCGATCAGGTGCCGCACCGTGGGGTCATCGCCCGCGCTCAGCGACAGGACGGCCTGTTCGGAGATGGGGTCGACACCGTCGGTGGCGACCGCCCGTTCGAGCAGTTGCCGAACGTCAGCGGCCGCAGCCGAATCCAGCCGCTCGGTCCACTGTGTTGCCACGCCGTTCATCGGGCTCCATTCCTCGCGCTGCGCGGCATCCCGAGTGGGATACCTACCCGGACAACGTCATTGCGTAGCCCGGCATTTCGCGACAGGACGAGGCCGGTGGGCAGCCCCGCCGCGGCACGTCGAACACCACGCCGGTCGCGCTGAACGCGACGCGAACACATAATGACGTGCCGGTGTTTCGGATTGGGCGGCGGGCCCACCGAGCTCACTGCACAGAGCCGGTGACCGGAGCGAGCGGCGCGTCGTCCGTGCCCTCCGGCTCGTCCTCGGTGGCCGCGGCCGATTCGCTCTTGGCCGCCGTCCGGGACGGGCGCACCGCCTTGTAGCCGACGTTGCGCACGGTGCCGATGAGCGATTCGTACTCGGTGCCGAGCTTGGCGCGCAACCGCCGGACGTGCACGTCGACGGTCCGAGTGCCGCCGAAGAAGTCGTAACCCCACACCTCTTGCAGCAGCTGCGCCCTGGTGAATACCCGGCCCGCGTGCTGCGCGAGATATTTGAGCAGCTCGAATTCCTTGTACGTCAGATCGAGCGGACGCCCGCGCAGGCGGGCGGTATAGGTGCCCTCGTCGATCACCAACTCGCCGAGGGTGATCTTGCCGGAGTTCTCCGGGCTGGCCACACCGCCGCTGCGGCCGACGAGCAGCCGCAGCCTGGCGTCCAGTTCGGCCGGGCCGGTGCCTGGCAGCAGGATGTCGTCGAGGCCCCAGTCCGCGTTCACCGCGACCAGGCCACCCTCGGTGAGCACGGCGACCACCGGCACCGACGACCCGGTGCTGCCGAGCAGCCGGCACAGGCCGCGCGCGGCGGCCAGGTCGGTGCGGGCATCGACCAGCGCGACGTCCGCGGTACCCGCTTCCAACAGCGAGGAGACCTCGGTCGGCACCGGACGCACGTGGTGCGCCAGCAACGACAGGGAAGGCAACACCGCGTCAGGGTTGGGGTCGGAGGTCAGCAGGAGTAGCTCCACAAGCTCTCCTCCCATCTCGTAGCTCCGAGGACAACAGCCGCACTGCCGGGGCCACGTCGCTGATCACAGGTAATTCGGATGCAAGATTAGCGCGTCAACCCCGATGACCTCGCCATCCGGGTAGCCGAGTCCTGCCGAGTGATATGTCTGATACCAGAAACGCACCGTCACCCCCCGCTCCCGACGCGGCCTCGCGCATTCGCGACTCGCAAGCGCTTGTAAGGTTCAGCAATGCGCAAGCTCATCATCGGGCTGCTGATTCTCGCGGGACTGGCAGTAGTCATTGATTTCAGCGTCGCGGCCTATTCGGAATATCGGGTCTCGCGCGCGCTACGCCAGGGCGCCGATCTCCCCGCCGATCCGGCGGTGGCCATCCGGGGGGTTTCCTTCCTCACCCAGGCTATCGACGGCCGCTACGACGACGTCTGGATCAGGGCGAGCGGCAATCTCCCGCACACGCCGGGGGAATACGAGTTCGAGGCGAATCTGACCGGCGTGCGGATACCCCTGCACGACCTGGTCGACGGCAGCCTGCGCAACGTGCCCGCGGAGCAGGTCGCGAGTTCGCTGCGGATCGGCCCGACCGAGCTCGGCAGGCTGTTCACCATCCCCGACCTGCAGGTGCGTGGCCCGCAGCAGGACAAGTCCGACGGCACCGGTGGATCGGGCGGGTCCGGGATGACCTCGACCGGCGACGAGCCGCTGTGCCTGCTCGGCAGCCTGCCGGAATTGCCGACCACCACATACGGCAGCAACAAAGTCTTCGTCCAGGCCGAGCTGTCGCTCGACGGCGACCAGGTGAAGGTGGTCGCGACGGGCTTCTGCGCGCAGGCGGGCAATGAGAAGACGATCCCGGAGGAGGCCATCCCGGAGGCCATTCGCCCCGCGGTGCTCGCGCGATTCACCCGTACTATCGACATCAAGGAATTGCCGTTCGGTGTCCATCCCACCAAGGTGCGCGCGGACGGCGGGTGGATCGTAGCTGAGGGCAAGGGTGTAAACGTGACGATCGACCTCGACCGATTGCAGCAACCATGATCGAAATCACAATCCTGGCAGTGATGTTGCTCGCCGCGTTCGCGGTCGGCATGGTGCTGCGCGGCCGCAACGGCAAGGTCCGGGTGGCCGACGTCATCGAAACCCGGTCGGCGCGGGCAGATCTGCTCGCGTCCGTCGGGGCGACCGGATCCGGCCCGGCCGTGCTGCACTTCTCCGCCGACTGGTGCGGCCCCTGTGCCGCGGTGCGCCGCGTCGTCGCCGATGTCACCGGCCAGTTGGCCGAGTCACCGCAGCCGCCGCTGGACATCGAGGTCGACATCGACGCGGAGCCGGTGCTCGCCAAGGAACTGAACGTGCTCTCGTTGCCGACCACGTTCGTCTTCGATAGTGAAGGCCGCGAACGCTTTCGGATCTCCGGCGTGCCGAAGGTGACCGATCTGCGCTCCGCGCTCGAGCCGCTGACCATCGCCGCTTAGCGGCCTTGACACGTTCCCCGGGAAGCTGTGATCAACCCGGGGTCCTTTTCTCCCGCTCGATTAGGTAAACTGCATTCGTGCTTTACAACCACGAGCTGATGCTCACCCGACGCCGCACAGTGGATCTGTGCCGCCTCGGTGGTTGTTGCTGCCTGTGCCGCTGAGCGGTCGGCTTTCTCAGATTTCCTGACGCCGACCTGTGTCCGCCGTGCGAGTGATCTCGTTGATCCCCCGGCGAACTGGCAATTTTCCAGCCATCAGTCGCATCCAGCGCAGGAGTACGCACAATGTCCACTGAAATCCGCAAAACTTCGCCGAATCAGCCAATTGCCAACGGGCAGGCAGAGTCTGACGCGCCGCTCCCGGGTCCCGCCGTGGGGACGCAAGCTACCGCCTCCGGGCCCGCCGCTCGCGTCGATGTTCGCGGACCCCGCTTCGCCGCGTGGGTCACCACCGCCGTGCTCGTCCTGGTGCTGATCGCCGCCATCTTCTCCCCCATCGCCGCCGCGGTGCTCATCGCCATCCAAGCCGTCGTCTTCGCGATCGGCGCCGCCTACGGTCCGCGCAAGCATCCGTACGGCCGCGTCTACGCGAAGTTCGTCGCGCCGCGGCTGGCCCCGACCACCGAGACCGAGCCCGTGCCGCCGCTGAAGTTCGCGCAGCTGCTGGGCCTGGTCTTCGCCGCGGTCAGCCTGCTGGGCTTCGCGCTCGGCTCCACAGTTGTCGGCGCGGTCTTCGCCGGCTTTGCCCTGTTCGCCGCGTTCTTGAACGCGGCGTTCGGGATTTGCCTGGGTTGCCAGATCTATCCCCTGGTCACCCGTTTTCGCCGGACCAACCCGTCCCCGGCACCGAACTGATCCGCAAGTCATCTCTGAAAGGAACAACATGGCTCGCTCCGATGTCCTGGTCTCCGTGGACTGGGCCGAAGAGAACCTCAACGCCCCCGGCATCGTCTTCGTCGAGGTCGACGAGGACACCTCCGCCTACGACGGTGGCCACATCGAGGGCGCCGTCCGGCTCGACTGGAAGAAGGACCTGCAGGATCAGGTTCGTCGTGACTTCGTGAACCAGGAGCAGTTCTCCGATCTGCTCTCGGCGCGCGGCATCTCGAACGACGACGAGGTAGTCCTTTACGGCGGCAACAACAACTGGTTCGCCGCGTACGCCTACTGGTACTTCAAGCTGTACGGCCACAACAACGTCAAGCTGCTCGACGGTGGCCGCAAGAAGTGGGAGCTCGACGGCCGTCCGCTGTCCACCGACGGCGTCAGCCGCCCGGCCACCCAGTACAAGGCCGCCGCCCCCGACGTGACCATCCGCGCGTTCCGCGACGAGGTCATCGCCGCCATCGGCACCAAGAACCTGGTCGACGTCCGGTCCCCCGACGAGTTCTCCGGCAAGATCCTGGCTCCCGCGCACCTGCCGCAGGAACAGAGCCAGCGTCCCGGCCACATCCCCACCGCGATCAACGTGCCGTGGAGCAAGGCCGCGAACGAGGACGGCACCTTCAAGTCCGACGCCGATCTCACCGAGATCTACAAGGAAGCGGGCTTGGACGGCGAGAAGGAGACCATCGCCTACTGCCGCATCGGTGAGCGTTCCTCGCACACCTGGTTCGTGCTGCAGGAACTGCTCGGCCACAGCAATGTCAAGAACTACGACGGGAGCTGGACCGAATACGGCTCCCTCGTCGGTGCACCGATCGAGTTGGGAGCGTAAACAACATGTGCGCAGCACCTACCCAGGGTCAGGCCATCCCCGCAGGCGTCGACGTGGAGAAGGAGACGGTCATCACCGGCCGCGTCCTGAGCACCGACGGCCAGCCGGTCGGCGGCGCGTTCGTGCGCCTGCTCGACGGCAACGGTGACTTCACCGCCGAGGTCGTCGCCTCCGGCACCGGCGACTTCCGCTTCTTCGCCGCGCCGGGCGCGTGGACGCTGCGGGCGCTCTCCTCGGCCGGTAACGGCTCGGCGGAGGTTCGTCCGGAAGGCGCGGGCATTCATCCCGTGGATGTCGCGGTCGCCAAGTAAGACAACCGTACGCAGCTAACGGCCCCGGTGCTTCCCCCACTATGACGGGAAGCACCGGGGTCGTCTGCGTATCCGGCACCGGTTGTCGTTAGACTCCGAATGTGGTCCTCTTCTTCGAGATTCTGCTGGTGGCCGTCGCCATCCTCATCGGCTGGTTCGGCATTTACGTCTTCTATCGGCTGTTCACCGAATCATGAGCGATCTCGCGAGCGAAGGTTCAAACCCGGCCGAGCAAGCGAGTGAACAACTGAACGGCAACGGCTCCGCCGATTCGGCTGGTCGCCGGAGCGGCGATCAAGCCGTGTCCGAGGCTGTCGAGCGGGCGAAGTCGACCGGTGCCCGCAACATTCCGGTGTTGCCTGATCTGCCGCTGCCCGAGGACACCGCGAACCTGCGGCTCGGGCCGGATCTGAGTTCCTCCATGCTCGCCCTGCTGCCCATGGTCGGCGTCTGGCGCGGCGAGGGCGAGGGCAACAACCCGGAGCGCGGCGATTACCGGTTCGGTCAGCAGATCATCGTGGCGCACGACGGCGGCGACTATCTGTCCTGGGAGTCCCGCTCCTGGGTGCTCGACACCGAGGGCGGTTACTCGGGCCCGGATCTGCGCGAGAGCGGTTTCTGGCGGGTCGGCATCGACGGCAACGACGAGGTCATCGAGCTGCTGCTCACGCACAGCACCGGCATCGTCGAACTCTTCTACGGCCAGGCCCTCACCCAGTCCTCCTGGGAGCTCGCCACCGACGTGGTCATCCGCAGCCAGTCCGGCATCGTCGTCGGCGGCGCGAAGCGCCTCTACGGCATCGTCGAGGGCGGCGACCTGGCCTACGTCGAGGAGCGTGTGGTAGCCGACGGCCCCTTGGAGCCCCGCCTCTCGGCCCGCCTCGAGCGCTACATCGGCTAGAGGGTCCTCGGCGAGAGCACCGGCTACCCAGCGGGGGGATTCGATATCTCCGCCAAGGCGACTACTGATTTCGCATGCACATGGGTAACTCGTCGGGTACCGGCTACCTCGACGCACCGCATCACCGCCGGTCGCCAACGCAACCGCTGCGGCACCTGAATCTGGCCTGAATACCCCGAGAGGCGGGACAGCCCCCGAGCCTTACCGATGCGCTGGTTAGGCGCATGGGTCCCGTTCGGACTCAAACGGGGGCTCGGGGGCCGGGTGACTGCGTGGAATTCGCTAGCGCTCGCGCGGCGAATAACCTGCAGCGGTGGCGCTAGCGCGCAGCCACCTCACGAGTCCTTTGAACATACATTCGTCGAACCACCTCCTTCCTTGTGTACTAACGAATTTAGCGACGAGTCAGCGGGTCGGCAACGGAATTTCTCCGTGGGCGGAAGTGGGGACTGCGTGGTCCACGAAATCGGTGTTTACCTGCGCTGATGCGTCGACACGGACGATGACGTCGGCGCGCTGTTCCGCCGGAAGTTGATGTGTGACGACCACCACAGTGCGATCGGGTTCGACCAATCCGCTGGCGCTGTCAAGCAAGTCGCACAACAGTTGTGCGCCCGCTTCTGCCTCGAGGTGTTCGGTGGGTTCGTCGAGCAGCAACACCCGGGCCGGCGAGACGAGCGCTCGGGCGAGCAGGATGCGGCGGCGTTGCCCGCCGGAAACGGCGGCGCCGCCGCCGACCAGGTCGGTGTGCACGCCCTTCGGCAACGAGTCCAGCCAGTCGCCGAGACCTACTGTGCGCAGCGCGGTTTCGGCCTCATCCACGGTGACGTCACCACGCGCGACGCGCAAGTTCTCCAGCACCGAGGTCCCGAACAGGTGGGCGTCTTCCGCGAAGAAGGTGACGCCGGTGCGGGGGGTGTCGAACAGACCAGCCCATTTCATCAGCAGCGTGGTCTTTCCGGCTCCGCTCGGGCCGACGACGGCGATCCGGCGGCCCCGGGGTAGCTCCGGAAGTTGTTGCGATAGACGGTCTTCGAGTGGAGTGGCGATTCGGTCGTTGCCGCCGGAACTGCTATCGAGCCGGACCAGTCGATGCAAGGCCGCGCGGGCTGTGGTCAGCGACTGCGCCGCGGCGGGGAGCGGGCCGACCGCCTCGAAAGCCGAAAGCGGCAGCAGGACAAGCACGGTGAGCGCCATCGGTGTCATCGCGCCCGGCGCACCGCCGGACGGACCGTAGAGTGTGATGCCGATCAGCAAGGCCCCCAGCACACTCGCGCCGATCGAGAGCGGAGTTGCCGCCGCCGACCACGCGCTGCGCGCCGCTGCCGCGTCCTCCGCCGCGACCGCCCGCCGAGACGCCTTGGTAGCGGCGCTGAGTGCCGCGTCCAGTCGACCCGCGACCCGCAATTCGGCCGCGTGGTCGAGCACCGTGAGTGCCTGCGCGGTGAACTCGGCACGGTCCGCGCGCACAGCCCGTTCCGCGTCGCGCGCGGCCTTTGCCGACAGCCACGGCGCGAGGAGCCCGGAAAGCGCCAGCGCCCCAGCCAGAATCAGGGCCGCGGCCACTGAGATCGTGGCGAGCAGGCCGATCGCGACCGCGGACAACACCAGAGCGACCGCGACCGGGACGAACACCCGTACTACCACGGCCCCGAGATCGTCTATGTCACTGCCGATTCGGACAAGCAGGTCGCCACGCCGCAGCGGCCCGCCAGCGCTCCGGCTCGCCTGGACGGGACCCGAGGGCCTGCGCAACCACACGTCGGATCCGGCCAGCGTGCGATAGACCGTGGTGCGCGCCGTCGCCATCGCCCGCAGCGCGACATCATGGGTGGCAAGCCGCTCCAGATACCGGGCCAGGCCACGCGAAATCCCCAGTGCCCGCACGGTTACCACCGCAATACTCAGGTCGAGCACCGGCGGCATCTGCCAGGCCCGGGCGATCAACCACGCGGCCAGCGCCGCCAGCCCGAGCCCGCTGCCGAGCGCGAGCACGCCCCACCCAACAGCCACCACGACGCGCCATCTGGACAGCTCGAGCAGCGCCCACATCCGACGCAGATCACTGGGCAGCGCCGAGCCGCGGCCCGTCGCCGCGCTCATCGCCGCACCCCGCCGAGATCGTCCGAGATGGCCGTCAGCTCGTCGGCAACGGCGCGGGACAGCTTGCCCGCGCGGGCCGAAGGTGGCGGCCACGCGGTCGAATCGCCCGCTATCGCGATCATCAGACCGTCACCTCCGCCAGTTCGTCCGCTGCCGAACGCACCAGGACCACGTGGTCGCCCGCGGCGAGAACCGTTGGGCGGTGGCCGATCACGATCACCGTGACCCCTTCTCGGGCGCGTTGCCGCAAAGCCGCGAGCACCGCGGACTCACTATCGGCATCGAGG
Organism: Nocardia sp. NPDC051052; assembly: GCF_044456045.1. Taxonomy (NCBI): domain Bacteria; kingdom Bacillati; phylum Actinomycetota; class Actinomycetes; order Mycobacteriales; family Nocardiaceae; genus Nocardia; species Nocardia sp. NPDC051052. The sequence goes on from NZ_JBITFL010000010.1 coordinate 146,721, forward strand.
TGGGCGGTCGGCTCGTCGAGGAGCAGGATCGGGCGATCGGCGGCGAGGACTCTGGTGAGCGCGAGCCGCTGGCGCTGGCCTAGGGACAGGCCCACCCCACCTGGACCGACCACGGTGTCCCACCGATCGGGCAGCTCATCGAGCACCGTGTCGAATCCGGTGGCAACACAGGCGGCTTCGAGATCACCGACGACGCGGGTGGGGCCGTGCGCGGCGGGCGAATCGGCGTTCGCGCCGAACAGTTCGAGGTTTTCCCGCAGCGTGCCCGGCACCAGGACCGGCCGCTGTGGCAACCACGCGACGTGCGCCCACCATGCGTCCTGATCCAGGTCCCGCACATCGACGCCATCGACGGTCACCGACCCGCGGTCCGGCGCGATCAAGCCGAGGATCGCTTGCACCGCCGTCGATTTCCCGCTGCCGTTCGGCCCGGCGAGCACGCTCACCACGCCGGGTCGCAGTACCGCCGACAACCCATCGGGTGCGCAGCCGTTGCGCGCCGCGACGGACAGGTCGCGCAGTTCTACTACTCCGGCACCACGCGACGGCGCCGCGCCATCGCCACTTCGGTCGCGGGAATCCGTTGCCCCCGGCGCGGATTCGAGGACGGCGAAAGCCTTGTCCGCGGCCGCCATGCCGTCCTGTGCGGCATGGAACCGCTCCCCAACCATCCTTAGTGGCAGATACACCTCCGGAGCCAGCACCAGCGCAACCAGACCCGCGTACAGGCTCATCTCGCCGTACACCAGCCGCAGGCCGATGGACACCGCGATCAACGCCACGCTCAGCGTCGCGAGCAGCTCGAGCACCATCGACGACAGGAACGCGATCCGCAGCGCCCGCATGGTCCGCTGCCGCAACGCGTCTCCCAGCTCGCGCACGCGATGCGCCATCGTGCCGGGCAGCGGCGAATCATTCTCGCCCCGTTCCGTCAGCACAGCTTCGCCGCGCTCCCGCCCGAGCGCCCGCAGCGTCGGCATCCCGGCGAACAGATCCAGCAGCTGATCCGACAGCCGAGTGGTAGCGGCAAGGGTCGCCTCGGCCCGCCCCTGGGTCAGCAGCCCGATCAGGATCATGAAGACGGGAATCAGCGGCAACGTGATAACCACGATGAGCCCCGAGATCGGATCGTGGATCGCGATGACCGCCAGCACGATCGGTGGCACCAGGACCGCGAGCAGCAGGGCGGGAACGTAGCCGATCAGATATCCGCGTAACCCGGACAGTCCGGTGCCGACCACAACCGCGAGTTCGGTTCTGCGGCTTTCGAGTTCCCGCGGCGGCAGCCGGGCACCCGCGGTGAGCACCGCGGTTTCGAGCTCGGCCACCACGCCGGCCCCGGCCCGGTGCGCGAGCCGCGATTGCAGCCAGGTGGCGAACACCCGGCAGGCGATGGCCAGCGCGAGCACCAGCAGCTCCGCCGTCCACCCGCCGAGCGTGCGCCGGCCGGGTTCGGTGATCGCCCCGGCCAGCACCCGGGCCAGCATGACCGCCGCGACCACGATCGATCCGGTGATCAGCACCGATAACGCGACACTCAGCGCCAAGTAGCGGCGGGCCGAGCGGGCGTAGCGCCACAGGCGCGGATCGACAGGCGGGCGGGCCATGGCTCAGTCCTGCACGGGTCCAAGCGGCAAGCCGACCGGTGCGGGAATCTGGTCGACCGTGATCCGCTTGCGGAACACCCAGTACGTCCAGCCCTGGTAGACCAGCACGACCGGGGTGACGAGCACCGCCGCCCAGCTCATCACCTTCAGCGTGTACGGGGTGGACGACGCGTTGTGGATGGTCAGGTTGAACGCCGCGTCGATGGTGGAGGGCAACACATTCGGGAACAGCGACCCGAACAGCAGCGTGGTCGCCGCCGCCACCGTGACGGTGGTGCCGAGGAAGGCCAGCCCGTCGCGGTCGGCGAACACCGCGGCCGCGGCGGCGACGAGCCCGATCACCGCGAGCGCCAACGGAATCCACGTCCACCCGGTGCCGTAGGCCAGCTGCGTCCACACCCCGAACCCGCCGACCACCAGGGCGGTCGGCACCAGCAGCAGCTTCGCCGTGCGCTGCGCGTCGTCACGCACCTCGCCGCCGGTCTTCAGTCCGAGGAAGACCGCGCCGTGCAACGCGAACAGCAGCCCGGTGGTGAGCCCGCCGAGCAGGGCGTACGGGCCGAGCAGGTCCCAGACCGAGCCGGCGAACTGTTTCTTCTCGTTCAGCGGCACCCCGCGCACGATGTTGGCGAAGACCCAGCCCCACGCGAGTGCCGGTATCCAGGAACCGATGCCGATGCCGAGGTCGCAGCGGGCCCGCCAGCGCGGGTCGTTGATCTTGCCCCGGTATTCGATGGCGCAGATGCGCAGGATCAGCGCGACGAGCAGCAACAGCAGCGCCAGATAGAAGCCGGAGAACATGCTGGCGTACCACTCCGGGAAGGCCGCGAACATGGCGCCGCCCGCGGTGATCACCCAGACCTCGTTGCCGTCCCACACCGGACCGATCGTGTTGAGCACCACCCGCCTTCGCGTATCGGACCCTCGACCGAGAATCGGCATCAGCATGCCGACCCCGAAGTCGAAGCCCTCCAGCACGAAGTACCCGGTGAACAGCACCCCGATCAGCACGAACCAGAACTCTTGCAGACTCATCGCCGGCTCCCTAGTACGCGAACGAAAGTTGTTCGACGGCAGGTTCTTCGGTGCGATGCCGACCCGAGCCGCCGGTGTCGTCCGGCCCGTCGGCGACCACCGGCGCCGGGTCGGGTCCGTGGATCACGTAGCGGCGCATCAGGTAGAACCACACCACCGCCAGCGAGCCGTACAGCACCGTGAAGACGATCAGCGAGAACAGCACCACGCCGGCCGAATGGTTCGAGACGCCTTGCTGCACCATCAGCCGCAGGTTCAGATCGCCCGTCGGATTGGGCGCGACAACCCATGGCTGGCGGCCCATTTCGGTGAACACCCAGCCCGCGCTGTTGGCCAGGAACGGCGTCGGAATCATCAGCAGGCTGAGCCAGGAGAACCAGCGCTGGTTCGGCACCCGGCCGCGCCTGGTCAGCCACAACCCCGCCAGCGCAAGCAGCGCCGAGCCCGCGGCCAGGCCGATCATCGCCCGGAACGACCAGTAGGTGACGAACAGATTCGGCCGGTAGTCGCCGACGCCGTACTTCTCGTTGTATTCCTGCTGCAGGTCGACCACGCCGGGCAGGGTGACGCCGCTGAACTCACCCTTGGCCAGGTACGGGAGCACCACGGGCACCTCGAGCACGTGCGTGACGCTGTCGCAGTTGTTGTGCGTGCCGACCGTCAGAATGGAGAAGTCGGGATCGGTTTCGGTGTGGCACAACGATTCCGCCGAGGCCATCTTCATCGGCTGCTGCTCGAACATCAGCTTGCCCTGGGTGTCGCCGGTGTAGAACAACCCGGCCAGCGAGATCAGCATCACCCAGATGCCGACCAGCGCCGCGGGCCGCCACATGGTGCGCGCCTCGGACAACTGCGCGGCATCGCCGCTGCGCGCCTTGCGCACCATCCACCAGCCGGCGATCCCCGCAACGAAAGTGCCTGCCGTGACGAAGGATCCGGCGACAACGTGCGGAAAGGCCGCCAGCAGTGTGTTGTTCGTGAGCACCGCGACGATGCTGTCGAGCTCGGCCCGGCCCGTCTCCGGATTGAACCGAGCCCCGACCGGATGCTGCATGAACGAGTTCGCCGCGACAATGAAGTACGCCGACGCGTTCACACCGATCGCCACCATCCAAATGGCGGCCAGGTGCGCGAGTTTCGGCAATCGAGACCAGCCGAAGATCCACAGCCCGAGGAAGGTCGACTCCATGAAGAAGGCGACCAGACCCTCCAGCGCGAGCGGCGCGCCGAACACGTCACCGACGAACCGCGAGTACTCGCTCCAGTTCATTCCGAACTGGAACTCCTGCACGATGCCGGTGGCCACGCCGAGCGCGAAGTTGATCAGGAAGAGCTTGCCGAAGAACTTGGTCAGTCGAAGCCAGTGATCCTTACCGGTGATCACCCAGGCCGTCTGCATGGCGGCGACCAAAGGCGCGAGGCCGATAGTCAGCGGCACCAGGAGAAAGTGGTAGACGGTCGTGATGCCGAACTGCCATCGCGAGATGTCCAGGGCATTCATGACTGCGTCTCGCTACGCTCGCTCATCGACCACGACCTCCTCGTCGTCTACGACATGACGTAGTAATACTACGTCGGAGGCCGTCCAAGACAATGAGTCCTGCGCCACGACACACCGGGACTTTCGGCCGTCAGCTGCGATTTTCCGAGCTCGCCGCACCGCGGGAGCACGCGAGTAGGACGCACGTCACCTCACCCGACAGCGCCGGTGCGGGCAGTCACCGGTCGCTTCAGGGTGCTCACCAATCGCCGATAGCGCCCGCTCGTTCGATGCCGCGATCGACCAGATCGATGATTTCCTGCGCGTTGTCCGGCGCCGACATGCGCAGCCCGTCCAGCGAATTCACCCGCGCGGCCAGCGAAACGCTCGACATCATCCACACGCTGTCACAGGTGAGCAGGTCGGCGGTGAACAGCGACTTGTAGACGCACTCCCACCCGGCCTTCTCCGCCTCGACGAACAGCGCGCGCTGGGTGACACCGGGCAGCACACCGTTCTTCGCGGGCGGCGTGATCAGCTGCTTGTCCCGTGCGATCACCACCGATGAGCGCGGCCCTTCCAGCACCCGGTTCTCGGTGCTGGTGAAGATCACATCGTCGGCGCCCATGCGCGCCGCGAACCGCAGCGCCGCCATATTGGACGCATAGGACAGCGTCTTCGCGCCGAGCAACTGCCACGGCGCGGCCTGCGCCAGGTCGATCGAGATACCGCGGGACAGCGCCACCACCGAGACGCCGTCGGTGCGTGCCTTCTGCACCCGGTCCGGCACCGGCAGCACGAGCACATACGCGGTGGGTACCGGAACGGCGGCGGCGAGATCGCCGCTCGTCACCTTCTCGGCCACGCCGGATAGCTCGCTCTCGCGGCCGCGGGTGAGCACCAGCCGCATTACGCCTTCGCGGTCGGTTCCCCATTCCTTCGCGGCCCGCTCGACGGCCTCCCGCCAGCGCCCGATTTCGGGCTCGGGGAGATCTAGCGCCTGGGCGGAGCGACGCAGCCTGCCTAGATGAAATTCGATCGCGCACGCGTTGCCCGCGCGCACCAGCACCGTTTCGAAAATACCGTCGCCACGCAATACGCCGATATCGTCCGCATACAACAACGGCGCGTCCGCGTCCCGGACCGCGCCGTCGAGTGAGACAAGAACCCGATCTACCATGCGTCGAGACTAGGCGGTTCGGCAATGTCTCGCCTAGGTCACGGCTGACTTCGCGGCATCTTTTACAACCTGCCGCTTCAGGTTCACTCAGCCGACTCGCCCGCGACGTCAGGAACGTCTCTCCGCAACCCCGGTTCGGGCGCCCCACTGCGACCCCGCCTACAGTGGAAACGTGTCCGTGGTCGTTGCGCCCAGCCCCATCCTCGCTGTTTCGGGAGCCGTCGCGGGAGCGCCGGGCTCTCCCGATGCCGCCGTCGCGTGGCACTACGGCGATCCGCTCGGTGAACAGCGGGCCGCGGTAACACGCGCGGCAGTCATCGATCGCTCGCATCGTTTCGTCCTGCGGATCACCGGCGCCGAGCGGTTGACCTGGCTGCACACCATCTCCAGCCAGCACATCGCCGCCCTGAGCGACGGACAGTCGGCGGAGAACCTCGACCTCGATCTCAACGGCCGGGTACTGAACCACTTCGTGCTCACCGATCTGGACTGCACGGTCTGGATCGACACCGAGGGCGACCGCGGTCCGGCACTGCTGGACTTCCTGAAGAAGATGGTCTTCTGGGCCGACGCCAAGCCGACCGAGTCCGATCACGCGGTGCTGAGCCTGCTCGGACCGCAGGCCGCCGAGGTCATCGCGGCCATCGGCGTCTCGTCCCTGCCCGGCACCTACGAGGCGGTCGCACTGCCCGGCGGCGGTTTCCTGCGCCGGATGCCGTGGCCGACCACCGACTCCTTCGATCTGCTCATCCCCCGCGCGCAACTCGCCGACTGGTGGACCCGCCTGACCGAGGCCGGTGCCGAACCGGCGGGCATGTGGACGTTCGAGGCACTGCGGGTCGCCGCCGTGCGCCCGCGGATCGGGCTCGACACCGACGACCGCACCATCCCGCACGAGGCCCGCTGGATCGGCGGGGTCGCCGAATACGGCGCCGTGCATCTGGACAAGGGCTGCTACCGCGGCCAGGAGACCGTGGCGCGGGTGCACAACCTCGGCAAGCCGCCGCGGCAGCTGGTGCTACTGCACCTGGACGGCTCAGCCGACGAGCGCCCCTCGACCGGCGACGACATCACCGCGGGCGGCCGCGCGATCGGCCGCCTCGGCACGGTCATCGACCATTACGAACTCGGCCCGATCGCGCTCGCGCTGATCAAACGCACCGTACCGGTGGACACCGCGCTGACCGCGGGCTCGGCCGCCGCCGCCATCGATCCGGATTCGGTGCCCGCCGATGACGCACCCCAGGCGGGCAGGCTCGCCGTCGATCGGCTCCGCGGCCGCTGACCCGCGCCCATGAGCCGCGAAACCCGAAGGGGCACCGGCCCCGCGTTCCGCGCTGAGCGACGCCCCGACTTCCTGGCCATCGCCGCCCGACCACGTGACGAGAGGAGTGACCCCGATGCGAACCGGTGATTCCGGCCAGGTCCTGGCCGTCTGTGTGGTGCACGCCGAGCTCGACGTACCGGGGCGGGTCGGCAAATCCGCGATCGACAAACGCCCGGTGCCGGGCCGGGTATCGGTGCGCGCGCTCGGTCTCGACGGCGATCACGTGTGCGACACGAAGCACCACGGCGGCGTGCACCAGGCCGTCTATGCCTTTGCCGACGAAGACGCCCGGCGGTGGGGCAGCGAACTCGATCGGGAGCTGCCCGCGGGCTGGTTCGGCGAGAACCTGCGCATCGAAGGCCTCGCGGTCAGCGACGTGGTGCTCGGTACCCGCTGGGCCGTCGGCGACACGCTGCTCGAGGTGAGCGCGCCGCGGGTGCCGTGCGCCACCTTCGGGCACTGGAGCGGAGAAGCCCAGTGGGTCAAGCGATTCACCAGGCAGGGCGACACCGGCGCCTACTTGCGGGTGCTCACCGAGGGCACGATCGGCGCGGGCGACACGGTGTCGGTGGTGCACGTCCCCGACCACGGCATCACCGTGCGCGACCTGTTCACCGGCGCCGACCCCGAACTGCTCGCGATCCTGCTCGCCGCCGAGCCGGCCCTCTCCGATGACGTGCGCACCCAGATCGAACGCCATGCCCGCAGGCACGCGAACGCCGGCCGCGCCGAGGCGCGCCGGGCCGGCGAATCAGCAAGTCAGGCCACCCGACGTGGCGCCGAACTCGACATGGGAGCGCAACTGTGAGTGTGGAATTGGTCGAAGTGGTCCGCTCCGGCTTCCGCGAGTGCGTGCACCGCGGCTCGGCCGTGATCCTCGATCCGGCGGGCGAGCCGGCCCTCGCCCTCGGCGAGGTGCATCTGCCGATCTTCCCCCGCTCGACCAACAAGCCGATGCAGGCGATCACCCTGCTGCGCCACGGGTTCGAGCCGGTCGACGACGCCGAACTGGCCATCGCGACCGCCTCGCACTACGGCGAACCCGACCATGTCGCCCTGGTGCGCAGGCTGCTCGACCGCTTCGGCTTCGACGAGAAGTCCCTCGAATGTCCGCCGGATCTGCCGGTCGACGACAAGGCGCGCGCGGCCGTGCTCTCGGGTTCGCACGAACCTCGCCGCATCTACATGAACTGCTCGGGCAAGCACGCCGCGATGCTGGCGACCTGCGCGATCAACGGCTGGCCGACCGAGGGCTATCTGGACGAGGCGCATCCGCTGCAGCAGGCGGTCATCGCCACCGTCGCCGACCTCACCGGCGAACCGGAGACCGACCTCGGCATCGACGGCTGTGGCCTGCCGATCATTCCGGTGTCGCTGGTGAACCTGGCCCGGGTGTTCGCGACCATGGCGACCGCCGATTCCGACGCGCCGGAGCGTCGCGTCGCCGACGCCATCCGCGCCCATCCGCGAGTGATTTCGGGCACCAACGCACCCGATCTGCTGACCATGCAGGCCACCCCCGGCCTGGTCTGCAAGATCGGCGCGGACGGTGTACACGCGGGTGCGCTGCCCGACGGAACGGCCTTCGCCTACAAGATCGAGGATGGCAGCGACCGTGCCCGAATACCCCTGACGCTGGCAATTTTGCGCCGGATCGGCGTCGACTGGACCGACGCGCACACCGCGCTCGCGGCCCCCGCGGTGCTCGGCGGCGGTGCCCGCGTCGGCGTGATCCGAGCGATCCCCGGGGTGCTCTGACCGGACCGACCGAGGGCGACAACCGGGCAAACGGAACCACTTCGGAGGCTCTTCAGGCACTCCTGGAAGCGGGACGGCCGGACACACGCTAAAGTGTCTGTCAGGAAGAGTATTAATTCGAACGGGGCCGCCAACCAAACCCCAGGCCGCCCCGCAGTGACGCGAGGGGGTCAGCCATGGGCCGTGGCCGGGCTAAGGCAAAGCAGACCAAAGTCGCACGCGAGCTGAAGTACAGCAGCCCGCCGAGCGATTTCGCGAGCCTTCAGCGCGAGCTTTCGGGTAGCCCCCACTCTCAACTGAGTGGTGTGCTGTCCGATGAGCACGACGCGGACAAGTCCTCAAAACAATTTGAAGAGGACGACTACGACGACTGGCGCCGCTGACTCGGAGCAACGTTCGAAAGGGGAGGTCAGCGTGCCTCCTCTTTCTCGCGTTGCCGCGCGTTGACGGGTAACGCCGAAAAGGCTTAGAACACACCAGCGTCCCGCATCTGAGCGATGCGGGACGCTGGTTTGTGTCTGTGTGCAGTGTCTGATTTGCAGCGCCTGCGGCGCTGCGTGTTTGCGGCCCCTGGGTGTCTCGTGTCCGAGCGGCCGAGACTCGCGCCTACGGCGCATGCGCTTCGGCCGCTCGGACACGAGACGGGCCGCAAACGGCCCTCGCAAAACTCGGGCGTTGTGGTTGGGTTGTGGTTGGCTCAGAACCGCGGGTGTTCGCCGACCAATACGGCGCGCAGGGCGTCGGAATCCTTGGCCTTCTTGACGGTGCCCAGGGTCCAGCACTCGATGTGCCGCGCGGTCAGCACGGCCAGCGCCCGGTCCACGTCCTCGGGGGCGACGATGGCGACCATGCCGACGCCCATGTTGAACGTCTTCTCCATCTCGACCCGCTCGACCCGGCCGCGCTGGGCGATCATCTTGAACACCGGCGCGGGGTTCCAGGTGCCGCGATCCAGCTCGGCCACCATGCCCGCGGCAGCACCCGGCCCAGGTTGGCGGCCAGTCCGCCGCCGGTGACGTGCGCGAAGGTGCGCACATCGGTCTCGGCGATCAGCGCGAGGCAGTCCTTGGCGTAAATCCTGGTCGGCTCGAGCAGTTCCTCGCCGAGCGTGCGGCCGAACTCCTCGACGTGCCCGGTGAGCGACATCCGGTCGATGTCGAGCAGCACCTTGCGAGCCAGGCTGTAGCCGTTGGAGTGCAGGCCAGAGGAGCCCATCGCGATGACCACGTCACCGGGGCGCACCCGGTCCGGGCCGAGTACCGCGTCGGCCTCGACCACGCCGACGCCGGTCGCGGACAGGTCGTAGTCGTCCGGGTCCATCAGGCCGGGATGTTCGGCCGTCTCGCCGCCGAGCAACGCGCAGCCTGCCCGCACACAGCCCTCGGCGATACCGGAGACCAGTTCGGCGACCTTCTCCGGCACCACCTTGCCGATGGCGATGTAGTCCTGCAGGAACAGCGGCTCGGCGCCGCACACGACGAGATCGTCGACGACCATCGCGACCAGGTCGAGGCCGACGGTGTCGTGCTTGTCCATCGCCTGGGCGACCGCGATCTTGGTGCCGACCCCGTCGGTGGACGCGGCGAGTAGTGGTTCGCGATAGCCGCCCTTCAGCGCGAACAGCCCGGCGAACCCGCCGAGGCCGCCCTGAACCTCGGGTCGGCTTGCCTTCTTCGCCAATGGCCCGAACAACTCGACTGCGCGGTCACCTGCCTCGATATCCACGCCTGCCGCTGCGTACGAGGCACCACCAGTTGGGGTCTGTTCAGTCATTTTCGGGGAGAGCTCCAAACCGAATCGGCGGATAGATGCCTGCTCACGCTACCGGAACCCGATAACGACAGTGCAGCTGTCCCGCCGCTAATCCGCCTCTGGCGGGTATTTTGCCGGTCGACAGCGTCGCGGGACTTGACGACCGGAGCGGCGGTAGGTGGCTCGTCGGGTGCTGCGCGTACCCGACGAGCTACCCATGTCCTTACGAAATCACTTGTCGCGTCATCCGATCGGCGTCGCGAACAACGCGGCGGTCTCGGCCCGCCGTCGGCGCTGCTCCACCGGGTCGGGCACCGGCACCGCGGCCACCAGACGCTGCGTGTACTCCTCGGTCGGCGCGCGCAGGATGCGATCTCGATCGCCCTGCTCGACGACCGCGCCGTTGCGCAGCACCACGATCCGGTCGGCCAGCTGGTCGACCACCGCGAGATCGTGGCTGATGAACAGGCAGGCCCAACCACATTCGCGCTGCAGTTGCCCGAACAGCTCCAGCACCGCAGCCTGCACGGAGACGTCGAGCGCGCTGGTCGGCTCGTCGGCGACCAGCAGATCCGGGTCGAGCACCAAGGCCCTGGCCAGGCTCGCGCGCTGGCGCTGACCACCGGACAGCTCGTGCGGATACCGGCGCTCGGTGCCCGCGGGCAGTTGCACATCATCGAGCAGTTTGCGCACCCGCGCCTTGATCTCCGCCGCGCTGCCCATCTTGTGCACGAGCAGTGGCTCCGCCACGCACTCGCCGACGGTGAGCCGCGGATTCAGCGAGCTGGCCGGGTCCTGGAACACGAACCCGAAGCGCCGCCGGATCGGGCGCATCTTGCGTCCCGACATGCCCGCGATGTCCTGCCCGCGGATCTTCACCACGCCCGAGGTGGGGCGTTGCAACGCGGCGACGCAGCGGCCGATGGTCGACTTGCCCGAGCCGGATTCGCCGACCAGGCCCAGGGTTTCGCCGGGCCCGATGCAGAGATTCACGTCGTCGACCGCGCGGAACGCCGGCCGCCCGAGCGAGCCGGGAAACTCCACGACTAGATCGCACACCTCGAGCACCGGCTCGGCGGTCGAGGCCACCTCGTCGGCCGGACCGTGCGCGAGCTGCTCGGTGCCGAGGTGCGGCACCGCCGCGAGCAGCGCCCTGGTGTAGTCCGCCTTCGGGCTGGCGAACAGTTGGTCCACCGGAGCCTGCTCGACCACCTCGCCGTTGCGCATCACCACGACGCGGTCGGCCAGGTCGGCCACCACGCCCATGTTGTGCGTGATCAACACGATGGCGCTGCCGATCCGGTCGCGCAGATCGCGCAGCAGCTCCAGGATTTCCGCCTGCACCGTCACGTCGAGTGCCGTGGTCGGTTCGTCGGCGATGATCACCTTCGGCTCGCAGGCGATGGCGATGGCGATCACCACGCGCTGCTTCTGCCCGCCGGAGAGCTGATGCGGGTAGTAGTTCACCCGATGCTCCGGGTCGGGCAGGCCGACCATGCGCAGCAGTTCGACCGCGCGCGCCTTGGCGTCCTTCTTGCTCATCTGCGAGTGCGCGCGCAGCGCCTCGCCGATCTGGAAGCCGACGGTGAACAGCGGGTCGAGCGCGAGGCCAGGCTCCTGGAAGATCATCGAGATGGCGCCGCCGCGCAGCGCGGTGAGCTGTCGCTCGTTCATCGAGGTGATGGCCTCGGTGCCGAGGGTGACCAGACCGCGCACCCGCGCGGTCAGCGGCAACAAGCCCATCGCGGTGCGCGAACTCACCGATTTGCCCGAGCCGGACTCGCCGACGATGGCGAGCACCTCGCCGGGGAACACCTCGTAGGAGACGTCGGTGACCGCGTAGACGGGTCCGGCGTCGGTGGCGAAGGTGACCGACAACGATTCGATGGACAGCGCGGGCTTGCTGCGGTCGGTGACCACTGTTTCCTTACTCATGGCGTCTCCTTCCCTGCCGTGCGGTCCTTGACCAGATCGACGTCGCCCGCAACGGCTTTCGCCGCACCGGACTCGACTTCGACTGTGTCGCTGGCACTGTCGACCTCGTTCGGGTCGGCGACCTCGACGCCGGCGACGGTGATCGTGTCGCCCGGCGCCGCGGCGACCGCGCGCCGGGTACGCAGCACCGGGTTGAGCACCTCGTTGAGGCTCTCACCCACCAGCGTCATGCCGAGCACCACGAGCACGATGGCGAAACCGGGGAAGATACCGGTCCACCAAATGCCGTTGGAGACATCGGACAACGCCTTGTTCAGGTCATAGCCCCACTCCGCGGCCTGGGTCGGCTCGATGCCGAACCCGAGGAAGCCGAGCCCGGCGAGGGTGAGGATGGCCTCGGACCCGTTGAGGGTCACGATCACCGGCAGCGACTGGGTGACGTTGGCGAAGATGTGCCGGAACAGGATTCGCGCGGTGGACGCGCCGGTGACCCGGGCGGCATCCACATACGGCTCGTTCTTCACCGAGACCGTCGCGTTGCGCACCACCCGAAAGTATTGCGGCACAAAGACCGCCGTGATGGCCACCGCCGCGGACAGCACGCCGCCGAGACTGGTCGACCGGCCACCCGCGACCACGATGGACACCACGATCGCCAGCAGCAGCGTCGGGAAGGCATACATCGCGTCCATGAACAGCACAAGCACCCGGTCGAACCAGCGGCCGAGGTAACCCGACAGCAGGCCGAGCGGCACGCCGACGAACAGCGAGAGCACCAGCGAGATCACGATGACGAACAGCGCGGTGCGGGCACCCCAGATCACCCGGGAGAACACGTCCTCGCCACGCACCGAGGTACCGAACCAGTGGTCCGCGGACGGCGCCTGCTGGCGCACGAAATCGGCACCGTCGGCGGCGCTTTGCGCGAAACCGTAGGGCGCGATCAGCGGCGCGAAGATCGCCCCGAGCACGAACAGCGCGACCAGGCTCAGACCGAAGATCAGCGTCGCGCGCTGCAATCCCGCGGTCATCGAGAACAGCCGGAGGCCGGGTATGCCGCGCCGGCCCGACGGCGGCACCACCGGCGTGGTCACCGGGTCGTTCAACAATTCCGGTGCGGTCATCAGAACCTCACCCTCGGGTCGATCAGTGCCACCAGGGCATCCACCAGGAAGCTCATCAACGCGACGAAGATCGCGATGAACGCGACGATGCCCTGCACCGCGACGAAGTCACGCGCCGAAAGGTACTGCGCGAGCTGATAGCCGAGGCCCTTCCATTCGAAGGTGGTCTCGGTCAGCACCGCGCCGCCGAGCATCATGGCGATCTGCATGCCCATCACGGTGACGATCGGAATCATCGCGTTGCGGAACGCGTGTCGTCCGGTGACCACCCGTTGCGACAGACCGCGCGCCCGCGCGGCGTCCACGTAATCCGAACGCAGCGTCTGGATCAGGTTGATCCGCACCAACCGCAGGAAGATGCCCGCGGTGAGCAGCCCGAGCGCGATCGCGGGCAGCACAGCGTGTTTCAGCACATCGATGATGTAACCGGTGTCGCCGTAGAGGAATCCGTCGATCAACATGACGTTGGTCTTCGGCGAGACATGCTGCAGCTGCAGTTCGACGTTGGTGCTCGCGCGTCCCGCCACCGGCAGCCAGCCCAGCTTCACCGCGAAGACCAGCTTGAGCAGCAGACCGACGAAGAACACCGGCGCCGCGTAGGCCAGGATGGCGAACAACCGAAGGCCGGTGTCGGACAGCGAATCACGGTGTGTCGCCGCGTATCTGCCCAACGGGATGCCGACCGCGAAGGCCACGATGAGCGCCCAGAACATCAGCTCCGCCGACGCGGCACCGTAGGTGGTGATCACGTCGCTGATCTGCCGATTGTCCTGCGACTTACCGAAATCACCGCGCAGCAGGCCGGAGATGTAGTCCCAGTACTGCGACAGGATCGGCCGGTTCAGCCCGGCCGCCTCTTTGCGAATATCGATCTGCGCCTGGGTCATTCGCCCGCCCATGGCCGCACTGATCGGATCGCCTGCCACCCGCATCAGGAAGAACACGACGGTGGCCAGAATCCACGCGGTCACCGGGATCAACAGCAGTCGCACGCCCAGGTAGCGCAGCAGTGCCAGCTGGCGAGAATCGCTGCCGCCCTTCCGTAATCGTGGCGCGCCGAAGCGCCGGGCCCGGGCCGGCGCTGGCTTCGTTTCTGGAGCAGCTATCGTCCCGGGCCCGGCTTCGCCGGAAGTCACTTGCTCAGCACCGTGTAACGGAACTTGAAGGACGCGTCGAGGGTCTGTTCAACGCCCTGCACGTTCTTGCCGGAGACGGCGATCTGCTTGCCTGCCAACAACGGAAGCAACGGCACATGGTTCTGCGCCAGGTCCGTCTGCACGCCCTTGAGGATCGCGAGCCGCTTGTCCTTGTCGGTCGTCGTGGTCTCCGCGAGCAGCTGTGCCGTGATGCTCGGGTTCTCGAAGTGCGACTGCAGGAAGTTGTTCGGCGCGAAGAACGGGGTCAGGTAGTTGTCCGGGTCCGGAAAGTCCGGGAACCAGCCCAGTTGGTAGAGCGGGTAGGCGTCCCGAGCGCGCTCGCGCTGGTAGCTCACCCACTCGGTGGACTGCAGGTTCACCCGGAACAGGCCGCTGGCCTCCAGCTGCGACTTGATCGCCGCGTATTCCTCGGAGCTGCTCGAACCGTAGTGGTCCGGGTTGTACTGCAGGTTCAGCTCGACCGGCGTCGCGACGCCCGCGTCGGTGAGGAACTTCGCCGCCTTGTCCTTGCTCGGGCTCGCGCCGTAGATGTCCTTGTAGGGCTCGGCCGCGCTCAGCACACCTTGCGGCACTGACGAATACGCGGGCGTGTAGGTGCCTTTGTAGACGCCCTGGGCCAGCGCGGCGCGATCGACGGTCGACGCGACAGCCTTACGCACGGCCAGCTTCTGCTCCGGCGTGCCGCCCGGCATCGTGTTCAGGTTGAACACGATGTAGCGCAGTTCGCCACCGGGGCCTTCGTGCACGGCGACCTTGCTGTCACCACGCAGCGAGTCGATGTCGGTCGGCGTGAAGGACCGGTAGCCGACGTCGAGCGAGCCGTTCTGCAGCTCGAGCTTCATGTTGTCGGTGGTCGCGTAGTACTTGGTGGACACGTTCTTGGTCTTCGGGGTGCCGAGGGCGCCGTTGTAATCCGCGTACGCCGTGTACTCGACCAGCTTGTTCTTGTCGTAGCTCGCGATGGTGTACGGGCCGGAGTAGCCCTTGTTCTTCACCACGTCCTCGTCGGCCATCACCTTGTCCGGCGCGTAGACCTTCTCGTCGACGATCGGACCGGCCTGGGTCGGCAGGATTGCGGGGAAGGTCTGGTCGTTGGCGACCTTCAGGGTGAAGTTGACGGTGCGGTCGTCCGGCGCGTCGGTCTTCTCGAGGTTGCCGAGCAGCGAGGCGGGACCGTTCGGGTCGTTGATCTTGAGCATCCGGTCGAACGAGAACTTCACGCTCTTGGCCGTCAACGGATTGCCATTGGCGAACTTCAGGCCCGCCTTCATGGTGCAGCTGTACACCGTGGGGGAGGTGAAATCGCACTTCTCCGCGGCGTCCGGCTTCGGCGTCGTGTCGCCGGGTGCGGTGTTCAGCACGTACTGGTAGAACTGCGTTTCCGCGACCAGGGAGCCGTTGTCATAGGCAGCTGCCGGGTCGAGCGAGAAGATTTTGTCTGTGGTGCCGGCTATCAAGCCACCACCGCCACCAGCATCACCGGTCCGGCCGGAACCGCAGCCGGCCAAGGCAGACGCAACCAGCGTCGCCAGGCCGACGGCCGCGATGGTTCGCGTCCGGGTCCGGCCCCCAGGTGTTCTAGAAACCAACATCAGGGCCCCACTTCTCGAGCGCCGCACCGCGTTGTCCTGGATCGCAGGACAGGTGTGGTCACAATGAACTTCCGATCTGACGGGCACCGTACCCACGAACCATTTCCGGCACGTTGCGTTTTCACAGAAAAAATTGTCGAGGTGTGAGCGTGCGTTGCATATAACGCACCGCAGGGGCCAGATCACCGGACGAATGTCCAGGAACGCACCGTATCGGCGATTCTGGTGTCTCGAGGACGCCATGGCGCTCCAGTGGACAAATCAAGTCATCCGCCCGCGACGCGCGCAGTCGACCCGCCGTGCGCACGCCATGTTTTGGACACGACAGAGCGCGCTGAACGGCGCTCATCAAGGAGGGTGAATCCGCTCGAAATCGAGACAGCGATGTGCTCGAAAACGAGACGGCTATGTGCTGGGAGTCGCGGCAGTTATGTGTCGGGATTACCGTCACTCGACGGGCGGACGGGCCGCCCGGTGGATCACGGACGGCTCAGCGCGCTCGCATTCGCGTTCTCGCCCAACAGCAATGCCTCCGGCTGCCCGGTGAGCATGCCTTCGAGCAGGTTCTTGCCGATGGCCGCCTCGGAGGGCAGCTCGATCGGGTAGGTGCCGTCGAAGCAGGCGCAGCACAGCCGCGAACGCGGCTGCTCGGTGGCGGCGATCATGCCCTCGGTGGAGATGTAGCCGAGAGTGTCCGCGCCGATCGATCGGCGCACGCCGTCCACCATCTCGTCGAAGCTGCCCTCGGCACCTGAGCCGTTGGCGATCAGCTCGGCGGGCGAGGCGAAGTCGATGCCGTAAAAACACGGCCACTTGACCGGAGGCGAGGCGATCCGGACGTGGATCTCCAGCGCACCTGCCTCGCGCAGCATGCGGATGAGGGCGCGCTGGGTGTTGCCGCGCACGATCGAGTCGTCCACCACGATGAGCCGCTTGCCGCGGATGACCTCGCGCAGCGGGTTGAGCTTGAGCCGGATGCCGAGCTGGCGAATGGTCTGGCTCGGCTGGATGAAGGTGCGCCCGACGTAGGCGTTCTTCATCAGGCCTTGGCCGTAGGGCACGCCCGATCCTTGCGCGTAGCCGACGGCGGCCGGGGTGCCGGATTCGGGCACCGGGATCACCAGATCCGCGTCGACCGGATGCTCCTTGGCCAGCAGGCGGCCGATCTCCACCCGGGTGGCGTGCACCGAGCGGCCGGAGATGGTGCTGTCCGGCCTGGCCAGGTAGACGAATTCGAAGACGCAGCCCTTGGGCTCGGGGTTGGCGAAGCGCATCGAGCGCACGCCGTCGGCGTCGATCGCCAGCAGTTCGCCGGGCTCGATCTCCCGGACGAACGCGGCGCCGACGATGTCCAGCGCCGCGGTTTCGCTGGCAACAACCCAGCCACGGTCCAGCCTGCCGAGGCACAGGGGGCGAACGCCGTGCGGGTCACGCGCGGCGTAGAGCGTGTGCTCGTCCATGAAGGTCAGGCAGAACGCGCCCTTCAGCGTCGGAAGCAGCTCCATCGCCGCCTGCTCGATGCTGGAATCCGCGGAGGCGTGCGCCAGCAGGGCGGTCATCACGTCGGAGTCGGAGGTCGCGGCGATCGGCTGCGGGCGGCCGTTGGCCACCGTCGCGCCGATGAGCCCGAGTTCCCTTGCCCGGCCTGCCAATTCGGCGGTATTGACCAGATTACCGTTATGGCCCAAGGCAAGTCCGGAACCCACCGAGGTGGTCCGGAAGATCGGCTGAGCATTTTCCCAGGTCACTCCGCCGGTGGTGGAGTAGCGGCAGTGCCCGATCGCGATGTGGCCCGGCATGGCGGCCAGCGTCTGCTCATCGAATACCTGGCTGACCAAGCCGAGATCTTTGAAGACCAAGATCTGCGAACCGTCGGATACCGCGATGCCCGCCGCCTCCTGCCCGCGGTGTTGCAGCGCGTACAAGCCGTAGTACGTGAGCTTCGCCACGTCCTCGCTCGGCGCCCAGACTCCGAACACGCCACACTCTTCGCGTGGCTCGTTCTCGACCTGATCGGGGGTGGCGGAAATAGCGTCAACCGGCAGTTCGGCCTTGGTCACCGTTTGCTCCCTGTTCGGGCGGGCTGGGGGCACGGTCCAGTCTACGGGTGAATGTTCGATCACGATCACCCCCACCGCATACGAGCAGCAATCGGCGTGGCGCACGAGCGGGGAAATTCGGGGTCGGCAGCTGTTACGGTGCGAGCCGTGACGACTACCGACAGCGCGAATTCAGGCAGCGGGGCGGGATCGACCACCGGGGCAACTCCGCCGCCGCGCAGGCCATGGGCCCGCATGGTGCTGTTTCCGATCGCGGTACTCACCCTGCTGACCGCGCTGCTCGGCATCATGTATCTGGATTACGTCGTCGATCCGGAGAAGAATCTGCACGATTTCCCCATCGCGCTGGTGAACCAGGATGTGGGCGATGTCATCAAAACGGCGGATCGCCAGCAGCAGGTGAATTTCGGTAAGCAGATCACCGACGCGCTCGAAAAAGGTGTGCCGTCGGACAAGGTCGACCTGCGCGTGATCAGCATCAGCGAGGCCGAGCGGCAGCTACAGTCCGGCGAGGTCTACGGCTCGATCGTCATCCCGGGCGACTTCAGTAAGCGCCTCGGCATTCTCGGCGTCGGCAGCGTGATTCCGGGTGAGATGGAACGCCCGATCATCACCGTGCAGACCAATCCGCGCACCGGCGCGTTCGGCACCCAGATCGTGCTCCGGGTCGGCAACCAGGCGCTGACCGAGGTGAACAAGCAGGTCGGCAAGCAGCTCACCGACCAGGTGACCGAGCAGCTGAAACCGCAACCCGGCGCGCCGCCCGCGCCCGAGTTGTCCGGCGCGGCCCGCGTGGCTCTCGCCGATCCGGTGAAAGTTGTTGTCCAGCAGTATCATCCGCTGCCCGACGGCACCGGGCAAGGGCTCAGTGCGTTCTTCTACGCACTGCTGTTGCTGCTCGCCGGGGTGGTCGGCGCCATGGTCATCCACACCATGATCGATGCGCAGCTCGGCTTCATCCCCACCGAATACGGGCCGTGGTTCGTGCACTACCCGCCGACACCGATCTCCCGCTTCCGCACCTTGCTGATCAAGTGGGGTGTGCTGGTGGTGACCGCGAACATCGTCTCGGCGGTGTTCCTCATCGTCGGCAAGATCCTGGACATGCCGATCGATCATCCGCTGGCCCTGTTCCTCTACAGCGCGCTCGCCATCATCGCCGTCGGCGTCACCGGTCTGTCCACGCTCGCCGCCATCGGCTCCGCGGGCCTGCTGGTGAACCTGATCCTGTTCATCATTCTCGGCCTGCCCTCCTCCGGCGGCACCGTCCCGATCGAGGCGACCCCGCAGTACTTCGGCTGGCTGGCCTCCTTCGAACCGATGCACCAGGTCTTCCTCGGCATCCGCGCCATCCTCTACTTCGACGCCAGCTTCGAGGCAGGCCTGGCTCGTGGTGTCTGGATGGCCGTGATCGGCCTTGCCATCGGCCTGACCTTCGGCGCCGTCATCACCCGCTTCTACGACCACAAGGGCCTGCACCGCAGCAGCAGGGTCCCGGCCTAACCGTCGGGTAGCCCCGGGGGGTCAGCTGGTGATGGGGAGCCAGTGGGCGACTTCGCCGGCCCGGTTGCCGGAGGCGGTGAGGGCGCCGGAGTCGAGGGCGGTGGCGAAGTCCAGCAGGCCGGTGGCCAGCAGCAGCCAGGTGCGCGGGTCGGTCTCGACGACGTTCGGCGGGGTGCCTCTGGTGTGCCGTGGGCCCTCGATGCACTGCACCGCGACGAACGGGGGCACGCGCACCTCCACCGAATGGCCCGGGGCCGAGGCCGCCAGGGTGCGCGCGGTGGTGCGAACGGCGGCCGCGAGCTCGGTCCGCGCCGGCGCGGCCACCGAGTCGTCGCGCAGCCATTCGCGCACCGCATCCACCGCCGACCGCAGGTCGGCCGGACTCACCGATTGTCGCGCCACCTCGCCGAGATTACCGGTCTCGGCCACCCACACCCGCGTTCCGCCGGACCACTCGCTCTCGATCGCGCGACAACCACTGGCACCTGAACGCACGCCGAAGGGCCGGGTTACCGCCCGGCCCTTCGGTTTTCGGCACTGATCAGTCGGCGGTCGGCGCGTCCTTCGGGGCCGCACGCATGCCGACGTAGCAGGCCTCGGTGCCGTCGGCGAGGGTCGCGAACACGACGGGCATGTAGTCCTCGCTGAACGAGGGGCCCGCGCCGGAGGCGGCGAAGACCGTCGCCGAGACCGGGGTGAGGTCCATGCTCAACGGCGGGGACATGTCCTTCATATCGTCGACGAATTCGTACAGCATGTGGCCCGAGCCGTCATCCTGCTTACTGACCGTGATGACCACGCCGGCGCGGCGATAGGCGCCGACGAACGGATCGATGTCCACCTGGACCGGCGGCTCGGCGGGCGCGAAGGCCTCCGGCATCCGCACCCCGGCCAGCTCGGCCAGCAGCTCGCGGAACAGCGCCGCGTAGAGCTGGCGCGCGCCACCACCATTGGTGAGCAGCGCGACGGCGACCCCGGCTTCGGGGATGGCGCGCAGGTAGGCGTACTGCCCGATGGCGGCACCGTCGTGACCGAAGCCCTTGATGCCGTTCCAGTCGTAGGTGGTCCAGCCGAGGCCCCAGCCGTCCGCGCTGACGGTCCACTTGTCCGGCACGTCGATCTCCCGATGCTGCATCGCCGCAACGATTTCCGGCGACAGCACGGACGTTCCGTCGGCGGCGCGGCCACCCTCGAGGTGCATCCGGGTGAACCGCACCATGTCACCCGCCGTGCTGATGACCCGCGCCGCGGGTGCGACCGAGCGCGGCATGATGTCCCACTCCGGCGTCGGATCCGGGTACTGGCCCGGCTCGCCGAGGTGGCTCATCGCGGTGCGGAACTTCAGCGCCTGCTCCGGCAGCGTCACTAGATGGTCGAGGCCGAGCGGGGTGGCGAGCAGGTCCTGTACGGCCGCGTCCCAGGTCATGCCGGTGAGCACCTCGATGACACGGCCGAGCACGATGTAGCCGAGGCCACCGTAGGAGACCGCCGTGCCCGGCTTGCAGTCCAGCGCGACTTCCCGGGCGGCCCGGACATATTCGGCGAGGCAGTCATCGCCGCGGCCGCCATCGAAATTGAAGTCGTTGGTGACGCCGCCGGTGTGGCTGAGCAACTGGCGGACCGTGATCACCTTGGTGGCTTCCTCGTCCGGCGTCGCGAACTCGGGCAGCACGCCGACGACGGGCGCGTCCAGGTCGAGCCTGCCCTGGTCGACCAGGCGCATGATCATCGTGGCGGTGTAGACCTTGGCGATCGAGCCGCACAGGAACACCGAGTCGGTGGTGACCGGCACCCCGGTGCCGCGATGCAGTACGCCGCTGGCGATTTCGTAGACCTTGCCGTCGACCAGGATCGCCAGCGACGCGCCGGGCACGTGGTGGGCCGCGCGGAGTTCGTCGAGCCGCTGCTGCCAGTGCGCGGGAGAGAACTTCCGGCCGACCGAGTCGGCGCTGCCCCAGTTCCCCTGCACCTTCCAGTCGCCCTTGGCACTCCAGCTCACGTTGTTCGACATGTTCTTCTCCTGATCCGAATCCCCGGCGAGTACGCCGTTCTCCTGTTGCGAACACTGTACGCACAACGGAACGTTGTGCGCAAGTGCGCATGACGTACTTATTTGTTTTGCCTGATGAAAGGGGGTCTCAGTCCTTCGAATCGACGAATCCGGCGATGCCGGGCCGGGCCGTGCCTACGGTCGGGCAGTCCCGAGAAGCCGCGCCAGGCGTGGCGCGATGGCACCGCCCGCATTGATGGCCAGGTGCAGCAGAGCCGGGGCGGTGACGCTTCCGGTACGACGGCGCAGCCAACCCAGGGCGACGCCGCCCGCGGCCGTGGCGGCGATCGCCACCGGGACGCTGTCGCCCGCGGCGCGAGCCGGGTGAATATGCCAGAGGCCGAAGGTCAGTGCGCCGAGCACCGATCCGAGACGAGAGCCGAACGTGTTGTCCAGCAACGGGTCCAGGGTGGTGCGAAAGATCATCTCTTCGCTGTAGACGGTGCCGATCGGGATATGCACCGCGATCCATTCCGCGGAAGATACCTCCGGTCCACGATCGTCCAACTCGTGCAACCGTTTCCGCACCGACGGAATCGCGAGGGCCACACCGTAACCGGCGGCAACCAGCGAGGCCGATACAGCGCCATACCGAAACCCCTTCGCCGAGCACCAATTCGGCGCTCCGCGAAAGGCGACGACGTAAGCGGTGGCGAATCCCGCGTTGGCGGCGGTCCTACCCCGAACGCCGAGCCCGAGCCCCGGCAACACCCAATTGCTCCAAGCCAATGGAATACCAATGGCGGCAACGGTTTCCGGAGCGGTACTCATTTCGTCTCCCGCTCGAAATCCTCGGCGGTCTCGATCTCGGTCCTGATTCGATCGGACACCCCCGCGCTCCAATCCGGCGGCGCGGCAATGGCCGCCCACCCATCGAGCACGAGATTCCCGTAGCGGTGCCCGTGCCCGTCGGTGACGCCCTGCGCGTTGGTGAGGTCGGCGGCGACCTGCCAGAAGGTGACGAACGGCCACCAACGCATCTGCGAGGACACATCCGCGCCACGCGGCTCGGACAGCCAATCCGGTTGCGAGAAAATGAGATCCGTCGACCACCAGACGATCGGGTCGGACGCGTGCTGCAGATAGGCGATCCGCGGCGGCCGCCACTCGGTGGACGGGCGCGCGAGATCGGCACTGTCCGAGGCGAATCGCACCACCAGGCCGTCGGCGTACACCGGCTCGATCTCCCGCGAGCCTGGGTCGCGCCGCGAAACGAACTGTTCCCAAAGCCGATTCGAGTTCGGCGGCCCGACCCACAGCGCGCCGTCCACCTTGGTCCGCAGATCGGCGAGCCCGTCGAAGGCGGCCTCGGAACCCTGCGAGCCCAGGCTCTCCCCGTACACCAGCAGCTTCGGCCGCTGCTGCGGTGGCCGCGCGCTCCAGTGCCGGTAGACCGCGTCGAACATGGCTCGGCCCGCGGTCGTCGCCTTGCCACGGTCCGCGAGGAAGGACAGCACGCTGGGCAGATAGGAATACTGCGAGGCGACGATCGCGCTGTCGCCGCCATACATGTACTCGACGGCCGCGGCCGCCATGCCGTTCACCCACCCGGTTCCGGTGGTGGTCACCACCACCAGCACCTTCCGGTCGAAGGCGCCGGTGCGCTCCAGTTCCGCGGCGGCCAGTTCCGCCGGATCCTGGTCGGCCTTCGCCGATTCCAGTCCTACGTAGGCGCGGATCGGTTCGCGGGCCGGCTTGCGGGTCACCTCACTGATCTTGCTCGCGGTCGGCCCGTGCGAAACGAACCAGCGGCCCTCGTAGCCGAGGCTCTCCCACTTCGCCAGGGAGGCCGGGCTGCCGGAGCGTTCGGGTTGTACCGGCTGGGTCGCGTTGGCCGAGGTGTGATCGTTACGCACGCTGAACGCCGAGTTCGCGACGGCGAAGAAGGCTCGCGAGGCCACACCGTTGAAGATGGTCACGGCCAGCACCACGAGCACCAGAAACCCGGCGGCGGGCGCCAACTCACGCGGCACCCGCACCCACGTGTTGAGCAGCCGGGCCAGGAACCGGATGACCTCGCGCACCGTCCGGTACACCGCCACCACCGCCATCCCGACGGACAAACTCAGCAGCCCGGTGCGCAGGTAGGCGGGCGTGGTGGTGCCCGCCATGCCCATCAGCGCGGTGATCTCACGCTGCCAGCGCGCCGACTGGACCAGCATCAGCGCGGCGCTGAGCGCGGCGGTGATCAGGATCGCGGACTTCACCGCGTAGCGCACCCAGGTGGGCGGCGGCGGAATCTTCGTCAGCCGCGGCCGCACCCACAGCCGGAACAACCACTCGAGCACACAGCCGACGCCGTAGCCGAGCGCGGCGTTGATCCCGCTGATCAGGCCCTGGAACAGCCAGTCACGCGGCAGCAGTGACGGCGTCACCGACAGCGCGAAGAACACCGTCGCGAAGACCAGCCCGACATAGTTCAGATCGATGATGTCTTCCGCGCGCCGCACGACGACGATGCCGCGCGCACGCAGCTTCGTCAGGGTGGAGGCGGTCTCGAGCACCCGAACAGTATGGCGGTCGGGTACCGCCTACGGGACGTTGCCCGGGCCGCTACCCAGCACATCGACGCAGATCACAGTCGAGAGCACAGGATAGCGCCAGACCGTGCGAATTAAGCTGCGACCGGCAACTACCCAGACTGCTCGAGTAGTTGTACACGGTTGCGCCGGTGCACGTGTCGGCAAAATTCTTACCCATGAGCACTCCCAACGCCCAGTCGAAAACCACTTCGGCCTTCATCGCGCAAGCCGCGATCGCGTTCGGCGTCAGCTTCTTCGGGGTCTGCGTCGGCATCTGCTATCTCCCGCTGGACATGTGGCAGCGCGGCTTTCTCGCGATGTCGCTGCTGTTCCTGGTGACCAGCACCTTCACCTTGGCGAAGGTGGTGCGTGACCAGCACGAGGCCGCGACCGTGCACGGTCGCATCGACCAGGCACGGTTGGAAAAGCTGCTCGCAGAGCACGATCCGTTCAACGCCGTGTCCTGACGCGCCTGGGCGGGCCTCGTACACGAGGGGTCCTGGTCCGCCCAGGCCGGCGTCCTACTTGAGGGAGCGCTCCCGAACCGCGGACTGCTCCAAGTAGTTTCGGATCCGATCCGACAGATCCGCCGACCAATCCGGCGGCTCGGCCAGCGCGGCCCAGGCGTCGAGCACCAACGTGCCGTAGCGATGACCGTGCCCGTCGGTGACGCCCTGCGCGTTCGGCAGGTCCGCGGCAACCTGCCAGAACGTGACGATCGGATACCACGCCATGGTCGGCGACACGTCCGACCCGCGCGGTTCGCGCAGCCAATCCGGTTCGTTGAACAGCAGATCCGGCGACCACCAGACCACCGGATCGGACGCGTGCTGCAGATAGGCGATGCGCGGGGTGAGCCAGGTGCCCGACGGCTGCCACAGGTCGCCGCGGCCGTCGGCGAACCGCACCACCAGTCCGTCCGCGTAGGTCGGCAGCACCTCGGGTGAGCCGGGATCGCGGCGGGCGACGAACTCGCCCCACAGCCGGTTCGAGTTGGGCGGCCCCACCCACAGCACGCCGTCGGCCTTGGTGCGCAGGTCGGTCAGGCCGTTGAACGCGCCCTCCGAGCCTTGCGAGCCGAGGCTCTCGCCGTAGACGAGCAGCTTCGGGCGCGCCGCCGCCGGCCGCGCCGACCAGTGCTCATACACCTTGTCGAACACCAGCTTTCCCATCCGCGTCGCCTTCGCCTTGTCCGAGAGGAACGACAGCACGCTGGGCAGATACGAGTACTGGGTGGCGACGATGGCGGTGTCGCCGCCGTACATCATCTCGACGGATTCGGCGCTGGTCGAGTCGACCCAGCCGGTGCCCGTCGTGGTCACCACGACCAGCGCCTTGCGATCGAAAGCACCGGTGCGCTCGAGCTCGGCGGCGGCCAGCTCGGCCTGCGCCTCGGGGCCATCGGCCGATTCCAGTCCGGTATAGACCCGGATGGGCTCGCGCGCGGGTTTGCCGGTGACCCTGGCGATGTCGGCCGCGGTCGGCACATAGGAGACGAACCAGCGGCCCTCCGAGCCGAGCGTCTCCCACTTCGCCAGCGAGTTCGGGCTGCCGGACCGTTCCGCGAGCTGCGGCTGGGTGGCATTGGCCGAGGTGTGACTGTTGCGCACGCTGAACGCCGAATTCGCCACCGCGAAAAAGCCTTTGGCCAGCACGCCGTTGAACAGCGTCACGGCCACGATGGTGACGATCAGGAAGCCGATGGGCAGCGCGAACCTCCCCGGAATGTGCACCCGCTGGGTCAGCTCGCCGGCAACCCATCTCACCAGCCAGCGGACGGCGCGGAACACCCCGATCACCAGCGCGATCACGGCGGCGCTCAGCGCACCCGTGCGCAGGAAGCCGGTGGTCGTGGTGTCGTCCATCCCCATCAGCTCGGTGATCTCGCGCTGCCACCGCGCCGACTGCACCAGCATCACGATCGCGACGACGACGCAGCCGAGCACCACGAGCACCTTGATCGCGCCGGGCACCCACGTGGGCAGATCGGCGAAAGCCTTTGTCACGGAAGCGGGTAGCCGCGGCCGGACCCAACTGCGAAACGCCCACTCCAGCAGGCAGCCGACGCCGTAGCCGATGGCCGCGTTGACCCCGCCGATGAGCCCCTCGAACAGCCAATCCCGCGGCAGCAGCGAAGGAGTCAGCGACAACGAGAAGAACAGCGTGGCAACGATCAGCCCGACATAGTTCGGGCGGAAGAAACGCTCGACGGTGCCGACGATTTCGCCGGCACCACCGGCCAGACGCAACGAGACCGCTTCAGCCTCCGGCGTCATCAGATCGTGCTTGCTCCGAACAACTTCGGCAGCGTGCCCTCGTGCGCGGCCCGCAGCTCGTCCATGGGGACGGAGAATTGTCCTTGTACCTCAACGGAATCGGTGCCCTGGTCGACCACGCCGATGCGCGTCCACGGCAGGCCGCGGGCGGTGCACATCTTGGTGAACCGGGTCTCCTCAGAGCGCGGCACCGCGACGAGCACGCGGCCCGCCGACTCGGAGAACAGCGTGACGAACGGGTCGGCATCCTCGGGAAGCAGGACGCGGCAACCGGTTTCACCGGCCAGCGCGGCCTCGACGACGGTCTGGATCAGCCCGCCCTCCGAAAGGTCGTGCGCGGCGCTGATCATGCCGTCGCGCGAACCCGCGGTGAGCACCTCGGCGAGCAGCTGCTCGCGCGCGAAGTCGACCACCGGCGGCACGCCGCCGAGGTGGTCGTGCACCACCTGGGACCAGATGGAGCCGCCGAACTCGTCGCGGGTGTCGCCGAGCAGGATCAGCGTCTCCCCCGGCTCCAGGCCGAGTCCGGTCGGGATGCGCCGGTGCACGTCGTCGATGACGCCGAGCACGCCGACCACCGGGGTCGGCAGGATGGCGGTCTGTCCGGTCTGGTTGTAGAAGCTGACGTTGCCGCCGGTGACCGGAATACCAAGCGCGACACAGCCGTCCGCGAGACCGCGGACCGCCTGCTGGAACTGCCACATCACACCGGGATCCTCGGGCGAGCCGAAGTTGAGGCAGTTGGTGACGGCCTTCGGGGTGGCGCCGGTGGTGGCGACATTGCGGTAGGCCTCGGCCAGCGCGAGCTGCGCGCCGGTGTACGGGTCCAGCTTGGTGTAGCGGCCGGACGCGTCGGTGGCCAGCGCGATGCCGAGCCCGGTCTGCTCGTCGATCCGGATGACGCCCGCGTCGGCATGCTCGGCGAGCACCGTGTTGCCGCGCACGTAGCGGTCGTACTGCTCGGTGATCCATTTGCGGCTGCACAGCTGCGGGCTGGCCAGCATCCGCAGCAGCGTCGCGCGCAGTTCGTCGCCGGTCTTCGGGCGGGTCAGCTTGTCGGTGCTGTCGGCGATCAGCGCGTCCTGCTCGTCCGGACGCCGCACCGGGCGCTCGTACACCGGGCCCTCGTGCGCGACGGTGCGCGGCGGCACGTCGACCACGGTCTCGCCGTGCCAGGTGATGACGAGGCGGTCGCCGTCGGTGACCTCGCCGATCACCGTCGCGAGGGTGTCCCACTTGCGGCACACCGCCATGAAGGCGTCCACGTTCTCCGGGGTGACCACCGCGCACATGCGCTCCTGCGATTCGCTGGAGAGCACCTCGGCCGGGTTCATCCCGGTCGCGCGCATCGGCACCTTTTCCAGGTCGATGTGCATGCCGCCGTCGCCCGCGGCCGCGAGTTCGGAAGTGGCACAGGACAACCCGGCGCCGCCGAGGTCCTGGATGCCGACCACCAGCTTGGCCGCGTACAGCTCGAGACAGCACTCGATGAGCACCTTCTCGGTGAACGGGTCGCCGACCTGCACGCTGGGCAGCTTCTTGCGCCCGGTGCCACTCTCGTCACCGGAGAAGGTGTCCGAGGCGAGCACCGAGACGCCACCGATGCCGTCCAGGCCGGTGCGCGCGCCGAACAGAATGATCTTGTTGCCGGTGCCGGAGGCGAAGGCCAGGTGCAGGTCCTCGACCCGCATCACGCCCGCGCACAGCGCGTTCACCAGCGGATTGCCTTGGTAGGACGGGTCGAACACGGTCTCGCCGCCGATGTTCGGCAGGCCGAGCGAGTTACCGTAGCCGCCCACGCCGCGCACCACACCGTCGACCACGCGCCGAGTGTCGGCCGCGTCCGCCGCGCCGAAGCGCAGCTGGTCCATCACCGCGATCGGCCGGGCACCCATCGCCATGATGTCGCGCACGATGCCGCCGACGCCGGTCGCCGCGCCCTGATACGGCTCGACATAGGACGGGTGGTTGTGGCTCTCCACCTTGAAGGTGACGGCCCAGCCGTCACCGATGTCGACGACGCCCGCGTTCTCGCCGATGCCCGCGAGCATCGAGGACCGCATCTCCTCGGTGGTGGTCTGGCCAAAGTAACGCAGGTGCACCTTCGACGACTTGTAGGAGCAGTGCTCGCTCCACATCACCGAGTACATCGCCAGTTCGGCGTCGGTCGGCCGACGGCCGAGAATTTCCTTGATGCGGGCGTACTCGTCGTCCTTCAGACCCAGCTCTTTATAGGGTTGCGGCACGTCGGGGGTTGCTGCGGCTGCGCTGACGGTGTCGACCTGCGAAGTCACGGGGTATCTGGGTCCTTTCGACATGATCGGGAGCGCTACGTGGTTACGCCGCGCTACCTCCTCCGCGCCTGACCCGATTATGTCGGTGTCCTTTCGACCTGATCGGGCGCGCTACGTGGTTACGCCGCGCTGCCTCCTCCGCGCTTGACCCGATCACGTCAGGGGTCCTTTCGGGCCGGGAGCGCGAAGCTGGGGATTCGCCTGGAAGTTTAGCCGTGACCGTTGGTGGGCACCGGGCCGCATCGACATCCCGCCCGGTTCGCCGGATTCCTGTGTGCCAAGTCATAGGCCGCGACCGGGACCGCGCGCGCCGACGCGGGTCACACCACCGGTCACAGATACTCTGGGCCCGTGAACGAACGATCGGGGGTTGCGGATTCCGCTGAGCCGGTTGCCTCGAAGAACCTGAACAGCGGTGCGTCCGTGGCGCAGGCCGGTACCGCGCGTGTTCCGTTGTCGCGGGACCAGCGGCGCTGGCTACTGGTCGCGATCGGCCTCTTCGCCGCGTCCGCGGTCCTGTCGCTACTGGTCCACTGGTGGTCCGGCTACATCGATCTACAGGTGTACCGCAACGGCGCCCGGGTCTGGCTCGACGACGGCGAGCTGTACGGGCCGATGCCGCCGGTTGCCGGCATCGGGTTGCCGTTCACCTATCCCCCGCTCGCCGCGCTGTTCTTCGCGCCGCTCGCGCTGATGCCGTTGCCGATCGCCGAAGTGCTGGTGGTGCTGACCTCGCTGGCCAGCCTCGGTGCCACGCTGTGGGTGGTGCTCGCGCGGATCCGGCCCGAGCTGCCCCGGGTCACCACCGCGACGATCGTCATCGGCGCGATCGCGCTGCTGCAGACCTTCGAACCGCTGCGCCAGACCTTCGGCTTCGGCCAGATCAACCTGGTGCTGAT
This sequence comes from Nocardia sp. NPDC051052, assembly GCF_044456045.1. NCBI lineage: Bacteria > Bacillati > Actinomycetota > Actinomycetes > Mycobacteriales > Nocardiaceae > Nocardia > Nocardia sp. NPDC051052. The sequence continues at coordinate 176,272 of NZ_JBITFL010000010.1, forward strand.
GGCCGCGATCACGCTGGACTGCTTGGTGCGCAAGCCATTCTGGCCGCGCGGCATGCTGATCGGCATCGCGGTGTCGGTGAAGCTGATTCCCGGCGGGTACCTGCTGTATTTCCTGCTGCGTAAGGACTGGAAGGCGGCGGGCACGCTGGTCGTCTCCGCGATCGGCGCGGTCGGCCTGGGATTCCTGCTGTTCCCGAGCGATTCGACCGAGTATTGGTTCCATACCCTCGCCGACACCGGCCGGATCGGGCCGCCGTACTTCGCGGGCAACCAGTCGATCAAGGGCATGGTGTTCCGGCTCGGCGTCGCCGACTCGGTGGCCACCCTGCTGTGGATCGCGCTGTCGCTGGTGGCGATCGCCCTGGCCGCCGTCTGGATGCGCAGGCTGATCGCCGCGGGCGCGAACGTGGCCGCGCTGATGGTGAATGCCGCGGTGGTGCTGCTGGTTTCGCCGATCTCCTGGTCCCACCACTGGGTATGGATCGCGCCCGCGCTGGTGGTGACGGCCGACGCGATCGTGCGCGGCCGGCGCAGCCCACTGTTCCTCGGCTCCGTCGGCGCGCTGACCGTCATGTTCATCATCGGACCGCAGTGGCTACTGCCGCACTCCGAGGACAAGGAGCTCGGCTGGGCCTGGTGGCAACAGCTCATCGGCAGCAGTTATGTGCTCGCCACCCTCGCGGTGTTCGTCGTCGCGGTGGCGACCTATCACCCGGTGACGGCGGGCGTCAGGAAGGCGGCCAGCGCCGCGGCGTAGGCCGGAACATCGGCGGCGCCCATGATTTCGCGCGCCGAATGCATGGCCAGCTGGGCCGCACCGACATCGACCGTCGTCATGCCGGTGCCCGCCGCGGTCATCGGGCCGATGGTCGAGCCGCACGGCAGATCGGCGCGATGCACGTAGCGCTGCAACGGAACTCCCGCCTGCGCGCACGCCAGCGCGAACGCGCCCGCGCCGACGGCGTCGGTGGCGTAGCGCAAATTCTGATTGACCTTGAGCACCGGACCGCCGTTCACCTGGATCCGGTGGGCGGGCTCGTGCCGCTCGGGATAGTTGGGGTGCGTCGCGTGTGCCATGTCGCCGGAGGCGCAGACCGAAGCGGCCACCGCGGCAAAGAATTCGGCGCGATCGCCGCCGCGCGACAGCACGATCCGTTCCAGCACCGTCGGGAGCAGATCGGACTGGGCGCCGCGATCGGACTGGCTGCCGACCTCCTCGTGGTCGAAGGTGGCGAACACGGGAATCGCCGCGCCCGGCGCTTCGGCCGCGGCGAGAAAGGCGTGCAGGCCCGCGTAGCAGGTGCCCTGGTTGTCCAGCCGCGGCGCGCTGACCAGATCCCCGTCGCGGCCGACGATTCGGCTCGGCGCCAGGTCGTGCGTCATCAGTTCCCAGCCGAGCAGCGCGGCCGGGTCGAGCTCCGCACGCTCGGCGACGAAGGCCAAGAAGGCACGTGGCTCGTGGCCGACGCCCCACACCGCGTTGACATGCCGCTGCGGATCCAGCGTGACACCCTTGCGGTCGTCGGACAGGTGAATGGCCAGCTGCGGCACCCGCAGGATCGGCTCGTCGATCCGAACCAGCTGCTCGCGCACCGCATCTCCGTCACGCACGGTGAGCCGCCCGGAGATGCCGAGCTCGCGGTCGAGCCAGGAATTGAGCCACGCCCCGCCGTAGGGTTCCAGGCCGACCAGCTGCCAGCCCGCCGACGCCAGATCGGGATGCTGTTTGACGCGCAGGTTCGGGCTGTCGGTGTGCGCGCCGACGACCCGGAACGGTGTCACCCCCGCGGCGTCCGCCGTCGCCCACGCGATCAGTGAGCCGCCCCGCACCACGTAGTGCTTGTTCGGGCCGTCCGATGGCCACGGTGCCGATTCGTCGAGGCGGGTGAAACCGTTCGCGTCCAGTTCGGCTGCCACCGTCCGGCAGACGTGGAAGGGCGAGGGCGACTCATCGATGAACGCGCACAACCCGGTGGCCGTGGCAGCAGTGGTGGAAACGGGCATGCTGCGATCCTAGGGTCCGGTGATCTTGTGCACGGAAGGTGCTGATCAGGGCAGGGCCGGTGGCGTTCCCGCCAGGCGCGAACGCCGACCTGCCCACCTACTACCTGCTAAGTCATCCGCTAAGTCATCCTGCTGCTGCTCGGTACTACTGGTGGTGCTGAACTACTTGGCGTACGTGTCGCAGGTCGCGGCCACCCGGCTCATCTTGGAGCCGAGTTCCGGGCTGTCGCCGAGGGCCTGATCCAGACCGTTGGTCATTTTCTGGCCGACCAGCTGCTGCAGCGTATTCGCACGCACGTCCGGCGCGACCTCGTACGCCATCTTCAACATGCCCTTCTGCATCGGTGAGGCGTCGAGCCGCGCCGCCATCTCCGGCAGTTCCGTGTGGATCGCGCCGTCAATTTGCGTGAAGGAGCACTGCGAGGTGAGCAGCGGCGAGAGATCGCCGATCATATCCGCGGACGCAATTCCCGTTCCGAACAACGAAGCACCTGCGGCGATCCCGCTGATGGCGAGAGAGGCGAAGGCGTAACGCGGGTTGAGCATCTTCATGAATTCACCCTTCGGAGAGCTCGATCGGATGTTCGGGGCTGAATACCCCGGCGGTGATGGTACCCAAGGAATTCCACGGGTCACCGACCGCGTCCGGTCAGCGCACGTTTACGCCGGATTCGCCGAGCGTGCTTTGACTGCCGGACATGGGCGAATCGCGCCGAATATTTCCGTACGGACCTTTCCGGCGGCGTTGGCGCGTCGAACATCGTTGCGCCCCATAGCGGCAACGGATACCGCCGCATGTCAACTGACCAGTTCGTAAGCCATTCTACGTAATTCGGACATTACATCGTGTCGCCGCACGAACAGTACGGGCGGCGTGCTAAAAGCTTGTCCTATGAATTGGAGCGTAAACGCAGAAGCGCACAACTCCCGCAGATCACGTTCCGTAGCCACCATCGCGGCGTCCGGACTGATCGCCTGCGCTATGACAACATTGGGGGTGTCGACGGCTACGGCCGATCCGGCCACCGACGCGAAACTGGTAACCACCTCGGTTACTTCACCCGACGGCTCGCGGATAACCGACACCGAGTCCATCGACGATCGTAATATCCGACTTCAGGTTTATTCCGCGGCAATGGACAAGACCTTTCCGGTCGAGATTCAGCGCCCCGCGGATACCTCGGCGCCGAGGCCCGCCCTGTATCTGCTGAGTGGCGCGGGCGGCGGCATCGACATCGCCTCCTGGCAGGCGCAAAGCGACGCCCGCCAGTTCATGGCGGACAAAAACGTCAACCTGGTGCTGCCGATCGGCGGCATGTTCAGTTATTACACCGACTGGATCAAGGATGACCCGGTACTCGGGCGCAACAAGTGGAAGACCTACCTGACCGAAGAACTGCCGCCCATCATCGACGCGGCCCTCGGCACCAATGGCGTGAATTCCATCGCGGGCATCTCCACCTCGGCCACCACGGTGCTTGCCCTGCCCATCGCCAAGCCTGGCCTCTTCAAAGCCGCCGCCGCCTATAGCGGCTGCGCCCAGACCAGCGATCCGCTCGGTTCGCGGTTCGTCAAATTCGTGGTCGACGGGTACGGCAATGCCAACCACGAAAACATGTGGGGGCCGACGGGATCACCCGACTGGGTCGCCAACGATCCGTACATCAACGCTGAAGGGCTGCGCGGCACGGAGCTGTATATCTCGTCGGGCAACGGCCTGCCCGGCCGCTATGACACCCTGGACGGCCCGCACACCCAGCCGGGCGTGAGCGGGCTGGCCAATCAGATCATCATCGGCGGCATGATCGAGGCGGCCACCAATAACTGCGCGCACAATCTGCAGACCAGGCTGAACGAACTCGGTATCCCGGCCACATACGCGCTGCGGGATTCCGGCACGCACTCGTGGGGCTACTGGCAGGACGAGCTGAAGGCGTCCTGGCCGGTGCTGGCGCAAGGTATGGGCTTGCCTGCCTAACCGCTACGACCAGCAGCTAGACGGTTCCTGGAGGACCGGGTACGGCCTGCTCGCGGGCCGCCCGGTCCTTCCTTGCGTTTGCCGGGCGTGCGTAACCGTGCCGGACACGGCAGGCCGCGGGTACAAGGCGGATCAGCGGGCAGCACGGCAGGACAGGAGTTGTCCGACAGCGTGGGTGTGGACACCAGCAACGCGGTACGTATTCAGAGTCGAGCGGCGCGACAGATGCACGGCCGTTTCTCGGGGGGAAGCGCCGCCGGTGCTCTGAGCTACAACATCAAGAGTCACCCGTGCAGGCGCGTCAGCAATACATTGCGGCTTTCTCGCACGTGCTTATAGCCGAAAACGAGATCGTGCCGGACGCCTGCAGTGCGTCCGGCACGATCTCGATCTGTCCAGCTAGACAGGGGCCCAGCTGGGCGGGTGCAAACTAGACGACCGCGATGATGATCGCCAGAATCACGCCGAGGGCCGCGACAGCAGCACCGAGAAAACTACCAACACCGGGGAGCAGCATTCTTCCTCCTGTTTATGGATTGATCCACTGCGATGCGCAGTGGCCATCATTGCCAGTTTGTGGCTTGTGAATGTCGAACAGCCTCACTCGGGAGGCGTTCATGATCTCGGCCTGCTCGGAGACTTCCAGTCGGACGCTCGATTCAGCGGAGCATCCGGCACGATCTCGATCGCAGCAGACCGGACGGTTACTAGTTAGACGACGGCGATGACGATTGCGAGAATCACGCCGAGGGCCGCGACGGCAGCACCCAGAAAACTACCAACACCGGGCAGAAGCACAGTTCCTCCTGTTTGTCGGTCGAGCTTGATCAGATGTCGAGCTGCCTCGACCACAGCGAATCAGCCGAGGTTCGCCTCACCGAGGAGGCATTTCACGAACTCAGCTAGCTGGAAGGCTGCTGATTAAACGACGGCGATGATGATCGCGAGAATCACGCCGAGGGCCGCGACAGCAGCACCGAGGAAACTACCAACACCGGGGAGCAGCATTTTTTCTCCTGTTTGTCGGTGGATCAATTTATCGAGCAGTAGCGAGGACGCCAACTGCCGATTGAAGACTGTAGAACATCCCAGGCCGATACAAAAATCGGCCGAGGCCGCCTCACTGCGGAGGCGGCTTCGTGATCTCGATCAGAGCAGCAAACTAGATGACCGCGATGATGATGCCGAGAATCACGGTCAGAGCGGCAACAGCGGCACCGGCCATACTTCCAACGACGGGGAGCAGCATTGTTTCTCCTGATGGTAGGTCGAACGATTTGATCGATCGGCAGCGGTCGCCACCGTCGATTTCATACTGTCGACTTCCTCGACATATCAGAAAGTAGCCGACATTGCCTCACATCGGAGGCGTTTGACGAACTCGGCCAGTTGGAAACTTAGACGACCGCGACGATGATGCCGAGAATCACGCACAGAGCGGCAACAGCGGCACCGGCCATACTTCCAACCACGGGCAGCAGCATTGTTCCTCCTGATAGTAGGTCGATCCATGGATGACTTAGCGTTGGTGATCATGCCAACTGTCACGGAACAAACCTCGAACCGACTCGGCGTGTCGGCAAATTCAACGACACACCCCCGTTCTGGGCGGCGAATTTAATTGGACGCCAATACTCATTAATCGAATTGGACGATCGACCGGCCAGCCCAATGCTCAACCGGCGCAAGCAAATCCATCGAACGCGACCCCATAGAACAATCCCCATACCATCCCTCCCGTTGCACATGCAAAAGCGCAGGAGTGGTCGGATAGTCCACCGGGCGGCAAAAGTCGCCACAGCGCACAACGGGAGACGGCAACAGCCCTGGCGATCACCACGTGCGGACCGCAATCACACAGACGGCACCGCGTCAATGACCCGAATCAGAAAGGTTTACGCTTCGGATATTCCGAATCGTTTGGTGTCAATCAATTCCACACAGAATTGACGAGTGGGCGGCCGATCGCGGCAATTACCGACGGATCGGACTTTCAGGACATTTGTCCTTGAATTCGCGTTACTCAGGGTTCGCTGAAACGAGTTCCAGCAGTCGCATGAGTTCGGTGTAGCGACGCGCACCGATCCGGGAACGCAGTTCCTGCTCCGCCCGCGCCTCCTCGGCCCGCACCGCGGCGACCAACTCCGCACCGAGCCGGCTCAGCCCGATCAGGATCCGCCGACGGTCGTCCTGCGCCGCCAGCCGGAAGATCAGACCGCGCTCGGCCAGGTAGTCCGCGTGCCTGGTCGCCGAGGACGGAGCGAGCTGCGACCTGGCCGCTAGCTCGCTCATGGTGATGCCGGTCTCACTGGAGAGATTCGACAACATCGACCACTGGTCGGGTGTGAGCTGCCTGGCACACAGTGCGGCGTCCAAGTGACGCAGCCAACCGCGTTCCGCGGCACGCAGCGCACCATGCAGCGTCGAATATCCGCTTACAATGGTCGTCATTGTTATTCCTGCCTGCCATGAATTTCGCTCTAACGAGAAGAAGAGTACCGAATGCCGGCGTTCGGCGAGAGCCCAGAGGGCACTATCGAGATCCTGAACATAGTCCCGATGCAGGGACCTGGCGGTATCGTGGCACCCTCCTGCGACGCGGCGATTTCCCTCGCCGTCGACGAAATCAACCGGGGCACAGGAATTCTCGGGCGCGAAATTCGTACTACGAATATTGATGGCGGGCGCCCACCACACGAGGTCGCCAGCGAGGTTTCCGCCCTGCTCGCCACCGGCATGGTGGACGCGATCACCGGTTGGCACACCTCCGCGGTGCGGCGGGTGGTGGCCAGGGCGACCGCCAGCCGGGTGCCCTATTTATTCGCCACCGGGCACGAGGGTCTACCGGACGAGCTACCCGGTGTGCTGATGCTCGGCGAGCACCCGGCGGGGCAGACGCTGCCCGCGCTGCACTGGCTCGCGCGCGAGCACGGCGTGCGCCGCTGGGCCATCATCGGCAACGACTACATCTGGCCGAGGGAGTCGGCCAAGGCGATCCGCAACAGCCTGACCGACCCCGCCGACGTCGTACTGGAGCGGTTCGTGCCGCTGGGCGCACCCGATTTCGGCGACTTCCTGAACCATCCGGCGCTGGACCTGGCCGACGGCGTGGTGATACTGATGGTCGGCGCGGATGTGTCCCGGTTCAACCGGCAATTCGCCGCGACCGGACGCGCGGCCGCGCAGCTGCGGATCAGCCCCGCCGCCGACGAGAACGTGTTACTGGCAGGCGGTGCGAGCGCCAACCACAACTTCTATGTCGCGTCCAGCTTCTTCATCGACGAGCACACCTCCGACGGGCGGGACCGAGTCGACCGCTATCGCAAGCTGCACGGCGAATTCGCGCCGGCGCTGACCAGTTTCAGCAACATGACCTACGAGGCCATTCACACGCTGGCCGGGCTCGCGCACGCGGTGGGTTCGCTGCGGGTGCCCGACGTGCTCGGCGCCATCGACCACGGCGTGCTGCTGGACACCCCGGGCGGGCAGCGAGCCTTCCAAGGCAACCAGGCCATTCAGCACGGCTACATCGCCCGCGCGAACGGTGTGCGATTCGACATCGTCGCCAGAATCACCTGAGCTGTGTCTAATGGCGGCGCCTGCGGCGCCGCGTGTTCGCGGCCCCCTGATGTCGCGCGTCCGAGCTGTCGAGACTCGCGCCTGCGGCGCATGCGCTTCGACAGCTCGGACGCGCGACGGGCCGCGAACCGCGCACGCAAAACACGC
>NZ_JBITFL010000010.1:183989-409752 GCF_044456045.1 Nocardia sp. NPDC051052
GGGCGGGCGGGCCCCGCGCCGCGGGGGGCGCCGCGCGCCCCCCCCCCCCCCCCCCCCCCCCGGGGCCGCCCACGGCGCTCGCAAAACTCGCGCGTGGTGGTTACGCGCCGCCTGATCGATCGATCAGGCGGCGGAGACCAGGGTGTCCAGTACCGAGAGGAACAGTCCGAGGCCGTCGTCGCTCGGGCCGGTCAGTGCCTCGGTGGCGTGTTCGGGGTGCGGCATCAGGCCGACGATGCGACCGTCGGCGGATGCGATGCCCGCGATGCCGCGCTGCGAACCGTTCGGGTTATCGCCCGCGTAGCGGAACACCACGCGGCCCTCGCCCTCCAGCTCGTCGAGCACGGCAGTGGAGGCCTGGAAGCGGCCCTCGCCGGACTTCAACGGGATCAGGAGCTGGGCACCGGCCTCGTAGCGCGAGGTCCACAGGGTCGACGCCGATTCCACCCGCAGCCACTCGTCGCGGCAGATGAAGTGCAGCCCCTCGTTGCGGGTCAGCGCGCCGGGCAGCAGCCCGGCCTCGCACAGCACCTGGAAGCCGTTGCAGATGCCGAGCACCGGCAGGCCGGTCTTCGCGGCCCGCACGACCTCGCCCATCACCGGCGCGAACCGGGCGATGGCGCCGGCGCGCAGGTAGTCGCCGTAGGAGAAGCCGCCCGGCACGATCACCGCGTCGACGTTCTTCAGATCGGCGTCCGCGTGCCACAGGCTGACCGCCTCGGCACCGGCCAGGCGCACCGCCCGGGCCGCGTCGACATCGTCGAGCGTGCCCGGAAACGTGATGACCCCGATGCGTGCGGTCATGACAGCCGGGTGACTTTCCACTCTTCGATCACGGTGTTGCACAGCAGTGCTTCCGCGATCTGCTCCAGCTCGGCGTCACCGACACTGTCGTCGACATCGAGTTCGAATCGCTTGCCCTGCCGTACATCCGAGATGCCCTCGAATCCCAGGCGCGGGAGCGCACCGACGATGGCCTGTCCCTGGGGGTCCAGGATCTCGGCCTTCGGCATCACCTCGACCACGACTCGTGCCACGCGTTGCTCCTCAGTGTGGTGGTGGGGGGTTACCTGAGCAGCGTAGTTGTGCTGGTCGCCCGCGCCGTCCTCGGGGTCGGCCAAAATTCGCCCCGCGTGCCCGAATTCCGGCCGCGCAATAGCATGGCGGGATGCGCATAGCTCACTTCGGCCACTCCTGCCTCCTCGTCGAGCTACACGGCAAGAAGGTGCTGTTCGATCCTGGCACCTTCGCGCACGGCTTCGAGGGGCTCACCGATCTGGACGCCATCGCGATCACCCATCAGCATCCCGATCACATCGACCCGAACCGGATCGAGGCACTCGTCGACGCCAATCCCGGCGCCCGGCTGCTGTCCGATCCGCAGACCGCGCGGCAGCGCGGCGAAAAGTGGGAGGCGGTGCACGCGGGCAACGTGCTGACGCTCGGCGAGCTGCAGATCACCGGAGGCGGCGGCAGGCACGCGGTGATCCACCCGGAGATTCCGGTGGTCGACAACACCGTGTTCCAGCTCGGCACCCCGGACGATCCGGCACAGCTCGTGCACCCCGGCGACTCGCTGTGGGTGCCGCCGGTCCAGGTCGGCGTGCTCGCGATCCCGGCGGCCGCGCCGTGGATGAAGCTCAGCGAGGCGGTGGACTACCTGCGTGCGGTCGCGCCGCGCACCGCGCTGCCCATCCACTACGGCATCATCGAGCAGGCGGCACAGGGCATCTACTTCGGCAGGTTGTCCGAAATGGGGCCTGCTGATACGGAATTCACCGTGCTGGAGCCGGAAGACCAGCGCGAGTTCTAGCGCTTCCGGCTCCGCACCCGGCTACCCGGACTGGTCGGCGTAGTTCAGCAGGAACAGCGCCTCGGCCAGCGCCAGGTGCTCGATTTCGGACGGATCCACGCTCTCGTTGGGGGCGTGGATGAGGCAGGTCGGCTCCTCGACGCCGAGCAGCATGATCTCGGCGTCGGGGTAGGTGTCGGCGAAGACGTTGCACAGCGGAATCGATCCGCCCTGCCCCTGGGTGGTGGCGGCGCGGCCGTACGCGGCGGCCAGCGCGGTCTCCATCGCCTCGCGAGCCGGACCGCCGTTGCCGGACCGGAACGGCGCGCCGATGCCCTCCAGTTCGATGGTGAGCTCGGCATTCCACGGGGTGTTCGCCTCGAGGTGCGCGACGAGCGCCTTGTGCGCCTGCTCCGGATCGGTGCCCGGCGGGATGCGCAGGTTGAGCCTGGCGCGCGCCGACGGCTGGATGGCGCCGGTCGAGCCGATCACCGGCGGAGCATCGATGCCGAGCACCGTCAAAGCCGGTCGCGCCCAGAGCATGTCGGCGATGGTGCCGTCACCGACCAGTTCGACGCCGCGCAATACGCCTGCGTCCGTACGGTATTGGTCCTCCGGGTACTGCACGCCGGACCAGCGCTGGTCGTTCGGCAGTCCGGCCACCGTGGTGTTGCCGTGCTCGTCGCGCAGCGTGGCGAGCAGGTGGATCAGCGCGGCGAGCGCGTCCGGGGACGGGCCGCCGAACATGCCGGAATGCAAAGGACCGGTGAGGGTTTGGATGGTGACGACGACATTCACGCTGCCGCGCAACGTTTCCGTCAGCGTCGGCACGCCCGCGGCGAAGTTTCCGCAGTCGCCGATCAGGATCGCGTCGGCGCGCAACAGGTCTGGGTTGGCCTCGACGAAACGCTCCAGCCCGCCGGTGCCCTGCTCCTCGGATCCCTCGGCGACCACCATGACACCGAGCGGCAGGTCCGGCCCCAGCGCGCGCAGCGCGGTCAGGTGCATGACGATGTTGCCCTTGCAGTCGGCGGCGCCGCGGCCGTACCAGCGGCCGTTCTTCTCGGTCAGCTCCCAGACCGGCGTGCGCCAGGCCGCGCTGTCCAGCGGCGGCTGCACGTCGTAGTGGCAGTACAGCAGCACCGTCGGCGCACCGGGCGGCGCGGGACGGGCCGCGATCACGGCCTTGCTGCCGTCCGGCGTCTCGTGCAGTCCGGCCCTGGTCAGCCCCGCCGCGACGAACGCGTCCGCGACCCACTGCGCGGCCCGTTCGCATTCCGCCGGCGGGAACTGCCGAGGGTCGGCCACCGACTTGAACGAAACAAGCTGTGTCAGATCAGTTTTCGCCTGCGGCATGAGCGCGGCCACCTTCGCGCGCAGCTCGGCGGTGCGGGAATCCTCGGTCATCGGCCAGCGCCTCACTTCTTCGTGTCGTCGCGCTCCATGTCGCGCACCCGGATGCCGGGACGGTCCGGGCGGCAGCGGCCGACAGCGCCGCTGTTCCGCTCTGGCACGCACCGACCAGTTCAAAGATTGAAATCTAGTCGACCGAGCAGTCGGTGTCGCCCGACTTCCGGCGGTGGCGTCGACTCCGTGTGATTGGGTTGGGTAACCGCAGTTCGGTACCACTACGCGAGCGATACTCCGGAGGCCATCCGATGTCCCACAGCGCAGACTCCGACGACCTGTACGCCCTGCCCGGCATGAGCCGGGTCGCGCCCAAGGCCGGTTTCCCGCAGCACGAACTGTTCGCCGAGGTCGCCTACGAAATCGTGCACGACGAGCTGATGCTCGACGGCGTCTCCCGGATGAATCTGGCCACCTTCTGCACCACCTGGGTGGACGACCAGGCTCGCCGGGTGATGGTCGAGTCGCTGGACAAGAACATCGTCGACAAGGACGAATACCCGCAGACCGCCGAGCTCGAGCGACGCTGCGTCCGGATGATCGCCGACCTGTGGCACTCCCCCGATCCGGCCGGCACGCACGGCACCTCGACCACCGGGTCCAGCGAAGCCGCGATGCTCGGCGGGCTGGCCGCCAAGTTCCGCTGGCGGCAACGCGGCGGCACCGGCACACCCAACTTCGTGTGCGGACCGGTTCAGGTTTGCTGGGAGAAATTCGCTAGATACTTCGACGTCGAGATCCGTCAGATTCCGCTACGCGGGGAACGCCTGACCATGCACCCGGACGATGTGGCCGCCTACTGCGACGAGCGAACCATCATGGTGGTGCCGACCTTCGGACAGACCTTCACCGGACTGTTCGAGGACGTCGCCGGGATCAGCAACGCCCTCGACCGGTTGCAGGAGGCGAGCCGCCTGGATATTCCGATCCACGTCGACGCGGCCAGCGGCGGCTTCCTCGCCCCGTTCACCGCGCCCGACCTGACGTGGGATTTCCGGCTGCCGCGGGTGAGGTCGATCAACGCCTCCGGCCACAAGACCGGACTCGCGCCGCTCGGCGTCGGCTGGGCGATCTGGCGCGAGGCGGCCGACCTGCCGCCCGAGCTGATCTTCGACGTGGACTACCTCGGCGGGAGCATCGGCACCTTCAATCTCAATTTCTCGCGGCCCGGCGGGCAGGCGATCACGCAGTACTACGAGTTCATCCGGCTCGGCCGCACCGGATACACCCGGGTGCAGTCCGCGATCTACCGCGCGGCAAAGCATCTGGCGGCGGGCCTGCGCGAGCTCGGGGTTTTCGAGATGATCCACGACGGCGATCCGCACCGCGGCATAACTGCGGTGGCGTGGCGGTTGACCGGTGATCCCGGGTTCAACCTCTACGACCTGTCGGACCGGCTGCGCAGCAGGGGCTGGCTGATCGCCGCGTACCCGTTACCCGCGGACCGAGGGGACGAGACGATCATGCGCGCGGTGATCCGGCACGGCTTCACCGTCGACATGGCCGATCTGCTGCTCGCCGACTTCGGCCGCTGCATGAAACAGCTGGTGCGGCATCCGTTTTCGGCCTCGCTCACCCGGCAGGAAGCGGGCGGCTTCACGCACAGCGCGCGAGCCGCGGTGCCCGACAAGAAGATCGACACCGCTTGACCGTGCCGACGCTACAGCGCCGCCGCTCGATGTACGCCATTTCACGAGCGGCGGCGCCGATCGGCCACGCTCGGCGTGCCGATAACCACGGAGCCGCGGTGCCCGACCACACCGCGCCGCGGCGTCTTTCAGGCCGCGCGCGCGATGGCCGGCGGCTCCCAGCGGTAGACGGTGCCGGTCGCGCCGTGGAACAGGGCCAGGTCGACGGCGTCGAGCATGGCCTGGCGCGGGCCGGAACGTGCCAGTTGTGCGGCCGACACCGCGAGGCGCAGCATGCCGCCGCGGCGCGCGGTCCGCGCGGCCCCCATCACCAAGGCCCGACACCACCACGGTTCCGCCCGGAAGCCCTCGCCGATGCCGAACACCCGAACCTTCTGCGCCACATTGTGTTCCAGGTCCAAGATGGAGGTGAGGCCGAGCGCGACCCGGAAGCCGGCCTCGGGCAGCGCCTCGATGGCGCCCGCTGAGGCGTCCCAGCGAGGCGCGGCGAACAGCCTGGTGCGCAACTCCACCCGCTCCATCACCCGGTCCGCCGCGGTGAGCCGCAGCCGCGCCTCATGCCTTGGCAGCCTGGCGAATTCGGCCCGGCGGCGCTTGGTCGCGGCCTGGTCGTAGCCGTGCAGCACGATCGCGTCGCCGCGGGCCCTGCGCCCGCGCAGCCAGGCCTGTGTCGCGGGATCATCGACCAGCTTGTACTTGCCCTTCAACCGGGGCGCCACGAGCAGCGACAGTGGCACACCGCGCTGGTCCATCTCGGCGGCGAACTCGATCGCCGCATCCCGAGTGGTGTCCCTGATCCCGGAAACGGATACGACCAGCTCAGCGTTCATGAATTTACGGTGCCAGGGGCAGATGTACTGAGCGTGCTGGCGGGATGACCGGGCGACGAACACCGTGACACACGTTCTCGCCGAAATCTCCTTCCCCGATGTGCCTACATGTTGTACCCTCAGGTAAGCACGTTCTCGGGCGCGGCGCTCGCCGACTCAGCCCGTGGGACCCTCGATCGAGGGGAATTAATCGGATGCGGTCAGTTTCTGTCAGGGAATTCTCTTACAACCCAAGCGCGATACTCGCGGAAGTAGAGCAGGGGGAAACAATCCAAGTGACCAAACGCGGAAGGACCATTGCTGTTCTCTCGCCACCATTCGACGAGATGAGCACCTACGACCGGCTGGTGGCGGAAGGCGTGATCATCCCGCCGCCGGGCGGGGCAAAAACGGCAGGCGAGGTGTTCGAGCATTTCGCAAACCTGTACAAGGACGTGGTCGTCGACTACGCGGCAGGCGACGCCGCGATGGAACGGATAGACAGGGAGGAAGAACAACGAGAGGAGCTGCTGCGGCGACTCGGCCGTGGCGAGGACCCGTGGGCAGCGAATACAGCGGTCTACGGCAGCGAGCCGAACGAGGCCGAGCGATGATCCTCTACCTCGATGCGTCGGCGATCATCACCAAGGTGACCGAGCGGAAGTACGTGCGTTCGCTGAACGAGTACATACAGCGGCATTCATCGGCGGAACTGGCAACCAATTCGATCGGATTTGTCGAGACGATACGCAAGAGCGATGAGTACGGCGACTTCCCGAACCTGATGCGAGAGTTGTCCGAGCAGTACACAAAGATTCCGGTCACCGACCGGATCTGCGACTCCGCCGCGTATCTTCCACGGGGGCTGAAGTCCATGGACGCCATTCACGTTGCCAGTGCGATGTTGTTGCAACGCGAACTGCTCGCATTGGTCACCTACGACGAAAAGATGGCAAAAGTCGCCCATCAAATAGGCCTGCCCGTCGCCATGCCCGGCAGGAGATAGCACCGGCACCAATCGCCGGATCTGTTTGCCCGCAAGCAGATCCGGCGTGCGCGGGGGCCGATTCACGAAACCGGCCCCCGCCACCGGATTACGCGTCGGCCAGTCCGACCCGGTCCAGCACCCAGGCGTACTCGAAGGCAACTTCCTTCCACTTCTCATACCGGCCACTGACACCGCCGTGGCCCGCGCTCATCTCGGTCTTCAGCAGTAGCTGCGCGTCGCCGGTCTTGGTCGCGCGGAGTTTCGCGACCCACTTGGCGGGTTCGACGTAGAGCACGCGGGTGTCGTTGAGGCTGGTGATGGCCAGGATGGCCGGATAGTCCTTGGCCTCGACGTTCTCGTACGGGGCGTAGGACTTCATGTAGTCGTAGACGTCCTTGTCCGCCAACGGGTTACCCCACTCGTCCCATTCGATGACGGTCAACGGCAGCGACGGATCCAGGATCGAGGTGAGCGGATCGACGAACGGAACATTCGCCAGGATGCCGGCGAACAATTCGGGTGCCAGGTTCGCCACCGCGCCCATCAGCAGGCCACCCGCGCTGCCGCCGTCGGCGATCATCCGATCCGCCGCCGTCTTGCCCGTATCGATCAAATGCTGTGCGCACGAGACGAAATCGGTGAATGTGTTCTTCTTGGTGAGCGTCTTGCCGTTCTCGTACCAGAGCCGACCCATCTCGCCGCCGCCACGCACGTGCGCGACCGCGAACACCATGCCGCGATCCAGCAGCGACAGCCGCGAGACGGAGAAGGAGGGATCCATGCTCGCCTCATAGGAGCCGTATCCGTACAGCAGCACGGGCTTCGGCGAATCCAGCGCGAGACCCTTCTTCCACACCAGCGAGATCGGGATCCGGGTGCCGTCCTCGGCGATCGCCCAATCTCGGTGCTGCTCATAATCGTTGGCGTCGTACCCGCCGAGCACCGGCTGCTCCTTGCGCAGCAGCAGGTCGCCGGTCGCAGGCACGTAGTCGAACACCTGCACCGGCGTGATGAACGAGGTCAACCCGATGCGCAGGGTCGGCTGCGCCCACTCCGGGTTCGCGCCCGCGCCAACAGCGAAGAGCTCCAGGTCGAAGTCGAGCTCGCGCCGCTCGCCGTACCCGCTGTCGGTCAGCGGCCAGACCGCCACCCGGGTCAGCGCCTCGCGGCGGTAGCTCAGCACCAGGTGATCGGCGTAGGCATCGACGTCCTCGAGGCGTACATCGTCGCGGTGCTCGATCAGCAGCGTCAGGTCCGACGGATCGGCGACCGGGGCGTCGGCGAGCACGAAGTTCTCCGCCTTCACGCCGTCGACCACATCGTTGTGCAGGATCAGGAACCGGTCCTCGCCGCCGATCACCGCGTGCTCGGCGGAGTATTCGACGCCGTCGCGGCGCGGCAGGATGACCCGGAAGTCACCCTCGGGATCGTCGGATTCGAGCACCCAGCCCTCGGTGGTGATCTTGGACCCGACCCAGATCATCAGGTACTTCTCCGAGCGGGTCGAGGTGATGCTCACCCAATAGCGCTCGTCGGGCTCGTGGAACACCCGCACATCGGTGGCGGTCGGGCTGCCGAGCCGGTGCCGCCACACGGTGTCGGGCCGCCAGGACTCGTCGACCGTTTGGTAGAAGACGTGCGTGCCGTCCAGTGACCAGGTCGCGCCGGGCGCCGTCTCGGCGATCGCGTCGGACAGCATCTCGCCGGTGCGCAGGTCCTTGAAGCGCAGCACGTACCGCTCGTCACCGACGGTGTCCACGGAGTAGGCGAGCAGGTTGCCGTCATGACTCAGCGAGAAGGCGCCGAGCGCGAAGAAGTCGTGCCCCTCGGCGACCACGTTGCTGTCCAGCAGGATCTGTTCGCCGGGCACCTCGGTGCCCGCCTCCAGCTGCGGTGGGGTCCAGGCGTCGATGCCTTCGGCGCCGGCCGCGATCGGACACCGGCAGTGCACGCCGTACTGCTTGCCCTCGAAGCTGCGCGAGTAGTACCAGTACTCGCCCATCCTGGTCGGCACCGACAGGTCCGTCTCCTGGGTGCGGCCCTTGATCTCGTCGAAGATCGAGTCCCGTAGCTCGGCCAGGTGCGCGGTCTGCGCCTCGGTGTACGCGTTCTCCGCCTCGAGGTGCGAGATGACTTCGGGGTTCTCCTTGTCCCGCAGCCACTCGTACTCGTCGACGAACACGTCACCGTGATGTACGCGTTCGGTGGGCACCGTCTTGGCGATCGGTGCCGTCACCCCGTCGAGGTCTGAGATCGTTCCGGTACCGCTGTCGAGAGCCATGGGCTCCACCGTAGCGGCGCGGATCCCGGCCGTCCTGCCAGGACCCGGCAACTGCCCTGCTCGAGCTGTCGCGCAGCGGAATTGGTGCGCTATCCCGGCCCGTCGGCGGGCGGTTGGGCGCCGGAGGCGGCCTGGATGACCGAGTCCAGTACCTCGCGGGTGCGGTCCAGGTCACGGATGGCCTGTTCGATCCGCTCGCGTTCCCCGGAGAGCTTCTGCACCAGGAACGGAGTGGCCGCCGCGTTCGGGGTGCCGTCCACGTCGTGGATGCAGGGCAGCAGTTCGCCGACGGTGTCGCTGTGCAGGCCCGCGGCGAACATCTCCTGGATGCGCCGGACCCGGTCGACGGCCGCTGCCGGGTACTCGCGCTGGCCGCCGGAGGTCCGCTCCGACGCGAGCAGTCCCTTGGTTTCGTAATACCGCAGCGACCGGACGCTGACGCCGGTCCGCTCGGCCAGTTCACCGATGCGCACAATCGCTCCTTGACCTGACATTGATGTCAGGTTTTACGGTACAGGAATGCTGCTACTGACCGAATACCGCACTCCCGCACGCACCCTGCCCAATCGGGTCGTCATGTCACCGATGACGCGGCTGCGCTCGCTGCCGGACGGCTCGCCGACCAGCGACGTCGCCGACTACTACGCCCAGCGGGCGACGGCCGGGCTCATCGTGACCGAGGGCATCTGGCCGCATTCGACCGGACAGAGCGAGGCCTGGGTGCCCGGTCTGCAAACCGCACGACACGTCGAGGCGTGGCGGCGGGTCACCGAGGCCGTCCATGCCAACGGTGGACGCATCTTCGCGCAGTTGATGCATGGCGGACGCAAGGGGCACCCGCTCGCCCGGATCGACGGCTCCTGGCCCGCGGGCCCGTCCGCGGTACTGGACGAGGATCGCGTGCACCTGATCGACGGCGGCAAGGGCGAGCCGATCACCCCGGCGGCACTCGACCGCGCCGAGATCGAACGAGCCGTCGAGCAGCACGCCGCCGCGGCTCGCAACGCCATCGCCGCCGACTTCGACGGTGTGGAAATCCACGGCGCCAACAGCTATTTCGTGCATCAGTTCTTGGCGGACAACACCAACCTGCGCACCGACGAATTCGGTGGGTCGATCGAGAATCGGATGCGCCTGCCGCTGGCCGTCGTCGATGCCGTGACCGCCGAGATCGGCGCGCACCGCACCGGAATCCGCCTCTCCCCCGGCAATCCGCAGTTCAACATGTTCGAAGCCGACCCGGCCCCGCTCTACCGGGCGCTGGTCACCGAACTCGACCACCGCGGCCTGGCTTACCTGCACCTGACCGACAACGACAGCTACCGGGCGCTGGCCGATCTGCGGCCACGCTGGCGCGGCACCCTCATCGCCAATATCGGCGAAAACCGCGCGCCGACAACGGCCGAGGGCGCCGAGGACGTGCTGCGCGCGGGCCTGGCCGACCTGGTGTCGTTCGGCCGTCCCTTCATCGCGAATCCCGATCTCGTCCGTCGCCTCACCCATGGCCTGCCCCTCGCCTCCATCCGCGAGCACCTGCTCTACGGCCGCACCGCCGAGGGCTACAGCGACTACCCGCACTGGCAGCCCGCTGAAGTACCTGCTCGCTGATTCCGGCATCGGGGTTTTCCCGGAGATCAGGCTTCGAGCAGTTTCACCTTGTTGTTCGAGCGGTCGGCGAGGATCGCGCCTGCCGCGGCGAGCACCACGAGCACCACGATCTGACCGCCCCAGCCGCCCGGCGCCCAGTCGAGCAGGCCCCACACCTGAGATTTGCTGTGGTCGATGAGCAGGCGGATAACGGCCTGGGCCGACGCGACCACCAAGACCATGCCGACGATCTGCAACCCGACCCATACGTTCTTGGCCATCACACTCTCCGTTTCCAAGATTGGCTGGTAGCGACCTTTCTCATGGTTGCCCTGAGGCAGGTCATCGCACATCGGCCATCGGTCTGCGGGCGGTTCATCCTTTGGTCGATCCGAATTCGCCCTGCAGGCCGATGCGCCGGCGAACGCGCGCCACCTACAGTCGCGTCATGTCCACCGCACCCCTGTCGTCGGCGCCACCGCTTCGGCCGTGGTCGCACGCCTGGCGGATGGCGGCGGTGCTCATGATCGGCCTGTGGGCGTGGTCCACCACGAACAGCGAAATGGCGCCGATCGACGGCGCGCTGCTGACCTGGTTCCAGGTGGGTGACCCGCTGCTCGGCCTGGCCTGCATGCTGCTCACCCTGCTGCGGCGCCGGTATCCGGTGGCGACCGCGGCGATCGTGACGGTGGCGTCCACCGCGTCGGTCACCGCCAACGGCGCGGCGGCGCTCGTGCTGTGTTCGCTGGCCACCCGGCGGCGCTACCCGGAGACGATCGCGCTGTCCATCGTCAGCATCGGGACCGGCTTACTTACCGAAAGCGTGATCTACCCGAAAAATACCGACCTGCAACCCTATTGGGTCGGGCCGTCGGTGCTCACGGCCGCCGTCGCCGTTGTCGTCGCGGTCGGCTTCGCGGTCGGCGCGCGACGAGACCTGGTGTGGTCGTTACGTTCTCGCGCGGAGACCGCCGAACGGGAACAGCACGCGCGGGCCGCCGAGGCGCGCCTGCTCGAACGCAATCGCATCGCGCGGGAGATGCACGATGTACTGGCGCACCGGATTTCGGTGGTGGCCATGCACGCGGGCGCGCTCGGTTTCCGCACCGACCTGACCAGGGAGCAGACCGCGACGACGGCGAAAACCATCGCCGAGAACGCCCACCTCGCACTGCAGGAGTTGCGTGAGGTGCTCGGCGTGCTGCGTACCAGCGACAACTCGCTGACCGACACCCCGGAGCCGCCGCAGCCGACGCTGGCCGATCTCGCGCGCCTGGTCGAGGAGGCACGCTCGACGGGCATGGACGTGTCGATCACCGACACCACCACCGACGACCTCCCGGCGACCAGCGCGCGCACGGCGTATCGCATCGCCCAGGAGGGACTGACCAACGCACGCAAGCACTCACCCGGCGCCGCGGTCCGGGTGCGCATCGACGGCGGGCCGGGCCAGGACCTGATCGTCGACGTCGGCAACTCCGCGCCGCACCATCCTGGCCTCGCGCTGCCGTCCTCCGGCTACGGCTTGCTCGGTCTCACCGAACGAGCCCAACTGGTCGGCGGCACATTGGCTTACGGCCCCGACCCGGCCGGCGGTTTTCGACTGCGTGCCGTGTTGCCGTGGCCCGCCGTAACCGTCAAGAGCGACAGATGAATACCCGTATCCGTGTGGTCGTCGTCGACGACGAGCCGTTGGCACGCTCGGCGCTGACGCTGATCCTCGGCGGCGACCCGGAGCTGGAACTGGTCGGCGAGGCCGCCGACGGCGAGCAGGCGCTAGCCGTGGTCCGCGAACAGTCGCCCGACGTCGTGCTGATGGACATCCGGATGCCGATCCGGGACGGGCTCGATGCCACCCGCGAACTGCTGAGCCGGGCCGACCCGCCCCGGGTGCTCGTGCTGACCACGTTCGACGCCGACGACATGGTGTTGCAGGCGTTGCGGATCGGCGCACACGGGTTCCTACTCAAGGACACACCGCCCGCTGACATCGTCGCCGCGGTCAAACAGGTGGCGGCGGGTCGGCCGATGCTCTCGCCGAGCGTTACCGCGCAACTGATCTCGGTCGTCACCGCCGGGTCGAGTGACGACGCGGCGGCGCGCGAGCGGGCCCGCACCGCCCTCACCTCGCTGACCGAACGCGAACGTGACGTCGCCGAGGCGATCGGGCGTGGTCTGTCCAACTCCGATATCGCCAAGGAAATGCACCTGAGTATCGCGACCGTGAAGTCGTACACCAGCAGGCTGCTCACCAAGCTCGACGCCGAAAACCGGGTGCAGATCGCGATTGTCGTGCTCAATGCCGGGCGCAACTAGGAAATCGGCTGCGCCCTTACGGAATTCAGGCTCCGATGGCCGGGGCGATGGTCGACCATGACGCGTGCAGCGTGTCCTGCCAATAGGACCAGGAGTGAGTTCCGGTGGCGCTGTAGTCGACTCGGGCGGGGATGCCGAGGCCGCGCAGGCGCTGCTCGAACGAGACGACGCACGCGTTGACGCCGACCTCCACTGGGCCGCCGAGGAAAATGTTCTCGGCCAGTTGAGGTTTGATCTCCGTCTCGTGCGGGCCGGGGATGCCGGTGCCGCTGGACAGATAGATTGTCTTGCCGCGCAAGCGTTCTGCCAGCAGCGCCGGGTCGTGTTCGGTCCAGGCCTGGCTGCCGGGCGGTCCCCACATATTGAATGGGTTGCCGCCGCGGTTGGCGATGGAGAACATCACCGCGCCCATCGCCAGGCCGGTGTCTGGGCAGGCGCTGTAGCCCGCGACGGCGCGGTACAGCCACGGGTTGCGGGCGGCCAGGATGAAGGCCGCGTTGCCGCCCATCGACAGTCCGCCGATCGCGTTGACGCCGTTGCCGTTGAATCGGGCGTTGATCAGCGGTGGCAGTTCCTCTGTCAGGAACGTCTCCCACCGGTAGTGGCCGAGTTGCGGATCGTCCTGTTGCCAGTCGGTGTAGTAGCTGGCCTCGCCGCCGACCGGGAGCACCACGTTGACGTTCGCGCCGGCGAAGAATTGTTCCGCGTCGGTGGCGTTGGTCCAGGTGCTCTGACTGGTGCCGGGGTCGAGGCCGTCCAGCAGGTAATACGCGGGTCGCGGACCGCCGCCCACCGGATGCAGCACCTGAACCTGAACGGTCCGTCCCATCGCGGGTGAATTGATGAACACCGCGGTACGCGTCGGGCTCAGGGTGTCGACCCGCTCGAGCTGCGCGGCCGAGGCGGTCGCAGGTCCGACGACCGCGGGCCCGAACAAGCCGAGCGCCACGGTCAGCACTACTACAGCAACTGGTGTTCGACGCACGGTCACACCTCCATCACCGCATCACAACGGCTTTTAAAGGTAGCTCACCACCGAGCGTTGCGGAAGTGACGAAGCTCTCTGGCGTTCTCCCAGCAAATAGGCTGCTCCCGGAACATCCTTCGCTGAAACCGCCTGGCGAACGAACCGTTCAGCGGCTCAGCGCCCCCCGAATCGACCCGGCCAGATAATCCAGATCGGCCCGCCGCGGACTCGTCGGTCGCCCCCGCAACCCGAACCCATCCCCTGCGGTCCGCGGAATCACATGCAAATGCACATGGAACACCTCCTGCCCCGCCGTCACCCCATCGGCAAGAAAGAAGTTCACCCCATCGCACCCCACCTCACTCACCCGCAACGCCGCAGCCACCCGCTGCCCCACCTGAAACAATTTCCCCCCGACCACCGGATCCAACTCCGCAAGACTCCGCGCCACCACCTTGGGCACCACCAACACATGCCCCGGCGTCATCGGCCGAATATCCATGAACGCCAACACATCATCGTCCTCGAACACCCGACTGGCCGCAGCCCGCCCAGCAATGATCTCCCCAAAAATCGTGTACGGATTCACGCCGAAACAACCGCTCCCGCTACAGGATTGGGGAGGGGGTGTAGTTGGCGGCGGTCGGGTTCTGGTCGACGAGTTTTTGGACGGCGGCGATGACGTCGGCCACTTGGGCTTCGGCGGCGCCGATGAAAGCGGACTTGTCGGCGAGAGCGGTGTCGAGGGCGGCGCGGTCGAGGGGGAGGCGGGGGTCGGCGGCGAGACGGTCGAGGAGGTCGGGTTCGCGGCCTTGTTCGCGCATCGCGAGGGCTACGGCTACCGCGTGTTCCTTGATGACCTCGTGCGCGGTTTCGCGGCCGACGCCGGCGCGGACGGCGGCCATCAGGATCCGGGTGGTGGCGAGGAAGGGGAGGTAGCGGTCGAGTTCGCGGGCGATGACGGCGGGGTAGGCGCCGAATTCGGCGAGCACGGTGAGGAAGGTTTCCATCATGCCGTCGATGGCGAAGAAGGCGTCCGGCAGCGCGACGCGGCGGACCACGGAGCAGAAGACGTCGCCCTCGTTCCATTGCGCACCGGCCAGTTCGGCGGCCATCGAGGCGTAACCGCGCAGCACCACCTGCAGGCCGTTGACGCGCTCGCACGAGCGGGTGTTCATCTTGTGCGGCATCGCCGAGCTGCCCACCTGGCCGGGCTGGAAGCCCTCGGTGACCAGCTCGTTTCCGGCCATCAGCCGGATGGTGTGCGCGAACGAGGACGGGCCTGCCCCCACCTGGACCAGCGCGGAGAGCACGTCGTGGTCGAGCGAGCGCGGGTACACCTGGCCGACGCTGGTGAGCACGGTCGCGAAGCCGAGATGCCTGGCCACCTGCTGCTCGAGCGCCGAAAGCTTGGCCGGATCGCCGCCGAGCAGATCGAGCATGTCCTGGGCGGTGCCCATCGGGCCCTTGATGCCGCGCAGCGGGTACCGGTCGATCAGTTCCCGCACCCGGGTCAGCGCGATCAGCAGCTCGTCGGCGGCCGAGGCGAACCGCTTGCCGAGGGTGGTGGCCTGCGCGGCGACATTGTGCGAGCGCCCCGCCATCACCAGCGTCTGGTATTCGGCGGCACGCTCGGTGAGCCGGGCCGCGATCGCGATGCCGTGCGCGTGCACGTGCTCGAGCGAGAGCCGGATCTGCAGCTGCTCCACGTTTTCGGTGAGGTCGCGGCTGGTCATGCCCTTGTGCACGTGCTCGTGCCCGGCCAGCGCGTTGAATTCCTCGATGCGCGCCTTCACGTCGTGCCGGGTGACCCGCTCGCGCTCGGCGATGGAGGCGAGATCGACCTGGTCGATCACCCGCTCGTAGTCGGCGAGTACGCCTGCGGGCAGCTCGATTCCGAGATCCGACTGGGCCCGCAGCACCTCCAGCCACAGTCGCCGCTCGAGCACGATTTTGTGCTCGGGCGACCACAGCCGCACCAGTTCGGGACTGGCGTATCGGGTGGCAAGGACGTTCGGAACAAGGGTCACGTCTGGTCAGTCTAGTGCGCGGAACCGGTCCACTTGCTGGGGCGTCGCCGGTGCGACGATGTCGATCACCTCGAGCAGCGCACCACGGGCCATTCGGCGCGGTTCCGGCTCCATTTCGGTCAGTGCCGCGACCACCGCGCCGTCCACCACCGCGACCAGCCTGCGCAGTTGCTCGGGGCGCACCAGTCGATCGGAGCGGCGCAGCACATCCGCGAGCAGCTCGTCGAGCTGAGCCCTGAGGCGTAACTGCACTTCGCGCAGCTCGGGGTGCCGCGCGGAGGCCACCGACCGCTCGTAGCGAGCGATCAACTGCCCGCGCGCGCCCTCGTCGTGCCAGTGCCCGTCGACGCCGACCAGCAGATCGAGCACCAGATCGACGGTCGCCTCGGCGCCGCGGCGGCGATGGCTCACCTCGCCGACCCGGCGGCGCATCGCGTCGAGCTCCACGTTGCCGCTGAATTCGACCGCGCGCGCGATCAGATCTTCCAGCGATTCGAAGTAGTAGGTGGTCGACGCCAGCGGCAGATCGGCACGGGTCGCGACCGACCGATGCCGCACCGCCTCGAACCCGCCTTCGAGCAACAACTCGGCGGCGGCAGCTACCAAAGCCTGGCGACGCCGTTCGCCTTTCGGGGTCGTCGCGGTGATCACCGTGCCATCGTGCCAGTCGTCATCAGTTCTTCCAGGGGAAATCAGCGAGGAAAAGCAACCATCGATGTTCTACCGTATCCGCGCGGCCATGGTGCCGAACTGCGGAAAGTTGTTGCCGGACACGACGATCAAACACCCAGATAGTGCCCTAGACGAACCAGCGCCTGCTCGATGTCCGCGGTGGCGCCCGCGAACGAGAAGCGAACTGTCCGATTTCCGTGCACGGTGTCGAAGTCGATGCCCGGCGCGAGCGCGACACCGGTGTTGTCTAGCACGTCGGTGCACCACGCGCGCGCGTCATCGGTGAGATGGCCGATATCCGCGTAGGCGTAGAAGGCACCGTCGGCCGGAGCCAGGTCGGTGATGCCGATCTTCGGCAGGCCGTCCAGCAGCAATTGCCGGTTGATCGCGTAGCGGCGCACATGCCCGTCGAGTTCGGCCTTGGCCTCGGCACCGAACGCGTGCAGGGCCGCGTATTGCGAGATCGCGGGCGGGCACACGGTGAGGTTGGAGGCGAGTCGCTGCAGCGCGGGACGTAAACCGCTGGGCGCCAACATCCAGCCGAGCCGCCAGCCGGTCATCGAGAAGTATTTCGACACCGAGCCGATGACCACCGATTCGCGGGAGGTCTCCCAGGACGAGGAGGTTCCGGTGTCCGAGCTGTCGTAGGTGATGCCGTGGTAGATCTCGTCGGAGATGAGCAGGGTGCCGTGCGCGTCGCACCAGCGGGCCAGCGCGGCCAGTTCGGTGGGGGCGATCATGGTGCCGGTCGGGTTGGCCGGGCTCGCGACCACCAGCCCGGCCGGTGGTTCGGGCAGCGCGTCCAGCATGGCGACGGTCGGCTGGAACCTGGTTTCCGCGCCGCAGTCCAGTTCCACCACGCGGCAGCCGAGCGCGGTGAGCGTGTTGCGGTAGGCGGGATAGCCGGGCCGGGCCACCACCACGGTGTCGCCGGGGTCGAAGGCGGCCAGGAAGATCAGCGAGAACGCCCCCGACGATCCGGTCGTGACCACCACGTCATCCGGGTCTACGGCGTAGCCGTAGGTCTCGGTGTGATGCTGGGCGATCGCCGCACGCAACGGCAGGATGCCGAAAGTCTCGGTGTAGCCGAGCAATTCGGACTCGATCGCGGTCGTGGTCGCGCGCAGCACCGGCGCGGGCGCCGGCGTCGACGGCTGTCCGGCGGCGAGCACGAGCACATCCCCATGGGTCCTGGCCCGTTGCGCCGCAGCTTTCCAGACATCCATCACGTAGAAAGGTGGAATGGTCGACCGGCGAGATTCTCTGGACACCCGTGAGACGGTAGACGGTGTCGCACGACGACACGTCGCTGACGCTCGTCTTTCGTCTCGCCCCGCAGACTCCGTGGCGGCGCCGGCCCGGCGCCGGTCGTGCGCTCCCCTCCCACCAGGGTTATGGTCGGCTTGATGCTCGAGAATGCTCGACGAGCTGGGCTCGACCGGGTGCGCGGCGTAGGCGGCATCGGGGTCATTCCGCCGAACTGGCGCGCCCGGCTCCGGGAACGACCGGCACGCGGCCTGCGGGCCCTGCTCGATCGGCGCAACGTCCAGGAGATCCTGCGACGGCGGCCCGATCCGCGGGAACTGTGGCGGCGGCGCTCCGAGCTGCGCGACAAGTGGGATAAACGACCCGACCGTGACCGGCTCCTCGCACTGCTGCGCAAGCATCGCGTGCTGCTGGCCGGGCTCGCGGTGACCGCCGTCTTCGCCGCGGGCGACGCGTCCTTCGCGGGTGCGATCAGCGACCGCGTCCCGGACCAGGATCACGCCCAACGCGTCGCGGTCGCCTATCCCCTGCAGGTGCAATCCACCCCGCCCTCGGTGCGCCGGTACCTGAACGCCATCGACAACGGTGAACGCCTGCGCGAACAGGCCGTGGTCGCGGCGGCCGCGCGCGCCACCCTGGAACGCGCCAAGGCCGAGGCCGCCGCCGCGGCGGCGGGCGAATGGCAACCGTGGATGGGTGGCGGCGGTGCGACGACGCTGCCCGGCGTGACGCTGCCCGGAATCGGCGGCTTCTTCCTGCCCGCCCACGGCACCTTCACCTCCGGATTCGGTTCCCGCTGGGGCACTTTCCACGCGGGCATCGACATCGCGGCCCCGATCGGCACCCCGATCTACGCGGTCGCCAACGGCACCGTCATCGACGCGGGCCCGGCCGAGGGCTTCGGACTCTGGGTGCGCATCCGGCACGACGACGGCACCATCACCGTGTACGGCCACATGTACGACTTCTTCGTCTCCCGCGGCGAACGGGTCCCGGCCGGGATGCAGATCGCCCGCGTCGGCAACCGTGGCGACTCCACCGGCCCGCACCTGCACTTCGAGGTCATCATCGGCGGCCAGCACGTCGACCCACAGCCGTGGCTGGCCCTACACGGACTTACCGTCAACTAGAGATAGCGATGCGGTCCTCGACGGCGGCGAGGCCGATGTCGGTGCGGTAGTGGCTGCCCGGCAGCTTGATCGAGGCGATGCGCTCGTAGGCGTGCGTGCGCGCCTCGGCGAGATCGGCGCCGACACCGACCACGTTGAGCACGCGGCCGCCGGAGGAGACCAGGGCACCGTCCTCGCGCAGCGCGGTTCCGGCGTGCAGCACCGCGGCGGAGTCGTCCATCGCGCCGTCGCCGGCGCCGGTGATCACGTCGCCGACGCGCGGGCGGCTCGGGTAGTTCTCGGCGGCGACCACCACGGTGATCGCCGAGCCCGCACGCCAGCGCGGCGGGTCGACCTGGTCGAGAGTGCCGGTGGCGGTGGCGTTGAGCAGCTCGCCCAGCGGGCTCGCCAGCAGGGCCAGCACGGCTTGAGTCTCGGGATCACCGAAGCGGCAATTGAATTCGACGACCGCGGGCCCTGCGACACCCATCGCGAGGCCCGCGTAGAGCAGCCCGGAGAACGCGCTGCCTCGGCGAACCAATTCGGCCGCAACGGGTTTCACCACGTCGTCGACGATCGCGGTCGCGGCCTCGGCGGACAGCCACGGCAGCGGCGTGTACGCGCCCATGCCGCCGGTGTTCGGGCCGGTGTCGCCGTCACCGACCCGCTTGTGATCCTGCGCGGGCAGCAGCGGCACCACCGTCTCCCCGTCGACCAGGCAGAACAGCGACACCTCCGGCCCGTCCAGGAACGACTCCAGCAGCACCGGGTGCCCCTGCTCCAGCAGCTCGGCGCCGTGGTCGCGGGCCGCGGACCGGTCGGCGGTGACCACCACGCCCTTGCCCGCGGCGAGACCGTCGTCCTTCACCACCCAGGTCGGCCCGAACCGGCTCAGCGCGGCGTCGAGGTCGGCCGGGGTGTCCACGATCTCGCTGTGCGCGGTGCGCACCCCCGCCGCCGCCATCACGTCCTTGGCGAAGGCCTTGGAGCCCTCGATCCGCGCGGCCGCGGCGGACGGTCCGAAACAGGCGAACCCGGCGGCCCGCACCGCGTCGGCGACGCCGAGCACCAGCGGCACCTCGGGTCCGATCACCACCAGATCGGCGGCCGACTCGGTGGCCAGCGCGACCACCGCCTCCGCCGAGCACGGATCGACCGGCCTGGTCGTCGCGTGCTGCGCGATACCCGCGTTGCCCGGCGCGGCGACGATCGCGCTGACCGCCGGGTCACGGCGCAACGCGAGGACAAGGGCATGTTCACGGGCTCCGGAACCGATGACGAGTACGCGCACGGCAGACAGCTTAGGTGAAGCCGCAGGAAGCGCTGCGCTCACTCATGAACAGCAGTCGACCATCGAATATCGGTCTCGCGACATGGATGATGGAAAGGGATGGTTCCGGCATACCTCAGCCAGGGCCACACCACCCACACCGCGCGAAGGATGTGCACACGATGGGTCTGATCGACGGACTGATGGGCAATGCCGGGCGGATCGATCCCGGCCGGGCACAACAGGAATACGCGAAACTGATGGGCGAGGGCGAACAGATCTACGCCGCGTATCTTTTGGTACGCGACGCGATCCTGTTCACCAACCGACGCCTGATCCTGGTCGACAAACAGGGCATGACCGGCCGCAAGGTCAGCTATCACAGCATCCTCTACCGCGCGATCACGCACTTCTCGGTGGAGACCGCGGGCACCTTCGACCTGGACGCCGAGCTCTGCATCTGGATCTCCGGCAACCACGAGCCGTTCCAGAAACGGTTCAACCGCCAGGTAGACATCTACGAGGTGCAGGGCATCCTGTCGCATTTCACCTCGGCGTAGCCTGCGGGGCATGGCTTCTGTCTTCAGCGCGATCATCGCCGGTCAGCTACCAGGTCGATTCGTCTGGGAGGACGACGAATTCGTCGGTTTCCTCACCATCGCACCGGTCACCCCCGGGCACACCCTGGTGGTGCCCCGCAAGGAAATCGATCAGTGGCAGGACATCGACGCGGACACCTTCGCCCGCCTGAACGTCGTCGCCCAGAAGATCGGCCAGGCCGTGCGTGCCGCCTGGGACGCACCGCGCGCCGGGCTGCTGATCGCCGGGCTCGAGGTGCCGCACCTGCACGTGCACGTCTTCCCGGCGTTCACCATGGGCGACTTCGACATCTCCGGCGCGGATACCGATCCGAGCCCCGAGTCCATGGACGAGGCGCAGACCAAGATCAAGCAGGCGCTGCGTGACCTCGGCTACGGAGCCAACGTCCCCGACTGAGTCCAGCGCGGGTGGTCGAGCGCCGGAGAGGCGTTCGACCACTCTTTTCCGTTCACCGGTTGTACGGCTGTTCCTGGACCCAGCTGAAGCCGCGTTCGAGCAGCGGGAACGACTTCGGGTCGAGTTCGGTGAACGAGGTATGGATGCGGTGACCGGCGTAGTCGTCCGCGTCGATGACCATGCGGCCGGGCGCGGGCCACCAGTAGGTGAGACGCACCCGAACCGGCGTTTCCTCGTAAGTGCCAAGGGCGATGCGGTGGTGCAGGTCGATGATGTGGCGTTTCGGGTCGATGGTGCCGCCGTACACCTCGAAGGAGTCGTCCATGTGCTGGATGGTGAGCACCATGGGATCGGAGACGTGGAACGGGCGATCGATAACGACTCGGCGCCAACGTAATTCGTCAGTGAGCAAGGGGTCGCGGGGATAGCCCTCGGAGGAGAAGCCGTCCACCCGGTAGATGCCGTACAGGTTGGGGGTGTCCTTCGACCATTGCCGCCAGTTCTGCGCGCCGAACACGCCGAGCAGCAGCAGGCCGACCACCAGCTGCGCCACCAGCGCGATCCGGTTGGCCCGCGCGGAACCGAACAGCGGCACCGGCCCGGTCGCGGGCCCGGGGTGGCCGGCGAACAGCGCCGCGAGCAACCGGCGCGCGTAGGGCGCGAGCAGGAACAGGCTCAGCAGCAGGAACTGGGACGAGACCGTTTTCAAGCGGATGTCGTAGGTCATGTTCAGCAGAAACACCTGCGTCATATCCACCGCGCACAGCAGCGCCCCGGCCGCCGTCGCCCGCGGCACCAGCAACAGCAGGCCCGCCAGCAATTCCGCTGCGCCGAGCGCGATTTCGTACGGCTGCGACACACTGACCTGCGACCACAGCACACCTTCCGGGCTGAAGTTGCCGTAGGGCTCCACCAGCCGGTTCAACACGAACGGCATCTGCGTCGGAATCGCCTTGGCCATCCCGAAATAGAACATCGCCAGCGCGAGCACGAACCGCAGATACAGCTGGGTCCAGGCGAACAGCCGGGTGTACCGCACCCGGCGGCGATCCAGCACCGACCACCCCGCCGTGGCCACCGCGGCAATCACCACGAGCAGAAACAGCGCCGTCCACTGGAACGCACTGTCGCTGCCCACCTGCGTGCTGCTTACGTGCAGGCCGAGCACATGGGTCGCGGTCCACTCGATCGGCGGGCGCGCGAGGGTCAGCACGTGCAGCACCGAGCCCGCCTCGAATCCCAGGCCCGCCAACATAATCGGCATCAGCCCCAGCACACCCGCCAGGCCGAACGAACCGAAATAGCACACGCCGAAACGAAACCCGATCAGCGCCGGCGGATGCCAGCGTCCTTCGATCGCTCCCCCGTCCTTCTGCAGCACCGGACCCTCCCCGCGTCGTGAACACTAAGGCGGGACAGTAGGGGCGAATCCTTAACGAGGACCGGTCAGTTCGCTTAACAACCGCATCGTCGTCGAGCCGAGGACTCGGTAGCTGTTGATCAAAACTTTCGCAGCCATTGGGCGGGCTCGAATCCAGTGGTCGGGGAGGCCGCGTAGAGGGTGCTGCGCCCGACGAGATCGACTGCGCCCTGGCTGAAATACACGGGTACGGACGACACGAAAATGCCCTCGAAGGCCAAGTCCACCCGGAGCAGCCAGCGCTGAGACGGCCCGGCGGCCGTGGATATCACGACCTGGATGCCGTCGGCGCTGGGGTTGAGCCCGAGCTGCATGGCGACTTCCTCGGGGAGCTGGCTGTGCACCGCGCCCGTGTCCACGAGGGCCTGGCTGAAAGTAGCGGCGAGCTGTCCGGGGGTAGCGGGCCCGAAGAGCACGAGTTCGGCTCGGGGGACGCCTGAGCTGGCGGGCGCGAAGTCATCGAAGTCCACCCGGATGGTCATCCTGAATACCCCTGTTCGCGTTCCTGTCCGTCGACGAACGCGATGCTGATGGCCGGGTCGGGCAAGGCGTAACCGGCGGGATTCACCCGGAACAGGGCTTCCGCGAGGCTCGGGGAGGCCGCTGTCAGCCCTTCGCCATCCGATATGACCCAGTGAAAGCGATGCGTTTCGGTGAGTGACGCCCAGTTCGCGCGGATCCAGCGACTGCCGGGCGACGGTGAATCGTAGGGCATTGTCAGGCTTTCTTGGGCGGCACCGGACCAACGGTGACCTTGGACGGCGACGCACCGCCGCCGGTCTCGAAGACAGCCGCCTCGGCGGGCTTGAACTTCGCGCTCACCTTGTGTGTCTGCTCCGAGGACAGCCCGCCGCCGATGGTGACGACATACGCCTTGATGCCCGCCTTGCCTTCACGTTTCACGGCGATGTTCAGCTCGATGGTGCATTCGTCGAGCGTCAGCTTGAATCCGTCACCCGAACCCGCTTGGGCCGCAGTCAACTCGGACTTGAGATAGCGGATCATGTCCGAAAGTTCGATCCCGCCATCAGCTGAATTGGTCATACCGCGCCGCCTCTCGCTCGACGGTTCCGCTCGAGCCGGCCCCAAGACCGAACCCAAGAATATTCCACCGCCGTTGGCGAGAGGGTGACTTTCGCAGGGCCTCTACAACGCGAACGAGCGCGCCGTCACCGACGCGCCCGAACCGGAGCCCCCTGTCAGGATTGAACCGACGACCTTTCGCTTACAAAACGAGCAGGGCCGCTACAACGCGAACGAGCGCGCCGTCACCGACGCGCCCGAACCGGAGCCCCCTGTCAGGATTGAACTGACGACCTTTCGCTTACAAGGCGAGTGCTCTACCACTGAGCTAAGGAGGCGGGTGCCTTCGGAAAGCGGTTGCCATCATAGCCGGGCACACCGACTGCGTGACACCGGGTTTACGGCATCACGCAGTCGGCGAGTGTCCCAGCGCAGTATTCGGCTACCGCGAGTTCAGGATTGGGCGCCCTGACGGGCCGCGTCGTCGGCGGCCATCGCGTCGCGCAGGCTCTTCGGACGCATGTCGGTCCAGTTCTTTTCGACGTACTCGACGCAGGCAGCGCGGCTGTCCTCGCCGAACACGACCCGCCATCCGGCCGGGACCTCGGCGAAGGCAGGCCACAGCGAATGCTGTTCTTCGTCGTTGACCAGGACGAAGAAGCGGCCGTCTTCGTCATCGAAGGGATTGGTGCTCAATTTCACCTCACTGGATACTGGCGCTATGTATGGGATCGCTCGTGGATCCTTCGGCGCCGGGTCCGACGAACCGGAGGGTTCAACGGACTTGCGCGCCGTTGGAGTCCCGAGCGTTGTTTCGACCCTAGCAAGGGAGACGTTACGCCTGGGCGGTTACCTCTGGCCGTGGAATCTCAGCTCGCGAAAAAGTCCAGCAGAATCTTGTTGACTGTTTCAGGGCGTTCCAGATAGCCGAAGTGACCCGCGTCCGGCACCTCTTGGTAGCGCGCACCGGGGATGACCTCGGCAACTTCCCTGGACAGGTAGGGCGGAATCATCCGATCGTCGGCGAAGCCGACGGCCAGGCACGGCACCGTGATCGCGCGGTAGGCCTGCACCCGGTCGAAATCGTGATCCATCCGACGCTGCGCGCGGATGCCGGGCGGCACCGGTCCACCGGTGAATTCGAACAGGTCGAGCCAGTCACGGGCCGAGTTCGGCTCGGCCAGCGTCGCGGGCGACAGGTTCATCACCGCGGTGATCGCGGCCTCGTATTTCTCCGGCAGTTTCACTCCGCTGGCGTCGAGTTGGTGCTCGCCGAGCGAGAGCGTCTTCTGGAATTGATCGAGCCGCCCGTGGCCTGCCATGAAGACGGCCTTGCGCACCAGTTCGGGGCGGGCCAGCGCCAGCTCCTGCGCGACCCGCGCGCCCATCGAGGTGCCGACCACCAGCGCGGGCCCCTCGTCGAGGAGCTCGATCAGTCCGGCGGTGTCGGCGACCAACTGGTCGATGGTCATGCCGGTCGCGGCCTCGAAGGAGGGTGCGATGCCGCGGTTGTCGAAGGTGCACACCCGGTACCCCGCGGCGACCAGCGCAGGCACCTGATGCAGTTCCCAGACCCGGCCGGGGCTGCCGGTGCCCATGATCATGACCACAAGCGGCCCCGAACCCTTGACATCGGTACCCCGCGCGCGGTCACCTTTGACCTGGTAGTTGAGGGAAATTCCGTTCACCGTGGCCAGCGGCATATCGACCCTTTCGTGGAGTTGATGCTCCGTCCCACGGTATAGGGAGGGATGGAGTCGGCACACCGGCCGGGGGCTGGTCTGACGCGGGTGCCACCCGCGTCTGCCGAGGACAGATACCATTGACTATTCGCACGTACGAGCGTAGTGAACCGGGAGGACTTGAAGATGGCCGCGAAGGGCAGCGCGAACGACATCGCGGACGACGATCTGGAACCACTGGCCGACGAAACCGCACGTCAGGCCCAGCGCGTTGTCGCGGCCTACGCCGAGGACGCCGACGAGTGCCGGATGCTGTTGTCGATGCTCGGCATCGCACCGAGCGCCCGGGCAGAATAGAGCCCAGCCTTTCGACGCCAACGGCGACGTCGACGCACCGGATTCTCCGGGGGACCCAGCGACGCGCAAAGGATGCGTGAGTGGACCAGATGACTTCGTCCGACGACTCCGACCCCGCCCTAGACACCGCACCCGAGGACACCAGCACCACGACCGGCCCGGCCGAATCCGGTTCCGGTTTCGTTGTCGTGGCCAACCGGCTGCCGGTCGACCTGGAACGGTTGCCCGACGGGACGACCCGATGGAAACGCAGTCCGGGCGGTCTGGTCACGGCGTTGGAACCGGTGCTGCGCAACAACAAAGGCGCCTGGGTCGGCTGGGCGGGGGTGCCCGACGCGGACGTCGATCCGATCATCGAGGACGGGCTCGAGCTGCATCCGGTGCCGCTGACGGCACAGGAGGTCGCCGACTACTACGAGGGCTTCTCCAACGGCACGCTGTGGCCGCTGTATCACGACGTGATCGTGCGTCCGGTCTACGACCGTAAGTGGTGGGCCGCCTACGTGACGGTGAACCGGCGTTTCGCCGAGGCGACCGCGAAAGTGGCCGCCGAGGGCGCCACCGTGTGGGTGCAGGACTATCAGCTGCAGCTGGTGCCGAAGATGCTCCGGATGCTGCGCCCCGACCTGACCATCGGCTTCTTCCTGCACATCCCGTTTCCGCCGGTCGAGCTGTTCATGCAGATGCCGTGGCGCACCGAGATCGTCGAGGGCCTGCTCGGCGCCGACCTGATCGGTTTTCACCTGCCCGGCGGCGCGCAGAACTTCCTCTACCTGGCCCGCAGGCTGGCCGGGCAGCCGACCTCGCGCGGCACCGTCGGTGTCCGTTCCAAACTCGGCGTCGTGCAGGTCGGCTTCCGCACGGTCCGGGTCGGCGCGTTCCCGATCTCGATCTCCTCGGCGGAGCTCGACGAGCACTCCCGGCGCCGCTCCATTCGCGAGCGGGCCGCGAAAATCCGTGCGGAACTGGGCAATCCGAAGAACATCCTGCTCGGCGTCGACCGCCTCGACTACACCAAGGGCATCGACATCCGGCTGAACGCGCTCGAAGAGCTGCTGCTGGAAGAGCGGATCGATCCGTCCGAGACCGTGATGGTCCAGCTGGCCACGCCGAGCCGTGAGCGGGTGGAGAGCTACATCCAGATGCGCGGCGACATCGAGCGCCAGGTCGGCCGGATCAACGGCGAGTTCGCCCAGGTCGGCTACCCGGTGGTGCACTATCTGCACCGCCCCATCCCGCGCGATGAGCTGATCGCCTTCTTCGTGGCCGCCGACGTGATGCTGGTGACGCCGCTGCGCGACGGCATGAACCTGGTCGCCAAGGAGTACGTCGCCTGCCACAGCGGCCTAAACGGCGCCTTGGTGCTCAGCGAATTCACCGGCGCGGCAGCCGAATTGCGCCAGTCCTACCTGTGCAACCCGCACGACCTGGACAGCGTCAAGGACGCCATCGTCTCCGCCATCGAGGACGACCGCGACACCAGACGCCGCCGGATGCGCTCGCTGCGCCGCCAGGTCCTCGCGCACGACGTGGACCGCTGGGCCCGCGCCTTCCTGGAGGCACTGGCACAGGGCCAGGTCGCCGGCAGCGCACTACTGACCGACGACGACACCTACCCGGAGGAGCGCCAACCATCCCGCTGACCCGCGACACTCCGCGCCAAAACAACCAAAACAGCGCGAGTTTTGCGAGCGCCGTTCGCGGCCCGTCTCGCGTGCGGGCCGCAAACGACCCTCGCAACATGCCAACCCAACCCGACCACCACAGCGCGAGTTTTGCAAGCGCCGTTCGCGGCGCCCGCGCGGCCGACAACACAGCGTTCTCCCAGGTTTGGTCCAGCAAGTTCGCAGCCGGATACCGGACTATGAATCCATGAGTGGTGCGCCTGCGGAGCAGGCACCCGAGGCGCGGGTGCTGGTGGTCGACGATGAGCCGATGATCGTGGAGCTGCTCGCGGTGAGCCTGCGCTACCAGGGCTTCGCGGTGGACACGGCCGTCGACGGGGCGCAGGCGCTGGACAAGGCGCGCAGCTTCCGGCCGCAGGCTCTGATCGTCGACGTGATGATGCCGGGCATGGACGGCTTCGGCCTGCTGCGCCGGCTACGCGCGGACGGCATCGACTCCCCCGTGCTGTTCCTGACCGCGCGCGACGAGGTGCAGGACAAGATCACCGGGCTCACCCTCGGCGCCGACGACTACGTCACCAAGCCGTTCAGCCTGGAGGAAGTGGTGGCCAGGCTGCGGGTGATCCTGCGCCGCGCCGGGCACGCCGCACCGCAGCGGGAGAGTTCCCGGCTTCGGTTCGAGGACATCGAACTCGACGACGACACCCACGAGGTGTGGAAGGCAGGCGAGCCGGTCGCGCTGTCCCCCACCGAGTTCACCCTGCTGCGGTACTTCATGGTCAACGCGGGCACGGTACTGAGCAAGCCGCGGATCCTGGATCACGTGTGGCGCTACGACTTCGGCGGCGAGGTCGGCGTGGTCGAGACCTATGTGTCGTATCTGCGCAAGAAGGTCGACACCGGCGACGAGCGACTCATCCACACCCTGCGCGGGGTCGGCTATGTGATGCGCGCACCGAGTCGCAGCCGGTCGGCTGGAAAATGACGGCGGGCCGGATCGCGGCGCTGCGCGCCAAGACCTCCGGTGTACTGTCGGCGATCCCCCTGCGGGTGACGCTGATGCTGATTCTGGTCGCCACCGCGGGACTCGGGCTGCTGATCTCCGGCATGGTGGTCACCTCCGGCCTGGAACGCTCGCTGACCGACCGCACCGATCAGCAGCTACGCAACGGCGCGATCGAATGGTCGCGCCGCCGGGTGCCCCCGCCGCCGAGCTTGCCGGGCGATCCACGGCACACCAGCCAGTTCTACGTCCGGTCGGTGCAGGACGACGGACGCATCTATGTGATCAAGGCGTTCGGCCTCGATGTCGAACCCGCCCTGCCGGATTCGCCGCAGATCGGCCCGATGACCGTGCGTTCGGTCGGCGGCGGACCGACCGAATGGCGGACCCTGACCGTACGCGTTCCGGATGGCACCACCACGGTGGCGCTGCCGCTCAACCAGAACTTCGAGATCGTGCAACGTCTTGTGATGCTGGAACTGGTCGTCGGGCTGATCGTGCTGACAGCGCTGGCCGTCGCCGCGTACTTCGTGATCCGGCGCAGCCTGCGCCCGCTGCTGCGGGTGGAGAACACCGCCGCCGCCATCGCCCGCGGTGACCTGTATCGCCGAGTTCCGGTGCGCGGCAGCAACACCGAGGTCGATCGGCTGTCCCGATCGCTCAACGGCATGCTCACCCAGATCCAGCAGGCGTTCGCCAAGACCGAGGCGTCGGAGGCCGCGGCCAAGCGGTCGGAGGCGAAGATGCGCCAGTTCGTCGCCGACGCCAGCCACGAGCTGCGCACCCCGCTCACCACCATCCGCGGCTTCGCCGAGCTCTATCGGCAGGGCGCGACCACCGACCCCGACCTGTTCATGGACCGCATCGAACGCGAATCCCAGCGGATGGGCATCCTCGTCGAGGACCTGCTGATGCTGGCCAGGCTGGACGCACAGCGTCCGTTGGAGCGGGGCCAGGTCGATCTGCTCGCTGTGGCCAGCGACGCCGTGCACAGCGCGCGGGCGATGGCGGCGGCCGCCGACCCGGACGGCTCGACC
This sequence comes from Nocardia sp. NPDC051052, assembly GCF_044456045.1. NCBI lineage: Bacteria > Bacillati > Actinomycetota > Actinomycetes > Mycobacteriales > Nocardiaceae > Nocardia > Nocardia sp. NPDC051052. The sequence continues at coordinate 213,276 of NZ_JBITFL010000010.1, forward strand.
CGCCGCATCGAACTCGAAATCGAAACCGGCGAGGGCACTTTGGAGGTCACCGGCGACGAGGCACGGCTACGCCAGGTGCTGGCGAACCTGCTCAACAACGCGCTCACGCACACCCCGCCGGACGCCTCGGTCGCGGTCCGCCTCACCCCCACCGCCGGCGAGGTGCTGCTCGAGGTGGCCGACACCGGCCCCGGCCTGCCCGCCGACGAGGCCGACCGCATCTTCGAACGCTTCTACCGCACCGACAACTCGCGCGCCCGCAGCAGCGGCGGCACCGGCCTCGGTTTGTCGATCGTGCAGGCGCTGGTCACCGCGCACGGCGGCGCGGTCGATGTGCGCAGCACCGAGGGTGCCGGTACCACCTTCACCGTCCGGTTGCCGCGCGAAACGACTGCGTGACAGTCGTTTCGGCTAAATCGGCGTGACCTGATCGACCAGCCAGCGGTCGCCGTCCTTCTCCACCGTGGCCCGGACCCGGCTGCCCGTGGTCGTGCCCTCCGGCGAATCCTTGCTAGTGGTCACCTGGTTCAGGAACAGCAGCACGACCACCTTCGATTTGTCGCCGGAAACGACACCGCCCGCCTGCGTGGTCGCCTTGACGTTGAGCTGTTTTTCCTTGGCGCCCGGCGCGATCGCCTGCTCGATGAGCTTCAGGTAGTCGTCCTTGAACTTCGGCGAGAGGTTGTCGGCCGCCTTCGGCAGTTCCTTGTCCACCGTCTGGAAGTCATAGGTGAACATGGCCGAGACGGTCCGGCTCGCGGCCGTCACCGCGTCCTTACGCGCCTGCTCGGCCTGGTTGTCGTTCCAGATCCGGAAGCCGCTCACGCCGAGCACCACCACCGCCGCCAGGGCAAGCACGCTCAGGGTGGCCAGGAAGATCTTGCCGCGCTTGGTCATTCCACGCTGGGTCATTCCAAGACGTGTCATCCGACGAACTCCACCTTCGAAACCGTCATGCCGGAGTCGCCGCGACTCACGGTGACCCGGAAGCGGTAGAACCGGGTCTGCTCGCCCTGCTGGCCCGCGTTGGTGAGCGACTGCTTGGCGGCGACCAGCACCGTCGCGGAGTCGTCACTGTCGTTCTCCAGCGCCGCGTCGATGATCTCGCCGTTGGAGACCACCTTGGCCTGCTGCACGATATTCATGAACGGGTCGACCCGGCCGTCGAATTCGGTCTTGAACTGGCCGGAGGCCACCGAGAGGATCCGGTCGATGTCGGCCTTGGCCGAATCGGCGCGGATGGTGGTGAGGTTCAGGATGGCCTGCCGTGCGGTCTGTTCGTACGCACCGCGGCGGTCGTCACGGGCGTCGATCGAACGCACCTTCATTCCGGCGAAGCCCGCACCGACCAGCAGCGCGAGCACCAGGACCGCGGCCGCCGCGACGCCGACGACGCGCCAGGCACCGCGCTTTGTCCGCTCGGGTGCGGCGTCCTGCGCGTCGGCGGCGGGTGCGCCCTTGGTCAGGTCGACGACATTGCTGTCCGACGCGTCGGCGACAACGGCGTCGACAGGTGCCGCGTCCGACGCGGAATCTGTGACTCCGGACGTTGTTTCAGCGTCGGCGGGCGTCTGACTGTCAGCCTGGTCTCCGAGCGCCGCCGCATGAGCTGTGAACGCGGCGGTGTCGGCCTTCTCGACCGGAATCGACGTCACAGCGGGGCTCGCCGTCTCGTCCACCGGCGGACCCACCGAGCGCACCGCGCGTCGCCGCGTACGGTGCTGATCTGCGTTGTCATCTTTCATCGTTGCTGCTCCTCGAGCATCGCCTGCCAGCTCGACGGTACCGTGCCCGAACCGCCCGGTCCGATATCGCCCTGTCGGTAGGTGCGGCCGTCCGGGCCGATGTACTGGCCGGTGGACGGATCATAGGATCTCGCGGCAGCGGGCGTGCCGGTGCCGTACGCGGCGGGTGCCACCTGTGTCGAACCCGGTGTGACCGGCGCGGACGCGGGCGCTACCGGGCGCGGCGGACCGAACGGGGGGTTGTCCCCTTCCGGGACGTAACCGGTCCGGCAGAGCTCGGGTGTCGGCGCTCGCACGCCGGGGAATTCGGCGCACGGCGTGTTGCGGATGCCGCGCACGTCGACCGGCGAGTTCTGCGGCACTTTGCAGTACAGGCCGGGCGGGGACGGGATCGAATCCAGCTCGCTGGGCGAGCGCCGTTCGTTGGGCGGCAGGAATCCGGTCGTGCAGGCGGGCGGGTCGTTGACCACCACCATGAAGTCGACCATGGCGCCGTACTCCACCGGCCCGCGGATGATCGTCCGCAGCGCCGCGATCAGCGGCGGGAAGACCACCAGGAGTTGTTCCAGCCCAGCGTGATACGTGACGCCGACCTGCCCGGTGCTGACCAGGTTGGTCAGCAGCAGCGGCAGGGTCGGGCGCAGCGATTCGAATTGCGCGCTGACCCGCCGCATCGCGGACGGACCGTCGCGCAGCACGTTGCGCAGCGACGGATCGTGCGCGCGCAGCTGGTCGGTGACGGTGGCCAGGTCGCTGGTCCAGGACCGGATGGCCGCGTCGGACTCGAGCTGGGTATCCAGCAGCGGTCCGATCTGGTCGAGGAGCTTCTTCGTCGGTTCCGCGCTGTTCTGCGCCTCCTGCACCAGCAGCGACGCGGAGTCGATGAACCGTTGCAGGTCCGGGCCCGCGCCGTTGAACGCCTTGAACGCTTCGTCGATCACCTGCCGTAGCCGGGTGTCGGCGACGCTGGACAGCAGCCGGTCGGACTGGTCGAGCAGCGAGCCGACGTCCTGCGGAAGTTTGGTGCGGCCCACCGGAATCACCGCGCCGTCGGCCAGGTTTGCGCCGGCCGGGTGGTCGGGCGGGATCAGGTCGACGTACTGCTCGCCGATCGCGGAGACGCTGCGCACCCAGGCGTTGACATCCGACGGGACCTTGTAGTCGCTGTCGATGGACAGCTTCGCCTCGACCCCGCCGGGGGTGAGCCGAACATCCCGCACCACACCGACATTGGTGCCGCGGTAGGCGACGTTGGCGGTCGGGTAGAGACCACCCGTCGCCTCCAGCTGCACCGTGACGTCGTAGCGGCCGATGCCGAACATCGCGGGCACCTTCACATACACCCCGCCCATGATCACCAGGCCGATCACCGTGAGCACGGCGAAGATCGCCAGCTGGATGCGGACGAATCGGGTGAGCGTCATCGGCCCGGACCCCCTTGTGGCGCAGTGGCTCCCGGCATCGGCACGGTCAGCCCCGGGATGGCGGGCAGACCCGGAATCGGCGGCAGGCCGGGAATGGTCGGCGTCGGCTGGGCACCAGGGGCCTGCCCCGTTTGCAGCGGTCCGGTCGCCGGATTGCCGCTCTGTGTCGCGGTGTCCGGCGCGAAACTGCCGACCACGCCCTCGACGCCGCCGAATCGACCGCCGAGCGGCGTGCCGGTCAACCAGTTGCTGTCCAACCGCTTTCCGGTGAGGTCGACGGTGATGAACAGGTTCAGGTAGTCGCCCATGATCGCTTTGTCGAGGTTCTTCATCGGGAACGGGAAGGTCGGGATGATCTTCAGCGACTCGACGAGGTTGTTCCCCGTGTCGGCCAGCGTCTGCAGCACCGGGGCGAGGCTGCGCAGGTTGGCCTTCAGGTTGTCGCCGCTGCTGGCGATGAGCCGGTCGGTGACGTCGCTGAGGTCGCCGAGCGCGTTGATCGTCGCGGTGATGTTCTTGGTGCGGTCGGCGAGCACGGTGAGCGCGGGGTGGATCCGCTCGATGGCGGCGGCGACCACGTCGCGCTGCTGAGCCAGTTGACCACCAAGGCGATCGAGTCCGCTCATCGCCGCGATGATGTCGGTGCGCTGCTTGTCCAGGTTGGTGGTCAGCTCGTTGAGTTGCGGTAGCAGATCGCGGATGTCGTTGGCCCGGCCGCTGAGCGCGGAATTCAGTTCGCGGGTAATCGTTTCCAGCTGCGAGATGCCGCCGCCGTTGAGCACCACCGACAGCGACGAGAGCACCTGCTCCGTCGTCGGATAGGCGCCGGCCCGCTCCAGCGGAATCAGGTCACCGCCCTGCAACTGCCCTTGCGGCGCAACGTCACTCGGCGGGGCCAGCTCGATGTGGTTGCTGCCGAGCAGGCTGGTCTGGCCGATCTTGGCGATGGCATTGGCGGGCAGCCGCACGCTCGGATTCAGGGTGACGGTGACCAGCGCGTGCCAGCCCTCCACCTCGATGTTCGACACGGTGCCGACGGTCACGTCGTCGACCCGGACCGGTGAATTCCTGGTCAGCGTGGTCACATTCGGCATTTGGATGCGCACTTTGTACGCGCCGTCCATGGTGCCCTCGGTGCCCGGCATCGGCAGCGAGTTCAACCCGTCCCACTCGCAGCCCGAGATGCCGAGCGCCACCGCGAGACCCACCACCAGCATGGCCATCCGGCGAGGCTTCTTCATCGCCCTCCTCCTGGAATAGCAAGTCCGGTAAGGCCGTTCGGCACGGTCACCGGCGCAGGTCCCGGCGCGGGGACGGGCGGGGCCGTCTGCCCGGCCAGGCTCGGCGGGCTGTAGGTCAGCTGGTTCGGGAACGCGTGCACGCCGGTAGCCGGGTTCAGCATGATCGGCGCGTAATTCATCGCGAGCGAACTGATTACCGGCGCGAGGTACTGCGCGCACAGATCGGCGGAGCGATCCGAGTCATTGGTTTCCAGCGCCCGCACCGAACCGCAGAGGAAGCCGAGCGGATCGGCCGTGTTGTTGAGCGAGACCGCGCCCGCGAGGGTGCCCTGGGCCGGCTTGTAGATCTGATAGAAGTTCACCAGCGCCGTCGGTCCCGAGTGCAGCACCCGCTCCAGTTCGGGGCGCTTGTCCACCAGCTGCTGGGTGACGTCGGCCAGCCGCTGCACACCCTCGGTGAGCTCGGCGCCGCTGCCGTCCAGGAACCGCTTCACGTCGCCGAGCGCGGTATCCAGATTGTCCAGTCCCGCACCGAGTTCCTGCGACGTACCGGCCAGCACCGAGGACACCGACGCGAGCCTGCCGCCGAACTGCACGATCTGCTCGTTGCTCGCCGACAGCACGTCGACGAACTTCTGCAGATTGCGAATGGTACCGAACAGATCGGTTCGCCCGTCCGACAACGTGTTCAGGGTCGCGGACAGTTCGCGCAACGTGTCGCGCAGCTTTTGCCCGTTGCCGTCCATGTTGTCGGCGGCAGTGTTGACGAAGCGCCCGAACGACCCCTGCGGGTCGTCACCGACCGGGCCGAGAGTCGTCGACAGCTTGGACAGTTCGGCCTTGATGTCGTCCCATTCCACCGGTACGGCCGTGTGCTCGAGCGGAATCTCCGCGCCGTCGCGCATTTTCGGGCCGCTGACGTAGGCGGGCGCCACCTGGATGAACCGCGCCGAGACCAGCGAGGGCGAAATGATCACCGCGCGTGCGTCGGCGGGCAGGTCGATGCCGCGGTCGATGGTCATCTTGACCTTCACCCGGTCCTTGCCCGGCTCGATCGAGTCGATCCGGCCGACGCTCACGCCGAGCACCCGGACCTCATCGCCCTGATACAACCCGGAGGTCGACGGGAAATACGCGGTGATCTCGGTCTTCCCGATCCGGGTCACGCCGCCGTAGACCGCGGCCAGCACCAGCACGGCGACCAGCCCACCTGCGACCAGTAGCGCCCAGCGCGGCAGCTTGCGAGCTCTGTCCAGCATGTTCATCGCGGTGGCTCCTGAAGGGCGGGACCGATCGACGGCGGTGCCGGGTTGGTGAAGATATTGCGCAGGTCCTCGGGCAGATGCTCGGGCCACACCAGCGCGTCCACCAGCGGCTGCAACTCGGTACTTGTCGCGTTGACGACGTAGGCGTTGAACCACGGCCCGTTGCCGACCTGCTCACCGAGCGCCGCGGCGTACGGGCCGAGGCTGTCGAGCGCGTCGGAGATGTTCTGCTTGTTGCGCTGCAACAGGCCGAGCACCGAATTCAGTTTGTCCAGTGCGGGTTTCAGGATCGGCTCGTTGTCCGAGACCAGGCCGGACAGCTGCTTGGCCACCTCGTTGACGTAGACGATCAGCTGCCCGATCGCGGCGCGGCGCCGGTCCAGCTCGCCGAGCAGGTTGTTGCCGTCCAGCAGCAGCGCGTTGATCTGGTTGCTCCGGTCGGCCAGGATCTTGGTGACGTTCTGCGCCCGGGTCAGCAGCTCGGACAGCGCCTGATCGCGGGCGTTGATGCTGCGCGACAACGCGGTAACGCCGTCCAGCGCCGCGCGCAACGGCGCCGGGGTGTCGGCGAAGGTGGCCGAGAGCGTGTCCAGGGTCTTGTCCACCTGGTCCATGTCCAGCCCGTGCACCGTGCGGCCGAGGTCGCCGAGCGCGTCGTTGAGCGAGTACGGAGAAGTGGTGCGGTCCAACGGAATCGTGTCGCTGCGCCGCAGCGCGCCCGATCCGGTCGGGGTCAGCTCGAGCGACTTGCGGCCGAGCACGGTGTTGGTCTTGATCGCGGCGGAGGTCTTCTGGCCGAGCACGATCGACTCGTCCAGGGTGAACCGGACCAGCACCTTGGCGCCATCCAGTTGGACATCGTCCACCTGGCCGGTCCGCACGCCGGCCACCTGGACCGCGTCGCCGGGCAGCAGTCCGCCCGCGTCGGCGAAGTAGGCGGTGTAGGTCGCGCCGCCGCGGATGAACGGCAGTCGGCCGAACTGCAAGGCGGACAGGGCGACACACGCCGCGACGACTATCCCGACGATGCCGATGGTGACGGCGCGTGATCGCTCGTTCATCAGGGCGTGCACCTTCCGGTCGTCTGCTTACCCGGCAGGTTCACCTGCATCGGCTGCCCGTTCGGGCCGTCCACCACCAGGTTGGTCCCGCAGACGTAGAGCTGCAGGAACGAGCCGTAGGCGCCGATGCGGATCAGCTTCTTGTAGGTGTCGGGCAACTTGTCGAGCACCCACTGGATGGTGTCCGAGCCGTTGTCCAGATTGGTGGACAGCCGGCCGGTCTGCTCGATGGTGGAGCGCAGGTCCGGCCGCGCCTGCTGGAGCAGTCCGGTCAGGTCGCGGGTCGCGCCCGCGATACGGGGCAGCGCGTCGCCGATCGGATCGCGGTCGGCGGCCAAACCGCTGACCAGCCGCTGCAATTCGTCGAGCGTGGTGGCGAACTGGTCGCCGCGCTGATCGATGGTCTGCAGCACCGTGTTCAGGTTGCTGATCACGTTGCCGATCAGTTCGTCGCGGTCCGCGAGGGTCTTCGCGAACGAGCCGCCGCTGTTCAGCAGTGAAACCAGGGTGCCGCCCTGGCCCTGAAAGATCTGCAGCAGTGCGCCGGTCAGGTCGTTCACCTGGGCCGGATCCAGGCCGCGCAGCAGCGGGCGGAACCCGCCGAGCAGCATGTCCAAGTCCAGCGCAGGTGCGGTCTTGTCCTTGTCGATGGTGTCGCCGTCGCGCAGCGCCTCGGTGTTGCCCGGCCCCTCCAGCAACTCTAGATACCGGTCACCGACCAGGTTTTCGTAGCGGATGGTGGCGCGGGTGCTGGTGAGCAGCCGGTACTTGCGGTCGACGTCGAAATCGACGTGCGCGAGATGGTCCTTGCCCACCTTCACCGAGGAGACCGAGCCGACCGGAACACCGGCGATGCGCACCTTCGAGCCGGGCACCATTCCCGACGAGCTGGTGAACACGGCGTGGTAGCCGTACTCCCTGGCGAAGCGCATCTGGCTGAACACGATCACCAGACCCGCGAACACCAGCGCCATCACCACCGTGAAGATGAGCAGCTTGACCGTCGTGGCGGTGTTCTTCACAGCGAGCCCACCCCCGGCAGTCCGGCGAACAACAGCTGGAACACCTTCGGTGCCTCGTTGGGCTTGATGAAACCCGTGCTCGGCACGTACGGAGCTCCCTCGTTCGTGTCGGTGACGACGTAACCCGCATGGCTGTCCGGCACCCGATCCACCACGCCCTCGCAGTGCGGGCCGCCGGTCGCGTTCACCTTCGGCAGGTCGTCCGGATACTTGTAGGGCTGCGCGCCGAACATGAAGTTGGTGTTCATCCCGATGCCGGGCAGCTTGCCGCCGAACACCTCCTCGGCCAGCGGCATCATCGGGCCGAGGCCGTTGATGATGCAGCTGAGCGCGGGGGCGTACTCGAACAGCAGGCTCGTGGTCGGGCGCAGCAGGTCGAGCGCGGTGCTGAAATTGGCCTCGTTCTCCCGCAGCACCGAGCCCGTGGTGTCGGCCAGCCCGGTCAGGTTGGCCAGCACGTCGTCGAGACTCTGCTGCTCGTCGACCAGCGTCTGGCTGGTGACGGTCGCGTTGTCCACGGTGCGCAACAGGTCCGGAACGGTGTCCGCGTACAGGTCGGTGACCTGGCCGGTGCGCACCAGATCATGTTGCAGCGTGGGCAGATACGGGTTGATGTCGCGCAGGTAGGCGTCGCTGCGGGCGAGCAGGTCGCCCAGCTTCTCGCCGCGGCCCTGCAGCGCCGTGCCGAGCGCGGACAGCGTCGCGTTCAGTTTCTCCGGCTGCACCTTGGCAAGCACGTCGGACAGGTGCTGGAACAACGTGTTGAACTCGACGGTCACGTGCTGCGCCGTCACCCGCGCGCCCGGCTGCAGCGAGGCCGACGAAGGTTGTTGTGGCACGGTGAAGTTCACGTACTTGGCGCCGAAGACGGTGGTGGAGCGGATATCAACGCCCGCGTTGGCCGGAACAAGCTTCAGCTGTTCGGGATTGAGCGCCAGCTTCAGGCTGGCGCCGTCGGCGGTCTGGTCGATCGAGACCACCCGTCCGATCTCCACGCCGCGCACCTTCACCTTGGCGTCGGGATCGAGCACCAGCCCGGCGCGTGGCGCGTCGATCGTCACGGTGGCCGTCGAGGTGAAACCGCCGACGAACATCACCATCGCGATGGCGATGATCGCGACCAGCACGAGCACCATCGCGGCACCGGCCAACTTGTATCCCACTGCAGCGCGCACTGTGTTCGAATCCGCCATCTCGCTCTACCCGGACAGGTGAAAGTTGCCGGAGGTGCCGTAGATGGCCAGGGAGATCAGCAGGGTCACCGTGACCACCGCGACCAGTGAGGCCCGCACCGCATTGCCGACCGCGACGCCGACCCCGACCGGGCCGCCCGCGGCATGGAAGCCGTAATAGGTGTGGATCAGCATGACCGCCAGCGCCATGAAGATCGCCTGGGCGAACGACCAGAGGATGTCGCTCGGGATCAGGAAGGTGGAGAAGTAGTGGTCGTACACGCCCGCCGACTGCCCGTAGATCACCACCGTGGCGAACCGGCTGGCCAGGAACGACGCGATCACCGCGAGCGCGTACAGCGGCACGATCGCGATCATCCCGGCGAGCACCCTGGTGCTGACCAGATATGGCACCGGCCGGATCGCCATGGATTCCAGCGCGTCGATCTCCTCGGCCACCCGCATGGCACCGAGCTGCGCGGTCGAGCCCGCCCCGATGGTGGCGGCCAGGCCGATGCCGGAAATCACCGGCGCCGCGATGCGGACATTGATGAATGCCGCGAAAAAGCCGGTGAGCGCCTCGACGCCGATATTGCCGAGCGAGCTGTATCCCTGCACGGCGATGGTGCCGCCCGCGAACAGCGTCAGGAAGCCGACGATCACCACGGTGCCGCCGATCACCGCCAAAGCGCCGCTGCCCATGCTGATTTCGGCGATCAGCCGAATGGTTTCGGTGCGATAGTGCGTCAAGGCACGCGGAATGGCCCCCAGGGCCTGCGCATAGAACACAGCATGTTTACCTACAGAATCGAGCGAGTCCGACATCCGACGCACTCGTCGCACGGTACGCGGGAAGCGGGATTCGATCACGAAGGCCATGCGGTCACCGCGCCGTGAACTTGATACCAACGGCGGTGACCACGACGTTCACCACGAACAAAGCCATAAAGGCGAAGACAACGGTCTGATTCACCGCATCACCGACACTCTTGGGACCACCCTTGACATTCAGACCCAGATAACAGGCCACCAGCCCGGCGATCAGCCCGAACAATCCGGCCTTCACCTCCGAGATGACCAATTCGGGCAAATGGGTCAGCAGCGTGATGCCGTTGACGAACGCGCCGGGGTTCACGTCCTGGAGAAAGACCGAGAACAGAAATCCGCCGACGATACCGATGGTGCACACCAGGCTGTTGAGCATGAGCGCGACGAACATCGACGCGAGCACGCGCGGCACCACCAGCCGCTGCACCGGATTGATGCCGAGCACCCGCATCGCGTCGATTTCCTCGCGAATCGTGCGGGCGCCCAGGTCAGCGCAGATGGCGGTGGCGCCGGCCCCCGCGACGATCAGCACGGTGACGATCGGGCCGACCTGGGTGACCGCGCCGAATGCCGCGCCCGCCCCACTGAGGTCGGCCGCGCCGATCTCGCGCAACAAGATGTTCAGCGTGAAGCTCACCAGAACGGTGAATGGAATCGCGACCAACAGTGTCGGCACGATCGAAACGCGTGCGATGAACCAGGACTGGTCGATGAACTCGCGCCCTTGAAATGGTCTGCGCACACTGGAACGCGCGACTTCGGCGGTCAGTTCGAAGAACCCGCCGACCGCCCGCAATGGCACAGCAAGGACCTCGTTCATCTTTGAACCTCCTTGCTGAAATCTGCGCGTACTACTCACGGCACGATTCTTCACCGAGGCCGCACCGCCTCAACGATTAGAACACGTTCACTGCGTCGCCGGAAGATGTTTGCCACTTTTGAACTGCACTTCTTCTTTGTATCGGCGTATGAATTTGGAACGAGTGTCAGGAGATAGATCCCACCTTTGTGAGGCGGCACACATCTCACCCACCAATGTCTACCAAGTGCCCGACCCTTGATCAACAGTTGGACGGCCGATCAGCAGTTCATTGTCAGCGGGTCTTGCAAAAGTCGGTCCTCGCTGCGCATGTTTCGCGCAGCGCGACCGCGTCGAACGAACTCAGCCTAGATCTATCAGGGTCGAGGCCGAGAAGGTCTGCCCGGCAGGGCGTTCGGCAAAATAGCCGCCGAGTGCCGCGGCGAGATCATCGGCGGACCATTGACCGCCGGTGGCATCGAATCGCTGCTCGACGACGGGCGCCGCCATGAGCGCGACCATCCCGCCGTAGACCACGAACAGTTGGCCGTTCACCGTGTCGGCGGCGGGCGAAGCGAGGTAGGCGACGAGCCTGGCCACATGATCGGGCGAGAGCGGGTCCACCTCCCCCTCGGGCGCGGCGCTGAACACGGCTTCGGTCATCGCGGTGCGCGCGCGGGGCGCGATCGCGTTGGCGCGCACGCCATAGCGGGACAGCGCCCGCGACGCCGACAGGGTCAGCGCGGTGATGCCCGCCTTGGCGGCGCCATAGTTGGCCTGGCCTTCCGGCCCGAGCAGACCCGCCTCCGAGGAGGTGTTGATCAGCCTGCCGTATACCGGCGCGCCCGCCGCTTTGGACTTGCCGCGCCAGTACGTTGCGGCGTTGCGGGACAACAGGAAATGACCGCGCAGGTGGACCGCGACAACGGCGTCGAAGTCCTCGTCGGACATGTTGAACAGCATCCGGTCCCTGGTGATGCCCGCGTTGTTCACCACGATGTCGACGCTGCCGAAGGCCTCGTCGGCGGTGCGGATCAACGCGTCCGCGGTCGCCCGTTCGGCGATGCTGCCCGCGACGAATTCGGCCTTGGCGCCGAGCGCGCGGATCTCGGACAGCGTGTCGGTCACCGCGTCGGACTCGGACAGGTCGTTGACCACCACCGAAGCACCGGCCCCGGCCAGCGCGAGCGCCTCCGCCCGCCCCAGCCCCGCTCCTGCTCCAGTAACGATCGCCACCTGCCCAGCAAGACTCACATCATCAGCCACGAGCCCGACCCTAGAACGTGTTCCATTCTATGGCAAGGGTCGGGCTCATTGCAGCCGCAGCGCCGCTTTCGGGCATTGCGCCACCGCGTCCTCGACGTCGGCCAGCCGGTCCGCGGGCACGTCCGCCTCGAGGATGTGCAGCTGGTCCTCATCATCGAGTTCGAACACGTCGGGGGCGATTCCGACACAGATTCCGTTCGCTTCACACTGATCCAGATCGACGCTTACCTTCATGAGAACTCCTTTACCGCGATCCTTGCCGAAGCCTAACAAGTCGATGCCGCCGGACGTGGCGCCATCGACCCGATTCAGCCTCAATACTGGAACATGTTTCAGTCGATATGCAATGATCGGGTGAACCCACATCGACGAAGGCCTGAGGTATTTGCCATGCGCATTGCGTACACGCCGCAGCAGGAGGAGCTACGCGCGGAGCTGCGCGACTACTTCGCGCGACTCATCACTCCCGAGCGTAGGGCCGCGCTCAGCGCGCAGACCGGCGAGTACGGCCAGGGCAACGTCTATCGCGAGGTCGTGCAGGAGATGGGCCGCGACGGCTGGCTCACGCTGGCCTGGCCGAAGGAGTTCGGCGGCCAGGACCGGCCGACGATGGATCAGCTGATCTTCACCGACGAGGCGGCCATCGCGGGCGCGCCGGTGCCGTTCCTGACCATCAACTCGGTCGCGCCGACGATCATGCACTACGGCAGCGAGGAGCAGAAGCGCTTCTTCCTGCCCAAGATCGCGGCCGGCGAACTGCACTTCGCCATCGGCTACTCCGAGCCGGGCGCGGGCACCGACCTGGCCAGCCTGCGCACCAACGCGGTGCGCGACGGCGACGACTACGTGATCAACGGCCAGAAGATGTGGACCAGCCTGATCGCGTACGCCGACTACATCTGGCTCGCGGTGCGCACCGATCCAACGGCGAAGAAGCACAAGGGCATCAGCATGCTCATCGTGCCGACCACCGCCGAGGGCTTCTCCTGGACACCCGTGCACACCATGGCGGGGCCGGACACCAGCGCGACCTACTACCAGGACGTCCGGGTGCCGACGAGTTCACTGGTCGGCCAGGAGAACGGCGGCTGGTCGCTGATCACCAACCAGCTCAACCACGAGCGCGTCGCGCTGACCTCGGCGGGCCCGCTGGGTCTGGCTGTGCATCAGACGGTCGAATGGGCTCGCAACACCACGGCGGGCAACGGTTCCCGCGTCATCGACCAGGAATGGGTGCAGCTCAATCTGGCCCGCGTGTACGCCAAGGTCGAGTACCTGAAATTGCTCAACTGGGAGATCGCCAGCCGAGCCGACGCCGGCGGCGACGCCGCGCCACGGCCGTGGGACGCCTCCACCTGCAAGGTGTACGGCACCGAACTGGCCACCGAGGGTTACCGGCTGCTCATGGAAGTCCTTGGCCCGCAGGCGTATCTGCGCCAGGACTCGTACGGCGAGGCCTTGCGCGGACGGCTGGAGCGGATGCACCGCGCCGCGCTGATCCTCACCTTCGGCGGCGGCACCAACGAGGTGCAGCGCGACATCATCGCCATGACGGCGCTCAAGCAGCCCGCGTCGGCGCGCTGAGCTGTGTTCGATGGGTGGCACTCCCCGGGCCCTGCGTGGTTACGCAGGCTACCTCCTCCGGGCCGGTCGCTCGCACCACCAGAAAGCAGGTAGCAGAAATGGATTTCACTCCCACCGAAGCCCAGCTCGACCTGGGCAGGCTGACCGGCGAGGTGTGCGGCAAGCTCGTCACCGCCGACCGGCTGCGCGAACTCGACACCGCGGCCGAACGATTCGATGAGGCGCTGTGGAGTTCGCTGGCCGAGACCGGAGTGCTCGCGGCGGCGCTGCCGGAGGCCGTCGGCGGCAACGACTTCGGCGCGCTCGAGCAGACCGCCGTCCTGCGTGAGCTCGGCAAGTACGTCGCCGCGGTGCCGTACCTGTCGTCGATCGTGGTCGGCGCGGGCGCGCTGGCGAAATTCGGCGATGCGGCGCAACAGGATCGGGCGACGCGGGCGGGCGCAGGTCAGGTGATCCTGACCGCCGCACTCACCGAAGAACACAACTGGGAGCCCGCCCGGCCCACCACTACCGCCGTCGAGGTGGACGGCGGCTGGCGGCTCACCGGCGCCAAAACCACGGTGCCCTTCGCCGACCGCGCCGACCGAATCCTGGTCCCGGCCACGGTCTCCGGGGTCGCCGCGGTCTTCCTGGTCGATCCGTCGGCAGCGACGGTGACCGCGCAACAGGTGGTCGACCGCACCCCCGAATACGCCGTCGAGCTCACCGACACCCCCGCTGAACTGATCGGCACCGTCGAGAACGGGGCCGAGATCCTCGACTGGCTGCTCACCCGCGCCTGGCTCGGACTCAGCGCACTGCAGCTCGGCACCCTCGAACGCGCACTCGAGCTCGTCGCCGAATATGCCCGCGAGCGCGAACAATTCGGCAAGGCGGTCGGCAGTTTCCAAGCCGTTGCCCAGCGCCTGGCGGACGCCTACATCGATGTCCAGGGCCTGCGCCTGGCGGTCACCCAGGCCGCATGGCAGATCTCCGAAGACCTCCCCAGCGCCGAAGCCGTGCACACCGCCAAGTTCTGGGCCGCCGACGCCGGCCACCGGGTGGCGCACACCGTCGTCCATATCCACGGCGGTGTAGGCATCGACCGAGACCACATCGTGCACAACTACTTCACCGCCGCCAAGCACAACGAGTTCGCGCTCGGCGGCGGCACCGACCACCTTCGTGCCCTTGGTGCGCTGTTGGCCGCTACGCCGTCCTGATCCGTCGCATCGCAGAACGCCCCGCCGCAACCGGCGGGGCGTTCTTCGTGTGTGGGGCTCATTCGCGCCGCGCACTTCGTCAGTTGCGTTGCAGGCGAACCTGTTTGTGGGCAGACCGCACCTATCCGGATGCGCACCCGTACCGAATATCGAGGGGTTCCACACGACATAAGACTGCGCGCACCGCGCACCTCGACATTCCGGAGGACGATATTCCCACCGTACGGTCCACCCTCGCCCGCATCTCGGTCGCGATCCTCGGCGCTCTCGCCGAAACAGGCGCCGCGCCGACCGCGACCGCGTCGAGACCAACGAGTGGGGTATCGACCCAGCGGCCCCGGTGTCCCCGACCACCGCTCTGATCACACGCGCGCACACCGCCATCGCCGAGGCGCGCAGCACCTCCGCTCGGCGCGCCCGCGCCGCCCTCAGCACCCTCGAGAAGCCCGCATAGCCATGGCGCCGGCCTGAATCCGAACCGGCACAATCGAATCGGCTCGACTCATCGCCGGCGGGCCGATCCGACTGCCCATCGGTTTTACGCGGCCATCGGCTTCGACGTGAGGTAGCGCTGGAGGGTCGGCGCGATATCCGAGATGAGCTCGTCGCGGGTGAACGCGACAACCGGGGGAATGCGCAGGATGTAGCGGCAAAGGGCGATGCCTAGGAGCTGGGTGACGACCAGTGCGCTGCGGCGGGGGGCGTCGGCGGGGTCGCCGAAGCGGAGGACGGCGGGCAGCACCTGCTGGGCGAAGACGTTGCGGAAGCGTTCGGTGACGGCCTCGTCGGTGATCGATGAGCGCAGCAGGGTCAGCAGCACCTCGTTGCCGGGGGGCTCCTCCCAGAGGGCGAGGAAGCGCCGGATCAGTAGTTCGCCGACCTCGTTCTCGTCGGCGGCCGCCAGGTCGGGCAGGACGAGATCGATATCGACGGCGGCCGCGAACAAGCCGTCTTTGCTGCCGAAATAGCGCATGACCATGGACGGGTCGATCGCGGCGTCGGCGGCGATGGCGCGGATGGTCGCCTTGCCGTAGCCCTCGGCGGCGAACCGGGCGCGAGCGGCGTCAAGGATGGTCGCGCGGGTCGCATCGGAGCGGCGCGCAGGCTGCTGATCAGGCTCGATCGTCATGCCAACGAATGTAGGCCAACAACTGTTGACTTTGCAATACGGCCCGCACTACCGTTATGCCAACAGGCGTTGGCCTACCCCGCGCGCCTTGCCGGCGAGGCGGCCCGCTGCCGCCAGACCCGCGTATCCGGCGCCGAGTACAACGATCCGATGCTGTCCGGTCATGATGTAGCTCCTTTTTCGATTCGGCCGACACCCTTCAGACCGAATAGCGCCACCGTCCATGACAACTACGCGCCGTGAAGCACGTCACTATCCCGCCGACCTGGCGAAAAAGGCCAGCTTCTCCGGGCTGACAACCAGCCGCAGCGTGGCGATCGCGCCATCGACCAACTCCACCGCGACGACGGCGACGGGCACATCGTTCGACCGGGCCACCGCGGCGGGCGCGCCGTTGACCTCCTCGATGAGGATCTCCATGCCGGGGACCTCCCACCGGAACAGGCCGGACAGGTACCGCGCGACCTTCTTCGCACCGACCACCGGGCGCCGGGCCGCGTTGACCTGACCGCCGCCGTCCGCGATGGAGACGACATCGGCGGTCAGCATCTGCTCCAGCGACTCGATGTCCCCGGTGCGCGCCGCCTTCAGGAACCGCTTGATGAGCTCGCCCGCGTACTCGTTCGGAATGTCGAAGCGCGCCCGCCCCTCTCGCACCCGCACCCCGGCCCGCCGATAGACCTGCTGCGAATTTGCCTCGCTGATGGTGAGCATGTCGGCGATCTCACGGTGGGCGTAACCGAACGCCTCGCGCAGCACGAACACCGCCCGCTCGACCGGCGACAACCGTTCCAGCGTGGACAGCAGCGCGAACGACACCAGTTCGCGCTCTTCCACGGTCTCCAGCGGGCCGAGCTCACCGCGTTCGGTGGACACCGGCTCGGGCAGCCACGGCCCGACGTAGGTCTCCCGGCGCGCCCGCGCCGACACCAGCCAGGTGCGGCACAGATTCACCAGCACGGTGGTCAACCAGGCCTCGGCGGACCGAATCCTGCTGCGGTCGGCGGCATCCCAGCGCAGATAGGTCTCCTGCACGGCGTCCTCGGCCTCACCGGCCGAGCCCAGCATCCGGTAGGCGAGCGCGAACAACCGGGGACGATGCGTCACGAATACGCCCAAACCGTCCGGCTCCACCGCTACCTTCTTCCGATCCCGCCCGCCGGATATGACCGTACCGCTCGCCCGCGCGGGCAACCGCAGATGTTCGGCCTTCACCGAATCCGCGATTCCGAGCAACCGCTTCAGGCCGAATCTCGCGGCACCGAAACCGCCGATACCCCACCCGCTGAAGCCGAAGCCACCCACTGCCGCCAGAGTGCCCATGCTCCAAGAGCATTCTCGCCCTGGCTTTTCAAGACCTTAAGAAATCCCAGTAGGAAACAGCTTCAGCGGGACAGGTCGTTGGTACCCCGCTGCTTGCCGCCTGGCCTGCGCAACCGCAGCCGGGCGGTGGAGCCGCGGATGGCGGGGCGCCGGATCACCGGGCGGCGCTGCGCACGCCGCTGGGCGCGACGCTCGGCGGGCTTGTGCGTCCAGGTTTCCGGGCGGGCGGCGACCCAGCGCTGCGAGTGCCAGGCGAACGGGATGTGCACCAGGTACAGCGCGACCAGGATCAGCAGCAGCACGGTCGGATAGGTGACCAGCAGCGCCGCGGCCAGCGCGACGAGCACGAGCAACCCGGCGGCCGCCTGCGGCGCCACCGACACCGACTTCATGGCCAGCGTCGGAACCGTGCTGACGGCCAATGCCGCCGCGAGCACGGTCCACGCGGCCACCGCGTAGAAGCCGACCCACCAGCCGTCACCGAACAGCACCGACAGCGCGACGGGCACCATCGCGATGAGCGCAGCGGCCGGAGCGGGCACCCCGACGAAGTACTCGCGCGACCATTCCGGCCGGGTGTCGTCGTCGAGCAGGGTGTTGAACCTGGCCAACCGCAGCACGATGCTCACCGCGAACAGCAGGGCGATGATCCAGCCCGCGGTCTCGGTGTGCAGCAACGTCACGTAGAGCACGAGCGCGGGCGCGACGCCGAAGGAGATGGCGTCGGAGAGCGAGTCCAGCTCCGCACCGATCTTGGAGGTGGCGTCCAGCATTCGGGCCAGCCGGCCGTCGAGGGTGTCGAGCACGGCCGCGGCGCCGACCATCGCGAGCGCGAGGTCGAGGCGATTGTCCAGGCCGAACTTCACCGCGGACAGTCCGGAGCACAGCGCCAGGATGGTCACCACGCTCGGCAGCAGCCGGATCGGGCGGCGCCGTTGCTTGGCCGGAGCAGCCGCCTCCATCATGAAGCGGTGGATGAGGCGGACCCGAGCACCGCCAGGACGGTTTCGCCGCCGATGGTGCGCTGCCCCGGCTCGACGAGCAGCTCGGTGCCCGCCGGGAAGTAGGTGTCCACCCGGGAGCCGAAGCGGATCAGCCCGTAGGTATCACCGATCGTCAGCACGTCGCCGACCTTGGCGTCGCAGACGATGCGGCGGGCGAGCAGGCCCGCGATCTGCACCACGATCACCTGCTGCCCGGCAGGGGTGTCCAGCACCATGGTGTTGCGCTCGTTCACCGAGCTGGCCTCGGGCAGATCCGCCGAACGGAACTGACCGGGCTGATGCAGCACCGTGCGCACGACGCCGGACACCGGCGTGCGCTGTACGTGCACGTCGAGCACGGAAAGGAAGATGCTCACCCGGGGCACCGGCTGATCGCCGAGACCCAATTCCGCGGGCGGTGCGGCGGTGTCGACAAGGGCGATCTCACCATCGGCAGGCGCGACAACGGCACCGGGCCGGTTCGGCGCCACCCGGTTCGGGTGCCGGAAGAATGTCGCGCACGCGGCGGCGGCCAGCAGGCCTGTCCGGCGCACCCACTTGCGCTTGCCGCCGAGGACAGCGACCGCGAGCGGGGCGGCGACGAACGGAAGCCCGGCGGGATGCAGCGGGGGAATCGCGTTGCGAACCAGATCGGCGACGTGGCCGACTCCGGTGCGGTCAGGCGTGCCGGGCGGCGTGGGACGGCGGGCCACAGGCTCCTCTTTCGTGCTAGATGCAGTCGGATCGCGCCGTCAACCATAGGACCGGCGCAAGCGTTCACACCTTACGGGAAAGGAGCCTGTGGCACGGTGTCGTCAGCTTCGGACTCGACGTCCCGTCACCAGACCGACCAGGAACAGCAAGATCACCGCACCGGCGATGCAGGTGAAGAAGCTGAACCACAGGCCGCCGCCCTCGACGTCGACGCCGAGCAGCTTCAGCAGGAAACCGCCGAGCAGGCCGCCGACGATGCCGACGACGATGTTCAGCAGAATGCCCTGCTGGGCGTCCGTCTTCATGATCTTGCTGGCAATCCACCCGGCAAGACCGCCGATGATGATCCACCCGATAATCCCGAGACCGAGCATGGTGTCCTCGCAATCCGCGCCTACCGTCCGTCAAGCGGAAAGACGGCAGACACATAGTTGGGCACGCTGGACTGAGCTTTCAGCATGCTAACCGGCGTATACCCGGCGTTTGTGAGAATACGCACGGCGAAACGCCGATCCTCGGGCTAATATGAGGGGGCCTCATGTCTACGGCTCCGTAGGTGGCGGCCGATGAGGGATCCATTTTCGAGGCTTCGGGGACAACCCGGCGGCGGTGCCGCAGGTACATAGGAGACGCACATGGTTGCTCGAATCGCCCAGACCACCGGGGCAGAGCACACGGCGATCCTCGGGCTCGGCGTATACCGCCCGGTTCGAGTCGTCACCAACGACGAGGTGGCGGGTCCGATCAACTCGAGCGACGAGTGGATCCAGACCAGGTCCGGCATCAAGACCCGGCGCTTCGCCGGTGAGTCGGAGACCGTCCAGAGCATGAGCGTCGCCGCCGCGCAGGGCGCGCTGGAATCATCGGGCATCGCGGTCGACCAGGTCGATTGCGTGATCGTCGCGACATCGACCCACCTGCTGCTCACCCCCGCCGCCGCACCGCGGATCGCGACCGAACTCGGCATGAACGGCTCGGCGGCCTTCGACGTCTCCGCAGGCTGCGCGGGCTTCTGCCACGCGCTCGCGCTGGCGTCGGACCTGGTTCGCGGTGGTACCGCCGGGCACGTGCTGGTGATCGGCGTGGAGAAGCTCACCGACACCGTCAATCCGAAGGACCGTTCGACCGCCTTCCTGTTCGCCGACGGCGCGGGCGCGGTGATCGTCGGCCCGGCCGCCGAGCCGGGCATCGGGCCGACGGTGTGGGGTTCGGACGGCACCCAGCATCACGCGATCCGGCAGGACAAGGACTGGGTCGAGTTCTTCCGCGAGATCGAGGAGAAGGGCACCGACGCGGTGCGCCCCTACCTGGCGATGGAGGGCACGGCGGTATTCCGTTGGGCCGCGCACTCGCTGGAGAAGGTATGCCGCGACGCCGTCGACCGAGCCGGCCTGTCCACCGACGACCTGAACGCGATGATTCCGCACCAGGCCAACGGCCGGATCATCGAGATCATGGCGCGGGTGCTGAAGCTGCCGGAAAACTGCGCGCTGGCCAACGACATCGAGGAGGCCGGCAATACGTCGGCCGCGTCGATCCCGCTGGCCATGGAGGCGATGCTGCGTAAGGGCCAGTCCAAGCCGGGTGACACCGCGCTGCTCATCGCGTTCGGCGCGGGGCTGTCCTATGCGGCGCAGGTGGTTACGCTGCCCAAGTTCGCGATCACGGCGTAATCAGTCTTCGCGTCCGCGCGAGATCAGCGACCGCGTCCGCGCGAGATCAGCCAAGCCCCCAGGTGACCTTCACGGTGAAGGTCACCGTTTGGGTGCCCGGTTCCAGCGGCACCGACTGCGGTGCCGCGTCCCGGGCGGACATCTTGGCGCTGTTGTCGTCGCGGCTGTTCGCCTCGGAGATGGTGATGACCTTCGTCAGCTTCACGCCCGCGAGCACCGCGTACTGCTCCGCCCTGGCCTTGGCGTCGGCGAATGCGCGTGCCCGAGCGTCGGCGAGCAGCTGCGAATTGTCGTCGATCGCGAAAGACACCGAGCGCAACCGGGTTTCGTTGCCGCCCGCCTTGATCGCGCTGTCCAGCACGCCGGACGCCTTGCTCAGATCGCGCACGACGACGCGGACCGAGTTGCTCGCGCGGTAACCGACGACGGTGTTGGCGCCGTCGGTGCCGCCCGCGTATTGCGGCTGGATGGAGACGTCGGTGGTGCGCACGTCTTCCTTGGTCGCACCCGCGGTGACGATCGCGTCGGTCATCGCCCTGGCCCGGTCGTTGGCGCGGGCGATCGCGGCCGAGACATTGTCGGCGGTCACCTCGACACCGATATCGGCATTCAGGATGTCCGGAGCGCCGCGCACCTGACCGCTGCCGACCACGGTGACTTCGCGCTCAGGTCCCGAATCGGCGGAGCCACAGCCCGCCACCAGAGCGGTGGTCGCCGCGAGTGCGGCAATTGCCGCGGACCAGCGCGTCATTCGCATACTCGGCAACTTACGCACCCAACCCCGGCCCGCCGAACGTGAACACGCCGAATCGCTGCGGTCGACACCCGCCCCTACCGGTCACGCGAAGTCGAACTAGTTGTGCGTCTCGACCACGGCCTTGATCTTGTCGAGCGTTTCGTGCATACCGCGAATCAGCGCCTCCTCGAATGGCACCTCACCACCGAGCGCGGCGTCGATCGACTTGCGGGAAAACCAGGTGGTGCCGTTGGGCACGTCGCGGCGCTCGATCAGCCGGGTGCCGGTCTCGGTCGGCTCCAAGGTGTAACTCCAGATCGACCGGTTCTCGTTGATCTTGAAGGCGAATACCTGGTTCGGCTCGTAGCGCACGATGCGCGCGGTGGTCGGCCAGTATTTCTTGCCGTCAGTGTTCAGGTTGAGCACCCAGGTGCCTGCCTTGGGTGTGCCGAGCGGCAGCATCCGTACGCACTGCGGGCTGAACTCGGGCATCCGTTTGACATTCGCGACCACCGCCCACACTCGCTCCGGCGGCGCGGCGATATCAATGGTGGCTTCGAGATTCTTCGGCAACGCTGCCTCCGGGATTCATGCGAACGAACCGACAGGTGCCCGGCCGAGCGCGTGTGATGAGTTATGCGCATTTTAATCGGGAAGACAGTTGGGTCACATCCCGCATGTTGTCCGGCGATCTTCGTAATAGCCAGCGCACAATGCCGGATAGAAGAAGCAAAGACACTGCCTCCAGAAATCTTTCCGTCAAACGTGAGGTGACCGGCCGTGAACCTGCGCTCCCTCTTACACCGTCGGCACGCCGACCATGTGCCGCTACTGCCCGCCGACGAGTCCGATAGCGGCCCGCCCGCGCGCGGCCCGTCCCCCGAGAAGCTCGAGCGGCTGCTCACCCCCAACGAGCTCGACCTGATCCGGCACCACATGCTGTGACGCGGTCCTGTCCGCCACGAGTGAAACACCGACGACACGGTTTGCACCGACGATTCATACTCGTGAGGTGACTTCACCCGCTGCCACGAAACCGGCCATCCTGAGCGTCGACGACGATCCCGGGGTTTCCCGAGCCGTCGTGCGCGACCTGCGGCGCCGCTACGGCGCCGAATACCGGATTCTGCGCGCGGAATCGGGCGCCCAGGCACTCGACGCGCTGCGTGAGATGAAATTGCGCGGCCAGCCGGTCGCCGTCTTGATCGCCGATTACCGGATGCCGGGCATGGACGGCATCGAATTCCTCGAGCAGGCGATGGACCTGCACCCGTTCGCCCGCCGCGTGCTGCTGACCGCCTACGCCGACACCAGCGCCGCGATCAACGCGATCAACGTGGTTGACCTGGACCACTACCTGCTCAAGCCGTGGGACCCGCCGGAGGAAAAGCTGTACCCGGTGCTGGACGGCCTGCTCGACGCCTGGCGCAGCAGCGAGCACCGGCCGGTCACCGAGACCAAGGTGGTCGGCAACCGCTGGTCACCGCGCTCCTCGGAGGTGCGCGAGTTCCTGGCCCGCAACCAACTGCCCTACCGCTGGTACCTGGCCGACGAGCCGGAGGGCGCGCGGCTGCTGGAGGCCGCGGGCGCCGATCCCGAGCGCTGCCCGGTGGTGATCACCGCGGCGGGCGACACCCTGGTGCAGCCGTCGGACAACGAGCTCGCCCAGAACGTCGGGCTCACCGTCAACGCGACGGGCGACTTCTACGACCTGATCGTGGTCGGCGGTGGACCGGCGGGCCTCGGCGCGGCGGTGTACGGCGCCTCCGAGGGCCTGCGCACGGTGCTGGTCGAGCGCACCGCGACCGGCGGTCAGGCCGGGCAGAGCTCGCGTATCGAGAACTACCTCGGCTTCCCGGACGGGGTGTCCGGCGGCCAGTTGGCCGACCGGGCGCGACGACAGGCCGCGAAGTTCGGCGCCGAGGTGATCACCACCCGGGAGGTGACCGCGCTGGAGGTGAACGGTTCCGCGCGCACGGTGCGCTTCGCCGACGGCGGCAAGCTTTGCGCGCACACGGTGATCATCGCGACCGGCGTCGACTATCGCAGGCACCCCGCCCGCGGCGTCGACGACTTCACCGGGCGCGGTGTGTATTACGGCTCGGCGATGACGGAAGCCTCCGAATGCGCCGACCGCGACGTCTACATCGTCGGCGGCGCGAATTCCGCGGGCCAGGCGGCGGTGTTCTTGTCGCGCAACGCGAAGACGGTGCATCTGGTGGTGCGGTCCGGCTCGCTGGACAACTCGATGTCGCACTACCTGGTCCAGCAGATCGCGCAGCTGCCGAATATCAAGGTGCACACCAATACCGAGGTGATCGCCGCCGACGGCGACGAGCACCTGCAGCAGATCGTGTTGCGCGACAACGAGTCCGGCACCGAGGAAAAGGCAGAGGCCGAGCGTCTGTTCCTGTTCATCGGCGCCGCACCGCAAACCGACTGGCTCGACGGCATGGTCAAGCGCGATGAGGCCGGTTATGTGCTGGCCGGACCGGATCTGATGGTCGACGGCGCACGCCCGGCGGGCTGGGAATTGCCAAGGCCGCCTCATCATTTGGAAACAAACGTGCCCGGCGTTTTCGTGGCGGGCGACGTGCACGCCGATTCGGCCAAGCGCGTCGCGTCGGCGGTCGGCGAGGGCGCGATGGCGGTCATGCTCGTACACCGGTACCTAGCCTAACCAGGAGGCTGGCAAATGAATTCAACGGAAAACGCGGACCGCAGCAGCCGAATGGTCTGTGACCCAGCGGAATTGCGTACCCTGTTCCTGTTCGAGAAGCTCAACGACGAACAGCTGGACTGGCTGTGCCGGGACGGGCGGATCGAGACCATCGAGCCGGGGCTGGTCTTCCGCGAGGGCGAGCCTGCCACCTGCTTCTACGTGCTGATGGAGGGCGAGGTCGTTTTGACCAAGCTGTCCGGCGGCACCGAGATCGAGCTGGTCCGCACCCAGCACCACGGCGCCTACTCCGGCGCCTGGATGGCCTACATCGGTGACAAGGTCGACCAGACCTACAACGGCTCCCTGAAGGTGACCGTGCCGTCGCGGTTCTTCGTGCTCGACGCCGCGATCTTCGCCCAGATGGTGCAGGAATGGTTCCCGATGGCGGTGCACCTGCTGGAGGGGGTGTTCTTCGGCAACCGCAACGCCAACGCGCGGGTCGGCCAGCGCGAGCGGCTGCTCGCCCTCGGCTCCCTCTCGGCGGGCCTTACCCATGAGCTGAACAACCCCGCGGCCGCCGCGGTGCGAGCCACCTCCGGCCTGCGCGAACGGGTCGCGGGCATGCGGCACAAGCTGGCGATGATGGCGGACGGCAAGTTCGACACCGCCTCCCTCGGCGCGCTGGTGCGTCTGCAGGAGGAGGCCGCCGCGCAGGTGGCGAAGGCACCGGAGCTGACGCCGATGGAGGCCGCCGATCGCGAGGACGTGCTCGGCGACTGGCTCGAGGAACACGGCATGATCGACGGCTGGAGCCTCGCGCCGAACTTCGTGCAGGCCGGCTTCGACGTCGACTGGCTGGAACGGGTGTCCGCCACCCTCGAAGGCTGCACGGATCAGGTGTTCGAGGGTGCGATCCGCTGGTTGAACTACACCATCGAGACCGAGCTGATGATGAACGAGATCGCCGATTCGACCACCCGTATCTCGTCGCTTGTCAATGCGGCCAAACAGTATTCGCAGATGGACCGGGCACCGTTCCAGGTGGTCGACATCCACGACCTGCTGGACAGCACGCTGGTGATGCTCAGCCGCAAGATCGGCGACGGGGTCGAGGTGGTCAAGGAGTACGACCGCTCGCTACCCCAGGTGCCTTGCTACGCAGCGGAATTGAACCAGGTGTGGACCAACCTGATCGACAACGCGGTCTACGCGATGGGCGGCCATGGCACGCTGTCCGTCCGCACCAGGCACGAAAACGACTGCGCCGTCATCGAAATCGGCGACACCGGGCCCGGCATTCCGGAGGACGTGCGCAGCCGCATCTTCGAGCCCTTCTTCACCACCAAGCCGATGGGCGAGGGCACCGGACTCGGCCTGGACATCTCGTTCCGCATCGTGGTGAACAAGCACGACGGCGACATCCAGGTCGACTCCGAGCCGGGCAACACCCGATTCACCGTGTGGCTGCCGCTGAATCGCGTCCCGGACGACCCGGCGGAGCAGAATCAGCCCGAACCCGAAACCACTTCAGGAGGTCAACGATGACGCAGGAGCTCGAGGGTATCGATACCGCGGTGCCGCCAAGCGGTGCGGGCTGTGTGGAATGCGATGCCGCCCAGGGCTGGTGGGTGCATCTTCGCCGCTGCGCGCAGTGCGGCCACATCGGCTGTTGCGATACCTCGCCCGCCCAGCACGCCACCCTGCACGCGAAGGACACCGGCCACCCGTTCATTCAGAGCTTCGAGCCGGGCGAGGATTGGTTCTACAACTTCGCGACCGAGGAAATGTACGGCGACGGACCGGAACTCGCGCCGCCGACCAGCCACCCGGCCGACCAGGGCGCCCCCGGCCCGCGCAACAGGGTGCCCGCGGACTGGCAGGCACACATCCACTGAAACCCCGCGCACCCGGTACGCTGCACCCGATGTGCCGGGTGCGCCGGCTCTGCAACCAGACACAGATCCACCGGGGAAAGCACGGTATGAAGCGAACTTCCGCCATCGTCCTGGTCACCGGGACGGTGGCTTTGCTGCTGGCAGGCTGCGGCCAGTCCTCGAACGATTCCGCCGACGCGAACGGACTGCGCAAGGGCGGCTCGACCACGAGCGCCATCGCGCCGGCCGCGAAGCCGTCGACCCCGGCCGCGGCGTCGAGCCCCGGCACACCGGCCCCGCCGACCGCCGAGCAGCCGGGGACTCCAGCGTCCACCGATCCGGCGAAGACCACCTGCGGCGAGTTCAAGAAACTGGACACCGAGGCGGAGAAGGCCGTGATCGAGCAGATCCTCGCGGCCAACCCGGACAGCACGTTCACCGGCAGTCCGAATGTCGCGCTCGGCACCGCCAAGCTGGTCTGCCTCTCCGGCAGTGTGGCCGAGACCCCGGTCGCCCAAGCCGCCGGGATCGTCCCCAAGAACAAGTAGCACCCGCCATCCCCGCGTCGGCGCGGCAGAATGGCACGGTGGCAGAACTAGCGCTCACCGCTCGACTCAACCCCTCCGCTGCCGACGCCCGCCGTGGCGTGGTGCGGCTGCACCCGGAGGCGCTGACCGCGCTCGGGTTGCGCGAGTGGGACGGCATCGCGCTGGTCGGTGCGCGCCGCACCGCGGCGGTGGTCGGGGTGGCTCCGGCGGACACCCCGGCCGGGGTCGCGCTGCTCGACGACGTGACGCTGTCCAATGCGGGGCTGCGTGAGGACGCGACGGTGGTCGTCGCGCCGGTGACGGTGTACGGCGCCAAGCAGATCTCGGTGAGCGGCTCGGTGCACGCCACCCGCACCATCCCGGCCGCGACGCTGCGCCAGGCGCTGCTCGGCAAGGTGGTGACGGTCGGCGACACGGTCTCGCTGCTGCCCCGCGATCTCGGCCCGGAAATCAGCTCCGCCGCTGCCTCCCAAGCACTTTCGCGCACCTTCGGCATCGCCTGGACCACCGAGCTGCTCACCGTCACCGCCACCGATCTGCGTGGCCCGGTCAGCGTGCAACCGAACACCGCCGTCATCTGGGGTGCCGGGGTGGTCGCGGCGCGAGACGCCGCCGACCGGGCGCTGGCCGGCGCACCGATTCCCGCGGGCGAGGCCTCGCACGGCGCCATCGAGGCGGCCGCGTTCGACGGCGCGGCGGCCACGCACGGCGCGCCGGACGGCAGGCGCGCGGCCGTCCGGGATACCGATCCGCTGATCACCGTCAAGGATCTGGCGGGGGCGCACGGCCAGGCGACGAAGCTCGCGGAGTGGCTCAGCCTCGCCCTGGACGAGCCCGAACTGCTCAAAACCCTCGGCGCCACACCGCGTCTCGGGGTCCTGATCACCGGCCCGGCCGGCGTCGGCAAGGCCACCCTGGCCCGCGCGGTCACCGCACCGCGCCGGATGGTCGAGCTGGACGGCCCGACGATCGGGGCCGCGGAGGGCGGCACCCGGCTGCGCGAGGTGGCCGAGGCGGTGGCCGATGTGTGTTCGGGGCAGGGCGGCATCCTGCTGATCACCGACATCGACGCGCTGCTGCCCGCGCAGGCCGAGCCGGTCGCCACGCTCATCCTCGATCAGCTGCGGGCCGCGGTCGCCGAGCCGTGCGTCGCCTTCCTGGCCACAACGGCGCACCCCGCCGGGATCGACCCCCGGCTGCGCGCGCCCGACCTGTGCGACCGTGAGCTCGCCCTCGCGCTGCCCACCGCCGCGGTGCGCAAGTCATTGCTGGAGCAGTTGCTGCGCCGAGTGCCGACGGCTGAGCTCGAGCTGGACGACATCGCCGCGCGCACACCGGGTTTCGTGGTCTCCGACCTGGCCGCACTGTGCCGGGAGGCGGCTCTGCGGGCCGCGTCGCGGGCCAGCAAGGAGCACACCGATCCGCAACTGACCCAACCGGACCTGCTCGGCGCGCTGCAAGTGATTCGGCCACTGTCGCGTTCGGGCATGGACGAGCCTGCCATCGGCAGCCTCACGCTGGACGAGGTCGGCGACATGGTGGAGACCAAGCAGGCGTTGACCGAAACGGTGTTATGGCCACTGCGCCACCCGGATTCGTTCGCCCGCCTCGGCATCGACCCGCCGCGCGGCGTGCTGCTCTACGGACCGCCCGGCTGCGGCAAGACCTTCCTGGTGCGGGCGCTGGCGAGCACCGGCCAGCTCAGCGTGCACACCGTCAAGGGCGCCGAGCTGATGGACAAGTGGGTCGGCTCCTCCGAACGCGCGGTGCGCGAATTGTTCCAGCGCGCACGCGATTCCGCGCCGTCGCTGATCTTCCTCGACGAGGTGGACGCGCTGGCGCCGCGGCGCGGCCAGAGCGGCGATGCCGGCGTCGGCGACCGGGTGGTCGCCGCGCTGCTCACCGAGCTGGACGGGGTGGAACCGCTGCGCGACGTGGTGGTGCTCGGCGCGACCAACCGGCCGGAGCTGATCGACCCGGCGCTGCTGCGCCCCGGACGGTTGGAGCGGCTGGTCTTCGTGCCGCCGCCGGACGGCGCGGCCCGGCTGGAGATCCTGCGCACGGCGGGCCGCTCGGTGCCGCTGGCCCGCGACGTCGACCTCGCCGCGCTGGCCCGCAAGCTGGACGGCTACTCCGCGGCGGACTGCGCCGCGCTGCTGCGCGAGGCCGCGCTGACCGCGATGCGCCGCGACCTCGACGCCGCCGACGTCACCGCGGCCGACGTGGCGGCCGCGCGCGCGACGGTCCGGCCCTCGTTGGACGCGCTGCAGGTCGAGTCGCTGCGCCGGTACGCGGAGACGAGGGGTCAGCCGACGGGCAGTGAGGGCCGGTACCTCTAGCGCCCGTCGACCGGGTGGCGAACTCACCGTAAACTGCGGCTTTCTGGCATTTCGCCCATTTCGACATGCGCTCGCTAAGTGATGGCAATCACAGATTCGCCGCTCGCGCGCAGGTATGTTCGGCACGTGCGGCGGATGGGTGATGCGTTCGACGCGGTCACGGCCTTCTTCGGCGCCGCGGTCGCGGGTGTGACGCTGTTCCTGCCGGTCACCTTC
Organism: Nocardia sp. NPDC051052; assembly: GCF_044456045.1. Lineage (NCBI taxonomy): Bacteria > Bacillati > Actinomycetota > Actinomycetes > Mycobacteriales > Nocardiaceae > Nocardia > Nocardia sp. NPDC051052. The sequence continues at coordinate 242,082 of NZ_JBITFL010000010.1, forward strand.
TCCTCGATCCGGGAAAGCACGCCGTATCAGATCACCAACCTGTGGGACAGCGTGCCGCGCGGCGCGGCCATCGGCGTGATCGTCGCGGTCGCGGTCGCGGTGCTGGTCGGCACCGCCTTTCGCCCGGCAACGGCATGGGCGATCGCCCTGCTCGGCACCGTCGCGCAGCTGGTCAATCACATTGCCGGACGCCATGTCTCGTCTGCCGACATGCTCACCACACAGAACTACGTCGACGCGGCGTGCGCCGGGATCCTGCTCGGCGGGCTCGGTGTCGCCGCGCTGCGCAAGCCGGTGCTCGCCGGCGGCTTCGCGCTCGGCTGTGCCGGCTTCTTCGTGTTCAGTGACCTCGCCGATTTCCTCGACATCGATGACGACCCGTTCGACGTGCTGGAGACGCCGCCGAGCTGGCTGATCGGGCTGGCGATGGTGCTGCTGCTCCTCAGCACCCTGCGGAATCGGTCCAAATCGGGCGAGCCCGAGCCCGCGCGACTGTCCATCGAGCTGCCGGTGGCGCCGATCCTCGCGGCGATGGTGCTCGCCCTGGTGATTCTCGCGGTCACCGAATGGCTGCAACGGCAGTACACCAACGCGCCCGCCCTCGATCACGCGGTCGATATCGGGCTCACCGCCGCCGCCACCGTGTTCGCCGCGACCGCGGCGGCCATGCTGCTGCCCGGCCGCGACGGGTACGGCGTCTATCTCGCGGTCAGTTTGACCGCGGCCGCCGACGCCTTCGGCTATGCCGGCCGGCCCGGCTGGAGCGTCTGGTTATTGCTCGCGCTGACCGCCGGCGGCCTGTTCATCGGCGCCCGGCGGCCCTCGGTACCGCTAGCCGTCGCCCTGCTTGCCTGCATCGCGGTCTTCGCGATCCTCACCCCCTCGGACGCGAACTGGATCCTGTTCGCCGCAGGCAGCACGGTGCTCGCGCTCACCGCGGGCTACTGCTGCGCCACCGCCCGGCCGCGGTTCGCCCCGAGCGGCGTGCTCGCGCTGGCCGCCCTCTACCTGCCGACGGCCATTTCCGTGCTGCCGGACGACAACAAGAGCTGGCATCTGCCCGACAGCGCGGCGCACGACACGACGCCGGGCCGGGCCGCGCTCGCCATCGTGCTCGGCAGCGCGGTCGGTCTAGCCGTGCTGCACCACTTCCGACCGGCCGGGCGGGCGCAACCGGCCGCCGACGAGGCGTTAGCGGACATATAGCCCCATCGGCGTCATGTACCCGACGCCATACCCGACGAGCACGCGGAAATCCCCAGGCTCCACGTAAGATTGTCCCGCACCACCCCGCCGCCCCTACCCGACGGAGTGCAGTTTGCTCGCAATCCTGCTCGCCCTCGCCGCAGCCGCGCTCGTCGCACCGCTGTGGGTAAGGGCACTGGGACGCAACGCTTTTTACGTGCTTGCCCTGGTCCCGCTCGGCGGCCTGGTCTGGGTCGTCGCGAATTGGGGTAGCACACAGCGGGTTCGGCTGGCATGGGCGCCGAGCATCGAGATGAACATCGATCTGCGGTTCGACTCGCTCGCCGCGATCATGTCGACCCTTGTCCTCGGCATCGGTGCGCTGATCCTCTGCTACTGCGCCAGATATTTCGAGGACGACGAGCCGCGCCTCGGAGTGTTCGCGGCCGAGATGGTCGGCTTCGCCGGAGCCATGTTCGGTTTGGTGACCAGCGACAACATGCTGCTGCTCTTCGTTTTCTGGGAAGTGACAACGGTACTGTCGTTCCTGCTCGTCGGCCACAACGCCGAGCAGGCGAACAGTCGGCGCGCGGCCATCCAGGCGCTGCTGGTCACTGCGGCGGGCGGGCTGGCGATGCTGGTCGGGCTGATCATCCTCGGCGAGACCAACCACAGCTACCTGCTCTCCGATCTGCTGGCGCGCGCGCAACCGCCGCACGGGCTCGCGGTGAATGTCGCGGTGGTGTTGATCCTGATCGGCGCGCTCAGCAAGTCCGCGGTGGTGCCGCTGCACTTCTGGCTGCCCGGCGCGATGGCGGCGCCGACGCCGGTGAGCGCGTATCTGCACGCCGCGGCCATGGTGAAGGCCGGCGTGTATCTGGTGGCACGGCTGGCGCCGGTGTTCGCGGAGAACCCGGTCTGGCATCCGCTGGTGCTCACCCTCGGGGTGGCGTCGATGCTGCTGGCCGGGTTGCGGTCGCTCGAGGTGGCCGATCTGAAGCTGGTGCTCGCCTTCGGCACGGTGAGCCAGCTCGGCTTCCTGATCGTGCTGGTCGGCATCGGCACGCCGGACGCGGCGCTGGCCGGAGTGGCGATGATCGTGGCGCACGCGATGTTCAAGGCGTGCCTGTTCATGGTCGTCGGGATCATCGATCACGGGGCGGGCACCCGCGATCTGCGCCGGCTGTCCGGGCTCGGCCGCCGGGCCCCGGTGCTGTGCGGTATCGCGATACTCGCCGCGTTGAGCATGGCCGGGATTCCGCCGCTGGTCGGGTTCGTCGGCAAGGAGAGCGCGCTCGGCGCGATCCTGGACGCGGACACCCTCGCCGGGCCCGCGCGGGTGGCGCTCGCGGTCGGCGTGGTGCTCGGGTCGATGCTGACCGTCGGCTACAGCATTCGCTTCGTCTGGGGCGCTTTCGCGGACAAGCAGGGTGTCGCGCGGCCGACCGCACACGGCGCGCATCGGGTCCGCAGAGTCTCCGACTATGCCACCGAAAGCGCCGGGCCGACAACGGATTCCGGCGATGGAACGCACAGCCTCAACGACGGCGGCTGGCACCCGCCGAGTGCGTTGTTCCTGGCCGCGCCCGCGGTGCTCGCGGTGACGAGCGTGGCCGCGGGACTGGCGGCACCGGGCACGGATCGTCTCCTGAGCCCCTACGCGGAAACGTTTTCCGAGGATCTTCTTTCCTCGCTGTCGCTATGGCACGGCTTCACGGTCCCATTGGCACTGACGGTCGCGATCATCGCGGGCGGCGTCGCTCTGTTCCAGCTGCGCGATCGCCTCCGGGATCCCACCCGGCCGCGGCTCGGCAACGCGGACCGCGCCTACGACGCGGCCCTGCGCGGCATGGACCAGCTGTCATTGCGGATGACCGGTGCGGTGCAGCGCGGGTCGCTGCCGCTGAGTCAGGCGACGATCCTCGGCACGCTGATCATCCTGCCGACCGTGCTGCTCGCCCTCGGCACCCGCACCGGAGTGCAACTGCGCCTGTGGGATTCGCCGTTGCAGGCGGTGATCGGCGGCATCCTGATCGCGATGGCGCTCGGCGCGACGGTATTGCGCAACCGGTTGGCCAGCGTGCTCGTCGTCGGGGTCACCGGTTACGGCTGCGGCGTGATCTTCGCGCTGCACGGCGCACCCGATCTGGCGCTGACCCAATTCCTGGTCGAGACACTGACCCTGGTGATTTTCGTGCTGGTGCTGCGCGCGTTCCCCGCGGAGATCGAGGCGGGCCGGGCCACCCCGTTCAAGGCGCGCAGGGCGGTGCTGGCCGCGCTGGTCGGCGCGGCCGTGACGGTGCTCGGCGCCTTCGCCGTCGCCGCCCGCACCGCCGAACCGATCTGGCACCGAATCCCCGACGCCGCTTACCAATTCGGCGGCGGCAAGAACGCGGTCAACGTGCTCCTGGTCGACGTCCGCGCCTGGGACACCCTCGGCGAGATCTCGGTGCTCGTGGTCGCCGCGACCGGCGTCGCCTCGCTGGTGTTCCGCAGCCGCCGGTTCGGCAGCGCCCCGCGCGCCGCCGATTCCCCGCACTACGACCCGGATCTGGTGAGCTGGCTGCCCGCCGGGCGACTGGTCGATCGCGCCGACCGCTCGATGGTCATGCAGATCACCACCCGGCTGGTGTTCCCGACCATCATGGTGCTGTCGGTGTACTTCTTCTTCTCCGGCCACAACGCGCCGGGCGGCGGTTTCGCGGGCGGGCTCACCGCCGGGCTCGCGCTGACGCTGCGCTATCTCGCAGGCGGCCGCTACGAACTCGGCGAGGCGTTGCCGGTCGACGCGGGCCATCTGCTCGGGGCCGGGCTGACGCTGGCCGCCGGAACCGCCGTCAGCTCACTGTTTTTCGGCGCGCCCCCGCTGTCCTCGGCGGTCTTCGAGGTGACGCTGCCGCTGCTCGGGCACATCAAGCTGGTGACCGCGCTGATCTTCGATCTCGGTGTCTATCTGATCGTCGTCGGCTTGGTGCTCGACGTGCTGCGCAGCCTCGGCGCGCGACTCGACAGCGAGCTCGCGGTGACCGAAACCGCTAGCACGGCAGGAGGTTCCGGTAAATGACCGCCAACCTGACGCTGCTCATCGTCATCGGCGTGCTGGTCGCCTGCGGGGTGTACCTGATCCTGGAGCGCGCGGTGTCGAAGATGCTGCTCGGCATGATCCTGTTCGGCAACGCGGTGAACCTGCTGATCATCACCCTCGCGGGCCCGGACGGCCGCGCGCCGATCCAGGGCCAGACCGACACCACGCACCGGGACACGGCCGACCCGCTCGCGCAGGCGATGGTGCTCACCGCGATCGTGATCACCATGGGCCTCGCGGCGTTCGTGCTCGCGCTCGCCTACCGCTCCTACACCATCACCACCACCGACGATGTCGAGAACGACCAGGAAGACGTCGATATCGCCCGCAGGCGCGAGCGAGAGGACCCGGAAGATTGAACCTCTCCCCCGGCCTGCTACCGATCCTCATGCCGCTGCCCGTGCTGGTGCCGCTGCTCGCGGCCGCGGGCACGCTGGTCTTCGGGCGCAGGCCACGGACCCAGCGCACGCTCATGCTCGGCGCGCTCACCGCCGTCGTCGTCATCTGCGGGCTGCTGCTGTATCTGGCCGACCGCGACGGCACCACCGCGCTGCAGGTCGGTAATTGGGAGACCCCGATCGGCGTCACGCTCGTGGTCGACCGGCTGTCCGCGGCGATGCTGCTAGTCTCCTCGATCGTGCTGCTCGCCGTCGCGATCTACGGTTCGGGACAGAACATTCGCGACGGCGACGAGCGGCAGCCGACCTCGATCTACCGGCCCACCTATCTGGTGCTGACCGGCGGTGTTTCGGCCGCGTTCCTGGCCGGTGACCTGTTCAACCTGTTCGTCGGCTTCGAGATCCTGCTCGCCGCGTCGTTCGTGCTGCTGACCGTCGGCGGCACCGAGGAACGGATCCGCGCGGGCGTGTCGTATGTGATGGTCTCGATGCTGGCGTCGCTGATCTTCCTGACCGGCATCGGCATGACCTACGCGGCCACCGGCACGTTGAACCTGGCGCAGCTGGCCGAGCGGATCGGTGCGGTGCCGGAGGGCACCCGCACGGCCATCTACGCGGTGCTGCTGGTGGCGTTCGGCATCAAGGCGGCGGTGTTCCCGCTGTCGAACTGGCTACCCGACTCCTACCCCACCGCGCCCGCGCCGGTGACCGCGGTGTTCGCCGGGCTGCTCACCAAAGTCGGTGTGTACGCGATCATCCGGACGCATTCGCTGCTGTTCCCCGGTGGTGAATTCGACTCGATCCTGCTGGTCTGCGGGTTGCTCACCATGCTGGTCGGCATCTTCGGCGCGATCGCGCAGAGTGACATCCGGCGACTGCTGTCGTTCACCCTGGTCAGCCACATCGGGTACATGATTTTCGGGGTCGGGCTGGCCAGTGCGGCCGGGCTGTCCGGCGCGGTTTTCTATGTGGCGCACCACATTCTGGTGCAGACCGCGCTGTTCCTGGTGGTCGGGCTGATCGAGCGGCAGGCGGGCTCGACCTCGTTGCGCAGGCTCGGCGGACTGGCCACGGCGAGTCCCTTACTCGCCGTGCTATTCCTGATTCCGGCGCTGAATCTCGGTGGTATTCCGCCGTTCTCGGGGTTCATCGGCAAGGTCGCGCTGCTGCAGGCGGGCGCGGAGGACGGCAGCGTACTGGCCTGGACGCTGGTGGCCGGATCGGTGCTCACCAGCCTGCTCACGCTGTACGCCATCGCGCGGGTGTGGAGCAAGGCCTTCTGGCGTCCCCGGGTGGAGGCACCCGAAGGGCACCTCACCGCCGCGAAAACGCCGTCACTGATCGAGGATTCGACGGATGTGCTCTACGACGAGCGCACGCATCCCGGCCGGATGCCGCTGTTGATGGTCGGCTCGACAGCGGCGTTGGTCGCGGTCGGGCTGAGCCTGACGGTGCTCGCGGGCCCGATCCTGCGTATCGCCGATCGGGCGGCCGCGGATCTGCGGGATCCTGGCGTGTATATCACTGCGGTACTTGGTGATTCGACCCCTGAGCCGGGAGCGGGTCGATGAGCGCGCGAAGCGTGTGCCCGTGCGCATCGCGCATGCCGGAGCCGAGCGCCAGCGAGGTGCGGGTATGAGCGGGGTGAGTCGCGAGACCGTGGTGCGGGTCGGCGTGCTGAGCTGGCTGACGGTGGTCTGGATCGCGCTGTGGGGCGACCTCAGCATCGCCAATCTGCTGGCCGGGCTCGCGGTCGGGGCGCTGATCATGGTCGCGCTGCCGCTGCCGAGGGTGCCGGTGAACGGGCGGCTGCATCCGCTGTCGATGGTCGAATTGATCGTGGTGGCCTCGTATTACGCGATCGAATCCAGCCTGCAGGTGGCCTGGTTCGCGATCCGGCCCGCGCCGCCGCCGGTCTCCGGGGTGCTGCGCGTCTATTTGAGCACCAAGTCCGATCTGGTGCTTGTGCTGTGCACCGACCTGCTGAACCTGATACCGGGCACCATGGTGCTGGAGATCGATCGGCGCCGCTGCGTCGTCTACGTGCACGTGCTCGATGTGAGCAGCGACGCGGCGGTGGACAAGTTCTACCGGACGACCCGGCGCCTGGAGAAGCTGCTCATCTCGTCGTTCGAGCGCCACTCCGAATGGCGGTCCACCCCGGCCGGGCCCCCGGAGGTGACCCCATGACCGTCGTCGCCATCATCGCGGGCGTACTGCTGACGGCCGCCGCCGTGATCACCAGCTATCGCATTCTGGCCGGGCCGAGCACCCTGGACCGGATCGTCGGCATCGACTCGCTGATGGCGATCGCCGCGTCCGGGCTGGCCGTCTGGGCGGCCTACAGCGAGGACACCACGATCATTCCGGCGATCATCGCGCTGGCCTTGGTCGGCTTCCTCGGCTCGGCCGCCGTCACCCGCTTCCGCGTGAAGGACGAACAGTGAACCCAATGATGCTGGCACGAAAGACATTTCAGAGCGGAGGCGACCGATGACCGTGTGGCAGTGGATCTCCGGCGCCCTCATCCTGTTCGGCGCGACCCTGGCACTGACCGCGTCCATCGCGATCGTGCGCTTCCCCGACACTCTCACCCGCATGCATGCCGCCACCAAACCCCAAGTGATCGGCCTGGTCCTGGTGCTGGCCGGTGCCGGCATCGAACTATTCGGCCACGGCAACGTCTGGGCCCTCGTCCTGGTCGGCCTCTTCACCCTGCTCACCGCCCCGGTAGTGGCCCACCTGATCAGCCGCACCGCCTACCGCGAACAAAGCCACCGCGACGGCCTACTCACCGTCAACGAACTCGGCTATCACGACATCGACTGAGCCCGCCACGATTCAACAACCTTTATCGTGGCTTGCCGTCACCCCTACGAATAGTTCAGTTCAGTGCGCGGCGGTCTCGACCTCGCGCTGGGATGCCGCTGTCTGGCGCTGGCCGGCGAACCAGGTGGCGTGGAAGGCGGCGGCCAGGGCCGCGAGTAGTGCGAGTATGACGGTGCCTGCGAGGACTGGGTATTCGGCCATCGCGACCGCCAGGTAGCGGTAGGACAGCAGCAGGGTGGCCAGCACCGCGGTGCCGCCGGCGACGAGGCGGATGCGGAACCAGCCCCAGCCGCGTTCGGGATCGCGCAGTGCCGACTCGACGGTCAGGCACAGCACCGCGCCCGCGACGAGGTCGACGCCGTAGTGGTAGCCGAAGCCGAGGGTCGCGGTCACCGTCGCGAGCAGCCAGAACGCGCCGCCCCAGCGGACCAGGCTCGGCGCGGGACCGCCGTCGGTGTCGCGGCGGGTGTGCAGGAACACCGACAGCGCCCAGGCGGTGTGCATGGACGGCATGCAGTTGCGCGGGGTCGCCGAGTCGAATGCCATCGGCATCGGATTGCGGTCCAGCGGCGGCACCACGCTCGGCCAATAGTTGCCGAGCTGCAGGCCGTGCCCGTCCGCGCCGAACGCGAACATCGGCCCGACCACCGGGAAGACCACATAGACGATCGGGCCGACCAGCCCGAGCACCAGAAACGTGCGCACGAGATAGTGGGTCGGCCAACGGCCACTCGACACCACCCGGCGCAGCTGCCACACCGCCACCACGATCGCCGCGACCGGCAACTCGATGTAGACCCAGTGCAGCACCCCGTAGACGACCGGTCCGAGCACGTCGAGCACCCGGCCCAGCACCCAGGACGGATCGCCCAGCGCGTGATCGGCGAGCAGCACGTATTCGTCGAGCACCGTCGGCCTGCTCAGCACCGTGACGTGCAACCACACGTCGCCGACCTTGGTGGCGAGGATGAGCAACGCTCCGAGCGCGGCGGCATGCAGCGCGTTGCGCCGTTCGATCCCGTCCCAGCGCAGCCAGGCGAACACCGCGAGCCCGGTGAGCACGATCACCGGGCCGTTTCCGATCGCGAACGACGCACCGGCCAGCAGCCGAACGCCGAGCCACACCACGTCGATGGCCACGGCCGCACTCAGCGCGACGATCCGGCGCCGGGTCGAAATACCAACCAGCGCAAGGACCAAGCCCGCCCACGGCACCGACATCGACTTGGGGGTGCCGACGTAGTCCTGCCACAGGCTGCCCAGCGGGCCCTGGAACCCTTCGCGCATCGCCACGATTTGCAGCGCGATCAGCAGTACCGGCACCGCGGCGACGCCCGCCGCGACCCACACCCGGGTCGGCGGCACACGCAACCGAGGAGCGGCACTTCCTACTCTGGGTCCCGGGTCTTCGACAAGCACTCGACCATAGTAAACGGGGGGTGAACGCCATCCCACTGAGCGGCTGAACACTAGAGGACGACAGCCGACGGGTGGGTGGACACTCGGCAACCGAGCCCACCGGGCGAATTACTGCTCGAGCTCCTTGACCAGCGCGTCTACCACCGCGACCAGATCACCCTGCGCCGCCGCGGCGACTTTTCGCTGCCGCTGGTATGACGCACCTCGCTCCGGAATCTCCGCGACGAACGCCAATTCGTCCGCGCAGCCGAGCCGTTTCGCGGTCGGCTCCAATCGGTTCAGCAGGTCGGTCACGTCGTCGGTGATCAGCCGCTCGTTGCTCTTGTCGTCGACGATGATGATCGAGTCGAGCCCGTAGCGGGCGGCCCGCCACTTGTTCTCCTGAACGTGCCACGGCGGCAGCGAGGGCAACGTCTCGCCCTCCTCCAGCCTGCGGTCCAGGTCGACGATCAGGCAGTGGATCAGCGCGGCCATGGCGGCCAGCTCGGCGCGGGTCGACACCCCGTCGCACACCCGCACCTCGATCGTCCCCCACTTCGGCGCGGGCCTGATGTCCCAGTGCATGCCGCCGAGCTGTTCGAACACCCCCGTCTTGAACTGGTCGTGCACGAAATGCTCGAAGCCCTGCCAGTTTTCGAACTGGAACGGCAGCCCGGCGGTGGGTAGCTGCTGGAACATCAACGTCCGGTTGCTGGCGTAACCGGTGTCCGCGCCCGCCCACATCGGCGAGGACGCGGACAGCGATAGTAGATGCGGGTACTGCATCAGCAGCGCGTTCAGGATCGGAAAGACCTTGTCCCGGTGCGAAACTCCGACGTGCACGTGCACGCCCCAGATCATCATCTGGCGGCCCCACCACTGGGTGCGCTCGATCAGCTCGTCGTAATGCTCCGAGCGGGTGAGCTGCTGGGCCGACCACTGGGCGAACGGATGGGTGCCCGCGCAGAACAGGTCGACGCCGAGCGGGTCGGCGGCGCGCCGGACCGCGTCCATGGTGCCGCGCAGATCGTCGACCGCCTCGCTGACGGTCTCGTGCACACCGGTGACGAGCTCGACCGTATTGCGCAACAGCTCCTTGGTCACCTGCGGGGTGCCGTCGTGCGCGTGCAGGTCGCCCAGCGAATCGAACACCGCCGCAGCGGTATTCGAGAGATCGCGGCTCACCTTGTCGACGAGTGCGATCTCCCACTCGATGCCTATGGTGGGCCGGGGCGATCCATGGAAGGGAACGTGTTCTCTGCCTGCCCCGGCCATATCGGCTCCTGCGCTACTGGATCACACCGCAGGCAACGCGGCCGCCCGCGTCGCCTGTCGCTAGCGTCGTATCGTCCGGGCCGGCAACGCCGTCGGCTCGGAGGTACCGGTTCGGGATATTGCCGAAATTGTCGGCGTCGGCGTGGATCATCAACGCCTTGTTCTTCAGGTCGTCGAGCGTCAGCGCATCGGTGGTGGTGACCAGCTTGGCCGTGCCGTCCGAGCGGACCTCGAGCGAGGTGAGGTCGCCGCTGGCCGGGTGCGTGTTCGCGCTGCCGACCTGCAGATGGCCACCGGCCGAAAGGAAGTCGCCGGCCGGACCGCCGGTCGGCGCGACCGAGTTGGCCTCGCACTTGCCGATCGAGTGCACGTGCAGGCCGTGGAAGCCGGGGCGCAGGCCGTGCGCCTCGACGGTGAACTGCAGGTGGTTACCGTCCTTGACGATGTTCGCCGTGGCGACCGAGGCGCCTGCGGCGTCCTTCAGGTCGACCTTCACGCCGGTGTTCGCCTCGGCGGTGCCGGTTTCCTTGCCGGATTCGCTCGCGGGCGGGGCGGCGGAACCGCTCCACACCGGCGGGGTCGTCCCCTTGACGTCACTCGACTCCTGGCTATTCGAGCAGCCCGCGAGGCCGAGGACCGCGACCGCGAGCACCGGGGTCACAGTCCGCCAGGACGGGCGACGAGTTGTGGACGGGGCCATCGGGGAACTCCTTTATGAGTACCGAGTTTACGAAGTTTAGGGGTAAAGCTGGGTGGACACGTTCGTTACCGGACAAGATGATGCCACGTCCGCAGTGTCGCGCCGTGACAGGCCCGTTCAGCGGCACGTCGCCAGTTGGCGTGGCCAGGTCGCCAGTTGTCAGTTACCCGTCACGATCACGGTTACACCCGGTGCGGACTCACCCAATCCGCTCGACTTCGATTCCGCGGTGATGCCGAGCTGCTGCGCGATGGCCTGCCCGGCTTCCTTGTCACCCGGCGAATTGCCGTAGTACACGGTGGTTTTCGGGATATTCGCGCCGGGGTAGTTCCCCGTCTCTACGACGTTCCAGCCTTCCGCGGTGAGCTGGCTCGCGGTCTTTCCGGCCAGCCCGACGATCATGCTGTTGTTCAACACGGTCACCGGAACCGCCTTCGCGGCGGCCGCGCCGGAGGTGGTCGCCAGGGCGGTGGTCGACGGCGTGGTGGTCGCCGCGGACGAGGTGGCGGCGGGCGTCGAGGGCGGCACGGCGTCGGAGGCCTTCGGGGCGGTGGTGCCCGCGGGCACCTGCGGTACCGGCTTCGCGGCGGTCGAGGTGGCCGATTCCGACGGACCGGATCCTGAGCTGTCGGCATCGGAGGTAGACAGCGACATCGCACCCAGGCCGCCGAACACGATGGCCAGCGCGATCAGCACCATCGCCAACGCTCGCAATGGCGGCCCACCGGAGGTGGGATTCGGGTAGCTCACCTAGTCGAGCCTAGCCCGGTCATACCTGGAAACCGAGCCGTCGCGCGGCCCTGGCTTTTTGCCTGCTCGCCCGCAGCCTGCGCAGCCGCTTGACGAGCATGGGATCGGCGGCGAGCGACTCCTGCCGGTCGACCACCGCATTGAGCACCTGGTAGTACCGGGTGGGCGACATGCCGAACAGCTCTCGGATGGCTTCTTCCTTGGCCCCCGCGTACTTCCACCACTGGCGCTCGAAGGCCAGGATGTCGTGTTCGCGACGGCTCAGGCCGTCGCCGTCGCCGGTTGTTTCCGCTGCCGTGACATCGTCGCTCGCGGAAGGGTCGCCCTGGATCGCGGAAAGATTCCGTGCCGCTGCGCCGTCCATCTTGCTCCCTCGCCGAGTTACCACCAGACGAAAAATGGTGCTTGTACGTCGCGGATCATTCAACCACGAGACCGTGGGATCGCCCGGGCTACGGCGCGGCGTGTTCCCTACCTGCCGGTAGGCGTGTCGCGGGAAGGTTGCCGCCCCCGCACGGTCGGCGGCCTGGCGGCGCGGCAATAATTAGTGCCATGGCTATCCTCCCGATCGTGATCGTCGGCGACCCGGTTCTGCACAACCCGACCGAACGGGTCACCCACTCACCGGAGGAATTGGCCGAGCTCATCGCGGATATGTACGACACGCTCGACGCCGCGCACGGTGTCGGCCTCGCCGCCAATCAGGTGGGCGTGCCGCTGCGGCTGTTCGTCTACGACTGTCCCGACGTCGCGCCGGACGGCACCGCGACCCGCCGCCGCGGCGCGGTGATCAACCCGGTGCTGGAGACCTCGGCGATCCCGGAGACCATGCCGGACCCGGACGACGACGAAGAGGGCTGCCTGTCGGTGCCCGGCGAGCAGTACCCGACCGGCCGGGCCGAATGGGCCAAGGTGACCGGCACCGACGAGCACGGTGTGCCGGTGGAGATCGAGGGCAAGGACTTCTTCGCCCGCATGCTGCAGCACGAGGTCGGGCACCTGGACGGCTTCCTCTACGTCGACGTGCTGATCGGGCGCAATGCCCGCGCGGCGAAGAAGGCGATCAAGCGCAACGGTTGGGGCACACCGGGACTCAGCTGGATTCCCGGGACTGTCGCGGATCCGTTCGGCCATGACGACTGATCGAGACGCCGCCTTTCCGGATATCCCGCTCGGCCGTCGCGTGGTCCTACGCTATCGGCTGCCCGCCGGTTATCCACAACCACTCACCGATGTGATCGGAGAACTGGTCTCGCTGGATCCGCCAACCGTGCGCGGCGCCGACGGGCAGGTCGTTTCGGTGACGCCGGATCAGGTTGTCGCGTTGAAAGCGGTGGGGCCCAGGCCGATTCGCACTCGCGAGATCAGGTCGCTGGAGGCCGCCGCCGCGGACGCCTGGCCCGGTATCGCGCACACCTGGATCGATGGCTGGTTGGTGCGTGCCGGACACGGCTACACCGGCCGCGCGAATTCCGCTGTGCCGCTCGGTGATTCCGACGGGCCCGCAGTGGTGACACCGGCGGCGATCCAGCGCGTCGGCGAGTGGTACACCGAGCACGGGTTGCCGCTGCTGCTCGCGTTGCCCGATCGACTGGCCCCCATCCCACCGGGCTGGGACAGCTGGCGCGAGACCATCATGCTGGCCATCGACATCGAGAATTTCGTGCTGCCGCAAGGGCCTTCGATGGTGCGTGTCGCCAGCGCACCGGACGACGCCTGGCTGGAGTTGCACCGGTACGAAGGCGAAGCGCCTACGCCGCAGCGGCTTTCGGCGCGGGAACCGGACGTCGAGGTGCTGACCGCCGTGCGCGACGGCGAACTCGGGTTCGCCTCGCTCGGCGTACCGACGCCGATCGCGATCGGTCGCGGCGCGGTAACCACGGCGCCGGACGGGCGCCGCTGGGTCGGCCTCACCTGCGTGGCGGTGGGCGCGGAGCATCGCAGGAAAGGGCTCGGTTCGCTGGTGTGCGCCGAGCTGATCCGGTGGGGTCACGCGCGCGGTGCGACGCACGCGTACCTTCAGGTCGAGGCCGGAAACAGTGGCGCCCTCGCGCTGTATCGCGAGCTGGGTTTCGTCGAACACCACATGTATCGATACGCGTCCCCGACGAACCATCCCCACCGGTCCGCCGACCTCCGGTAAAACGGAGTTATATCCCTACGAAGGAAGGCCGCTGTGCGCCTCGCCACCTGGAACGTCAATTCGATCCGCTCCCGGCTCGACCGGGTTGCGGAGTTTCTGGACCGCCAGGACATCGACGTACTAGCCATCCAAGAGACGAAGTGCCGCGACGACCAGTTCCCGTTCGAGCGTTTCGACGAACTCGGTTACGAGGTCGCCCATCTCGGCATCAACCAGTGGAACGGCGTCGCCATCGCCTCCCGGGTCGGCCTGACGGATGTAGAGCTGGCCTTCCCGAACCAGCCGGGCTTCGACAAGGAGGCCGGTGCGTCGCTGATCAGCGCGCCGGTCGTCGAGTCACGCGCCCTCGGCGCCACCTGCGGCGGCGTCCGGGTCTGGAGCCTGTACGTGCCCAACGGCCGCGCCTTGGACGACCCGCACTACACCTACAAGCTGGAATGGCTTGCCGCCCTTCGTGACAACGGCGCCCGCTGGCTCGCCGAAGACCCCGAAGCCAAGATCGCTTTGGTCGGCGACTGGAACATCGCGCCCACCGACGACGACGTCTGGTCCCCCAAGCTCTTCGAAAACAAAACCCACACGTCCCCACCCGAACGCGACGCCTTCCAGTCCTTCCTCGACACCGGCTTCGCCGACGTCATGCGCCCCTACGCCCCCGGCCCCGGCGTCTACACCTACTGGGACTACACCCAACTCCGCTTCCCCCGCAAAGAGGGCATGCGCATCGACTTCATCCTCGCCTCCCCCGCCCTGGCCCGCACCGCCACCGACGCCGTAGTCGACCGCGAAGAACGAAAAGGCAAGGGCGCCAGCGACCACGCCCCCGTAATCGCCGATTTCACCGTGTGACCTCCCCATTGACTTTGTCTTTAATACTTTGCTACTGTGCAGATGCGTGGGCCGTTGCAAAGCATAAAGTGAAGTCAAGAAGGTGGTCATGGAGCATGAGCTTGTTGTCGACAACGAAGTATTCGAAGCCCTCGTAGCAGCAAGACGCGGCTTCGAAAGCGCCAACGACGTGCTCCGACGCTTGCTTCTGGACAGTAGCCGCAGCACAGGTCCCACTAAGAATGTGACGAACTCGGAGCAGCCGCGCGCCGGACAACTGGCAGCGCTACTGGAACGGGGTTTGATCGAAAGTGGTGACGACCTTCGCCATGAACGTGTCCGCAGCGGCCAAGTCTTTGTGGCCGAAGTCCTCGACGGCGGACTGCTCCGGACAGATAAGGGAGTCTACGGCGCGCCGTCCCCAGCGCTCAAAGCGCTGGTTGGATCGGATATTAACGGTTGGCAGAACTGGATCCATACCCGGTCCGGTAAGACGCTGAGCCAGCTACGAGACTCGCTCTAATCTTGTAGACTTTGCCGAAATAATAGTTAAAGATAAAGAGAACCGACCGCCCCTCCCTGGTGCGGGAGCGGACGATCGGCCATGTCCAACAATCTTATCAAAGGTGCTTCGATGAGTAACCCGCAACGCGCGTGTCCTCGATCTCACCGAGGACACCGATGACCTCCTACGACAAGCCGTTCAAGACGCACTCACAGCAGTTGGAACTGCTGCGTGAGCGCGGCATGCACATCGCCGATAAGGCAGCCGCAATGCGGGCGCTGCGCAATATCGGCTACTACCGACTGAGTGGCTACTGGTACATCTACCGTGTCCGGACGAAGTTCGTGTGCGCCCCCGGTGCGGCACCGCATATCGAGATAGGCGACCAGTTCAAGCCGGGAACCACGTTCGATCGGGTCCTGGATCTCTATGAATTCGACCGACGCCTCCGATTGCACGTCCTGGATGCAATCGACCGCGTCGAGATAGCCCTGCGAGTACGACTCGGCTACACACTCGGCGCAGGCCACGCATTCGCCCATCTCGACCGTGCGGCACTGGACGAGACGTTCACCCGTCATGACAGTCGGAATCCCATTGCAAGCCAATCATCTTGGCTTGACAGCCAGCACGCTAAATGGCTGGCCAATGTCCGCCGGGACGAGGACAGATCGAAACACGAGTTCGTCAAGCACTTCAAATCCAAATACGGTATGCCGCTACCCGTCTGGGTTGTCACAGAGCTTCTGACCTTCGGCAGCGCGGCAACGTTGCTGGCCGGCTTGAAACAACCACAGAAAAACATGATCGCGGCCGACTTCGGGATTTTCGATGAGCATTGCGATGGTGACGGCGCGGCACTGACCAAGTGGATCACCAATCTCGTCTACTTGCGCAATACCTGCGCCCACCATAGTCGCCTGTGGAATCACAACGTCGTCGACCAACTCGGCAGACTCGAGGGAACCCCTGATCTCGCCCACGCGAGTGGAGTACATCAGCGCTCGCGGATCTATGCGTCGCTGGCTGTCCTCGCCTATCTCACCAGCCAACTCGATCCCGAGTCGACGTGGCGCACCGACACCGCCGCGATGATCGACTCAGGCCTCGTCGGTGTCGGTGAGTCACCCGATCGGATCGGGTGCCCGCCGCTATGGGACCGAGAACCGATATGGTCCGTGGATTATCAGCCACCCGCAGATCCGCTCCCCGCTGAGCATCGCGAAATTCTGCGACGGTTCGAATGCGTTGGCACAGCAGAAGTCGGTGTAATCATTGATGCGAGGTCGAACCCCAGACGCCGCGCAAGTGCGGTGCGGTATCACCGCGCGCACAGTGAGTTGCTTGGCTTCCCAGTCGGAAACACCCACTGGTTTCCGGTGTTTCAGCTCGACACAGCAGGCCAGCGTCTGAACCCTCTTGTGGCACACGTCAACAAAGCGCTCGAAGCCAAGCAAGATCCTTGGGTGGCTGGAGCGTGGTGGTGCGCACCAAATATGAACTTCGGCAACGCCGTGCCTACGGATTTGTTACTGGCCGGCCTCCTCACCATGGAGATGGTCGATGCCGCCCTGGCTGCCAAACGTTCCGAACGATAAGCGAGTATCAGCCGTGCCTCGGTAGTCGCGTGTTCACCGACCGGCGGCAGAGATCGGTGGCAACGCCCACTGTGCGAGCGGCGCGGTATTGAGGGTGAAACCGACCGGCTCGGGGAGCGGCACCTCGACACCAAAAGCCGTCATCATCGTGTTCTGGTACCGACCTGCGCTAGGACTGCTGTAGACGGCGGTTTTGTGGGCATCCCGGTCGACCAGCAAGTAGATAGGAATACCCGATGCGGCGTAGGCCCGCGGCAGGTCGATTCGGTGCCGCTGGATGGTGTCCTCGCCGTGCGAAGCGACCTCGACGACCATGAGCACCGACTGCGCGCTCGCCCATTCGCCTTGGCCTACAAAAGCTTCAGTGTCGGCGAGCGTGCCGTCCGGGCGCACCCGTCCGGTTCGATCGGCACCGACGAGGAGCCCCTGCGTGGTCGATAACCACAGCTCCGGCCGCTGCGACAGGCAGCGGCGGATCAACCACTCGATGATGCAGCCGTGGTTTCCATCCGGCGGCTGCTTGGCAGATAATTTCCCCGCTAGGGACTCCAGTCGCAACCCCTCGGCGATGCGATTTGCCGCCCGCGCGAGTTCCTCGAACTCGCCAATGCTCATCTGTGGCGCACGAGTTGCCATGCCGCAACGGTACTGACGTAGTCGGACAACTGGGCAGGCTTCGTCGGCGAGCACTCAGCTGGCTGAGGCGTTCGCACGACCGACGCGGCCGTAGCGTTGGCGAGCCTCCTGTGGTGTCACGGTGATCGGGTGTTGCGGGGTACCTGCGTTCAGGTGTTCGGCGTAGAGGCGGGCGGTCATGGGGCCTAGGAAGTTTCCGAGGACTGCCTGTTTTGCGGTCTCGTTGCCGAGGGCTTTGATGGCGAGGCGCATGGGGATGCGGTAGCCGCGGTCGACGATGCCGGGGTGGTTGAAGCCGCCCGTGGTGCGCATCCATTTGGGGAGGGTGGCGATGGCGGCGGGGGCTACCAGGCGGCTGCCGGACCAGAGTTTGAAGCCGCGGTTCAGTGGGGTGTGCAGGAGGTAGTGCATGCCCTGGTGGGCTCGTTCGGAGGTGCAGAGTTGGGGGCGCATCTCGGCGAAGTAGTCGCGGACTTCGGCGCGGGAACTCGGGACGTCGGCGAGCTTGCAGGTTTGCAGTTCGGCGGCGATCACGCATTCGGCCCAGTACCGCTGCTCCTCTTCGGCGGAGAGCGGGCCGGGGCCGTATACCTCGTAGCACTTGAGGACCGAGTGCCAGCCGGTGACATGGATCCATAGTTGCGAGTCGGGATTGTTTGCGCTGTAACGCTTCCCGGTCACCGGCTCGATGCCGGTGGCCTGCGCGTGCACCTTCATCAGGTGCTCGGAGGCCTCGATCGCCATGCGGCTGTCGGCGACGGCCGCGATGAGGAAGTAGGCGAAGGTGTGGTCGAGCCTGCCGCGCGGATCGGTGTAGATGCCCTTGGCGTCGGCGACCGCGGCGGTGAGCGCGGGGTCGAAATGCTCGAGCACGACGGAGCGCTGGAAACCGATCACGGCGGTGGCGTGGGTCCACACCTTCCAGGTCGGCGAGTCCGGCCCGAAGAAGCCGTAGTCGACCGCACGGATGGTCCGGGCCGGTGCGTCGAATTGCGGACGCTCGGAGTGCGTTGTCATCGTCTTGCTCCTTTGCACGACAGATGGCTCGGTATTAACCGATACATTCATTCACCAGTGTAGCGTTACTGTCACCGCAGGTACGAGATACTTTTACGGGTTCATCTCATAGCTGCCCGCCAACGCCCTGGCCTGGGCGAAGACCTGTTCGAAGCGCGCGCGGTCGGCGACCGGGCGACGGATCAGGTCGAGGGCACGGGTCTGCTGCGCCTTGGTTGCGGCGGGTTTGGTGTGCAGGGTGAGGGCGTTCTTGGCGAACTCGCGGACGAAGTTGTCGAAGATCTGATCGAGGACGGCGGGGCTGGTGCCCTCGATCTCGGCTTGTTCGAGGACCAGTTGCGCGTAGGGCAGCGCGGTGAACAGCTCGCCCAGCGCGAACAGGAAGTCGACGTCGCGCTGCTGCGCGGCGGTCGGGGCCGCGGCGGCGAGCAAAGTCTGGAAGGCAAGGGCCTGTTCCAGGAACACCGCGACATTCGGTATGTGCGTGAACTTTTCGAAGACCCGGCGCCAGTCGCTGAAGCGGATGCGGCCGAGGCCGCTGCTCGGCCCCTGCCGGAAAAGGAATTCGTCGTCGGCGGTGTCGCGGCGCGTCGGCACCGGAGCGTATGCGGCACCGGCGAATTCGGCGCGCAGCTTCGGCACCGCGGCACCGGCGCGCGGCGCCAGCCTGCGGCTCGACCAGCTCAGCGCGCCGGACACCGCGCGCACCGCGCCCTTCGGCGCGGCACCCGCACCGGGCAGGAACTGCAGCGCGGCCAGGCCGGCGTCGGCGGGGTGGAACATGTAGTTGGCCATGAACTTCAGCGAGAGTGCCATGTTCACGTGCACGGTGCCTTCGAGCCTGGGCAGCCCGAACAGGCCGAGCATCGCCATCGGGAAGTACATGTCCTTCTCGAAACCGCGCGCGGCGATCACGTCGGCGAGATCCTCGATGATCCGCTGCCCCTGCCGGGTGACGGTCATCTTCTCGATCGCGTTGAACAGCAGGTAGCGCCGGTCTTCCGGGGAAGCGGAGCGCATATAGTCGATGGCCCGCTCACTGTAGAGTTTCATCGCGATCAACCGCGCGTACGAGTCGGTCATCAGCGCCTGCACCTGCGGGAACTCGGTCACCCTGTGCCCGAACAGGATTCGATTCTCCGCGTGGGTAATTGCCTCGTAGTAGGCGTGTTCGCAGGCACCGACGGCACCGAAGCCGAGGTTGAACTTGCCGACGTTGACCGTGTTCATCG
Organism: Nocardia sp. NPDC051052; assembly: GCF_044456045.1. Taxonomy (NCBI): domain Bacteria; kingdom Bacillati; phylum Actinomycetota; class Actinomycetes; order Mycobacteriales; family Nocardiaceae; genus Nocardia; species Nocardia sp. NPDC051052. Next base: position 261,661 of record NZ_JBITFL010000010.1, read on the forward strand.
CAGCGTGGAAGGCGGCCTCGCCGCGGTGCAGGATGTCTTCCTCGGCAACGGGATACCCGTCGAGGTCGAAGGCGGCCACGTACATCTGGCTGTCCACGACATTGCCGCGCAGGTGGTAGTTCTCGTGCTTGCTGTCCGCGACGAAGAACAGGTAACCCTCGTAATCCTCTTGTGTCGGTTTGCTTTCCAGCGCCTTGGAGCTGTCGATGATCGGCTTGTCGGAGCGCCTGCCGAACACCGAGACCAGCGCGGCCTGGTTGCCGTTGCCGATGTAGTGCTTGCCGCCGGTGGCCCGGTATCCGCCGCCCGGCTGCGGCTCGACCATCATGTCGGTCGAGTAGACGTCGGCGCCGTGCTCCTTCTCCGACAGGCCGAACGCGAAGATCTCGCCGGAATCCAGCAGTGCGGCCGCCCGCTGTTTGGCCGCCGCGTTGTCGCTCTGCCAGATCGGGCCGAGGCCGAGGATGGTGACCTGCCAGACGTACCAGTACTGCATGGAGTAGAAGCCGAGGATCTTGCTCATCATCGCGATCCGCGCGGTGTCCCAGCGCTTGTTCGGCTCACCGTTGGCCTCGGCGGCCGGCGTGAGGAAGGTCGCGAAAACGCCCTCGCGCTTCACGAAATCGAGGAACTCGGCGTACCAGACCCGATCCCGATCCTCCTGCTTGAGCACCGCCTTGCCACGTGCCTCGAACCAATCGACGGTCGCGCGCAGCAGCCGCCGGGTCTCCGCGTCGAACTCGGCAAACTCGCAGGTCTTCGGGTTGAACAGGGTTTCGGTCATCGCTGGCTCCTCGGCCGTGGCTTCGCGCTCGCGCCTGCTGGCAGGTCGCTCGACAAGGGCAGCCGGCCGCATCCAGCCGACTTCATACAGCACTGTAGCATTAACCTTCGTCAATGTAGGAAGTTGATCTACAGGCGTCGGACCAGCGAGAACTTGGCAACCCACGCTGCTATGTTGGTGCCCATGGGTAGCGATTCGGCCGTGCGGCCGCGGCAACGGGCGCCGCACCTCGGCCCGGAACGCCGCCGCCCGCAGGTGCTCGACACCGCGCTGGCCATCGCCGTCGAGCACGGCATCGCGGCGGTCACCATGGCCGCCATCGCCGAACGGATGAACGTGACCCGTCCGGTCGTCTACGCCTGCTTCGCCGATCGCGTGGAACTGATCGAGGCCCTCATCCAGCGTGAGGAGAGCTACCTGGTCGACGACCTGCTCGGGGTGATGCGGCGCCGCGACGTCGACGCGGGCGAGACCGTGTTCATCGAGGGCTTCCGCGCGCTGCTGGAAAAGGCGGCCGGACGGCCCGACGCATGGCGCCTGCTCTACGGCAATCCCGATCCGGCCGTTGCGGATTCGTTCGGGCGCGGCCGCTCGCTCGCCATCGAACGCTGCGGCACCCTGCTGCGGCCGACGCTGCGCGCCTGGGGCACCGAGGACGCCGAGCGCAAGCTGCCGGTGCTGGTAGAGCTGTGGGTGTCGGCAGGCGAGGGCGCGGTGCGCACCCTGCTCGCGGACGAAGGCGACTGGACACCACAGGCTCTCGGCGCCTTCGTCGGCGCGGCGGTCTACCGCGCCCTCCGCCACGCTTGAGCTCCCCCGCCTCTCCGGGAATTCAGGCCAGACTCAGGTGCGGCCACAGTTGCGTTGGCGACCGGCGGGATGGAGCAGGGCGGGTTAGCCCGTGCCCGGTGAGTTACCCATGTGCTCTCGAGATCAGTCGGTCGGCCTATGGCTGGGCGCTGTGTTTGACAAATGGTCGGGTAGGAACTGAACAGCTAGGCGAAATGCCTCCTGAGGGGCTGATGTTCCGGCAGAATTCGCCCTGTCGGGGGTGGATTCCGCCACTGCGCCCGGCCAGCCATCACTACGATGGTGACCAGTTGAACCAGGCCACAAGCCAGGCAAGGAGGTGCGGTCATGGCGTTCTACCGACAGGTAGGAGCGGTGCCGCCGAAACGGCATACCCAACATCGGGACGAGCAGGGCCAGCTCTATTACGAGGAGCTGATGGGTGAGGAGGGCTTCTCCGGAGACTCGTCACTGCTGTACCACCGTGGGCTGCCGCCCGCGATCGTCGACTCGACGGTGTGGGAGCTGCCCGATCAGTCCACCACCCCGAATCATCCACTGCGGCACCGGCATCTGCGGTTGCACGAGTTGTTCCCCGGCGATACCCCCGCCAGGACCGACGCGGTGACCGGCCGGCGCCTGCTGCTCGGCAATGCCGATGTGCGCATCTCCTATGTCGTCGCCAAGGGCGCGTCGCCGCTGTACCGCAACGCGATCGGCGACGAGCTGGTCTACGTGGAATCCGGTGCCGCCGTGCTCGAAACGGTCTTCGGCGCGGTGCCCGCACGCCAGGGCGATCAGGTGCTCATCCCGCGCGCGACCACCCACCGCTGGCTGCCGACCGGACCGGAACCGTTGCGCGCATACGTGATCGAGGCGAGCAGCCACATCACCCCGCCGAAGCGGTACCTGTCGAAGTTCGGTCAGCTGCTCGAGCACGCACCCTACTGCGAGCGCGACCTGCACGGCCCGGCCGAGACCTTGACCGCGACCGGTACCGACGTGGAGGTGCTGGTCAAGCACCGGCCCGGCGGCCAGGTCGTCGGCACCAAGCTGCTGTACGCCACCCACCCGTTCGACGTGGTCGGCTGGGACGGCTGCCTGTACCCGATCACCTTCAATATCAGCGACTTCGAGCCGATCACCGGCCGGATCCACCAGCCGCCGCCCGCTCATCAAGCTTTCGAGGGGATCAACTTCGTGGTGTGCAATTTCGTGCCGCGCAAGGTCGACTACCACCCGCTGTCCATCCCGGTGCCGTACTACCACTCCAATGTGGACTCCGACGAGATCATGTTCTACTGCGGCGGAAACTACGAGGCGCGCAAGGGATCCGGGATCGCGCAGGGCTCGGTGTCGGTGCACCCCGGCGGCTACGCGCACGGCCCGCAGCCCGGCGCCTACGAGCGCAGCATCGGGCTCGACTACTTCGACGAACTCGCCGTCATGGTCGACACCTTCCGGCCGCTCGAGCTCGGCGAGGGCGCCCTCGCCTGCGAAGATCCGGCCTACGCGTGGACCTGGTCGGGGCGGGGGCCCGCGTGAGAACTCGTGTCGAAGTACCCAACGATTCACTGTTCGGCGCGGACAACCTGCCCTACGGCGTGTTCGCTCCCGACGGCCAGAACTACCGTGTCGGAACGCGTTTGGGCGATTCGGTGATCGATCTCGCTACCGCACTCGGCGATCCGGAATTCGCCGAGCCGAGCCTGGGCGCCCTCATGGCGCAGGGCCCGCGACGCTGGCGCGAGGTGCGCGAACGCGTCCGCGAGCTGGTCGACAATGAAATCGACAGTGCCGCAATACATGCGCTGAACGAGGTGCGTCTCGGCCTGCCGGTGCCGATCGGTGACTACGTCGACTTCTACGCCAGCATCGACCACGCGACGAACCTCGGCCGCCTGTTCCGGCCGGACAGCGAACCGCTGCTGCCGAATTGGCGGCACCTGCCGGTCGGCTACCACGGTCGAGCGGGCACCGTGGTGGTGTCCGGCACCGAGGTGATCCGGCCCAACGGTCAGCGCCGCACCGATTCGGGCACACCGGATTTCGGGCCGTCCCGGCGGCTGGACATCGAGGCCGAGCTCGGCTTCCTGGTCGGCGTCGGCTCCGAACTCGGCGATCCCGTCGAGACCGGCGAGTTCGCCGAACGCGTCTTCGGCGTGGTGCTGGTGAACGACTGGTCCGCCCGCGACATCCAGGCCTGGGAGTACCAGCCACTCGGCCCCTTCCTCGGCAAGTCCTTCGCGACGTCGATCGCGTCCTGGGTCACGCCGCTGGCCGCGCTGGAACCCGCCAGGGTGCCGACGCCGGAACAGTCCCCCGAACCCCTGCCCTACCTGCAAGAAAAGGAGCCGTGGGGTCTCGACATCGACCTGACGGTCTCCTGGAACGGGGACGCGGTGTCGCATCCGCCCTTCTCCCGCATGTACTGGTCGCCCGCGCAGATGCTGGCACACCTCACCGCGAACGGTGCCGTCACCCGCACCGGCGACCTGTACGCCTCCGGCACCATCTCCGGCCCGGAGCCGGATCAGCGTGGCTCGTTCATCGAGCTCTCCTGGGGCGGAAGCGAACCCATGTTGGTGAACGGTCAGCAGCGCACTTTCCTGGAGGACGGCGACGAGGTGGTCATCACCGCGTCCGCACCGGGCCCCGACGTGCGGCGCATCGGCCTCGGTGAGGTCAGGGGCCGCATCCAGCCCGCGCGCCCACGTTGACAGCGCCACACTGATCAAGGGCTACACACCGACTCGAGTCGGGTCGACAACCATCGGCCCGACTCGTTTCGTTTCTGAAATCTATTGCCCCGCAGTGGCTCCCCGGCCTGCGTAGACCACGGCGAGGAAACCCTTCAGATCCTCGATGAGCATGTCCTTGCCGTCCGGAGTTCCGCCGTCGTCGTGATGGTGCAGCCAGTCCGCGACGAGCTCGAACATGCCGCCGATGGTGGCCAGCGCCAAGGCGAGCCGCGCCCGCTGCACCCCGGCATCGCCGGCGGGTTCGCCGGACCACTCCCGATCCAGGAAGGCCGCCGACCAGCGCCGGTTGCTGCGGCGGATCCGCTCGACCGTCGGCGAAATACCGCCCGCCTCACCGAAAGTCACCTTCGCCAAGCGCGGATCGTCGGCGATGGCGTGCACGAACGCCGCGAGCACCGGCGCGGCGCGCTGCGGCCAGGCCAGCTCGGCGGCCGCGGCGGCACCCGTGATCACCCGTTGCTGGATCTGCGCGGTGAGCTGTTGGAGCAGCGCGATATAGCACGCTTCCTTGCTGTCGAAATGGTCGTAGAACCCTTTGGTTCCGACATACGCGCGCTGGCAGATCTGCTCGATCGATGTTCCCGAATAGCTGTGCTCGGCAAACAGTTCGGTGGCCGCGTCGAGGAGTTGATTGCGCCGCTGTGCGCTGCGCTGTTCGGCGTCGAGTCCACGGATCCGGCGGCGAGCCGGACCCTCGGCAGGCCGCGCGGCGGATTTGCTGCGGGTCATCCCTCGACCATAGCTCGATGACTTATAGAAAGAGCTCTTGTTGATAACACGTTCTCGTGTTGTAATCGCTGTCACCTTGATGAGGAAGGACGCATACGTGTCAGTGATCACTGGTGATCCGACCGGCCGCCCGCGGACCGGAATACGTGCGGTGGCCGTGTTGGTGACGATGGCGTTCGCCATGGCCACCGTGCTGCTGACCGGCGCGGTCGACGCCGCGCCGGCCGCCGCAATGCCACTCCCGCACGATGACTCGTTCTACCAACCCCCCGAAGGATTCGAGACCCAGGCGCCCGGCGCGATTCTCCGATCGCGGGAGGTGCACCTGGCGGTGCTGACCGCGCTGCCGCTGAACGTGCGTTCCTGGCAGTTGCTCTACCGCAGCACCGATCTCAACGAACAGCCCACCGTCGCCGTCACCACGGTCATCCTGCCCGCGGGCGCGGATCCGAACCGCTCCCGTCCACTGGTTTCGCTGCAGTTCTACTACGACAGCGCCAGCAACGATTGCTCGCCTTCGTATGTGCTGCAACAAGGTTCGGGCCTGGCGGGTCTCGAGGGCATCCACTCGCAAAGCGAACTGATCGCGATCGCCGGGCTGATCAGCCAGGGCTGGGCGATCTCGGTGCCGGACTACGAGGGGCTCGACGGTCACCTCACGGTGCCGAAGGAACCCGGCTACATGACCCTCGACGGCATCCGCGCCGCCGAGGGATTCCAGCCGCTTGGCCTGGACGGCACCAACACCCCGGTCGCCATGTGGGGTTACTCCGGCGGCGGCATGGGTTCGGGCTGGGCGGCCGAAATGCAGCCGACCTACGCACCAGAACTGAACGTCAAGGGCGTCGCCCTCGGCGCGCCGACCTCGGATGTGGTGTCGCTGCTGCACGTCAACGGGTCGATGTTCTCGTCGCTGATCGGCATCGGCATCTCCTCGCTGCGCAAGGCGTACCCCAAGTTCAAGGAGGCGGCCGATCGGTACCTGACGCCCGAGGGGCAGGCGCTGATGGATCGGACCGAGCGAACCTGCCTGCCGCGCAACGCGGTCACCCAGATGTTCGTCGACTACGGGCGCCTGCTGACCATTCCGATTCCGGACTTCCTGCAGGTGCCCGAGATCAAGGAAACCTTCGCGCAGACGGTGCTCGGCCGCAACATCCCCACCGCGCCGATCTTCCTGTACCAAGGCGTCTTCGACGAGGCGGTGCCGGTGTGGACCAATGATCGGCTGGATCAGCAGTGGTGTGCGGGCGGCGCGTCCGTCATCTACAAGCGCGACCATCTCAGCGAGCATCTGAGCCTGCCGTCGCTCGGCATGGCCGACACGCTCAACTGGCTGAAGTCGCGGCTCGCGCCGAACGCACCCGACCAGTTCGGCTGCCGCACCGACAACGTGGTGTCCATGCTGGCCGACTTCAACGCCCTGCTCACCCAGATCGAGATCAACCTGAACGCCACCTTCGGCGCGCTGGGATTCCCGATCGGCCCACGCGAACGCTGAGTTCCGCACCAGTGCCTGGCCCTCGACCGGAACCCCGGTCGAGGGCCAGGCTTTTTCGTGTCATGGGCGAGCTCGTCCGATCATGGGGCGATCCTCAGGACATCCAGGTACTGTCGGGCCTGGAAAATTTCACACCGCCAACGGGGGCTCGCACCAGCGGGCTGAGAGGACGGCTAGGGCCGTCGACCGTATGAACCTGACCGGGTAATGCCGGCGTAGGGAGGAACAACATGGCTACTGCTACGTCCAGCGACGGCTCCGAGATCATCGATACCGTCACCACCGGACCCATCGAAGGCAGTGTCAAGCACTACACCGAGGTAGACGGGCTGCGCATTCCGGTCCGTCGGGTCAATCTGACGAACGGCGAGCATTTCGACGTCTACGACACCTCCGGCCCGTACACCGACGACACAGCCCAGATCGACCTGGAGTCGGGCCTACCGAAATTACGCGATACCTGGACCAAGCCCGAGGCAGTGTTCGATGCGGCGTCCGCCGGTGGCCCGCCGACCCAATTGGCCTGGGCCAGGCAGGGCATCATCACACCCGAGATGCGCTTCATCGCCGCCCGCGAGGGGGTGACACCCGAGCTGGTGCGCGACGAGGTCGCCCTCGGTCGCGCGGTGATTCCCGCCAACCACAAGCATCCGGAGCTAGAGCCGACCATTATCGGCAAGAAGTTCCTGGTGAAGATCAACGCGAACATCGGCAACTCGGCCGTCTCGTCCTCGATCGCCGAGGAGGTCGAGAAGATGGTGTGGGCTACCCGCTGGGGCGCCGACACCATCATGGACCTGTCCACCGGCAAGAACATCCACGAGACCCGCGAGTGGATCCTGCGCAACTCGCCCGTCCCGGTCGGCACCGTGCCGATCTACCAGGCGCTGGAGAAGGTAAACGGCGATCCGACCCTGCTCACCTGGGAGATCTACCGCGACACCGTGATCGAGCAGTGCGAGCAGGGCGTGGACTACATGACCGTGCACGCGGGCGTGCTGCTGCGCTATGTGCCGCTGACCGCCAAGCGGGTCACCGGCATCGTCTCGCGCGGCGGATCCATCATGGCCGCTTGGTGTTTGGCGCATCATCAGGAATCGTTCCTGTACACCCACTTCGCGGAGCTGTGCGAGATCCTGGCGAAGTACGACGTGACCTTCTCGCTGGGTGACGGCCTGCGGCCCGGCTCCATCGCCGACGCCAACGACGAGGCACAGTTCGCCGAGTTGCGCACCCTCGGCGAGCTGACGAAGATCGCGAAATCCCATGGCGTGCAGGTGATGATCGAGGGCCCCGGGCACGTGCCGATGCACAAGATCGTGGAGAACGTGCGGCTCGAGGAGGAGCTGTGCGAGGAGGCACCGTTCTACACCCTCGGCCCGCTCGCCACCGATATCGCGCCGGCGTATGACCACATCACCTCGGCCATCGGCGCCGCGATCATCGCGCAGGCGGGCACGGCGATGCTGTGCTACGTCACCCCGAAGGAACATCTCGGGCTGCCCAATCGGGACGACGTCAAGGTCGGCGTGATCACCTACAAGATCGCCGCGCACGCCGCCGACCTGGCCAAGGGACACCCGCACGCGCAGGACCGGGACAACGAATTGTCCAAGGCGCGTTTCGAATTCCGCTGGCGCGATCAGTTCGCGCTGTCGCTGGATCCGGACACGGCCAGGGAATACCACGACGAAACCATGCCCGCCGAGCCCGCCAAGACCGCGCACTTCTGCTCCATGTGCGGGCCGAAGTTCTGCTCGATGCGCATCTCCGCGGACGTCCGTGAGTACGCCGAGCGCAACCAGCTCACCGACGTGGCGGCGATCGAGGCCGGGATGGCGGAGAAGTCGGCCGAGTTCGCCGACAGCGGCAACTCGGTCTATCTGCCGATCGTCACGTAGCCCCAGTTCGACTGTCCAGCAACGAATCCGGTTCCCGCACCCCCATGCGTGCGGGAACCGGTCGTTTCAATCCCCGCGCATGATCTCGAGCAGTGACTCGAGCGGACCGGCGGGGACGACTGCCATCCGGTCGCCGCTGCCGCGGATGGTTGCGGCGATATCGACGGTGATGCGGTTGCGCCACCAGTAGATCGAGCGGCTGACCGGCCTGGACTCGGCCTCCCCCGCCACCAGCAGCTGGGCGAGCAGGCTGGTGCCCGCGAGAACGGTCGGCCCGGTGATCGGGTGGACAAGCAGGTGGGTGTGGCCCGGGATGACGAGCAGCGCGCCCCAGGGCCCGACCACCGGATAGTCGTCGAGCCAGCGCACGTGGGCGGTGACGAAATCGGACGCACCGTAGAGCATGTGGATGTCGGCGTCGTCCATGCCATCGATCTCGGTGGCCAGCAGATCGAGCCCGCCGTCCGCGCGGGTGTTGCGCTCGGCGATCTCGAACAGATCGGATTCCGTTGCGCCCCAACGCTTCGCGTTGGCGTAGGTCACCGGCGTCACGATGTCGCCGAAGTCGATCAGCACCCGCTGCAGCAGCCCGGGGGCGACCAATCGCCGCACATCGTTGATCAGCCCTTTCGTGCGCGCCGAGCAGAGCCTGGTCCGCAGCAGCGTGCGCACGGACTCCAGCCGAGACACATCGAGATGCCCGGCGGCCAGGTCGGCGATCTGCATATCCAACCGATCGCCGACAAGCGTCGCCCACAGCTGTCGTGGCGCGCGCGCAACCCGCCGCTCCAACCGAGTACAGGGCAGCACGATCCGACCGGCCCCACGGCCCGAGAGCACGAACTCCCCGTCGGATTCCGCACACCCATACCCGTGCCGCACCGCAACCTCGTTGACCAGCAACTTCAACAGACCCGAGGACGACTCACGCATAACCCCTCGCTCTCGTCCGGCACCTACTCAGCTCTAGTGTATCGAACATACGTTCGATACCGCCGGGTCCGATGGGTCGAGCTGGTGATGCTGGGGAGGACTTTCGGATCAAGGACGTCCCGGCCCACCTCCGATCGCATCGAGGTCAGCGAGTGCGCCCTCGGGGAGAACCAGATCCGCTGCGGCGACGTTGTCGCGCAGGTGCTGGACCGAGGAGGTACCGGGGATGAGCAAGATGTTGGGTGACCGCTGCAGCAGCCACGCCAACGCGACGGCCATCGGACCGGCGTTCACCCGCGCGGCTACCGAAGCCAACGTCCGCGACTGCGTGGGCGAGAGGCCGCTGAGCGGGTAGTAGGGCACGTAAGCAATGCCGAGGCGAGCGAGATCGTCGACGAGATCATCGTCGGCTCACAGGGCGAGGTTGTAGGGATTCTGGACGCACACGACGGGCGCGACAGCGCGCTTCGGCGATCTGCTCCGCATCGACCGCCGAAAGCCCGAGGTGCCGGATCAGGCCCTGCTGCCGCAATTCCGCCAAGGCGCCGTACTGCTCGGCGATGGCGCCGGGACCGAAGTCGGCTTCTTCGTCGAAGCGCAGGTTGACGATGTCGAGCGTCTCGAGGCCGAGACGACGCAGGTTGTCGTGCACCTCCTCGCGCAGTTCTGCCGGGGTGTGGGTGTGCGGCCAGCCACCGTGCTCGTCCCGGCGCACGCCGACCTTCGTGACGATGTGGACCTGCTCCGGATAAGGCCACAGCGCCTCGCGGATGATCTCGTTGGTGAGGTGCGGACCGTAGAAGTCGGCGGTGTCGATGTGGGTGATCCCGAGTTCGACTGCTGCGCGCAGCACAGCGATCGCGCCGTCGCGATCCCTGGGTGGTCCGAACGTGCCGGGACCGGCGAGCTGCATTGCGCCGTAACCCATCCGGGTGAGATCGATGTCGGCTACGCGGTAGGTTGCGCCGGAATGCCCCGTGGTCACCTCGATTGCCATGGTCTCCCTTTTATTGCTTTACGGTGGAAGTCCGGTGCCGGTCACCGCGCCGCGGCATCGCGCATGCCGCGGGTGCCCACGGCGACACAGACAAGCAGGGCGATGAGGGCGCCCGCGAAGCCGGCCATCGCGATGCGGGTGTCGACGAATTGTGTTGCGACGCCCATGCCGATCACCGGAATGATCAAACCGGCGTTGCCGATGAGGAAGAGTCCGGCGGCCGCCTCGCCGCGTTTCGCCGGAGCGGCGGCACGCACGGTACGTGCGACGGCGGATTGGATAAGGACGCCGGCTCCGGCTCCGCTCAACACGCCGGCCGCCAAGAACAGCACAAGATTGCCTTGGAGCACGGCGGCCACCAAGACGCCCGATCCGATGATGGTGCCGATCAGTCCCGCCACGAGACGGGGCAGCACCGGTAACGCCATGGCCGCGTGCTGAGCGACGGGCGCGCTGCCGAACACCAGGAACACCACGGCACCCGCCAAAAATCGCGAGGACTGCCCCAGCGTCCCGGCCAGGAAAACGGGGGCCAGCGAAGCGAACAGGCCGAATGCCGCGAACGCGGCGAAGATGCTGCCCGCCGCGACGACCCAGCCGAGCCTGGATCCGATGACAGACACGCGCTGCGGGCGGTACGCCGGGCGTAGCGACCGCGGCACGGACACAGTTTCCGGGACGAACCAGACCAAGGCCGCGATCACCAGGACCAGGAACACCGCGAAAACCACGAACGAGGTCCGCAGCGGCCACGGCGCCCACTGGGTGAGCACGCCCGCGACCAGCGCGCCAACCCCGAGTCCGCCGATATTGGCTGCGGGCGAGGCGATTTCGAAGCGTCGCACGCCGTCGCGCGGTCGGGCGAGCACGTGTAGTTCGTGCAGGTACGCGGTCGCGGTCGCGGTGATCGCGCCGACGCCCAATCCGGTGATCAACCGGCCTGCGATCAGCAGGGGCAGCTGCGGCGGCAGGAGGAAGACGACGGCGGCCAGCACCTCCACGGAGATCGCGATGGTGAGCACTCGCCGCCTGCCGATCCAATCCGACACGTGCCCGACGGCGCACAGGCTGAAGATGACGCCCGCGCCGTAGACGGCGAAAATAATGGTGAGCGTCAACGAAGACAAGCCGAGTTGCTCGGCGTAGAGCGGATAGAGCGGCGTCGGCACCATCGAGAAGGCCACGGCCGCGCAGAACGCCACGGTCACCACCCAGAAGCCGATGTTGTGTTTGCCAGAGTCCGGCTGTTCGGCGGAGGCCGCCGACTTTTCCCGGTGGTCGATGGACACAGTCATTCGCATGCGCTCTTTCCCGAGGAATCGCGGCGGTCGGTCTGGCCCCGCCGACTCCATGGTCGAGGCTGCGAACATGCACGTCCAACGATTCATTCTGCTATCAACTATCACTCGATGAGATAGTTGGCCGATGGATCTCAGGCACCTCGAGTACTTCGTCGCCGTCGCCGAAGAACGCAGTTTCACCAGGGCGGCATCGCGACTGCACGTGGTCCAATCAGCGGTGTCCGCCGCCATCAAGACGCTGGAACGGGAACTCCGCATCGAGATCCTTCGACGCACCTCCCGCGAGGTAGCACTGACCGAAGCCGGGGCCGTCCTGCTGCCTCGGGCACAGGCGATCCTGGACAGCGTGCGCGCGGCGACCGACGCGATCGACGGTGTCCGCGGCACGGTCGGCGGGGAAGTCCGGTTGGGGCTGATGTCCTCGGTGCCCTGGCTCGACCTGCCCACCGTGCTCGGCCGGATGCACGCCGAGCACCCCGAGGTGCGGCTGCGGTTGAGCCACCGCCCCGGCGGCTCCCGGGAACTCGCCGCCGCCGTGGTTGCCGGGGAGGTGGATCTGGCAATCCTTTCCGAGCCAGGCCCCTTCGGCCGCAAGCTCCGGCTGACCGAACTGAAGTCCTTCCCGATGCGCCTGCTCGTCCCGGCCGCCCACCCGCTCGCCGGACGGCGCTCCGTGCGGCTGGACGAACTGGAGGGAGAGACATTTGTGGACTTTTCCGAGGGCTTCGGCAGCCGGGCCGTGGTCGACCGCGCGTTCGCCTCGGCCGACCGGACCAGGAATGTCTCCATCGAACTCGGCGACGGCCGCGTGGTCACCGACTACGTACGCCAGGGGCTCGGCATCGCGATCCTGCCGTCGGCGTTCGCCCAAACGGACCCGGCGGTCAGGTCCCTCGCCCTCACCGGAAGTGGTGGTCTCAGCTGGCGCATGTGCCTGGCGGCGCCGCGGGACCGGCAACTCGGGACCGCGGCGCAGGTCTTGTCGACCATGGTGCTCGAAGCACTGGAGAGCCACCCGAATCCGGCTCTCTCTTCCAATGATTCCTGGACCCGGTGACCACTAAGGCCTGTTGTCAGCACCCGAACCCGTTGTGGCAGTTCACCGGAACATGGCGAGGTGCTCGGCTGAGCGCCTTGATATGTGACGTTGCCGAGATCGGCGACGACCAGCCACGGTAGCCGCGAACGCCAGCGTGGCGACACGGTGTCAGGTGCGTGTCAGGTCGGTGTCAGTCTGCCCGGCGAAAGTGTGTACATCGAACAAAACGGCACTGACACAGTGCCACAACCGATTTCGAGGAGTAAACGCCATGTCCAGCACCATCACCCGCACCGACCAGGACAACAGCACCCTGCGGACCGCCGCCTATGGAGCCGTCGCTCTGATGGCCGCCGCCGGTGCTCCGCACAAGGGCATCACCCACGGCTCCAACGCCCTGACCTCGGCGACAGGACTGGTCGGGCATGTACTGTCCGCCAAGTCCAAAGACATTCACCTGCCGGGCAAGTCGGTCGCCGAACTTGCCGACACCGTACTGCCGAGTCTGACCGCTGCCATGCATCTGCTCGGTGAGCAATACCCTGGCGAGGCCGACAACTTCCGCGACACCGTCCTCATCGCCATCGAATCCGCCGTCGCGCCTCGCAAAGGCGAGCCGAGCCCCGCTGTGGCCGCGATGGCTCGCAAGATTACCGCGGCCCTCGACGCCTGACGAATGTGCCGCTGGCACAGCAGAATTGGTCGCGCGGTCCACGCTGGACCGCGTGCTACCAGGGAACCTGAGTGCCGTCCCAGGATAGGAACTGGCCGGACGGTCCGTCATCCGGCAACAGGGCCAGGCGGACCGCTCCCGTGGCGGCCTCGGCCGGGTCGCCCTCGCTCGCCGCGGCACGCGCATTGAGGTTGGTGCGGCGCAGGCCCGGCGCCAGCGCGTTGACCTTGATGCCGTCGTCGCTCAACGCGTGGGCGTAGAAGATCGTCAACGCGTTGAGGGCAGTTTTGGATGAGCGGTAGGCCGCGTGGGAACCCCTGTGCGGGAACTGCGGGCCGACTGCCCAGGTCAACGAGCCGGTGCCGCTGGAGATGTTGACGATTCGGGCGTGCGCGGAGCGGCGCAGCGCGGGGAGGAAGGCATTGGTCACCGCGGCCGGGCCGAACACGTTGGTCTCGTAGACGCGGCGGAAGGTGTCGGTGTCGACCAGGTCCGGTGTCGCGTCTTCGCTGGAGATCCCGGCGTTGTTGACCAGCACGTCCAGGGCGTCGACGGCGAGCGCGGCCGCGTCGATGCTCGCCGCGTCGGTCACGTCGAGGAGCAGCGGACGCGCGTCCCCGCCGAGTTCGGCCACGGCTTGCTCGCCGCGCTCGGCATCACGGGCACCGACGTACACCGTCAGGCCGGCCCGCACCAACTGGCGGGCGATTTCTTTGCCGATACCGGTGTTCGCGCCGGTGACCAGAGCAATCAGTTTCTGCATACCGCTCAGCCTGCCGCCGTCGGCCGGGGGCAACCAGGCACAATCGATGCCAGGACAAGGCGACGTCCCGACGATCTCGCAAGGAGGTACCGATGGCCGGTGCCGAACTCGCCCGTTTTCTGCGCGACCGCAGGCACCGGTTGCGGCCCGGCGACGTGGGACTGCCGCCCGAGCCGCGACGGCGCACCCCCGGCCTGCGTCGGGAAGAAGTCGCCGAACTGGCCTGTATGTCGGTCGACTACTACGCCCGGCTGGAGCAGGCACGCGGCCCGCGCCCCTCGGCGACGATGCTGGCTGCCATGGCGGGCGCGCTGCGCCTGTCCGCCGTCGAGCGGAACCACCTGTTCCAGTTGGCGGGCCTGGTGCCGAACGCGCCCGCCGAGGTCCCCCGCCGAGTCCGGCCGCATGTCAGCGACCTGCTGTACCGGATGCCGGACACCGCGGCCATCGTCACCGCGGCCAGTTACGACGTCATCGCCTGGAACCCGCTCGCCGACGCGCTGCTCGGCAACCTGCACGCCCGGCTCAACCTGGCCCGCAGGCGATTCCTGCGGCGCGACGAGATGCTGACCACCGGCCACGAGGAGTTCGGCGAGATCGCGGTGGCTCGGCTGCGCGCCGCGGCCCACCGCTACCCCGACGACGCGCCGCTGGCCGCCCTGCTGGCGGAGCTGCGGGCGGGCAGCACGGAGTTCACCGAGATCTGGTCCACCAATCCGGTGCGCACCGCGGGCCACCGGGCCAAGACCATGCACCACCCCGAACTCGGTGCGCTGCAAGTCAACTGCGACATCCTCACCGTTCCCGACGACGATCAGCAAGTCGTCTTCATCACCGCCGACCCCGGCACCCCCACGGCCCGCGCCCTGCACCACCTCGGCGCCGCGGGCTGAAAACCGAATCGACACGCCAGCCCGAGGGCGGGTGGCCCTGGGCCGTGGCTTTCGGTGCTGGAATGGCTATGCCATCCGGAATCTCTGCGGCAACGAATGCGTGGGTGTGCGGTGTAGCGGCCGGTTTGAGCCGACCGCTACCGGACGCACACCCACTTCATCCGACGAGAGGGAAGATTTCTGTGCGGAAATTCCTTGGTACGCTCGCACTTTCGAGTGCTATCGCGCTGCTCGTGGCACCTATCGCGCACGCCGAATCTTCCGACGGCGACGCGAATGTCGCAGTATTCAAGGTGTCCCACATCGATGGTTCCGTTATCGCCGCATATGACTGCACCCAGGGCGACACGGCGACGATCGAGGTCAAGGTGGCCTATGCGAACGGGCCCGAGCACAGCGGGAAAACCGAGAACCTGAAATGCAGCGGGAAACCGACCTTCACCACCATCGAGACCGATCTTGGCCCAGGTACGCACGGCAACAAGGTCAATAGCAAGATCAGCATCAAGGCCACGCCGCCCGAGGGATCCCTGGATTCCGACCTCGTTGTCAATGGATCGTCGTCGATGAATCCGGCCGACGGGAGCCCGGGGTAGCCAGGGAACAGGCCGCACGGCGGCTCGGCGGCAATCAGCGACGCAGTCGAACCTCCGTGCGCCACAACCAGATCGATGCGATCAATGAGATGACGGTTGCGCCGGTGAGCCACCAGAAGGCCTGGCGGAAACCGGCGTCGATGGGCAGGCCCGCGGCGGCTGATCGGTAGAGGACCACGGCGAGCAGTGCCGCGCCGATCGAACCGCCGACGCGCTGCAGGATGTTCACTGTCGACGCCGCATCGGAGAGTTGATCGCGGTGGACCGCGGCGTAGGCGGCGGCAACGACCGGGATGCCGGTCAACGCCGTGCCGATGCCGCGGGCCAGCAGCAGGATTTGGATCCCCACGACGTTCATCGACGCGTCACCGAAGGCGAACGGGACGGTTACCAGCACAGACAGCGCGTTGCCGACCATGGCGACGACCCCGCCGCCGTACCGATCGGTCAACCGGCCCGCGATCGGCAGCGCGATGATTCCGCCGAAACCGAAAGTGGCAAGGGACAATCCGGTCACGATCAGGCTCTGCCCGTGTAGCAGCTGAAAGTACAGCGGCAGCAACAGCATCGAGCCGAACAGCGAGGCACCGTTGAAGAAGTTGGCCGTGTTGGCGGCGCTGAACACCGGGCTGCGGAACATGCTGACGTCCAACAGTTTCGGCCCGCGACCGCGCATCGACCGCAGCACATACCCGACCATCGCGACCGCACCGAGCAGCACCGGCAGACTCACCGTCGGCGCGAACAGCTCACCTCGACTACCGAATTCGCCGAGTCCGTAAACCAGCAGCGACAATCCGGCCCCGATCAGTGCGAAGCCGACGAAATCGAATGTGCCCGCGTCCGATTTCTCGATACGCGGCAGCACCCGCAGTGCCAGCACCAGCGCGACGAGACCCAACGGAATGTTGATCAAAAACAGCCACTCCCAGGGAAGTTGGGCCAGCATCACGCCGCCGACGGTCGGCCCGATGGCGGGCGCGGCCACCACCGCGATACCGACCACGCTCATCACGCGTCCCAGCCGATGCGGCCCGGCCACCTGCCCGATGATGGCCTGCCCCGCGGGCACCAGCACCCCGGCGGTCAACCCCTGCGCGATGCGTAATGCGATGAGCCACCCGACATTCGGCGCCAACGCGCACAGCCCGGAGGTGATCGTGAATCCGATTAGCGCCCCGATCCAAACCCGATCCAGGCCGAATCGCCTGCCGAGCCAGCCGACCAGCGGCAAGGTGACCGCCAGCGCGAGCAGATAACCGCTGGCGATCCACTGCGCGCTGTCGAGGGTGGCACCGAGATCAGTGGCGATGGTGTTGAGCCCGACGTTCACCAGCGAGGTGTCCAGCATGCTCATTACCGCGCCGAAGACGAGGACGCCCGCGACCCGCCAGACCCCGGCGGGGATGGCGTCGAGTGCGGGCTCGGCGGCCGGCACCGCCGTTCGAGTATCCGACATGGACCCTCCGAAATTAGTAGAGTAGTGAGATTGTGGAGGTTATCAACAATCTTGCTCCTCAACAATAGTTAGAATGTCGGAATGCCCGATGACCACCTGCATCCCCGCGGCCTGCTCCGCTTCCCGACCTACGCCCTCGGCAAGCTGCATAAGGCCGTGCATGCCGAACTGGGCGCGTCGCTGCGCGACCATTGGGTGCTGACCTGCCTCGAAGAATTCGGCGAACTGTCCCAGCAGCAGGTTTCCGAGTCGCTCGGCATCGACCGCAGCGAGATGGTTCGGCTGATCGACGGCCTGGAGCAGGCAGGTCTGGTGGTCCGGGTGCGCGATACCGACGACCGCCGTAAGTACCGGCTGACCATGACGCAGGCAGGCAAGGCCCACTGCGCACAGACCGACGCACAGGTAGCACGCGCCACCGAACGAGTGCTCGGCCGTCTCGACGCGCAGGAGCGGCGCACCCTGCATCAGCTCGCGCTCAAGGCGATCGGCGAGGAGCCCGACGCGGCGGGCTGAGTGGACGGCCCTACTCGGGCTGAACCAAGTCGCGGGCGTAATTCGCGGTGGAGCGCTGGTATCGCGGCAGATGCGGGGCGAGCGCGCCGAGGGCCAGGGCGAGTGCCTCGCGGTCGCGGCCGAGGGTGGACAGGCACAGCGCCAGGAACGCGCGGACGGCGTCGTCCAATTCGTCGGAGCGGGCAGTGAGTTCCTCGGTCAAGAGCTCGACGCCCTCTTCAGCCCGGCCGATGTTTCGCAGCGAACTCGACAGCTGAATCGTGGCCTGCCGCCGCGGGCTACCGTCGAGCCCGCGGGCCAGCGCCGCGCGGTACAGCGGAATCGCCTTGTCCGAGTGGCCTGTCGAATCCCAGGCGCCCGCCTGCTCGAAGGGGCCGAGTGGGTGGTCGCTCGGCAACTCGGCGACCAACACGTCGATCACCGCGCGGAACTCGTCCGCATGGGCCTCGTCGTAGTCGTCGAAGGTGTCCCAGGCCGCGGCTACCCGCTCTGCCCAATCTTGGTTCACGCTGCCCACTTTCGCACAGATCACCGGTGGCGACGGGACACCGTCAGTAGGACTGCAATTCGATCAGGGTGCCGTCGGGATCGCGCAGGTGGGCGGTGCGCAGACCGGGACCCCACTGCGCGCGGTCGGTGGGCGGGGCGACCACGATCGCGCCGTGCCGGACGCACAAGTCCAAACCCGCGTCCGCGTCTGTGACGCGGCAGACGAACATGACCGTGTCCTGGGTTGGGGCGGATTGCGCAGGCAGCGCGGTAGTTCCCGCTACCTCGGCCATGGCGGCGCGGTCGAACAGGATCAGGACGGCTTGCTCGTCGACGTCCCAATTGGCGTACTGCCCCGCGGCGGTGCCCTTGATCAGCTCAGCGCCGATCAGGTCCGGCAGCACGGCGGCGTAGAAGGTGAAGCAATCGGCGAAGCGGGTGACGAGCAGTCTCGGGTGCAGAGCGTCCACGATGTCCTCCATATAGTAGGTGCGGGCCTATTGTAGGTCTGGACCTACAATAGGCCGATGGACGCCGAACGCGCATTGCCGCCGAGCCTGCTCGGGCTGGATATCTATCTGCTGTCGCGGGTCGGCAAGGCGGCACGCGGCCGGTTCGCGGACCGACTGGCGGCGCGCGGACTTCGCCTGTGGCACATGGCAATACTCGCCGCCCTTGCCGACTTCGGGCCGCACGCACAGCGCGATCTGGCCGAGCGTCTCACCATCCACCCCAGCGATGTGGCCAAGATCGTCGACGAACTCGCTACCGCTGGACAGGTCGAGCGCACGCGCGACGACAGCGATCGACGGCGGATGACCGTGCGCGTCACCCGCACCGGCCGTACCGCCCTGACCGCACTGAGCGAAGAGGCGCACCAGGTCGGCGACGATATCCTCGCGCCGCTGAACCCGAAAGAGCGCGTCCAACTGTCCGACTTGATGCGCCGCGTCTTCGACCACGCTTACCCGCCCGCCTGACCGGACACTAGTGCGAGCCGGTTACTCGGAAGCCTTTGGGGACCAACCACACCGCGACGACAGCGACAGTTGTGACGATGGCCGCGGAAACGTACGCGGTGGTCGTGAGAGCTACATCGAAGGCGTGCCGAGCGGCGTCGAGCACTTGCTCGCGGGTCGCATTGTCCAGGCGCCCAGCCACTTCCACGGCGCCCCCGATGGATTCCCTTGCCTCGTCCAGGTTTTCGCCACGCAGGGGCAGCCCGATCATGTTCTCGGTGAAAACGCGGCCGTGAATACTGCCCAGCAAGGCGACACCGAGGCCGATGCCCAGTTCATAGTTGGTTTCCGAGACCGCACCGGCCTGCCCGGCGCGTTCCGGCGGCACCGCGGAGACCAGGACGGCGGCGGCCGCGGTGATCGCCAGGCCGTCGCCGAGGCCGAAGGACGCGAGCACCAGTGCGACAACGGGATACGTGGTCGGCTCGGGGCTCAGCGCCAGCCCGAGGAAACCGATGGCCAGCGCACCGAGCCCGATCGCGAGCACGGCGCGAACGCCTATGTGCTGCATCAACCACGGGGTCGCCAGCGACGCGACCAGCAGGGTCAGCGCCGACGGCAGGGTGCGCAATCCCGCCTCGGACGGTGAGTAGCCGTGTACGTACTGCAGCCACAGCGAGATCAGGAACAGCGCGGCACCGATCGCGAGCATGGCGAGCAACGTGGCGAGCGCGGCGGCGGCGAAGGCGCCGTTACGAAACAGCCGCACATCGAGCAGTGGATCGGCGGCGGCGAGCTGGCGGCGGGCGAACCAGCCGAGCAGCAGCACACCGAGCACCAGGATCACCCAGTCCACCGGATCGGGCGTGCCCTTCGCGACATGCTTGATGCCCCATGCC
Organism: Nocardia sp. NPDC051052; assembly: GCF_044456045.1. Taxonomy (NCBI): domain Bacteria; kingdom Bacillati; phylum Actinomycetota; class Actinomycetes; order Mycobacteriales; family Nocardiaceae; genus Nocardia; species Nocardia sp. NPDC051052. The sequence goes on from NZ_JBITFL010000010.1 coordinate 281,644, forward strand.
AATCCGACGATGCCGGCAATGGACAGCGCGGCGGCCAGCCAATCGAGCGAACCCGATTGTGGCGCACGATATTCCGGCAGCAGCCAGGCGCCGACCGCCACGGTGAGCACGACCACCGGCACGTTCAACCAGAACGCCGAGGCCCAGCCGAACTGCTCAACCAGCACGCCGCCGACGATCGGGCCGATGGTCGCGCCCGCACCCGCCACCGCGGCCCAGATGCCGATCGCGAGGGTGCGCTCCCGCACGTCGGTGAAGATGTTCCTGATCAACGACAAGGTCGACGGCATCACCATCGCGCCGCCGACGGCGAGCAGCACTCGCCCGGCGATCAACTGCCACGCGCTGTGCGACGTCGCCGCCACCACCGAGGCCACGCCGAAGAGCACGAAACCCATCAGGAACAGCAACTTTCGGCCGACCCGGTCACCGACCGCCCCGGTGGTGATCAGCAGGCCGCCGAGCACCAGCCCGTAGACGTCGATGATCCACAGCTGCTCGAGCTGACCAACCCGCAGATCGGCGATCAGCGACGGTAGCGCGACGTTCAGAATGGTGGCGTCCATCGCCACCAACAGCAGGCTGGCGCACAGCACGGCGAGCATCACCCACCGCACGCCGCCTACCGTCGACGTGTCGCCCTCCGGACCAGGCACGCTCGCAGCCATCCCGCCTCCTCGCTCGCCCCAACCCAGCATCCACCGCGCTCTAGCAAACACCAGGTAACCGCGCCGACCGCTACCCGACCAACAACGGCTAGCGGAGGGCTTGGTCGATCAGTAGCCGGGCGGCGCGGTCGGTGCGGTCGACCTCGCCGGTGATCAGGCGATCCTGGAGGATGCCGCGCAGGCCCGAAACGAGCAGTGTCGCAACGAGTTCTGGATCGTCGACGGACGGCAGTCCGCGCAGCCCGTCGGCAAGCGAGTCGACGAAGGTCGCGACGGCGGTCTTGGCGTACTCGGCGTACGGGCTGTGCGCGGCACAAGACGCGCCGAGGACCTGCAGCATCACCCGGACGCTGGTACGGCCTTCGCCGGCGGTGTTGGCCCGCCAGAATTCCCACAGCCGCGCGCGCAGCTGGGCGGCATCGGCGACCTCCGAGAACAGCGCCGCGAGGTCGGGACGCTGCGTGCCCAGCGCCTGGACCAGCAGCTCTTCCTTGGTGGTGAAGTAGTAGATCAGCATGCGCGAGCTGGTGCCGAGCTCGGCGGCGAGCGGCCGCAACGACAGCTCCGCGAGGCCGTGGTCGGCGATATAGCGCACCACGGCGGCCAGCAGGTCGGCGCGTTTCGCGTGGTCGAGGGGGCGAGCCATGAGTTGACTGTAGCGACTGGTACAGGTATCCATGACATCGTGACTGTAACAATCGCTTCAGAAACTCGGGATTCCGTCGTCGTCACCGGCTACGCGGCCAGCACATCGCTCGCCGAGGACATGGATACGACCTGGTCGGAGTTGCTGCTCGGGCACAGCGGCATCGGCGTGCTCGCCGAGGACTTCGTCGCCGAGTACGACCTGCCGGTCCGCATCGGCGGGAAGCTGAAGTCGCATCCCGGCGAGCGGTTGACCAGGATCGAACAGCGACGACTGTCCTATGTCGAGCAGCTGGCGCTGGTGCTCGGCCGCACGGTCTGGCAACGGGCCGGCGCTCCGGAGCTGGACGGCGAGCGGCTCGCGGTTGCCATCGGCACCGGGCTCGGCGGCGGGGACGCGCTGATCAACGCGGTCGACGCGATGCGGGCCGGTGGTTATCGGAAGGTGTCGCCGATGTCGGTGCCGATGGTGATGCCGAACGGGCCCGCCGCCACCGTCGGCCTCGAAATCGGCGCCAAGGCAGGCGTTTTCGCGCCGGTATCGGCGTGCTCGTCCGGCTCGGAGGCGATCGCGCAGGCCTGGCGGCTGATCAGCACCGGCGAGGCCGACGTCGTCGTCACGGGCGGCGTCGAGGGCCACATCCACGCGGTGCCCATCGCGAGCTTCGCCATGATGCGGGCGATGAGCACCCGCAACGACGAACCGGAGCGGGCGTCCCGGCCGTTCGATCGAGACCGGGACGGATTCGTCTTCGGCGAGGCGGGCGCGCTGCTGGTGCTCGAGTCGGAGCGGCACGCACGGGCCCGCGGCGCCGAGATCCACGGCCGGGTGCTCGGCGCGGGAATCACCTCCGACGCCTATCATATCGTCGCCTCGGAACCGGCGGGTGTCGGCGCGGCGCGGGCCATGCGTAAGGCGATACAGACAGCGGGACTTCAGGTTTCGGATATTCAGCACATCAACGCGCACGCGACCTCAACCTCGATCGGCGATGCGTCGGAGGCAAACGCGATCGCCGCCGTGGCACCACATGCCTCGATCTACGCCCCGAAATCCGCACTGGGCCATTCGATCGGCGCGGTGGGCGCCCTCGAATCGCTGGTCACCATGCTGACGCTGCGTGACCAAATCGTCCCGCCCACCTTGAATCTCGACAATCGCGATCCGGAGATCGACCTGGACATCGTCAGCGGCGCACCACGCAAGCAGCGGATCGACTACGCGCTGAACAATTCGTTCGGCTTCGGCGGCCACAACGTAGCGCTGGCCTTCGGCCGGGTCTAGTTCCGCCGACAGCACCGGCCGGAATCCGGCACCCGAAACCGTCGTTGCAGAATTCGTAGACCGTACACCTCGCAGACCCCGCTTTCTCGCCTCCCGGGACTAGCGGTCAGGGGCGAGCCGAGATCTGCTGGACGGACCAGCCGTTGCCGTCGGGGTCGGCGAAGAAGAGAAAGCCGACGTTGTCGAGCGGGTCGGCAACGTCGGACGGGTTCGCGCCGAGCACCTGGATGTCACCCACGTCGACCCCACGAGATACCAACTCGGCGTGCGCCTTTCGGATATCGGGCACGACCAGTTGCAGACCCTTCAGCGAGCCGGGCACCATCTTCGGGACGGCACCCTCGCCGATCACGATGGAGCAGCCGGAGCCGGGCGGGGTGAGCTGCACGATGCGCATCCCCTCGCCGGGCACCACGTCGTGGTCGACGGCGAATCCCAGTTTTCCCGCGTAGAAGTCCTTCGCCCGGTCGATGTCCGACACCGGGACGATCACTACCTCCAACGTCCAGTTCATAGCGAGTCCTTTCGCGATTGGGGTATTTCTACCAGCGCGAACCGCGCGGCGGGCGAATTCGCCGACTCGGCGCGACGGCTCATTGCCGCCGCTCCCAGCGCCAAGCGAACTCGCCCGCCTTGGGCGGGGGGCCGGGCAGATCACCGTCCACGGACAGGCCGGCCACCAGCATGGCCAGCACGCGGCGGCGCAACTGTGCCGTGCGGTCCGGATCGGGCATCAAGATGGCCGCGCACGATTCCAGGATGAGACCCAGATCCTCGGAGGTGACCCCCGGGCGCAGCCGGCCGGTGGCCTGCGCGCGGCGCACGATCTCGTCGTTCGCCGCGCCCGAGTGCCTGACCTCGGGCAGGATCGAATCGTCCGGGGTGAAGGTGCCTGCCAGGTGCACCGTCAGCGAGTGCACGTCGGCGTCGACGACCCGCTCCAGGAAGCCGACCAGCCCCTGCCAGCCGTCCGAATCAGCCAGCGCGGCATCGGCTTCCGCGTTGTAGCGGCGCAGCCCGTCGTAACAGAGGGTGCGCAGCAGGACTTCTTTGCTCGGGTAGCGGCGATACAGCGCGCTGATCCCCACCCCCGCCCGCTCGGCGACGGCGGCGATCGGGGCATTGGCGTCGGCCAGGAACACGGCGCGCGCGGCATCGAGGATCAGCCCGTCGTTGCGGGCCGCCTGCGCCTTACGGCCGGGCAAGGCCTTCTGAGCTGGAGCTTCGGGTGGTTTCGGCATGAGTTCAGAATAACACTTGAAACGGAACGATCCGTTCTGTTACTGTTCAAACAGAACGAAGCATTCCGTTTCACAAGGAGATCGCCGTGAGCAGCATCAAGCCCTTCCAGATCAACGTCCCGCAGGCCCAGCTCGACGACCTGTCCGACCGGCTGCGCCGCGCACTGTGGCCGAACGAGCTGCCGGGCGTCGGCGACTCCTACGGCGTGCCCGGCGATCGGGTGCGCGCTCTCGCGCAGTACTGGCTGGAGAGCTTCGACTGGCGGACGGTCGAGGCGAAGCTGAACGCCTACCCGCAGTTCACCACCGAGATCGATGGCGAGAACATCTACTTCCTGCACATCCGATCGGACCGTGCGGACGCGATGCCGGTGATCCTCACCCACGGCTGGCCCGGTTCGGTGCTCGAGTTCCTCGATCTCATCGAGTCGCTGACCGCGCCGGCGTCGGCCGAGGACCCCGCCTTCCACGTGGTGATTCCCGCGCTGCCCGGGATGGGCTTCTCCGGTCCGACGCACAGCACCGGGTGGACCATGCGGCGCGTCGCCAAGGCCTGGATCGAGTTGATGGATCGGCTCGGTTACCAGCGCTTCGGCGCGATCGGCAACGACGGTGGCTCGATGGTCTCCCCCGAGATCGGTCGCATGGTGCCGGACCGAGTGGTGGGTGTCCATGTGACGCAGCTGTTTTCGTTCCCGTCCGGCGATCCGGCCGAGTTCGTCGACCTGTCGCCGGAGGATCTGGCGGCGCTGGCGCACCTGAAGTGGTTCCAGGACAACAAGATGGCCTTCAATATCCTGTGCAGTCAGCAGCCGCAGACGCTGGCCTATGCGCTCACCGACTCGCCGCTGGGCCTGTTGGGTTGGAACGCACAGCTTTTCGGCGAGAGCCTGGACGCCGAGTTCGTCATCGCCAACGTCGCCCTGTACTGGCTGACCGGCACCGCCGCGTCCTCGGTCCGGTTCTACTACGAGGAGGCGCACAGCACCGACCGCCCGACCGGCCCGACCACGACTCCGACCGCGCTGGCCATGTTCAAGGGCGATTTCCAGTCGATCCGCCGGTTCGCCGAGCGGGATCATCGCAACATCGTCAGCTGGAATTCCTACGACGCGGGCTCGGTGATCGGCGGCCCGAACGATGCCGCGGGTCACTTCGCCGCGCACGAGGCGCCCGAGCTGCTGGTCGGCGACATCCGGCGCTTCTTCGCCAAGATCGGCTGAGTCCGCACCCGAGGCCCGCACCCGCACGCCGGGTGCGGGCCATCGACCAATGGAAGGTGATGTGCTGGATACCAATTCGGCCGGTCGCGCGCTCGTCGGCCAGGATGCCGTGCGCATCTCGCTCGGCGCGGGCCGCAAGGGCGCGATCCGGGCCGAGGGCACCCTCGCGGTCGTCACGCGTGCTCGTGCAGCTCGCCCCAGGCCGGGAACGGGTCGGGGTACCGGGACCATTCGGCGGGACCCTCGGCGAATTCCGCGTCGGTCAGCAAAGCGTTGTCGAGCAATGCACGAACCTTTTCCCGATCGAGCTCGATGCCGATGAAGACGATCTCTTGTCCGGCAGGCACTTCCAGCGTCGACCACCAGGCGGCGGGCTCGAAGACGAGATTGGGCCCGGCCTGCGACCAGACGGCCGCCAGGGTAGCCCGGCTGGCGATCCAGCAGAAACCCTTGCTGCGCAACAACCCTCGCAGTTCGCCGAGTGCCTCGGAGAGGCGCTGCGGATGGAACGGCCGATCCGCGAGGTAGGTGAGGCTGCGGATGCCGTACTCCTCGGTCTCCGGCGTATGCCCGCCCGCCAGTTCCTCTTCCCAGCCCTCGGCCTCGGCGGCGACCACCGGGTTGTACCTACCGGTGCCGAGCACCTCGGCCAGTTCGACGACACCATTTGTCGTCCGCAGCACGTGCGCGCGCGGATTGAGCTTGCGCACAGTCGCTTCCACCGCACCGGCGGCCGCCGCGCCGACCAGATCGGTCTTGTTCACCAGGAGCACATCGGCGAATTCCACCTGATCCACCAGCAAGTCGGCAATGGTGCGCGCATCCCCTTCGCCCGCTTGCAGATTCCGCTCGGCCAGCGCCTGCCCCTTGGCCACCTCGGCGAGGAAGGTGGACGCGTCGACCACCGTCACCATGGTGTCCAGTCGCGCGATGTCACCGAGCTTGAACCCGTCTTCGAACTCCCAGTCGAAGGTCGCGGCCACCGGCATCGGCTCGGAGATGCCGGTCGACTCGATCACCAGCTGATCGAATCGGCCCTCACGCGCCAGCCTGCCCACCGCCTCGATGAGGTCCTCGCGCAGCGTGCAGCAAATGCAGCCGTTGGTCAGCTCGACCAACTTCTCCTCGGTGCGGTCGAGCTGACCCTGGCCCGCGACGAGCGCGGCATCGATGTTGACCTCGCTCATGTCGTTGACGATGACCGCGACCCGGCGGCCCTCCCGGTTGGCGAGGATGTGGTTGAGCAGGGTCGTCTTGCCCGCACCGAGGAAACCGGACAGCACGGTGACGGGGAGGAGGTCGGAGGTCGGTGAGGTGATCATCTCTTAATGATAATGGTTTTCATTTGTCACTAGCGCGCGGGTTACCGGTTGCGCGTGGCGGCGCGGGCGAACGGTCGTAGGGTTTGTCTCGTGAAGCTGCTGCCATTGACCCCCGACGGGCAGACCCCCGTCCGGGTGCTCACCATTGCCGGGACCGACTCCGGTGGAGGCGCCGGAATCCAGGCCGATACGCGCACCATGGCCCTGTGCGGGGTACATGCCTGCGTGGCCGTCGCGGCGGTGACCGTGCAGAACTCGAAGGGAGTCAGCGACTTCCACGAGATTCCGCCGCACATCGTGGCCGGTCAGGTGCGCGCCGTGGTGACCGATATCGGCGTCGGCGCGGTCAAGACCGGCATGCTGGCCTCGACCGCGATCATCGAGGCCGTCGTCGACGTCTGCCGGGAGGTGGGCATCGGCCGTGCCGGGCGGATTCCGCTGATCGTCGATCCGGTCGCGGCCTCCATGCACGGCGACCCGCTGCTGCACGAGGAAGCGCTGGACGCGGTGCGGCACACGCTGTTCCCGCTGGCGACGGTGGTCACGCCTAACCTCGACGAGGTCAGGCTGATCACCGGCATCGACGTCACCGACGACGCGTCGGCCCGCCTGGCCGCGCGGGCCCTGCACGACCTCGGCCCGCAGTGGGCGATCGTGAAGGGCGGGCACCTGCGGTCCTCGGAATACAGCACCGACCTGCTTTTCGATGGCGACGAGTTCCTGGAGTTCACCGCGCCGCGGATCGGCACCACCAACGACCACGGCGGCGGGGACACCCTGGCCGCGGCGACCGCGTGCGCGCTGGCCAACGGCTACTCGGTGCCCGAGGCGGTGGAGTTCGCCAAGGAGTGGACCTACCGCTGCCTCGCCGCGTCCTATGATCTCGGCGCGGGCCACGGCCCGGTGTCCCCGCTCTGGCGTTTGCACAGCGACTGACCGTCGGAATCCGCCGATTCCCCACTTCAAAGAACTTTCAGGGAACCGATTCTTGTCGGTGGGTGCTGAGACAATAGCGGTGTCGCACACGCGGTTGGCCGCAATGACGCAGCCGACTAGAACAGCGCGGTTCGGGTAGCTGCGACGACAGCTTCAGCGCGGACCCAGGTCTGCGGATCTAGGCGTTATTCGCCGGAAAAGGCAAGGTGCAGTGGGAGATCAGTGTCGATGACGATGCCGTTGAGCCGGGCATTGGCCGCCGTGAGCGCGGCGATGGTTTCGGCGAGATAGGCGACGAACTTCTCGATCGGCATCGGCTGCGTCTTCAACCGGTTCGCGCCGAGCCACCAATCGGTGGCCGAGCCGACCGCGCCGAAGATCGAATAGATGACGAGTTCGACGCTGTCCACGTCGACCACCTTGTCGGCGGCCAGCTCCGCGAACAGGTCGGCAGCCCGCTTCGCCGACTGCCGAGCGGATTGCAGCGCGCGTTCGGAATCGTCGGACTGCTGCGCGAAATGACTGTGCAGCATGAAGCGGAAGACGTTGGGGTGCGCCGACACCACCAGCGCATACTCCGCCGCCCCGCGGCGCACCAGTTCGTGCGCCGAGTCGTTGGTCAGGTCGACGCCGGAGATCAGCTGCTCCCACAGCATGTCGCGGACCCGATCGACGATGGCGTTGTATAGGTCGGTCTTGTCTTCGAAATGCCGGTACAGCTTGGGTTTTGCCGCGCCGGCCTCCTTGGCGATATCGCCCATGCTGACCTCGGGCCCGAATTTGTCCAGCGCGCGAAACGCCGCGTCGACGAACTCCTCGCGCACCTTCAGCCGGTGCTCACGCCAGCGCTCCGTGCGTGCGTCGACGCGCTTGCGTGGCACCTCGTCTGTTTTCCGGCCGCTGCGCATCACAATTCCGGATGCTACCTGCTACCAGCGGTACCGATGACCGAGTCGAGGCGTTGACATCGGATGAGGCGTGGGACACACTCGGAAAATACACGGAACCGGTGGTATTGGATACTTAGCATAGAGAGCCGGTGGGGACGATGACGTCCGCGATCCACACCCGCGTCCTGATCGTCGGCAGCGGGTTCTCCGGCCTCGGCATGGGCATCGCGCTCGACGACGCGGGCATCGACGACTACCTCATCGTGGAGAAGGCCGACGAGATCGGCGGCACCTGGCGGGACAACACCTATCCCGGCTGCGCCTGCGATGTGCCGACTCTCCTGTATTCGTATTCTTTTGAGCCACGCACGAATTGGCGTCGACTGTTCTCCGGTCAGCAGGAGATCTTCGACTACCTGAAGGACGTGGCCGACAAGTACCGGCTGCGCACGCACATTCGCTTCCACCAGCTGATGGATCACGGGTACTGGGACGAGGGTGAGCTGCGCTGGCACGCGTTCGGCGCCGACGGACAGGAGTATGTGGCGCAGTTCCTCGTGTCCGCGGTGGGGGCGCTGCACATTCCGAGCGTTCCGGAGTTCCGCGGTAGCGCGGACTTCACCGGTCCGGCGTTTCACTCGGCGCAGTGGGAACACGGCGTCGAGCTCGCGGGCAAGCGCGTCGCCGTGATCGGAACCGGTGCCAGCGCAATTCAATTCGTGCCGGAGATCGTCGGCGACGTGGCGGAGCTGACGGTGTTCCAGCGCACGCCGCCGTGGGTGCTGCCGCGCGCCGATGTGGAGTTCTCGGCGCGGTTTCGGCGTGCGCTCGGGCGGGTGCCCGGCCTGCGGCTCGCACTGCGCAATGGGATCTACTGGGGTGCCGAGGTCGGCGGGTATGCGATGAACTGGCGACCCGCGCTGCTGAAGGTGCTGGAGCGGGTCGGCAGGCGGCATATCGAGCGGCAGATCGCCGATCCTGTACTGCGGAAACAGGTTACGCCGGACTACCGGGCGGGGTGTAAGCGGCTACTCGGCTCCGACACCTACTATCCGGCACTCGCCGACCCCAAGACCGAGCTGGTCACCGACCGCATCGATCATTTCACCTCGGACGGCATCGTCACCGCCGATGGCGTCGAGCGCAAGGTCGATGTGATCATCTATGGCACCGGCTTTCACGTCATCGACTCGTTCAAGAATCTGCCGATGGTAGGTCTGCGCGGCGTCGACCTGACCGAGCGCTGGGACCGCGAAGGCGTGCAAGCGCACCGCGGGATCACGGTCGCGGACATGCCCAACGCGTTCTTCCTGGTCGGCCCGAACACCGGCCTCGGCCACAACTCGATGATCTTCATGATCGAGGCGCAGATCCACTATGTGCTGCAGGCGATTCGGCAGGTGCGCGAGCAGGGCGCGGTCGCGCTGGCGCCCCGGCGCGCGGCGCAGGATCGATTCAATGCCCGGCTGCAAGTCGGGCTGGCGCGCTCGGTGTGGAACACCGGCGGCTGCCAGAGCTGGTATCTGGACGAGCACGGGAACAACCGCACGCTGTGGTCCGGGTTCACCTGGCAGTACTGGCTGCAGACCCGGCGGCTCGACCCCGCGGAGTACGAATTCTTCAGTCCCGCACCGACTTCACCGACACGTCCCACCGTGGTCTTGGCAGACCGTCCGGCACAGACATATCCCACAGCCCTGACCAACGGCCGACCGATCCCAGCCCATAACCCCGAGGACGTTCAGTGAAGAACTTCAAAGACAAAGTCGCCGTGATCACCGGGGCAGGCTCCGGCATCGGCCGGGGGCTGGCTTTAGAGCTCGCCAAGCGCGGCGCCGAGCTCGCGCTGTCCGATATCAACACCGAGTCGGTCGCCGATACCGCGGGCCGCTGCGAAAAGCTCGGCGCCACCGCCATTCCGTACGAGTTGGACGTGGCGCACCGGGCGGCGGTGTACGCGCACGCCGCGGCTGTACGGGGCGAGTTCGGGCGGGTGAACCTGGTCTTCAACAACGCGGGCGTCGCGCTCGGGGCCGACGTCGAAGACATGGAATGGGACGACTTCGACTGGCTGATGAACATCAACTTCTGGGGCGTCGCGCACGGCACCAAGGCCTTCCTGCCCGATCTCATCGCGTCCGGCGACGGCCACATCGTCAACGTTTCCTCGGTGTTCGGCCTGGTCGGCGTGCCCTCCCAAAGCGCATACAACGCGGCCAAATTCGCGGTGCGCGGGTTCACCGAGGCGCTGCGGCAGGAGATGCGGATCGCCCGGCATCCGGTCGGTGTCACCTGCGTGCACCCCGGCGGGGTGAAAACGAATATCGCGGTGAGCGCACGCGGCATCCCCGACGACGTTGACCTCGAGACGTTGCGCCGCGGCTGGGACGCACTGACGCTGACCAGTCCGGGTGCGGCGGCGAAGATCATCCTGCACGGCGTCGAGAAGAACAAGGCGCGGGTGCTGATCGGGCCCGATGCCAGGGTCTTCGACATGATCCCGCGCCTGCTCGGCCCGGCGTACGAGGACCTCGGTGTCCCGTTGTATCGGGCGGGCAAGCGGACGGCCGCGCGGTTCGGTATCGCGCTGTAGGCCTATCGCCGCCGGGCCGCGCGGGGAGGCACCGGCGGTGGCGGGATCAATCGGCCCGCGGTGGTGCGGGAGCCGGCCTGCTTGAGCCGCTCTAGCACCGGCGTGAGCTCGAAGCTGTGCACGCCATCCAGGGTCGCCATCTTGGTGGTCACGTAGTGGTACAGGTCGTCGGCGGTGTCCGCGGTCAGCACGGCGAAGATGTTGAACGGCCCGGTAACCGCTGCGGCATAGGCCGTTTCGTCGTGCTCGGCCACGGCCCGGCCGACGGCGTCCAGCTGTGCCGGCGCGACACGGAGCCAGAGAAAGGCGGAGAGGCTGGATCCCAGTGCGGCAGGGGCGATGTCGAGATCGAAGTAGAGGATGCCCGCCGCCTGCAGAGCGGCGATCCGGCGCGCCACCCGGCCGATGCTCATGCCGGTGGCGCGAGCCAGGACCGAGAAGCTGGCGCGTCCGTCGCGGGCCAGCAGCTCGAGCAGTGCGCCGTCCTCGTCGCGCAGCCGCATATCCGACTCCGCGTAATCCGTTGCCGCCATGCTCTTCTCGCCGGTCAGCACCGACTGCCTGCCGCGCCAGTCGAGCACACCTGGCCCGACGAAGCGGTGCAGAATCATCGCGGCCGCTATGTCGTGCACCGGCGCGGTGCGCTGCAACCGCTGCACCAGTAGGTCGTCGCGATCCTGCGGTGTGCGCGGGTGCAGCGAAAAGTTCACCTCGGCACCGGCCGCCGCGATGCTGACCCAGGCGGCATCGTCGCGGCGGGCCAGCGCTTCGGCCACCTGCCGCGCGCCATCCGGACGGCAGTGCACCCGGATGATCCAGTCGTTCTCGCCGACCGCGCGGGAGTCGACCGCGCCGATCACCCGGACCACCCCGTCGCGGCGTAACCGCCGGTAGCGACGGGCGACGGTCTGCTCCGCGACGCCGAGTTCGGCGGCGACCCGGTTGAACGAGACGCGCGGGTCCAGCTGCAGTGCTTGCACGATCCGCGTATCAACGCCATCCAATGTGGAGTTTTTGCCCGTTTCAGTGGCACCCATAAGGAGGAAATCTACGCTCGCCGCGCAGGAGGGCGACCATCCTCACTATTTCTGCGGATACTCGACGCCGTCTCACGCTCACGAATCTTCAGAGAGGACAACGGCTTTGCGTAAATGGCTGCCGCTGCTGACGGTGTGTCTCGGCACCTTCATGCTGCTGATCGACGTCACCATCGTGAACGTCGCACTACCTGACATGCGCAACGACCTGGACGCGTCGTTCAGCTCGCTGCAATGGGTGGTCGACGGGTACGCCCTCGCCATGGCGGCGCTCATGCTCGGAGCGGGCTCGATCGCCGACCTGGCCGGGCATCGACGGACCTACCTCGCCGGATTGGTGCTGTTCGCGATTTCCTCGCTGATCTGCGGTATCGCGCCGAATCCGACCGTGCTCATCGCGGCGCGGGTGCTGCAGGGCATCGGCGCGACCACCATGGCGTGCACCACCTTCGCCCTGTTGAACAACTCGTACGCCGGACGGGACCAGGGCACCGCGTACGGCGTCTGGGGTGCCGTCGCGGGCGCGTCCAGCGCCATCGGGCCGATCATCGGCGGCGTGCTCACCGATCTCGCGTCCTGGCGCTGGATCTTCTTCGTCAACCTGCCGGTCAGCGCGGTGGCGGTGGCGCTGTGCGTGTTGGTGCTCGCCGATGTCGAGCGGCCCCATCGCAGCCGGGTCGACGTGGCGGGCATGGCGTCGTTCACCGTCAGCGCCGCGGCGGCGACTTACGCGTTGATCCGGGCGAACGAACACGGGTGGTCGAACGCGGTCACCTGGTGGCTGTTGCTGGTCGCCGTGGCGGCACTGGTCGTCTTCCTGATGGTCGAACGGGCCTCGGCGCAACCGATGCTCGATCTGGCGCTGCTGCGGGACCGGTCCTTCGTCGGGGTGCTCATCGGCGCCGGTGCGTTGTTCTTCGGGGCGTTCGGTGCGCTGATGTACACCCAGATCTGGCTGCAGTCGGTGCTCGGATTGAGTGCGATTCAGGCCGGGGCGGTGGGACTTCCGTTGTCCGTCATGGCATTTCTGGTGTCCGGCGGCATCGGGCGGTTTCTGCACGGCGAGCACCGCGGCCGGATCATCGCGGGCGGGCTCTTCGCGACCGGGATCGGCGGCGGGCTCGGCGCGCTGCTCGTGCACGGCGGAGCCGGTTGGGTGGCGCTGGTTCCCGGCTTCCTGGCCGTCGGCCTCGGGGTCGGCTTGGCCACCGCGACGTTGAGTTCGGCGGCGATGGCGGCGGTTCCGTGGCAGCGGGCCGGAATGGCGACGGGGGCGGTGAATACCGCGCAGCAGTTGAGTTTCGCGCTCGGGATCGCCACGCTGGGCAGCGTATTCACCACGCGGGCCGCGAATGTGCTTGCCGATCGCGGGGTCCCGGATGCGGAGGCCGCGGCGCGGGCCATCGGGGGCGGTCAGTCCGGGATGTTGGTGCAGCAGGTTCCGGCGGAAGCGCGGACCGTGCTAGAGGAGGCGGTGCGTGCGGCGGCCGCGGCGGGTGTACAAGGCACGCTCGCGGTCAGCGGCGTCGTCGCGCTCGTCGGCGGCGCACTCGTGCTGCTGCTGATGCGGCGACGCGACCCGGTGCAGCAGGTCGTCGAAGAGGCGGAGGTACTCGCCTGATTCGCCGGAATTCCAGGTCGGCTGCCTGACCTTGCCTGTCGGCGGCCGACCACGGAACAATCCGCTGAGCGAGGGGGGACCATACGCCTCGCTCAGCGGCGGTCAGCGCTTTTTCGGATCGAGGATGGTCTGGTCGGGAGCGGACTTCAGCTTCTTGTCCGTGCGCTTCTCCTTGAGAGACTTCCCGGACTTCTTCGACATCGAGCTGCGCGGAGACTTGTCGGACAAACGTGGTCCTTTGCTCGGAGGACCTGAACGGTCCCGCTACCCAGACGGTACGCTACGCCCGCGCACGCCGGGACCGATCCGCGCTGGTCGCCGGGCCCCCAGGAACCTCACAGCTGGGGCCCAGCTCCGTGACAACCGGACCACCGAGGGTGGTTCTTATGACCGAGACTGTGACCGTCGCGGCGGCGGAATTAGCCGAGACACCGGGTACGCCCGTGCTTGACGTGGTGATACCGGTCTACAACGAAGAGACCGACCTCGGCGTGTGTGTGCGCAGGTTGCACGCGTATCTGCGCCAGGGGTTCCCGTTTCCGGCGCGGATCACGGTAGCCGACAATGCCAGCACCGACGCTACCCTTCAGGTCGCCGAGCTGCTCGCGGCGGAACTGGACGGCGTGCGGGTGCTGCATCTGGACGCCAAGGGCCGAGGGCGGGCGCTGCGCGCCGCCTGGGAGGCTTCCGATGCCCAGGTGGTCGCCTATATGGACGTCGACCTGTCCACCGATCTGAACGCGCTGCTGCCGCTGGTGGCACCGCTGATCACCGGGCATTCTGATCTGGCGATCGGCACCAGGCTCAGTTCCTCGTCGCGGGTGGTGCGCGGGCCGAAGCGCGAGATCATCTCCCGCTGCTACAACCTGTTGCTGAAAGCCTCACTGCAGGCCCGCTTTTCGGATGCGCAGTGCGGGTTCAAGGCGATGCGCAGCGACGTGGCGCGCAAGTTGCTTCCGCTGGTGCGCGACGGGGAGTGGTTCTTCGACACCGAGCTGCTCGTGCTCGCCGAGCGGGCCGGGTTGCGCATCCACGAGGTGCCGGTGGACTGGATCGACGATCCGGACAGCCGCGTCGACATCGTCGATACCGCCCGCAAGGATCTGCGGGGCATCGGGCGGCTGACGCGGGCGCTGGCCACCGGCGCGTTGCCGCTGGAGGAATTACGTCGCGCGGTAGGGCGCGAGCCGCTGGTGCCGGGGGTGCCGCTCGGGATGGTCGGCCAGCTGGTCCGATTCGCGATTGTCGGTGTGCTGAGCACGCTGGCCTATCTGCTGCTTTACGTTGTGCTGCAATCGTTTACCGACGCACAGGTGGCCAACTTCCTGGCACTGCTCGTTACCGCGGTGGCCAATACCGCGGCCAACCGGGCGTTCACCTTCGGCGTGCGCGGGTCGACCGGCGCGGTGTCGCATCAGTTCCAAGGATTGGTGATCTTCGGGATCGGGTTGGCGTTGACCAGTGGGTCACTGTTCGCCCTGCACCATTGGGCGCCGGACGCGCCGGTGCACCTGGAGTTGCTCGTGCTCGTGCTGGCCAATCTGCTGGCCACCATTCTGCGGTTTGTCGGGTTGCGGTGGGTTTTCCGGAATGCCCCGAATCCGGCGCGGCGGACGGCGATCTCCGTGCAGCCCGATGCGGTCGAGACCGACACCGTGATGGCGCTCGGCAGCGAGGGTGGTGCTCGATGACCGCGACACTGGCGCCGCCTACCGCGGCACCGGCGGCACCCGAGTCCGAGGCCAAGACTCGGTGGGAATACCCGGCTTTGGCGGTGCTGCTGATCGGCACCGGGATCGCGTACCTGTGCAACCTGAGCTCGAGCGGCTGGGCTAATTCGTTCTATTCCGCCGCGGTGCAGGCGGGTTCGGTGTCGTGGAAGGCATTCTTCTTCGGCTCCTCGGACGCGGCGAACTCGATCACCGTGGACAAGCCGCCCGCCGCGCTGTGGTTGATGGAGCTGTCGGTGCGGGCGTTCGGGCTGAACAGCTGGAGCATCCTGGTGCCGGAGGTACTGCTCGGGGTCGCCAGCGTCGCACTGCTCTGGGCGACGGTGCGCAGGCCGTTCGGGCCAGCGGCCGGGCTGCTCGCGGGGCTGGTGCTCGCGCTGACTCCCGTTGCGGTGCTGATGTTTCGGTTCAACAATCCGGACGCGCTACTGGTGTTCCTGATGATCGCCGCGACGTGGGCGATGACCCGCGCGGTCGAGGACGGCCGCTGGCGGTGGCTGGTGCTCACCGGAGCGCTCATCGGATTCGGCTTCCTCACCAAGCAATTACAGGTGCTGCTGGTGGTTCCGCCGCTGGCACTGACCTATCTGATCGCGGGCCCGCCCAAGCTCGGCAAGCGCGTCCTCCAGCTGCTCGCCGCAGGTGCCGCCATGGTGGCGGCCGCAGGCTGGTGGCTGCTCGCGGTGGAGCTGTGGCCCGCCTCGTCGCGACCGTGGATCGGTGGGTCGCAAAACAATTCGATCCTCGAACTCACCCTCGGCTACAACGGACTCGGCCGTCTCACCGGCGACGAGAGCGGCAGCGTCGGCCCAGGCGGTGCTGGGCTGCCTGCCGGCGGCAACGGCATGTGGGGTAGCACCGGCATCACCCGGATGTTCGAGCCCGCGCAGGGCGGTCAGATCGCCTGGCTGATCCCGGCCGCGCTGGTGGCACTGGTCGCCGGAATCCTGTTGCGCGGCAAAGCCGCCCGCACCGATCGACAGCGGGCCGCGCTGATCCTGTGGGGCGGTTGGCTGTTGGTGACCGGATTGACCTTCAGCTTCATGGCGGGAATCTTCCACCAGTACTACACCATCGCGCTGGCTCCGGCGGTCGCCGCACTAGTCGGGATCGGCGCGGTACAGCTGTGGCGGGAACGGCAGCGGCTGTGGGTGCGGTTGATGCTCGCGCTCGCGGTCGGTCTCACCACGGCGACCGCGTGGATGTTGTTGTCCCGCAGCGCCCATTGGGTGCCGTGGTTGCGATGGACGGTGCTGGTTGTCGGCGTACTCGCGACGATCGCCGCGCTCGTGCCCGCGCCGAGAAAGCTTGCCATCGTCTCCGCGCTGGCCATCGCGGTCACCGGACTGGCCGGGCCGACCGCGTACGCCGTCGACACCATTGCCACCTCGCACGCGGGCGCGATCCCTTCGGCGGGACCGAATGTCGGACGATTCGGCATGTTCGGTCAGCGGCCACCGTGGGCCGAGGGCATGCCCGGTGGTCCCGGCGGCCCGCAAGCCGACGGCCGCAATGGCGGTCACGCACCCAACGGTGGGCGTCCAGGGAACGGCCAGCCAGGACTGTCACCCGGCATGGGTCCGCAAGGCGCCATGCCAGGAGCCGAGGCGATGGGTGGCATGGGCGGCCTGCTCGGGGCGGGCAAGCCGAGCGACAAAGTGGTTTCGCTGCTCGAGCAGAACGGCACCGACTACACCTGGGTCGCCGCCGCCACCGGTTCGAACAGCGCCGCGGGTTTCCAGCTGGCCACCGAGCTCCCGGTGATGCCCGTCGGCGGCTTCAACGGCAGCGACCCGTCCCCCACCCTCGACCAATTCAAAGAGTATGTGGCCCAAGGGAAGATCCACTACTACGTCGGCAGCGGCCGAGAAGGCGGCGGCCGGGACCACAACTCCGGGACTCCGTCCACCAGCTCCCAGATCTCGCAATGGGTGCAGGAGAACTACACCGCCACCGAGGTAGACGGAGTCACCCTGTACGACCTCACCACGCACTGAGACAAAAGTTCCGCACCGCCCGCAGATTGTGCGGGCGGTGCGGAACTTTGTGCGCCGTTGGCTACTTCGCGACGGGGTGGGTGGCCTCGAGCCACGCGGCGTAGGTGGGGCCGGCGAGGGTGGCGTGCGGGCTCGGAAGCAGGGTGCCGTCCTCGAATGCCGCGCGGTCCGGGTTGTCGGGGTCGCTGGCTTCGATGATGCGGGCCGGGCCGCCGACGCGGGCGGCGAAAAGCGTTGCGGCGCCGGCCATGGTTTCCGGCTGGGGGCCCGCGATCTCGGGGAAGGAGGCACCGGTGGCTGCTGGGGCCGGGTTGACGGCGAGGTCTACCAGAGCCTCGGCGACGGTGCGGGCGGCGACGAGTTGGGTGCGCATGGTGGCGATGTGGGCGACATCGCCCTGGGTGCCCCACTGAGTCATTACCTCGACCAGTTCGTGGAACTGGGCGGCGCGCAGAATCTGCACCGGCAGCGGGCCTTCGAGGACCCGCTGCTCGTGTGCCAGTTTGGCGGCGTTGTAGCCCGCGGTGGAATTGTCGATGCCGATGATGGAGACGACGACCAGGCGCTCGACCCCGGCCTGTCGGCCTGCCTCGTGCAGGTTGCGGGCGGCGGCGGTGAAGAACTCGGTCGCGATGTCCTTGTCGGCGGACGGGGTGCTGGCGGCGTCGATGACGACCTGCCGCGTTCACAGAGAGGACGACGCAACGGCAGCGAGTGTGACATCACCGCGAAAGCCCAGGTAGGGACAGTTCTCAGCGGAGCATGGTCAGCAGGCGCTCGTGCACAACGCCGCGGACGACGGAGCTGAGATCGGGTTTTTCGGCGAGTAATTCGAGCATCCGCAGGATCTGCAGCGATTCGACGCGCTGCGGGAGGTCGGGGTCGGCGGGGTCGAAACCCGCGCCCTCGAGGAAGTCCGGCCAGGCGGGGGTGCCGGAGTCGGCGAAGCTGACCGACCAGGCCCACCAGGCGGGGTCGAAGAGTGGGTCGGCGAGCCGGACGGACTCGAAATCGAGCAGACCGGTGATGATTTCGCCGTCGGTGAGGATGTTGACCGGCGCGAAGTCGCCGTGCGCGAGCACCGTCGGACGGTCGGCGAAGAGGGTTGGCAGCGACTTCAGGGTTCGGTCCAGGGTGGCGCGTTGCGCGGTGGCGAGGTCGAACTGGGCCGCCCAGGCGTTCGCGCTCTCCACCAGGCGGGTGGGGCTGGCCCAGAGGTCGTCGAGTTGCAGGCCAGCGGTGGGCAGGCGCCGGAACGCGGCGAGCAGGGTGCCCATCTCGCGCGCGATGGTCGGGAATCGCGGGCTGGTGATGCCGATTTCGGCGCTGGCGGGGATCGGGACGCCGGGCAGCGCGTCGAAGACGATCCAGGCCGGGTCGGCGTCGAGGTCGAAGCGGCGGATGCGCGGAATGGCGATGCCGCGTTTGGCGGCCGGTTCCAGCAGGGTGTGCATGATGCGCAGGCGACGCTCGGCGTCGTCGGGATTGCGGTAGCGCTGCAGGACCATCCGGTCGCCGTCGGCGAGGGTGAGCAGGTCGGTGCGGTTCTGGAAACCCCATTCGGCGGGCGCGCTACCGGCAATCGGCTGGCCGAGGGTCTGCTCGAGCCCGCCGTACTCCGCATGGTCCATACGGCAGACCCTAAGGCACGTACGGACCGTTGCGCGCCGATCGGCGCCGCTGCGCGGAACGGGGACCGATTCAGCGCGGCGCGCTCAGCGCGGCATGCAAGGTGGCCGCCCACTGCTGGACGATCTGCTTGCGGCGGGCCGAATCGTCGGTGAGCACGTCGGCCAGGCCGAGTCCGCGCGCCATATCGAGGGTGGCCTGCACGAGGTGGTGGGTGACCGGATCGGCGTCGTCGACGCCGAGCGCCGCCACCGCGCGCCGATGCGAGATCCGGCCGAACTTGGCTTCCAGCGGGACAATTCGCTCCCGCAGCGCCGGATCGGCCGCCGCGTGCGTCCACACCTGCAGCGCCGCCTTGAACAGCGGACTGGTGTAGGACTCGACCAGGCCCGCCACCACGGCCTCGGTGCGGCCGAGCCCGTCGGCCACGGCGGCGACCGTGCTCGCCTCGTCCTTGGCCTGCTGAGTTCGGCTGTCGAACATGTACTCCAACGCGGCGGTGATCAGCTCCTCCCTGGTCGGGAAGTGATGCTGCGCCGCGCCCCTGGACACCCCGGCCCGTTCGGCGACGACCGCGACCGTCGCTGCCGCCCAGCCGGTTTCGGCCAGGCAGTCGATGGTCGCCTCCAACAGGCGCTGCCGGGTGGCTCGGCTGCGGTCCTGCTTGGGTTCGTGGGGTGTGGCCATGGGGTTATTCTGCCCAGCTCGGCGGGCGACGCTGCAGGAAGGCCGCCATGCCCTCGTGCACCTCGGCGGTGCCGAAGAAGCCGGCCGAGCGCTTGGCGAGCTCGTCGGCCGAGAGGTCGAACTCGGCGAGCATGGCCGCGTTGACCAGTCGCTTGCTCTCGGCCAGCCCCTGCGGGGCGCCCTTGCGCAGCTCGGCGCGCAGCCGCGCCACCTCGGCCTGCGCGTCGGCGGCGCTGGTGGTGATCAGCCCGATCCGCTCGGCGACGTCGGCACCGAACTTCTCGCCGGTCAGGTAGTACCTGCTCGCCGCGCGCGAGGTGAGGCGGGGCAGCAGGGTGAGCGAGATCATAAACGGGGCCAACCCGATTCGCACCTCGGTGAGGGCGAAGCTGCTTGTCGGGCCCGCCACCGCGATATCGCAGGCCGCGACGATGCCCATGCCGCCCGCCCGCACGTTGCCCTCGATCTGCGCGATCACCGGCTTCGGGGTGGCGATGAGGCGGCGCAGCACGCCGATCATGGTGCGGGTGCGGTCGTCGGCGGCCACCGCGGGGTCGGCGTTGCTCGCCTCGGTGAGGTCGGCGCCCGCGCAGAAGGTGTTGCCGGTGTGCGCGAGCACGATTCCCCGCACGGTGTCGTCGGCGGCCGCATCGTCGAGCCCCTGCAGGAGTTCGGCAACGAGCCTGGACGACAACGCGTTCCGGTTGTGCGGTGAGTCGAGCGTGAGCGTCGCGAAACCGTCCGCGACCTCGTAACGGACGAACGGACCCGTCACCGTTTCGGTCATCGACAGCCTCTCAGTAGGACTTGGGCAGGCCCAGCGAGTACTGGGCAACGAAGTTGAGAATCATTTCGCGGCTGACCGGGGCGATGCGGCCGATGCGCGAGGCGGCCAGCATGGCGGCAAGGCCGTACTCCTTGGTGAGGCCCGCGCCACCGTGGGTCTGGATGGCCTGATCCAGTGCCTTGATACTCGCCTCCGCCGCAGCGTATTTCGCCATGTTGGCGGCCTCGGCGGCACCCATCTCGTCGCCGTTGTCGTAGAGCGTCGCGGCCTTGCGCATCATCAGCTTGGCCAGCTCCAGCTCGATCTTCACCTGGGCCAGCGGATGCGAAATGCCTTGGTGCGCACCGATCGGCGCCTTCCAGACCGTGCGCTCCTTGGCGTATTCCACCGCACGGTCGATGGCGTAGCGGCCGAGGCCGATGGCCATCGCGGCGCCCATCACGCGCTCCGGGTTGAGGCCGGCGAACAGCTGCATCAGGGCGGCGTCTTCCTTGCCGACCAGTGCGTTGGCGGGCAGGCGGACGTCGTCGAGGAACAGCGTGAACTGGTGGTCCGGCTCGATGATGTCCATTTCCTGGGGCGTCTTGTGGAAGCCCTCGGCATCGGTCGGCACGATGAACAGGGCGGGCTTGAGCTTGCCGGTCTTGTGATCCTCGGTCCGCGAGACGATGAGCACGGCCTCGGCCTGGTCGACGCCGGAGATGAAGATCTTGCGGCCGTTGAGGATCCAGTCGTCGCCGTCGCGGCGCGCGGTGGTGGTGATCTGGTGCGAGTTGGAGCCCGCGTCCGGCTCGGTGATGCCGAAGACCATCTTCGCGCTGCCGTCGCCGAGCTTGGGCAGCCACTGCTGCTTCTGCTCGTCGGTGCCGTACTTGGTGATGATGGTGCCGCAGATGGCCGGGGAGACGACCATGAGCAGCAGGCCTGCGCCCTGGGCGGACAGTTCCTCCATCACCAGCGCGAGCTCGTACAGGCCGGCACCGCCGCCGCCGTACTCCTCGGGCAGATTCACGCCGAGGAAGCCGAGTTTGCCTGCCTCGTCCCACAATTCGGTGAGCGGCTCGTTGGCGCGCGCCTTTGGCAGCACGTAATCGCGGTAGTTGTACTTCGCGGCGAGAGCGGCGACCGCGGACCGCAGCGCGATCTGCTCTTCGGTTTCGATAAAACTCATTTGCTCTCCTGGGTTTCCGTGCCTTCGGCAGGGTCGACGACGGCGAGGACGGCACCGACTTCGACCTGCTGGCCGACGGTGACATTGACGGCGCTGAGCACACCGGCGGCGGGCGCGGCGATGGTGTGCTCCATCTTCATCGCCTCCAACCACAGAATGGGTTGGCCCTGTTCGACATGACTACCGACCTCGGCGCCGAGCCGGATCACGCTGCCCGGCATGGGCGCGAGCAGCGAGCCGGTGGCGACTTGGTCGGCGGGATCGGTGAAGCGTGCGAGTTTGCGCACGCTGACCGGCCCGAGCGGCGAGTCTACGCAGACCAGGTCGGCGTACCGGGCGACGGCGAAATGCCTACGGACCGAGCCCCTTTCGCCGGGAACGGCGAGAACAACCCGATCCGGCGTCGCCTCGACGAGTTCGAGTCCGTCATGGCCGTCCACCGAGACGACACCGCGGGTGTAGCGGTAGCCGACGTCGTGGATGCCGCTGGTGCGGCTCTCGAACAGCTTGTGCGTCGACTGGGACGGCAGGTTCCGCCAGCCGCTTGGCAGCCCGCCGCCGACCCGGGCGGCACCACGATTGGCGGCCGCGTCGGCCAGGGCGGCGGCCACGATGGACAGCGCCTCGTCCGACTCGGACACCAAAGGCGCTGCCAGCGTGTCCAATCCGTGGGTGGCGAAGAAGGCGGTGTCGGTGTCGCCCGCCAGGAACGCGGGGTGCCGCAGCACCCGGACAAGCAGGTCGCGGTTGGTCACCAGGCCGTGAATCTTGGCCCGGTGCAGCGCGTTGGCGAGCAATCGCGCTGCCTCGCCACGGGTTTCGGCATAGGAGATGACCTTGGCCAGCATCGGGTCGTAGTGCACGCCGACGACCGAGCCGTCCACCACGCCGGTATCCAGCCGCACGCCGGGCCGGTCCAGCAGATCGAATTCCGTGACCACCGAGGGGATGTCGATGCGATGGACGGTGCCGCTCTGCGGCTGCCAGTCGTGTGCGGGGTCCTCGGCGTAGAGCCGGACCTCGATCGAATGTCCGTGCAGCGCAGGCGGTTCGGCGGGCAACGACGCGCCGGCGGCCACCTCGAGTTGCAGGCGAACCAGGTCAAGGCCGGTGGTGCATTCGGTGACCGGATGTTCCACCTGGAGACGGGTGTTCATCTCCAGGAAGAAGAAGTCGCCACGCTCGTCGGCGAGGAACTCGACGGTGCCCGCACCGGTGTAGCCGATCGCCCCCGAGGCCAGCCTGGCCGCCTCGAACAGCCGCGCGCGCATGCTCGGCACATCAGCCCTGCTCGGGGGGCCTCCGTGGCCACGCTCCGCTACCGCCTCCGGCCCCTGACCGTGCAGGGCGTCGATGCGCTCGACCAGCGGTGACGGCGCTTCCTCGATGACCTTCTGGTGCCTGCGCTGGATGGAACACTCACGCTCGCCGACCGCCCAGATGGCGCCGTGCGTGTCGGCCATCACCTGCACCTCGATGTGCCTGCCGGTCTCCAGGTACCGCTCGCAGAACACCGTCGGATCGCCGAACGCCGATTCGGCCTCGCGGCGCGCGGCCTCGATCTGCGGTTCGAGCTCGGCGAGGGCGCGCACTACCCGCATGCCCCGGCCACCACCACCGGCGGACGCCTTGATCAGCACCGGCAGGTGCGCCGCGGTGACCTCGGCCGGATCGAGCTCGGCGAGCACCGGGACACCGGCGGCATCCATCATCTTCTTCGAGGCGACCTTGGAGCCCATCTGCTCGATGGCCTCGACCGGCGGGCCGATCCACACCAGCCCGGCGGCGAGCACCGCCTTGGCGAAATCGGCGTTCTCGGAGAGGAATCCGTAGCCGGGGTGGATCGCGTCCGCACCGGCGGCCAGTGCGGCCTCGATGATCAGTTCGCCGCGCAGGTAGGTCTCCGCGGGCGTATTGCCCGGAAGCAGCACTGCCGCATCGGCTTCCGCGACGTGCGGTGCGGCGGCGTCCGCGTCGGAGTAGACCGCGACGGTGCCGATGCCCATCCGGCGGCAGGTGGCGAACACGCGGCGCGCGATCTCACCGCGGTTGGCAACTAAGACGGTAGTAACAGGCCCGCCCGCCGCCCGGCCGCCACCCCGCACCGAATCGCTACGCGATGCTGTCATTATGGGCCTCACATTCGGAAGACGCCGAAGCCATCGGCGCCCTTGATCGGGGCATTGTGAATGGCCGACAAGGACATTCCCAACACGGTGCGGGTATCGCGCGGATCGATGACGCCGTCGTCGAACAGGCGACCGGACATGAACATGGCCAGCGACTCGGCCTCGATCTGCGCCTCGATCATGGCGCGCATCCCGGCGTCGGCCTCCTCGTTGAAGGGCATGCCCTTCGCCTCGGCCGCCGCGCGACCGACGATCGAGATGACACCCGCCAGCTGCGCGCCGCCCATCACGGCGGATTTCGCACTGGGCCAGGCGTAGACGAAGCGCGGGTCGAAGGCGCGACCGCACATGCCGTAGTGCCCGGCACCGTAGGACGCGCCCATGAGTACCGAAATATGCGGCACCTTCGAGTTGGACACCGCGTTGATCATCATCGCGCCGTGCTTGATGATGCCGCGCTGCTCGTACTCCTTGCCGACCATGTAGCCGGTGGTGTTGTGCAGGAACAGCAACGGCGTGTTCGACTTGTTGGCCAGCTGGATGAACTGGGTCGCCTTCTGCGATTCCTCGGAGAACAGCACGCCGCGCGCATTGGCCAGGATGCCGATCGGATACCCGTGCAGCTCAGCCCATCCGGTGACCAGGCTGCCGCCGTAGAGCGGCTTGAACTCGTCGAAGTCGGAGCCGTCGACGATGCGCGCGATCACCTCGCGCGGGTCGAACGGGATCTTCAGGTCGTTGGGCACGATGCCGAGCAGGTCCTCGGGATCGTAGATCGGCTCGATCACTGCGGCGCGCGGCGCGGGGCCCTGCTTGCGCCAGTTGAGCCGCCGGACGATGGAGCGGCCGATACGGATCGCGTCCTGCTCGTCGAGCGCGTAGTAGTCGGCCAGGCCGGAGACGCGGGCGTGCATGTCGGCACCGCCGAGCGATTCGTCGTCGGACTCCTCGCCGGTGGCCATCTTGACCAGCGGCGGGCCGCCGAGGAACACCTTGGAGCGCTCCTTGATCATCACCACGTGGTCGGACATGCCCGGAATGTAGGCGCCGCCCGCGGTCGAGTTGCCGAAGACGAGCGCGATGGTCGGGATGCCTGCGGCCGAGGCCTGGGTGAGGTCGCGGAACATGCGGCCGCCGGGCACGAAGACTTCCTTCTGCGTCGGCAGATCCGCGCCGCCGGACTCGACCAGGGAGATCACCGGCAGCCGGTTCTCTCGGACGATGTCGTTGATACGCAAGGTCTTTCGCAGCGTCCACGGGTTCGAGGTGCCGCCGCGAACGGTCGGATCGGGCGCGACGATCATGCATTCGACGCCCTCCACCACCCCGATGCCCGCGATAGTGCTTGCGCCGACGTGGAATTCGCTGCCCCACCCGGCCAGCGGGCACAGCTCCAGGAACGGCGAGTCCTCGTCGATGAGCAACTCGACCCGCTCGCGCGCGGTCATCTTGCCGCGCTTGCGATGCCGGGCCAGCTTGTCCGGGCCGCCGCCATCGATCGCCTTGGCGAATTCGCCTTCGACCTCGGTGAGCTTGGCCGCCATGGCTGCCGCGGCCGCGGCGTACTCCGGTGCGGCGGTGTCCAGCGTGCTGCGAAGTGTGGTCACGACTGATACCCCAATCGTTTGGCGGCGAGGCCGGTGAGTATCTCGGTGGTGCCACCGCCGATGCCGAGGATGCGCATGTCGCGGTATTGGCGCTCGATCTCGGATTCGCGCATATAGCCGAGGCCGCCGAACAGCTGGACGGCCTGGTTGGCCACCCATTCGCCCGCCTCGACGGCGGTGTTCTTGGCGAAGCACACCTCGGCGATGAGGTCGGTCTCGCCGTTCGCGCTGCGCTGAGCCACATCTCGGGTGTAAACGCGGGCTACGTCGATGCGCCGCGCCATCTCGGTGACCGTGTTCTGCACGGCCTGCCTGCTGATCAGCGGGCGGCCGAAGGTTTCCCGGCTGCGGACCCAATCCAGGGTGAGGTCGAGGCAGCGCTGCGCGCTCGAATACGCCTGCACCGCAAGGCCGACGCGCTCGCTGACGAACGCGCCCGCGATCTGGAAGAAGCCGGAGTTCTCCGGGCCGACCAGATTCGCCGCGGGCACCCGCACATCTACGTAGGACAGTTCGGCGGTGTCGGAGGCGCGCCAGCCCATCTTGTCCAGCTTGCGGCTGACCGTGAAGCCTGGCGTGCCCTTCTCCACCACGAGCAGCGAGATCCCGCCGGAGCCGGGACCGCCCGTGCGCACCGCGGTGACCACGTAGTCGGCGCGGCAGGCGGAGGTGATGTAGGTCTTGGCGCCGTTGACGATGTAGTGGTCGCCGTCGCGGCGCGCGGTGGTGGCGAGATGGCCGACGTCGGAGCCGCCGCCGGGTTCGGTGATGGCGAGCGAGCCGATCTTCTCCCCCGCCAACGTCGGTCGCACCCAACGCTCGATCTGGTCGGCATTTCCGGAGGCGATCATGTGCGGCACCGCGATGCCGCAGGTGAACAGCGACGCGAACAGGCCGCCGGAGGCACCGGACTGGTGCAGTTCCTCGCAGACGATCATCGCGTCGATGCCGTCGCCGCCGGAACCGCCGACGGATTCCGGGAATTGGATGCCGAGCAGGCCGAGCGCGCCCGCCTTCTTGTGCAGCTCGCGCGGAATCTCGCCGTCGCGCTCCCACTCGTCCAGGTAGGGCAGGACGTCCCGCTCCGCGAAACCCCGGACAGTCGAACGCAATTCACGTCGCTCAGCAGAATTCCAGGGACTCACCGCGCGACCGCCGCCCTCGGCCGAATCGCTCCGCGATATCGAGTTCATAACAGCTCCAATGGGATGTCGAGATGACGGGACCGCAGCCATTCGCCGAGTCCCTTGGCCTGGGGGTCGAATCGAGCCTGATAGGCGACACCCTGACCGAGTAATCCTTCGATGATGAAGTTCACCGCCCGCAGGTTGGGCAGTACATGTCTGGTGACCGTAAGCGAAGCGGTCTCGGGCAGCAGCTCTTTGACGCGCTCGACGGTGAGGGTGTTGGCGAGCCAGCGCCATTGCTCGTCGGTACGCACCCAGACGCCGACATTGGCGTTGCCACCCTTGTCACCGCTGCGTGCCAAAGCCAGAGTGCCGAGCGGGGCGCGGCGAGTTTCACCGGCGGGCAACGGCTCCGGCAGCGCGGGCTCGGCGACCTCGGCCAGCGCCAACGTGTCCGAGGAAGGCGCGATATCGACGCGGGTACCGTCCGGCAGCACCGCGACGTGTGGCACCTCGGTCGCATCGACGAACCCCGGCGTGTACACGCCGTATGGAGAACCGTTGCCGGGCAACGTGGTAAAGCTGCACCCCGGGTAGCTGGCCAGCGCCAGTTCGACGGCCACGCTGGAGAACGCGCGGCCGACCTTGTTCGGATCCGGGTCGCGCACCACGCAGCGCAGCAGCGCGCTGGCCTGCTCCTCGGTGCTGGCGTCCGGCCGGTCGAGCCGCGCGAGTGTCCAGTCCAGCTCGGCGGGCCGCACGGCCAGCCAGGACTCCAGTTGCCGTTGTGCCAGTGCGGCTTTCGCCTCGATATCGAGACCGGTGAGGATGAACTCCATCTCGTTGCGGAAGCCGCCGATGGTGTTCAGCGACACCTTCAGCTGCGCGGGCGGCGCCTCGCCGACGACACCGCTGATCAGCACCCGGTCGGGACCGTCGGCGCTGAGCTCGATGGAGTCGAGTCGCGAGGTCACGTCGGGCCCGGCGTATCTCGTCCCCTGGATCTCGTACATGAGCTGCGCTTCGATGGTGTCCACCGTGACCGCGCCGCCGGTGCCCGGGTGCTTGGTGATGACACTGCTGCCGTCCCTGCGGATTTCGGCGATCGGGAAGCCCGGCCTGCCGAGGTCGGCCAGCTCGGTGAAGAACGCGTAGTTGCCGCCGGTGGCCTGGGTGCTGCATTCGATGACGTGCCCGGCGACCACCGCGCCCGCGAGCTCGTCGTAATCGGTACGGCCCCAACCGAAGTGGGCCGCCGCCGGGCCGACGATCACCGATGCGTCGGTGACCCGGCCGGTGACCACGATGTCCGCGCCCGCGTTCAGGCATTCGACGATGCCCCAGGCGCCGAGGTAGGCGTTCGCGGTGAGCGGCGCGCCGAGGCCGAGTTCGCCTGCGCGGGCGACCAAGTCGTCGCCTTCGACGTGCGCGATCTTCGCGTCGAGCCCGAGACCGGCGGCCACCTTGCGCAGCCGCTCCGCCAGCCCGGCGGGATTGAGACCGCCCGCGTTCGTGACGATCTGCACGTTGCGTTCCAGCGCGAGGCCGAGGCAGTCCTCGATCTGCTTCACGAAGGTCTTGGCGTAGCCGAGGCTCGGATCTTTCATCCGGTCGCGGCCGAGGATCAGCATGGTGAGCTCGGCGAGATAGTCGCCGGTGAGTACGTCGAGCTGCCCGCCTTCGAGCATCTCGCGCATGGCGCTCATTCGATCGCCGTAGAAACCGGAACAGTTGCCGATCCGGAGCACGTCCGGGTCGGCGGCCAGCACACTCATCAGCGGGAATGCCTCCTGTAACGGCGAACCGTCAGGGCACAGCCGCGTGCCGCACCCGTGAAGTCCGCGTTCCGAGGACCAGCATCACACCCCCGCCCGAAAAAAGCAATCATGCGTGCTTGTTAATTACGAGTGGGTCAGATCACTGCGCGCAGCACCGGTCAGGCGACGCAAAACAGACAGAGCAAAATAGCTTCAATGTCCACCGACGTCACTGTGATCATCCTGCTCGCGCTCGCCGGTTTCCTGCTCGGCGGCGTCTACTCGACGTGGAAAACCGCGCGCACCGTCGCGATCGTGCTGGCGGTCCTGGCCGCGCTCGCCATCGCGGGCGCCGTCGCCTGGTGGGTCGGCGCCTGACTCAGAGCTCGGACAGCTTGAAGATGCGCAGGTCCTCGGGGACCCCGCTCAGCGGCGCGGCGAAGAAGCTGCGGCGGTACGGCTTCACCGCGTGGCCCAGCTCGGCGAGGGTCTCGGGCCTGAGCGACTGCAGCGTCGCCTCGGACAGCATGGTGTTGCCGTTGCCGCCCGCCTCCATCACCCTGGCCGCGATCGTGACGTCGACGCCGAGCCAGTCGCCGCCGATCTCGCGCGGCGAGCCGGTGTGCAGGCCGATCCGCATCTGCGGGCGGTAGTCGCGCACCTTCACGTCGGCCAGGTTGCGCTTGGCATTGATGGCCGCGCGCACGGCCCGCTCGGCGGACGGGAACACGGCCATCACGCCGTCGCCCATCCGCTTGACCACCTGACCGCCGCGCTCGGCGATCGGCGGCTCGATGGCCTTCGCGACCCGGCGCAGCAGCTCCAGGGTCGCCTCGTCGCCCGCGGACAGCGACCAGCTGGAGAAGGCCACCAAATCGGTGAACATCACAGTTACTTCCGCGTTACCTTTGCCGCGGCCGACCCGTTCCAGCATCGCCTGCCACACCTGGAGCGCGCCGAAGCCGATTTCCCGAGCCGCGCTCGGAGTGTCGCCGACCAGCTTGTCCGCGGCCCGCGCGACGGCACGCGCACCGCCGGGACCGGTCACCGAGAGCGGGTCACCGAAGGAGGGATCACCTGGCAGCTGCTCACGCGCCTTGCGGAGCACGCCGATGAAGTCGGTCCGGTTGTTCGCCGCGTTCATCAACGCGGAAAGCTGGCCCTTGCGCAGGCCGGGCCCGGGACGGCGGATGGGACCGCCCTCGTCCGCGGGTACCAGCGGAATCACGACCTCGGGTTGGCGGCCGTTTTCGTCCTCCGGCTCCGACCCGGGCGCAGCACCGCCGGAAGGTGTTTCGCTCACGCCCAGAGGGTATCTCAGCCGACCTGTCGTCGGCGGATCACTGATCATCGCCACCTGCTACCTCCCGACGGACGGAGCGGGCACAACATTGGGGCCGCCGATGGATAACGAGCTGGTTGCTGAGTCGAACTGTACTCGCGAATTCCGCACCGCTGAAGCGACGTGTTTCACAGTTTCCGTGATGTTCACATGGGTCATTGACCAGCAATAATGCGGCCTCGCTCGGACCCGTAGGCCCGCGCTCCGAGCCTGCCCTGATAACGCCATCGGCCCGGCGTGAAGGGGATCACGCCGGGCCGATGGTCACACCGTCCGCCGGGCAGTGGCGGGGCGGTGACGGGGCGCGCGAACCTCCCGACAAGGTCGGCGCCCCAAACCCGAGTGGCGAGGGAAGGCAACTCGGGTTGGCTGGTGTCGCTACGCGTCGCGCTGGTTGATCATGATCAGCGCGGCGCCGTAGACGATCGCGGTAAAGGCGAGGAAGTAGAGCAGGCTGCCCCACGGCCCCCAATGCCAGTGGGCACCGGACTCCGAGACGGCGAGGAAGTGGCTCGCGTTCTGGAAGGGCAGGAACGGTGCCACGTTGCGACCGAAGCTGCCGAACGCGCCGAGCAGCGGCTCGATCAGCAAGGACCACAACACGATCAGCGAGATCGCGGCCGCGGACTGCCGGACAAGCACGCCGACACCGATGGCCACCGCGATCATCAGGAACGCGTAGATCGGAATGCCGTAGACGGCCCGCCATTGCCCGTCCAAGGTCAGGTTCGCCGCGGGGGCGGAACCGCCGATCGCCTTGGCGACCCCGATGGCGAGGAAGGCGAGAATGGTGGTGAGCACGGCGCTGAAGACACCGACGAGCAGCGTCTTGGTGATCAGCACCTTGCTGCGATTGGGCACCGCCTGGAACGTCGTCCGGATAACACCGAAGCGATATTCGCTGGTCACCGTCAACGCCGCCATGATCATCAGGACCATCACGCCGAAGCCGACGACGCCTGTCGTCGCGGTGCTCACGTCGAGCGCCGGGGTCCCCTCGGCCGGGTTGTCCCCCGCCGACTTGGTGACCACCGCGAACAACGCGGCAAGCCCGAGGCCGAGCGCCACCACGATGGCCGAGCACCACCAGGGCGACCTGGTCGAGGTGAGCTTGATTCGTTCTGCTGCCAGCACGCCCATCAGAGCGCACCTCCCATCGCCTGTTCAAGGCCTTCACCGTGGTACTGCACGGCGCCGCCGGTCATCCGCATGAACGCCTCTTCCAGCGAAGCACGTTGCGGCGCGAGCTCGAACAGCGTGATCTCGTTCGCGTCGGCCAGCTTGCCGACCGCGTCACTCGGCACGCCGGCCACGACCAGCGCGGGGCCGTCGGTGCCGGTGCCGTCCTCGCGGACCGTCATGCCGTTCGAGGTGAGCACGCTGCGCAACTGGTCGAGCTGCGGGCTGCGCACGCGCACCGACTGTTCGGAGGCGCGCTCGATGAATTCCTGGGTGGTGGTATCGGAGATGAGCTGGCCGCGGCCGATCACCACGAGGTGCTCGGCGGTCTGCGCCATCTCGGAGAGCAGGTGGCTGGAGACCAGGACGGTGCGGCCCTCGGTGGCCAGTCGCTGCATGAACCGGCGGATCCAGAGGATGCCCTCCGGGTCGAGGCCGTTGACCGGCTCGTCGAACAGCAGCACCTGCGGGTCGCCGAGCAGCGCACCGGCCAGGCCGAGGCGCTGGGACATGCCGAGGGAGAAACCGCCCGCGGTCTTGCCCGCCACCTCGGACAGGCCGACCAGCCGGAGCACCTCCTCCACCCGGGACTTGGCGATGTCGTTGGAGGCGGCCATCCACTCGAGGTGGGCGCGCGCCGAACGATTCGGATGCACCCACTTGGCGTCGAGCAGCGCACCGACCGTGCGCAGCGGATGGTCCAATTCGCGGTATGGCTTGCCCTGGATGAGTGCGGTGCCCGCGGTTGGCTTGTCCAGCCCCAGGATCATTCGCATCGTCGTCGACTTACCGGCTCCGTTCGGGCCCAGGAACCCCGTCACCTGTCCGGGTCGAACGGTGAAGGATAGATCCTGAACGGCGACGGTCTGCCCGTAGTGCTTGGTCAGCCCTCTCAGCTCGATCATGGACACCACCCTGCCCGAAAACCCCGCGATCCGCGTCACTACTAAGTGTCGTGTCCGATCATCCTCGAGGATGACGGGGACCCTGACTATCCGCTACGGGCACCCCGACCTGCCCCTGAGCCCGCGATCTCGAGCAGCTGCCCTGGTCAGCGCGCGGGCGAGGACGCCTGGGCCCAGAATCGCTTGGGGATGCGGCCCGCGTGGCGGGCCAGGTAGCCGGCGCGGACCGCGGCGGCCATCGCCTCGGCCATCAACTCCGGTTGACGGGCTCGCGTGACCGCGGTGGCCAGCAGGACGGCCGAGCAGCCGAGTTCCATGGCGAGGGCCGCGTCGCTTGCGGTGCCGATGCCCGCGTCGAGGATGACCGGGACCTTCGCCTCCGCGACGATCATCTCGATGTTGTGCGGGTTACCGATGCCGAGACCGGTGCCGATCGGGGAACCGAGCGGCATCACCGCGACGCAGCCCGCGTCCTCCAGCCTGCGCGCGAGGATCGGATCGTCGGTGGTGTAGGGCAGCACCACGAAACCGTCGTCGACGAGTTGCTCTGCGGCGGTGACCAATTCGATCGGGTCGGGCAGCAGGGTGCGGTCGTCGGCGACCACCTCGAGCTTGACCCAGTTGGTGTCGAGCGCCTCGCGGGCCAGTTGCGCGGTGAGTACCGCCTCGGCCGCGGTGCGACAGCCCGCCGTGTTGGGCAGCGGCATGATGTTCAAGCGCTTCAACAGATCCAGCACGCCGGTGCCGCCCGCGGCGTCCACCCGGCGCATGGCGACGGTGGTGAGTTCGGTGCCCGAGGCGATGAGCGCCTCCTCCAGCACGGCGAGGTTGTCCGCGCCGCCGGTGCCCATGATGAGGCGAGAACCGAACTCGCGGTCCGCGATCCGCAGCGGCGCGTTGACCTCAGCCACCCTGCACCGCCGTGAGCACCTCGACCTGCCAGCCCCGACCGACCGGCTCGCCCCAGCGGGACTTGGGGAACACCGCGCCGTCCACCGCGAGCGCGATGCCCTGCGTCGGCAGTTCGAGGCGGCTGAGCAGCTCTCGGACGGTGAGGGTTTCGGCGAACTCGTGATCTGTGCCGTTCACGGTGACGCCGATGGGTACGGATGTCGAAGTCATCGAACTCCTCCTGCGGATGACAAAGGCGACGACGGGTGCGTCGTCGAAAAGCGTTGCGGGTCGGCGGGTTCCGCCTCGGGCAACGGCGCTCCGGCCAGCTGGGCGAGCACCGCGGCCACGGTGAGCGGCATGGTCAGCATGCCGTTGCGGCCGTTGCCGGTGGCCGCGATGACCCGGTCGCTCAGCCTGCCGAGCAACGGCAGGTTGTCCGGGGTGCCGGGTCGCGACCCCGCGCTCGCCTCGGCCAGCTCGTATTCGCCGATGCCGGGAAATATCGCCTCGGCGTCGGCGATCAGGTCACGGACACCGGCGACGGTCACCGCGGTGTCGAAACCCGCCTCGTATTGTGTTGCGCCGACCACGATTCCGTCGGCGCGCGGGACCAGGTACATGGCCCGGCCGTGCACCCTGGCCCGGACGACCCGGCTCGGTGCGGGAGTGACGCCGGGACGGTGGCGCAGGCGCAGAATCTCACCCTTGACGGGACGGACCGGCAACCCGGGCCACAGTCGGGCCGAGGCGGCGCCCGCGGCGAGCACGAGCTGATCGTGCGGGAGCGCGTCCAGCGCGTCGACGGATTCGGCGCGAATCCGCACGCCCGCCGCGGTCGCGGCCTTGCGCAGGGCGGCGAGCAGGCGACGATTGTCGATCGCGGGCTCGGCGGGCGCGTGCACCCCGGCGCGGACGGTGCGCGCGAGATTCGGCTCCAACGCGCGCACGCCCGCGCGATCCAGCACCCGCAGTTCGTGGCCGCGGCCACCGACCCATTCGGCGACCGTGCGCAGGTCGGCCGCGTCGGCGGCGTCCAGCGCGACCGTCAGCGTCGCGTCGGCCACAAAGACCGATACACCGGTGGCAGCGGCGATATCGGCGGCGAATTCCGGCCAGCGAGCCAGCGAGGCCGCGCCGAATTCGAGCACCCGGTCCTCGCCCGGCCAGCCCTCGGACAACGGAGCGAGCATGCCGCCCGCCACCCACGAGGCGCCGGATCCGGCGGCGGGGTCGAACAGGGTGACCGACCAGCCCGCCTCGGCGGCCCGCCAGGCCACGCCGAGCCCGATGACGCCGCCACCTACGACGGCCAGCGTCCGCATCCGTTTCCACCTGCCTCTATGTCTGATAGGCGGCGTTCGCGGGCGCCGCCGTTTCGCTTCCCCACGGTAGCGCGGCTACGGTCGATGGCGTGCATCCCTCCCACCCCGCTCGACCCGCATCGCCCCGGGAGCGCTTGGCAACCGCTCGGCTCTATCTCTGTACCGACGCCAGGCGAGACAAGGGTGATCTGGCCAAGTTCGCCGAGGCGGCCTTCGCGGGCGGGGTCGACATCATCCAGCTCAGGGACAAGGGTTCGCCCGGTGAAGCGAAGTTCGGCCCGCTCGAGGCGCGCGCCGAACTCGGCGCCCTCGCCGAGCTGAAGTCGGCGGCACGCAGGCACGGCGGGCTCGTCGCGGTGAACGACCGCGCCGATATCGCGCTGGCCGCGGGCGCCGACGTGCTGCACCTCGGGCAGGGCGACCTGCCGCCCTGGTATGCGCGGCGCATCCTCGGCCAGGAGGTGGTGATCGGGCGATCCACGCACAATCGCGCGCAGGCCGGACTCGCCGCGATCGACGAACACATCGACTACTTCTGCACCGGCCCGGTGTACGCGACGCCGACCAAGCCTGGTCGGCAGGCGGCGGGCATCGAACTGGTCCGCTCCACCTCCGACGCGCATCCGACCAGGGCCTGGTTCGCGATCGGCGGGATCGACGCGGACAACCTGCCGGACGTGCTCGCCGCGGGTGCGAACCGCATCGTCGTGGTGCGGGCGATCACCGAGGCGCGCGACCCGGAAGCCGCTGCCCGGCAACTCAAGACGGCGCTACTCGCCAACTCCTAGCCGGTGCAAGAAGACCTGATTCACCGCGGGGCGGTGCGGGTAATGAGGTCAGGAGAGGACTTGGCCGCGGGTGAGCGAGACCACCGGATCGGCGGGCTCGGTGCTCGCCGGCGTCGGGTCGGCGGGTGGCGGCGCGGTGTGGACCGGCTGATCTCGGCTTGCCGGATCGATGATCCGTGCGTAGCCGCCAGGACCGTCGGGATCGGAATGGAGCCAGAAGAAGCCTTGATCGGCGAGATCGACAGTGCGCGGCAATGCGGCGGCGACGGCGCGATCCGTCGCGAGTTCGTCGGGGCAGACCCGAGCGGGCGCGGCGCGCAAGGCGGGCCAGGAAGCGGCGAAGCCCGGATGCAGCAGCCGGGCGTCGACCTCGGCCTCCGGAATCCAGGCGAGCTCGGAACTCTCCCGGTTCCGGCTGGTCGGCAGCGTCATCACGGCGTCGGCGATCACGGTGGTGTAGGTCCAGCCGCTCGGTGCGGCCGCGGTCACCCGCTCGCCGCGCACCAGGACGTCGGCGGGATTGATGCCCGCCTCCTCCCACGCCTCG
This sequence comes from Nocardia sp. NPDC051052, assembly GCF_044456045.1. Lineage (NCBI taxonomy): Bacteria > Bacillati > Actinomycetota > Actinomycetes > Mycobacteriales > Nocardiaceae > Nocardia > Nocardia sp. NPDC051052. Next base: position 316,703 of record NZ_JBITFL010000010.1, read on the forward strand.
CGTACCGCGGCGTGCACGGGAGTCTCGTGGCTGTCGCGGGCGCCGCCGGGCAGCGCCCAGGTGCCACCCTGGTGGCTCCACGGCGCGCGATGCTGCATCAGCACCGCCGATCCGCCGCCGGCGAGCGGGGCGCGCAGCAGCAGTCCGGCGGCGCCGAAGCGGCCCCATCGACGCATGCCATCGGGGTCGCGCGACCACCCGTCACCGTCACCACGCATCTCGCACCCATCCTCATTCCGCCGCCACACCGCACCGCCCAGCTGCCAAGCAGGGGTATTTCACACGCAACGGCACCGCTACGACCACAATAAACTCCGCAACAGCAGACACAGGGTGACCGTTGATCCGGTCGGTCCGTCGAGAAATCCGCGAATGCGGCCCAGACTGGGGAGGTGGATATGGCTCGAATCGAGCAGGCGACGACGATACTTCGACCCTCGCCCACCCCCGAGCTCGCCGCGCGGGACAGTCCAGGCGCGCTGCGAGTCGCGTTCGTACGCGAGCAGTTCGACCCGGCCAGGATGCGCTTGTTCGCCAGTTCCTCGCCGGGCCGGCTGATCGCGATCGGGCTGCTGCTCATCACCGTCTGCGTGACCGCGGGCTGGGTGACCGGCGCGACGGTGGGCGACCGGCAGCAGACGCTGAACGTGCTACTCGACGACACCGAGCCGGACGCCTACTCCGCGCATCGGCTGTACACGTCGCTGTCCATCGCGGACGCCGCGGCGAGCACCGCGTTCATCTCGGGTGGGCTGGAACCGCAGGCGGTGCGCGATCGCTACAGCCAGGCGATCGGCGAGGCCGCCGCGGAACTGGTGGCGGAGACGGGACGGGCCTCGGGCACCACGCCCACCCGGACCGACAACACCGATACCCAGTTGCGCACCGGCATCGCCACCAGCTTGCCGGTGTACACCGGGGTGGTGGAGACGGCACGCGCGAACAATCGCAGCGGATATCCGGTGGGCGCAGCCTATTTGAGCGAAGCGTCCAACCAGATGCAGACCGCCGTGCTGCCGATGGCCGAGGAACTGCAGAACCGGCGCCAGGCGGCGGTGACCGCGGCGCAGCGCAATCACGTCCGGCCGCCGTGGACCGCCATCGCGCTGGTGATTCTCGCGCTGATCGCGCTGGTGTGGGCGCAGTTCGACCTGGCCAAGCGGTGGCGCCGGGTGCTCAACCCCGGGCTGCTGCTCGCCTCGGCGGCGGTGGTGATCCTGTTGACCTGGACCGTGATCGCGGGCGCGGTGTCGGCAACCTCGATGATCCACGGTCGCGACGACGGCGCGGTGCCCGCCTCGCGGCTCACCGAGAGCCGGATCCTGGCGCAGCAGGCGCGTTCCGCGGAGACGCTGAAGCTGGTCAGCCGGGACGCGACCGGCGACTACGACCGGACCTACGACGCGAACATCGCCCGCCTCGCCGAGCTGCTCGGCGGCTACCCGAGTTCCGCGCCCGCCGCCGAGGACGTGCGCAATGCCATTCCGGCACTTGGTCGTTGGCGGGTCGCCCATCAGCGGATGAACGACACGCTGGCCCGCGGCGACTTCAACGGCGCGGCGACGGTGGCGACCGGACCGGGCGCCGCGGACGTCGCGGCGCAGGTGGACGCACTGGACAAGGCACTGGAGCAAGGCATCGACAAGACACGAGATACCCTGCGCGACAACATCTCCCGGGCGGCACGGGTGCTCGACTTCATGGGCCCCGGTGCGCTGGTGCTCGGCATCGCCGCGGCGGCCTGCGTCGGGCTCGGCGTGTGGCCCCGGCTGCGGGAGTACCGATGAGGGCCGGGCACGGCATGGTCGCCGTCGCGCTCGCCACGGTCGCGCTGGTCGGCGGTTGCGCCAGTGCGTCGGTGCCGCCGCTGCCGACCAGCACGGCCAAGTACACCGAACCGCCATTACCCGCGAAAGTCATTCCCGTGCTGACGGATTCGCCGACGCCGACGGCGGTCGCCGCGCAGTGCGGCGATCCGACGGCGAGCCTGCGCCCGACCGGCGCGGCAAGCGGGCCGACCATCGATGCGATCCGGGCGCGCGGCCGTCTGGTGGTCGGGCTGGACGCGGGCAGCAACCTGTTCAGCTTCCGCGACCCGACCTCCGGCGCCATCGTCGGCTTCGACGCCGATATCGCCAGGGAGATCGCCCGCGATCTGCTCGGCAGCCCGGACCTGATCGAATATCGCACCCTCGGTTCGGCCGACCGGGAACGCGCGCTGCAGAACCGCGACGTGGACCTCGTCGCGAAGACCATGACGATCAATTGTGAACGGCGCCAGAAGGTCACGTTCTCCACCGTGTACTACCGCTCCAACCAGCGGGTGCTCGCGATGAAGAACTCCGGGATCAACGGCATCGGCGATCTCGCGGGCAAGCGGGTGTGCATCGTGCGCGGCACCACCTCGCTGGACCACATGCGCCACGATCAGCCCGCCGCCACCATCTTGACCGTGCCGACCTGGGCCGACTGCCTGGTCGTGCTGCAGCAGCGCCAGGTCGACGCGGCCAGCACCGACGACTCCATCCTGGCCGGGCTGGCCGCACAGGACCCGTACACTCAGGTGGTCGGGGAAAGCATCAGCGTCGAGCCCTACGGCATCGGCATCCCCAAGGGCGACGACGATCTGGTGCGCTTCGTGAACGGCACCCTGGAGCGCATTCGCCACGACGGCACCTGGGATCGCATCTACCGCCAATGGCTTACCGTCCTCGGACCGTCCCCCGGTCCGCCCGCACCGAATTACGCGGACTGATGAACACAGCGGACGACGCCACCCCCGACGCGGACGAAGCCGCCGCCCCTTCGACAGCGGCCGACCAGACGCCGGAGCCGGTCCATACGGAGCTGGCCAGGGGCACGCGGGCGACACCGAGCCAGAAGGCCTCGGCCGAAACCATCATCGGCGCTTGGCGAACCGACTCCGAACCGGACTCGGCGGCGACGATGCGAACCTCCGGCCGGAGCGTGCGTACGGCCCGGTCCCGGCCGACGGTGCGCAAGCTCGGTGGCGGGCTGGTGCCGATCCCGACGGTCGAGCCCGCCGATCCACGGGCCGCCGTACTGACCGATCCCGTTGTCTCCGAAGGCAAACGGTTCTGCTGGCGGTGCGGAAATCCGGTCGGCCGGGCGAGTGCGATCCGGCCCGCGGTGACCACGGGCACCTGCGATACCTGCGGCGCCCCTTACGATTTCCGTCCGTCGCTGCACGAGGGCGACGTGGTATCCGGTCAGTACGAGGTGCAGGGCTGTATCGCACACGGCGGGCTCGGCTGGATCTATCTGGCGATCGACCGGAATGTCAGCGATCGCTGGGTGGTGCTCAAGGGCCTGCTGCACACCGGTGACGCCGAGGCGCAGGCCGTCGCCGTCGCCGAGCGCCAATTCCTGGCCGAGGTGGCGCATGCCAGCATCGTCAAGATCCACAACTTCGTCGAGCACACCGATCAGGACGGCGCGCCGATCGGCTACATCGTCATGGAATACGTCGGCGGCCGGTCGCTGCGCGAAATCCTCAATTCCTACCAGCGTCCGTACCGGATGCCGGTCGCCGAGGCGATCGCCTACATGCTGGAGATCCTGCCCGCGCTGGAATACCTGCACTCGATCGGGCTGACCTACAACGATCTCAAGCCGGACAACATCATGGTCACCGAGGATCAGGTGAAGCTGATCGATCTCGGTGCCGTCGCCACCATCGAATCGTATGGAAACCTATACGGCACCAGGGGATTTCAGGCGCCCGAGATCGCCAAGACCGGGCCGACCGTAGCATCCGACATCTACACCGTCGGGCGCACCCTGGCCGTGCTCACCCTCGAGATGCCGATGGAGCATGGTCGCTATCTCGACGGCATCCCCGATCCCGCCGATCATCCCGTGCTGGCTCGCTACGAGTTCTTCCACCGCCTGCTGCTGTGCGCGACCGACCCGGACCCGGAGCGCCGATTCCCGTCCGCCCGAGCCATGTCCGCGCAGCTGTCCGGCGTGCTGCGGGAGATTCTCGCGCTGGAGACCGCCACCGAGCATCCGCAGTTGTCGACGGTGTTCAGCCCGCAGCGGACCAGCTTCGGCACCGAGGAACTGATCAGGCAGACCGACGCGTACGCCGACGGCCGAGCCCGCAGCAAGCAGCTCGACGCGCGCGATGTGGTTGCCGCACTGCCCATTCCGCTGCTGGACTCGGCGGACCCGTCGGCGCCGCTGCTGGCCACGACGGTGCACGCCGAGCCCGAGGAATCGCTGGAAGCGCTGCGGGCGGCCAAGCAGCGGGCCGAGAACGACCCCGGCAATGCCCCGGAGACCTTGGATCTGGAGCTCCGGCTGGCCGAGGCGCGGGTGCGCCTCGACCTCGGCGAGTCGGCCTCGGTGCTGCATCTGCTCACCCGGCTGCCCGAAAACGATTGGCGCGTCAGCTGGTATCGCGGCCTGGCGCAGCTGCTCGACGTGGAGTACGAGAAGGCCTTCGCCAGCTTCGACGGCGTGCTGCAGGTGCTGCCCGGCGAGATCGGGCCCAAGCTGGCGCTGGCCGCGACCGCGGAACTCGTACTGCAGCATTGGGATTCGCCCGACCCGGAGCAGTGGCGGGCCTACGCGGAGAAGTTCTACGACACCGTGTGGCGCACCGATCGCGCGGTGGTGAGCGCCGCCTTCGGGCTGGCCAGGCAGCTGGCCGCGGTCGATCGGGTGGTGGACGCGGTGCACGCCCTCGACGAAGTGCCCGCCGCGTCACGGCATTTCACCACCGCGCGGATGACCGCGGTGCTGCTGCTGCTCACCGCCGCCCCGGTGGCCGAGCTCGACGAATCGACCCTGCACATCTCCGCGTCCCGGGTGCTGAGCCTGCCGACCGGCGAGGGGCGAACGGTGCAGATGCGGGTCCTGGTACTCGGTGCCGCGCTGGCCTGGCTGCAGGCGGGCAACACCCCGAAACGTGCGGACGCCACGCTGTTCGGGGCGCCGTTCACCGAACGCTGCCTCCGCGAGGGCACCGAAGCGGGACTACGCGCACTGGCCCGCAGCGCGCCCGGCCGCAACCATCGCTATGCCCTTGTCGACCTTGCCAATTCGATTCGCGCCAAGACCTGGGTATAAAAGCCACTCACGAAATCCTCATAATCGGTTCGGCAGTATCGACCTCGGATCAAGTTCGCGCGGCATACCGAGGCCCGCGCCGCATGACACCGTGACTGTGCCCTCGCCGGTCCCGGCGCACGTCACCCGGACTGCCCTCCGGGTGCTTGCCTGAAACATGCGGCGACCGGGAACATCTCGATGCGCCTGTGCTCGCGGCAGATCCAACCCGGTCGGCCTGATTACCCGCTCCTCCGAGTATTCAGGCCCGACCGGGTGCCGCGACGGTAACGACATCGTCGGCGCGCAACGTCAGACCGATGCTGTCGCGACGCGATGGGCGGCGCGGGCGATGGCCAGCTCTTCATTCGTGGGGACGACCAGCACGGCCACCGGCGCGTCCGGCGGGGAAATGCGCCGGGCGGTACGGGATTTCGCGGTGTTGGCGGTGGCGTCGACCTCGATGCCGAAGCGGGACAGGCCGGCGAGGGCGTCGGCCCTGACCTGGGGGCTGTTCTCGCCGACGCCCGCGGTGAAGGTGATGGCGTCGACGCCGCCGAGGTCGATCAGGTAGGCGCCGAGGTAGCGGCGGAGTCGGTGGATATAGACGTCGTAGGCGAGTTGTGCCGCGCTGTCGCCGTTGTCGATCAGGCGCCGCAGTTCGCGGAAGTCGTTGACGCCGGAGAGGCCCTTGATGCCGGAGTCCCGGTTCAACAGCGTGTCGATCTGGTCGATGTCGAGGTGGGCCGAGCGCATCAGGTGCGCGATGATGCCGGGGTCGATGTCGCCGGACCTGGTGCCCATCACCAAGCCCTCCAACGGGGTCAGGCCCATGGTGGTGTCGATCGGGTGGCCGCCGCGGATCGCCGAGGCCGAGGCGCCGTTACCCAGGTGGAAGACAATCTGATTCAGCTCCGCCGGATCGCGGCCGAGCAGCTCGGCGGCCTGCCCGGACACGTACTCGTGCGAGGTGCCATGGAAGCCGTACTTACGAATACCGTGCGCGGCAGCGACTTTCGCGTCGATGGCATAGGTTTTGGCGGCGTCGGGCAGGCCGTGGAAGAACGCGGTGTCGAAGACGGCCACCTGCGGCACGTCCGGCAGCAGCTCCCGTGCGCTTTCGATACCCGCGACGTTCGCCGGATTGTGCAGTGGGGCAAGCGAAGACAGCTCGCCGATGGCCGCGACCACGTCGTCATCGATCAGCGTCGGTCGATAGAACACCTCACCGCCGTGCACCACCCGATGGCCGACCGCGCGCACCCCGGCGTGGGCCAGGTCGTGTCCGGTCTCGGCGAACATGTCGAAGATCAGCCGCAGCCCGGCCGTGTGATCGGCGACCGCGCCGCGGCGCTCGGTGGTCTCCCCGTCGGCCTGATGCTCGATTCCGGCGTTGCCCTCACCGATCCGATCGACCATGCCGGACGCGGTCACCGCGCCCGACTCCGGATTCAGCAGCTGGTACTTGATGGACGACGAGCCGGAATTGATCACCAGCACCAGGTCATCGACAGCTTCGGTCATCACGCCTCCCGTGTTCCGCGGTGTTCCCGCACTCTCTCAGCAACCACGCGCGCGGATCGCCTGTTCCGCGTCACGCGCCTGCTGTGTCCGGCCAGACACCCGTCACTCACCCTGCGCCTGAATCGCCGTGATCGCCACGGTATTGACGATGTCGGCGACCAGCGCGCCACGAGACAGATCGTTGACCGGTTTGCGCAGGCCCTGCAGCACCGGGCCGATGGCGATCGCGCCCGCGCTACGCTGCACCGCCTTATAGGTGTTGTTGCCGGTATTGAGATCGGGAAACACGAAAACCGTTGCCTTGCCCGCTACTTCGGAATCGGGCAGCTTGGTGGTCGCCACGGTCGGCTCGATCGCCGCGTCGTACTGGATCGGCCCCTCCACCGGCAGGTGCGGCGCCCGCTCGCGGACCAGCTTGGTCGCCACCCGCACCTTGTCCACGTCGGCGCCGCTGCCGGATTCCCCGGTCGAGTAGGACAGCATGGCGATCCGCGGCTCGACGCCGAACCGGGCGGCCGTCGCCGCCGAGGAGATCGCGATATCGGCCAGCTGCTCCGAGGTCGGGTCGGGGACCACCGCGCAGTCGCCGTAGGCGAGCACCCGGTCGGCGAGGCACATGAGGAACACGCTGGACACGGTCGATACGCCGGGCACCGTCTTGATGATCTCGAACGACGGCCGAATGGTGTGCGCCGTGGTGTGCGCGGCGCCCGAGACCATGCCGTCGGCGATGCCCCGGTAGACCATCATGGTGCCGAAATACGAGATGTCGGCCATGGTTTCGCGGGCCCGCTCGAGGGTCATCCCCTTGTGCTTACGCATCTCGGTGTATTCCTTGGCGAAATCGTCCAGGTGCCCGGAGGTTCGAGGATCGAGCACCTGCGCGGCGGAGATATCGACACCGAGTTCGGCGGCGCGGGCGCGGACCGACTGCTCGTCGCCGAGGATCACCAGGTCGGCGATCTTGCGCTGCAGCACCCGGCCCGCCGCGCGCAGGATGCGGTCGTCATCGCCCTCGGGCAGCACGATGCGCTTGCGATCGCCCCGCGCGCGCTCGATGAGCTGGTACTCGAACATCTGCGGTGTGACGACGCTGGTGAGCGGAACCTCGATGCGCCGCAACAACTCCGCGGCGTCGACATGCTCCTCCATCAGCGCCAGCGCGGTGTCGACCTTGCGCGGGCTACCGGCCGACATCCGGCCTCGGGTGCGGTAGGCGGCGCTCGCGGTGTCGTAGGTGCCGAGCTCGGTGGTGAGGATCGGCAGCTTGGGCTTGAGGCCGGACATCAGCCGCGCCACCGCGGGATGGGGCAGCATGCCGCCGTTCATGATAATGCCGGACAGCGACGGAAAGCCTTCCGCCTCATGCGCGTTCACCACGCTGAGCAGCACGTCGGAGCGGTCGCCCGGCGCGATCACCACGACACCGTCGACCAGTCGCTCCAGAATGTGTTCGGCCGTCATGCCGCCGACCATGATCTTCAGCGCCTCGCGCTGCAGCAATTCCTGGTCGCCGCTGTACATTTCGCCGTCGATGGCGCCGCAGAGCTCGGCCATGGTCGGCGAGATCAGCAGCGGCACCTCGGGCAGCGTCCAGGTGGGCACGGCGGAGGCGCGCAGCGCGGCGGCGACGTCGTCGATGTGGACCGGGTCGCAGCGGTTGGCGATGATCGCGACCAGCTGGGCGTGTTCGAGGACCAGTTCGCTCTGGCACAGCTCGGCCAGGTGCTTCACCTCGGCGGGGGTGCGGCCCGAGCCGCGCACCACCAGCAACACGGGGGCGCCGAGGTTCACCGCGATCCTGGCGTTGAAGCGGAGCTCGCTGGGGCTGGCGACATCGGTGTAATCGCTGCCGACCACCACCACCGCGTCGCACACCTTCGCGACCTCGTGGAACCGCATCACGATCTCGCTGATCGCGGCGTCCGGGTCGGCGTGCACCTGCTCGTAGGTAACGCCGGTGGCCTGCGCGTAGTCGATGTCGGCGGTGCTGTGTTCGAGCAGCAGCTCGAGGATGTAGTCGGGTTCGGTGGTCGACCTGGTGATCGGCCGGAACACGCCGACCCGCGCGGTGGTCGCGCACAACATCTGCAGCACGCCGAGCGCCACCGTCGACTTCCCGGTGTCACCTTCGGGCGAGGCGATATAGACGGTGGACGGAGCATGATCGGCCATGGTCGAAAGCTTAGTGAACGAGCGGCTATCAAGGCTCTAGGCGAGACGGTCGTCACCGGGTGTTCGGAAAGTGTCCAGGATCGAACGCCGACAGCGCACATTTCACCGGCGCACCACCCACTGACGGCCGTCGTTCGAGTCCCGGCCGACCGGGCTCGGCCGTTATAGTCCGGGCATGGCTGAGCAGTTTCCGGACCGGCAGTGGGGTTCGCGCACCAGCGCACTCTCCCGAGTAGCAAACAAGTTCGCGGCGACCAAGCCCGGTTCGTGGTTCATCCGCAAGATCACCCCGCTCGATCGCGCGCTGCTCGAGCGGACCGACGCCAAGTACACCGTGCTCGGTCCGATCGGCGCTCCGGTGATCCTGCTGACCACCATCGGCCGCAAGTCCGGCCAGCCGCGCACCCAGCCGCTGCTCTACGTGCACGACGGCGACGTGCTGTACGTGATCGGCAGCAACTTCGGCCAGGAACGCCACCCGGCGTGGACCGCCAACCTGCTGGCCAACCCCGCCGCCACGGTCGCCATCGCGGGTCACCGCCTCCCGGTGCTGGCGACCCTGGTCGAGGCCGACGCCAAGGACGCGATCTTCGCCCGCTTCGTCGAGATCACCGGCGCCTACGCCGCGTACCAGGACCGCACCACCCGCGACCTGCGCATCTTCGCCCTACACCGGACGTAAGCACAGGCGCTCAAAGCCAGCGGGCAACGCCACCGTGGCCTGAACATGTGCCGCTGCGGTGCTGACTGAAGGAATAGGTGCCGTCACTACATTGCGCGGAGGCACCGGCAGGCGCGGACGGCGCCTGCACCGGGTCGTGTACGCAGTTGCCGCTGGAGTTGACGTACGAGCCAGCGCCGCAAACGAGGTCCGGATCGCTGGCCCGGGGCGGTGCGACCAGCGGGGCGGGTGCGGGCGGTACCTGGGCAGGCGGCGGGCGCAATGCCACCGTCGTGAGCGGCACCAGCACGGTGGTCGGCGCAGGCGCGACAGTCCTGATCGGCGTGCTGGTCGTAGTGGTAGCCAGCGCGCTGATCGTGGTCGGCGCACTGACTTGGCTGGCGGGGGCATGACTCGTCGAGCTGACTGATGTTGTGACAGAGATGGTTTGGGATGTCCGGGATGGCGAAGCCGGCTGGGCCGAGCAGCCACTGACAAGCACGACGAACGCGCTCACACCGACAAGGAAACCGACACCGCTGAGGCGGGACTGCACGGATGCTCCGATGATTGATAGCAAGCCACCTGCTGGATGACTCATCTCATTACATCGGCGGCACGCAACCGCCCATTACCAAACAATCGCAGGTCAGATAGTTTCCGGCCATCCAAGAAACACTGGCGGCGCGCGAAACCACGTCAGCGTTCGGGAGCTCGCTCGATCGCCGACAGGTGTGCGATGTTGGCTTGATCGTCGGGCTCGGTGCTCGGGTCGCCGGTGAACCAGGCGTCGAGGATTTCCTGGAGTTCCGCGCTGGAGGTCGAACGTAGGCTGAGGGCAAGGACATTGGCGTCGTTCCACCGGCGGGCGCCCTTGGCTGTCGCGGCGTCGCGGCAGAGGGCCGCGCGGATGCCCGCGATCTTGTTCGCGGCGATCGAGGCGCCGGTTCCGGTCCAGCAGCAGACGATGCCCTGGTCGGCGTTGCCCTGTGCGACATCGCGGGCCGCCGCTTCGCTTGCCCATGCCCAGTCATCGCGTTCGGACTCCGCGAGTGCGCCGTGCAGGACCGTTTCGTGTCCGCGCCGGGCGAGCTCCTCGATCAGCTCCTGTGCCACTCCGACGCGTTCGTCCGCAGCTACCGAGATCCGCATACCGCCAGCTTAATTCCGCATATCCGCGCCATTGACAGCATGCTGTCAAATATGACAGGATACTGTCATGACCATGAATACAGTGCACGTTGCCGTCTACGACACCTTCGCCGACTGGGAGATCGGGGCCGCCACCGCGCACGTCAACCGGACGACCTGGCAGCGGGAGCCGGGCAGCTGGCAGACCAAAACGGTTGGGCTGACCACGGATCCGATCACCACGCTCGGCGGCATGCGCATCGTGCCGGAGCTGGCGCTGGCCGATCTCACGCCGGCCGAGAGCTCGATGCTGATCCTGGCCGGTGCGGACACGTGGGAGGGCGAGGAGCTGATGCCGTTCGCGGCCAAGGCGCGTGAGTTCCTCGACGCGGGCGTTCCGGTCGCGGCGATCTGCGGCGCGACGCTCGGGCTGGCCAGGGCAGGCCTGCTCGATACGCGCAAGCACACGAGCAATGTCCGAGAGTTCTTGCTCTACAGCGGATACGCGGGCGCCGACAACTACGTGGAGGAGGCCGCGGTGACCGATGGCGATCTGATCACGGCGGGCGGCACCGCGCCCTTCGAATTCGCCCGCGAAGCGCTGGGCCGGCTCGGCGTCTACGAGCCGCACGTGCTCGACGGCTGGTACCGGCTGTACGGGAACTCCGATCCGGCGGGCTGGGCCGTGCTCGCCGAGTACGAAGAGCAGCGATCCGGCGCGCACGTCTGATGCGCAACGAACAGGAGCTGTTCGCCACGGCGGCCATCACGTCATTCCGATTGAACGGCCAGTTCCTCGCGATCGCCGAGGAACTGGCCCGGCCCGCCGGTCTCACCGCGGCCTGGTGGCAGGTGCTCGGCGCGGTGCTGACCGAACCGCTGCCGGTGGCGGGCATCGCCAGGGACATGGGCATCACCCGGCAAAGCGTGCAACGCATCGCGGATCTGTTGGTGGACAAGGGACTTGCCGAATATCGGCGGAACCCCGCGCACCGGCGCGCGAAACTCGTCGCGGTGACGGATGCGGGGCTGGCGGCGGTGCGGCGGATCAATCCGCAACACGCGGTCGTCGCCGCACGGTTGCTGGACGAGCTCGGCTACGAGCGGTTCGCCGCGGCCGTCGACGCCCTCACCGCGCTATCGACGGCGCTGGACGCGATCACCGAATGATCAACGGCTGCGGCAGCTCGCGGCGCCTCAGCCGGCGAACGGCTCCTTGGTCCGCCCGACCAGATCGGCGACGGAGTCGAGCACCATCGTCGGCCGGTACGGGTACGCCTCGACCGACGCACGGGTGGAGATGCCGGTGGTGACCAGGATCGTGCGCATGCCCGCCTCCAACCCGGAGATGACGTCGGTGTCCATCCGATCACCGATCATCACCGTCGACTGCGAGTGCGCGCCGATCCGGCGCAACGCCGAACGCATCATCAGCGGGTTGGGCTTGCCGATGTAGTACGGATCGCGCCCGGTAGCGCGGGTGATCAGCGCGGCAACCGAGCCGGTCGCGGGCAGCGAACCGTCGCGGGACGGGCCGGTCGGGTCGGGATTGGTCGCGATGAAGCTCGCGCCCTTCTCGATCAGGCGGATCGCGGTGGTGATCGCCTCGAAGGAGTAGTTGCGGGTCTCGCCGAGCACCACGTAGTCCGGGTTGCTGTCGGTGAGCACATAGCCGATCTCGTGCAAGGCCGTGGTGAGACCGGATTCGCCGACCACATAGGCGGTTCCGTTGGGCCGCTGCTCGTCCAGGAAGGTGGCGGTGGCCAGCGCGGAGGTCCAGATCGCCTCCTCGGGAATGTCGAGTCCGGTGTGGCGCAGCCTGGCCTGCAGGTCGCGCGGGGTGCGGATGGAGTTGTTGGTGAGCACCAGGAACGGCGTCTCGTTGGCGCGCAGTTCGGCGAGGAACTCGTCGGCGCCGGGCACCAGTTGGTCCTCGTGCACCAGCACACCGTCCATGTCGGTCAGATAGGACAGGATCGGTTCATCAGTCACCAGACAATTGTCCGCTACCGGACACGTTCCCGGGGGTAAGTCCGACGCGATGCGACCCTTCGCACACCTTCGGGTGCCGCTGACTATGGTCGAAGACGGCCATAGGACGCGCGTCGGGCAGTGCGTGTGCGATCGCCGAGCGCGGGAACGTCCGCGGGCTCGCGGCGGTTGCAGCAAGACATGACCGCGGCGTGCCTGCGGCCGACAACGGTGTGCGGGAATGCCCGCACCACAGGTGTGCAGCGAAGCGACAGGAGTGGCGCACATGGGTGAGCTAAAACTCGGATACAAGGCGTCGGCGGAACAGTTCGGGCCGCGCGAACTGGTGGAGATCGCGGTGCTCGCCGAGGAACACGGTCTCGACAGTGCCACGGTGAGCGACCACTTCCAGCCGTGGCGGCACAAGGGCGGGCACGCGCCGTTCTCGCTGGCCTGGATGGCGGCGGTCGGCGAGCGCACGAAGCGGATCCAGCTCGGTACCTCGGTGCTCACGCCCACCTTCCGCTACAACCCGGCCGTGATCGCGCAGGCGTTCGCCAGCATGGGTTGTCTGTACCCCGACCGGATCATGCTCGGCGTGGGCACCGGCGAGGCGCTCAACGAGATCGCCACCGGATACAAGGGCGAATGGCCCGAGTTCAAGGAGCGTTTCGCGCGGCTGCGCGAGGCGGTCGAGCTGATGCGCGCGCTGTGGACCGGCGACCGCGTCGACTTCGCTGGTGAGTACTACAACACCGTCGGCGCGTCCATCTACGACGTGCCCAAGGGCGGCATCCCGGTGTACGTCGCCGCGGGCGGACCGCTGGTCGCGCGCTACGCGGGCCGCGCGGGTGACGGCTTCATCTGCACCTCCGGCAAGGGCATGGACCTCTACACCGAGAAGCTGATGCCCGCCGTCGCCGAGGGCGCCGCCAAGGCAGGCCGCACCATCGACGACATCGACCGGATGATCGAGATCAAGATCTCCTACGACACCGATCCCGAACTGGCACTGGAGAACACCCGCTTCTGGGCCCCCCTGAGCCTCACCCCCGAACAAAAGCACAGCATCACCGACCCCATCGAAATGGAAGCCGCCGCCGACGCCCTCCCGATCGAGCAGATCGCCAAACGCTGGATCGTCGCCAGCGACCCCGACCAGGCCGTAGACCTCATCAAGCCCTACCTCGACGCCGGCCTCAACCACCTGGTCTTCCACGCCCCCGGCCACGACCAACGCCGCTTCCTCGACCTCTTCCAACGCGACCTGGCCCCCCGCCTCCGCGCCCTGGCCTGACCCACAGACCACCCGCACGTCGCACAGGGACTGAACGCCCGCTGCGACGTGCGGGCGTCGATCTGTGTGGACGATCCGCTAGCTGAGGGCGCGGTCGAGGTCGGCGAGGAGGTCTTCTAGGTCTTCCAGGCCGGTGGAGATGCGCAGGACGCCGTCGGAGAGGCCGATGGTGGCTCGGCCTTCGGGGCCCATGGCGCGGTGGGTTGTGGTGGCGGGGTGGGTGATCAGGGATTTGGCATCGCCGAGGTTGTTGGAGATGTCGATGATGCGTAGGCGGTTGAGGACTTCGAAGGCGCGCTTCTTCGCCTCCTGCGGGGGGGCATTCAGTTCGAAGGTGACCACGGTGCCGCCGGCGCTCATCTGGCTGGTGGCCAGGTCGTGCTGCGGATGTGATTCCAGGAACGGGTATTTCACCCAGCTGACCGACTTGTTGGACTCCAGGAAGCGGGCGATGCGCAACGCGGATTCGGTCGAATGGCGCACGCGCAGCGGCATTGTCTCCAAACCCTTGAGCAGCGTCCACGCGTTGAACGGGCTCAGGGCCGGACCGGTATGGCGCATCAGGGTTTTCACCGGGCCGTCGATGTAGTCCTTCGCGCCGAGGATGGCGCCGCCGAGCACCCGGCCCTGGCCGTCGATGTGTTTGGTGCCGGAATAGACGACCACGTCGGCGCCCAGTTCGAAGCCGCGCTGCAGCAGCGGGGTGGCAAAGACGTTGTCCAGCACCACCTTCGCGCCCGCGGCGTGCGCGAGTTCGGTGACCCGGCGCACGTCGACGAGGGTCTGCATGGGATTGGCCGGGGTCTCGAAGAACACCGCCTGGGTGGGCACGGACAACGCCTGCTCCCACTGCTCCAGATCTTCGCCGTCGACGAAGACGGTCTCGACGCCCCAGCGCGGCAGGATCTCGTTGCACACCACGAAGCAGGACCCGAACAGGCTGCGCGCGGCGACAATTCGGTCGCCGGCACCGAGCAGCGCGCCCAAAGCGGTGAATACCGCGGACATTCCGCTCGCGGTCGCGAAGCATGCCTCGGCGCCGTCGAGCAGCCGCATCCGCTCCTCGAACATGGCCACCGTCGGGTTGCCGTAGCGGGAGTAGACGAAATGCTCCACATCGCCGGTGAACGCGGCCTCGGCGGCCTCCGCGCTCTCGTAGACGAAGCCCGAGGTCAGGTAGAGCGCCTCGGAGGTTTCCTCGAAACCGGAGCGGCGCAACCCCCCGCGCACCCCGAGGGTCGCGGGGCCGACGCCCTCGGGCAGCGGCTTGTCGAACGCACCACCGGTAATCACGACTGCCTCCCTACGCCGCACGACCGCACCTCGGTACCCACCAACGCCGTCGCGGACCTACAGCACGTGCTCATGACTGCCGCCAGGGCAAGCCGAGGGCACGCCAGCCGGTTCCGCCGCGATGTCCGTCGGCGTCGACCGGGCCTTCGAAACCCTCGAGCACGTTGTACGAGGTGCCGAATCCGGCCTGCGTCGAGGCGATCGCCGCGCCGATGGAGCGCTGTCCCGAGCGGCAGAGGAAGATCACCGGGGCTTCGGGATTGTGGCCGTCGAGCGCCGTGACCAGCTGCTCGGTGAACTCGCCGTTGCGCGTGCCGGTCGAGTCGACCCACTCGATCAGCACCGTCGGGCGCTCGATCGAACTGGTGTCCGGCACGCCGACGAACTTCCATTCGGCCTCGGTACGCACGTCGACCAAGACAGCTTCGGGGTTGTCTCGCAACAGATCCCAAGCCTGCTGCGGGGTGATGTCACCGGCATAACTCATCTGGACCCTCCTAGAATCCGCACTTGCCACGCTCGGGTTTGACGCGCGGCCAGGTCGTCACCCGGAGCACCCCACCGCGGAGGAGGGTTGCCGACCAGTATTGCCGGGGCTTGACACTGGTTCTCATGACCTTCTGCTGAGATTGCCTGGACTGGGGTCACCCTGTCAAATGGCTGCTCACGGTATGAGAATGCTCAATTACAGACCAGCCATTTGTCGCCGGATCTGGTCAGATTCCAGGTGGAAGTCTGCTCATCGCCGTCGACCTTGGTGGTGACCGTCGCCTTCGCCCGGTCGCCGTCGACCTTCGGATCATCGAGTTTCGTGATTTCTACAGTCTTTCCGCCGCCGGACCGCCCGGCAAGTGGGGACCGCTTCGGATCGAAGCCCTGGCAGCCCGCGCCTGGTGGGGGCACCAGGTCGGTGTTGTTGGACCCCTCGACGAAGTCGCGCACCGCGGCGGCGATCCGGTCCGATTCTGTGACATTTTTCTCAGCGGGCGACAGCACCCCGCCGAGCACGATCGCGCCGAGCACGAGCACCGCGATGACGGCCGCGGCGACGAACGGTGCCACGGAACGCTTGTCGGTCTGATCGACCTTGATGACTTCGTCCTCGGCAGGTGACTGCTGATCGCTCATACGACGATGATCCCTGGTCGGCGGCGATATCCGGCGCGCGCCCCCGCACTGCCCCGGCGCAGGCGACGAAGGTTGTTGTGCCGCGCGGGGAATCAACGGTGCGCGAGCGGGTAACCCCGTAGCGCACGTCGGCGGCATCCGTTCAGTTCACGCACCGCCGAGGGCGGCCGCACGCACCACCGATAGAATCGCGAGACTGCGGCCTGCTGTCATAGCCGCGGCTGGGGTGGCCACGAGCCGACAACTCCAGCGTCCGCGCCGCCAGGTGCAACCAGCCAGCGCGTAACTTAGCCTAGGCTAAGGAAGACGCCGTTAATTTGTTCTCGACCATAAGGGTGCGCGTAAAAGATGACCGAACAGAGTGCAGAGTCGATCAGCGGTGTTCGCGAGCCCTCCGTGGTTACGCAGGCTGCCTCCTCCGGGCTTGACGCGGACACCGCCGGTAACCGCCCGCTGCGCATCGCCATCGTCGGCGCCGGACCGGCCGGGATCTATGCCGCCGACGCGCTGATGAAGTCCGATGCCGAGGTCAGCATCGACCTGTTCGAGCGCATGCCCGCGCCGTTCGGGCTGATCCGCTACGGCGTCGCGCCGGACCATCCGCGCATCAAGGGCATCATCACCGCCCTGCACAAGGTCCTCGACAAGCCGCAGGTGCGCCTGCTCGGCAACATCGACTACGGCACCGACATCACCCTCGATGACCTGCGCACCTTCTACGACGCGGTGATCTTCTCGACCGGCGCCAACGCCGACCGCGCGCTGGGCATCCCCGGCATCGGCCTGGACGGCTCCTACGGCGCGGCCGACTTCGTGTCCTGGTACGACGGTCACCCGGACGTGCCGCGCACCTGGCCGCTGGACGCGGAGAAGGTCGCCGTGCTCGGCGTCGGCAATGTCGCCCTCGACGTGGCCCGCGTGCTGGCCAAGACCGGCGACGAGCTGCTGCCGACCGAGATCCCGCCGAACGTCTACGCGGGCCTCAAGGCCAACAAGGCGCTCGAGGTGCACGTGTTCGGCCGCCGCGGCCCGGCGCAGGCCAAGTTCACCCCGCTGGAGCTGCGCGAGCTGGATCATTCGCCGACCATCGAGGTCATCGTCGATCCCGAGGACATCGACTACGACGAGGGCTCCGAGGCCGCGCGCCGCCACTCCAAGCAGGTCGACATGATCGCGAACACGCTCGAGCAGTGGGCGATTCGCGACGTCGGCAACCGCCCGCACAAGCTGTTCCTGCACTTCTTCGAGTCGCCCTCGGAGATCCTCGGCGAGGACGGCAAGGTCGTCGGCCTGCGCACCGAGCGCACCCAGCTCGACGGCACCGGCAACGTCAAGGGCACCGGCACCTTCAAGGAATGGGACGTGCAGGCGGTCTACCGCGCCGTCGGTTACCTGTCGCAGAACCTGACCAGCCTGCCGTTCGACGACCAGGCGGGCACCGTGCCCAACGAGGCGGGCCGCGTGATCGGCGACGAGAACGCCGACGGCGCCGACCGCTACGTGCCTGCCACCTACGTCACCGGTTGGATCAAGCGCGGCCCGGTCGGCCTGATCGGCCACACCAAGGGCGACGCGAACGAGACGGTGGCCTGCCTGCTCGACGACAGCGCGAACTTCACCCCGGCCGCGCAGCCGGAGCTGGACGCCGTCACCGCCTTCCTGGAGGGCAAGGGCATCCCGTTCACCACCTGGCAGGGCTGGTACCGCCTGGACGCGCACGAGCGCTCGCTCGGCGAGCCGGAGGGCCGCGAGCGCGTCAAGGTCGTCGAGCGCGAGGACATGCTGCGGGCCAGCGAGCCGCACAAGGTCTAGACCGACTCGCTGTTACCGCCACGACAGCGGAAAAACTCGTACTGAGGCATTCTGTACAGGTGTTCGATGCCCATTTCCACATCTTCGATCCGCGGTTCCCGCGGTTCGAGAACGAGGGCTACCTGCCCGGCTCCTTTACCATCGCCGATTATCGAAAGCGCATGTCGCGCTTCGATGTCGGCGGCGGAGCCGTGGTCAGCGGGTCCTTCCAAGGCACCGACCAGACGTATCTGAAGGCGGCCCTCGCCGAGCTCGGCGAAGGGTGGGTCGGCGTCACCAGGCTCGACCTGGACGCCACCGACGACGAGATCATCGAACTGGACCGGATCGGCGTCCGCGGCCTGCGATTCAATCTCAAGCGGGCCGCGGCCGACATCACCGGCATGACGCTGCAGGCCTTGCGCGCCCATGACCTGGTCGGCTGGCACGTCGAGGTGTACATCGACGGTCAGATGCTCGCCTCGCTACAGCCGGTCATCTCCAAACTTCCGGTTTTCGCCATCGATCACCTGGGCATGTCCGACGAGGGCCTGCCCTACCTGCTGGATCTGGTCGACCGCGGCGCGCGGGTGAAGGCGACGGGCTTCGGCCGGGTCGCGATGAGCGTCCCGGACACGCTGCGCCGCATCCACGCGGTCAATCCGGAAGCGCTGATGTTCGGCACCGACCTGCCCGGCACCCGCGCGGGCCGCCCCTTCCAGGACTCCGATGTCGATCTCATCTGCGATGTGGTCGGCACCGATATGTTCGCCGTTCTCGAAGACAACGCTCGCTCGTTCTATCGGCTCCCCGCTCGGGTCCGCCCCCTGCCGGACGACCCGACCCCCACGCTCCCGATGTACACCACCGAACAACCCACCATCCCCATCCGCCGCGCCGCGCGCCCCGAACTCGAAGTGGCAGACACCATCCCGCTACCCGTCATCGAGTAGCACCGGTCAGGTGACGATGGCGCCGATGACCCACACGCCGGTGGCGAGTAGGGCGCCGAGCAGTTCGATGAGCATCGACAGGCCTACGCCTTTGAGCGCGTGCACCGTTGACTGCCAGGCTTGTTGGCCGATACGCAGGCGTTGGAGTTCGCAGAGATAGACGCCGAGCACGAAGCCGACGAACAGGCCGACCACGGGGATCACGAAGAAGCCGACGATGCCGAGCACCGCACCGAGGACGAGGGAGCGGTTGGCGACCCCCGCGTCCTTCATCTTCCGGCCCGGCCAGGTGTATTTGATGACGCCGGAGAGCACAAGCAGGGCGGTGCTGACGGCGAACACAGTCCAGGCGGTGGCGCCGCCGGTCATGAAGGCCCACACCGCGATTGCGCCGAAGATCAGGATGACGCCGGGCAGGATCGGGACGATGATGCCGAGCAGGCCGACCACAATGACCAGGCCGACGACGACCTCCCCCGCGCCGGTCACGACCGCGCCCCCTCGGTCTCTCGCATGACTCCACCTCACCGCGCGGGCTCGCCGGACGTTCCCGCGAATGGTGCGCTGCTGAGATTGTGTCGTACCGGGTGCGTCCGCGCACGACCCCGGGGGAAGGGTGCCCGGCGACCTAGGCGATGGATGAGGCAGCGTTATTGTCATACTGTCAATACACCGGCCGGTCCGTTGCCAGGAGCAGCGCCGCAATGCCGGTGTGCTGGATCAACGACGAACCGAGGTAGGGCGTGAGCACTCCATCCACCGCCGCTAAAGGCCCGCTCGCGGGCATCAAGGTCATCGAACTGGCCGGCATCGGCCCGGGACCGCACGCCGCACTGCTGCTGGCCGACCTGGGCGCCGACGTGGTGCGGATCCAGCGGGCGGGCCAGATCCCCGGCGGGTTCGACCGGCCGCAGCAGCGCGGGCGGACCATCGTCGAGGCCAACCTCAAGGACCCCGCCGACATCGAGAAAGTGCTCGGGCTCGTCGAGAAGGCGGACGTGCTCATCGAGGGCTTCCGGCCGGGTGTGACCGAGCGGATGGGACTCGGCCCGGACGACGCGCTCGCGCGCAACCCGCGCCTGGTCTACGGCCGGATGACCGGCTGGGGCCAGGAGGGCCCGCTGGCCGATCGCGCCGGACACGACATCAACTACATCTCCATCACCGGCGTGCTGCACGCCATCGGCCGCAAGGGCGAGCGCCCGGTGCCGCCGCTGAACATGGTCGGCGACTTCGGCGGCGGCTCGATGTTCCTGGTGTTCGGCCTGCTTGCCGCGCTCGTCGAGCGGCAGACCTCCGGCAAGGGGCAGGTGGTCGATGCCGCGATGGTCGATGGCGCACTTGCCCTTTCGCACATGATCTGGGGTATGCGCGGGTACGGCGCGTGGTCCGACGAGCGTGGGGTGAATCTGCTCGACACCGGAATGTCGTTCTACGACACCTACGAAACCGCCGACGGCAAGTACATGGCGGTCGGCTCGATCGAGCCGCAGTTCTACGCGCAACTGCTGGCCGGGCTCGGCATCGACCCGGAGGGCCTGCCTTTCCAGCTCGATCCGGCGGGGCAGGAAACGCTGAAAAAGCTGTTCACCGAACGCTTCCTGACCAAGACGCGCGACGAGTGGGCGGAGATATTCGTCGGCACCGACGCCTGCGTCTCCCCCGTCCTCACCTTCGAGGAAGCCACCCAGAACGCACACATCGCGGCCCGTGGCTCGTTGATCGAGGTCGACAACATCACCCAGCACGCCCCGGCCCCCCGGTTTTCCCGTACCCCCAACGGCATCCCGACCCCGCCGCCCAACGAGGCGACCCCGATCGAATCCATCTGGGCGAACTGACTTTTCGACACGACCGAGGGCCCTGGGCTATCCCCGGGGCCTTTCGTCTGCCCCGGAAAGGCAGGTCAGACGGTGGTCACGGCGTTGATCGGGCGACCGCCGTCGGCCACCGCGCGGGTGACGAACTTGGCGATCCGGGCCACCAGGGTGCGCGGGCGGCGGGGCATCAGGTGCGCCGCGGCGAAGTTCTGCGCGCCCGGCACGACATAGCCCCTGTTGCGTTCCAGCGCGCGTAGCGCAGACCGCACAACCTGTGTGGCGCTACCCATTTGGCCGATGGCGGCATCGTGGGTGCCGACCGCTTCGAAGAACGGCGTCTCGGTGGGCCCGGGGCAGACGGCAAGGACCTTGATGCCGCGGCCGCGATATTCACTCCACAGCGACAGGCTGAAGTTCAGCACGAACGCCTTCCCGGAGGAGTACGTCGCGAAATACGGCGACGGCTGCAAGGCCGCGATCGACGCGACATTGACGATTTCGCCGCTGCCCCGCGCCAGCATGCCGGGGATCAGGCGGCGGGTAAGACCCGCCAGCGCAACGACATTGACCATCAGCTGATCCTGCTCACGCTCGGCGCCGAGGTCCTCGAAGCGGCCCGCGCTGCCGAACCCCGCGTTGTTGACCAAGACATCGACCGAAAGTTGCCGCGCGGCAAGCTCATCCGCCACCCGCGCGGCCGCATCGGGCGCGGTGAGGTCCTGACCGATGACGTCCACTCGCACGCCATGGCGCTGATGCAGTTGCGCGGCAAGGGCTTCCAGTCGCGGCAGCGACCTGGCGACAAGGACGAGGTCATCGCCACGGGCCGCCAGCGCGGCGGCGAACTCGGCGCCGATGCCGGATGAGGCGCCGGTGATGAGAGCGGTTTTTCCAGTGTGGGTCATTTCCATCTCCTTCGATTTTGTGCAACATCAGCGTAGCAATATATCTAGTAACTGCAACTCTTATGTTGCAGTTAAATGGTAAATCGCAGCTCGCGTGTAGTGTGTCGAAGAGATCTCACAGAACGGAGCCCCCATGTCGCCCACGTCCGCGCGCCCACTGCGTGCCGATGCCGAGCGCACCGTCCGCGCCATCCTGGACGCCGCGGAACGCGTGCTGAGCGAACACCCCAACGCGACACTCGAGCAGATCGCCGAGGCCGCCGGGGTCGCCCGCACCACCGTGCACCGGCGCTTCGCCAATCGGGACGATCTGGTGCGCACCATGGCGGTCGCCGCCTGGCGCCGCATCGCGGCAGCGGTCGACGCCGCCCGGCCACGCACGGCCCCGCCGCTCGTCGCGCTGCATCAGGCCACCGCCAATGTCATCGAGATCAAGTACGGGGCCTCGTACGCGCTCGATCGGGTGGACAGCACCGACCCCGAGGTCGCCGAACTGCAGGCGGACGTCTACGCGAAATGCGATGCGGTACTCGAACGCGCGCGTGCCGACGGGTTCATCGCGGCCGACGCCGACCCGACCTGGGTCCGCCGGGTCTATCTCGCGCTGATCACCGAAACCGTGCACGGCAGTACCGAACTCGACGGCACCACCGACCCCGATACCCTCGCGGGCCGGGTCATCGACACGCTGCTCGGCGGCGTCGGTACCGGACGACGCCAGTAGTCGAGGACGCCGTTATCCGCTGCGGCGCAACGACGTCAGTAGCAGGTGAGCGGCTGCAGGGCGTCGGCGGCGCGGGGTGTCAGCGCCTCGTAGGCGGCGGCCATCGCCTTGACCGCCAAGCGGAGTTCGGGTTCCTGGTGGGTGAAGGGCAACCGGATGAAGCGTTCGAACGCGCCCTGGACGCCGAATCTCGGTCCGGCGGCGAGCAATACGCCGTGGTTGGGCGCGGTGGCGGCCAGTGCGGTGGAGACGGGCGCCGGTAGCTGCGCCCACACGGACATGCCGCCGGCGCCGTAGCTGCTGAGCCGCCACTCCGGCAACTCGTCGGCGACGGCCTCGACCAGCGCGGCACGTTGCGCGCGCAGCTGGTCGCGGCGGCGGTCGAGGATGGTGTCCGCGGTGGCGAGCAGATGGACGGTGGCCAGCTGGTCCATCACCGGGGTGCCGAGGTCGACCGTGGAGCGGATGCCGAGCAGCTTGGTGATCAGCGGCTGGTTCGTGCGAATCCAGCCGACCCGCAGGCCACCCCAGAACGACTTCGAGGCCGAGCCGATGGTGACGATCTCGTTCCCCTTGGCGAAGGCGGCCACCGGCGGCTGCGGCTCGCCGGACAGGTGCAGATCGCTCATCGACTCGTCGATCACCACGGTCATCCGGGTTTCCCGGGCGATGGCGGCCAGTTCGGCGCGGCCGTCGGCGTCGAGCACCAAGCCGGTCGGGTTGTTGAAGTCGGGCACCAGGTAGGCCAGGGTGGCTGCGGTTTGCCTTGCGGCACTGCGAATTCCGTCGAGATCCCAGCCTTTGTCCGGATACTCGGGCCGCAGCGGCACCGGCACCGGCCTGGCGCCGACATCGCGGATCGCCTCGATGGCGTTCGGGTAGGTGGGGTGGTCGATGAGCACCCGGGCCGCGGGCGCGGTGAGGACATTCAGCAGCAGACGCAAACCATGCTGGGCGCCGAGGGTGACCAGGATCTGGTCCGGTTCGGTGGGCAGGCCGCGCTCGGTGTAGCGGCGGGCGATCGCCTCGCGCAGCGTAAGCACGCCGACCGGGTCCATGCCGTGCGTGCCGAGGTAGGTCGGCAGACCTTCCAGCGCAACCGAATACGCCTCCTGCATCTCCAGCGGGGCGGCCATCGCGGCGTAGGTCATGTCGATGGTCGGCAGCTCGGACGCCGCCATCATCGCCATGATGCTCCTGGCCGGTTTGCTGCCATCGTGCTGCACGTCGCGCGGCAGGGCGACGGTGCTGCGCGAGCCCTGGCGGCTGATCAGGTAGCCGTTCTCGCGCAGCAGCGAGTAGGTGGAGGTGATCGTCGTGCGACTGACCCCGAGGGTGGTGGCGAGGTCACGTTCGCTGGGCAGCGCGACGCCGAGCGGGGCCCGGCCGTCGTGGATCAGCAGCCGAATGCCCTCGGCGAGTGCGAGATACGCCGGGCGGGCGGAGCGCCGAGACGACTCGATCTCGCCGTCCTCGACCACATTCCGCCACCGACCAAGGTCGCGAGCCAAGGTGCCCGCCCCGATAACTCTCGTCGCCATAAGGTCCAGTATTGAGGGAGTGGCTATTTAAAGCAAGGCCAGTCCGGGCGCAGGCTGGCAGCATGACCACCTTTGCCACCTTGCTCGTCGTCGCCGCCTTCGGCTACCTGATCTATCGCTACCTGCCGAAGGGCGCCCAGCGGGCGTTCCGGCTGGACCGATACCACCCGAGCAGCCCGATGTCCGACTGGACCTCCTCGTACTACGACGACCAGCGGCGTTATTCGGATCTGGCCGCCGTCTACGGCCGCCGTGACGCGCCGGACCAGCAACCGGAGCAGCTCGCACCCGAGGTGGTTCCGGTCCGCCGGACCGAATCGCCGAAACCGGCCACCACCGAGCCGGTCCGGCAACCGGCCGAAGCGCAGCTCACCGAGTACGCGTGGCGTTCCCGCCGGACCGTCGCACCTCGCGTCGATGAGACGCGGCGACCGGCAAAGGGCGTCCGGCGACTCGTCACGGACCCGAGCACGCTGCACAAAAAGGCCAGTTGAGTAAAACTGGACTGATATCTCGCGACTTGTCGGTCCCGCCGTGCACACTGAGACCATGAGTGACGCCAGTTGCCTGTCCGCCGAGGCAACACTCTTCGACACCGCGATCGGCCGCTGCGCGATCGCGTGGAGCGGTGCGACCGTGATCCGGTTCCAGCTCCCCGAGGCAAACCCGGCCGCGACTCGCGCGCGTATCACCCGCCGCCGCACCGGCCTGCCGGACAACGAAGTCCACGAAGAGGCCCCCACCGGCGTGATCGCCGAGGCCATCATCGGCATCCGCGCCCACCTGGCCGGCGAACTCGACGACCTGCGCTGGATCCCCTTGGACACCAGCGGAATCCCGGAATTCCACCGCGCGGTATTCGAGGTCACCCGCGCGATCAATCCCGGCCACACCCTCACCTACGGCCAGGTGGCCGATCGCATCGGCGCGCCCGGCGCCGCCCAGGCCGTCGGACAAGCCTTGGGCCGCAATCCGATTCCCCTGATCATTCCGTGCCATCGAGTAGTCGCCGCCGACAACGCGCTGACCGGTTTCTCCGCTCCGGGCGGCATCACCACCAAGCAGAACCTACTCGAGATCGAACGCACACCAGGGTTCGGCGAGCCAACTCTGTTCTGAGTAAACGGTTTTCGCACTCGCCCGGTGCACGATCCGGCATTCCTCGCAATATGGGCGCGCGACCAGCCGGAGCGATACCGCGGCCTCGACGGGTTTTCCGTAAATAACGTTCACGACATACCCGACAGAAGACCGGCATAGTGAGCAGTATCACAGACTTCGCGGGGTCCGGTCTGTCGCGACGCCGTCGATGAATCCACCCACCCGGCACCGTCTGTACAGGCAAGGCAGCAACCCAGCGTTGGCCGACACCCGCGTCGAAAGTGAGATTGTTGTGGAGACCGTGACCTCCGCCGACGGCACCGTGATCGCCTACGACCGGCACGACGGCCACGCCGGAACCGTCATCCTGATCGGCGGTGCCTTCGGCTACCGCAAGTTCCCGAAGATGGTCGAGCTGGCCACCACCCTCAACGAGCACTACGGCCTCACCGTCCTCAACTACGACCGGCGTGGCCGCGGCGACAGCACCGACTCCGGCGGTTACGACGTCGAGCGCGAGATCGACGACATCGCCGCCCTGGTCCAGGCGGTAGGCGGCTCGGCCATGCTGTTCGGCTGGTCGTCCGGGGCAGCACTCGCGCTGCGCGCCGCCGGGTCGGGGCGCATCCTCGGGATCACCAAGGTGGTCGCCTTCGAGCCGCCGTTCGTGGTCGACCACGACGGCTTCGTCCCCGCCACCGACCTGGAGACGACGCTGCACGAGCTGGTCGCCGCGGGCCGTCGCGCCGATACCGTCCGCTTCTACCTGACCAAGGCGATGGGCATCCCGCGGCCGATGGTCTCCGTCATGCGTGTCACGCCGTTCTGGAAAAACCTCGTCGCCACCGCGAACTCGACGCCGCACGATTGGGCCGTCATGCGCGACTACATGCGCGGCGAGCCGTTACGCACCGATGACTGGACCACCGTCAAGGCACAAACCCTGGTCATCGCGGGCGCGAAGAGTGATGCCCTGCTCCGTAAGGGCGCGAAGGCGATCGCCGCCGTCCTGCCCGACGCCGAACTCCAGGAAATCGCCAAGCTCAGCCATAACCCGAACGTCAGCCTGCTGGCCCCCGCCGCGGGCGAATTCCTCACCGGCGCAGCGGAAACCACCGGCTAGCCGGGGTAACGCAACCAGCTCGGCTGCTTCGACCAGCGCCGGTACTTGCCATGGCGATCGGCAGGGGCGGCCGTCAGGCGGTAGCGCCGAAACCCGCGCCCGCGCTGCCGCCGAGAATGCCACCGGCGACGCCACCAGCGACCGCGGCGGGGATACCAAGGATCGCGGCACCGGCGGCCGCGCCGACGCCCGCGCCGATCGCGGCACCGGCACCGGTGGTGGCCGCGGCGATCGGCCAGGCCGCGACAAAGGCGGCGCCGACCGCGGGCAGCGCACCCGCACCGCCGGTCGGGATGCCAGCGGCAGCGGCAGCGATCGCGCCACCGGCGGCGGTTCCGCCGACGCCGACCGCGAAGCCGATGCCGGCACCGACGCCGGCACCGATGGCGGCACCACCGAGTCCACCGACCACGGCGGCCGGGATGCCCGCGATCGCGGCACCGGCCAGTGCCCCGCCGACCGCGCCCGCGGCGGTCGCGGCGGCGATCTTGTCGGACCGGGTGGGGTTGATGCCGATGGAGCGGCCGCCGGTGGCGATGGCGGCCTCGACGTCGGCGGCGGTGGTGTTGACGCCGTCGAGCAGGTCGTTGGGGACCTCGTCGGGGGCCGGGGCGGAGAAGTCACCGATGCGCAGGGTGCGCGGCGGCGGGGCGATCGGGGCGACGGGCTCGACCGGCTGCGGCGCGTGCAGCTGCTCGGGCTCGATCGGCGGCACCGGTTCGGGCGCGGGGACCGGGCGGGCGTAGTTGAGGCTTTGCGAGTCGGCGGGGTCGGCCGGGGCGGGCTTCGCGCCGGTGACGCCCTGCTGGTTCGGGGTGGTGACGCCGGGCTGGCTCGGCGCGGGCGCGGGCGGGGCGGTCGGGCTGCTCGGCGTGGTCACGCCCGGCTGGGCCGGGGTGCCAGGATCGGCGACCGCCACGCCCGCGCAGGCGACCGCGATGGCCAGCGGGAGGGCGCCGACGATCGGGCGCAGGGTGCGCCGGGTCGTCGGATTGTTCAGTTCTCGATACCGACGAGCCACGTCGAAGCACCACCATCAGGTTGGGTCAGCCAGCACGTCCCCGCGTACTGCGCGCTCGAACCCTATCTGTAGCTGATCGGATGCTGTCAAATTAAGAAGGCAACTTCACCTGCCCCGGCTACATAGTCCCTGCCAGGCAAAATGTCTGAATCATCGCAATATTTCTCCTGAATCCTCCGCAAGAACTCAATTAGCTGAAAGATGACCAATACTCGATCGAGCATCGAGCTACCCCGTCTAACCACCTCGGCCAGAACCAGATTCACCCACCCAGGTACGCAACGATGTGGTCCCTGCGGCGTTCGGGTGTAGTCCTTTGGCCGCAGTCCCGACGCTACCTGCGGCGGATTCGGCGAGGCGGGGGCCGGTTACAGAATCGGTCTGCACGCACTCGCGGTCGACATCGACAGGCAAGACGGAGGGTGGACAGATGGCCACTGCAGCGGCTCGTTCGCCGGACTTCACGGATCAGCACGCCGTCGAGCCCGAATCGGCATCGCCCCGGATGGCGTGGCGGCCGGTACTCGCGGTCGCGGGGGTGGTCGGGCTGGCCTTGCTGATCGCCAGCCGCAACTACGGATACTTCTTCGACGAGGCCTATTTCGTGGTGGCCGGTCGAGATCACCTGGCGTGGGGCTACTTCGACCAGCCCGCGCTGGTGCCCGCGCTGGCGGCGGCGATGCATCACCTCGCGCCGGATTCGCTGATCATGCTGCGGCTGCCCGCCACGGTGGCGGCGGTCGCCGGGACCATCCTCACCGCGCTGATCGCGCGGGAGTTGGGCGGTGGCCGCGGCGCACAGGTGCTGGCCTCGATCGGGTACGCGCTGTCCTCGGCGGTGCTCCTGTGCCATTGGCTGGCAACGTATTCGCTGGATCCGGCGTTCTGGACCGCGATCGTCTGGTTGGTCGTCCGGTGGGCTCGGTTGCACGCGGCAGGACGGCCCGACGACCGATTGTTGTTGTATGCGGGCCTGGTGACAGTGTTTTCGCTGCAGACGAAGTTCCTGGTGCCCGCGCTGTGGGTGGCAATCGTGCTGTGCGCGTTGGTATTCGGGCCACGGCGACTGGTCACCCGCCCCGCGTTGTGGCTGGGTGGCGCCGTTGCCGCGCTGGCGACGGTGCCGAATCTGGTGTGGCAGCAACGAAATCAGTGGCCCTACACCCACATGTCCGAGGTGGTGGCCGCGGAATTCCCCGGCGTGGGGCGGTTCCTGTGGGATAGCGGGTCCGGGGCGGGGCTCGCGGTCGGGTTGCCGCTGCTGCTGATCGGTGTGCCCGCGCTGTTGGTCAGCACGAGGTTTCGGACGTACCGGTTCGCCGGTGCCGCGCTGGTCCTGGTTTTCCTTGCCTACCTGGCGAGTTCGGGTCGCTCGTACTACGCGTGCGGCTTGTACGCGCTACCGATCGCCGCGGGCGCGGTGATCGTGGCGGCCGCGGCTAAACACGTCGCCCTGCGCGCGCTGATCGCGGTCGCGCTGGCGATCGGCATCGCGATGGGCGCGGCGGCCGTCCCGGTGTACCCGCGCTCCTGGGCGGAGCGTATCCCGGACACCAGCCTCATGCTGACCGCGAAGGCGTTCGCCCAGTCCGACACCATGATCGGCGATCTCTCCGACGCCGTCACCGCGGCGTACAACGGGCTGCCCGATGACCTACGCACCCGGACGGCCATTGTCGCCGAAAGCTATCCGTTCGCCGCCGCCGTCGACCTGCATCATGACTCGACCGGCCTGCCAAGGGCCTACAGCGGGCATCGCGCCTACTACTACTTCGGCGCCCCACCCGAATCCGCCACCGCCGTCCTGTACCTCGGCACCCCACCCCCGGCACTCACCGCCGCGTTCGCCAGCTCTGAACCCGTAATCCCGGACCTGGCAACTCTTTTGGTCGACCGCACCGTCCCATGGAGCACCCTCTGGCCCCAACTACGAGCCCAATAGCGAACACCCGCCCACGACCTTCAGACGGACGACTCGCCACGCATCAGGGCACCAAGGGACTCCCGATCGGTGACGTCCATCTTGATGCAGGCACGGTAGAGATGCCCCTCCACGGTGCGGACCGAAACGGTGAGGCGGTCGGCGATCTGCCGGTTGGACAGCCCCGCCGCGACGAGATTGGCGATCTCGCGTTCGCGGGCGGTCAGCGGCAATGGCTGCGCGGCCTGCCGCAGTGCGGGCGTACTGGCCCCGCCGCAGGCCACGGCCAGGCGATTGGCCGCGGCGGCGGATTCCAGCAGTCTGCGACGATCACCCGCGCGCTCGTGCGCGGAGGCCGCCTGTGCGGCCGCGTCGGCTGCGGACAGCAACGCGCCGATCTGCTCGAATTCGGCTGCGGCGGCGTCGAGTCCCGGTCCGTCGTGCGCCGCGAGCGCGACCGCGTGCTTGGCCTGCGCCTGCACCAGCCTGCCGTCCACCCTGGCCGCGAGGTCGGCGAGCCTGCCCGCCGCGGAGTGTTCGCCGAAGCGGGCCGCGGCATGCAATGCCATGGCCTCGATCGCGTGCTGGTTCGAGCGGGCGGCCGAGTCGGCCGCACTCATCGCCAGGCGGATGGCCGGGGTGACGGTGCCCTCCGCGGCGGCGTGCCAGGCGCGCGCGATTTCGAGCTGTGGCTCGTAGACGGCGCTGTGCCTGCCGCCGCGCGCGGTCGCCTCTCCGATGGCCTCGGCCGCCTCGGTGCACCGGCCGAGCGCCGAATACGCCTCGGCCAGCCGGATTCTCGCGGGGAACATCCAGGCGGCCGCGCCTTCGGCGGCGAGCGCCGCCAGCGCCTGCTCCAGATTCTCGATGCCGTCCGGGAAATGCCCCTGCGCCACATCGACGGTGCCCTGCAAAATCTTGGACATGCCCCAAGCCAGAAACTGACCGGGCGCCGAGTAGCCGAAATACGCTGCGGCACAACGCCTGGCGGCCTCGAGATCGCCGATCAAGGTCAGCGCGAGCACCTCGGCGTGAGTCGACATGAAACGGTTGAGCCCGTCGATCTCGCTCTCCACCTCGTGCCCGCGTTCCGCGTACTGCCGCGCGGCCTCGCCCTTGCCCATCAGCGCCAGCGCGAGGCCGCCGCCGAAGGAGGCCCACCAGATCGCCCACGGCGGTGCGCCTTTCACCGACATCGCCTGCTCCGCCTCGGTGATCGCGATGTCGATCCGGTTCTCGTTGACCGCGCACGCGGAGGCGAGCCCGTCCAGGATGGCGCCGATCTTCGGATGGGTGACCTTGGCGCGCACCAGCTTCAGCACCTCGTCGGCCCGATCGGCGTCGCCCATGGCCCACAACAGATTCGCCACCCTGGTGCTGCCCCAGCGGGCCAGCTGCACCTCGGTGAGCTGGTCGGGGTCGAAGCTGGCCAATGTGCGTTCGGCCTCGATGCGATGGCCCTGCCACAGCAGCGCCCGCGCGAGCAGATCGGCCGACTCCACCCCGCCGCGACGCTCCACCGCCGCCCGGGCGAAGCGCTCGCCGAGCTGCAGATTCGCCAGTCCGATGGCGTCGGCGGCGGCCGCCTCGAACAGCTCGAGATCGGCGGATTTGTCACTGTCCAAAGCCAATTCGGCCAGCCGGATCCGGTCGGCGGCGGAGTTGATCGGCCGCTCCTTCAGCGAGGAGTACAGCCGACCGCGTAACCGGCGGGCCGAGGCGATGCCGAGCCTGCGCCGGATCACCTCGCCGAACAGCGGATGGTTGTAGCGCACGATCAGCTGGTGCGAATTCTCGACAACCCGGATGACGCCACGGGTTTCGGCGGATTCCACCGCCCCCTCCCCGGCCAGTTCGGACAGCACGTCGAGGTCGATCGGCTCGCAGAAGGTGAGCAGTTCCAGCACGTGCAGCACCTCCTCGGGCAGCTGCTCGACCCGATCCTCCAGCAGCGCGGCCAGTTCCGAGGTCACCGCCGCGCGCCCGCGCAGCTGCCACACGCCGTTCACCTGACGCAGCGATCCCGCCTCCAGCGCACCCTCCACCAAATGCCTGAGGAACAAGGCATTTCCACCGGAGGACTCCCACATCAGGTTCGCGGTGAACCCTTCGAGCTGCCCGCCGAGCATCGACTCGACCAGGTCGACGCTCTGCCGCTGAGTGAACGGATTCAGGTCGATGCGCAGCAGGTGGCCGTCTTTCCACAGCGAGGTCACCGCGTCGGGCACCGGCACCCCGCTGCGCACGGTGGTCACGATGTGCGCCGCCTTGTCGATGGCCAGTTGCAATAGCAGCGTCGCGGACAACTGGTCGAGCAGATGCGCGTCGTCGACGCCGATGATGGTGTGCCCGTCCGCGAGCAGCGCCTCCCGCGCCGCCGACATGAACGTCACCGGATCATGGGCGGTATATACGCCGACCATATGCGCGAACACCCCGAGCGGGATGCTGCGCGCCGATTCGGTGCCAGCCACCCAGCGAATATTGCCGCCGACCGCCGCCGTCGCCTGCCTGGCCAGCGTGGTCTTGCCGACACCGGCGTCGCCGGTGAGGACCGCACCGACATGTTCCGTGCCGGTGAGAGCCGCGCGAATCGCGTCGAACTCGGTCACACGCTCGACCATCGGCCAGTTCCGAGCCATAACTCTTACTGTAGTTCTAACCGATCATGGAACCCAGACAACGAACGATGAACGGCCACAATCATTCAGCCGGGCTATAACTTTCCGATCTCAGCCGAGCACGTCGTGCCGGACAATGGTCTGATCGCGACCCGGTCCGACGCCGATGCAGGAGATCCTGGCCCCGGACAGCTCCTCCAACCGCAGCACGTAGGCCTGGGCGTTCGCGGGCAGCTCCGCGAAGGTGCGGGCCCCGGAGATGTCCTCCCACCAGCCCGGCATCTCCTCGTAGATCGGCTTCGCGTGGTGGAACCCGGTCTGCGTGGTCGGCATCTGCTCGACCCGCTCGCCGTCTACGTCGTAGGCGACACAGATCGGCACCGTCTCCAGGCTGGACAGCACGTCGAGCTTGGTGAGGAAGTAGTCGGTGATGCCGTTGACGCGGGTCGCGTAGCGGGCGATGACCGCGTCGAACCAGCCGCAGCGCCGGGCCCGGCCGGTGGTGACACCCACCTCGCCGCCGGTCTTGGCCAGGTAGGTGCCGAATTCGTCGAACAGCTCGGTCGGGAACGGACCGGAGCCGACCCGGGTGGTGTAGCACTTGAGGATGCCGAGCACCGCGGTGATCTTGTTCGGCCCGACGCCCGCGCCGACCGCCGCGCCACCCGAGGTCGGGTTGGACGACGTCACATACGGGTAGGTGCCGTGGTCGACGTCCAGCAGGGTGCCCTGCGAACCCTCCAGCAGCACGGTCTCGCCGTTCTCCAGCGCCACGTTCAGCTTCAGCCTGGTGTCGGCGATGCGGTGCTTGAAACCCTCCGCCTGCGCGAGCACCTCGTCGACCACCTGCTGCGGGTCGAGCGCGCGCCGGTTGTAGATCTTCACCAGCACCTGGTTCTTGAACTCCAGGGCGGCCTCGACCTTCTGGGTGAGGATCTTCTCGTCGAGCACGTCGGCGACGCGCACGCCGACCCTGGCGACCTTGTCCTGGTAGCAGGGGCCGATGCCGCGGCCGGTGGTACCGATCTTGTTGTTGCCCAGGAAGCGCTCGGTGACCTTATCGATGGCCACGTGGTACGGCATGATCAGGTGCGCGTCGGCGGAGAGCAGCAGGCCCGAGGTGTCGACGCCGCGCTCCTCCAGTCCGGCCAGCTCATCGAGCAGCACGCCGGGGTCGATGACGACGCCGTTGCCGATGACGTTCGTCACGCCGGGAGTAAGGATGCCGGACGGGATCAGGTGCAGCGCGAAATTGTCGCCGTTGGGCAGCACCACGGTGTGGCCCGCGTTATTGCCACCCTGGTATCGGACCACCCACTGCACCCGGCCACCGAGTAGATCGGTCGCTTTGCCCTTACCCTCGTCGCCCCACTGGGCGCCGATCAGGACGATTGCCGGCATGGTTCTATCTCCTACGGTTCGACGTGCAACACCCTGAGCGATGGCGTGTTGCAGCTACTGCCGTGTCGAGGCGGTGGCCGGGAGCACAGTCTAGTCGACGCGTCGGCGGCGGCGTCGGACCGCATCTGGCCGTAGTCTGATTGGCGGCGCTCGTGAGCCCTCCGTGGGTACGCGGCGCCGCCGCCTACGAGCCTGCCGCGCACGCCGCAGGGCTCGACGACCAGGTGACCGCAGCCGGGCCGGGCTATGGTTGCTGCCGTCGGGACCGGGCAGGGTCCGGCGGAACTGGCGAAGGGTCCGACGGTGTGTCGGCTCGAACCGAGGAGGGTGTACGGCAGTTTGAGTACCCACGTTCTCCGTTGCGACGGCGCACCGGTACCTATCGCCCTCGCGGCGCTGCCGACCAGTTCGACGGCCGCCATTCCCGATACCACCGAGATCGACGAACTTCTTCCCGTGCTGGCCGCCGACAGCCTGCCTCGGCTGATCGTGCTCGGTGACGACGCGGCGCTGGCCACCGTGCTGACCCACCTGATGCGCACCGAACGGTTACACGTGGAGATCGGCTACGTGCCGGTCGAGAAGACCTACGGCTCCCGCGCCTATCAGACGGGGACCGGAAATGCCGCCGCCAAGCGGGCCATCGATGGCCGGGCCACCGAGGTGCCGCTGATCCGCGACGACACCGGCCAGGTGCTGGTCGGTCGTGCCAAGATCACCGGCGTCGGCGAGGAAAAGCTGGAGGGGGAGGCCTACGTGGACGACGTGCAACTGTTCGCAGGCAAGATCACCGCGATGCTGGTGTCGCCGGCGCTGCACCAGCCGGGCGTGCGGGCCACCGCGCAGCGGGGCATGCGCAGGCGCCGCTGGGTCGAGGGGCGCGCCGCTCAGCTCGGCACGCCGGGCGCGGTGGTGACCCGGGACGGCATTCGCAGCGAGCGGACCGTGCCGCGTTCCAGTTTCTACCGGCACAACGAGCCATGGTTGCTGGTCCGATGACCGACCGGTTCTCCATCGAACGCCGCTCGCGCGCGGTGCGGCCGAGCCCGATCTTCCTGCTCGTCGTGCTCATCACGGTCGTCGGCGGCGTGCTGGCCTGGGGCGCCGAGGTGGACTCCACCCGCGCCAAGGTCGGCGTGTTCGTGCTGGTGGTGTTCGGCTGGATCATCACGCTCTGCCTGCACGAATTCGCGCACGCGTTCATGGCCTGGCGGGCCGGCGATCACGAGGTCGAATTGCGCGGGTACCTCACGCTGAACCCGTTGAAGTACAGCCATCCGCTGCTGTCGATCGTGCTGCCGATGGTGTTCATCGCACTGGGCGGCATCGGCCTGCCCGGCGGCGCGGTATACGTGCACACACACAACTTTTCGCCGCGCACGCAACGGATCATCAGCGGCGCGGGCCCGGCGGTCAACGCGCTCTGCGCGGTGCTGCTGTTGGTGATCGTGCGGATATTCGGCAGTGCCGGTTCACATCCCGCGCTGTGGTTCGGGCTGAGCTTCCTCGGGTTCCTGCAGATCACCGCGGCCCTGCTGAACCTGATCCCGCTGCCGGGACTGGACGGCTACGGAATTCTCGAGCCATCGCTCAGCTACCAGACCCGGCGCGCGCTCGATCAATTCAAGCCGTTCGGCATGCTGATCCTGTTCGCGCTGCTCTTCACCCCCGCCATCAACGGGATCTTCTTCGACGCGGTGTACGCGTTGTTCGAAGTGTCTGGGGTGCCATCGAATTGGTCCCGCTACGGCAGCTATCTGACGCGTTTCTGGACCTGACAGCACGCCGCCGACGGGAGCTCGGCGGCGATTCGACCGAGTCCGAACTCGATGATGAATACGGGACAAATAGGGTAACCCCCGAAGCAAGATCGGCGGCAACCATCCGCTGACCCGCGCCCGTACAGCGAAAGCCGGCCGACCGTCGGTTATTTCGCTTGCCAGAAGCTAGACGTTGGAGCAGAACCATGACCAACACGCAAGCAACGACGGTCCTTTCCGTGGTGATTCCCGCGCTGAACGAAGCGAAGAACATCGTGCGCACCCTGGACCGTCTCGTCGTCCAGGACGCGATCGACGAGATCATCGTCGTCGACAACGGCAGCCAGGACGACACCCGGCAGATCGTGCGCGACTACGCGGTCGCCCACCCGGCGGTCACCCTCATCGAGGAACCGGAACCTGGCATCCCGGCCGCGCGCAACGCCGGATTCGACAGGGCGCGAGGCGATTTCCTCGCAAGGACCGACGCGGACACGCTGGTCGGGCCGGACTGGGCCGAGGTCATCCGGCACAACCTGACCGCGCGTCCGGACACCGCCGCCCTCACCGGCATCACCACCTATCACGACTCGCCGATCGGCTTCTTCCTGAAATTCGGCCTGTACCTGCAGGATCGGCGCGGCAAGCTGGGCGGCCCCGTCGGCAACATGCACGGCCCCAACATGGCCATCCGCCGGTCCGCGTGGCGGGCGGTGCGCGCGGAGACCACGACGAAGCCGGACGTTGCCGAGGATCTGGACCTGGCGTTGTGCCTGACCAAACGCGGGCTCCGGATCGACCAGCTGACGAACATGCGGGTCGAGACCTCCGCCCGACGCCGCAGGACCGGCCCGCGCGACTGGTGGCGATTCCAGCTGACCGGGTTGCGCACCATCACCGACCAGGGCTATCAGGTGCGCCCGTTCCATCGGGCCGTGATCGTGGGCGCCTGGCTGACGCATACCGTGCAGTGGCCGATCTACCGGCTCTGGGATTTCGACCGGCGCCGCTTCACGCTGCGTCCGGCGCCGGCCCGGGTCTCCGCGGTCGGCGACACGTCGAGTCCCACCTGACACTGGTGCCCCAAAGGCTTGGGGATTCTGTCTGTGCGCCAAGACAACTAGGGTCGAACCCGTGATCATCTCGGGCGGGCCCGCCCGGTAATCAGCAGCTTTCGCGGTCGCGTGCATCGACCGTTCCCGGACCTGGCCACGAACTGTGGCCAGGTCCCACACACCTCATCCCCAAAGCCACACGTCTGTTCTGGGCAGGTAACAGACCGTTCTGGTGGTAATTCCGCATGCCCGACTGAGAATTGGAGCAACACCACCATGAGCACCCCCGATTCGGCGACGGCGCTATCGATCGTCATCCCGGTGCTGAACGAGGCCGCGTGCATCACGCGAACCCTCGACCGCCTCGTGGCCCAGGACGCGATCGACGAGATCATCGTGGTCGACAACGGCTCCGACGACGGCACCCGCGAAATCGTCAGCGACTACGCGCTCAGCCACCCGAAAGTCGAACTCGTCGAGGAACCACAGCGCGGTGTCGCGCGGGCCCGCAACACCGGATTCGACAAGGCGCGTGGCGATTTCATCGGACGCACCGACGCCGACTGCCTGGTCGCACCCGACTGGGGCACCGTCATCCGGAGGCACCTGACCGATCATCCCGACGTCGCCGCGGTCACCGGCATCACCACCTACTACGACTCGCCGGTCGGCTTCCTCCTGAAATTCGGCTATTACCTGCAGGATCGGCGCGGCAAGCTCGGCGGCCGGGTCGGCAACATGCACGGCCCGAACATGGCCATCCGCCGCACCGCCTGGCTGGAAGTGCGAGAGGACACCGTGGTGCGGCCGGACGTGATCGACGATCTCGACCTGGCGCTGTGCCTGACCAAGCGCGGCCTGCCGATCGACCAGCTCATCGACATGCGGGTCGAGACCTCGGCCCGGCGCCGCCGGACCAGTCCGAGCCGCTGGTGGCAGTTCCAATTGGGTGGCCTGCGCACCATCACCAACCAGGGTTACCAGGTGTTGCCGTTCCACCGGGTCGTCATCGTCGGCGCCTGGCTGGCGCACACCGTGCAGTGGCCGATCTACCGACTCTGGGATTTCGACCGGCGCCGCTTCACGCTGCGACCGGGTCAGGCCAGGATGTTCCCGCTCAGCGAAGCGGAAAACGGCAGCTGACGAACGCGGAGCCGCCCGGCCGGACCCCGGCCCAGGCGGCTCCACTCCTCGCATCGGGCGAACTGCCCCTACCCGCGGCCACCACACCTATGGCCTAGGGGCGGTTCGCTTGTGTGCGAAGTGGTCGACCGCGACACCCCTCGTTCGATCGCGGTCACTTGTTCAAGTTATGCGGCGAGGGTTGCCGGAACACGAGTAGCGGACTACCCCAAAGAGCAGCGCCGGCGCCCGGGCGAAGGCGGATGACCACCCGCATCTGGCACGAGTGTCCAAAATCCGCTGAGTAGTGCTCAGTCCTCAGGCGTCACGAACGGCTTGGGCACCGTCGGCGGAAGCAGCGCGATCGCGGAGATGCGCTTCACCCCGCACACCTGCATCAGGTCGACCACGATCGATCGCACCTGCGCGAACACGACATGGGCCGAAAGTCCGGCGCCCTCAACGAGTTCCGGACGCGCCTCCTTGGCGACGGTGCGCAGCACCCTGGCCGCCTCGGCCTGGTCGGGCTGCTCGCCCGGGTCGGCGAGCATCATCCGGCGCACCACTTCGCTTGCCTGGCCGAGCCGTTCGACCTCGTCGATCAGGCGCGGGTCGAGTATCTCGTCGTCCTGCACCAGGGTGAGCGAGCGGCGCAGCAGCACCCTGGTGTTGCGCACCGAGTTGTCCAGCGGATCCGCGGTGGCCTTGATGCGTTCGAGGCGAGCCCGAGAATTCCAGTACAGCGGGGAGATTCGGCTGATCTCCTTGCCGCCCTCCAGCGTCGCGCGCAGCGTATCCAGCTGCGGTTGCGTCGCACGAACCGCCGCGAGTGCCGCGCGCAGCTTGTCGGGATCCTGTTCGAGCAGGCCATCGCCGCACTCGGTGAGCGACTTGCTCATCACCGCAAGGATTTCCGCGGCCTGCTCGCGGGCGCGCCGCACCGGGTGCAGCGGAATCGAGGCCACCACAACAACTCCCACCAGCCCGCCGACCAGTGCGTCGATCATCCGGGAGAAGCCGCCGCCCGCCGAGGGCGGCAGCAGCGTCGCGACCAGCACGGCGGAACCGGCCGCCTGCATGGTGATGATCGATCCGCCGTCGAGGAACACCGCGGCGGCCATGGCCACCGCGACCACCAACGCGATCTGCCACACGCCGGTGCCCGCCCTGGTGATGAACAGGTCGCCGATGCCGATGCCGACCGCGACACCGACCACCAATTCCACCGAACGCCGCAGCCGCGCGCCGAACGAGATACCGATCGACACCACGGCCGCGGTGGGCGCGAAGAACGGCTGCGGGTGACCGACGAGCTCGCGCGCGATGAACCAGGCCAGCGCCGCGCCCACCGCGCACTGCAGAATCGGCAACGCGGACAGCCGCAACCGCGCCCACGAGGCACGCAGCCGATCCATGCTGCTGGCCCGGGCGACGCCGACGCGGGGTCTGATATTGAGGTCGAGCACACCCGTCACCCGACCGCCGCCGCCCATCGGATCGCTTCGCGATACTGCTTCACTACAGCTCAGTCGAGACCGAGCTCGGCCGCGGCACGCGGGTCGCAATCCTCGAGCAGATCCAAGCAGCGCGCGTACTCCTCGGACTCGCCGATAATCTTGGCGGCCCGGGCCAGCGCGCCGACGCTGCGCAGAAAACCACGGTTGGGCTCGTGGCTCCACGGCACCGGCCCGAAGCCCTTCCACCCGTTGCGACGCAACAGATCGAGGCCGCGGTGGTAGCCGGTGCGGGCGAACGCGTATGCGGCGACTACGTCGTGGTTGATCGGTTCGTCCTGGGCTTCGCCCCTGGTCAGCGCGGCTTCGGCCAGGTAGGCCCAGGCGATGGACGCGGCCGGATGGTCGGCCGCGACGCGCACCGGATCGGTCTTGTCGAGCAACGCTTCTTCCGCGTCGGAGATTTCGGGGAGGAGTACCGGTTGCGGGCCGAGCAGATCACCGAACGAGGTCATGCGGTTCATTGTGCACCGATGTCCGATTACCTTCGCATTCGCTCCGGCCAACAGACCGACATTCGCCGCGGCCATGCGCGGTCTGAAGTCGGACTTCGTTCGGGTGTGCCCGTTAAGCTGGCCGTCGAGTTCAACTGTTCCGCCTGAGCGAGGGGTAGTGCGTGTCCGACCCGAACGACGACAAGAACCCGGCGCGGGAGAGCGCCGACCCGGCAACCCCGGCCGCGGCCGACGCACGCCCCGACGCCACCACGGAACGCAACCCGGTCGCGGGAGCCCGGCCCGGCGAACCCTCGCCCGCCGCGCCCACCCGGCCCATCCCCGCTAGGGGTACGCCTGGCACCGCGACTCCGGCGGCCGCGGGTTCGGCCACGCCCGGCGCGGAGAACTCCGGCTCGACTCCGGGCAAGTCCGGCGCGCCGGCCGCCTCCGCCACTTCGGGAAGTACGGACTCCGGCGCATCGAAGGCCCCGAATGCGGGCCGAGCTGTAGGCGGCTCGGCGGCCGGGAGTAGTCCGGCTTCCGCGAGTAGTGCACCCGCGTCGCCGGACAAGAATGCCGCGGCGGCCGGTGCTCCGAAGACCGGCGCGACGCCCGGAAATACCGCGGCGGCAACCCCTTCCGCACAGGCAGGCGCATCGGCTGGTGCGAAGCCCGGCCAGGCGACCCCCGCCGACCCGCCTTCCACCGCCGGGCAACAGCCAGGTTCGGCAGACCCCGGTGCCATTCCCAAAGTCAGCGCACCGGCTCAACCCACGAATCCGCCTGGCGCGGCAGCTCCGCGTTCCGGATCCGCCGACGCGGCGAAGCAGGCGACCGCAGGAGACTCGACGGAGCGGCGCGGATCGGATTCCGCCGGTACCGCGACCCCCCGTGCGGGCGGTGACAACGCACCAGGCAGCGGAACTGCCGTTAATGCTTCGGCAGGCGCGAAAACTGGTGCGGCGCAACAGGGCAGCCCTGCTTCGAGCAAGCGCTCCGCAGCCGGGGGCACCGGCGACGCCGCGACCGAAGCAATCCAACGCGACGGCCAGAAGAAGTCCGCCCCCGCAGCTGCCGAGTCCGCAACGCCTGCGCCGGGCTCGAAAACCCCGGCCGCGCAAAAGGACAAGTCGCCGTCCGGCAACCTGGTTGCCGACATCGCCAAGGGTGGCGCCTCCGGCGGGACGGCGGAAACCCCCGCGATCAAGCGCGACGACGCGCAGCCGTCCGGCCCCGCTCCGGCGAGCACGAATACGCCGCGCGTTCCGGGAGCACCCACCGCGCCCAGCTCGAAACCCGCTGCCGCGCAACAGAACAGCCCCGCCTCCGGCAGTGCCGCACCAACCGTGCCCGATACCGCCCGATCCGATAAGTCCGTCGGCGCGACGGCCGCGCCGGCCGGGGCCGCTCCGGCGACCGGTGCTGCCCAAGGCGAAACGCCCAGCGGCGCAGCCGCGTCCGAGGCAAAGACCGTGGCGATCAAACGCGGCGCTGCCGGTGCAGCCAAGGTCGGTGCGCCCGGCAAGCCCGCCGAAACCGCGCAGCCAGCCGAAACCCCGCACGCCGCACCGAAGGACGACGTACCGGACGGGGACGCGCCGACCACGGTGATGCGGGTGCAGCAGCGGCCCACACCGCCGGTCGAGGAGGCCGCTCCCGACGCGGACACCGTCAAAATGCAGACGGGCACGCAGGGCACCGGCCAACAGGCACCGCCGGGTTCCGAAGACGTGACCATGGCTATGCCGGTGCTCGAGCCGGACGACACGCAGACCGTCGCGCTGCCGATCCAGCGCCCCGCCGACGCGCCGAAGCCCGCCGGGACCGACCGGGTCACGCCGAGCGCGGGCCGCGCGCCGATCACCAGGCCCCCGGCCACGCCGCGCCCCGCCCCCGGCCCGAAACAGCCCGGCTCGCAAGGACCTTCGTCGCCACCGGGCGGTCCCGCACCGGTCGAGGACACCCGACCGGCACCGCCGCATCCCGGCCTGCCCCGACAGCAGGCCTCGGCGCCCTCCCCCGCGGATATTCAGCCGACGATGCCCGCACAGCAGCTCGGCGGCCAACGGCCGCCGCAACCGAGGCCGATCGCACAGCCGCAGCGGATCACCCCGCCCGCGCAGGCACCGGCCGCCCCTGGCGAGCCCGCGTCCGCACCGGGCCGCTCCAAGCGGTGGCTGCTCGCGGTGGCGGGTGCCGCCGCGCTGGTGGTCGTGTTGATCGGGGTGATCGTGGCGGTGTTCGTGAACTCGACGGACAACTCGCCGGAGACCAAGGTCCGCGCCGCCATCACCGATTACACCCAGGCGCTGAAGACCGGTGACCTGACCACGCTGCAGAGCACCACCTGCGGTCCGCTGCACGACTTCTACCAGGGCATTCCCGCGGATCAGTTCGCCGGCGTGCATCAGCTGTCGACGGACCGGCGCACCATCCCGGTGGTGGACGAGGTCGATGCGGTCAAGATCACCGACAAGACCGCGGTCGCGCAGGCCACGGTCTACACCGAGGCCGATCCGAACAAGCGCTCCGCGCGCACCTTCGATCTCCAGCAGACCGACAACGGCTGGAAGGTCTGCGACCCGCCGACCAGTACTCCGTAAACAGCACGAAACGTGAAATAGGCTGCCCGCCCGCCGGGCGGTCTATTTCTCGTTTTATAGCTGATAGACATCACTGCCAATTGGTGCAAAAGGCACGTCACGGGCAGGTAAATGACGAATAGGCAAATTCGATAGCAATTCCGTATCGATCGGCGGTAGCGCTGCTCACACTCAGCTGGTCAACGGTCCTGTTCATTAGTAGCGTGGCCGCATCATGGGCAGGGAACAGACGATGGCGCTCGAAACCGATGACGTGCAACAGACGGCAACGCTGGCCGGACAGCGGTTCCGTGTGCGGGACCACTACGAGGTCGGCCGGGAAAAGATCCGCGAGTTCGCACGGGCGGTGCAGAATCACCACGGCGCCCATCATCAGGAAGCCGACGCGCACAAGCTCGGCCACGACGGTGTCGTCGCGCCGCCGACCTTCGCCTCGGTCATCGGTTCATCCGGCACCCGATCGCTGCTCGAATCGGTGCTGACCGAATACGACCTGTCCCAGATCCTGCAGACCGACCAGGTGTTCCAGGCCTACCGGCCCATCCTGGCCGGTGACCGGCTCACCAGCGAGATCCTGATCGAATCGATCCGCCAGTTCGGCGACAACGA
Source organism: Nocardia sp. NPDC051052 (assembly GCF_044456045.1). Taxonomy (NCBI): domain Bacteria; kingdom Bacillati; phylum Actinomycetota; class Actinomycetes; order Mycobacteriales; family Nocardiaceae; genus Nocardia; species Nocardia sp. NPDC051052. Next base: position 358,978 of record NZ_JBITFL010000010.1, read on the forward strand.
TTTCGTCGTGGTCCGGTCCGCCCTGGTCAACCAGCGCGGCGAGCTCGCGCTGATCGGCTCGACCACGATCGTGGCGCGCCGCGGCGTCGAGGTGGACCCGAGCCTCACCGACGTGGTCGACAACATCATGATGCACGGCCAGGTGGTCGAATTCCCTACGGCCGAAGACGGATTGGACGACAGCTCGGCGCTGATCCCGCTCGGCCTCGGCGAGCTGCCCGCCCCGGCCGCCGACCGCGAGATCGCGCCGGTGCAGACGCTGCCCGACTTCGACCAGCTCGCCGTCGGCGATCAGCTCCCGGCCGGCTCGTTCCGGCTGGCCCGCGGCGACCTGGCCAATTACGCGGGCGTGTCCGGCGACGCCAACCCGATCCACTTCAGCGACCATGCCGCCCAGCTGGTCGGCCTGCCGACGGTGGTCGCGCACGGCATGCTGACGATGGGCCTGGCCGGTGGCTACCTGACCTCCTGGCTCGGCGATCCGACCGCCATCGAGAAGTTCAGCGTGCGGTTCTCCGGCTTCGTGCCGGTGTCGGCGAACGCGGCGAGCACGGTGGACTTCGTCGGCCGGATCAAGTCGCTCGAGCCGAAGACCCGCACCGCGACCGTCGTGCTCGGCGGCACCTCGGAGGGCCGAAAGCTGTTCGGGCGGGCCATCGCTGAGGTCCGGCTGACTCAATAACCGGCTCTTGGCATAGTCGCCGCAGGACAGCATGGTTCGTCGGCTCACAGATAACCCACACCCCATCGCGCCAGGTTTCGGCGCACGATGGATATCGTGAGCTACTCAGTAATGCGCCGCGTGGCACCCGCGATCGGCGCCGCGTGTCTCGTGGCCGGCGCCATCGCGCTGGTGCCGTCGACCGCCGCCGCCGCACCCATCGCCGCCGCGATTTCCAGCCCCGATGATTCCTGGCCGACGCCGGACCGCGACGGCAAAAGCGACGACGACCAGAAGAAGAAAAAGAAGCGATCGGCCAAGATCTACACCGACTGCGATCAAGTACGCGCCGAGGGCGCCGGGCCGATCTACCGCGGCGATCCCAGCTACAACTCGTTCCTCGACCAGGACGGCAACGGCATCGCCTGCGACGACTGACCGCTACTGCGCGGCCTGGAAGGTCAACATCGTTGCACCGATCCGGATCTCGTCCCCGTCGGCGAGCAGCGCGCCGTTCTCGATCGGGTCGTCGTTGACGTAGACGCCGTTGGCCGAGTGCAGGTCTTTGATCAGCAGGCCGGCCCGGCTCGGCATGATGTGCGCGTGATACCGGCTGGCCTTCGGGTCGTCGAGCACCAGGTCGTTGTCGGTCATCCGGCCGATCCGCAGGCCGCCCTGCGCGATCGCGACCACCCGGCCGTCGGGCATCCGCAGCTGTCCGCTGCGCACCGTGCTCGGCGCCTCGGTGACGGTCTCGGTCATCGCCGCGGCCATCCGTTCGACCTGCCGGTGTTCGGCCGCGCCGAGCGGTTCCTGGCGCAGCACCCGGTGTTCGAGCTCGATCAGCGCCGGACCCGGATCGATGCCGAGCTCGTCGGCGAGCACGGCACGCACCCGGCGGCACGCGTCGAGCGCGTCGGCCTGCCGGCCGGACAGATACAGCGCGGTGATCAACTGACCCCACAGCGGCTCGCGCAGCGGATGCTCGCCGGTCATCGAGACCAGCTCGCCGATCACCGATGAGGCACGGCCCAAGGCGATTTCGGCATCGATCCGGGCCGAGGCGACGGCGAGGCGCTCCTCGTCCATCGCGGTGGCGAAGCCGTCGGCGAACTGCAAGCCGGTGAGATCGGCCAGCGCGCGGCCGGTCCATTCACGCAACGCGGCACCGTAAAGCTGGGCGGCACCGGCATGATCGCCGAGCGCGGCCGCCCGGCTACCGGCCTCCCGCGTCGCCTCGAAACGGCCGAGATCGCAGGCGGTCTCGGCCACTTCCAGGCGATAGCCGGAAGATTCGGTGCGCAACACCGTCGCCGGATCCACACCCGAATTACGCAGCGCCTTACGGATATTCGAGACGAATACCTGCAGGCTGGCCGCGTAGGAGTCGGGTGGATCCTCGTTCCACACCATGTCGGCCAGCGCGGCCGACGACACGGCGCGGCGCCGATTCACGGTGAGCGCGGCTAACAGAGCCCGCGGCTTGGGCCCGCCGACCGCCACCGGCTCACCGCCGACGAGCAACCGGACGGGCCCGAGCACGCGCACATCCAGACACATGAGCTGTCGAGCCCCCGGTGGGTTGATGAGTGGGTCAGGCGCTGATCGACCTTCCCGCGGACTTCAGATCATTGCATGCCTCGGTGACACGTGCCGCCATCGAGGTTTCGGCCTTCTTGAGGTAGCTGCGCGGGTCGTAGACCTTCTTGTTGCCGACCTCGCCGTCGATCTTCAGCACACCGTCGTAGTTGCTGAACATGTGGCCGGTGATCGGCCGGGTGAACGCGTACTGGGTGTCGGTGTCGACGTTCATCTTCACCACGCCGTAGCGCAGCGAATCCTCGATCTCCGACTTCAGCGAGCCGGAACCGCCGTGGAAGACGAAGTCGAACGGCTGCGCGTCCTGGCTCAGGCCGAGCTTGGCCGCGGCCACCCGCTGGCCCTCGGCCAGCACCTCTGGCTTGAGCTTGACGTTGCCCGGCTTGTACACACCGTGCACGTTGCCGAACGTCGCGGCGAGCAGGTACTTGCCGTTCTCGCCGGCGCCGAGCGCGTCGATGGTCTTCTGGAAGTCCTCCGGCGAGGTGTAGAGCTTGTCGTTGATCTCGGCCTCGACGCCGTCCTCTTCGCCGCCGACGACACCGATCTCGACCTCGAGAATGATGTTGGCCTGCGCACACGCCTTCAGCAGTTCCTTGGCGATCTCGAGGTTCTCGTCGATCGGGATCGCGGAACCGTCCCACATGTGCGACTGGAACAACGGCGGCTGCCCGTTCTTCACCCGCTCTTGGGAAATGGCGACCAGCGGCCGGACGAACCCGTCCAGCTTGTCCTTCGGGCAGTGGTCGGTGTGCAGCGCGATGGTGATGTCGTACTTCGCGGCGATCACGTGCGCGAATTCGGCCAGCGCGACCGAACCGGTCACCATGTCCTTCACGCCAAGGCCGGAACCGAATTCGGCACCGCCGGTGGAGAACTGGATGATGCCGTCGCTACCCGCGTCCGCGAAGCCCTTGATGGCCGCGTTGATCGTCTCCGACGACGTGCAGTTGATGGCGGGGAAGGCAAAGGAGTTCGCTTTGGCCCGACCGAGCATCTCGGCGTAGACCTCCGGAGTCGCGATGGGCACAGTAAGACCTCCGTGATTGTTGCGGCAAAGACCTATTTTGTCAGCCACCACCCTAGGACAGCGGTGTTTCGCCTGGTATCCAGGGCGGGCGCAGCGGCGCCGTCGCCGGTGACCAGCCGGTAGTCCACTCGGAACCATCAGGTGACCAGTCGGTAGTTTCGCGCACAGCGCGGGGTTTCTCAGCCGAACCCGGTACTGTGGGCCCGGTAATTACGCTGGCAGCTTCCCGATGCGATGGCAAGCGATCAGGCCAGCCGTATCCAGAACAGGAGACCGCGTGATTCTGCTGGCAGCGACAGAATCGGTGACGAGCAACCTCGCTATCAAAGAGTTGCTCGACCCGATGCACCTGCTCACGGAGACGTGGCTCAAGAACGCGGTGCTCCCGGCCATCCTGGTGATCGTTTTCATCGAGACCGGCCTGCTGTTCCCGATCCTGCCCGGCGATTCGCTGCTGTTCACCGGCGGCCTGCTCGCCGCGCAGGCGAATCCGCCGGTATCGATCTGGCTGCTGCTGCCCGCCGTGATCGCGATCGCCTTCGCCGGCGACCAGAGCGGTTATTGGATAGGCAGGGCGATCGGGCCCGCGTTGTTCCACAAGGAAGACACCCGCTTCTTCAAGAAGCACTACGTGACCGAGACGCACGAGTTCTTCGAGAAGCACGGTCCCAAGACGATCATCCTGGCCAGGTTCGTGCCGATCGTGCGCACCTTCATGCCGGTGCTCGCCGGTGTGTCCAAGATGGATTACCGCAAGTTCGTCGCGTTCGACATCGTCGGCGCGGTGCTGTGGGGCGGCGGCGTGACCGTGCTCGGCTACTTCCTCGGCAATGTCGCCTTCATCCGCGACCACGTCGAGGCGATCTTCCTGCTCATCGTGCTGATCTCGGTGCTGCCCGGCATCTTCGCGGTGGCGAAGAAGCTGCTCAACCGTGGCGCGGAGCCGGCGGCCCGGCAAGAAGCCGAGCTGACCGTCCCGACGAACGAGCCGACCCGCTGAGCTCGTGATAGCGGCGTCCTCGCCCCTAGCAGTGGGCAATTTCGATCCGCTGATGTCAGCGGGGCCCGCGCTCGTCTGGACAGTGGTACTTGCCTTTGTCTTTATCGAGTGCGCGGTCATTCTCGGGCTCTTCCTACCCGGCGACTCCATGTTGATCACGGCGGGCATCGTGATGGCGTCGAACGCCTCCGGCGAAGGGCAGGTGTGGGCGCTGTCGGTGGGCACGATGCTCGCCGCCATCGCGGGCAATCAGGTCGGCTATGTGATCGGGGCGCGGACCGGGCATCGCTTGGTGGCGCGCAAGAACGGCCGCTATATCAACACCCGCAACCTGCAACGGGTCACCGAGCTGTTGGAGCGGCACGGGTTCGTCGCGGTGCTCATCGCCCGCTGGATTCCCTGGGTGCGCACGCTGTGCCCGACGGTCGCGGGCGCGGCAGGCATGGACCATCGCAAGTTCACCATCGCCAGCACGGTCGGCGCGATAATCTGGGCGCCGGTGCTGTTGCTCATCGGGTACTACGCGGGCGGCTTCCTGGACCGGGTGCCGTGGCTGATGCCGATCGTGATCGGCACGCTGGTGCTCGGCCTGATCGTCGGAACGGTGCTCGGCATCCGGCACTACCGGCAGGAAATGGCCAAGCCCGCAGAGGAATTCGAGCTGGAGAGCTCGCCGAGCGGCATCGTCGACTCCGACGGCTGATCGGAAAGCGAAGGGGGCCCGCTGATTACAGCCCGGCGGCGCTGACCAGGTAGGCGGCCTCCATCAGCATCCAGCCGGACAGCTGCACCGACAGGTCGCGTTCGGGCACCCGGGACGAGGTCACCGAGCCGCCGGCGGTGAACCGGCCCGCACCCGCGATGCCGCCGGGCAGCGTCGCCGGTTGGCTCCAGTTGTGCCCGAACAGCGGCTCGCCCTCGACCTCGAGCCGGTTCGCCCAGGCGGCCGTCGCGGAGGCGCGCACGATCTCGGCCGCGCAGCGACGCGTCTCTTCGTGCGCTTTGCCGTCGCCGGGCAGCATCAGCGCGACCACCGCGAGATAGCGGGCCAGGATGCCGTTGAAGAGTCCGCCGTCGCCACCGCCGCCGCCGTTCACGATGCCCCGGGTGGTCAGGTGTTCTTCGACGGCCTCGAGTAATCGATGGACGCGCTCGCCGTGTCTCGGCTCGCCGGTGTGCATCGCCAATTCGGTTTCCACACCGAGCACCACGCCCTGGCAGTAGCTGAACACCGGCCGCTCGATCTCACCGGACGGCAGATGGATGCCGTCGAGAATCAGCCCGCTCGCCGGATCGCGCAGCGTCGCGTCCAGCCAGTCGGCCATCTCCTGCGCCCGTGCGTGCCGCCCGAGCCGCACCAGCGCGATGGCGGCCGGGCCGTTGGCGGGCGCGTTGTAGTAGTCCGAGCCGATGCGCCACGGCACCGCGCCGACCGCCGGATTGAAGCCTTCGTACAGCGGCTTCTCCAAGGCGATCAGCCCGCTGCGTGCCTCGGTGACCCCCGCGGTCCGCTCCGCCCGTTCCAGCGCGATGGCCAGCCAGGCCATGTCGTCGTAGTACTTGTTGGTCCAGCCGGTGATATTGCGGAGGCGATGCGAGCGCGCGAGCGCGGCGATTCGCTTGCGCCGCACCGGAGTCGGCATCCGGTTGGCCGCGTCGACCGCGCAGTCGATCAGATGGGCCTGCCACCAGTAGTGCCACGACCCGAACCCGCGCTCCCGCTTGGTCGCGGGCCAGCCGACGACCCCCAGCTCCGTCCCCGGCAACGCCCACAGCGCCCGCACATGCCGGGACACGATCGCGGATTCCGCCATGTCCGCACGTTCGGACCACAGCGCGGGCGTCGCTACGGCGTCCCGCCCGGCCTGCGAGCGTTCACCCAGCGACCGCGGCGTCGCGCGCCGCGGATCCTGTGCCCTCCGCGTGGTCATGCGTCAATGGTGCCAGCCCCGCCGGGATTTCCGCGCCCGATTTGTTACACAAGTGATGTGTATTTGTTCTCGGACCCATGTCCTACGGGTACCGACGGTGGCGCGGCTATCCCTTCAGCCGCAGCACCGCGAGGACGCGGCGATGGTGGGTGTCCGAGGGCGGCAGGTCGAGTTTGGTGAAGATGTTGCCGATGTGCTTTTCCACGGCGCGTTCGGTGACTGTCAGCGAGGTGGCGATGGCGTTGTTGGATAAGCCCTGCGCCATCAGCTCCAGGACCTCGCGTTCGCGCGGGGTGAGGCGGGTCAGGGAATCCTGTTGGCGGGATGCGCCCATCAATTGACTCACCACCTCCGGGTCCAGGGCGGTGCCGCCGGTGGCGACACGATGGAGTGCGTCGACGAAATCGCGGACGTCGGCCACCCGATCCTTGAGCAGGTAGCCGACTCCGCTCGCGCCGCCGGCGAGAAGTTCGGTGGCATAGCGGGTTTCGACCCACTGGGAGAAGACGAGCACGCCGGTCATCGGATACTTGCGGCGTAGTTCGATGGCGGCGAGCAGGCCCTCGTCGGTGAAGCTCGGCGGCATCCGCACGTCCACCACGGCGACATCGGGATTGTGCAGGCCGACCACGTCGCTCAAGGTGGTCGCGTCGCCGACCATGGCGACTACCTCGTGACCGCGTTCGATGAGCAGACCGGCGAGCCCGTCCCGCAGGATCGCGCTGTCCTCGGCGATCACGATGCGCAGCGACTCGTTCACCGTGAGCCGTCTTTCGGCAGCAGAATGGTCACCACGGTGGGTCCACCGGTCGGGCTCTGCACGGTGAGGGTGCCGTCGACGGTGCGCGCCCGCGCGGCCAGGCCGGAAAGTCCGCTGCCCGCGGCGAATTCGCCGGGAGCGGGTTGCAGCACGCCGCCGATTCCGTTGTCCCGCACGGTGACCGCGATGGTCCGTGCGTCCGTCGGCACCACCGAGATCCAGGCCCTGGTGGCGTTGGCGTGTTTGACCACATTGGTGAGCAGCTCGGCCACCGAGAAGTAGCCGATCGCCTCGATAGCCGGATCCGGCCGTTCGGGCAGGTGTACCCGCAGTTCCACCGGCACCGAGCTGCGCGCGGCCAGGGTTTCCAGGGCCGGGCCGAGCCCGAGTTCCAGTGCGGGCGGGTGGATTCCGCGCACCAGCTCGCGCAGCTCGGTCAGCGCCTCCTTGGAGCTGGCGTGTGCGTCCGCGATCAGATCCCGCGGATCGCCACCCGAGGACAGCCGATCCTCGGCCCGGCCGAGCGCCATCGCGATGGTGACCAGCCGGGCCTGGGTGCCGTCGTGCAGGTCACGTTCCAGCCGCCGCAGCGTGGACGTCGAATCATCGACCGCCGCCTTCCTGCCCTGCTGCAGTTCGACGATCCGCCGATCGTTCGCGGTCGCGCTCAGCAACGCGATGGTCAGCAGCCGGTGAATCCAGCAGACTCCGCGCAGCAGCCAGGGCAGCGCGAAGCAGCCGATGACGCCGATCGCGGCCATGCCGAGCACTCGCGGCCAGGTGTCGATGTAGAACTCATTGAACTGGGCCATCGAATGATGTTCCACGCCTTGGGCATCGACGTTGATCGGATCGAGAAGCCACCAGAGAATCGGCGACAGCGCGACGAACACCGTCATCGCGACGACGATCAGCACCACCCAGCCGACCGCGACACCGAGCACGGACTGCGCGAGCAGGAACAGCGCGGCCCGCCAACTGGCCCGATCGGTGAACGCGCTCTTGACGAAGCCGATCAAGCCCGGCCCCGGCTGAAACGGTGGCGGCGGCGTCACCTGCGCACCGAGCAGGTCCTTGGCCAGCGCCCGATAGATCCGGGCCCAGGTCCGGCCGCCGAGCAGGATCAGTGCCAGGATCGGCAGTCCGATGATGGTGACCGAGATCGCGACGCCGCCGCCCCAGCCGACATACATGTACGCGAGGGCGATGAAGCCGACGACGAACACGGTGAACACGTAGACGAGTTCTTTCCAGACACGGGCCTGGAACGGGGCGCTGAGCACGGCACGGGCCACCCGCTCGGCGGAACGCCCGGATTGTCCGGGCGTCGGGTCGAGCACGAGGGTGGGTTCGGCGTGAATCTCGGTCATGGCTCCCATGGTTGTCGGCGCGGCGATGGTATTCGATGGAGCTGTCCGCCGGATGCGTGGTGTAGCCAGCTACACCAACTACCATCCAGCTGATGAGCTACCCGCCGCAGCAGCCGCCGTACGGCTATCCAGCCTACGGGGCCTACGGACCGCCACCGGAACACCCACAGGCCACCCTCATCCTGATCCTCGGCATTCTCAGCCTGGTGTTCTGTCAGATCATCGGACCGGTCGCCTGGGTGATGGGCAGGCGGGCGCTCAACGAGATCGACGCGTCCGGCGGCGCGCTCGGCGGCCGCTCGAATGTCATGGTCGGCTACGTCTGCGGGATCCTCGCCTCGGCGCTGATCATCATCGGTGTCCTGTTCGTCGCGCTGTTCGTCGTGCTCGGCCTCGTCGGCGTCTGGAGCAGCACGAGCACCTACTGACGCCGCATGACAGCGCTGCCGCGGGCGGGAATTAGCATCGTCGGAGTGAATCACCCAGTGCCGGACGCGGCGGAGCAGGACCCACCCGGGCCCACCGAGTGGGGCGAGCACCCGCACGGCGTCGGCCCGTGGGCCGCCGAGCACGCCGAGCCGCCGCCGGACGACCCTCGCCTGGACCCCGAACTATTGACCGGCGGCGATCGCCGCAACGTGGTCGACGCCTACCGCTATTGGACGCGCGAATCCATCGTCGCCGACATCGACCGGCGCAGGCACCCGTTCCACGTCGCCATCGAGAACTTCGGGCACGACGCCAATATCGGCACGGTGGTGCGCACCGCCAATGCCTTCGCCGCAGCGGCCGTGCACATCGTGGGCCGAAAGCGGTGGAACCGCCGCGGCGCCATGGTGACCGACCGCTATCAGCACATCGAGCATCACGCGAGCATCGCCGAACTGCTGGATTTCGCCGCGCGCGCAGGGCTCACCGTGGTCGCGGTGGACAACGTGCCCGGCTCCGTCCCGCTCGAAACCGCCGAGCTGCCGCGCGACTGCCTCCTGCTGTTCGGGCAGGAGGGTCCCGGCGTCACCGAGCACGCGAAAGACGCTGCGGCCATGACCGTTTCGATCGCGCAATTCGGCTCGACCCGCAGCATCAACGCGGGCGTCGCCGCAGGCATCGCCATGCACGCCTGGGTCCGTCAGCACGCCGACCTCACCAACTCTTGGTAGCGGCGCCGCGGTAGCTCCCATCGGCCGGATCTGCTGACCCGGCCCACCGGTCACACCCCGATTTGCGCACGTCAGTGCCGCCCCGGGCCTATCCTGAAGGTCCGACAGTCGGGGCGGAGGCTGGGATGGATCACGGGCGAATTCTGCGCACGGTGCTCGCGGTGACCGCCGCGTACCTGGTGGTGCTCGGGCTGTGGCTCGGGTGGGTGGTTCAGCACACGCCGCCGGGCACGTTGCCATATCAGATCGTGGCGTTGGTCGGGCTGTTCGGCACCTGCGTGGGGATCGGGATGATGTTGGCATCGCGGCCGTCCAAGGCGGATCGGCGATTGTGGCGGGACGGTCTGGAAGGGTGGGCGACGGTGCACGGGGTGCATCCGTTGCAGCGGACCGACCACCACACCGAATTGACCGAACTGGATCTGGAATTGACCATCCCCGGAGCGGAAAGTTACCGGGGGACAATCGTTTTCGACGTTACCCCAGCCGACAAGCCGCGCCTCGCGGTCGGCGAGACCATCTCCATCCGCGTCGATCCGGCGAACCGCGATCGGATCATCGTCGTGCTGTGACCGTTGTCCCGGCTGCGCAACATCAAGAGTCGTGCGGCTGTTCGGCTTTCGCGTGCGTCGCGGGGTCGGCGAGCAGGAACTGGGCGGCGGCGTAGGTGGCCAGGATGACGCCCTCGGTTACCCGACGGGTGCGCTCGGTGCGGGCGAACAGGCGGCGCAGCACGATCAGGCCGTCGGACGCGGTGAACAACAACGCGCCGAGCCCTAGTCGGCTACGCGGATCGGCATTGGGAATATTTACGCCCGCAATGGATTTCGCGCCAGGCGCCAATTTCGTGTCCGAGGCGAGCACGCCTGCGATGCCGAGGGTCGCGCCATAGGCGGTCAACGGGGCCGCTACGGTAGGCGCCTTCGCGCGGAGCAGAGCGGCCGCACCGAGCCAAGCGCCCAGTCGCGGCAACGCCACTTCGGCGCGCGGGCGCGCACCCTTGCGCAACCACAGCGCCGAGTACCCGGCCTGCAGCACCGCGAACGACGACGCACCGGCGATCAACCGGCGGTCGTTGTCCGGGTCGATGAGCAGGATGTCACCGAGCGTCGCGGCACCGAGCGAGCCGAGCAGCACCGTGCGATCGGTCGGATCGATATCGGTTCCCTGGGTCACCACGTCGGCCGCCAGCAGCGGCATCATCAAGGGTTTCGCGATCCACTGCACCTTCTCGCGGCCGGTGACGGCGGCATAGACGGTGACAGTGGCCGCGGCGAGAAACCCCGCCCGGAACAACCGCATCGTGCGCGGCGTGAGCGACGGGCCCGGAGGCGGTAGCTCGCGTAAGCACGGAGGGACCCGCGAACGCCGCCAATCAGACACTGAAGCTCGGCTCGGTCGGCTTCGGCGGCAGCGTGACGACCTGGCCCGCGTAGCTGAGCCCGGCGCCGAAGCCGAGCAGCAGCGCCAGCTGTCCACCCTTGGCCTTGCCGGTCACCAGCATTTCCTCCATCGCCAGCGGAATCGACGCGGCGGAGGTGTTGCCGGTCTGCACGATGTCGTTCGCCATCGGGATGTCGTCGGCCAGGCCGAGGTTCTTCTTCATCAGCTCGTTGATCCGAGCGTTGGCCTGGTGCGGGATGAAGACCTCGATGTCTTCCTTCGCCACCCCCGACACCTCCAGCGCGGTGGACAGCGCGCGCGGCAAAGTGACCGCGGCCCAACGGAATACGCGCGGGCCCTGCATCCGCAGCGACATCCGGCCGATCGGCTCGACCGCCGGGTCGGTGCCCTGCATGGCCTGCGCCTTCTCCATGTATTCGAGGAAGTTGACGTCCTGCGCGATGGCGCTCGCGTTCTCGCCGTCGCTGCCCCAGACCGTCGGCGAGATGCCGTTCTCCTCGGCGGGTCCGACCACCACCGCGCCCGCGCCGTCGCCGAAGATCATCGCGGTGCCGCGGTCGGTCGGGTCGAGTCCCACGGTCATCGTCTCGGCGCCGATCAACAGCACGTACTCGGCCGAGCCCGCCCGGATCAGGTCGGCGGCCACGCCGAGGCCGTAACCGAAACCGCCGCAGCCGGAGGTCAGGTCGAACGCCGGGATCCCGTTGATGCCGAGGTCGTGCGCGACGGACGGGGCGCCGTGCGGGGTCAGCATCAGCCAACTCGACGTGGCCAGGATCAGCGCGCCGATCTTGGACCGGTCGATGCCGCTGTTGACGATCGCGCGCTCACCGGCCGCCGCGGCGATCGACTGCAGCGTCTCGTCGCCACTGATCCAGCGCCGGGTCTGGATACCGGTGCGCTCGAAGATCCACTGCGGGGTGGAATCGAGGACCTCGCACACTTCCTCGTTGCTGACAATTCGCTGCGGTCGATAGGCACCGATACCGAGCATCGCAACGTTGTCGCGATTTTTGTTGATTGCAATGCTCACCACTGGAGATGACCCTTCACCTTTGAAGAACTAGACCGCTGTCCAGGCTAGCTGAGGGCTAAATCCTTCAGTCCGAGGATGGATCGATACTCCAGTCCCTCGGCCGCGATCACCTGATCGGCCCCGGTTTCCCGATCGACGACGGTGGCGACGCCGACCACCGTCGCGCCCGCGTCGCGCAGCGCGCGCACGGCCGTGAGCGGCGAGTTTCCGGTGGTCGTGGTGTCCTCGACCACGAGCACCCGCTTGCCGACGATGTCGGGGCCCTCGATCTGGCGCTGCATGCCATGGGCCTTCGCCGCCTTGCGCACCACGAAGGCGTTGATCGGGCGGCCCGGCGCGTGCATCACGGCGAACGCGACCGGGTCGGCGCCCATGGTGAGCCCGCCGACGGCATCGAAATCCCAGTCCGCGACGAGTTCGCGCAGCAGCTTGCCGATCAGCGGTCCCGCGGTGTGGTGCAGCGTCGCGCGGCGCAGGTCTACGTAGTAGTCGGCCTCTTTGCCCGAGGACAGGGTGACTCTGCCGTGCACGACGGCGAGCTCGCGTACCAGTCCCGCCAATCTGTCTCGGTCGGAACCCGTGCCGAGCGCCGACCCGTTCGTGGTTGCCTCGTCGATCATTCCTAAGTCCTTCCGCGTGTGTGAACAAGCCGCGATTCAGTCGGGCCGCCAGGGCTCGCGGGGTCATCCCGGCGACGGTGATAAGCGTTGTGTACTGCACACCGGGCACACTGAGCACCCGGTCCTTCTCCAGATCACGCAGGGAACCGGCAACTACCTGGTCGACACTCAGCCACAAGGCTTTCGGCAGCGAAGACGCATCGTTACCGGCTCGCTCATGGAATTCGGTGCGCACGAATCCCGGGCACAGGGCTCGGGCCCGGACACTTGATCCGGCCAGTCCACCTGTCAACCCTTCCGTGAAGGATACGACGTATTCGGCCGCTGAATACGCCGAGCCAGGCAGGCAACCGGGGGGTGTTCGGTCACCTGCGCTCGATCGGCCGTAGTACCGCGAAGACGCGGGCCGAGCCGATCACTGCGGCACAGGTCCCTGATATGGACGGAAGCCGGGATGGAACGGGCCACCGGGCGGCTCGGCCGCGGCGTCGTCCTCGCGCGCCGCCGGACGACGGGCGGGCTCGTCGGCCCAGTCATCGGCGGGGAGTTCGTCGCTGTGCGCTGGCGCCCAGGTGTCGCGTGACTCGGGTGCTCGCATGTCCCGCGCGTCGGCGGGCCGCTTGTCCCTCGACTCGGGGGACCATTCCTCGCGCGGTTCCGGCGACCATTCGTCGCGCGGTTCCGGCGACCATTCGTCGCGTCGTTCCGGGGTCCACTCGTCGGCGGTCCCGCGATCCTCGCGGACCCTGGCCCGCGCGTCCGGCACCACGGCGAGCGACGGGCGGCGCGGCGGTTCTGGTTCGTCCGGCACGGACAGCGGCGCGCGGTCCTCGTCGTAGCCCTGCTCGCCGAACGGCGACTCGTCGAACTCCTCGTCCTTGCGCATCCGTGGCGGCTGCACCCTGGCGCCGCCGAGCGGCTCGTCGAGTTCGTCTTCCTCGGACTCCTCCGGCCGCTGCCTGCCGCGCGGCCGCGGGCGGCCGGGATCGTGCCCGCCGCTGTCGAAGCGCGGCTCGCTGACCGGCGGCAGCACGTGCAGCAGCCCGGACAGGCGCAGCACCGCGTCGATCGAGGTTTCCCACTCGCGCGAGGAGGTGCCGACGGACAACATGCCGAGTGTCCAGTTGCCCTCACTCCAGAGCATCTGCACGGTGTCGGGCAGCGTCTCGATGAAGGCCACCATCCGCTGATCGACGGCGTGCCTGGCGATTTCCGGGTTGGTCGCGAACACCACCCGGTCGCCGATCGCGCCGAGCAGTTCGAGATCGGCGTCCTTCGGCGGCGACGCGGTCTTGAGTCGCATGTCGACGTCGATGTCCGAGCCGATCTGGCGACGCACCGCGATCAGCGTCGCGGAGTCCTCCAGATCGAAGAGCACGAACTTCTCACCCTTGCGAATGCCGGACACCACATCGACCGCGGAGAGGTAGCCGAGCTTGGCCAGCGCGCCGCGCCGCCAGGTCGATGGGAGCGCGGGCTCCACCGATACATACGTGTAGCCCTGGGATTTCGCCCAGACCTGCCGCGCGTGACCGGTCCGCTGTCGCTGGATCCGATCGAAATACAGCAGCACGATCGCACCCACGAGTGCGATCGCCGCCAAGCCGAACCACATTGCCGTCATCGGTGTCCAGCTTAATGGGCGCGGACGGACAACGTCCGTCGACAGCCCGAGCCGGCCCGAGCGAAGCAGCGGTAGTTCATCTTCCGCCGCCGGGCAGCGCGGTGCTGATGATGACCTTGGCCTGGATCGACCCGTCCGCGCCCTTGTCACCCTGGATCAGCACGATGTCGCCGACGGGCAGATCGGAGACCTTGGTGCCCGACATCGAGATCACCTGGGTGTTGGCATCGGTGCGCACGGTGACCGTGGCGCCGAGCAGCGTGCTGATGGTGAGCGTGCCGCCGTCGTTGGTGTTGATGGTGCCCATGGTCGCGCCGAGATTGTCGATGCCGCCGAGGCCGGGCACGCCGGGAACCCCGCTCGGGGTGGCGCGCGGCGACCCGGGATTCGGCCGGCTCGCGGTCGGGAAGGCCGAGGTGCTCGCGGCGCTGGTGGACGACGAATCCTTGTTGCCGAGCAGCACTCCCCCGATGATGCCGGCCACCGCGACCAGCGCGACGATCCCGAGGCCGAGCGCGATCAGCAACCCCGTGTTGCGCCGCCGCGGCGGTTGCGGCGGCGGCATGCCCGAACCGGGCGGTACCTGATCGGTCGGCGGCGCTGCGCCCGCCCACTGACCACCGCCGTAGGTGCTTTCGTAAGCACCCCACTGGTTGTCGTGCGGCGGGAACTCGCGGGTGGCGTTCGGCGGCGGCGGTGTCCACGAGCCGAGCTGCTCGGTCGCCGGATACGCCGAGGGCGCGCCGGGCCCGTACGCCTCGGAGTACTCCGTGGTGTGCAGCGGCTGCTCGAACCCGGACTTGCCGCCCAGGTGCTCGGTCGGCGCATCGTCCGGCCGCTGCCCCCACGGATCGTTCGGGTTGGTCATGGCATCCAGGTTAGGCGTTCCGTCGCGTTCGCTCCGGTCTTGCGCGATCTGAAGTCGCGGCGCGCCAGATGGGCCCTGCTAGAGCGGCCACACAGCTCGTCGGGTTCCGGGGGTGTCGCCCGACGGCCACTACGACGAGTCGGCGGCCGACGCCCGAAGGCATCGACCGCCGACTCCGGTATTACTTGCCGACGATGAGCCCGTCGCCGTCCGGGGTCACCGTCACCTTCACGACGTCGCCGTCGGTAACCTCGCCTGCCAGTAGCTCTTTGGCGAGCGTGTCACCGATCGACTGCTGGATCAGCCTGCGCAGCGGCCGCGCACCGTAGACCGGATCGTAGCCGCGCACGGCCAGCCAGAACCGGGCCGAGTCGCTCACGTCCAGCTTCAGCCTGCGCTGCGACAGCCGCTTCTGCAGCTGGTCGAGCTGGATGTCGACGATGTGCTCCAACTGCTCCTCGTCCAGCCCGTGGAACATCACCACGTCGTCGAGGCGGTTGAGGAACTCCGGCTTGAACGCCGAACGCACCGCGTTCATCACGAGTTCACGATCGCCGCCCGCACCGAGGTTCGAGGTCAGGATGAGGATGGTGTTGCGGAAGTCCACCGTGCGGCCCTGGCCGTCGGTGAGCCGTCCCTCGTCGAGCACGGCAAGCAGGATGTCGAACACATCCGGGTGCGCCTTCTCGATCTCGTCGAACAGCACCACCGTGTACGGCCTGCGCCGCACCGCCTCGGTCAGCTGACCGCCCTGGTCGTAGCCGACATAGCCGGGCGGGGCACCGACCAGGCGAGCCACCGAATGCTTCTCGCTGTACTCGCTCATGTCGATCCGGACCATGGCGCGTTCGTCGTCGAACAGGAAGTCCGCCAACGCCTTTGCCAGCTCCGTCTTACCGACACCGGTCGGGCCGACGAACATGAACGAGCCGGTCGGCCGGTTCGGATCCGCGACCCCCGCGCGCGCCCGGCGCACCGCGTCGGACACCGCCTGCACCGCATCGGTCTGGCCGACCACCCGCCTGCCGAGCTCCTGCTCCATCCGCAGCAGCTTCTGGCTCTCGCCCTCGAGCAGCCTGCCCACCTGGATACCGGTCCAGGCCGACACCACCTCGGCGATGTCGTCGGGGCCGACCTCCTCCTTGAGCATCACTTCGCCGTCCGCCGCTGTGCCGGAGACCTTTTCGGCCTCGACGAGTTTCTTCTCCAGCGCCGGGATGGTGCCGTAGCGCAGCTCGGCGGCCTTGCCGAGATCGCCGTCGCGCTCGGCCCGTTCGGACTCACCGCGCAGTGATTCCAACTCCTCCTTGAGGACTCGGACCTGATCGATGGCGCTCTTCTCGTTCTGCCAGCGGGTCATCAGCTGGTTCAGCTTCTCGCGATCGTCCGCGAGTTCCGAGCGCAGCTTCTCCAGTCGCTGCTTGGAGGCCTCGTCGGTCTCCTTGCTCAGCGCGACCTCTTCGATCTCCAGGCGCCGCACCGCGCGCTCGACCTCGTCGATTTCCACTGGGCGCGAGTCGATTTCCATCCGCAGCCGGGACGCCGACTCGTCGACCAGGTCGATCGCCTTGTCCGGCAGGAACCGGGAGGTGATGTAGCGGTCGCTGAGCGTGGCGGCGGCCACCAGCGCGGAGTCGGTGATGCGCACGCCGTGGTGCACCTCGTAGCGCTCCTTGATGCCGCGCAGGATGCCGATGGTGTCCTCCACCGACGGCTCGCCGACCAGCACCTGCTGGAAGCGGCGCTCCAGGGCGGCGTCCTTCTCGATGTGCTTGCGGTACTCGTCCAGCGTGGTCGCGCCGACCAGGCGCAGCTCGCCGCGGGCCAGCATGGGCTTGATCATGTTGCCCGCGTCCATCGCCGATTCGCCGGTCGCGCCGGCGCCGACGATGGTGTGCAGCTCATCGATGAACGTGATGATTTGGCCCGCACTGTTTTTGATGTCCTCGAGCACGGCCTTGAGCCGCTCCTCGAACTCGCCGCGGTACTTCGCGCCCGCGACCATCGCGCCGAGGTCGAGCGACACCACGGACTTGCCGCGCAACGACTCCGGCACGTCACCGGCCACGATGCGCTGGGCAAGGCCCTCCACGATCGCGGTCTTGCCGACGCCGGGCTCGCCGATCAGCACCGGGTTGTTCTTGGTGCGACGGCTCAAAACCTGGACTAACCGGCGGATTTCGGTGTCGCGCCCGATTACCGGGTCGAGCTTGCCTGCCCGCGCGGCCTCGGTGAGGTTGGTGGAGTACTTCTCCAGCGCCTGATAGCTGCCCTCGGGATCGGGGCTGGTCACCCTGGCGCTGCCGCGCACGGCGGTGAATGCCTCGCGCAGCGCGTCGGCATCGGCGCCGTACTTCTTCAGCAGCATCGTCACATCCGAGTCGCCCGCGGCCAAGCCGACCATGACGTGCTCGGTGGAGACATATTCATCGCCGAGCTCGGTGGCGAGGCGCTGGGCCGCGGTGATCGCGGCCAGCGCCTCGCGGCCGAGTTGCGGGGTGGTGGTCGCGCCGGTCGCGCTCGGCAGCCGGTCCACGATGTCCTGGGCCTCGCGCCGGACCGTCGCCGGGTCGACGCCGACAGCCTTGAGCAGCGGGGCGGCGATGCCGTCGGTTTGATCCAGCAACGCCACCAGCAAGTGGGCCGGACGAATCTCCGGGTTGCCCGCGGCGGAGGCCGCCTGCAGCGCGGCGGTCAGGGCCGCCTGGGTCTTGGTGGTGGGATTGAACGAGTCCACAAGTCACCTTCCTACTGGTCGATTGTGCTGGCGCCGAAGCCTGATCCGCACGCATCTCGCGCGGCTCCGCGCCATCCTCTACATCCAACGTGGGAAAGGTTGAGTCTGTTCCGCTCAAGTTTGGGTATTTTTCGTCCCGCCTGAACGGTACCGCCGCGACACCCTCGCAATGCCATGAATCACAGCGTCCATGAGGTATGGATGCATACGATGACCCTTGCCGTTAGTTGATGCATCACTCTTCAGCCCGATTCAAGGAGCGAATGGATGCGCGCGATTGTCGTACGGAAGTTCGGAGCCGCACCCGAGTTGACCGACATGCCGGTCCCCGAGCCAGGACCGGGAGCGATCCGGGTGCAGCTGGAGGCGGCAGGGGTCAACCCGTTCGACGCGAAAATGGCCGACGGGATACTGGACGGCAAACTGCCGCACGACTTTCCGATGATCTTGGGCGTGGACGGCGCGGGCACCGTCGCCACCGTCGGCCCCGGCGTCAGCCACTTCGCCGTCGGCGACCGGGTCGTCGGCAAGTTCCTGACCCCACCGGCCGGCCACGGCACCTTCGCCGAATACGCGGTGATCCCCGAGGGCGGCACCCTGGTGCGCATCCCCGAGGGCGTGCCGACCGCCGCGGCCGCCGCCCTGCCCACCGCGGGCGTCACCGCCCAGGACATGGTGGACGCCACCAAGATCGAGCCCGGCCAGACCGTGCTGATCGTCGGCGCCACCGGCGGCGTCGGCTCCTTCCTCGTCCAACTCGCGAACATGGCGGGCGCCGACGTCATCGCCACCGCCCGCGGCGAGGTCGCCGACCAGATGACCCGCCTCGGCGCGGCCGAAACCGTCGACTACACCGCGGGCTCGGTGCGCGACCAGGTCGCCGCCGCCCACCCCGACGGCATCGATGTCCTCTTCGACCTGGTCAGCCCACCCGAAGTCCTCGCCGACCTGACCACCCTCGTCCGCGACGGCGGCACCGTCTACTCCACCATCTGGTCCGCCGACGAAGACGCCCTGCGCACCAGGAGCATCCGCGGCGGCAACATCGAATCCAAAGGCGGCGCACCAGAATTGGCCCGACTACTGGACCGGGTAGCCGAAGGCGACGTGGTCGTCCCGATCGACGCCACCATCCCCCTCGCCGACGGCACCACCGCCATCGGCGCAGCGGGCGCCCGCGGCAAAACCGTCCTCGCCATCTAGCGAACGGGCAGACAACGGCCCGGTAACCCCCTGCCGAAACCGCACCGGCAATCCGACAGATAACCTGTCAACAGAGGCCGAAGCGTCAGCGAGGCCGTATCCCACCCGCGCTGTGTACGGCGCGCGAGCGCCAGCGAGCAAGCCCGATGGACATCGCAGGCTCGTGACCTAGCCAAGCGCCGGCGAGGCGTAGTCGCGAGCAGGTCGTGCATACCAACACGACCACGGCACTTTCGGGGATACTGATCAGCGGAGGACCGCCGGTTACGGATATGTCCCCGGGCAGAACTGAGGGAAAGGAAGCTTCGCGTCGTGGATGCGCGTTCGGCTGCGCTGGTCCGCGCCAACTTCCGTGCGGTGATCGAGTCGCCACACGGACCCGAGCGGTTGGTCAGTGCGTTCTACGGTCATTTGTTCGCCGAGAACCCGCAACTGCGTGAACTCTTCCCGCCTGCGATGGAGATGCAGGCCAAGCGGATCGTCACCGCCATCCAGTACGTGCTCGATCACCTCGAGGACTGGGGGCGGGCGCAGAAGTTCCTGGAGCAGCTGGCCCGCGACCATCGCAAATACGGGGTCGACGCGGCGCACTACGACGCCGCGGGCCGGGCCTTGCTTTCGGCGTTCCGCGCGTACAACGGCATCGGGACCTGGCATCGGGGCCTGGAGGAGGGCTGGCGCGACATCACTATCCTGATCTCCGCGTCCATGGCCATCGGCGCGAACTCGGACAAGTCCCAGCCGTACTGGGAGGCGACCGTGGTCGGTCACCGCCGGGTGCTCGAGGACCTGGCCATCGTGCGGCTGCAATCCGAGAGCCCGATCCCCTACCAGGCCGGCCAGTACGTGCCGCTCACCGTGCCGCAGCGGCCGAAGATGTGGCGCTACTTCTCGCCCGCGATCCCGGCCAACCCGTACGGCGAGATCGAGTTCCACATCCGCAAGATCCGCGGCGGCTGGGTGAGCCCCGCCATCGTGAACGAGGCCAGGGTCGGCGACCGCTGGCAGATCGCCGGACCGCTCGGCGGACTGCACGTGGACCGGGACAGCGGCCGTGACGTGCTGATGATCGGCGCGGGCACCGGCATCGCCCCGCTGCGCGCCCAGCTGATCGAGATGGGTCAGCGCGGCATCAACCCGAGGGTGCACTTCTTCATCGGCGGCCGCTACCCCTGCGATCTCTACGACGTGGAGAACATGTGGCAGCTCTCGCAGAGCAATCCGTGGCTCACCATCGTCCCGGTCTGCGAGCAGAAGACCAACCCGTGGTGGTATCCGCATCCACCGCAGGAAGAGCCATACGGCATGCACCGGCGGCTGATCGGTAACCTGGGCGCGGTGGTCGCGAGCTTCGGCGCGTGGGCGGACCGGCAGATCCAGATCGCCGGGTCGGCGAAGATGATCGCGGACACCCGGCGTGCGTTGATCGCGGTCGGTACTCCGGAGCACATCATCAGCTCCGACCCTGTGTGACGAAGGAGGCCGCCCTCATGGGGGACCCTAGTGCGCTCGGCAATGGCGCACCCCTGCCGACCGAATGGACCGCTACGGTCGTCGGACACCATCGAATCCGGCACGATCTCGCGGTGATTCGCCTGATCGGCGAGTTCGTTCCGTTCCTGGCCGGCCAGTCCGTCGAGGTCACCGTGCCACAGCAGCCGAGCATGCGGCGCAGGCTGTCCCCGGCGCTGCCGCCGTCGCTGGACGGCAAGCTGGAGTTCCATGTGCGCACCGTGCCAGGCGGCTGGTGCAGCGGTTCGATCGTGGCCGACACCCGCCCCGGCGACGAATGGCAGATCCGTGCGCCGTTCGGCAGATTCGCGATCGATCCGGCGGGCGACGAGGTGGTGCTGATCGCGGGCGGCACCGGCCTGGCCCCGCTGCGGGCGCAGATCCTGGACCTGGCGCGTGCGCCGGAACCGCCGCACACCTACCTCTTCTTCGGCGGCCACACCCCGCGCGACCTGTACGCCTCGGACATGCTGTACCTGCTGGCCGGTGAATTGCCTTGGCTCACGGTCATTCCCGTGGTCGAGAGCCCGGACGACCCGAGCTGGGAAGACGAATGGTACGAGCGCAGCCGGGTGAACATCGGGTTCCCGCCGGACGAGATGCTCTTCGGCACACTCGCCGAGGTGGTCGGCTCACACGGCGCGTTCGACAACCACCAGGTGCTGGTGTGCGGCTCCCCCGCCATGGTCAATGCCACGGTCGACCGTCTGCTCGCCACCGGAACTCCGCCGGAACGGATTCAGTTTGAAGGGGTCTGAGCACGCCGCCTCGCCGGAATCCGGCCGCGGTACTCGGCGCGACCGGATTCCGACTGAGCCCGGGATAACGGGAGGGGTCGAAATCCCGGACGGCCGGTCAGAACAGGGGGTCGTGGCGGATGTTCTTGGTGAGCGTCCCCGCGGCCATCATGCGGAACTTGGTGGTCTGCACCATCGAGGGTGAGCCGACGATCTGCACATCCCGGTCGGCCCAGGCGCCGAAGCTGGCGACCACCTTGCCGATCTGGCCGGTCAGCCGCGGCTCCAGGCCCGCGTGGGCGGGCGCGAGTTCCCTGGAATCGGTATACCACCAAGGGTTTTCGTCGTGTTCGGTGACCGGTGTGACGGTGAGCCAGCGGTTGGCGACGGCCAAGCTGTTCAGCGTGTCCAGGTCGTAGAGGTCGCACGGATGATGCCCGCCGACGAACAGGTGCACCTTCGGGTTGGTGCGGCGCTGCGCCATCGCCATCAACTGGGCGCGCAACGGCGCGATGCCGGTGCCGCAGCCGACCATCAACATCTTGCGCTTGGTGTTGCGCGGGATGCCGAGGCCGCCGAGCGGCGAGCCGAGCAGCCACTGATCGCCGATGGCGGTCTGGCCGACAATGGCCGAGCTGACCCAGCCGCCGAGCACGCTCCGGACGTGAAACTCGATCTCCCCGTTGGCATTCGCGGGCACCGCCGGTGACATGTAGCGCCACATCCGCGGCCGGGCCGGTATCTGAACGCTCAGGTATTGACCGGCGGCGTATTGCATCGGCTGGTCCAGTTGCAACCGCAGCACGGTCAGGTTGCGCAGCACGTCGCGGCGTTCCACCACGGTGCCGGTCCAGACCGGTGGCGTGGTTTCCTTCTCCGCCGCGCCGATCATGGTGTCGCTGATGATCTTCAAGCCCTCATCCCAGGCCCGGTCGACCTCGTCGGTCCACATCTCGGTGCCCGCGTACACCTGCATCGCGGTCTTCAGCGAGACCGCGACCGCCATGTAATGCGCGGCCTGTACACCGTATTTGCGGTGATCACGACCGAGCTGAGAAAGGAAGGGCAACAGCTTGTTCGGCTCCTCGAGCCGATCAAGGGCATAAGCGATGGCCTTGACCAGGCGGTCTCGCTGTGCGTCCATGGCTGCTGGAAAGAAATCGCGGACTTGGGGGTAGTCGGTGAATAGGATCGCGTAGAACGATCTCGCTAATTTCTCCGGCCCCCCTTCCTCCGCAGCAACCGCCTTGAACGTCGTTCTGATCAAAGCGACAGTCCGCGAATCCATTTGTGTCACAACCCCATTTCGCACTCGAACACAAACTGTGCCGGCGAGTGAGGTGCTGCGGGACACTCGTCAGCAGCCGTTGCCAAGGAGTGTAGGCGAGGTTTGCCAGGAGCGGAATCCTCCGTTTAAACAACAAGCGTGTAATTCCCCGGAAACGAGGACATGCAGCGCAAAACCCTTATGAAACAGACTGGTAGACCGCAAAAATCGGGTGAAATCAGTCACGGATACACTGAATTTGCAAGCCTCGTTATGCAGCCTTCGCTTCGAGAGCGATCTCAGAGCGACCGTGCGGCAACATCACTGGACGATCGACCGACTGAGTCAGTCCACGCCGCACGCCACGCCACCAGGGCGCCCGATGAAACTGACCAGTCGGCTATCGGCCGGGATCGGCTGGCCCGATGCGCTGTCGCACACCGAGTCTCGGCTTACCGTTGGCTACCCTTCAGACATCCGCGTCCGGCACGACTTCGGGCCGCTGACCTCGGAGCACAATCAATTCTCCGAGGCCGGCGGCCCGATAGTTAGCTAGCCGTATTCAGTATTGTTGCGGGACTGCTGATCGCTCAAATACCACGGCGATTACGCGGTTGCCACACCACCAGTGCGGTACTGCGTTGCGGCGGCGAAAGATCGGGCCGATAGCCCGCTCGCAACCGATCCAGCTCGGTCGACAGTTCGGCGACGCGCTGTTGCAATTCCTCGACCTGATTGGTGAGTTCGATGATGCGCTTGATGCCCGCCAGGTTGACGCCCTCGTCCTGAGACAGCCGCTGCACCTCGCGCAACAGCTCGACGTCCCTGGCCGAGTAGCGTCGCCCGCCGCCCGAAGTCCGTTGTGGCGTAACCAGTCCCAGACGGTCATACGTGCGCAGGGTCTGCGCGTGCATGCCCGCCAGCTGGGCCGCCACCGAGATCATGAAGAACTCGACGCGCGACGAACCGCCGCCCGCCTGCTTCGGATCATTGGACATCAAGCACCTGCCCATCCTGCCCGTGGGTCGAATCCGCTGGCCTTCTCCGCCTCCGCGAAGCGCCGAAGCGCTTCGGCGGCATTGTCATCCAGCTTTTGTGGCACCGCGACCTTGACGGTGACCAGCAGGTCACCGGCGCCGCCGCCGCGCTTGGGCACGCCACGACCGCGGACCCGGAGGATGCGGCCGTCCGCGGTGCCCGGTGGCACCTTGACGCCGACCCGCCCCTCCAGGGTGGGCACGGACACCGTGGTACCGAGCACCAATTCGCTGTAGCTGACCGGCAGCACCAGGGTGAGGTCGTCGCCGTTGCGGCCGAAGACCTTGTCCTGGCTGACGTGCACGCTGACGAACAGATCGCCCGACGGCGCGCCACGCAGGCCCGCCTCGCCCTGACCGGCCAGCCGAATCCGTTGTCCGTCACTGACTCCCGGGGGAATCCGCACCGTGATGGTGCGCGTGCGGTTCTGGATGCCGCTGCCGTGACAGTCGACGCACGGGTCGTCGATGATCGAACCGGTGCCCCGGCAGTCATCACACGGCTCGCTGAAGCCGAACGCGCCCTGGTTGCGGCTGATGATGCCGGTGCCGTTGCAATGCGGGCAGACCCGCGGGCTGGTTCCCGGCTTGGCACCGCTGCCGTGACACGTGGTACACGGCGACGGACTGGTCATCCGGAGCGGAACCGTGACGCCCTGCGCGGCCTCGCGGAACCCGAGTGTCGTCTCGGTCTCCACGTCGGCCCCGCGGCGCGGACGGCTCGTGGTGCGGGTGCCGCCCCGGTTGAACAGGCCGCCGAGCAGGTCACCGAGGCCACCGTCGCCGGCGTTCGCGCCGCCGAAGATGTCACCGATGTTGAAGTCCTGCGAAAAGCCGCCTGGCGCACCGGGCGTGAACCCGCCGCCGCGTGGATAGCCGCCACCCGCGAACAATTTGCGGGTCTCGTCGTACTCCTTGCGCTTGGCCGGATCCGACAGCACCGCGTGTGCTTCGCTGACGGTCTTGAACCGCTCCTCGGCTTTGGTATCACCGGGATTGGCGTCCGGATGCAGGTCACGTGCGAGCTTGCGGTACGCCTTCTTGATCTCGTCCGGCGAGGCGCCGGAGGAGACACCCAGTTCCTTATAGAAGTCCTTTTCGATCCACTCCCGTTGACTCACCGGATATCTCCTCCTCTCGCAATGTTCGATTCGCGGCACTCATCAGGTGCCTCCGGGCCCGACGCTCGCGCCGCCGAATTACTGTTTGTTCGCGCCGGCATCAGCGTCCGATGCCTCGGTCGGATCGGTGGTGGCCCCATCGGCCACGCCATCGGTTACCCCGACCAGCGCGTGCCGAAGCACCCGTTCGCCGAACCGATAGCCCTTGCGCATGACGATGCCGATCACCGGGTCGTGCCCGGAGCCCTCGTGCTGCACGGCCTCGTGCAGGGTCGGGTCGAAAGGCTCACCCGCCGAACCGAATTCCTCGAGGCCCTGCTTGTGCAGCGCGGTGGCCAGCTTGTCGGCCACCGACTTGAGCGGTCCGTTGTCCAGGTCGCCGTGCGCCCGCGCCCGATCGAGATCGTCGAGCACGCCGAGCAATTCGGTGACCACGGCGGCCTTTGCGGTGTCGATCGCGGTCTTGCGGTCGCGTTCGACGCGGCGCCGGTAGTTGGCGTATTCCGCGGTCAGCCGCTGCAGGTCGGCGGTGCGCTCGGCGAGTTCCTTGCTGACGGCGTCGGCCAGCAGCTCGGCACCCTGCGCCGCGCCGATAATCGACTCGGTGTCATTCCCGGCGTCCGGGCCGGGGCCGCCGGCGGCCTCCGCCGCCGGCTCCCGAACCTCACCAGTTTCCGGATCGATCTTGCGATTATCGACGAAGGTGACCGGCTCTTGCTCGGAGTTGCGCTGCTCCGAATTGTTGCCGTTGGTCACTTCTTCTCCGTGTCCACCGGCTCGTCGACAACCTCGGCGTCAACGACCTCGTCATCGGCGTCGGTGGCCGAGGATCCATTGCTGGACGCGGCGCCGTCGGTGGCCGACGACTCGTAGATCGCCTGGCCGAGCGCCTGCGACTCGGTCGCCAGTTTCTCGACGGCCGCCTTGACCGCGGCGATGTCGGTGCCCTTGAGCGCCTCGTTCGCCTCGGCGATAGCCGCCTCCACCTTGGACTTGATGTCCGCGGGGACCTTGTCCTCGTTGTCCTTGATGAACTTCTCGGTCTGGTGCACCAGCGACTCGGCCTGGTTGCGGGTCTCGGCCTCCTCGCGGCGGGCCTTGTCCTCGGACGCGTGCTGCTCGGCGTCCTTCACCATCCGGTCGATCTCCTCCTTGGACAGGCCGGAGCCGTCCTGGATCTTGATCTTGTTCTCCTTGCCGGTGCCCTTGTCCTTCGCGGTCACGTGCACGATGCCGTTGGCGTCGATGTCGAAGGTGACCTCGATCTGCGGCACGCCACGCGGGGCGGGCGGGAGGCCGGTCAGCTCGAACGAGCCGAGCAGCTTGTTGTGCGAAGCGATCTCGCGCTCACCCTGGAACACCTGGATCTGCACCGAAGGCTGGTTGTCGTCAGCCGTGGTGAAGGTCTCCGAGCGCTTGGTCGGGATGGTGGTGTTGCGCTCGATGAGCTTGGTCATCACGCCGCCCTTGGTCTCGATACCCAGCGACAGCGGGGTCACATCGAGCAGCAGGACGTCCTTGACCTCACCCTTGAGCACACCGGCCTGCAGTGCGGCGCCGACGGCGACGACCTCGTCCGGGTTCACGCCCTTGTTCGGCTCACGGCCGCCGGTCAGTTCCTTGACCAGCTCGGAGACGGCGGGCATCCGGGTGGAACCACCGACGAGCACGACGTGGTCGATCGCGGCGACGTTGATGCCCGCGTCCTTGATCACGGACTGGAACGGCGCACGGGTGCGGTCGAGCAGGTCCGAGGTGATCTTCTGGAACTCGGCGCGGGTCAGCTGCTCGTCGAGGAACAGCGGGTTCTTGTCCGCGTCGACGGTGATGTAGGGCAGGTTGATCGAGGTGCTCTGCGAGGAGCTGAGCTCGATCTTCGCCTTCTCGGCGGCCTCACGCAGCCGCTGCAGCGCCATCTTGTCCTTGGTCAGGTCGATGCCGGCGCTGGCCTTGAACTTGTCGACCAGCCAGGTCACCACGCGCTCGTCCCAGTCGTCACCACCGAGGTGGTTGTCACCGGAGGTCGCGCGGACCTCGACGACGCCCTCGCCGATTTCCAGCAGCGAGACGTCGAAGGTACCGCCACCGAGGTCGAAGACCAGGATGGTCTGTTCCTTGTCGCCCTTGTCCAGGCCGTACGCCAGTGCGGCCGCGGTGGGCTCGTTGACGATGCGCAGCACGTTCAGGCCGGCGATCTGGCCGGCTTCCTTGGTGGCCTGGCGCTGAGCGTCCTCGAAGTACGCAGGCACGGTGATGACCGCGTCGGTGATCTCCTCACCGAGGTAGGCCTCCGCGTCGCGCTTCAGCTTCATGAGCGTGCGCGCGCTGATTTCCTGCGGCGTGTACTTCTTGCCATCGATCTCGACGGTCCAGTCGGTGCCGATGTGGCGCTTGACCGAGCGAATGGTGCGGTCCACGTTGGTGACGGCCTGGTTCTTGGCCGGCTGGCCGACCAGCACCTCGCCGTTCTTCGCGAAGGCGACGATCGACGGGGTGGTGCGCGATCCTTCCGAGTTGGCAACGACGACCGGTTCTCCGCCTTCGAGTACGGCGACGACCGAGTTCGTGGTCCCGAGGTCGATTCCGACCGCACGAGCCATTGTTGTTCCTCCTAATTGACGTACTTATTGGTGTCGGTGCTGGGCGTGTGTCGCCCTACGGCCAGGTCACCCTGTACCGCGAGACCTCGCTCCAGCACCTGACGGAGCACGGCCCCAGCAACGATGAGCGTGGTCGGCTCAATCCTGCCCCCAACTATCGCCGGGAGTCAACTCAAACTTGAGTCCGACACACTCAACACTGTCGAATAGCTCAACGGCCGACCGACGAGGATCATTCCCGAACGGCGGCACCAATTTCGTCTCTTCCTGATTCTCGTCGCGCGGACCAGGCCCGGCCACCCGTGGTGCAATAGCTCGCGCGGCGGGTGCGGGCCCGGCGGAGAGGAGTCACGGTGCCGGCGAAGACGCGGTCATGGTGGGGCTGGGGCAACGTCGAGGACGCGGTCCGCGGGGCGGAGCGGGCGGCGCTGACGGCGCGCGTCGCGGCGATCATGCCCGGCGCCGACCTGACGCCACACGAGCCACCGACGATCGAATCGCTCGCACTGCCCGAGCCTCGGATCGCCGCACCGGCGGCACTCGCCGAGTTGACTTCCCCGGATCCCGCCGATCGCGCGGCGCACGCACACGGGCAGGCCTTCCGCGATGTGGTGCGAAATCTGCTGGGCCAGGTGCGGACTCCACCCGACCTCGTGGTGCGGCCACGGACCGAGGCCGACATCGTCGACGTGCTCGACTGGGCGAGCCGGGCGAAGATCGCCGTAATCCCTTTCGGCGGTGGGACTTCCGTGGTCGGCGGGATCGAGCCGCGGTTCGATGGCGATTTCGCCGGTGCGATCAGCCTCGACCTCGGGGCGCTCGATCGCGTCCTCGAGATCGATCCCACCAGTCGCGCCGCGCGGATTCAGGCGGGTGTGTTCGGGCCCGCACTGGAAGACCAACTGCGCGAAGCGAAGCTGACGCTGCGGCACTTTCCGCAGTCGTTCGAGTTCTCCACGCTCGGCGGCTGGCTGGCCACGCGCGCGGGCGGGCATTTCGCGACGCTGTACACCCACATCGATGACCTGGTGGAGTCGATGCGGGTGGTGACGCCCGCCGGTATCAGCGAATCCCGCCGGTTGCCCGGTTCCGGTGCGGGGCCCGCGCCCGATCGGATGTTCCTCGGCTCCGAGGGCACGCTCGGCGTGATCACCGAGGCGTGGCTGCGTCTGCAGGACCGCCCACGTTGGCGCGCAACGGCTTCCGTGCACTTCGACGACTACGGCCAGGCGGTCGCCGCCACCCGCGTCATCGCGCAGTCGGGTCTGTATCCGACCAATTGCCGCCTGCTGGATCCGGCCGAGGCGTTCCTCAATGCCGGGGCGGCGACCGCGGGCGGGGTGCTGGTGCTCGGCTTCGAATCGGCGGACCACCCGACGCAGCCGTGGATGGCACGCGCCGTCGAGATCGCCGTCGAACACGGCGGCACATTGCCGGAACCCGTGCGCTACTCGGATTCGGACACGAACACACACAGCGGTGGTACGGCCGATACGTGGCGCTCGTCGTTCCTGCGCATGCCGTACCAGCGCGATGCGCTCGCGGCGCGGTCGATGATCACCGAGACCTTCGAAACCGCTTGCACCTGGGACCGATTCGAGGGCCTCAAAGCCGCCGTGACCAGCGCCGCGAACGACGCGATCCGCGCGGTCGGCGCGACCGGCGTGGTCACCTGCCGGTTCACCCACGTCTATCCGGACGGGCCCGCACCGTACTTCGGCATCTACGCCACCGGCCGCTGGGGCAGCACGGTCGCGCAGTGGGATGAGATCAAAGCGGCTGTGTCCGAGGCACTCTCGGCCGCAGGCGGGACGATCACGCACCATCATTCGGTGGGCAGGGATCACCGGCTCTGGTACGACGAGCAACGGCCGGAGCCCTTCGCGCTCGCGCTGCGCGCGGCCAAGTCCGCGCTCGATCCGGCGGGCGTCCTGAATCCCGGTGTGCTGCTGTGAATTACCGAACTCCGGTCAGCAAGGGCGCATTCGATCGTGGGTGAGTCCGGGATGAATGCCCGGGCGTAATCCGTTGCTCGCGGCCGTGCGCTGCAGTAACCGCTGCAACGTCGCCCGCTCGTCGGTGTCGAGTTCGGCGAACAGCTCGGCCTCCAGACGGCGCACTGTTTCCTGCGCGCGGGTCAGTACGTCGCGCGCGGCGGGCAGCAGATAGACGGCGTGCGCGCGGCGGTCGGTGGGATGCCTGCGTCGCGCTACGAGCTGTCGTTTCTCCAATTCGTCGACGAGCCCGACCATCACATTGCGATGTATGCCGAGCGTCTCGCCCAACTGCTGCTGCGTCTGCCCGTCGTGTTCGCGCAGTAGCCGCAGCATGCCGAAGTGCCGGGGACCGATGTCCAGCGGCGCGAGCAACTCGCCGAATCGACCGCTGGTGTAGGCGCCCAGCTGGCCGAGGAGGAAGGCGGGCTGGTCGGACAGCGGCGGAAACCTCGGATCGGTCACCCGCACAGCATACCTTTAACGCACTCATGATGATTGTCCTATTGCGTGATAATCACTTCATGTGCATAGTTTGAGGAGACGCCCACCGAGTCGAAGAGAGCCGCCGTGGACCACGACCTCCACCCCACCGATACCGATTCCCCGACCGATCTCGACCCGCGCCGCTGGATCGCCTTCGCGGTCGTGCTCGCCGCGGGCTTCATGGATCTGCTCGACGTCACGATCGTCAATGTCGCCGTCCCGAGCATCCAGTCCGACCTGAAGGCCCAGTACTCACAGCTCGAATGGATCGTCGCGGCCTACGTGCTCGCGTTCGCCGCGGTGTTGATCACCGGCGGCCGGCTCGGCGACATCTACGGGCGCAAACGCGTCTTCCTCGTCGGCATGGCCGGATTCACCCTCGCGTCCGCGGCCTGCGGGCTGAGTACTGACCCGACGATGCTGATCACGTCCCGGTTCGTGCAGGGCGCGATGGCGGGACTGATGGTGCCGCAGATTTTGGCCATCATCCGGGTCACCTTCCCGGAAAACGAACGCGCCAAAGCGATCGCGCTGTACAGCGCGGTCGGCGGATCCGCGTCGGCGGTCGGACTTTCGCTCGGCGGGCTGCTCGTGCAGTGGGATCTGTTCGAGCTGGCCTGGCGGCCGATCTTCCTGGTCAATATCCCGGTCGGCTTTGCCGCACTGTTCGCCGCCGCGGCCGTGATGAAGGATTCGCGCTCGACTACGCCGCCGCGGCTGGACGTGGTCGGCATGGTGCTGGCTGTCGGCGCCGTGCTGCTCCTGGTCTACCCGATCACCGAGGGGCGCCGACTCGGTTGGCCCGCTTGGACTTTCGTGATGATCGTCGCCGCGGTGCTGACCTTCGGATTGTTCGTCGGCTACGAACGGCGGCGAGCGCGGACCGGTGGGTCGCCGTTGATCGACCTCGGCCTGTTCCGTTCCCGGCCGTTCGCGATCGGGCTCGGCAGCTGGCTGCTGTTCTGGATCGGGCTCGGCGGGTTCTTCCTGGTGTGGACGCTGTTCATGCAGTCCGGGCTGGGCTGGTCGCCGATGCGGGCCGGCCTGACCGCGGTATTCTTCGCCGTGGGAGCTGGTGTGGGAGCAGGCGTTTCGGTCGGCGTGCTGGCGCCGCGGTTCGGCAGGCGGGTGCTGATCGCCGGCGGCGTGGTGAACGCGCTCGGGTTCGGTCTCTACGGTTGGCTCGCGGCACACTACGGCGCCGAGATCGCCTCATGGCAGATGGTTTTCCCGCTGATCGTGACCGGTATCGGGTTCGGCATGGTGGTCGCGCCGACCATCGACCTGCTGCTCGGCCAGATCCCCGCGGGCGAAGCGGGCGCGGCGTCCGGGCTGCTCAATACCGGGCAGCAGCTCGGCACCGCGCTCGGCGTGGCACTGGTCGGCGTCGTGTTCTTCACTCAGCTCGACCATGATTCGGCCCGCGGCGTCGACGCGGTGACCCCGCAGCTTCGCGCCGAGCTCGCGGTCGCCGGGTTGCCGCTGCCCGCGCAGGACGAGATCCTCGCCAATTTCCGTGCCTGCGTGCGGGATCGATCCACACAGATCGATCCGACCGCGGTGCCGGACAGCTGCCTCACGCCGACCGGTAGCGACGAGGTCGGCCGGATACTGACCGAGGCAGGTACCGACGCGAACGCGACCAATTTCGCCAACACCTTCGACTACACGCTCTGGTACGGCATCGGCACGCTGCTGCTGATGTGTCTCGGCTTCTTCGCGCTGCCGAAGGACGCCAAGCTCGAACCCCTCGAAACCGGAACCGCGACAGTGGATCTGACACCGATAGGAGTATGAGGACAATGGATATCCTGGTCATCGGCCGCGGCCCGAGCGTGGTGGAGTCGGGCATCGCCCAGCTACGAGCCCAAGGTTTCAGCGCGCACGGCGTGCTCGCCGACGAGGACGCCGTCGCGGTGCTCGACACCGACCCGGTCGACTTCCTGCTGATCGGCGGCGGCGTGGAAAGCGATTCGCGCGCGCTGCTGCTCGAGAAGGCCGAGCAGCACGGCGTCTCGGTGATCGAAGCCAACCGCAAGGGTCGCGACCTCGAAACCTACCTCCAAGAGGAGGTGTTCCCCGTCCTGCGCGACCGGCAG
The DNA here is from genome assembly GCF_044456045.1 of Nocardia sp. NPDC051052. Lineage (NCBI taxonomy): Bacteria > Bacillati > Actinomycetota > Actinomycetes > Mycobacteriales > Nocardiaceae > Nocardia > Nocardia sp. NPDC051052. The sequence continues at coordinate 390,834 of NZ_JBITFL010000010.1, forward strand.
TGAATCCCGCCGCGAGACCGTCGCGATGCCGAGTAGGCACTCGCGGCGGTCTGATCGCTGTTTTGCCGGGCGGTACGCAGTAGCGTGGGAGACGCTGCCGATTCGAGGAGTTCACTATGCGGGCCGCCGTCGTCACCAACTCGAAGTTCGAGGTCATCGACCTGCCGACACCGGTACCGGGGCGCGGGCAACTGCTGATCGACGTAGCGCGCTGCGGCATCTGCGGTTCCGACCTGCATGCCCGCAACCATGCCGACGAGATGGCCGAGCTGGCCGTGACCACCGGCTACGACTCGTTCATGCGGTCGGACCAGAGTGTGGTGCTCGGCCACGAATTCAGCGGCGCGGTCGTCGATTACGGGCCCGGGTGCCGCAAGCGGTGGGCGACGGGCACACCCGTGGTGGCGCTGCCGATCGTGCGGCACGGTGCGAAACCGCAGCTGACCGGGCTGTCGGTCGAGGCGCCAGGGGCGTACGCCGAGCAGGTGGTGGTCCAGGAATCGATGACCATGCCGGTGCCGAACGGGTTGTCCGCCGAACACGCGGCGCTCACCGAACCCATGGCTGTTGCCTGGCACGCGGTCCGCAGAGGCCGAGTCGGCAAGGGGCAGAACGCCTTCGTGATCGGCTGCGGACCCATCGGCCTCGCGGTGATCAGCATGTTGAAGGCCGCGGGCGTGCGCACCGTGGTGGCCAGCGACTTCTCCCCGCGCCGTAGGGAACTCGCGACCGCGTGCGGCGCGGACGTCGTGGTCGACCCCGCCACCGACTCTCCTTGGACCGCCACCCCCAAACGCGGCCGAATCAACGGCGTCACCGACATCCTCGATCTCGGCTTCGACACCATGGACCGCCTGCGCCGCGTCCCGAACCTGCCGTGGTGGTACATCTTCCGCCTCGCGCACACCTTGAACGCGGGCCCATCCGGCCCCGTCATCTTCGAATGCGTCGGCGTCCCAGGCATTCTCGACCAGATCCTGACCGCCGCACCGCCGCTGTCCCGCGTGGTCGTCGTCGGCGTCTGCATGGAATCCGACCGCATCCACCCCGCCATGGCCATCAACAAAGAACTCGAACTCCGCTTCGCCTTCGGCTACGACCCCGGCGAATTCCGCGACACCCTCCACCTACTCGCCGACGGCAAATTAGACCCCACCCCCCTGATCACCGGCACCGTAGGCCTCAACGGCATCGAATCCGCCTTCACCACCCTCACCAACCCCGACCACCACGCCAAAATCCTCATCGACCCCACCAGCAGCGCCGTCACCCCTTGACGCTCTCGATCACAGAGATGGTCGGATTCCGCCGATGGGTTGATTGGAAGGCCATGCCTAGCGTGGGGCCACGGCGTCCGCGGCGGCGGATCTGAGCCTCGCGGCGAAGCGGCTAGCGCAGGTCGTAGACCAGATCAAGGAAGGAGAGCGCTGATGGCGGACGAAACGTTCGACAGCGTGTGGGATGCGATCGAAGACACCCCACAGGAGGCCGAGAACATGCGGCTACGGTCACGGCTAACCGGGCCTATTCGGGGAGGAGGGTGAGGGTGCCTTCGGCGCTGCGGGCGGCGGTTAGGCAGGCGGTGGTGGTGAATTGGTCGGCTAGGGGGTGGCGGGCTCGGGAGCGCCATTTGCGGACCGCGGCTATGGCCTGGTCTCGCTGCGTGGCAGGGGCGGCGTCGACGGGGAGGCCTAGGCGGAGGTGGGGGGCGATGCCGGAGCCGCCGATGAGGCGGTGCAGTTCGGCGAGATCTGGTGGTGGCAGGGTCAGTTCGTCGGTGCGGAGGCGGCCGAGCAGGCGCAGTTCGGCGAAGCCGTGGACGTCGGAGAGCAGGGTGCGTACGCGTGGGAGCAGAGCGTCGGCCTCGCTGCCGGGGTAGGCGGTCAGTACGCGGGCGAGGGCGGTGAGGGCGGAGTGGGCCTTGAGTTGGTCGGCGCGCTGGCCGAATTGGACGTCGAGCACGGAGCGCAGCTCGTCCACGCCGCTGCGGTTGGTCAATTCCGCTGCCAGCGTGGCGGAATCGCGCACGCCGAGCCTGATCAGCGTGACCGCCATGCGAATGCCGAACAGACCGAACCGTTCCGCGAGCTGGGCCCGGAGCTCCGGCGCCACGGGCAGTGCGACATCGGGGCGGGCGAAACGGTCCGCGGACAGTAGTGCCGTGCTCAGGTCGTCGACCGGGACACCGGCCAGCGCCTCGAACGCCGCATACTCCTGCTGGCGCAGCGTGGCCGCGGCGAACGCGAGTAGTCCGGCGACCGGAATCACGGCCTGGCACAAACCCGTTCGCTCCAGCTCGCCGGCGAAACGAGTGGCGACGTCGCGCGCCGAATGCAAGGCGTCGATGCGGCCAGCGCCGATCTCGTCGGCCCTGGAGACCACGCCGACAACACCGAGCGGGCCCGAAACACCCTGCGCCGCTCCGGTTCCGGCGCCTACCCGTTCGAGGAATCGGACGTCGGCGGCGTCGAGCCTGCGCAGCAAATACACGACCGCGTCGGCGCCCGGAACCGCGACACCCTGCTCGGACTGCTCCATATCCGCACCAGGCGTGAGCAATCGGGCTGTGCGCCGCGATACCTCACGAGACAGCGAGGAGGTGCCCGGCGTATCGATGATCGTCGTGTGGGCCAGTGCCGCCGCGGGCCATTCGACCTCGAGGTGATCGACCTCGCGCGCCGCGGGCGCATTCCAGCTCAGGCGATCCAGGTCGAAGGTTAGTCCGTGCGTACCACCGCCACGACGGACCACCACGTTGGCGCGGGCGCCGTCACCCGCGTGCGCGGTCACGCTCGGGGTGGAACCGTAGCGATACCAGGTGACCACCCTGGTGCATTCGGTCGCATCGGTCGGCGCGATATCCTGCCCGACAAGGGAATTGAGCAGCGTGGACTTGCCTGCCTTCAATGAACCGGCGAGCGCGATCCGCAACGGTTGATCCAGCCGACCGGCACAGTCCGCGAGCAGGGCCCGCGGTCGCGGTTCGCTCGCCAGCGCGGCACGCGCCGCACCGACCAGCCGATGCGCCTCGGCCACAATCCCCGGCGCCGCGCCGACCTCGCGCCTCACGACTCCGCCTCGCTGACGCTCGGCTCCGCCGTTCGCGCGAGCGCGCTGTAACTTCGGTTCGCTCGCTGACGCTCCCTCACGACTCCGCCTCGCTGACGCTCGGCTCCGCCGTTCGCGCGAGCGCGCTGTAACTTCGGTTCGCTCGCTGACGCTCCCTCACGAGGTCACCGTACCGACGGGCGCGCTCGGCAGCGCGGCCTGCATGGCGTCGGCGTAGCGACCGAGCTCTGCGACCACGTGCAACTGCCGCTCGAGCACCGTGCCACGCTCGGCCCTGCGAGCGTTCGCCATGGTCGCCGCCTCCTGCGCCGCGCGCAGCGAATCGTCGATCGACCGTAGGCTCCGCTCGGCCACCCCGGCGTAATGGTCACGCAGCGCCCGATGGATGCGGTGCAGCCGGTCCTTGGATTCCTTGCCGGTCTGGAACGCCACGTCGTCGACGAACCGGCGAACGGCCACCTTCGCCTCGTTGCGCCGCCGGGCCAGCCTGGCCTGCTTGTCGTCCCGGAAAGCCTTGCCGCCCACCACGAGTCCGGCGCCGAGCGAGATCGGGTTGAGCAATGCGAGTCCGGCGAAGGTGCTGGCGAGTCCGATCATCAGCACACCACCGTAGGAGCCGCGCATGCCGACCAGCAGTTTGCTGCCGAAGCCGATGTCGGGCTCCAGGTCGGCGAGGGTGCCCGCGCCGACATGACTGCCCTCGACGGCCGCATCGGACCGCACGTCGGGCAGATCGGCGGCGCCGACCTCGGTGAAGTGCTCGGCGACCCGCTGCGCGAGTTGCACTGCGCGGGAATGGGTCCACAGCAGGTTGTCACCGATCGCCGTATCGATGGTGCCAGTGAGGTATTCGGCAATGCTGTCCCAGTGCCGGCCCGGGTCGTGCTCGTCGATCCACTCCTCGGTGGTTCTGGTGATGCCGCGCAACCGTTCTCGCAGATCATGGTCGACGTCGCCAGCCAGGTCGGTGATGCCGTCGGCGAGGGTCGTCTGCCACGCCGCGGTGCGGCGGTGCAGTTCTTCGGCCGAGGTCCGCGCGGCCCGCAGTTCGCGGACCGCCGCCGCGCCGCGTTCCGGGTCCCGCACCGCGACCAGCTCGCTACCCAGCGTGAGCGCCAAATGTTCGGCGGCGGAACGGATATCGCGGGCGACCGCGCCGCGAGTGGCGAGCTGATCGCGCGCCACTACCTGATCGCGCAGGAATTGGTAGAGCACACCGAACCCCGATTCCAGGCCGAGCTGCTGGTCCTGCAGGCGCAACGCGTGACTACGCAGCAGCGCGGAGACCGCGATAATCGGCACGTCCAGGCCGGCTTTGCCGAGGTGGCGCTGGTCGGCCTCGTGCACCTGGCGCCAGTGCGGGTACAGGTCGGTCTTGGTGACCAGTAGTGCGACGGTCGGGCACAGTTCGCGCACCTGCCGCAGGAACGCGAGTTCCGGCTCGGTGAGCTCGGTGGACGCGTCGGAGAGCACCAGCACCGCGTCGGCGGCGGGCACCATACTCAGCACCCCTGCCGCGTAAGAACTTCCGTGCCCGCCGACGCCCTGGGTGTCGACCAGCACGATGCCGTCGGCCAGCAAGGCGTTGGGCACCTGGATTTCCATGCGCAGGATCCGCCGCCCCTGCGCCATCGGGGAACGCGCGGTGATGGTGCCGATCTCGTTGATCGGCACCGGGACCCGGGTTTCCGGACCGCCCGAGTCACCGCCGGGGCCGGTCAGCACCAACTCCGCCTTCGGCTCGGGGCCGTGCGCCAGCAGCGTGGTGATCGTGGTGGTCACGTCGTCGCCCACCGGGCAGATCTCGAGATTCAGCAGCGCGTTGATGAACCGGCTCTTGCCTTGATCCAGTTGTCCCGCAATGACAATGCGCCGCCGTGGGTCGCGGACCCGGTCGGCCGCCACCTCGAGGCGGCCGACCAGATCGTTGCGGCCCGCGGCACGCGCCGCCGCGATGGTTTCGCCGAGTACCGACAGCAGTGGTACCGCCGGTGGTGTGGCGTTCGGTGCGGGCGTCCCCATCGCGGTATCGACCTCTTCCAGTGAAACGGGCATTGCCAGTGCGGCGGCGGCGTGATCAGTGCAGCATCGCGTCGCCGGTGAGATCCGCACCGGCACTGCCGGCCAGATCCGCGCCCGCATGGGTATCGCCGAACAATCCGGTGTCGTGCGCGCCAGCGGTACTGTCCAGCCCTGAACCGAACGCACTCGAAACATCGAGTGACGACCAGGCGTTCGCGGTCGATCCGACGTCTCCGCTCAGCCCGGCACCGGTGTCTACCGCACCATGCGTTGTGCCGCCGACCGAACCACCGAGTCCCGCAGCAGTATCCACTGCACCATGGGTTGTGCCGCCAAGGGGCGCACCGGAATCGATGGCCCCGTGCGTGGTCCCGCCGAGCGAACCACCGAGTCCCGCACCGGCATCCACCGCACCATGGGTAGTCCCACCAAGCGAACCACCAAGTCCGGCACCGGTATCGACAGCCCCATGCGTAATCCCACCGAGCGAACCACCCAGGCCCGCACCGGCGTCCACCGCACCGCCGATACCGGTGGACAGGCCGCCGCCAAGGCTCGCGGCCGAATTGATCCCCGCCGACAGCCCGGTCTCGAGCCCGGTCGCCGCGTGCGCACCCGCGTCGATACCGCCGCCGAGACCGGTCTCGAGACCCGTCCCGACCTGCGCACCGACCCCTGCCGCACCGTCGAGCCCGGCCGTCAGCCCGCCACCCAGACCGGCACCGGCATCCGCCGCAGCCCCGATCCCCGTGGACAAACCCGTCGCCAACCCGGTTACCGCGTGCGTGCCTACATCAACCGCGCCACCCGCATGTGCGCCTGCATCGAGGGCACCGCAGAGACCCGTGGACAACCCGGTCCCCAAGCCCGAACCCACCTGTGCCCCAGCGTTGATGGAACTATCCACACTCGAGGCGAACCCGGTGCCGAGGTCAGCGCCTACCTGCGTACCCGCACCGAGAACCGCGCCCGCACTGCCCGACAGTCCGGTCTCCAGACCCGACCCGATCTGCACGCCCGTGTTCACCGCCGAGGACAACCCGCCACCGATCTCGGTGCCCGCGCCTACCGCCGCACCGAGCCCGGTTTCCAGACCAGTAGTAACCTGCGCGGCCGAATTAGCCACGCCGCCAACGGTTGTGGACAACCCACCACCGATGCCAGTCGAGAGGCCTGCATTCAGATCGGCCGCACCTTGCGCAACACCACCGAGCCCGGTCGACAACCCAGCCGCGGCTTGGCCGCTCGCGTCGAGCGTGCCGCCGACACCGGCCGACAGGCCTGTGCCGAGATTGGCGGCGGTCGCTCCGAGCCCCGTGGACAAACCACCGGCCAACTCGCTACCGGCATCCACCGCGCCGTGCAAACCGGCACCGAGATCAGCACCGACGGCCGCATCGATGCCGGTCGTCACACCGGTCACCGCGTGCAGCGCGCCCTGCAATCCAGTGGAGAGATCGGTACCGACCTGCGTACCCGCACCGATCGCCCCATCGAGACCGGTAGAGATGCCGGTCGTGGCCTGTCCTACCGCACCGCCGATATTCGTGGACAAACTCGTTTCCAGCCCCGTCCCGGCATGCAGTCCGGCATCCACCGCACCCTGCACGTCGGCACCGATACCAGTCACCGCTTGCCCCGCCACACCGAGTGCGCCACCGACCGCGGCGGACAGATTCGCACCCACGTCGGCGACGGACCCGAGACCCGCGGAAAGGCCCGCACCGAGGTCAGCACCGACCTGCAGCCCGGTGTTGATCGCGGCGTTCAACCCCGCGTTGAGGTCGAGCCCCGTGCCGACCTGACCACCCAGGTCGATGCCGAGATCAGCACCGACGTTCAACCCGGCGTCGGCCGCCGCGGCGGCACCGACGGTGCCCGCGGCACCGAGCACAGCGGCAGCACCGGTCTGCGCCCCGGCGGCGACGATCGCCGACAGCTGGGAGCCACCCGCGACCAGCGCCGACTCGGCGACCATCGGGGCGACGGCGGCGATGTCCTCCGGCGTGACAGCGGGCAAACCCGCCGCCACCAGCGCTTGCGTGGGGTTGGCGCAGTAGCCGACCGCCGCCTCGTGGTCACGCAGCAGGTTGAGGATGAACTCGAGAATCGCGTTGGGTGTCATCAGAAAATCTCCTGAGAGCCGGCGGACCTCCGCGATCCGCATCGTTGGAATGCATTTCACGCTAAGGGCGCCACTCGTTACGCGTAACGGGGCCGACCCCCACAACTCACCCTGGCTCGCCCTTAGGGGCACCGGTGCCATTAGGGGAATTTCCCCGGAAGTTCCCCGGAAGCGGTAACGGCTGACCGCCAGCAACCGAAACAACGAGTGCGTCGGCGTGCTCCTACCGCGTGCCGCACTCGGACTACACAGCAGCGACACCGGACCACAGAGTTTTCGAACGGGGTTCACGAATGACAGAGCGTCTGGCGCTCGGCATCACTGTCGGGTCGTCGAATTCGGTCGCCGTGGCGGCGGCGGGGGATGGCGGCGACCGCGTGGTCACCCATCCCAGCGTGCTACGGCTCGCGGCCGACGCGCCGCCCGCCCTCGGCGCCCCCGCGCCCGGCACCGGACGGCATTCCAGCGACGTGCAGCTCGAGGGCTTCGTCGCCAGGGTCGGCGATCCGGTGGACATGCTCGCCGAGGACGGCACCGCACATTCCGCTGCCGACCTCGTTTCCGCCGCCGTCGCCTGCCTGATGGACGAGATAAGCACGCAGGCACGCGAGTACGGTTCGACGGTCGTCTGCCACCCGGCGTGGTGGCTGCGGCACACCGTCGATATCCAGCGCGCGGCCCTCGATCGGGAGGGCCTGCGCGAGGTGACGCTGGTGCCCGAACCGACCGCCGCGGTCCGCTGGCTCGAATCCGCGCACGGCCCGCTCGGGGACGGCGCGGTGCTCGTGTATGACCTCGGCGCCACCGGGCTCACCGTGTCGGTGGTGCGGACCGGCGACCATGCCGGGGTGCTCGGCACACCACTGCGGACCACGGACATCGCTGGCGCCGAATTCGATCTGCTGACCATGCGCTACGTGCTGGCAAACGCTGTGCTCGCAAATGATTTCGACCCGTTCGACCCCGTAGTCGAGCGGAAATTGTCAGCATTGCGCGAGCAGTGCCGAACCGCTAAAGAAGAGCTCTCGATAAATACGGCAACCGTCGTCCAAGTGCGGTTGAATCCGGCGGACACGCACAGCGGCAACGTCCGGCTGGTGCGCGGCGAGCTGGAAGATCTGCTGCGCGGGCCGCTGCTCACCTCGACCGAGCTGATCCGCGACGCGGTGCATCGGGCCGGCCTCGACATCGCCGATATCGGCCGCGTGTTGCTCACCGGTGGCGGCGGCGCGATCCCCTTGGTCGCGGAGCTGATCTCGACCGAATTCGGTCTTCCGGTGGTCGCCGCCGCCGATCCGGCCAACACCGGCGCCCGCGGAGCCGCCGTGCTCGCCGCGGATCTGGCGTCGGCCCGTACGCCCGTCGCGCCGCCGGTCCTGACCGAACCGGCGACCAAAGAACTTCCCTCGGTGGCGATCTCGTCCCTGCCGAGCGCCGAGACCCCGCGCATGCCGCGATTCGGCGGCAGGCGGCGGGCCGCCATCGTCGCGGGCGCCGCGGTCGTCATCGGATTACTGGCCACCGGCACCGTCGCGATCGGCACGGGCGCTCAGCCCGGCCCGAACCCGGCATCGACCGAACACTCGTCACCGGCGCGGGCGGCGGAGATCGCCGCGACCACCGGCGGGCAGGCCGGTGATCCCAATCTGCCTGCCGCCGCGACGAACCCAGCAACCGCGAACGCGGGACGTCCGAAAACTGATGCGGGGCAACCGGGTTCCCCGGCCGCGACGACAGTTGCCGTGGTGAACAGCCAGTCCGTCGCCGACCAGCCCGTCGCGCCGCCCGCGGAACCCGGTGCGCCGCAACCGGCCCCGCAACCGCAGCCCGCTCCGGCACCCGGACCCGCTCCTGCGCCAGGTAATTACCCCGCCCCGACGCCGCCGCAGCCGCCGAGCCTGCCGACCGGCGTCCTGAAGGACCCGATCGACTCCGTCGGCAACACCGTCGGCACCGTCCTGCGCGCCCCCGGCCAGATCCTCGGAGGAAACGGTGGCTGACATCGCCTTCGATACCCTGCCGTCCGCGCGCGAGATCCTTCGGGAACTGGAGTCGGCCGACCAGGAGCCGGTCATCTTCCTCATCCGCGGCCGCTCGCAGACCGGTAAATCCACCCTGCTCAACGAGATTCGCAATCGGCTGCGCGCCCGCGACATCCCGCTCCAGGACACTACGGCGATCGAGACGGCGCCCACCGGTAACGGCGGCTCCCCCAACGGATCCGGCGCCCGCCCCGCGCCGGCGACCGAGCTCCGCCCGGCGCTGATCGTCGACAACGCCCACACGTTGAACCAGTCCGAGCTCGAATACCTCTGCACCACCGTCGAATCCGGTCAGCGCACGGTAGTGATCGCCGCCCAGCCGCGCCCGCACGACCTGCGGCTGCGTGCACTCGCGGACACGGTCGCCCGGCGCGGCCGGGTGGTGGAGCTGCGCGCCCTCGGCGTGGTCGACATCGCCCCGTTCGCCAGGGAACTCGGCATGATGGTGCCGCGCCAGGTGTCCCAGCACATTCACCGGCAGACCGACGGCATCCGCGGTGGCGTGGTCGCCGCGCTGGCCGCCGCCTGCTCGGCCCGGCTCGACGCGGGCATCGGCGCGGTCGACGTGGCCGTCGCCGCCTGGGCCCGCTCGCTGCTGGACAACCTCGCACCGGACCTGCTGGAAACCCTGGTGGTCGCCACCACCGGCGCGGGCCTGGACGCCAGCGAACTCACCGAGGTGCTCGGCGTGGAACCCGTTGCCGCACAGCACCTCATCGATCGGGCCAGGGCCAGCGCCCTGGTCACCGACGCAGACCTGTTGCTCGCCCCGGCCGTCGGCCCGCTGCGCACGCTGCTCGGCGACCGCCGGTTCGTCGCGGTTCAGCGCAAACTGCTCGGCGCGCGACTGGACGCGGGCCTGCTGCGCGACCACACCGCGCTGCTGCTCGCCGAATCCGGCGTCCGTGACCAACGCCTGGCCGAATTCCTCGCCGCCGCGGCGGAAAAGGCGGGCCGCGAGGCGGTGCGCTACTACGCCGCGGCCGCGGCGACCGGTGCCGACCCCGATCTCATCGCACTGCGCTGGGCCGAGGCGGCCGGGCGCAACGGCGACGGCGAGACAGCTATCCGGCTGGCCGAGCCGGTGCTGGCCCGTTCCGGGGTGTCCAGCGCGGAGCTCGCCGACGCGGTGCGGATCTGCGCGGCGGCGCTGACCCGGCGCGGCCTGGTTGCCCGTGCGGCCCAACTGTATTCGTGGCTCGGTGCGCAACGAGTCGGCGCCGATTGGGCCATCGGGGCCACCGTGCTCTCGCTGGCCGGTGACGTGTCCGGCGCGGCGGAGATGTCCGACTCGTCGACGCAGTGGCCGCCGACCGAGGCCAACGCCCACGCCCGGCTGATCGCCACGGCACTGGCGGGTTCCCTCAGCCGGCGCAACGGCGGAACCCCCACCACACCAACGCTATCCACGAACGGCACACCGGCGGCGGTCTCCGCGCTGGTGCAGGCCGCGCACGCCGACTCCGGCGTCGACCGATTCCTGCCCTGCACAGCGGTGTCCATCGCGACACTGCTCTGCCTGGGCACCGGCGAGCCACGCCGCGCGGGCGACGCACTGCGCCGCGCCACGGTAAGCGGCCTGCGCTGCCACCAGCTCCAGGTGCTCGCGGCCTGGTCGGCCATGCTCGGCGGCGACGAGCGCGCCGCCGCCGCGACGGTCGCCGCACTCGATCACGATTCGCTGGACGTGCGCGATCGCCTGCTCGCGCACGGTGTCGCGGTCGGCCTGGCCAGGCGCACCGGCGATCACGCCGCGCTGTCGCGGGCCTGGCAGGCGGCCTACCTGATGTTCGACGACGTGGAGGCCGACCTGCTCGCGCTGCTGCCGATCGGCGAATTGTGGCTGGCCGCAATCCGATTGCGCGACGAGGGCCGGATCGCGCCGCTGGTCGACTCCGCACAGGCCCTGCTGCGCCGCTTGGGCGAACCGCCGGCCTGGGCGAACGCCTTCCACTGGTACGGCGTGCAGGCCGCGATCCTGCACGAGAGCCCGCAGGAGTTGCTCCCGCACGCCCGGCCGCTGAAGGCCGCGGCCGAGGCGGGCGACCGGCACGCCGCCGTACTCGCCGACGCGGGCCGCACCTGGGTGCTCGTGCTGCGCGGTGAGGTATCGGTGGCACCGGTGGAAGCCGCCGTCGCCGGATTGAGCGAGATCGGCATGACCTGGGACGCCGCCAGGCTGGCCAGCGAGGCCGCCCTCGCCGCCGCTGATTCGGCGACCGCGACCGCGCTGCTCAAGCTGGCCCGCACGGTGCGCGCCGATGCCAAACCGCAGGACCCGATCGTGCCGCCGACCGCGGCAGCGCCGCAGCAGGGTGCCGAACCCGCCCCCGATCCGGCGGTCGGCGAACAGACCGCGATCCTCAGCGAGCGGGAACGGGAAGTCGCCGAGCTGGTCCTGCTCGGGCTGACGTACCGGGAGATCGGTGCTCGTCTGTACATTTCCGCCAAGACGGTGGAGCATCATGTCGCCCGTATTCGGCGCCGAATCGGTGCTCGGTCCCGATCGGAGTTATTGTCGATGCTCCGCGCCATGGGACACGGCTCCCTACTGGTGTGACAGAGTGCGGATTCGTCAGCCGGGAAGCCGAAGCGAGGTACTGAGGATGGCCACAGGGGTGGGCCTACGCATCGCCGAGGACGAGTGCACGGCGGCGATCGTCACCGACGGCGGCGAAGAGCCGTTGTTCATCGTCCGCGAGTCGCTGCTGTACATGTCCGACGACGGTGACGCCACGCTCGGCGGCCCGCCGCCGGACGAGAATGCCCATGCGATCACCGGCTTCGCGCTCGCCGTCGGCGATCCGGCGGGCATCTCCGTCGACGACGGCGAGGCCTACCGGGCCGAGGATCTGGTCGCGACGGCGCTGTTCTGCCTGATCAACCTGACCGCGGACCATCTCAACGGTCCGGCCGAGTTCTACGCGACCCACCCCGGTGACTGGCCGCGCGAATACATCCAGGCCCTGCGCGACGCACTGGACTACCTGGGTCTGCGGTCGGTGCTGCTGGTCAGCGAGGCCGACCTGCCGACCGTCGAGGCGAACGCACCGGGCAGCACCTACGCCTACGACGCCGCCCGCGCGGCCCTGGCAGCGGTGCTGTCCACCCCCGCGGGCAGCACCCCGCCCGACCCGAGCCACGCCGAGAACTCGACGGTGGACACCGTCATCATCCCGGCCGTGCCCGCGTCCGAAGCGACGCCGCAGGCGTACTCGGCGGCCATTCCGATGGCCGAACCCGTGCCGACGGAAGCAACCGAGGTTCCGGCGGAACCCGCTCGGAAAGCCGAGTCGGCGAAGGACCGCAAACAGCTCCCGTTGCTGATCGGTGCCGCGGCCTTGATCGGACTCGTGCTCGGCGGCTTCGCGATGGCCGTGCTGTTCCGCGATGACGGCACGACGCCGGTGCCGCCGCTGCGCGACGCCAAGTCGGATCAGGTCTCGGTGAGTCCGACCCCGGCGCCGGCACCACCGATCAACTTCCCGACGGTGACGCCGACGACCACCGAGGAACCGGTCACCACGACAACTCCGCCACCGCCGCCGCCGGAGACGACACCCCCGCCGACGACCACCGAGCCACCGACGACGACACCGAGCCCGTCTACGCGTCCCCGGCCCACCACCACGACGCCGTACAACCCGTTGCCGCAGATTCCGACGATCCCTGGCCTGCAGATACCGGGCAGTCGGTGATTAGTAGAGCCCTTCCCCGGTTTGTACCCTAAAGTGATGCGCTGACCGGTGTTGTCGGATGAATTGCAGGCGCCCGGTCTGTTGCTGGAGGACGACTGTGAGCCAACGGATTCCAGGCCCGTTGCCGCGGATTGAGCTGGCACGTGCGTGCCAACGAAGGGATTTCATGCGCAAGTTGGTGGCGCGCCGCGCCACGGTCAAAGCTGTCGCCCTCGCTTCGACCGTTTTCCTCGCACCCTTGCTCTGCACAACCGTTGCCGCGGCGGCACCGGCGACACCCGCACAGCTGAATGCCGAGAACCTGCCGCCGGAACTGGTGCAGGCGATCGCCCGAGATCTCAAGATGACCCCGACGGAATACCTGGACCGTGCGGCCCGCGCCCAGCAACTGCGCGACTACGCCCACGATTTCCGCTCGGAACGCCCAGAGGCCTACGCGGGCGCCTGGATCGGCAACGACGGCAAGCCGGTAGTCGCGGTCACCTCGCTCGACGCCGCCAAGATCGCCGCGGCCGACGGCTACCAGACCCGGCTCGCCCCGGTATCCGCGGACGGCCTGGAAGGCTCGCTGATGCAGCTGAATCAGTGGATCAACAGCCTGCCGCGCGAGATCTCCACCGCGATCAACTCGGTCGCCATCGACTTCCTCAACAGCCAGTTGGTGCTCAGCGTGGCCAACACCCCGGCGGGCCACCTGCTGAACCTGCCGACCCTGATCGCCAACATCAAGGTCATCCTCTCGCCCGGCAGCGGCGGCGGGGTCGAGCGGCGCCCGATGGGCGGCGACACCTACATCAGCGCCCCGGTTTCGCTGCACGACGCCTCGCTCAAGGGCGTCGACGTCTGCTCGTTCGGCTTCAACAGCGTCGACGCGGCCGGCAACGCGCTGAATATCAGTGCGGGCCACTGCAATCCGAACGTCGACAAGGGCAGACAAGACGCCACCGTCTACTTCCCCAACGTCAAGGACATCCCGAACAGCCCGGAACTCGGTTCCTTCGTCCAGTCCAAGCTCGGCGGCCAGAGCGCGCTGGATTACTCCGTGATCAAGCTGAACGACCGCGCGGTGCGCGCGGGCATGGACCAGCCGACCGTGCGCGGCGCCAACGGCACCACCATCGCCATCACCGGCACCGCCGACCCGATCACCGGCGCGCCGGTGTGCAAGTCGGGGCAGTCGTCCACCTTCACGTGTGGCTTCGTGGTGGCCGATCGGGTCGAGACCCAGCTGTACACCGCGGAGGGCGAGAGCAAGACCGTACGCGGCTTCGCCAGCTCGGCCTGCACGCTCGGCGGTGACAGCGGCGGCGCGATCGTGTCCGGCACCCTCGCCCTCGGCATCACCAGCGGGTCCAACGCGGCCGAGGCACCGGACTGCAACGAGGCCAATATCGCGCTGGCGCAGTACGGCGGCACGGCGAGTCTCGGCATTCCGATCCGGCCGATCCTGGCCGATATCGACGCGTCGTCGACCGGCGGAGTCGGCAGCGGTATCTCGGTGCGGACCCGGCCCAACGCCGGGTAGGACGCGCTGAGCACTGGGCGGCAAAACCGGGCCTCGTTATAAGTAGGCATACCGGCTCGGAGCCCATATAGTCTGGGCATGCTCCTGCCACGTATAGGTCATCTCCGATCAGCTGCGCGACAGACCCGGGTCCGAAAATCAGTTATCGCCGCCTCGGCGGCGATACTGCTGTTCGGGCCTACGGCGGCAGTGGCGACGGCACAACCCGATCCGGCGCCGAGTCTGCCCGCCGAACTGGTCAGTGCCATCGCCCGAGATCTGAAGATCTCCCCGGAGGAGTACCTGCACCGCGCCGACGTGGCACAGCAGGTCGCCGGGTTCGCCACCACCGCGCAGCGGCAGTTCCCGGCGGTCTTCGCCGGTTCCTGGCTCGACGACAGCGGCAAGGCCGTTGTCGCGCTGGCTCAGGGTCCCGGTGCCGAAGACGCCCGAAAGGCCGCGGAGTCAGCGGGTTTCGAGGTTCGCAACGTCGCCAAGAGCGAATCCGCGCTGCGTGGTGAGAAGTCCGCGTTCCAGCGTTGGCTCGACGGTCAGCCCGAGGCGGTGTCGGCCCTCGTGCGTGGCGTGGTGATCGACACGGTCAACAACAGCATCGCGGTGCGCGTCGACAAGGCGGGCCTGCCGATGCCGAACTTCATCGACCCGGCCAGGGTCATCGTGATGGCGCCCCCGGTGGCCGGTGAGCAGGGCACGCTGCAGGCCACCGAGATCGCCGGTGCCGCCAACGGCGTGCTCGCGGGCGGCGACGGCTACGCCTCGGTCGCCGGACGCCTCTCGCTGCGCTGCTCGCTCGGCTTCAACGGCACCGACCGCAACGGCAACATCGTGAATGTCACGGCGGGCCACTGCAACCCGGACATCCCGTCCGCGGGCAACGACAACGCCGCGAGGGTGCACGAGCTCAACGGCGACCGGCTCGGCAACGAGCTCGGCCGGTTCGAGAAGTCGGTGCTCGGCGCGCAGGACTACTCGATCGTCCGGATCGCCGACCAGGCGCGGGATCGCTTCAGCAACAACGAGGTCCGGGTGCCCGGTGCCGCGTCGGTGCGCATCGAGGGTGTCGCGACTCCGGTCGTCGGCGCGCCGGTCTGCAAGTCCGGTTCGCGGACCGGCTTCAGCTGTGGCGTTGTCAACGCAGTCGACCAGACCGTGCAGGTCGGCGAGCGTGAGCTCACCCAGGCCTTCTCGGCCAACATCTGCGCGCTGCCCGGCGACAGCGGCGGCCCGATCGTGACCGGCAGGCTCGCCCTCGGCATCTCCAGCGCGTCGTCGGTGGCCGACTACCCGATCTGCGAGATCCCCAACCTGATCGGTGCCCTGACCGGCAACGCGCCGCAGCTGTTCGCGCAGCCGGTGAGTGTGGTGCTCTCGGACAACCCTGGTCTGAAGATTCGCACCAACTAGTTCCACCCGTCGAGGAGGCCGGCAGCGTTGCGCTGTCGGCCTTTTCGCTGTCTCGGCGGCATCTCCACTGACCTTGCGCGCCCCGTCCGACCGCCAATGCGTGCTGCGTCCGGCAGTGGTGCGGCATCCTGGACTGCATGTGTTTGGTGTTGATCGGCTGGCGGGCTCATCCGGAGTATCGGTTGATCGTCGCGGCCAACCGTGACGAGTTCTATGCCCGGCCGACCGAGTCGATGCGCTGGTGGCCGGAGGTGCCGGGGCTGCTGGCCGGGCGCGATCAAGGGGCCAAGAACAAGGCCGAGGGCGACCCGCCGGGCACCTGGCTCGGGTTGATGCGAGAGGACAAGGGCCGCAACCGATTCGCGACGGTGACCAATGTGCGCAATCCGAAGGACGAGCGCGGCGACGCCCGGTCCCGCGGTGCGCTGCTGATGGACTTCCTGCGCGGTGCCTCGGCGCGGCATCCCGGCGTCGATTTCCCCGGCCCGGAGAAATACCTGCTCGACATCGCGGCCGCGCCGGACGACTACAACGGCTACAACCTGGTGGTGTCCGACCTGGAATCGCTGTGGTGGCACTCCAACCGCAGCGACGCGCCGCCGCGGGAGCTGGCGCCCGGGTTCCACGGCCTCTCCAACGGCACTTTCGT
Organism: Nocardia sp. NPDC051052; assembly: GCF_044456045.1. Lineage (NCBI taxonomy): Bacteria > Bacillati > Actinomycetota > Actinomycetes > Mycobacteriales > Nocardiaceae > Nocardia > Nocardia sp. NPDC051052. The sequence continues at coordinate 407,368 of NZ_JBITFL010000010.1, forward strand.
CGGCTCGGCAGGGGTGAACCCGGGCGAGCCGGATTTGACCGCCCCACAGCCCATCTGGCCCAAGGTACGCGGCGGTGTGATCGAACTGCGGGCGGTGGTGGAGTCCGATCCCGGTGCCGTCGACCGCTATTTCACGGTGCTGGCCGATCGCACCAAGCCCGCGGACGCGGAGTTGCCGGACACCGGAGTCCCTCGGCTGCTGGAGCGCAGGGTGTCGTCCCGGTTCATCGCGGACGCCGTGCACGGCACCCGGGCGAGCACGGTGCTGCTGGTCCGCGAGGACGGCTCGTTCGAGCTGGCGGAGCGGACGTTCGGGCTGTTCGGGCGGCGCAAAGGCACGGTGTCGTTCCGCGGCGCCCTGGATCTTCCTGCCTGAAAACGACAATTCGGCCCGCCGCTCCGAGGAGCGGCGGGCCGAGCTGTCAGAGCGTGGTTCTTACTTGGCCGGGAGCGGCTTGTCGGCCCACTTGGTGGTGCCGTCCGCAGCCTGGAAGGTGTTGAGCAGCTCGACACCCGCGGCGATCAGGGCAGGGCCGCCGACCGCGATGGTGCCGAGGATGCCACCGATGCCGGCACCGGCCACCAGGCCGGGCAGGCACATCGCGGCAATGGTCAGGATGCATCCGATGGTGGCGCCGATCGCGGTGCCGACGAAGCCACCGATCGCGGTCGCGATGCCGAAGTTGCTCGCGAATTCGTTCTGCGCGCGCTGGTTCTCCATCGGCGAGGCGATGTCCTGCGCGACGGTCGGCTTGGCGACGACCGGCTTATCGGTGATGACCAGATCCGCAGGCTTCTGCGGGGTCACTTCGAGAACCGCGCCGTCCTTCTTCACCTCGGTCTTGACCGGAACGAGCTTGCCGTCGACGTCCACGTCGAGCGGGAACGAGACGAGGGTGTTGCCCTGGCCGTCCCGGACGTTGGCCACGGAGATCTTCGGATCAGCGGCGGTTGCTCCGTCCTTCTCGGTGACCGAGAAGGTGCCCCCCTTGAGCGACGCGACTACCGTCTTGTCGACCAGCTTGACGGAGTAGTTGATGCCGGGGTCGGCCGGGGCGGCGACAGGCTCGGCATGCGCGGTCCCGAGACCGATGGTCATCGCGCCGATGACCAACGCGGCACCCGCGGTGGTTCTGCGGAGGTTCATTCAGTTTCCAATCCATCATCAGGTTGCCTGCCAGCTGATCTCCGCACGCGAGAGCGCTCTCATCAAATCCGGGCGGTCGCCCCGGATCCTCCCCGAGCAGTGTGAAGACAGGCAGAGCAGACAGAACGTCGTGAGCGTAATCCACCAGCGACCCAAAGGCGAGATGCATTATGCGCCTTGAGGACTAAGCCTGTCCTTACCGATTAGGCCGAAAGCCTCGACGTTTACGGTGGTGATCACCTGGACACGCGCTTGGATGGGCAAACCATATGTGACGTTCATCACAGGCAAATTTGGAGTCAAGCCCCAGCAAGAGGGGGCATAGCTCAGTCGTAAATGGTACGACGGATAGCATATGTTACCGGTGGGTAACTTACCGCCGGTTAGGATACGAGCCAATCGGGGCGGTGCGAACCGCCCTCGCTCGTGTTGCCTCTAGAGAAAGGTCGCGACATGAATGCCCTGACGGTGACGCTGGGCACGATTGGGGCGACGCTCAGCCTCCTGTGTTGGGCGTCGTTCTTCGGCGGCGTCCGCAGCATCGTCCGCGCCATCATGGTCGGGCAGCCCGCACCGGATCGCTGGCGACCGTTCTTCCCGCGTTTCAAGCAGATGGTCATCGAGTTCCTGGCGCACACGCGGATGGCGAAATTCCGCACCGTCGGCTGGGCGCACTGGCTCGTGATGATCGGCTTCATGGGTGGCGCCATCCTGTGGTTCGAGGCCTACGGTCAGACCTTCGACCCGTCCTTCCACTGGCCGATCGTCGGCAACTGGCCGATCTACCACCTCTGGGACGAGATCCTCGGCATCGGCACCGTGGTCGGCATCGGCACGCTGATGATCATCCGCCAGCTGAACCACCCGCGCCTGCCCGAGCGGCTCTCCCGTTTCAGCGGCTCGAAGTTCGGGCCCGCGTACGTGATCGAGCTCATCGTGCTGATCGAAGGCCTCGGCATGATCTTCGTGAAGGCGGGCAAGATCGCCGCCTACGGACATTCCGACCCGTACACCGATTTCTTCACCATGCAGGTGGCCAAGCTACTGCCCGCGAGCACCACGATGGTGGCGCTGTTCGCGTTCGTGAAGCTGATGTCCGGCATGGCCTTCCTCTACCTGGTCGGCCGCAACATCACCTGGGGCGTGGCCTGGCATCGGTTCTCCGCGTTCTTCAATATCTATTTCAAGCGTGAGGATGATGGCGGTGTGGCGCTGGGTGCGGCTAAGCCGATGATGTC
>NZ_JBITFL010000011.1:0-308594 GCF_044456045.1 Nocardia sp. NPDC051052
GAGCGGTCGAGACTCGCGCCTGCGGCGCATGCGCTTCGACCGCTCGGACGCGCGACGGGCCACGAACGGCGCTCGCAAAACTCGCGCTGTGGTGGCCAGGCTTGTGACGGGAGGTCGCGGGCAAAGGCTAGCCGCAGGCACTTCGCGGCTTGTCGCGCGCGCAACCGACGCCAGGTCTCGTCGGGGTGAGTCCGGACGTGGGCCTACGGCTTCGTGTGCCATCGGCCTGAGCCCGAACAGGTCGCAGCCGACCTCGTCCTGCACGGACCATATGGTTCGTGCAGGACCATCATGCAGGCTAGCCGCGACCAGTGTAGTTAGGGGCCTCGACGGTCATCGTGATGTCGTGCGGGTGACTCTCCTTGAGACCCGCCGCGGTGATCTGCACGAACTGCGCGTCCTGCAGGTGCGCGATGGACTGCGAGCCGGTGTAGCCCATGGCCGCGCGCAGGCCGCCGACGAGCTGATGGATGACCTGGTTGACCGGGCCGCGGAACGGCACCCGGCCCTCGATGCCCTCGGGGACCAGCTTGTCCTCGGCGAGCACGTCGTCCTGGAAGTAGCGGTCCTTGGAGAAGGACTTGGCCTGGCCGCGGCCCTGCATCGCGCCGAGTGAACCCATGCCGCGATAGCTCTTGAACTGCTTGCCGCCCACCAGGATCAGCTCGCCCGGCGATTCGGCGGTGCCCGCCAGCAGCGAGCCGAGCATCACGGTGGACGCGCCGGCCGCGATCGCCTTGGCGATGTCGCCGGAGAACTGGATGCCGCCGTCGGCGATCACCGGAACACCGTGCGGCTTGCAGGCGGCGACGGCCTCGAGGATCGCGGTGATCTGCGGCGCGCCGACACCGGCGACCACGCGGGTGGTGCAGATGGAGCCGGGACCGACGCCGACCTTCACCGCGTCCGCGCCCGCCTCGACGAGCGCGAGGGAGCCCGCCCTGGTCGCGACGTTGCCGCCGACGATCTGGATCCGGTCGCCGACCTCGGCCTTGATCTTGGTGACCATCTGCAGCACCTGGGCCTGGTGGCCGTGCGCGGTGTCCACGATGAGCACGTCGACGCCGGCGTCGGACAGCGTCATGGCGCGCGACCAGGCGTCGTCCCCGACACCGACCGCGGCACCGACCAGCAGGCGGCCGTCGCGGTCCTTGGTGGCGTTCGGGTACTGATCGGTCTTGACGAAGTCCTTGACCGTGATGAGCCCGCGCAGCTTGCCGTTGCCGTCGACGATCGGCAGCTTCTCGATCTTGTGCCTGCGCAGCAGGCCGAGCGCGGCCTCGGCGGTGACGCCCTCCTGCGCGGTGATCAACGGCGCCTTGGTCATCACCTCTTCGACCCTGCGGTTCTGGTCGACCTCGAAACGCATGTCGCGGTTGGTGATGATGCCGACAAGGCTGCCGACCTCATCCACCACCGGCAGGCCGGAGATGCGGAACCGGGCGCACATGGCGTCGACTTCAGCGAGGGTGTCGGACGGACGGCAGGTGACCGGGTCGGTCACCATGCCCGCCTCGGACCGCTTCACGGTCTCCACCTGGGCGGCCTGATCGGCGCCGGACAGGTTGCGGTGCAGCACACCCATGCCGCCCGCCCTGGCCATCGAGATGGCCATCCGCGCCTCGGTCACCGTATCCATCGCGGAACTGACCAGCGGGGTCCGCAGACGGATATCCCTGGTCAGTTGGCTGGAGGTCTCCACAGAGCTGGGGATGAGATCCGAGGCGGCGGGCAGCAACAGCACATCGTCGAATGTGAGGCCGAGCATGGCGATCTTGTTCGGATCGTCACCACCCGTAGATGGGCGGACAGTGTTCACCCACCCCGCCGGCTGCCGTCCCCTAGCGGTGCGTTCGCCCGATACGGGATTACTCATTCGGATCGACTCCTCCTGGACGTCGACAGCGACCGGCGCCGGGGTCACCGGCGCCGCGCGCAGCTGATGGGATGGACTGGTGGCTCCGGGAATCGTGTCGGGTGCTCGCCGGGGCCTGACACCATGGTATCTGTCCCGCAAACTCGTCGGCGCAGTGAGCCCACCGGGGGGCGGAGCCGACCGGGGGGCGGATGGCAGGAAGGCGAAGCCGACCGAGGCGGGTAAGCACCGGGGGATGACGGGGAGGTGAAGCCGACCGAGGCGGGGTAAGCACCGGGCGTTGGTGAAGGGGCGGAGCGTACCGGGGGCGGGTAAGCATGAGGGATGGCAGGGAGGCGAAGCCGACCGGGGGCGGGCAAGCGCCGACGAAACTTGCGGGCGACATAGCTGGCGCAGACCACCCTGTTCTGCGTACCGTGGGGATGTGCGTGACCATCTACCACCTGGCTTGCCGCCGGATCCGTTCGCCGGAGACCCCTCCGACCCGTCCGCCGCGCTCGACGCCATCGAGCCCGGTGAGCCGCTGGATCCCCACGAGCGCCTTGCGGTCGAGGAAGATCTCGCCGATCTGGCCGTCTACGAGGCGCTACTAGCGCACCGCGGTATCCGCGGACTAGTGGTGAGCTGCGAAGACTGTCGGCAGGATCACTACCACGACTGGGACATGTTGCGCGCCAACCTACTTCAACTGTTGGTGGACGGCACCGTGCGCCCGCACGAGCCCGCCTACGATCCGACGCCGGAAGCCTATGTCACCTGGGATTACTGCCGGGGATACGCGGACGCCTCGATGAACGAGGCCTTCCACGGCGACGGATTCGACGGATTCGACAACTGAGGTTCGCAGTACCGGACCGATGACGCGTCCCCCTGGGGGGCTCGCGTGCAGTGGCACTCCGCGCTGTGATCTTCGACGCACTAGCCGGCGGATTTCTGAAGCATGGCCGCCGGGGCACAACACCTCGAACGACAGAAAACCGACCGCCACTCGGCAATCGGTTCTTGTCTTGTTCGAGATTCTCTCGCGGGTTGCTAGCGCCGCTTGTTACGTCGGAGTCGCCGCGCCGCCGGAGCCGGGCGGTATGACGAACGTGGTGCCCGGATTGCCTTGCGTCGGTACCCGAGTCGGCGGCTGCTGGGTCTGGCCACCGCTGTCCCCGGTGGGCTCGACCACCGTCGGCTTGGACACCGTGGTCGGCGTCGCCTGCGGCGGCGCGGTGGTCGGCTCCACCGTCGGCGGCGGCGTGGTCACCGTCGGCGGAGTCGGCTTGTCCGCACTCGGGGGTGTGGTCGGTTCGGTGGGTTCGGTCGGCTTGTCGCTCGGCTGCGACGGCTTCGTCTGCAGGATCGTCACCGAGGGATCGACCGGCGGGATCGGCTTCGTCGACGGGCCCGGGCTCGTCGACGGGTCGGTCGGCTTACCCGAGGTGCCCTGATCCAGCTGATCGGCCAAGTCGTTGTAGCCCATGTCGCGCAGCTGGTTGACGAGGCGTTGCCACTCCGCCATCAGCTCGTCGTGCCTACCGGCGTTGTCGACCTTGTCGGCATTCGCCTTCGCCTGCTCCAAGCGCTCCTTGGCCTGCACCGGGTTCTGGCTGATCAGCTTCCCCGCTTCAGTCAGATCGGTGCCCGCCCGTTGCGCCACGGTGCTCTGCGCCGCCTGGTTGAAGACGACCTCTTTGAGATTCCACAGCGGATCGCCGGGCTCGGACTGATACGACAACGCCGTCATGCCACCGAAAACCAGTGCCAGTGTCGCCGCGGCCCCGAGGAGCGGGCGAACAAGCCTTAGTCGGTTGCTGCCTTGTGCCCCGTTCCGGAACTGCCGTGCGCCGATCTCCTGGTTGACCGCGGCAACGATCGCATCAAGATCCGGCGCCGCGGTCATCGGCGGAGCGATGAGCTCCGCTCGCCAGTCCGCGAGTAACGTCGCGAGCTGATATTCCTCCGCGCTGTCGGTCCGTACCGGGCCATCGCTGCCGATGGCGTCGATCAACGCGTCGTCGCGGCGTACCGCGGCGATGTCGACCGGACCGGTGTCTTCGGACGCGTCGGCGTAGGGACCGCTGTTTCGCGATCCAAGCCGCGCTTTCCAGTCACCCCGACCGCGCTCGCCATCCCTAGCCATACATTTCACCTGCCCTCGCCACTTGAGACTTCAGTTTCGCGAGTGCCCTGTGCTGGGCCACTCGTATCGCCCCCGCCGTACTGCCCACGGCGACTGCGGTTTCTTCGGCTGACAAACCCATGACCAATCGCAGGATCAGGATCTCTCGATGTTTCTCGGGGAGGGTCGCGAGCAGACGGTTCATCTGCCTGCTCGTCTCCGATTCGAGAGCTCGTTGTTCCGGACCATGGTCGGTGGATATGACATCTGGTACTTCGGCCATTGCCTCCGCCTTGTTACGGGCGGCGTTGCGATGGGCGTCGGCGACCTTGTGCGAAGCGATTCCGTAAACGAAGGCCATGAAGGGCCTGCCCTGGTCTTGATACCTGGGCAAGGCGGTCATCACGGCCAAACAGACCTCCTGCGCAACGTCATCCGCGGAGAGCTGCCCACGCTCCGCGGCTCCGATCCGCGCGCGGCAATAACGCACCACGAGCGGGCGGATCATCTCCAGCACCTGAGCTAAAGCGGATCTGTCGCCCTGCGCAGCCGCAGTGACGGCGAGGTCCAACTCTTCGCCCATGTTCGTCATCGTCAGAGAGATTCCCGGCGTTACAAGTGGCACGGTCGGTGATGACCAGTGCTTCCGCCGAAGCGGCGGAACGGATCTAACAATAGCGATACAGCGCGCGGAACAAGGCAACACGGTCGCCCTTCTCCGCACAGGCCCCGCACAACCTGATGTAGTCCCACTTAAAAGCTTTGCGACGGCTAGGCGGTCGGTTGCACCGTGGCCGCCGGACGAAACCGACCGCCACGTCGGACGATGGTCGCGGCGCAGTCCTCGGCCTCGGCCCCGGCACCCGCGACGCCGAGCCCGTCCCGCAGCATCGCGCTCGCCCAGCGCAACGGCAGCAGGCCGTGTTCACGGCACTGCTCGGCCACCTGCTCGGCGAGCGCGCGCGACCGGTCGTGCTCCCCCGCCACCGCGGCCGCCGCGGCGACCAGTAGCCGCGATTTGACCTGATGCCGCACCGAAGGCCCACGCTCGGCGAGCTCGAGCGCCGCGGCCGCGTACGTCACGGCAGGCTCGACAGAGCCTGCGGCGAGCGAGGTTTCGGCACAGACCCACTGCCTGCGGATGGCGGGCCGCCAGCCGAGCCGGTCGTCCGGCACCACCTCGGCGGCGCGGTCGAGCAGCCGCCAGGCCAGCGCGACCCGACCGATGCCGAGCGCGTCGGCCGCGAGACCGGTGAGCGCGTCACAGATCGCGTCGGCGCGGTCGAAGGGGAGGCCGGGCCCGGGGTCCACCGTGCGGTCGCCCATCGATCGCACGGAGAGCAGGGCGGCGGCCCGCCCGTCGAGGGCGGCGGCGCGGGCATGCCAGCCGAGCTGGCGCAGCAGCGAACCCTCGGTGCTCGCGGCCAGCGAAAGCACCGTCGGATCGGTGCTGCGGGCGCGGGCAATTCGCAATTCGGCGCGTGCCGCGGCATATCGGCCCTGACCGCCGAGAATCACCGCCCGATACCAGGAACCGAGCGCGTCGGGCGCGGTCGGCAACTCGGCAGCGGCACGCCCGGGCTGCGCGCCGAAGGCGCTCTCGGTGAGTATCTCGAATGCGGTATCTCCGAGCGGAGCAGGTGCGAACACGGCCGAAACTGTATACCGGGCCGAGTCGAGATGGCCGGGAGAAAGACCGGACCCGACCAACCGGCAACCACTCAGCATTTATGATCACTTTGCGATGTTTCCATCAGGTAAAACTCGTACCGGCAATCACCGAGCGGCCGCGTTCGGAATTCACACGCGTTTCGTGCAATTAACCCCAGCGCCCCGTTTCCGCCATCTCGGATCTGCTCGCCGTACCCGTCGCCGAGCGGTGCTGTGACCACGCCCACCCGACCCCCACTGGGCTCTAATCGGCCTGCTGCCCCCAAAAATGGGGTCTACCAGCGGAAATAGGTCTCGGATCTAAGCAGCGGCAAACCACGGACCACTGGTCAACCGATCAGTATCGCCGGAACCAATGCAAAAAGTAAACAGCTCAAAGGTTAAATTTCGCACCCTAAGATTTGGGAAACTGCTGCGCCGAACTATTGACGGAATTTCGCGGCTGGACCTAACGTAGCTCATCGCCACGGTCGGCGCCGCGCGAAATTGCAGCGACCGCAACGGGCGAGCACAGGGGCACCCGCCGACACCGCGCAGTGGCCTACCACACTTTGCAGAACAACTGCTCGACAACGCTGACGAGCTCGCACCACGAGGAGTTCACACAATGCCCATGCCGACCCACCTCCCCGGGCCGAACGCCGATGTCTGGGATTGGCAGATGCGAGGGTCCTGCCGCGGGCAGGACTCCGCCGTGTTCTTCCATCCCGACGGCGAACGTGGCCGAGCCCGTACCGCGCGCGAGATGCGCGCCAAAGAGATCTGCCGGGCCTGCCCGGTACTGATGCAGTGCCGCAGCCACGCCCTCAAAGTCAGCGAGCCTTACGGCATCTGGGGCGGCATGTCCGAGACCGAACGCGAGATGCACGCCCGCCGTAATCGGCGGCGCATGGCGGTGTAGTTGAAATTGTTCCCATCCGCGGGGTGCAGCGCGCCGAATCCCTAGCAAACAACCGGCAGGCAATACGCGGTCACCACCGCCACGCCTGCGGCGGCTACGACCCGAAGCCGCACATCCTGTCGAGCCCTGCGTTTCGCGGTTAGCTATCGGCGTGTCACGGCGTGTCTCTAGTTAGAGCCACCCGGCGTGTCGAAGTTTTCCGCAAAGTCGCTGGGCCACAGGTGGTTTGCCGACACCCCCAGCCGATGGGAGGTCATAGCGACCCGCTACGGTGGTGACCGATGACACAGAATGGAGCGTTGTGACAACGCGGCAGCCGGCCGCAGAGGGCGACTCGTTCCGAAGAGATGCCTTCTTACCCGGTGTGGATTCTGCGGTTACGGCCCGCGCCGCCGAGAGCATCGAACTCGCCGACCTGCTACATCGTTGCGGCGAGTCCGACCAGGAAGCCTTTGCCGAGCTATACGACCGGACGTCCGCGCGCGTCTTCGGTCTGGTGCTGCGCGTCCTGCACGACCCCGGCTACGCCGAGGAGACGACGCAGGAGGTCTACCTGCAGATCTGGCGTACCGCAGCCAGTTTCGACGCCGACAAGGGGTCGGCCGTGACGTGGTTGATGACGCTTGCGCACCGGCGGGCCGTCGACCGGGTGCGCGCCGAGCAGGCACACACCCAACGCGAGGTCGCCTACGGAATCCGGGTTCTCGGTAACGAATTCGACGAAGTGACCGAAGAAGTAGAGCGAAGGCTCGAACAGCAGGCCGTCCTCGATGGACTCGCGACCTTGACCGAGACCCAGCGAGAGGCCATCTCGCTCGCCTACTACGGCGGGCGGACCTACGCGGAGGTCGCGCTGTACCTCGGAGTAGGGTTACCGACCGTTAAGTCCCGAATTCGGGACGGATTGACACGACTCAAAAAAAGTTTGGGGGTGACGTGAGATGAATGAACGCCAGGTCGATCTCGCGCACACCGTCGCGCTCGGATCGATCGACGACGTAGATCACCATGAGGTGCAGGAACTGCTCGACACCGAGGACCCCGCCCTACGCGCGGAGTTCATCACCGAGATCGGGCAGACGAGAGAAGCGCTCGCCTTATTGGCCGGCGCGACAGCGACACCACCGCCCGCCACACTGCGCACCCGATTGCTGGCGGCCATAGCCGCCGAGCAACCGCCCGTAGCCTCTTGATTTCGTAAAACGAAGGCCCCCGGACTCGATGTCCGAGGGCCTTCTCTGGTTTCAGCTCAGTGGCTGTGACCGTGATGGCTGTGGTCGGCCGCCTCTTCGGCGGGCTTCTCCACAATCGCGCTCTCGGTGGTGAGGATCATCCGCGCCACCGACGCCGCGTTCACGACGGCCGAACGGGTCACCTTCACCGGATCGACGACGCCGTCGGCCAGCAGGTCACCGTAGGTGAGGGTGGCGGCGTTGAAGCCAGCCTTGCCCCCGGCGACCTTGCTGACCACCACGGAGCCGTCGACGCCCGCGTTGGTGGCGATCCAGAACAGCGGCGCCGACAGTGCGGTCCGCACCACCTCGACGCCGGTGGCCTCGTCGCCGGACAGCGAGTCGCGCAGCTCGACCAGCTTCGCGGCCGCCTGCACCAGCGCGGAGCCACCACCGGGCACGATGCCCTCCTCGACGGCGGCCTTGGCCGCGCTCACCGCGTCCTCGACCCGGTACTTGCGTTCCTTGAGCGCGGTCTCGGTGGCCGCGCCGACCTTGATCACCGCGACGCCGCCGGACAGCTTCGCCAGCCGCTCCTCGAGCTTCTCGCGATCCCAGTCGGAGTCGGTGGCCTCGATCTCGCGGCGCAGCTGCGCGCCACGGGCCGCGATGTCTTCCTTGGTGCCGACGCCGTCGACGATGGTGGTGTCGTCCTTGGTGACGACGATGCGCCGCGCCTGGCCCAGTGCGTCCAGGCCCGCCTCGCGCAGGTTGATGCCGAGGTCAGGGTTGATGACGGTGCCCGCGGTGACCACGGCCAGGTCGTCGAGGAACGCCTTGCGCCGGTCACCGAAGAACGGCGCCTTGACCGCGACGGCCTTGATCGTCTTGCGGATCGAGTTGACCACCAGGGTGGACAGTGCCTCGCCCTCGACGTCCTCGGCGATGATCAGCACCGGCTTGCCGGATTCGGCGATCTTCTCCAGCAGCGGCAGGAAGTCGGGCAGCGAGCTGATCTTCTCGCGGTGCAGCAGGATGAGCGCATCCTCGAGCACGGCCTGCTGGCTGTCGGTGTCGGTGACGAAGTAGGGCGAGAGGTAGCCCTTGTCGAACTGAACGCCCTCGGTGACAACGAGTTCGGTCTGCGTCGTCGAGGATTCCTCGACGGTGACCACACCGTCCTTGCCGACGACGGTCAACGCCTTGCCGACCATCTCGCCGATCTCCTCGTCGCGCGAGGACACGGTGGCGACCTGTGCGATCGCCTTCTCGCCGGACACCGGGGTGGCCGCGGCGAGCAGCGCGGCCGAGACCGCGTCGGCGGCCTTGGCGATGCCGTAGCCGAGCGAGATCGGATTCGCGCCTGCGGCAACGTTCTTCAGGCCGGCCCGCACCAGCGCCTGGGCCAGCACGGTCGCGGTGGTGGTGCCGTCGCCCGCGACATCGTTGGTCTTGGTGGCGACGCTCTTGACCAGCTGCGCGCCGAGGTTCTCGAACGGATCTTCCAGGTCGATCTCGCGCGCGATGGTGACACCGTCGTTGGTCACGGTCGGGCCGCCGAAGGCCTTCGCGAGCACCACGTGGCGGCCGCGCGGGCCGAGGGTGACCTTGACGGCGTCGGCGAGCTTGTCGACTCCGCGTTCCAGAGCCCGGCGAGCCTTCTCGTCGAACTCGATCTGCTTTGCCATAAGTCCTATTCCTTGGATTCCAGGGCCGGCCTCGAGCATTCGCTGTCGCAAGCGCTCTCAGCTGAGACGAGACTGCCCCGGTCCCCGCTCAGGGGAACCGGGGCAGCGTCATGACGACTCGATCCCGGCGGTCGGGTGAGCATGGAACGTCACCACTCGATCCCGGCTCTCGCCGGAACGACCGCGCGGGGCGCGGGTCACTTGGTGACGACGGCCAGCACGTCGCGCGCCGACAGGATGAGGTATTCCTCGCCCTGGTACTTGATCTCGGTGCCGCCGTACTTGCTGTAGATAACGGTGTCACCCTCCTTGACGTCGACCGGGATGCGGTCACCCTTGTCGGTGACGCGTCCTTCGCCGACGGCGATGACGGTGCCCTCCTGCGGCTTTTCCTTCGCCGTGTCGGGGATGACCAGGCCGGAGGCGGTCGTCGTCTCGGCCTCGTTGGCCTGGACGAGGATCTTGTCCTCGAGCGGCTTGATGTTCACGCTCGCCACGTTGAGCCCTCCACTTTCAGGGGATGTCGTCCGGAACTGTTGTTCCGGACCATCGGTATCAGGTTTTGATGTGACCCTGTCGCATAGCCCCGTCGTCGCGGGTGCCGGGACCCCTGCTCAGTAGTCAAAATGCCTGGCAACGCACCGTGCATCGGATGGACGAAAGTCCGGCCGCGCACATCAGCAGTGCCGACTAGCACTCTATACATGAGAGTGCCAGCGCTCAAGGCCGGGATGTGCCAATTTCAGATCGCCACGAACCTCAGTGTTCCCCGACACGCCCGACGCACGCCGGGAGGGGTTTTCAAGCGATCCAGAAAACTGTAACGTTCGGATAACGGATTGTGACACTATTGACGACGGTCGCTGTCCGACCGCTGTGTTCGTCACGAACCGGTGCCGTCGGAGACCAGGGGTTGTCACAGAACGTACGTCGCTACACCGCTCGGCGTCACCGAATACCTCAGCGTGAACCGAAGTTCCGGCGTCATCGAACACCCAGCGTCAGAGAAGACACCAGCGCCATCAGAGCTGCACCAGAGAGCTAGCCACACGTGATCCATCGCCGGTCCCCGCGACCCATCCGGATAACGGGACCGAACGGGTTTCGAGTCCGGATCGTCCGTCGACACACGGCGATCGGGCAGTCCAATCGAGATGGTCGGCGCCACAAGACCATCCGCTCGAAGGGAGGTGAATGAACATGCGAACATCCCTCGGTATCTCGGCCGGGTCCGAGGTCGTGTGCTCGGCGCTGGTCGCCACCGCGTCGAACGGCGCGCAGAGCTTCGACTACCGCGTCGTATCCGCCGACGCGGCCCACTCCGACCTCGGCGATCTCGTCGCGTCCTCGATCGAGCTGATGACCACCCAGCTACCGACCACGCAGCTCGCGCACGACGCGGGCTATCCGGTCGGCGCGCGCTTCGCGGGCGCGCAGCCGCGCAATCTGGAATCGCCGACAAGTCGCCCGCCGACCAGCGTCGCCGTCGCCTATCGCAGCAAGGAGCAGGCGCAGGCGATCCGCTCGGCCACCGGCAAGCAGCGCGAACTACGCCTGGTCCCGGAGGGCTCCGCGGCGCTCACCTTCCTGCGGCACACCGGCCTGCTCGACCGCTACGAGACCGTCGCCATCGTCGACCTCGGCGCCACCGGGCTCAGCGTCACCGTCGCCGACCAGGCCGACGGCACCGTGCTCCGGTCCGAGCGCACCATCGCGATCAGCGGCAACGCCATCGACGACCTCATCTACCACCACCTGGTCGACCTGCACTACGCCCGGCGCGGCACCCGCCCGAACCGCGGCATGCTGACCAACCGCGGCCGCGCGGCCAAGGAACACCTGTCCATCGCGCCCGCCGTCACCATCGACCACGTCGCGGGCCGGCCGCTCAAACTGAGCAGGGCCGATTTCGAGGAGCTGATCGCCGATCTGCTGCGCGAGACGGCCGTATTCGCCGCCGCGGTGTTCGCGAGGGCGCCCAAGTTCCCGCAGGCGGTGACGGTGATCGGCGGCGGAGCCAACATCCCCGCCGTGGTCGACACGCTCGCCGGGCAGCTGGACGTCCCGGTGTTCACCGTGGAGGATCCCGACGCGGTGATCGCCAAAGGCGCCGCGCTGGTTGCCGATTCGGTGCAGCCGTCGGTGTTCCCGGTGGCCGCGCTCGGCTCCGACGCGCCGGTCGGCACGTTCACCAAGGTGGTCGGCACGCTGGCCGGGGCGATCGTGGTGGTCGGGCTGATCATCGGCTACGGCGTGAAGACCTTCGCACCCACCTCGGACGACGAGGTCTCCCCCGCGGGCACCACGAGCAGCGTGTCGCAGCTGCCGCCGTCGCCGGGCAGCATCGTGCCGCCGACCGGGGCGGGCACCGCGACCAGCGGGCGGAACCAGGAAAGCACCAATCGTCCACCGGGCGGCAACATTCCGTCGATCACCCAGGACCGAGGCCAGCCGTCGAGCCCCCAGACCTCGGCACCCGTCATCCCGCCGACCCAGCCGACGCTGCGCCCCGACCCGAACCTCCCGGTGATCCCGTTCCCGGAACTGCTCGGCCCGCTGTTCGGCAATACCACTGGCCCGCAGCCGGGTTCGGCCAGTCCGGACAAAAACCGGCCCACCACGCCCACCCCGAAATCCGCCCCCACCCAGACGCCCGCGCAGACATACCTGCCGATGCCGCACCGGCAGAACTCAGGCTCGGTGGCCCCCGGCGTCGGAAACCCGTGGCAGCCCGGCGAGACCGACTAACCCGCTCAGCAGCAGCGAGGCCCAACCCGCAGCTTGGCGGGGGTCGGCGCGCACGACTCGGTCATCTGTGACCATCGTGGGCGGGTAGTTCAGCCGACTCGGCTGACTGAGACCGGCAGGCCTGGGTCGGTTGCTACCGTGAGCGGTGATGGCTTGGCGCCGCCTGCGATCACATGTGCGCCGAGGGCCGCGATCATCACTCCGTTGTCTGTGCACAGGCGTGGCTTGGGCACGCGTAACGTCAATCCGGCTGCGGCGCAACGCTCCTCGGCCATTGAGCGGATCCGGGAGTTGGCGGTTGCGCCGCCGCCCAGTACCAGTGTGTCCACGCCGACGTCCTGCGCCGCGCGTACCGCCTTCATGGTGAGCACGTCGGCGACTGCCTCTTGGAAGGACGCGGCGATGTCGGGGATTGGGAGGTCCTCGGCGGTCAGTCCGCTGCGTTGCGCCGACTCGACGTAACGGGCGACGGCCGTTTTGAGACCGGAGAACGAGAAGTCGTAGCGGGCGTCTCGCGGGCCGGTCATGCCGCGTGGAAACGCGATCGCGCGCGAATCCCCACGCGTCGCAGCGGCATCGAGGGCGGGACCGCCGGGGAAGCCGAGGCCGAGCAGCCGCGCTACCTTGTCGAACGCCTCGCCCGCCGCATCGTCGACGGTGCTACCCAGCTCGGTGATCGGCTCGGCCAGATCGGTGACCTTCAGCAGATGGGTGTGGCCGCCGGAGACGAGCAGCGCGACGCACGGCGGCATCGGGCCGTGCTCCAGGGTGTCCACCGCGACATGGCCGCCGAGGTGGTTCAGCGCGTAGAACGGCACATCCCACGCCGCCGCATAGGCTTTCGCGGCCGCGACACCGACCAGCAGCGCACCGGCCAGGCCGGGGCCGATGGTCACGGCCAAGGCGTCCGGCTTGGCGATGCCCGCGGTGGCGAGCGCCCGGCGCATGGCGGGCACGATCGCCTCGAGATGGGCACGCGACGCGATCTCGGGCACCACGCCGCCGAACCGCGCGTGCTGGTCGACGCTGGAGGCGACCTCGTCGGCGAGCAGTTCACAGCTGCCGTCGGCGTGCCTGCGCACGATGCCGACTCCGGTTTCGTCGCAGGAACTTTCGATACCCATGATGATCACGAGAGGACCTCGTCCGGGAGGGGCAGCGCGCTCAACGCGGGCCTGCGCATGGTGTAGGCGTCGGCGCCGCTGGGATGGTAGTAGTTCTTGCGCAACCCGATGATGTGGAAGCCGTGCTTGGCGTACAGCGCGATCGCGGGGGTGTTGTCGGTGCGTACCTCGAGGAACATCGGCCCGCCGCGCTTGGCCGCCTCGGCGAGCAGCGCCTCCAGCAGCAAGGTTCCGATGCCGGCTCGCAGGCAGGTGGGGTCGACGCCGATGGTGTGCACCTCGGCCTCGGGGTGTTCGTCATCACCGAGCAGCGCGACGCCGGCGTAGCCGACCATTCGCCCGTCGTCGTCGCGGGCGGTGATGTAGAGATTGTGCGGTGCGGCGAGCTCCGATTGGAACGCCACCGCGTGCCAGGGATCGTCCTCGGGAAACAACAGCTGTTCGAGTTCGACGCAGCGCTCGATGTCCGCGGTGACCATCGGCTCGATTCGGATAGCCACCGCGGTCACGCTCCCGTCCGGTCGAGGGTGCGGTAGCTCTTCTCGACGGCGTCGGGCCTGCGCAGGTACAGCGGCACCAGCGCGGCGGGCACCGCGCGCCCGAGCAGATCCGCCGCGGCGACCTGAACCAGCCCGGCGGGCGAGGGCGTCTCCACCGGAAGCACGGGTAGGTCGAAGAAGTCGACGTGCGAGGCGGATCCGGCGATCACCGTGGCCTGCGCCATATCCACCTCGCTCGGCTTGGCCACGTCCGGCCCCGCGACGCGCACGCCGTCGCGGTAGCGCGCCCAGTACACCTCCCTGCGGCGCGCGTCGGTGACCACGAGCAGTTCGCTGCCCGGTGTGAGGTCGGACACCGCGTCGGCGGCGATCCCGTCGAGGCTGCACACGCCGTACACCGGAATGCCCAGCGCGTCACCGAAGGCGGCGGCGGTCGCCATGCCGACGCGCAATCCGGTGAACGGGCCCGGCCCGATCCCGACCACGACCGCGTCGATGTCGGACCTGGAACGGCCTGCCTCGCTGAGACATTCGAGAATCTGCGGGGTGAGGACCTCGGCATGGGCGCGCGGATCGACGCGCACGCGGGCGGCGAGGGTGCGGGTGTCGTATCGAGCGACCGATAAGCGTTCGCCTGCGCTGCCCCGTGGCGCGACCGGCATCCGATCGCCGCCGACGGTGGCCGCGCCCGGTGCGGCTTGCTCCAGTTCCACCAATCCCGCTGTCACGGCGGGTGTCGCGGTGTCGACGCTTAATACCAGCATGATTGACCCAACGATACCGGTTGGTAGCTGCCGTCGGTGCGGAGCTACCGGGTAGTTAATCGACCCATTCCCATTCGGCGGTGCGCACGTCCGACTCCGGTTCGCGCGAAAGCAGCACCCGCAGGTGCCGATCGGTCAGGTGCTCCACGACGCCGCGGCCCCACTCCACCACGACCACCGCCTGATGCAGGTCGGTGTCGAGGTCGAGGGCGTCCAGCTCGTCCAGGTCGCCGCCGAGCCGATAGGCGTCCACGTGCACCAGCGGCACCGCGCCGTCGCGCTCGCCGGCCCGATGCTGGCGGGCGATGATGAACGTCGGCGAGCTGACCCGGCCCTGCACGCCGAGACCCGCGGCGATGCCCCGCGTGAGCGCGGTCTTGCCCGCGCCGAGCGGGCCGTCGAGCACCACCAGGTCGCCCGCGCCGAGCCCGGCCGCCAGCTCCCGGCCGAGTGCCTCGGTGTCGGCGACGGTGGGCAGGATCCGCTGCTGCCGGTCAGCCACTGGTCGCCTCCGAGGCTTGGGTGGGTTCGCGCACGCCCGCGCGGACGAGCAATCGATCGAGTGCGTCGTTGACGATATCCGGGTACTGCAGGTGCGCCATGTGCGCGGCGCCGATGAGGCGGATTACTTCGCTGCTCGGCAGCTCGTGCGACAGCGCGCGCGAGTTGCGGAACGGGATCACCAGGTCGTTGGTGCCGCCGAGGACCAGGACCGGCAGGTGCGCGAGGGTGGGCAGCGCGGCCGATTCGTCGTGCAGCTCGATGGCTTTCAGGAATTTCACGATGGTCTCGACCGGCGTCCGATCGATCATCATGGTGGTGAATCGGGACAGGGTGGGACTCACCTCGCCGTGATACGAGCTGACGTGCAGGATCGGCGTGATCACATGTCGCGCCGTGGAACGGCCCGCCTGAACCAGCGCGGGCGCGGTGGTCACGGCCATCCGGAAGCCGTCGATCGCCGGATTGCGCAGCAGCTGGGTGATGCCCGCCGCGGTGACCTCGGCGGCGGCCGTGGAGAGCAGCGCTACCCCGATCACCCTGGCCTCGAACAGCTCCGGGAATTGCGCGGCGGCAGCCAGCACCGCCATCCCGCCCATCGAATGGCCGACCAGCACCACCTGTCCGGTCGGCGCGCTCGCCGTGATCACCGCGGCGAGGTCGCGGCCGAGTTGGGCGACGGTGCAGCTCGCCGTCTCCGGCGTGCCGGAGCGGCCGTGCCCGCGTAGGTCGAACAGGACGAGGCGCGCGCTTGCGCCCCAACGCTTTTCGAGGTCGCGGCGCTGAAAGTGGAAGGACTCCATGGTGTTGCAGAAGCCGTGCACGAAAATCACGGTGACCGGCGCGTCCGCAGGACCGCATTCGCGGGTGGCCAGGCGAACGCCGTCGTCGGTGAGCACCGCGCCGGAGCGGTCTTCGTCGATGAGATCGAAGTTCTCGTCCCGGTATTCGTCGCGGCGGGCGGGCCACAGCACCCTGGCGCCCGCCCGGCGCAGCGCGTGCGCCCCGGCCAGAGCGCCGATCACTCCCGCGGTGGCCAAGCCGCCGCGCACCGGGGTGATCCGGGGGCGTCTCACCGGGCACCGCCCACGTAGCGGCGGACAGCTCTGCCGCGCGGGGCGCAGACCACCTCGTAGTTGAGGGTGTCGAGCTGGTTCGCCCAGTCCTCGGCCCGCGGTTCGCCCTGGCCGCCGCCGAACATGATCGCGACGTCACCCTCGCGGATGTTCGCGGCGTTGTCGCCGAGGTCGACGACGAACTGATCCATACAGACCCGGCCGACGTTCGGGTGCCGCGCGCCGCCGAGCCAAACCTCGAAACGTCCACTCAGCGGCCGGAATACGCCGTCGGCGTAGCCGGCGGGGATCAGCGCGACCGTGGTGTCGCGGGGGGCGATCCAGGTGTGCCCATAGGAAACGCCTGCCCCAGCGGCGATCTGCTTCACCTGAACGACGCGCGCCTGGAAGGTCATCGCGGGACGCAATCCGAAATCGCCGAGATCGGGGACCGGCGAGTGACCGTACATCGCGATGCCAGGACGGACCAGGTCGAAGGCGAGGTCGGGGCGGGTCAGCGTGGCAGGTGAGTTGGCCAGGTGCACCAGTTCCGGTTCCAGGCCGTGCTCCTTGGCGAGGGCGATGGCCTCCAGGAAGCGGTCACGCTGCAGGTCATTGGTCGGGTGCTCGGGTTCGTCGCCGCGGGCGAGGTGGGAGAAGATCGCCCGGAAGCGCACCGCCTGCTCGTCGACGAGGGTCCGCAGTTCCGCGAGGGCCTGCGGGTATTCGACCGTCGACAGGCCGTTGCGATTGAGCCCGGTATCCACCTTGAGGGTGACCGTCGGGGCGCGGCCCGTGCTCCTGGCCGCCGCTTCCACCGCACGCAGCTGGCTGAGCGAGGAGACGCCGATCTCGATGTCGGCACCGATCGCGGCGGCATAGTCCGCGTCGGAGTCGTTGAGCCAGCTCAGGATCGGCGCGGTGATACCGGCCGCGCGCAGCTGGACGGCCTCGTCGATCGTGGTGACGCCCAGTTCGGCGGCACCCGCGGCCAACGCCGCATTGCCGACCTCGACGGCACCGTGGTTGTATCCGTCGGCCTTGACCACCGCCATCACGGCGGCATCGCCCGCGAGTTCGCGCAGGATGCGCACGTTGTGTGCGATGGCATCCAGATCGACGACAGTCTCCACCTGCGCGTTCACGCTTGTCCGCCTCTCCGGGAATTCAGGCCAGACGCGGCGGCCACGGCGGTGGCGTCGGCGGCTGGCGGTGACGCGGCAGGCTGCGGTCAGCCCATACCCGCCGAGTTACCCATGTGCTGTCGAAGTCAGTCGTCACGATTGTTCTTGCTGAAGTCTATTGGGGCGGGGATATCTGGTTGCGGCGAGTTGCCCAGGCCGTGTTCTGCGGCACAGCGGGGCGGGCGGTCCTATCACTGAACTCCGACGGGCTGCGGGGGTTGTTCGCCTATGTCGGGAGGGGCCGACCTGTACGCGTAACGAACCTCGAGTCAGCCGTCCGAATGGGCCAGGGCGCGGAGGGTGCGGAGGGCCGGGCGGATGTGGTCGAGCAGCGGGGTTGCCGAGATAGGCGCCGCGTCGGGGTGGCCTTCGTGCGCGGCGAGGTTCGCGGCGAGCGCGTGCACCCGTGCGGCAGCCGCGGCGGCCCGGCTCGGGCTGTGACCTGCGGCGAGCAGAGCGCCGATGATGCCGGAGAGGACATCACCCGCGCCCGCGGTGGCAGCCCAGGACGCGCCGGCCTCGTTGACGAGAACCGGAGCGCCCGGGGTGGCGACCAGAGTGGCGCGACCCTTCAACAGGACGGTGAGCTGCCAGTCTTCGGCGAGCTCGCGCACCGCGGTCACCCGATCGTCACCGACCTCCGCTCCGGTGAGTCGCGCGAATTCGCCTGCGTGCGGGGTCAATACGGTCGGCGCCGAGCGGCCGCGAACCAGGTCGGGTTCGGCGGCGAGCATGGTGAGGCCGTCGGCGTCCACCACCACGGGCAGGTCGGTAGCGAGGATCTCGACGAGCCGCTTGTGCGCGTCGGCGTCGGTGCCGGCACCGGGTCCGAACACCCAGGCCTGCACTCGGCCGACCTCCGAGACATGCTCGGTGGCAATGACTTCCGGGAAATGGGCGAGGATATCGGCGGCGCCGGTTCCGGCATAGCGGACCAGGCCGGAGGTCGCCGCGACGGCGGCACCGGTGCACAACACCCCCGCACCCGGATACTCGGCACTGCCCGCGCAGACGCCGGTGACGCCCTGGGAGTACTTGTCGTCGGCCGCATCCGGCACCGGCCAGCCCGCGCCGATCGAAGCGGGTTCCAGCGCCGCCAGATTCGGCTCGGGTAGTCGTAACCCGATGGGCACCAGCTCGATTCGCCCGCAGTTCGGTGCGGCCAGCACATGCACCGGCTTGTACACACCGAAGGCGACGGTGACGTCGGCCCGGACGGCGGGGCCGGTGATCGCGCCGGTATTTGGATCCACGCCACTCGGCAAATCTGCGGCGACGATCGGGACACGCAGCGCCGCAACGAGTTCTGCAGCGGCCGGGCGCAGCGCGCCGCGGCCGGAGATGCCGACTATGCCGTCGATCACCAGATCCGGCTCGCCGATCTCGTCGCGTACCCGGCCGCCCGCCTTACGCAGCGCCGCAAGACCTTTCGCATGGGCACGGGCCGAATTCAACAACACCGCGGTGACCGCGACACCGCGGTGGCGCAGCATCGACCCGGCCCACAGCGCGTCGCCGCCGTTGTCTCCGGAACCGACGAGCAGGGTCACCGAGCGTCCGGCAACACCGCCGGTGCGCGCCCGCAACTCGCCTGCGACGACAGTGGCCAGGCCGTACGCCGCACGTTGCATCGGGACGCCGTCCGGGACCCTGGTGAACAGCTCGGCCTCGGCCTCGCGTACTTCGTCGGCGGTGTAATAACCCCGCTGCGTGGACATGGGCGATCCTCCACTTCAGTACCGTCTGTTACGCACCGCGCGGCACCGAGAGCGCCGCACAAGCCCGCAACGACAGCAGACTACGCTTGGCGATCATGCCTATGGTCAAGCCCCGTGCAAGGTCTACACAGGTTGTTACCGGTTTCGTGCTGGCAGCGGCGTTGCTGGTCGCCGGGTGCGGCGGTAGCGACTCCGGCGCGGCCGCGACGACCACGAAGCGGTCACATCCGACCACCACCACATCGCAGCCCGCGGGCGATACGAAGCCCGCGGCCGGCACGGTCGAGGTGAACAACATGAAGTTCGCCCCCGCCGACATCACCGTCAAGACCGGCGACACGGTCACCTGGCACTTCGCCGACAAGGCCCCGCATACCGTGCAGGGCATCGGCGACAAGGCGATGGGCCTCAACAGTCCCATCATCGACAAGGGCGACTGGAGCTACACCTTCACCGTGCCCGGCACCTACCGGTACCTCTGCTCGCTGCACCCGGAAATGCGCGGCACCGTCACCGTTCAGTAGCCAGCCTGCTACACCGGCCGATATTGGCGGGTGCGCGGGCTCCGCGCGGAACTGGTGTTGAGTGCTTCGACGGCCGCCACCAAAGGTGCCAGCTCGGGGTCGGCGGCGGCTTGACCCAACGCGCTGGAGAGCGCGGCGTCGTGCGTGGGCCGGGCCTGCTCGAGCAGGGTCAGGCCAGGCGGAGTGACGTCGGTGTAGATGCCGCGACGGTCGTCGGGGCACAGATAGCGCTGGAGTAGGCCGCGGTCCTCTAGGCGGGTGACCAGGCGCGTCGTCGCGCTCTGACTCAACACGACGGCCTCGGCGACCTGGTTCATCCGCAGGTGACCGCCCGGCCCATCGTGCTGGCGGCTGAGCACCACCAGCAGCGAGTACTCCCGAACGCTCAGGTCGTGGCCGCCCTGTAGGGCCCGTTCGATGTGTGCCTCGATCCGATCGTGCAGCAGCGACAGTGCGTACCAGCCATCGGCCAGGCCGGTCAGGGCGGCATCCGCGGTCATCGCGTTCCTTCCGCGTAGAGGTTGTCCCTCCAGGATAGATGAGAACCGCAATAGCCCGCGCTTGCAATTATCACGCGTCTGCAATTATTGTTGACGCCTGTAAGGAAGAGGCGCAACTATCGTGGAGGCTCCCGCTCATGCCGCTCGCACTCCTCGCCCTGACACTCGGGGCCTTCGGAATCGGCACCACCGAATTCGTCGTCGTCGGGTTACTCCCCGACATCGCCGCCACCTACGCGGTGTCCATCCCCACCGCGGGGCTGCTGGTCACCGGGTACGCGCTCGGCGTCGTGGTCGGCGCGCCGCTGATGACCGGGCTCGGCACCAGGGTCTCGCGCAAGCGGATGCTGCTCGGCATGCTGCTGCTCCTGGTGGCGGGCAACGTATTGTCCGCGGTCGCACCCACGTTCGGCCTGATGCTGACTGGACGGATCGTGGCCGCACTGGCACACGGCGCGTTCTTCGGCATCGGCGCGGTCGTCGCGGGCGCCGTGGTCCGCCCGGACAAGCGCGCCGGGGCGATCGCGATCATGTTCACCGGACTGACCGTCGCCACCATGGTCGGCGTGCCGTTCGGCACCCTGCTCGGCCAGCAATTCGGCTGGCGGCTCACCTTCCTGATCGTCGCGCTGGTCGGCTTGATCGGCCTGGCCGGTATCGCCCTGCTGGTGCCGGAACAGCCCGCCCCACAGGACGCGCGGCTGCGCACCGAACTCGCCGTCTTCCGCAACCCGCAGGTACTGCTCGCGATGGCGATGACGGTGCTCGGCTTCGGCGGTGTCTTCGCCGCGATCACCTATCTCGCGCCGATGATGACCGAGGTCACCGGTTTCGCGGACAGCTCGGTCACCTGGCTGCTCGTGCTGTTCGGCTTCGGCTTCTTCCTCGGCAACCTGATCGGCGGCAAGTTCGCCGACCGCCACCTGATGCCGATGCTCTACCTATCCCTCGGCGGGTTGGCCGTGGTGCTCGCCCTGTTCACCCTCACCGCACACAACAAGATCGCCGCCGCGATCACCGTCGTGCTGATCGGCGCCCTCGGCTTCGCCACCGTCCCACCCCTGCAGAAGCGCGTGCTCGACCAGGCTTCCGGCGCACCGACTTTGGCGTCGGCCGTCAATATCGGCGCCTTCAACCTCGGCAACGCCATCTCCGCCTGGCTCGGCGGCCTGGTCATCGCCGCGGGCTTCGGCTACACCGCTCCCAATTGGGTCGGCGTCGTCCTGGTCGTCATCGCCCTGGCTCTGGCCGTCTGGTCCGGCGCTCTGGAACGCCGCTCGACCAGCCGAACTCACGCTGCCGCCGCCGAACCCCTTGTCGTTGCCTCCCACCGCTGACTCACGCGCGGGTGTTCCCGGCCCGGCAGCTTGAACGCAACGCACCCCGAATCGCTGAGCGGTTCGGGGTGCGTCGGTTGAAACGGTTGGGGCGTCAGGTTATTCGACGGTGACGGACTTGGCCAGGTTGCGCGGCTTGTCCACGTCGTAGCCGCGGGCCTGGGCTACTTCGGCGGCGAAGATCTGCAGCGGGACCGTCGACAGCAGCGGCTGGTACAGCGTGGGGGCCGTCGGGATCTCGATGAGGTCGTCGGCGAACGGGCGGACCGTGTCGTCGCCCTCCTCGGCGATCACGATGGTGCGCGCGCCGCGGGCCTGGATCTCGCGAATGTTGCTGAGCAGCTTGGAGTGCAGCACCGCTCGCCCCTTCGGGGACGGCATCACCACGATCACCGGCAGGCCCTCTTCGATCAGCGCGATCGGGCCGTGCTTGAGCTCGCCCGCCGCGAAACCCTCGGCGTGCATGTACGCCAACTCCTTGAGCTTGAGCGCACCCTCCAGCGCCACCGGGTACCCGACGTGACGGCCGAGGAACAGCACCGTCGACACGTGTGCCAGCTCGCGCGCGATCGCCCGCACCTGCGGCGCGGTCTCCAGCACCCGCTCCACCAGCTTCGGCATCGCCTCGAGTTCGGCGAACTCGCGGGCCACCTCGTCCGGGTACTTGGTGCCGCGCGCCTGCGCCAAGGCCAGCCCCACCAGGTAATTCGCGGTCACCTGAGCCAGGAACGCCTTGGTGGAGGCGACGCCGATCTCCGGCCCCGCCCTGGTGTAGAGCACCGCGTCGGACTCGCGGGGGATCTGCGCGCCATTGGTATTGCAGATCGCGAGCACGCGCGCCTTCTGCTCCTTGGCGTGGCGCACCGCTTCGAGTGTGTCGGCCGTCTCCCCCGACTGCGAGATCGCCACCACCAGCGTGGAACGATCCAGCACCGGGTCGCGGTAACGGAATTCGCTGGCCAGCTCCACCTCGACGGGCAGCCTGGTCCAGTGCTCGATCGCGTACTTGGCCAGCAGCCCGGAGTGGTAGGCGCTGCCGCAGGCGACCACGAAGACCTTGTCGAAGTCGCGCAGTTCCTGATCGGCGAGCCGCTGTTCGTCCAGCACGATCCGGCCCGCGCCGTCCTTGTCCACGCTGAAATGCCCGATCAGCGTGTCCGCGACCGCAGCGGGCTGCTCCTCGATCTCCTTGAGCATGAAGTAGTCGTGGCCGCCCTTCTCGGCGGCGGCCAGATCCCAGTCGATGGTGAACGGCCGAGTACGCGCGGCCGCGTCGTCGCCGGCGAAATTGGTGACCGTGTAGCCGTCGGCGGTGATCACCACGGCTTGGTCCTGACCGAGCTCGACCGCCTCGCGGGTGTGCTCGATGAACGCCGTGACGTCCGAGGCGATGAACATCTCGCCCTTGCCGACACCGATGACCAGCGGCGTCGAGCGCCGCGCCGCGAAGATCAGGTCCGGGTGATCGGCATGGGTGAAGACCAGCGTGAACGCGCCTTCCAGCCGGCGAACCACCGCGAGCGCGCTGGCCGCGAAGTCGCCCGCCGTCGGACCGTCGGCGTAGGCCCTGGCCACCAGGTGCACGGCGACCTCGGTGTCGGTGTCGCTGCGCAGCTCGACGCCCGCGTCCTCCAGTTCCCGTCGCAGCGGGGCGAAGTTTTCGATGATGCCGTTGTGCACGACGGCGACCTTGCCGCTGTCGTCCCGATGCGGGTGCGCGTTGCGGTCGGTCGGCGCGCCGTGCGTTGCCCAGCGCGTATGTCCCATTCCGGTGCTGCCCGCGAACCGCGCCACCCCGATTTCGGCGAGTTCGGCCTCGAGATTCGCCAGCTTGCCCGCCTTGCGTTCCACTGCCAACGCACCGGCGCCGTCCACGATCGCCACACCCGCGGAGTCGTAGCCGCGATATTCCATGCGGCGCAACGCGTCAACGACAACGCCGAGCGCGTCCCGGTATCCGACGTACCCCACGATTCCGCACATGGCTCACCAGAGTACTTATCGGATAACGTTCTCGTCGTGTCGGCGTCTGTGAAATCACTCCTGAGCACCCTGATCAGCCGCGGCCCCCATCGGGTGCTGCGCGGCAATTTGGCCATCGCCGGGCAGCCGGGGGTGGTATTCACGCCCGAATCCGGGCTCAACCTGCCCGCCGTCGCGTTCGGGCACGGCTGGCTGACCGGCGCCGGCAACTATCGGCAGCTACTCGAGCACCTCGCGTCCTGGGGTTTCGTGGCCGCCGCCCCCGACACCGAGCGCGGGCCGATCCCGTCACATCTCGCCCTCGCCACCGACCTGCTCACCATCTTGGACATCTGCACCGGTGTGCGACTCGGCGACGGCACCATCAGCGTGCACCCCGACCGCCTCGCCCTGGTCGGCCACGGCATGGGCGCCGGCGCCGCCGTCATCGCCGCGACCCAACGCCAGGTAGCCGCGGTCGCCGCACTGTTCCCGGCCCCCACCGCACCGTCCGCGGAAACCCTCGCCCCCGACCTCGACACGCCCGCCCTGATCCTGGCCGGCGCCACCGATCTCGCCTCGGTCAGCTCCAACGCCATCCCCCTCGCCACCGCATGGGGCGGCCCCTCCGTCTTCCGCGCGATCGACGGCGCCTCCCACAACGGCATCATCGAGGGCCGCCGCATGCTCGCCGCAGTCGGCGCAGGCAAACACGAATCCAAAACCGCCCGCACCACCCAAGCCCTGCTCGCCGGCTACCTCCTCGCCACCGTCGCCCGCGACAAGACCTATCAGCCCTTCGCCGATCCCGAAGCAGACATCCCCCACACGGTCGTCGTCGACCCCGAAGCCAAAGAAGACAAGCCCACCCCCAAACTCAAGATCACCCAACTCGCTGGCCTCCTCCGCCGCTAACACCCCTCACACCCACTCCACAACCCGCACCCCCGTACACATGGTGTGCAGGTCACACAGCCGGTGTGCGGCCCCAACTCCCCACGCATGCACCAGAATCCGCACCCTCACTCGGGATCCGCACTGCCTCTAGGGCCCTATTTTGATGAGTGCGGATCCCGAGTGAGGGTGCGGATTTGGGGCGATACCGCGTTGAGAGCGGTACTCGGTCACCGAGGTGAGATGCTGCGGTCAGTGCAGGACCCGGACCCGGTGTCGGCAGTGGCTAGATCAGCCAGGTTTCGCGCTGGTAGAAGGCGGCTTCCTCGTCCTCCTGGTCTACCGGGAGAACATCTCGGCCCGCTTTGCGCGCGGCGATCGAGCGGGCAATGGCTTCGCGTTGTTCGCGGGCCGCTGTCTCCAGGCGTTCCCGTTCTTCGACTTCGGCGCGCGCTTTGTCCAGTTCGTCCGAGTGTGCCGAACAGAACTCGCGCATTTCGGCGGCGGCAGCAGCGGTGAGTTCGCGGCTGGTGTCCGCGGTCTTGCGGTTGATCTGCTCGAGCTCGTCCAGCAGTAGGGCCGAGCGGCGACGGCATTCCTCGGCGACACGCTCGATCTCCTCGGCGTAACTCACGATGTCGATTCTCCCCGATCCGCAAGTGGACATCAGCTCGCGGCTCCGTGCCGCCGCTCGACTCCGCTCGGTGAGCGCGTCGCGCACTCCCCGCCGCATCCGCACCTAGGCTACCGGCTCACCAACGCACTGCGTCGGGCTCACAGCGGACCCGCTTCGGCCAAGTCTCCCATCGGGCCCGCCTCCGCCAATTCCGCGCCGCTGTCGAACGGGGCGTCCGGATTCTGTTCGCCCGGCATGCGTTTGGGCCTGTGTTCGCCATCTTCTCCGCGCCGCATCGGTGGCGGAGTGCCGACCCGGGCGTTCGGTTGGCCGGAGTTCTCCTCAGGGGCGTGCGACGGCTTCTCCGGTACCGGCGCGGTCGGAGTCGAGTCCGTAGGCGCCGACTTTTCTCCCGGCGACGCCGGCGCCGGGCTTTCACCGGGTGACGGCTTTTCCCCAGGAGGTACTTGCGACGGCTTCTCCGCTGCCGACGCGGGCGGCTGCTTTTCCTCTGGCGCCGGTTCGTCCTTCGATTCGTGCACCTCGATGACCGGCATCCCGTGTTCGTCGAGCCGCACGCTGAACTCCTGCGCCTTGCCGTCGGCTTCGGACATCATCAGTTTCAGCTGACCGTCCGGGCTCATCTCGAACTTGAGATGCTTACCGGCAACGTCGAATTCGGCCGCGGGCTTTCCGTCCGGCTTTCCGTCGCCGTCCTTGTCGACCTGCGTCGGATCGATGATGCCCTCGACCATCTTCACCGCGTTGTCGACGCCGTCGCTGACCATCCCGGACAGCGAGCTGATTCCCGATTCGACCAGGTGACTGATGCCGGATGTCAACGGCGACAACTGACTCGCCACCTGACTGAGCGCCGGGAGCCCCTCCAACGACGACGTATTAGGAACCGTCGGCGTAGTAGGTGTCGCGGGCGTGCTCGGCGCCGAAGGTATCCCCGTGCTCGCCGGAGCAGTGGTCGACGCCGGTACCGATGGCGACGCGGGAGTCGACGGCGACGCGGATGGCGACGCGGGAGTCGACGGCGCGCTCGGCGTCGACGGCGCAGGCGCCGTACTCGCGGGAACGACTGGCGCAGCGGGATTTCCGGGCTGAGCGGTCGGCGCGCCATCGTCCTTCGGCTGCGGCGGCCCCGCCGCCGCCGGACGCGGATAAGCCGTATCGGGAACCTCATTCAGCGCACCGATGAGCGGCTCGTAGACGTTCTTCACCGCTTGGTCGGTCAGGTCGCAGGCAGTGCTGAACTTCTGCACCTTGGCCGTGTAGTCGGGTTGAAAAACCTTGTCGAGCCAGTCGCGGCACCGCTGCTTGATCCGGTCCTGGTACCCGGTGCCGGGAACCAGCAACACGAGATCGCCCGATGGCCCGTCCTCATCGAGCTCCGGGAAGAGGCGGCGCAGCTTGCTGAGCAGGCTGTTCTCGGTGATGTTGCTCCAGGCGATCGACGTGCCCGAGATGATGTCGTCGACATCCTCCGGGGTCTTCCCGTCGATCTTCACCCCTTCGCCGTTTTCCAGGATGTGCAGCACCACATCGGCTTTGATCTTCACGGCGGTCCGCAACGCGGCGATCGACCCGGCCAGTGCCCGCCATGCCGTTCCGGCCGTCTTCCAGTCCGCGTCGGCCTGGCCGACCTGCTGATTCAGCATGCGGATCGCGGCTTCGGCGGCCTGCCCCTGCCACAGCGAAGGCAGCGCCTGCGCGGCAACGCGCTGGTTGTCCACTTGCACTCCGGCTTTCTGCAGCACCTCCTGCAGCCGGACCGAGGCGTTGTACAGGTTGTCCTCGTTCAGCCCGTTCTGTTCGTAGAAGCGCTTGTGCAGCTGCTCGTAACTGGCCAAGCCCGCGGACGGGGCAGTGAAGGCGCGGTGGTAGCGCGGCTCGAAATACTCGAAGTACAAGAGACTTCGAGACCCGATGTCGAGGTACTCCTTGATCCGCGCGTGTGCGGGAACGGTGAAAACCACGGCTAACCCCTTGCCGTCGAGGTGCGGGCGTCCGGAAGCTCAGCTCTGGATCTCACGGCCGACCTTCGCGATGTCTCCGGCGGTCTCCTTGACGGTGTCCGAGTACCGCACCACCGACGCACCGAGCGCGTCCGCCGTGGTGATCGTCGCCTCGGCCCAGTTCTCCATCCAGTGGGTGATCCGCTCGAAGCCCTGCTGGATACGCTTGCCGTGCTCGGCATAGTGTTCGCCGGCATCGCCGGGACCGAACTCCTTCTCGGTCACTTCCCGCGAGTACTGCGCCACCGCCTGCCCGGATATCCGGAGATCGTTGGCGAGCCGACCCAGCTCCCCCGTCTGGACGCCGACCATGCTGTTCGGATCGCCGGTCATCTACGCCCCTCCGTGTTCGCCGAGTGCCGCCATACTTCCTTCGACGCGCCTCGCCGACGTTCGGTTCCATCGAATCCGCGGCGGTAGTGCCGACCCGCCGCTGCGACGAACCTACGTGCCGATCTTCCCGTGGTCGGTGCGTACCCACTCCGAGGTACCGTCGGGATGCCGATGGAATTCCCACGCCGCGTAGTCGCCGTCGTTTTCCACGACCGTGACGTGGTCCGCCAGTCCGTCGTGGTCGTAATCGGTCCAGACCTGCATCGCGTCGCCACCGTTGGTGGTGATGGTGTCGAGCGTTCCGTCACCGTCGATGTCCTGGGTGGGGTGGTGCAATTCGACCGCACCCAGGCCGTCCAGTGACGAGGACGCGTCGATGCCGGGTAGTTCCAAACCCGGCAATTCACCCGAGGTGATCATTACTCCTCCTCAGCGGGACTCGTGGTGCTGTCATCCAATGACCCGACAACAACGCTATCGCTCCATCCTGACATCCACAGGAGCCCGACGCAGCCCCCTGGCCTCACTTCTTCGGCATCAGCAGCCACAGCACCAGGTAGATGATGAACTGCGGGCCGGGCAGCAGGCAGGAAAGCACGAACAGCAGGCGCACGACATTGGCATTCCAGCCGAGGTACTCGGCGATGCCGCCACAGACTCCGGCGATCCACTTGTCGTGGGTGGAGCGGGTGAAACGGCGGGCAGGTGCGGTCATGGTCTTCCCTCTCTGGTGATGATCTCTTCGAACTCCACTCTGCCGAGCCGGACGCCGTGGCACATCGGTCCATGGAGCTATGCCGACCCTGATTTCCTACGACCCTGGTTCAGGGTGTTACCCCGAGTAGCCGACCGGTGCGGGATGGGTCGCGCGAACACGGCAGACTTAGGCCAGTGAGGGAGCGTCAGCGAGTGAACCAGAGACACAGCGTGCCTATGCACACGACGGAGCCGAGCGCCAGCGAGGCGCAGTCGTGAGTACCACTCTGCACGCGCGCGGACTGTCCGCGGGACACGGCGAACGCACCCTGTTCGATGATCTCGATCTCACCCTGGCACCGGGTGACGTGATCGGCTTGGTCGGCGCGAACGGCGCGGGCAAGTCGACTCTGCTGCGCATGCTCGCGGACCGCCGCACCCCGACCGGCAGCATCACGCTGAGCCCACCCGACGCCACCGTCGGCTATCTCGCGCAGGAACCCGAGCGGGTACCCGGCGAGTCGGTGCTCGAATTCCTCGGTCGCCGAACCGGCGTCGCCGAGGCACAGCGGACAATGGACGCCGCCGCGGAGAATATCGCCGACGGCGGCGAAGACGAGTATTCGCCCGCACTGGAGCGCTGGCTCGCGCTCGGCGGCGCGGATCTGGACCAGCGCGCCGCCGAGGTAGCCGCCGATCTCGGCCTGATCGCCAGCCTGCCCAACGGCCTCGACACCCCGATGACGGTCCTGTCCGGCGGCCAGGCCGCGCGCGCGGGATTGGCCTCGGTGTTGTTGTCCCGCTTCGACATTCTGCTGCTCGACGAGCCGACCAACGACCTCGACCTGGACGGCCTTGCCCGCTTGGAACAGTTCGTCACCGGCGTCCGAGTGCCGCTGGTGGTGATCAGCCACGACCGAGAGTTCTTGGCGCGGACCGTCAATCGGATCGTCGAACTCGATCTGGCACAGCAGCAGGTCGACAGCTACGACGGCGGCTATGAGGCGTACCTGATGGAACGCGAGATCGCCCGCCAGCACGCGCGCGAGGCCTATGAGGAGTTCGCCGACACCAAGGCGGGCTTGGAGGCGCGGGCGCAGATGCAGCGCAACTGGCTTGAACACGGCGTGCGCAACGCCCGCCGCAAGGCGCGCGACCCGAAGAAGGTCGACTCGGACAAGGCGGGCCGCAAGATGCGCGCCGAGTCCACCGAGAAGCAGGCCGCCAAGGCCCGCCAGACGCAACGCCGCATCGAACGCCTCGACGTGGTCGAGGAACCGCGCAAGGAGTGGGAGCTGCGGATGACCATCGGCGCCGCGCCGCGCAGCGGATCGGTGGTGGCCACGCTGTCCGACGCGACGGTCACCCAGGGCGATTTCACCCTCGGCCCGATCACCACCCAGGTCGACTGGGCCGACCGGATCGTGCTCACCGGCGCGAACGGCTCCGGCAAATCCACGCTGCTTGCGCTGCTACTCGGAAAGATCAAGCCGCACAGCGGATCCGCCACGCTCGGCGCGGGCGTGGAGATCGGCGAGGTCGATCAGGCGCGCGGCCTGTTCCGCGGGACGACCTCGCTAGCCGACACTTTCGGCGCACAGATGCCGGACTGGCCGGACGCCGAGGTCCGCACGCTGCTCGCCAAGTTCGGCCTGCGCGGCTCAGTCGCGTTGCGCGCCTGCGAAACCCTGTCCCCCGGCGAACGCACCCGCGCCGCCCTCGCGCTGCTGCAAGCCCGCGGCGTGAACCTGCTCGTCCTCGACGAACCGACCAACCATCTGGACCTGCCCGCCATCGAACAACTCGAGCAGGCCGTCGAATCCTTCACCGGCACACTACTGCTGGTCACCCACGACCGCCGGATGCTGGACACCATCCAGGCCACCCGCCGCTGGCAGATGGACTTCGGCAAACTCACCGAAACCACCTGACGGGCAAGGTCCTTCGGATCAGACCGACGCGACGCGCTTGGCGAGGTCGTCGGCCAGCTGCCTGGCCTGCGCGAGATCGGTGGCTTCCACCATGACGCGCACCAGTTGCTCGGTGCCGCTGGGGCGCAGCAGGACTCGGCCGGTGTCGCCGAGGATGCGTTCGGCTTCCAGCACGGCGTCCCGCACCTCGGGCGCCGCCGCGACCAGCGATTTGTCGCTGACCGGCACGTTCACCAATACCTGTGGCACCGTGTGCAATACGGCCGACAGATCGGCGAGGCTACGCCGGGTGCGCGCCATCCTGGCCATCAGTTTCAGGCCGGTGAGCACACCGTCGCCGGTGGTGCCGAACCGGGGGAAGATCACGTGCCCGGACTGTTCACCGCCCAGCGTGTAACCGCCGCGGCGAAGTTCCTCCAGCACATAGCGGTCGCCAACGGCGGTGGTGAGCAAGGTGATCCCGGCTTCGCGCATCGCGATGTGCAGGCCCAGATTGCTCATCACGGTACCGACCAGGGTGTTCTTCGCCAGCTCGCCTGCCTCGTGCATGTCGAGGGCGAGGATCGCCAGAATCGCGTCGCCGTCGACGACATTGCCGTCGGCATCGGCCGCGAGGCACCGGTCCGCGTCACCGTCGAGGGCCAGCCCCAGATCGGCGCCGTGCTCGCGCACCGCCCGCTGCACCGTGTCCAAATGCGTTGAGCCGCAACCATCGTTGATATTGAGGCCGTCCGGCTCGGCATTGATCGCGATCACCGTCGCGCCCGCCTCGCGGAAGGCGGCGGGCCCCACTTCGGACGCCGCGCCATGCGCGCAATCGACCACAACGGTCAGTCCGGACAGGTCCTGTCCGGTCGCCTCGACCAGATGCTCGACATACCGCTCATGGGTGCCCGCGACGCTGTACTGGTCCGGCACGACCTGTCCGTGGTCGCGCGCGCCGGACGCGTTGACCACCCGCCCGATGCCGCGTCCGGTCGGCCGCAGCGCGTTGTCCTCGGCGAGCAGCGCCTCAATGCGGTCCTCGATGGCGTCGTCGAGCTTGTGCCCGCCGGCCGCGAAGATCTTGATGCCGTTGTCCGGCATGGGATTGTGCGAGGCGGAGATCATCACGCCGAAGCACGCGTCGTAGAGCCCGGTGAGATAGGCGACGGCGGGGGTCGGCAGCACGCCGACCTGCAGCACGTTCACCCCGGCGGCGGTGAGCCCCGCGGTGACCGCGGCCTCCAGCATCTCACCGCTGGCCCTCGGGTCGCGGCCGACGACCGCGAGGGGACGCTTCTTGCCACTGCTCAAAATCTGGGCGGCCGCACCCGAAACGCGCAGCGCCAGTTCCGGACTCAACGACTCGTTGGCCAGCCCACGGATTCCGTCGGTGCCGAACAAACGTCCCATACCTCAGCCCCTCATCGGTGGATCCGCGGCGCGCCCGAAGACGATACGTACACATCCGGAGGGCCGTCGATGTAACCGGTCCAGGGTATACACGCAACACGAAGGGCCTCGAAACGCCGCGGCTTGATACAGCACGAGAGCAGGCGACCAGCCATTGCTGGAAGCCTGCTCTCGTACAGGTTGCCCGCCGACCGTGCTGTGCCGGACGCAGCGAGCTCTGCGTGGTTACGCAAAGCTGCCGCCTCCGAGCCCGGCGACTCCGCTGGCCCCGGCACCTCCAGGGTGCCGGATGACGGTGGTCGGCGAGGCCAAAATCAGCGCTTCGAGTACTGCGGCGCCTTACGGGCCTTCTTCAGACCGTACTTCTTACGCTCCACGGCGCGCGGGTCACGCGTCAAGAAGCCGGCCCGCTTCAGGGCGGGACGGTCGTCCGGGGTGACCTCGATCAGCGCGCGGGCGATGGCCAGACGCAGGGCGCCCGCCTGTCCCGACGGGCCGCCGCCGTGCAGCAGGGCGACGATGTCGAAGTTCTCGGCCCGCTCGACGGTCACCAGCGGCGACTTGACCAGCTGCTGGTGCACCTTGTTCGGGAAGTAGTCCTCGATGGTGCGGCCGTTGAGCACGAAGTTGCCGGAGCCCGGCACCATGCGTACGCGAACGACGGCTTCCTTACGACGGCCGACGGTCTGCACCGGGCGGTCGATCACGATCGGGGCGAAGGTCTCGACTGCGACCTCGGCCTCTTCGTAGCCTTCGCCGTCCTCGACAACCTCGGCGGCGTCGAATTCCTCGACGACGGCTTCCTCGTTGAATTCCTCAGGAGCGGTCACTGGGCCACCTGCTTGATCTCGAATGGAATGGGCTGCTGAGCGGCGTGCGGGTGGTTCGGGCCTGCGTAGACCTTCAGCTTGCCCGCGATCGCGTTGCCGAGCTTGTTCTTCGGGATCATGCCCTTGACGGCCTTCTCCACGAGCCGATCCGGACGGCTCTCCAACACCTGACCGACAGTGCGCGACTTGAGGCCGCCCGGGTGCCCGCTGTGGTGGTGGATCAGCTTGTCCGCCTTCTTGTTGCCGCTGATGGCAACCTTCTCGGCGTTGATGATGATGACGAAATCGCCACCGTCGAAGTTCGGTGCGTAGGTCGGCTTCGTCTTGCCACGCAGCAGGTTCGCTGCTTGGACGGCGAGACGGCCGAGCACTACGTCAGTGGCGTCGATGACGTACCACTGACGGGTGACGTCACCAGCCTTGGGGCTGTACGTAGGCACAGTGCTTCCCTGTCTGTAGTCGGTGTTGCCGGCCAGGCATGTGGTCGAAGCTCCCGGCGGCCGGTGGAGACCCGGGGTTCGATTGCACGACCGGTTGCCCGGCCGTCCATACGCCAACGAGCCACAATACCAGCCAGCATCCGGCGATCGAAATCGCGTCAGATCTCGATCGGCGGCCCTGGATCGATGGCCCGGCGCGGGCCGGGCAGCAGGAAGCGCAGGGTGTCCACGCCCGGCTGCTTGCAGTCCTGATCCGCGGTCTCCCGGCCATTGCGCTGACCACCCGAGTGGCCGCGCGCGGCCGAGACGCCGGGACTGACCTCGTTGGTCACATACGGCGTCAGCGGGCACACGATCGGCTCGGCGGCGGCAGGCGCCGGTGCCGCGGCCAAGGTCGCCGTCGCCGAGGTCAGCTCGATGCGATCACCGCCGGACGGCAGCGCGACCACCGCGAGCGCCAGCGCGCCGACCACCGTGTGCGCCCCGAACAGGTTGTCCCTCATCTTGTTCCACAGCTTCCCCTTCCGGGGCCGGTCCTCGTCGTCGTCCTCGGACTCCGGCTCCCGCCATTGCCCGTGCCGCCCCTGCTCGGCGGCATCGGACTGCGGCGCCTGATACGACCGCGCACCGGATGTCTGGCCGGACGGCGGCCCACCCTGCGGCGGAAGCCGCTGCTGCTCCTCGGGGTACTGCCCCGGCGGGCGGGTGAAACGACTGCCCAGCTCGGCGAGATTCGGGGGCAGCCGGGGCACCTCGT
Organism: Nocardia sp. NPDC051052; assembly: GCF_044456045.1. NCBI lineage: Bacteria > Bacillati > Actinomycetota > Actinomycetes > Mycobacteriales > Nocardiaceae > Nocardia > Nocardia sp. NPDC051052. The sequence goes on from NZ_JBITFL010000011.1 coordinate 33,249, forward strand.
CGCGGGTGATCCTGGTCGTCGGTTCCTCGCCCTGCGTCGGATAGCCGGGCCCGTACTGCACGGGCGGCACCGTTCGCGGCGGAGACGGATCCATGTGGGGTTGTGGCACGTCCGTTCGGCGCTGTGACGACTCCGCTTGGCGCTGCGCCGACTCGGCCTGCCGATGTGCGGCACCGGCCTGACGCTGCCCGGGGGCGGCCTGCTGCGGTGCGGATTCCGCCCGGTAATGCCCGGCCGGATCGCGGTACTGCGGTCCCGGATCCTGGAACTGGGTGGGGTCGACCGGTGGCTGCGCGGGCTCGGCATGCCGGCCCGACGGTTCCGGTTCTTCCGCTTCGGTATCGGTCACCAGCAGGTGCGCGGCACCGAGCACGAGCGCGTGCATCGGATGATCGGCCACCTGCAATCGGTGGCCGAGATGGTTCTGGAAGGCCAGTCGCAGCGCGTCGTTGAAGCAGACGTTGCCGGACAGCAACACCGTCGAGGTGTCCGCGCCGATCGAGCGGGCCGCGGCCATCACCTCGATCACCACGTTGTCCGCGGACCTGGCATCGCGCATCGACTCCATGGTCACCGGCACATCGACCGATTCGGTCGGCTGTTCGTCGTCGCCGTGCACCGCGACGACCAGCACGGTCCGGCCGTCGGAGTACACACCGGTCGCGCCGATGCCGTGCGGCCTGGCCTGGTCCGGCGGATGCACCAGCCCGAGCGCGCGCACATAACCGGACAACGCGACACTCTCCGGCAGCGGCTCGACGGTCACGTCGAGCTGTTCCACCAGCCCGGCGTACACCTCGACCTTCTCGTCCGGCCAGCTGTCCGGGAACGGCAGCGCCACCAGGTCCGGCTTGCCGCGCAGATGTTTACCGATCGCGGCCAGCGGGTTGTACATCCTGGCCCGGAACACCAGCTCCGCGGGCCAGGTCGCCCCGGCCACCACGATCTGCGGATGCCCGAGGATGTCGCGCACGTCGGCGATCGCCATGCCGAGGTCCGGCCGCTGCCGGTCCACGCCCGCGGTGTGCAACCGACCCGACGAATCCGCCAGCAGATACGCCGGCGGTGTCCACATACCTTCCACCTGGACCGGGCGGATCGGTGTGCCACCGCCACCCGCGGCCACGGACACCACATCCCAGCCGAGATGTACCGCCCCTACTCGCACCGTCACAGGCATAAGTGTGCCTGGTGTGCGGCCGAGATGCTTGCTGTTGTCCGGAGCCCCCGGTCGTGGCCGGAAAATCGCGCGCCCGTCACGCCGCCGACGCCTTCAGTCGCAGCCGCCGCCAGGTGAGGACGGCGAGCGCCAGGGTGATCAGCAGCAGCACGCCGACGTCCAAGGCCCAGATGCCCGGCGTGTGCTGCCACAACGTGTCCGGCTGCGCGCTGAGGAACACCTCACGAATGTTCACCGTCGAGGCACCGGCCGCGTACCCCCAGCGCGCCGGGAACAGCCAGGACACCTGCTCGAGCACCACCCGGCCGGTGACCGGGATCAGTCCGCCCGCCATCACCAGCTGCACCATGATGGCCACCACCAGCAGCGGCATCACCTGCTCGTTCGACTTGGCCACCGACGAAAGCAGCAGGCCGACAACGACACAGCACACCGCGGTCAACGCGATATCGATGTACAGCTCCCCGCTGCCGGAGGACAGCACCGCCCCCTCGCCCGGCCGTTTCTTGCCCGCGAGCACGATGCCGACCAGCACCGCCGACTGCAGCAGCGCGGTGCAACTGAACACCGCGATCTTCGCCGACAGATACGCCGACGGCAGCAATCCGACCGCGCGTTCGCGCTGGAAGATGGTGCGCTCGCCGACCAGGTCACGCACGGTGAGCGTGGATCCCATGAAGCAGGCACCGAGGATCAGCACGACGAGCAACTGCTGGGTCTCGCCGCCGCCAGTGGGCACGAAGGTGCCGTCCGGCAACGCCTTCAGCGCGCCCCGCTGGAAACCGTCCTTGCCGGGCACCACCAGCGATAGGGCGCCGAGGATGAACGGCATGATCACCAGGAACGATAGATAGCCACGGTCAGCCAGGATCAGTCTGATCTGTCTGCGCGATAGCGTCGAGAACTGTTTGCCGCCACTGGATTGCGGTGGTGAGCCCGCGGACCCGTATTGCTGGGGTGGCGGCGGCGGCGGCGCGAACGCTTGTCTGGATCGATAGGCGGCGAACGCCTGATCCGGGTTCGCGGCCACGTTGGCGAAGATCTCCGCCCAGTCCGTGGTGCCGAGCGCGGCGCCGACACCGGCCGGGTTGCCGCAGTACGCGGTCTTGCCGCCGGGCGCCAGCAACAGCACCTGGTCGCACATGTCCAGGTGGGCGATGGAGTGGGTGACCACGATCACCACGCGGCCCGCGTCGGCCAGCTCGCGCAGCATCACCATCACCTGCCGGTCCAGCGCCGGGTCGAGGCCCGAGGTCGGCTCGTCCAGGATCAGCAGCGAGGGGCCGGTGAGCAGTTCCAGCGCGACCGACGCGCGCTTGCGCTGACCGCCGGAGAGCCGGTCCACCCTGGTGTCGGCGTGCTCGGTCAGCGAAAGCTCTTTCAGCACACCGTCGATCACCTGTTGCCGGTCGGCCCTGCTGTTATCCGGCGGCAGCCGCAGCTCGGCCGCGTAGCCGAGCGCCTGGCGCACGGTGAGCTGCCGGTGCAGCACATCGTCCTGCGGCACCATGCCGATCCGGGAGCGCAGCGCCTCGTACTCGGCGTGCAGATTGCGGCCCTCGAAGGTGACCACGCCGCCGGACGGCCGGGTGGTGCCCGCGATCAACCTGGACAGCGTCGACTTGCCCGCGCCGGACGGACCGATGAGCGCGGTCAGCGTGCCCCGGCTGGCCTGCATATTCACATCGACCAGCAGCTGCTTGTTGCCCTCGACGGTGAACGCGACCCCGTGCACCGCGAGCCCCTGCTCGGCCACCGGCTTCTGCCGCAGCACCAAAGTGCCCTGCTGGACGACGAAGTCGATGTTGCCGATGGTGATGATGTCGCGCTCGCGCAGCACCGCCTGCTGCTGGCGGTGGCCGTTGACGAAGGTGCCGTTCGCCGAGCCGAGGTCCTCGATGGTCAGCCCGTCGGAAGCGGCGAGCAGGCGCGCGTGCTTGCGCGAGGCCAGCGGATCGTTGACGACGATCTGGTTGTCGGTGGTGCGCCCGATCGTCAGGCCACCCGCGGGCAGGCGGTCGGCCCTGGCGATCGCCGCGGTCGAGGCCCTTGCCCGCACCGGCGGCATGTTCGAGGTGTCGGCGCGGGTGGTCAGATTGACGTTCACCTGCGGCTGCGCGTCCTGCGGCGGCTGATAGGCCGGGCGCTGGAACTGCTGGGCCGGCCGCTGACCCGACTGCGGCTGGCCCGGCATCGGCTGCTGACCCGACTGCGGCGGCCGCACCGAAGGGCGCTGCGGGGGTTGCGGATTGGCGGGCAATAGATGGAGTAGCGGGCCGCTGATCGCATCACCGAGCCGCACCTGCGTCGGCCGATCGATAGACACCGGTTGCGCGAGTCTGCGGGCATCGACGAACACGCCGTTGGTGCTTCCGTTATCGGACAGCACCCAAGCGCTACCCTGCCAAGCGAGCGTCGCGTGTACCCGCGAAACCAGCGGGCTGTCGACGAAAAGCGTCACCTCCGGGGCACGGCCCATGGTGACCTGCTGGCTCGAATCGAAGACTCGTTCGTTTCCATCATGGCGCACGGTGATGGTCTGCGCCCCCGGTGAAGACATGCAGCGGATACTATTCCATCACCCGGACATCGGCGGTGCCCCCGACGCGCCTTTTGCCCCGATCCGGCGACCGATGAGAACGTGATACCGGCCGATTTAGGGGGAGCTTTGCCGAAAGTCCGTGCGACGGCGATCATTACCGCCGCGCTGATCGTTGTGGTGCTGGTCGCGGGCTGCACCCGGCTGGTGGACGGCCGTGCCGTCTCCATTTACGACGACCCGTTCAAGGTGGCAGGACTGCCGACCACCAGCGGTCCGAGCGGCCCGCGAGAAGGTGTGCCGGACAGCTCGCTCAAGGCCACCAATGGCGACGGCAGCCCCGAAGACACCCTGGCCCTCAACGCGGTCGACGACATCCAGAGCTACTGGCACGCCGAATTCGGCAAGGAATTCCAGAGCGGCGATTTCAAGCCGGTCGACACGCTGCTGTCCTGGAGCGCGAAGTCGCCGCGCGGCGATGCCCGCGAATTCTGCAAGGAGACCACCTTTCACCTGGTGAACGCCGCGTACTGCCGGTTGGACAACTCCATCGGCTGGGACCGCTCCGTGCTGCTGCCCGCGATGATCGACACCTTCGGCAAGATGGCGGTGGTCATGGTGCTCGCGCACGAATACGGGCACGCGGTGCAGACCATGGCCAGGCTCGTCGGCGCCAAAGATCCGGTGATCGTGAAGGAACAGCAGGCCGACTGCTTCGCGGGCGCGTTCATGCGCTCGGTCGCCGAGGGCAAGTCCAAACACTTCACCATCAACACCTCCGACGGCCTCAACTCCGTGCTCGCCGCCACCGTGGCCATCCGCGACTCCGACCCCAGCGACCCGGAGAGCGTGCATGGCTCGGCCTTCGAACGCGTCACCGCCGTGCAGATCGGATTCACCGACGGCGCCAAGGGCTGCAAGCGCATCGACATGGACGAGATCAATCAGCGGCGCGGCTCTCTTCCGAAGGATTTCCGAGACGACACCGGCCGCGGCGAATACGAGATCAACAAGGACACTCTGGTCGAGCTCAGCAAGGCACTCGGCGCGCTGCTGCCGACCAAGCCCTCGCCGACCTACAACTACTCCGGCGCGAAGATCAACTGCCCCAACGGCGTCGCCACCGAACCGGTCAGCTACTGCCCGGATACCAACACCATCGGCACCGACATCCCCTCCCTCGCCCAGCGCGGCACCTCGAACTGGGATGTCGACGATCCGCTGCCGTTGAAGGTAACCGGTGACTACAACGGCTACATCGTCTTCATTTCCCGCTACACCCTCGCGGTGCAGAAGAATCACGGCCAAGACCTGATCGGCGCCAAGACCGGGCTGCGCGCGGCCTGCCTGTCCGGCGTCATCACCGGCAAGCTCGCGGCGCCGAACCGCCCGGTCGCACAGGGCGACATCGGCCTTGCCGCAGGCGATCTCGACGAAGCGGTCTCCGGCTTACTCACCGACGGATTGGCCGCCAGTGATGTACAGGGCAACACCGTGCGCAGCGGCTTCGCCCGCGTCGACGCGTTCCGGGCGGGCGTGATCAACGGCGAAAAGACCTGCATGTCACGGTATTCGTGAACTGCCGCTAGCCGAAGGGTGGCGGCGCGGTGTGTTCGAAGCGCAGCACGCGGTTGCCGAGCATCACCTCGGCACCAGGGACCAGGACCATGGATTGGTTGGGCGCCAGGCGAATCCAGTCGCGGTAGCCGGGCAGCCGAGTGCGGGTGCCGTTGGTCGACCCGCGATCCACCACGGTGACATCCCAATTCAAGAGGTGGATCTCGGCGTGGGCCCGGGACATGCCGCCGGAGGAGTCGTCCACCCGCAGCGGGACCAGGCCGCGCTGCGCGGCGTCGGAATGTTCTGGGTCGCGGCCGATCACGGCGTCGGCGGCGAGCACGTAGGTCATGCCGTCGTCGAGGATCAGCATGCCGAGCGGCGGGCGAATCACCTCGATCAGCGCCTGGGTCTGGTCTACCGGCATGCCGCACACCGTGCAGAACGCCGCGCGCGGATCGCTGGGATGCGCTCTGGCGCACTTGAATCCCATCACCTTGACGGTGAGCGCGGTGGCCTTCGCCGTCGCCTCCAAGCGCCGCTGCAGCTCCGGATCGGGCGGCGGCGCCGGGCTGGTGCCGCGCACCTCGGTATGCGCGTGATGCGGGTCCTGCCCGGGCCCGTGCGCGTCGGTCGAGGGCCGACTTCCGGTGTGCGGCCGCGCTTCTCGCTGCCCCTGGGTGGGCGGATCCTGGTCGATACGCGCGGTCGGCAGCCGCTCCTCGTCGTCGCGCCGATGCGTTCCTTCGCGCGGCACTCCCGACAGCGCCCTGGTCCGCACCTCGTCGGTCCAGATGATCGCGCCGCCCGCCTGCGCGATGCCCTCGACCAGCCAGCCGATGCCGCGCTGCGCGGGCAGTTCCGGGATGCGGCCCTTCGCGTCGTCGACAAACAACGCGACGGCCCGCGCGGGCACCCCGGCCACCCGGTCCACTGTGAATGCCGCGTCACTGCCCCGATAACGCTCGACAGTGCCGTCGCCGGCCAGCACCGCGGTCACCGCGCCGTGCAGAAATATCGCCACCCCACCGTTTTCCGCGGTGGACAGGATGCCGAAATCGATCGGCTCGCCCGGACTGATCTGCTCGGCGTCCTTCATCAGCCACCGGGTGGCCTGGCGTGCGATCAACGCGCCCGGGCCCTTGGGCTCGTGCTCGGTCGCCGCACGCACCAACTCGGCCAACGATTCCAGGGCGAGCACGGCGGGCGAATCCTGCGTCAACCTGCCCAGGCCGCGATGCCCGACGACCACGACCGCCCCGGCGACGCGGACCACCGCGTGACCACCGACGACGACCTCGACCTGCCGATCCATCAGAGGTATCGGCCTGTACCGAGCACGCGGTCCGGGGTCGTCGTCACACGAACCAGGGTATTGCAATCCCACAACTATCGACCCTCCTCCCAGGCGTCCGTCCGGTAACTTCAGTGGCAGCACGTGAAGAAACGAGGACCCGTCATGGTTCGGACATCGCGAATCGCGCTTGCCGCGTCGTGTATCGCATTGACTGGTCTGCTGACCGGGTGCGGCGGCGTGCGGGGCACCGCTACCGCGGGCGAGGTCGACGTGCGCCAACTGGAGGTCGGCATCTACGCGGTCGACCGCCACCAGTACAACCAGGACCCCGGCGACAAGGCCGCGCTACTAGAGGGCATGCGAATGTCCGACGCGGTGGCCCCGACCGTGCAGATCGATCCGTCGCTCAAATTCGGCCGGGGCAGCACCGTGGTGGCCGACGCCGACCAGGCGCTCGATTTCGTCGCCAAATCCTCCAAGCCGGTCTTCGACGACCGCAAGCTGATCACCGGCTACGCCGCCAGCGGCGCCGACCAGCCCGACCCGGCCGGGCAGACCAACCCGGCCCCCGACGCCACCGCGGTGACCACCGCCCTGTTCCGTTTCCCGGATCCGGCCATCGCCAAACTCGCCGCCCGCGAGCTGGAAGACGCCGACATCAGCATCTCGCCGGACAATCGTAAACTGCCGTCGACCAAGTACCCCGACGCCTACATCCATTGGCGCCCAGGCGTTCCCACCGTCGGCACCTTCATGGCCTACAAGGAATTCGTCATCTCCCTGTTCATCCAGCGCCCGCGCGCCGACAGCGCCGACCTGACGGGCTGGGTCGACAAGACGCTCGGCGCGCAGGTCGCCCAGCTGGACAAGTTCCAGGCCACGCCGCAGGAGAAGATCAAGGACCTGAAGGTCGATCCGGACGGACTACTCGCCCGCGTCGCCGTGAGTGACCGCAAGAACCGCACCCCCGACGCCGCCCTCTTCGCCATCTTCGGCCCGCACCACATGGTGCACCGCGCCGAGGACGAATCCGCGCACCTGCGCCTGGTCGACGAGGCGGGCGTCGACCGCCAAGCCGTCGCCGACGACAGCTACGTCGCGCGCACCAGGGACACCGCCGCCGCCCAGATATTGGCCGACGGTCTGATGGAAAGCGAAGGCGCACACTACGACACGCTCGGCGCACCGAAGGACGTGCCGGGCGCGAAATGCCTGCAGCTCAATAGCAAAGGCAATCCCGATCGCGAATACAAGTTCCGGTGCTACGTCTCGTACAAGCGTTATGTGGGTGTCGTGACCAGCGACAAGGAACCTGATGTCCGGCAGAAAGTTGCCGCGGAGTACGCGCTGCTGGCGAACAGCCTGTGAGCCGGACCCTGAACGTTGTGGGCGGGTATCGCGTCAGGTGGTGACGTAGGATTCCGCGGGAACCACAGTTGGCAGGGGAGGGATGTTGCAGATCCGCGCGAACTCGATGCCGCGCTGGACGGCGTATGCCCTGGTCATGGCGGTAATACTCGCGATAGCCTGCGGTGGCTGCGGGTCGAATGAGCAGCGTACGGACAGTCAGGCCACGTCTATTGATCTCAGCAAGCTCGACGTCGGCAACTACGACACGAAACCGCGTCAATTGGGCGCGGTGAAAAGCCTCGAACAAGCCCGGATAATCGAAGCGGAACGGCTCGGCGATTTCGTACCCGTGCCGCTGGACATCGATCCCCGGTTCGCGCACAGCAATCAGTTCGTCGCGACGGTATTCACCGACCCGAAGTTCGCGCTCCGCGACACCATGGCGGTCGACCGGTTCGCCGAGGCCGCACCGGACTTCGTCGCGGGCTTCCAGAGTTACGGCCGTACCGAGGCCGATTCCAGGGGCATCGATCTGATGAACGCGGTGCTGATCTTTCCGGACGAGCAGAAGGCGACGGCCGCGGCCGCGGCACTGGAGCGCGTCGATCACGAGGCCAGCGATCGTAATACCACCGTGGCGATCCCGAAATACCCTGCGGCACACGCGCACTGGCAGCCAACCCAGCAGTCCATCGGATCCTGGTATGCCACCGGCAAATTCGTCGTCTATACCTGGATCTATGACTACCTGAAGGTCTATCTGGAAAAGGTCGACCTACCCGCCCTGCTCGCGCTGGTGCAGAAGAGCCTCGACGCGGTGGTTCCGTCCATCGCCAAGTTCAGTCCGACCCCGCCGGACAAACTCATGGGCCTGCAGATCGACCTCGACGGCATGCTCAACCGCACTATCGCGCGGCCGAAGGAAGACTCGTGGCTCAACCCGCCCGGTGCGTACCACGCCCGCACCGCCCTGCACTTCGTCAATGACCCGCCCGGCGCCCTGGCCGATATCGAAAAGGCAGGCGCCGACAGGTACGCGTCGAACGGAGTAGATCTCTACCGAGCACGCGACGCAGCCGCGGCCTCGGCATTGCAGAAGGATTTGGGCGGTCTGACAAAACGGTTCAAAAGCTCCGATTCGCCGGCGAATCTGCCCGCCGCCGACTGCCACGAGTACATCGGACGAGAGGCCATGGCGATCCGCTTCTACTGCTCGGTCTCCTACGATCGGTACGCCGCGTTCTCCGCGTCGCACCAATTGCTGGACGCACAACAGCGGATCTCGGCCGAGTACACGGTGCTGGTGAATACCAAATGAGGCGCGCGGTCGTACTGCCCTTCGCCGCTTTGCTGACGGCGGGCCTTACCGCGTGCGGCTCCGCCGTGGCAGGCAGCTCGCAGCCCGCCGAGGTCGATATTCGCAAACTCGATACCGGGTCCTACCCCACCGAGCCGCTCAATGCACACGATGACGACTATCAACCCGATTTCGTCACCATGCCGCACATCGCCGCAATGCGGTTGTCGGACTTCGTGTTACCCGCCTACGAGATCGATCCGCACCTGAAGTACGGCCAACTGCCGTTCGAGATAACGCGCGGAGGGCTGCCCGGCGAACTGGGTAGCGAAGGCGACATGAAGCCGATCGCCGAACGGAACAAATTGCTGTTCGGTTTCAAGACAACCGGTTTCGACCAGAAGACGACGATCGTCCCCTCCGCTTGGCCGATCAAGACGACCCAGCACGCGACGACGATCTCGACAATGGTGATGCAATTCCCCGATCCGGAGCGGGCCACGGCGGCCGCCGCACAGTTCTATGACGCGGATCTAGGCGCCAACCGGGAGCAGAACCAGCCGGTACCGCTGCCGAATTACCCCACCGCCCACGCCCATTGGCGTCCGGGTACACCGTTTTTGCGCGCTACCCTCGCACATGGGTCCTACGTCGTCGCCTTTCTGGTATCCACCAACGAGCCGGACCTCAGCGCGCTGACTGAACTCACCGAAAAGTCCTATGCCGCACAACTTCCCGTGCTGGACCAGCTGAAGCCGCTCACCGACGAAGAACTGTTCGACTTGCCATGGGACACCGACCATCTGCTGAGCCGCGCCTTGAATCCGAACAAGTCCGAACGACCGGCAATCGGCAGTCAGGCGCTCTACAGTCTGCGCGGCATCGTGCAGTACGCCGACGACCTGAGTGTCGCGAAACAACAGTTCAGCGCGATGAACGCGGATCGATTCGCGGTGTCCGACGGCACCATCGTGGCCCGCACGCCGGACGCCGCTGCGGCGAAAAAGATTGTCGCCGAACGACGCACCCCCGCACCGATAGCGCGCGACGCCGATGCCCCACCGAATGTGCCGGATTCCGCGTGCGTCGAGAACAAACGCGCGGCCATGGACTTCGACATAAAGCGATTCACCTGCATCGTCGCGTATCGCCAATTCGCGGGGTTCGTCACCGGCGATCAATTGCTGGACGTGCAGCAACGCGCCGCCGCGCAGTACGCGATTTTCGCGAACAGCCGCTGATGCGACGCACCCGGCCCGCCCCGCGCGTTCCAGTATGCTGCCGCGTGGGGACCGACTCAGGAGATTGTGGATCATGGCGATAAGCCCCGGCACCATCGTGGGCGGGTACCGCGTCCAGGGCGTGCTCGGCGCGGGCGGCATGGGCACCGTTTACCTGGCCAAACATCCCAGTCTGCCGCGCATGGACGCGCTGAAGGTGCTCAGCGGCGAACTCAGCAACGACCACGAGTTCCGCACCCGCTTCGAGCGCGAGGCCAATCTCGCCGCCGGCCTCGACCATCCGAACATCGTCTCGGTCTACAACCGGGGCGAAGAAGACGGTCAGCTGTGGATCGCCATGCAGTACGTCGACGGCACCGACGCCGCCGCCGAGCTGGCCCGCGACAAGCGGGCGATGAATCCGCTACGCGCACTGCGCATTACCACCGAGGTTGGCAAAGGCCTCGACTACGCGCACCGAAAAGGCTTGCTGCACCGTGACGTCAAGCCGGCCAACTTCCTGCTCTCATCGACCGAGGGTGACGAAGAACGCGTGCTGCTAACAGATTTCGGCGTCGCCAAGTCCAACGACGACACCACCGAGCTCACCCAGACCGGCAGCTTCGTCGCCACCATCGCCTATGCCCCGCCCGAGCAATTGGTCGGCGGCCACCTCGATCACCGGGCCGACATCTACAGCCTGGCGTGCGCCTTCTTCAAGCTGCTCACCGGCCGAAACCCTTACCCGGCAACGCAACCCGCGCTGGTCATGATGGGGCACCTACACGAGCCGCCGCCGCTCGCCACCGCCGTCGATCCCCGCCTGCCTGCCGCCATCGATCATGTCTTCGCCAAAGCGATGGCGAAGGACCCGACCGATCGTTTCAACACCTGCCGCGAGTTCACTGACGCGGCCGCGAGCGCCCTCTCTCCCGGCTATGTCCCGGCCCCTATGAGCACCTCGGCCACCTATCCCGTTCAGGCCTACGATTCCCGGCCGAATACCGATCCGCGCGTTGCGTTTTCGGGGCCTCAAACACTGGCCCCGCCCACCGGTTCGCGCCGTCGATGGGTCATCGGAGCGAGTGCCGGTGTCGTCGTTGTCACGCTGGCAGCGGGTCTCGGGATCTGGGGGCTCGGCGGTAGCGACAAACCCGGCACCAACACCGCCGTCGCCACCACCGCGGCCAGCTCCACGGCCGCCGTGAGTGCGTTGCCGTCGATCGAGCAGGCCCGCGCCACCAATCCAGCCTTCCGTGGCAAGACCATCACGGTGGTGGATGTGCCACATTCGACCGGTTCGAACAAACAAGTCTCGATCTTCCTCGGCGGCACCGCGCAGTCGAAGTTCCTCGAAGACTTGGGCTTTGTCTACAACTTGAACTACGTGGCACAGGGTGGCGAATCGTCGCCGCGAGTGATGAATGCGGGCGACCCGCTCGAGGTAGCGTCCGACAGCTACGTCCTCGCGGTTCGCACCGACGAAGACGCCGGAAGCGGCGGGCTCCGCGGGCTGCCCTACCAGGTCGCGGGTACTCGGGCGACCGTTATCCCGCTGGACGATCCAGAGGCCGTGGCCGCATTCCGCAACTGGACTCCGACCTCGGAAAAGACCCTCCTCGACAAGTTGGTCCCGCTATTGCAGAAGCGGGTCAAGTAGCCCGAGCAGTGTCGCGGGACAGCGGTTCCGGGTGTTATGTTGCGGACCGCGATACGTCGCCTGCGCAGACTGGGCAGCGCGCGCGTACACACCCGGGGGGATCATTGTTCGTTGGCTCGTCCTCCTGCTCGTCGGCAAATGGAGGGAACGATGCGGAGACCGCTGAGAGCACTGGCCGCCGGACTGGCTGTCCTGTCGGTGGGCACCGCAGGCTGTGGGTCGGATGCCCCTCCGCCGCCGCCCGCCGTCGACATCAGCCAGCTCGACGTAGGTAGCTACGCGACCGCACCACGTGAGATCGGCAAACCCGGATTCGACCGTGCGCGGGTTACCGAAGGTCAGCGCCTCGCCAGCTTTGTCCCCTTACCGATGGACATCGAACCCCGGTTCACCGTCCAGATGGTTTCCGGCATCTCAGCGACAATGGGGTTCATCGAAACCCTGTATACACCCACGCTTTCCGCTGACACCTTCCGAGAATTGGCACCGGGGTTCACAGCGGGTTTCTATAGCCTCGGGTATTCCGAGAAGGATGTGTTGATCGCGAACACCCTCGCGAACACCGTGCTGTTGTTCTCCGATCAGCAGGCCGCCACTAGGGCCGCCGCAGCTCTCGCACCGGCCGTCGCCGCAAAGAAGGGGCTGAGCGAACGGGTCGTCATCGGCAAGCATCCGGACGCTCTCGCATACTGGAAACCCGGGACGCAGGAGCTTTACTCGTTCCAGGCAAGCGGGCCGTACGTCATCTACACGGCGATCACGGATGCGGCCAAGGTCGTGCTCGGCACCACCGATCTACCCGCCATGGTCGCGCTTGTGGAGAAGAGCCTCGAAGCGGCCGGCGCCCGACTGGGCGAGTTCCACCCAACTCCACTGGACAAGCTGACAGATATACCCCTGGATCACGACGGCATGCTCGGCCGCTCACTTCCGCGACCGAACGACGATGGTTGGGACAACCCTCCCGGTTTGTACGATCGCACCGGCGCGCTGCATATGAGCGCTGATCCCGCGCGGGACAAGAAGTTGTTCGAGGAAGCCGGGGTCGATTGGATGGCGAACAACGCTGGGCTCCTCTATCGCGCGAAGAATGCGAAAGGTGCGCAGCTTATTCGAGACAGCCACAGCGCGCCGAGCAAGCTGTATCGCCGGATTGATTCGCCGAAGAATCTTCCCGATACACGCTGCCGCGAGTACCGCCCGAAGGATTCGCTCGTCTCCAGGTTTCATTGCGTAGCGTCCTACGACCGATACGCTGCGGAGGTGTGGTCAGATCAGCGGATCGACGTGCTCCAGCGGATCTCGGCACAGTACGCAATTCTCACGAAGGCGAAGTGAGCCGCGTGGTCAACCTGCGTTTGCGACACGTATCCACCGTCCTGGTCCTGCTCGCCATCGCCGGGTGCGGTGCGCCGATCACCGGAACACCGCGCCCCGGTGAGATGGACGTCCGCACCCTCGACATCGGCCCATATTCGACCGAGCCGCTGGACTCCTACTTCGACTACCAGCACTCGGTGCGCAGCGGGACCGCGCTGGCCATCCCACGCCTCGCGAACCATGTGGTAATCGGCATCGATATCGACGCCAAACTGCGCTACGGCACCGGCGTGCAGGAGATCACCAAGCCCGACGACGTCAAGAACGTCCTGGCAGAGCAGGCCGTACCGATCGCTGCCCGGAACAAGATGCAGTTCGGATTCGCCTCCGGCAGTAGCGATTTCCAGCCGGAACTCGCCGTAGCCTTGCCCCCGGATTCGACCCTCACCACCGTGACTGTCATGCAGTTCCCGGACAACGAGTCTGCCGCCAGGGCAGCCGCCGAATTCGACGAGACCGATTTCGCGGTGGCCCCGGACCAGAACGAACGCGTGCAGCTCACGAAATATCCACTGGCGCATTCTCATTGGCGCCCTGGAACACCGACGATTGGTTCAGCCCTCGCACACGGCAACTATGTTGTAAATACCTTCATAAGTATGCCCCGGCCTGACCGCGCCGAACTGACCGCTCTGGTCGAGAAGATCTATTCAGCCCAGCTTCCGATGCTCGACGCCCTCCCGCCATTGTCGCCGGAACAGGTACTGCGATTGGATAACGACCCGGATGGCATGCTCCGCCGCGTACTCAATCCGGACAAGCTCGGCGTACCCGATGTCAGCATGCTTGCGACATACGAAGCGCAGGGACTCCTGCACTTCCAGACCGACCGCATGGCGGCAAAAGACCTGTACGCCGATGCCGAACGTGTCGCCGTCTCGTCGGCCTATATCGCGTCGACAAACACTTACACCAGAGGGATCGCGCAGAGCTTCGGTAAGGGAACTGGCCGGACCTTGAACGGCGGCCTTCTGTTCCGGACACGGGATGGCGACTCGGCCCGATCGCTGTGGTCGAAAATTCTCGACGCACCGGATCCCGGCCAGGCACCGTCGAACGTTCCGGACAGCAAATGCGCTGAGATTCCTACTGACAGATACGTCAAAGACTTCGTGTGCGCCGTGCGATACCGCAACTACGTCGGTTACGTCTGGAGCACTCAGCTGTTGGACACACAGCAACGTGCCGCTGCGCAGTACGCACTGCTTGCCAACAGCCAGTAGCACCCGGCACCCACCCAGCCCTGACGTTTTCCTGCCGATATACCCACGATCTGCTGTAGCGAGAGCGATAGTGGTTGGGTAAGGTACAAGCCAGCCAGCCCACTCGCCAATCAAGACATCAGCGAGCAGGGGGAAGGAGGGGAGCCGAGCGCTGGCGTTGCAGACATGCCAAGATGACCACGTCCGTGACCTGTCGAGCGGCCCATACGCGGCCCCGACACTATGGACGAGCACGGCAAAGGACACTGGGGTCTGATCTCCGTAGGGGGAGATCCAAAATTTCTCGAGTCGGATGGAACCGATCAGACCTATCGAGCGTCCAATCAGATGTACAGGCCAACTGGGGGCTTCTGCCGTTGGCCGAGACGGGAAACCGAGAAGGAGCCGAAATGGCAGGACAGCTTAGCGCGAATCAGGACGTCATCCGGGATTTCGCGAACAACTGCAGGGATCGTCACCGCGACCTCGAGACGGCGGTCAAGTTGCTGGCCGGGAGGAAAGAGGACACGGTCGCTACCTGGTCAGGCCAGGCCAAGGAAGCGTTCAACAACCTCATGAACTCTTACTTCGAACAGGCGCGGAAGCTGAACGACGCCCTGGACCAGACTGCCGACAAGCTCACCAAGGCCGGACAGGCCTTCGCGGCCCAGGACGAGCAGTTCGCCCAGCAGGTGAAGCAGCAGGCTTCCAGCCTGACGCTTCCCTGATCGCCGAACCACCAGATACTGAAGGAGAAGACGACAATGAGTGATCCCAACACAATCGCCTCCAACTTCGGCTCGGTTGAGGCTGGTGCCCAGTCGATCGTGTCCGAAGCGAAGAACATCTCGAGCATGCTCGAGGACTTCCACAAGCAGGTCACCGACTTCGTGACCAACAACTGGAAGGGTGACGCCAACGACGCGTTCGCCTCGCTCCAGTCGCAGTGGAACACCAACGTCAGCCAGCTGAACACCACGCTGGAGACTGCTGGCCGGGCCGTCAGCACCGGCAACTCGGATCTGCAGACCACCGACACCAGCCTCGCTGGTCTTTTCTGAGATCCTGTCTCGGCCAATTCGGGCCCCCGGCAAGCAACTTGCCGGGGGCCCGAATTATGTGCGGTCCGATCGTGCGAGAACCCGCGTTGCAGCAGCGTCAACGGCTCCATATCTTGACTAGGCACAAAGGTTATGGATAAAGGCGAAGCGGCCCGCGGCGCGCGGCTGCTTGCCTCCGACATCGAGAATTCGCTGGGTTTTTCCGCGCAGGTCACTTCTGACGTCACGGAAGAATGGCTTACGTTCAGGGAACGAACAGGACGTCCCGCGCCGAATTCCCTGGTCGGCCTTAGCGTTCCCACGGTGGGCTCTTGGGCGGCACTCGACCCTGGCGAACCGGGGAGCACGTCCGCCGAGGAGTTCGCGATGGCGTTGGCCCGAATCCTGCAGGACGACATCCAGATCCACACCCGGGAGCTATGGCCGAAGGATCCGACCACCAGCGGTCGGGCGCTGCACCCGACCGAGCGCGGTTGGCAAAGTCTGGCGTACCGCGCGTATCTCGTGTCGTACGGCCAGCTACGCCCGGATGGGCCACCTTCGCTACCAGGTAAAACTTCGTGACGGCGTGAACCACCGTAGCTATCCGTCGAATCGGCCGTAGTCCATTCGCACACAAACGAATCGCGAACTCAATAGGGTTGTACCGCAAGCCTTTTACCGGGATCGAGCAAGGCTTGCACTACTGAATCACGCGGACCGAACTGCCGAAATTCTCGCACGTAGTCGATAAAGACTGCCAGTCGTTGTCGGCATATTGGCAGCCAACACTGACCTGAATCCCGTACTCCAGCAGCACATGCCAGCGAACCGTTGAGCCGTCACCAGGACGTTCAGTGTAGGCAAGGGTGGAACGGCCGCCGTAGACGACGTCACGCTTCAGATCGGACATCACACCGGCCGGGCGCTGGTTCATCTGGGTCTCCAGCTTCGCCGCGACCTGCTCATAGCTCGCGCCCGGTGCGACCGGGGTTTGCGTCACAGTGACGCGTAAGCGAGCCCCGTCGTCCGGGGACAGATCCACTCGGGATTTGCCGTTGGCATCAGGCGTCGACGCGATGTGCCAGCCATCCGGGGCCTGAAAGCGAATGCGCCCATACGTTTCCGGCCCGGCCGTGGCGGTGGGTACGGAGGCGGTGCTGCTCGGTGCCGATTCACTGCTCGGCGGCGAGGTGGTGCCCGGCGCGGCGGTCGGGTTGTCGTCAGGTCGGTTCAGCAACACAACCCCACCGACGATGACGGCGGCAACCACAACCACCGCGGCAATGGCGGCACCCACATATCCGAGACCGCTACGGCGAGGCCGCTGCGCGGCGGCCCGTTCGCGCAGCGGCTGCATCCACTCGGTCTGTGGCAGCGCGGACGGCAATTCAGCCTGCTGGATCGGTTCAGTCTGATGGCCGCGGATGAGTTCGGGCCCGGTGAGTGCTCGCAGCCCGACACCCGGCCCGCACCGCTGCTGAACGGCCGTACGGAGGAGCTCGAGCTTCCCGACATCGGTGACACCCACGGTTTGTGCGAGATCAGCGGGCTGGCCGTCGAGGAGCCGATCGATCAACGCGCACAGTGCGGTGAAGCCGCGCGATTCCGGAAGTACCTCGGCGAGGGCCAGAGTTGGCGCGTGCTCACAGGATTCGATGTGCACACCCTGATGGCTGCGGATAACCGCGGTTGCCGTGGTGGTGAGGGCGCCGAACTCCAGCACCAGCGTGCGACGACTATGGCTGGTGCCCTCGTCCGCCGCAACGGCCCGCACCGCGAGCTCCTCGAACACGACATCCGCCGTGAAGCGACGCGCCGCCTGGTCGAGCACGGAGCGACGCGACGCGCCCCATTCGGTCGGACAGATCAAGGTGATCCGCTCGCACGGCGCGGCGACCCGCAGGTTCTCCAGCACGGCGGCGAACACGGCGGTCAGCGCGTCGACGACAGACGGGACGCGGGGCAGCAACGCGACTGCCTCGGCAGGCACGTATTGCACCGCGGAACTCACCTGGGTCGGCGGCGTCAGCGACTCACCCACCACCAGGTCGAACCCGTTGCTGCCCAACACGATCGAGGGCGCCAGGTCCCAGTGCGTCGTCGCGCCACGCGCCCAGACGCGTGTGTCGGTGACCACGAGCTCGACGGTGGACATCAGGTTGTCGGCGGCATCCAGGCCGTCTGAATCAGACCCTCGAAGTTCTTCGCGACATAGGTTCCGCGCCCTGGCGGCAGCAGGCTCGGCCGCGTCGTACCCATCAGCACACCCTCGTCCCGGCTACAACTCATGATCAGACCGGCCGCGGTGAGGTCCTTCATCCTGGCCAGCGTGGCCTCGAACATCGCGCGGCCCGCACCACCCGAGCGCCGGGCGATGATCAGATGGAAGCCGAGATCACGGGCGTGCGCCAGCTGCTCCAGCAACGCCTGAACCGGGTTACCACTGGACGTGGCCACCAGGTCGTAGTCGTCGATGATGACGTAAAGCTCGGGTCCGCTCCACCATGAGCGTTCCTTCAACTGCTGCGGCGTCACATCCGGGGCCGGCGACCGATTCTCGACATACGCGGCGAGATCGACCATGTTCTGGGTGAACTGGGGCGCGGTCGAACCATATCCGGCAAGGTAGCCCTCCGGCACGATGCCGAGCATGGAACGCCGATAGTCGCCCATGATGATCCGCGCTTGGTCCGGGGTGTTCGACGCACAGATGCTCTCGACGATGGAGCGCAACAGCGTTGTCTTGCCGGACTCGGTGTCGCCGATGATGATGCAGTGCGGGGTCACGTTGAAGTCCAGGTAGACCGGGGCCAACTCGGCTTCGTTGATACCGAGTGGGAATCGCATGCACTTCACCGAATGGTCGAGCTGCGATGGCCAGTTCCCGGCCAGGTAGAGCATCTGCTCGCGCGGCAGTTCCTCGGGCAGCATGCGCACCGGCGGGGCTGGGCGGCCCGGGGTCAACCGGGCGATGGTCGCGACCGCTTCGCCGACAGCCTGGCCGATATCGCTCGGGTCCGAACTGCCATCGATGCGCGGCAGACCGGTCAGCATGTGCAAGGTGTCCGGCGTCATACCGCGGCCTGGGCGGGCCTGCGGAACCATCGAGGCGAACTTGCGACCGAGGTCGGAATCCATCGGATCACCAAGGCGCAGTTCGATTCTGGTGGCGATCTGATCCTTCAGCGCGGGCCGCGCCTCCCGCCAGCCTGCCAGCGCGATGACGATGTGCACGCCATACGACAGACCCTGCACGGCCAGGTTCATGATCGTCTGTTCGAGCAGCTCGAAGTCCTGGCGGATGGAGCCGAAGCCGTCGATCACCAAAAACACATCGCCGAACGGATCCTCGTGCGCGCCGGTCGCGGCCGGGCTGCTGGCCGGATCCATGGCGCGCAGCCTGCGGAACTCGGTCATCGACTCGATGCCGAGCTGCCGGAACCTGGCCTCGCGGGTACGCACGATGGTGGTCATTTCGGCGACGGTCCGCCGGACCTGGTCGCCGTCCAATCGGCTTGCGACAGAACCGACATGCGGCAGACCCTGCAGGCTCATCAGCGTGCCACCACCGAAGTCGAGGCAGTAGAACTGCACCTGCTCGGCGGTGTGGGTGAGCGACATCGCCATGATCAGCGTGCGCAGCGCCGTCGACTTGCCGGACTGCGGGCCGCCGACGACGGCGACGTTGCCGCGAGCACCGGACAGGTCGACGACCATCGGGTCACGCCGCTGGTCGTACGGCCGGTCGACGATGCCGATCGGCGCACGCAGCGTGGCCACCGCGGCGTATTCGCCGGTGAGGATGGAGCGCGGGATGAGCTGGTCGAGCGTCGGCGCCTCGTCCAGCGGCGGCAGCCAGATCTCGTGCGCGGGACGGCCGTGGCCGTTGATCCGCGAGACCAGCATGTGCACGTTGGAGACCTGTTCGCCGTCGTCGCCCTGCTGCTCGCTCTCGGTCGGCTCGGCGGGCAGCGGGACCCGGTCGATCGCCCGGAAATCCACGTGCGTGGCGGTGAACGGCCGCGCCTTGATGTCGATGTCGCCGGATTGGGTGGCGACGGTGATATCGCGCTGCGAGCCGCCGCCGACGTACGCGCCGGAAACGTAGGAGGCCTGGAATCGGACGATCTCGCCGGAGTCCGACTTCAGGTAGCCGCCACCGGGGTTGTTCGGCAGGTTGTAGGCGTCGGGCACGCCGAGCACCTGGCGGGATTCGTTGGCGGAGAAGGTCTTCAAGCCGATCCGGTAGGACAGGTGGCTCTCCAGGCCCTTCAGCTTGCCCTCTTCGAGGCGCTGCGAGGCGAGCAGCAGGTGCACGTGCAGCGAGCGGCCGAGCCGACCGATCATCACGAACAGTTCCGCGAAATCCGGGTGCTGGGTGAGCAGTTCGGAGAACTCGTCGAGCACCACGAACAGCGCGGGCAGCGGATCGAGGTCGGCGCCCGCCGCGCGGGCCTTCTCGTATTCGGAGACGTTGGCGAAGTTGCCCGCGGCACGCAGTACTTCCTGGCGGCGGTTCATCTCACCGGCCAGCGCGTCCTTCATACGGTCGACGAGGTCGGCTTCTTCTTCCAGGTTGGTGATGACGGCCGCGACGTGCGGGACGCTGTCCAACCCGAGGAACGTCGCACCACCCTTGAAGTCGACGAGCACCAGGTTGAGCTGGTCCGGCGAGTGCGTGGCGAGCAGGCTGAGCACCAGCGTGCGCAGGAACTCCGACTTACCGGAACCGGTCGCGCCGATGCACAGGCCGTGCGGGCCCATGCCGTTCTCGGCGGCTTCCTTGATGTCGAGTTCGACGGGCAGGCCGTCGGCGCCGACGCCGAAGGCCACCCGCAGCCGCTCCCGGCCGTAGCGCGGGCGCCACGCGTGTTCGGGGTTGAACATGCCGATGTCGCCGAGGCCCATCAGCTGACTCCACGTCGAAATCACCTCGGAGTCATCGGTTTCCACGTCGCTGCTGCGCTGGGTCGCCGCGCGGTACGGCGCGAGCCTGCGGGCCACCTGCTGCGCCTGCTGCGGGCTGATCCGGTCGATCAGCGCGAAGCGCTCCTGGTTGCCGGTCGCGCCGCGGCCGACGCACTCGCCGTTCTCCACGATCATCTTGATGCCGCGCGACACCGCCAACCGCGGCGCGTAGCCGCACAGGTCGATGATGGTGACACCCTCGTAGCCCGATTCGCGCAGCTGATCATCCTCGGCCTCCAGCAGGCCGCCGTCGACGATGATCACGATGTGCACCATGTTCGCGTTGGCAGGCTGGTTACGCGAGTACCGGACCCGGTTGCCGAGCAGCGGCTGCAGGCCGGCCATGGCTTCCCGGATCGAGCCGTAGAACATGCGCTGGGTGCCGATGCCGTCCTGCGCGTCGGGATGCTGGGTGTGCGGGAGCCACTTGGTCCACTCCCATTCGCGCGCGGTGTCCGGACCGCAGACCACCGCGAACAGCACCTGGTCCGGCGCCTGGAACATGCTGAGCTGCAACAGCATCGCGCGGGTCATGTCCCTGGCCTCGACGCGATCGCCGTCCAGCGCGATGGTCGCGAAGCCCTTGACCGCGATCGCGGTCGGCAGGTCGGGCACGGTCGAGTGCGCGCGCACGAAGCGGCGCAGCGAGACGGCCGCGATCGGCTCGAGCTCTTCGACCGGTCCGGTCTCCGGCGCGACCAGGCGGGTCGCCAGCCGTTGACCGCCGACGCCGATGCGGGCGTGGCAGAAATCCTTGTCGCCGGCCCGGCGCTCCCACATGCGGCTGGTGCCCGCGAGCATCCAGATCAGGGTGGGCTCGGGATGGCTCCACTCGACCGAGGCGCGCTGCTGGGTGGCCGTGGTGTCGACGTCGCGGCGCACCTGGTCCAGATAGCGCAGATAGTCCTTGCGGTCCTCGTTCGCCTCGGCGGCCTTGGCGCCCTTGCCGCCGCCCTGGCCCGCGAACATGCCGACCATCGAGAACATCATCATGAGCGGGAACATCATGCTCATCGGATTCGACCCGATGCCACCGCCCTGGGTGAACATCAGCGCCATCATGCCGACCATGCCGACGATCATCACGACCGGCATCAGCTTCATCAGCAGGCTGCCGGGGGTTACCCGAGGGATCTCGGGCGGCGGCTGCAAAGTGACCTCGCCACCAGGCGAACGCGGCATCTCTCGGCGCGCCCTGCGCTGGAACCGGACGGTACTCATTCCTGCACCTCGCCGGCGCTCGGTTCCCTCATGGTGCGAGAATCCCCCTCCTCGACTGCTGTGATTCCGGCTCAGTGTAGAGGCCGTCGCCGACATGTCGTACAGTTCGACCAGCATTCTGCTGCCCGAACCGTGGGTTCGCAAACTCGACGTAGGGTCTCGGGTTTGCGAAAATACGAGGTAGAAGACGAGTTGGGGGAAGCTTGACGCACGCGCGACTTGACCACATCGATGAAAACTCCTCGCACGGCATCGTGCGCGCACCGGATCTTGCCCGGGTGACCATCCTCGCCAAGCACACCCAGGTGGATATGGCGATCCCGGTCGACGTGCCTGTCGCGCTGGTGATTCCGAGCGTCGTCGACATGGTCGCACAGCACAGCCGTTCCAATGACTTCGACAACGAGGGCGAGCGCTTCGAGCCGGCCGAGTGGGTGCTGGCGCGGATCGGTCATCCGCCCTTCTCCAATTCGCTCAGCCTCGGCGAGCACGGTGTCCGCGACGGCGAGCTGCTCATGCTGGAAAGCGCCTCGCACACCGCGCCGACGCCGCTGTTCGACGACATCATGTACAACGTCGCGATCGCCGACACCGACCATTACCGCAGCTGGACCCCGAAGGTCGCGCGGATCACCGGTTCGGTGCTCGCGGCGCTCACCATGCTCGTCGGCTGTCTCGGTCTGCTGCTGTCCACCGGTTCGCTGCCCTACTGGGTCAGCGGTTCGGTCGCCTTGGCCGTGACGATCCTGCTCGTGGTCGCGGCCATGGTGCTCAGCCGCATGTACGGCGACACCTCGACGGCACTGGTCCTCGGCGGCTGCGCGCTACCGACCGCCTTCACCGCGGGCATGCTCTACGTACCCGACCACTACGGCTGGCCGAACCTCCTGCTCGGCTCGGTATTGCTCGGCGCGACAGCGGTATTGGCATGGCGAGTCAGCGGCGTCGGCCTCGCGCTGTTCATCGGCGCCACCACCCTCGCGGTCTACGCGGTACCCGCCGCCCTGGTCGGCCTGCTCACCGCGCAGCCGGAACGCGCGATCGGCGCGGGTGCCGCGGCGCTCGGACTGGCCGGTCTCGCCATGGGACCGCGGATCTCCATGCTGCTGGCCAAACTGCCACTGCCGCCGGTCCCCTCGCCCGGCACCCCGATCGACCCGACCGAGGACGACCCCGACGATCACCGCGCCCTGCCCACCATGGAGGCACTGCGGGTGAAGTCGGAACGAGCCCGCATGTACCTGGCCGGCCTGGTCGCCGCCACCACCGCGGTCACCGTCGTCGGCGCACTAGCCGCCACCGACCCGATGGCCGACAACCCGTACTGGCAAGGCATCGGCCTGGCCATCGTGTGCGCCGCAGTGCTGATGTTCCGCAGCCGCACCTACGCGGGCGCCGAACAAGCCGTCGTCCTCATCGCGGGCGGCGCGGGCATCGTGCTGATCATGTTGGTAGGAGCCGGTTTCGAGATGGAACAACCCCTCGCGGTCTTCGGCGCCGCGATGGTCATCCTGATCGCCGCCCTCATCCTCGGCATCATCATCCCCAACCAATCCGCCACCCCGCCCATGCGCCGCGGCGTCGAACTCCTCGAATACGCCTTCGTCGCCGCCGTCCTCCCCCTCGTCTTCTGGGTAGCCGGCCTCTACTCCCTCGTCCGCGGGCTGTGAACCGGATCCTGCGCACCGGCGCGGCAGCGACGGTGCTCGCACTGAGCATGTCGTTCGGGTTGGGCGCGAGTCAGGGTGTGGCGTACGCGGATCGGCCGCCACCGGTGGACCCGACGTTGCTGCCAGCAGGCGACCCCGCCGCACCGCCGGACAAGACCGAGCAGAAGTCCAACGCCCCGTGCGTAAGTACCCAGCAAGGCGGGGCAGGCCCTACCACTCCGATACCGCAGTTGGCCCTCAATCTGGACACTGCCCAGAAGTTCTCCCAGGGCGCAGGACAACTCGTCGCGGTCATCGATACCGGCGTCGCGCGCCACCCGCGCCTACCCGACCTCGACGCTGGTGGCGACTATGTAGCCGAAGGCGGTGACGGTACCAGCGACTGCGACGCACACGGCACCGTCGTCGCAGGCATCATTGGCGCAAAACCCGTTGCGGGTCAAGGCTTTTCCGGTGTAGCGCCCGACGCACGGATCCTGACAATTCGACAGAACAGCGGACTGTTCCAGAAAGCGGGCCGGACAGGCGAACAGCGACCCGAGGACGGGCCGGACGGGTACGGCCCAATATATACGCTCGCGTCCGCAGTGCGGCGCGCTGCGGACCGAGGTGCGACGGTAATCAATATCTCACTCGTCTTATGCGCGGAACGTTCCCATAACCTCGACGACGGAGCGCTAGGCGCCGCCCTCCGATACGCCACCCTCGAGCACAATGCCGTTGTCGTGGTGGCTGCGGGCAACAAGGAGAAGGCTTGCAACGCAGGCAACCCCGATGTCGATCCCGTCAACCCGCGCGGTGATCTATGGAAGAACCTGAACACCAACATCACGCCTGCTCGTTTCGATGATTATGTCCTCGCCGTGGGTTCCGTCGACAAGAATGGGCAACCATCGAAATTCACCGTGCCCGGTCCCTGGTTAGGCGTGGCAGCACCCGGTGAGGACATCGTGTCACTTGATGCCCGCGGCACCGGCACCATCACCGGATTCGTGAACGAACAGCAGGGGGTTACACCCCTACAAGGCACCAGCTTCGCTGCGCCGTACGTCGCCGGTGTGGTTGCACTCGTGCGCGCTCGCTTTCCCGAACTGAGCGCACTCGAGGTGATCAAGCGCATCGAGGCCACCGCGCACGCACCCGCCGAAGGGTGGAATCCCTACGTCGGCTACGGCGCGATCGACCCGGTCGCCGCCTTGACCGACGAGGTCCCGCCCACCCTGCCCCCGAAGCAAGCGACCAGTCCCAACAGCAAGCAGCTCGCAGTCCCCGCGCCCACACCACCGCCGGACAACCGAGCCCGCAATATCGCCCTGATCGGCAGCGGCACCGTTGCCATCCTGCTGATCCTCGGCATGCTCGCGTCCTTCCCGATCCGCCGCCGATTCGGCATCTCCGGCGACGATATGTAGCAGCAGGGCCTCAGCGAAACTCGCTGAGGCCCTACTCTATTCGTGTCGGCTACCTACTCCACACCGGCTGAGGTAGATCAACCGGCCGCTACATGAGTCATAGGAGACGGAGAGTAGGTGCCATCCTCCGGGTGGTATGAGCACAACCAGTAGCGACCGTCGGGCTGGCTGTCGACGTATCGGTAGCAGTCGTCCTTTACGTCAAATTTCAAGCTTGGATCTACATCGGCTAGAGCCGACCCACTATTGAGCGTCGCAACTCCCCCCAACGCCGCCGCAATGATGAAAGTTGAGGCGATTGCTTTCAGCGTGTTCTTCATTCTTCCCCTCTTCAGTTGTCCGTGCGACTATCTCGCTCGGATTCGGCTGAACCCCAGCAACGGGGCGCCTGAGCGCTCCCGACTACGCCGTTCCCACCCGAAACTTGTTCTGACACTTGGTATGACGCAGCAAGATCGCGATCGGTTCCATCGATTCGGGGATTTCTGTGGTCCGATCGGCACAGCGGAGGTTTCGCCAATGCACTCGGCTCGGCTCGGCGACTCATGCGAGCTGACGGGATATCGGGTGGGGTGCAGGTAGCGTCTGCACGGCAAACCGCGGTACACAGGGTGCCCGATTCGAACCGACGCAGGTAGTTCCCATGGAGCAGCAAGAGCAAGCAGTCAGCAGCATGTCCGCCGCGAAGGGACCGAGTCGCAGGCAGGCGTGGGAGCGGGTCACCGGGGTGCCGATGGTGCTGCTCGCGGTGCTGTTTCTCGGCGTCTATGCGTGGTTCGTGCTCGATACCGGCGCCTCGCCACAGTTGGATGCCTGGCTCGGCCGGGTGGACGTGGTGATCTGGGTGCTGTTCGCGGTCGACTTCGTGATGCGACTCGGGTTGTCCACTCGCCGTTGGGAATTCCTGCGCACGCATCCGGTGGAGCTGTTGATCGTGATTGTGCCGCCGTTTCGGCCGCTGCGGTTGGTGCGGGCGGCGGTGCTGGTGCTCGGCACGTTGAACCGGCACACGTTGACGCACCGCACCCGGCTGGCGGTGTTCGTCGGCACCAGCTCGGTGCTGATCCTGTTCCTGTGCAGCCTGGCCTTTTTCGACGCCGAGTACGGCGTGGAGGGCAGCAAGGTGCTGAATTTCGGTGACGCACTGTGGTGGTCGGCGGTCTCTGTCACAACGGTCGGCTACGGCGACGTCTACCCGGTCACCGTCGAGGGCAGGTTGATCTCCCTGGTGCTGATGACCTTCGGCATCGGCATCATCTCCTTCGCCATCGGCACCACCACCAGCTGGGTGATCGATCAGCTGAAGACCGTCGAGGAGTCCGCCGACCGCACCGATCGGGAGATCACGGTGCTGGTCGAGGAGATTCGGGCGTTGCGCGCCGAGATCGCCGCACTACACGCGAACGACGCCGCGAAAACCTCGAATTCCGTTGGCGCGGACCGCCTCTAGTTGTACTGGTCGGGGACGTTGATCAATCGTGAGAACGGCGGCTGGTTGCCGCAAGCGGTGTGCGGACGGTGCTGGTTGTAGTGGTGCAGCCACGGCAGCAGAGCGTCTCGGCGTTGTTGCTCGCTGGTGTAGCAGCGGGCGTAGGCCCAGCCGTCGGCCATGGTGCGGTGGAAGCGCTCGACCTTGCCGTTGGTCTGGGGACGGTAAGGGCGCGTGAACTTCGGCGTGATCGAGGGGGTGCCGCACGTGTCGCGCCACAAGTAGGACCGGTAGGCGCCTCCATTGTCCGAGAGCACCCTCTCGATGGTGACGCCGCGCTCGGCGAACCACTCCACCGCGCGGTGCAGCACGCCGACTGCGGTCACACCCGTCTCGTCATCGTGAACCTCGGTGTAGGCGACGCGAGAGTGGTCGTCGATGACGGTGTGCACAAACGCGTATCCGAGCTTCGGGCCACCATAGGCGTTGCGTGACGTACCCGGTGTCGCGACGCGGTGCTTCTCGCCTTGACGGCGACCGACGTAGCGCCAGCCGCCGCCATCGGGGATATTCCCGAGCTTCTTCACGTCCACGTGCACAAGCGATCCCGGGTGGTCGTGCTCATACCGCCGGACGGGTTCACCAGTCGCGCGATCGACGTAGGCAAGTCGGTTCAGTCGCGCTGATCGCAGGATTCGGTGCACTGTCGACGGGGCGATGTCGAGTCTCGCGGCGAGCTGGACCGGCCCTTCTCGCAGACGCAGTCGCAGGCTGACGCACCTCTTCGTCACGGTCTTGGGTGTCTTGGTCGGAGTCCTCCGCGGCCGTGAGGATCGGTCCTGCGTGGACTCGCCTGCAAGGTAGCGGTCGACCCACCTCTTCACGGTCGGCCAGGACACCTGGAATCGGGCCGCGACTTCGCTGATTGGCCAGCCGTCGTCAACGACGAGTCGAGCGACTTTCATACGGTGGCGCGGGGTGAGGACGGCGTTCGGATGTGACATTTCTGCGCTCCTGGACAGGATGAAGGGCCGACCATCGTGTGTGGTCGGCCCTTCGAGAACGAACTTGGTGGGTAGGGGGCGTGCAGGTCAGTCCACCGGGGAGACCCGGATGAGGTTGCCGTCGGGGTCCGTAATCACGAATGTGCGGCCGAAGACAGCGTCGTGCGGCTTCTCCACGACATGGACTCCCTTCGAGACCCAACTCGTGAAGATCTCGTCAACTGCGGATGGTGGTCCCGGCACCATGAGTCCAACCTCGCTCGTGCGAGGGGTGCTCGGGACCGCGTGCTCGCTGTAGCCCGTCCACAGCGCGAACAGGACACCAGGGGCAACCTCAAAAGCAACGTAGTGGGGACTGATGAAGGTCGGTTCGATCTCGAACAAGTCGCTGTAGAAGGTGGTAGCGGCCTTGGCATCGCGGACGCCGATCAGGAACAGGTTCGGTGCGGGCATAGAGCGCTCCTCAACTCGATGATTTCTCGGTACCGCTTCAGCTGATCGCCTCATCGCGACAGAACCTGTCACCTTTTCTGCAAACATTGGTCAGCATGAAGGCTTCGAGGCTGTTGCACCTCTTGCTGCTCCTGCAGACCCGTCAGCGCATCACCACCACCGAGCTCGCCGAGCGTCTGGAAGTGTCTCGGCGGACTGTGCTGCGGGATGTCGAGGCGCTCTCGACAGCAGGTGTGCCTGTTTATGCCGAACGCGGGCGCAACGGTGGGATCGTCCTGCTCCCCGGTGCACGGCTCAACGCATCCCATCTGGAACCACCAGAGCTGGAGGCCCTCTCCGTGGCTGGTTTGGACAGCACGCAACTCGAGCGCATGGGCCTGTCCGCGGTGCGGGAGTCGGCCGCGCGCAAGATCGCCGCCCGCCAGGCCGCAGCACCTGAGTCCCCGAGCCCGCTGCGACTGGCGGACCTGGTGCTGGTGGAC
Source organism: Nocardia sp. NPDC051052 (assembly GCF_044456045.1). Lineage (NCBI taxonomy): Bacteria > Bacillati > Actinomycetota > Actinomycetes > Mycobacteriales > Nocardiaceae > Nocardia > Nocardia sp. NPDC051052. The sequence continues at coordinate 61,613 of NZ_JBITFL010000011.1, forward strand.
AGCACCGCGTGGTTTGCTGACTCAGAGGCAGCGGTCGACGTATCGGATCTGGCCTCGGCCCTGCGACACCGACGACAGCTGCGAATCCAATACCGGCGCAGCGCCGAGAAACAGGCCTCAACGCGAGTGGTCGACCCGTACGGGATCGTGGCGAAATCAGGCCGCTGGTATCTCATCGCCGACGACCAGGGGACCAGTCGGCTGTTCGCTCTGGAACGACTCTCGGCCTACGAACAACTCGACGCGCCAGCTGCTCTCCGACCAGACGAAACCCTCCCCACCAGATGGGCCGCGTTGAAGGAACGCACCGAGGGGCAAGGTCGCGTGAGCGTGACCTTCCGCCTACCAAAAAATGGCCTCGACCTGGCGAGGCGCATCCTCGGCACCCGCATTCACGATGTCTCCGACGCGGAAAACGGCTGGTGCACCGTCGTCGTCCGCTACCCCGACATCGAGTCAGTGCGTCAGCTCCTCCAATTCGGCGACCACATCGAGATACTCACCCCGGAGACAGCCCGCAAACGCATCACTCAGCTCGCCAGAGACCTGGCTGAAAGACACTCAACCCCAGCCTCGTGACCGCCGATGGGAACGCCCTGCTCTCAATTAACGTCTCCGGTCAGTACATCTAGTCGACTACTTCGCCGACGCGATCGGCTGCTTGGCCGGACTCTGATCAGGGGCGACGCCGTCGTGGGCGACCATGGCTTCCTCGCGGCCCATGGTCGGTCCGCCGGCGAGTAGACCGACGATCGGCCATGGTGCGGGCTCTGGCGTCACGCCGCCCTCGGTGTCCATACCGAGCGCTTTCGCCGCATCCTTGTTCTTGATGCCGAAGCGCACGCCGGTGTCGGAGATGTAGAACAGGCTGTCCTTGCGGCGGCTGTCCGGTTCGATGCCGGTGGTTTGGACGAAGGCGCCCGAACCCGGCTTGAAGTACACCGAGTCGACGTTGTCGCCCTTGCCGTCGGCCTGCGCGAGCGGGACCAGCTTGGCGCTGCTCGGCATCGGCAGATCGCTGGCGTCGATCACGGCCAATTCGGCACGCACGGCGACGTCGGTGTTGCCCGCCGCGCCGGTGATCGGCTTCCATGACAAGCAGCTCACCGGTCGAGAGCTGGTTTGGATGATGGTGGGCGCGACGTCCGGGTAGCTGTCCACTTTCAACGCCCTGGACGGCTGCGCGCGGGCCGCCTCGAAGTCGCCGATGGCCGTACCGTGGTCCGCGCTCGGCTGCGAACTGCGGATGATCGCGGCGGTCAGCGGGCTGATCGGCTGCAGGCCGTCGCGCAGGATCACGGAGTTCTGATCGGCCTTGCCGGCAATCTGAACCACCGTGCCGATCTTCAGATTGTTGATCGAGTAGCTGGGCGTCCCGCCTGGATCGTCGATCTTCGGCGGCATGATCTGATTCACCTCGGGGATGGAGTTCAGCAGCCCTTCGCTGATCGGCCGCGGGGTCGCGCCTCGGATCTTCAACGGAACGGTGACCGACGGGTCGTTCATGTCGACGCGCGCCCGCGTGTTGTTCCACACCAGGTAGGTCGCGTCTTTGCCCTTCACCAGCAGGCCTTGGTCGCGGCCCATGGCCGACGCTTTGTCGCTGAGATCGAGGTCGCCGATCAATACCGAGGTGGTGCGATCATCGCTGCCATCCGTCTTCAACGAATCACAGACGGTCCAGCTCCGTCCCTTGCCCGCCTTGTCGAAGATCAGCGAACTCGGCGCACCGGGGATGCCGATCAGCTGGCCACGCGGCTTGTTACCGAGCTCGGAGTCCTTGACGACCGTCGGCTTGGACGAGTCGTCAGCGGCCAAGCGGGCTGAAGCAAGGTTGAGGGTGGGATATACGACGTTGTCGATCTGCACGTAGACGCCGCCGGATTCCTTCGCGATCAGGATCTTGGCGTTGTCGATCTTTCCCTGCGGGCGCAGCAGTGCGAGTACACCGCAGCCGGCCAACACGACGATCGCCAAAACCAGCCCGGCCGCGTAGGCCCGCGACTGCGAGCGCATCGGGTCGTGCAGCATCCGCACGTCCCGGCGGACCAGGGCGTGCTCCATCCGGCGAACCAGAAAGCGGTAGCCGCTGACCTGCCACCGAGTGGTGGGTTTTGAAGGCATTATTCCTCCCCCGAACAGTGCTCACGTTCGCGCAACACAGTACAGTTCCCGAGGACTCTTGTTCAGCTCGGCCACTACTAAACGGCCGACACCGGGTACTTGGGGGACGACGATGGCGGAACCTGCCGGGGCGGGACCACGGCCGCTCCTTGGCCGAATCTCGCTGCAGAATCTGTTGATTGCGCAGGTCATCGGCTTTATCGCAGGCGTGGGGGCATTGCTCGCCGGGCTGCAGCCGTTGATCGCGCTCGGGGTGGGCATCGTCGTCGCGCTGATTCCGCTGATCCCGATCGCCAAGCGCACCGTGCTGGACTGGATCGCGACCTGGTGGCGCTACCTCACCAAGCGTGAGTACGAGATCGGCCAGACCGTCGACTACCGCGGCACCGACGGGCGCTCACTCGGGCTGTACTGGGAGGGCAGCCGAGTGGTCACGGTCGTCGAGGTGCTCGCACCTCCCGGCGGGCTGACCAGGATCGCCCGCAACACCGTGCACGCCTCGCACCTGCTTCCGCTGCCGGAACTGGCGAAATGCCTGAGCCAGCACGACATCCTGCTGAGCGGCATCGACATCGTCAGCCATGGGCACCGCAGCAGGTCGGGTACGCCGGCGGGCAAGATCTACGAATCGCTGCTCGGGCCGCTGCCCGCCACCGCGCATCGCACCGTCTGGCTGGCGATCGGTTTCGACGCGGTGGCGTGCCCGGAGGCGGCGGCGCGACGGGGCGGCGGCGCGGAGGGCGCTTCCCGCGCGGTCACCATCGCGACCCAGCGCATCATGCGCGCGCTGGAAGACGCCGACTGCAATGCCCGCATCCTGACCGCGCCGGAAATCCGCAAAGCGGTCCTGCAGATCACCAGCGGCTTCGACCCACGCACCCTCGAACATCGTTGGCGCTACGCCGAAATCGGCAACAGCGTGAACATCGGCATGGCCGTCGATCCGAAGCGGCTCGGCTCGGATCTGCTCGCGCAGCTGTGGGTGGCGCCGTCGCGCGGCACCACGGTGGCGGTGCGGCTGCGGCCGGGTAGCTCGGCGGAGTCGGTGAGCATCGGCGCCGCGTGGCGACTGACCGCGCGGGAACTGCCGGAGCGCAGCAAGCTGTCCGGCATGGTGTCAATGCACGGACGGCACCGCGACGGGCTGCTCGCCCATCTGCCGCTCGCCGTACCCGGCGTGGACGCGACCGTCCCGATGAGTGAATACCCGATCGACCTGATCGACGCGCTGCACCTGCCGTCCTCGGGCTGCGGTCAGCTGATCGGCTCGGACGATGAGGGCAACGGCGTCGCGGTTCGTATCGTCGGCGCGGGCATCTCGACCGTCTACGTGGCCGGAGAGCTGTATCTCGCACAGCAATTGGTGTTCCGCGCCCTCGCGGTCGGCGAACGCATCCTGATCCGCACCGATCGCGCACACGCCTGGGAAAACCTGGTCACCACCATCGGCAACCCCGAGCGGCTCACCCTCGCGGTCGAAACCCACCAGTCCGACGCGGGTTTCACCGCGACCGTGGTGGACGGCGTCCTCGCGCCCGCCCCGCACGCCGGTGTCACCACGATCTACGTCACCGGCGACCCGATGGGCTGGCCGGCCACCCGCCCCGATCTCTCCCTGCACCAACCCCAAGCGATCGGCAACCACGTCATCCTGCGCACCGGCACCGCCCAGGTAGACCTCACCCTCGTCTCCATCCCTCGCGAAGCCACCTACATCGGCCACCCCCGCGGTCGCCGCGTACCGCAGCACCAATAGGCACCCAACTAGTCGTGCGAACGGCCTTGTGCGCGAGGGAATTCGGGGCTGAATCAGCCCGGCGGCGATACTGCATCGAACGCAAGGCTTGACGGCTTCAAGATCGGCAAGCTAGCGTTCGCTTGCGCGGCTCCGTTCGAGCTGTTCTATTGGGGTTTTCGGGGAGGACCATTCATGAAGCTTTCGATCTATGCATTCACCTCACTGTTGGCCGCTGGCATCGCTTCTGCGGCACTGAATCCGGGTGTCGCGAGTGCCTTGCCGTCCGGTTGTACGCTGGGAAGTTCCTCGGTCGTCTGCGATACGGCGAAACAATGCGCAGATGCACGCAATGAGCTCAAGGGGCAGCATCCGCAGATCAGTTATTGCTCTAACCAGCAGCCGGACAAGGACCGCTGGGAATATGTACATATAGCGACCTGGTACTAACCATGGGCTCACACCACGGCGCAGCGGTGGCGAGCGCAAGCTGACGTAGCGCACCTGTTGACGCGCCACGCACGATTCGTGCGTGGCGCGTCGCTCTTTGCGAAGCAAGTGCATTGGCGCGCCAGCGCGATTGGTGCGCGACGGTCAGCCGGGGTAGGGGTCGGTGGTTCGGGCGGTGCGCAGGGTTCTTGCCCACCAGGAGAGTTGGCGGAGCATGCGGGTGGTGGCGTCGATGGCGGCGCCGTCTCGGGTTTCGCCTGCGGCGTCGAATTGGCGCTTGGCCTGGTGGAAGCTGACGCTTTCGCGGATCGAGACCATGTGGATTTCGGCGACGACCTGACGTAACTGTTCCACGGCGCGCAGGCCGCCGGAGAGTCCGCCGTAGGAGACGAAACCGATGGGCTTGGCGCGCCATTCGTGTTTGGCGGTGTCGAAGGCGGTCTTCAGGGACGCCGGGTAGCCGTGGTTGTACTCGGAGGTGATCGCGACGAAGGCGTCTGCGGCGGCGAGGCGGGATCGGAAGGCCACGGCTTCGGGGGTGTCGGTGAGATCGGTCGGCAAGTGCGTGTCCGCCAAATCGATGACGCCCGTGTCGAACTCGGGGTGCGCGCGTACTGTGCGCAGGAACCAGTCGGCGACCACCGGAGCGAAACGCTCCGGACGCACGCTGGCCACGATGACCTCGAGCCGCAACGGAGTGTCCACCGCGTGAGCGTAACGGGCGCGGCCGGACGGAGTCCGTCAATAGACTGCGCGTGGCCGAGTGAATGCGGCAATGCGTGGCGGGTCCGGAAGGAAATCGAAATGATCTTGGTAACCGGTGCGACCGGAAACATCGGCGGCGAACTGGTGACGGTGCTGAGCGAGTCCGGGACGCAGGTGCGTGCGCTGGTACGCGATCCGGCGACGGCCACGCTGCCCGCCGGCGTCGCAGCGGTGACCGGCGATCTGAACCGGCCGGAGACCATGACCGATGCCCTCGACGGAGTCGGCGCGCTGTTCCTGCTGCCTGGCTACGACAACCAGGCCGATCTGCTCGACCGCGCGAAAAAGGCTGGCGTGCAACGGATCGTGCAGCTATCCAGCGCTTCGGCGGCCCTCCAGGACATGGACAACGCGGTCTCGCGCTACATGACGCTGTCCGAGCGGGCAGTGCGCGAATCCGAATTGGCATGGACCTTCCTGCGGCCGCGGTCGTTCATGTCGAACGCCCTGCGCTGGCTACCGCAGCTCGCGGTCGGCGACGTGGTGCGGGTGCAGTTCCCCGATGTCCGGGTCGGCGCGATCGACCCCGCTGACATCGCCGCAGTGGCCGCCCTGGCCCTCACCGGCGACGACCTCGACGGCCGGATACTCGAGTTGACCGGCCCGCAGGCGCTGCGGCCCGCCGACCAAATCGCGGTGCTAGCGACACTTTTGAACCGGCAGCTCGTCGCGCACGGGCTCACCACCGCGGAGACCAAGGCGGAGCTGGAAGCAACCATGCCGCAGCACTACGTCGACGCCTTCCTGAGCTTCTTCGCTGACGGCACGCTGGACGAGGAGACGTTGTACCCCACGGTGCAGGACGTCACCGGCCGTGCACCGCGCACCTTCGAGCAGTGGGCGCACGCGCACGCCGCCGACTTCGCCCACTGACCCCCTCACTACCGCTCGCACCGTCGAATCAGGCACGATATGCACTGGCTATCAGCCTGACCGTGGCATAGTGTTCGACTCGGGAGGGGGATTCGTGATACTCGGGCGCTGGCTGCTCATCGAAACGCTCGGACACGTCGACACCTGGTCGCTGCTCGCGGTCGATACGGCACCGCGGGAGTGGAAGTCGTTCCAGCGCGCGGTATCCACGCGACTACAACCCCTCGTCGCCACGGCCTACACCACCGGTTCGATCGTCGATCAGCAACTGCCGCAGTCCCGGCACAACTGGTCGGGCCAGCGCATCCTGGCGGTGCCGCTGCACGGGCCGGATCACCGGGTACACGCGGTTCGCCTCTGGGTGGGCGCCGGCGATCCGCCGCCGCCGGTGGGCGTGGCCGCGTTCGGTGTCGACGCGCGCGCCCGCCGGATCGAGGCCCTCCCCCACGATCTCGGAGCGCATTTCGAGCACGACCGCATCGTGTGGATCGGCGCCGAATCCTTCGAACTGATCGAAAGATTCGACGGCGCACTCGATCTCGTGGCCACGCTGGCCAGGTCCGCACCCGGCGACCGGTGGCTCGACACCGCGACCGTGCGGGCGCCGACCGGACCGCGCACACTGCTGCTCGCCGCCCGCAACCCCGACGAAAACCGGTACCACTGGGTCGGCCTGGCCGTCGACGTCACCGACAGCGTTGCGCCACAACGGAAATCATTCGAGGCCGCGACCCTGGACCTGCTGCGCGGTGCCCAACCGAACCTTTACCTCGCCATCGTCGACCTGGCCCAGGTGCGGCTGATCCGATGGGTCACCGAACCCGTTCCCGGGCTGCGCTGGGGCCGCGGCACCGACGAGCGCACCGTGCCGCACCCGGCCGATCGAGAGCGAATCATCGTCGCCCGCAACGACATACGATCCGGTGCGGAACGCGTGACGTTGACCGGAATGCGCCTGGCCACCGACACCGGCGATTGGATGGTCGCCGACCTGGCGGCGTCACCGTTGCCCGGCGGAACCACCGGCACGCCGACGCCCGAGTTCGCGTTGGTTCAACTGGATATCATCGAGCACCCACCAGCCCCGTGAGCCGTCAGCCACCCGCGGTGGCCTCCATCGCGGCAATCACGCCTGTCGCCGGGGCCGCCTGCACCGGAGCCGGGGTGCACTCGGCAAGCCCCTGTCTCGGCGCCACCATCGCGGTGAAACCCAGTGTCCGCTTGGCCCGTTCGGGGTCGGCGACGAAATGACGCACGTCGCCGATCCGATACTGCCCGGTGACCACGGGTGCGGGCCCGCCGCACGCTTTGGCCATGATCGAGGCGACCTCCCACAGCGTGATCGGCCGCCCGGACGCGATATTCAGCGGCACGAAGCCGGGCAGCGCCCGCTCGATCGCCGCGAGCATGGCCGCGGCGACATCGCGCACGTGCACGAAATCCCGCACCTGCCCGCCGTCTTCGAACACATGCGGCGCGCGCCCTTCGTGCAGAGCGGCCCGCACCTGGCCGACCATTCCGGCGCGCGCGCCGTCGCCATAGACCTGATGCAGCCGCAGCGCGGTCACCGCGCCGCCGACGCTCAATCCCCAAGCGAAGGCGTAGTTTTCCTGCGCCACCTTGCTCGCGCCGTAGCTACCGCGCGGGCGCAGCGGCGCGTCCTCAGTCACCGGCTCCCAGGTGAGCACGTCGCCGGTGCGCGGAGCCCGGTGATCGAACAGGCCGCGATCCATATCCGCGCGCCTGCGCAACCCCGGGAAGAACGGCCCGCCGCGCACGCTGCGATAGCGGCCCTCGCCGTACACGGTGATCGAGGACGCGAGCACCAGCCGCCGCACCTTCGCCCGCTCCATCGCACCGAGCAGCGCCGCGGTGCCGAGGTCGTTGTGTGTCGCGAAGTCGGCCGGTCCCGCGCCCGCGGTGACCGCGGCGAGATGGCAGACGACGTCGACGCCCGCCAGCAGCGGCACCAGCGCGTCGGCATCGCGCACGTCCACTCGCGAAACCCCCTCCGGCGGCTTCGCGTCCGGCCCGTGCACAGCGTCGAGCATCAGATCGATGCCGACTACCTCATGCGCTGCCGAAGACACGGCCTTGCACACGTGTGTTCCGAGAAAACCGGCCGCGCCGGTAACCAGCACTCTCATTCACCGCACCTTTGTTCGGCACCCCGCATGGGTCACGGTAGCTCGAATGGCAGCGACACTCCGGTATGAACGCGGCACCGATCACAGGTGTCGGTTTCGGTGACCGCGCCCAGCGAGCGGCGGATCAGGTCCTTGAACGGGGCGAGGTTGCGCTTGAACTCGGCGAAGACGTCGATCGCGTGCACGCCGCCGCCCTCCTCCAGCCCCGCGTCCAGGTCGGTCACCAAAGCGACTGCGGCATAGCACATCTCGAGTTCCCTGGCGAGCACAGCCTCGGGATGTCCGGTCATGTTCACCAGGTCCCAGCCCTGTCCGGCGAACCAGCGGCTCTCGGCCCTGGTGGAGAACCGGGGACCCTGCACCACCACCATGGTGCCCGCACCCTTCATCGGCAGCGTGTCGTCGGCGGATTTGATCGTCGCGGTGCGCAGCTCGTCGCAGTACGGGTCGGCGAAGGAGACGTGCACGCCACCGCCGTCGAAGAAGGTCTGCGGGCGGCCGGAGGTGCGGTCGACCAGCTGATCCGGCACCGCTACCGTGCCGGGTCCCCAGTCCGCGCGCAGGCTGCCCACCGCGCACGGCGCGAAGATCCGGCGCACCCCGAGCGAACGCAGCGCCCACATGTTGGCCTGGTAGGGCAGGGTGTGCGGGGCGAATTCGTGACTCTTGCCATGCCGCGGCAGGAAGGCGACCGGGCGCCCCTGCACCTCGCCGACCGCGATCGGCGCGCTCGGCGCCCCGTAGGGGGTTTCTACCTCGACGTTGGTGGCCTCGTTGTCGAAGAAATCGTAGAAGCCACTGCCGCCGATGACGGCGAGCGCGGGCTTGGCATGCGAACTCATGCACCAATTCTCTCGTCTCGCCGCGCCCGCCGCGCGACGGGGATCGAAACGCCGGGCGCACAGCTGACCGCAGATCGCCCGCGTGACCCGGCGGACCAGGCACTGACCTGACAAGTCGGCGACTTAGCTGTACCCTAGGGGGGTATGAATTACGGTCCGGCCGCAGACCGGCAGCCAGCGAGGAGACACGGTGACCCCCACCCCACAGGACCACACCGCGCACGATCATGCCGCGCACGGCTACATCACCGCAAAGGACGACTACCTCAAGCGGCTGCGCCGGATCGAGGGGCAGGCGCGCGGGCTGCAGCGGATGGTGGAGGAGGAGAAGTACTGCATCGACATCCTCACCCAGGTCTCCGCGATGACCAAGGCGCTGCAGGCGGTGGCGATGGGGCTGCTCGAGGACCACATCAGCCACTGCGTGGTGGACGCCGCGGTAGCGGGCGGTCCCGAAGCCGAGGCGAAGATCAAAGAGGCCACCGACGCCATCGCCCGTCTGGTCCGCTCCTGACCAACCGAAGCCGCCTCGAGTGCCGCCGCTAACCGTGCCAGCGACGGTAGACATCGGCGGCACCGGGGTGCAGCGGGACGGGCGCGGTGCCGATGAGGGAACGACCGTCCAAGAATTGCGTGCCCGCCGCCTCGGTGGGCACCAGCGAATCGGCTTGGTACACCAGTAGTTCCACGATCGATGCGGCGACATCGTCGGGCATGGACGCGGCGGCGAGCAGGTAATTCGCCACGCCGATGGTGTGCACGGCGACACCGCCCGGATAGGCGTCGGCGGGAACCTCCACCCGGTCGTATACCGGGCCGAATCGCTCGCGCATCGGCCCGGCCAGGTCGCCCATGTCCACCAGGCGCATGCGTTTGGGGATCTCCAGCACGCTCGTCGGCACGCCACCCGCCCAGAGCAGCGCATCCGCCTCCCCTGAGGTCAACTCCGCCATCGCCTCTCGCAACGGCCGGTGCGAAACCTGCACGTCTGTCTCGGGATTCAGCCCGGCTATCCGAAGGATCCGGTCGCCGGTCAACGCCGCTCCGGACCCATCGGCGCCCAGGCTCACCCGGGTGCCGCGCAGCGCCGCGACGCTTCCGATCGAGCTGTCCGACCGCACCACGAGCTGCAGATAGTTCTCATACACCCGGCCGAGCGCCAGCATCCGATCCGTGCTGTCTCCGACCGAATCCGACAGTGCCAGTGCGGCATCCACCTGCCCACGGGCCAGCATTGCCAGGTTCTCCTGCGATCCTGACGTGGTAACCCGCTCGATCCGTACGTCCCCCGCCCGGGCCGCCGCAGCGGCCAGCAATCCCGTGAACGCGTAGTAGAACCCGCCGACCTCACCCGAAGCCAGCCGCACCAGCGGCCCGCCGCCGCTCGGCCCGCATCCGGCGACACTCGCCGCGGCCACGCCGGTCAGTGCGAGAAACCCCCGCCGTCCCATCATCGCCACTTCACCCCGCATTCGCGCGCGGAGCCAAATCCCGCCCGCGCCAACCAATTCCAGCGCTCGATCATGCGGACTCCGCCGCAGGCAGCCTGAGGTGCACGGCAAGGCCGTGCGGGTGCACCGATGCCACGGTGAGGGTGCCGCCGCGGGCCTGGGCGAGGGCGGCGGCAATGGGGAGGCCGAGGCCGGAACCGCCGCTGACGGCCGTCGAGCCGCGGAAGAAGCGGGTGCTGAGCCGGTCGATCTCGTCGGCGGGAACACCGGCGCCGTCGTCGTGGACGGTGAGGGTGACCCAGCCGGGCTCGGCGGCGACAGTGAGGATGGTCCTGGCGCCGGGACCCGCGTAACGGCACGAATTGCTCAGCGGCACATCGAGAATCTGCGCGAGCACGTCGGCGGACACCGCGACGTCGGCGTGTTCTATCGACGGGCCGACGTGCAACTCCTGGTCCGCGGCCGCATACGCCGAGAGCCACGCGTCGAAGCGATCGGCGACCACCTGTACCGCGTCGCAGTGATCATCGACCTCCTCGAGGCCGGCCACATCGAAAGCGGCGGGAGTTTCAGCGGCGGCAAGCGCCAGCAGGCCGTCGAGCAGCGCGGTCAGCCGCTCGACCTCCGCGCCAGCGCTGCGGAATGTGTTCGCCGCGTTGCCCGGTACCGCGTTCTCGAGTGAGTCGAGTCGAATCATCAAGGCGGCCAGCGGGTTCCGCATAGCATGCGCGGTATCGGCGACGAGCTGGCGTTGCGCGTCCACCGAGTCGGCGACCGCGAGCGCCATGGCGTCGAAAGATTCCGCGACGGCGCGCATTTCGGGCGGACCGCCGTGATGCCTGGCGATCGACACGGGATGTTGCGCGGCGAGCGTATCAACGCGCGGCTTGGGCAGCGTTGCGGTCAGGTCGGCCACCGCATGCGAGAGCGCCGCGAGCGGCCGCAGCACCCAGCGGCTCAAAGTCAGTGCCAGCAAGGTGAACAGGGCCATCGCGACCGCACCGCCGAGCACGATCAACGCCCAGGTCCGCGCGATATCGGCGCGCGCACGCGCGGTCGACGCCTCGATCACCACGGCGCCGTTCACCTGCACGCCGGTGCCGACCGGACGCGCGATGAGCATGGTCGGCGCGCCCCACGGCGTCAGCTGGTTCTCCGCGTGCGGTCGCTGATTGCGCCGGGCCGCCGCCACCGCGGCGCCGATACCGGGATCGTCCATGTTCGCGCCACCGTTGGCGGTTGTCGCGCCCTTGGCATCGACTACCAGCACGTTTTCGCCATACAGCTCGTGATAGCGACCCACCTCGTCGGACAGCGCGCGACTGTCACCCCCGGTCGACGCGGCGGCGGCGAGAGTCGCGAACCGGTCGGCGTCACCGGAGCGGGCGAGCACCAACTGCTGGGTCCGGCTCGTCGCCACCGTCAGCGACAGCGGGACAGCGAACGCCAGCACCGCGATCGCGGCGAACACGGTCAGCGCGATGAGTAGGCGGCGCCGCATGGCCTGCCCCCGGTCACTGCCCCCACCGATACCCGTAACCGCGAATGGTCGTGATAAGCCCCGGCCGATTCAGCTTGGCGCGCAACCCCGTCATGTGCACGTCCAGCGATCGCGACACCGCGACGAACGCGTCGCCCCAGATCCGATCCATCAGCTGCTGGCGGCTCACCGCGGCACCCGGCCGCTCCACCAGCGCCTGCACCAATTCGAACTCCTTCTGCGTCAACGCGATCGGCTCGCCGCCCACCTCGACCGCGCGCGCCTGCAGATCCACCCGCACATCCCCGGTGACCACCACCTCCTGCGCCGGTTGCGCCGCCGTGGCCGCGCGCCGGGTGACGGTCTCCAGCCTGGCCATCAATTCCGCGATGCGCGGCGGCTTCACGAGGTAGTCGTCCGCACCGCCGCGCAGCCCGCGCACGATCGAGCGTTCGTCACTGCGCGCGGTCAGGATGATCACCGGCACCTGACTCACTTCACGCAGCTGCCGCAGGATCTGCAGTCCGTCCGCATCGGGCAGGCCGAGGTCGAGAATGACCGCGTCATAACCGCGGTGCGCCGTCAGCAGATCCGCGCCGCGCCGTTTGCGCTCCGCCCGGTGTCCCCGGGCGTTCAGCGCCTCGACCAGCGCGTCCCCGACGCCGTCGTCATCTTCGACCACCGCAAGCCGCACGCGCCGATCGTCCCACAGCGGGTCGATCGGCGCGGGTGCCGGGCGGTCAGTCACGCACGCCGGGCCAACGGACGAGCCTGTTCGGCGTCCGCGGCGGCGGCATGCTCGGTATCGATGGACGACGAAGCCGAGGTCTCCCGCATGAAGAGGTAGGTGACCAGCGAGACGAGGATGCAGCCCGCGACGTACCAGAAGTACACCGACTCGTGGCCTGCCTTCTTCAGCGACAGCGCGATCGTCTCCGCCGTACCGCCGAAGATGGCGACGGTCAGAGCGTAGGGCAGGCCGACGCCGAGTGCGCGAATCTTGGTGGGGAACAGCTCGGCCTTCACGATGGCGTTGATCGAGGTGTAGCCGGTGACGATAACCAGCGCGCCCATCATCAGCGCCCACGCCGCGATCGGGTTCTTGGTGTGGCCGAGCAGCGTCATGATCGGCACGGTCAGCACCGTGCCCGCGACACCGAAGAAGATGAGCAGCTTGCGCCGACCGATCCGGTCGGACAACGCACCGGCAAGTGGTTGCAGCACCACGAACACCAGCAGCGCGATGAAATTGATCCAGGCGACGGTGTCCTCGGAGATGCCCGAGGTCAGCTTCATGTACTTCTGCATGTACGTCGTGAACGTGTAGAACGCCACCGTGCCACCGAGCGTCAGACCGACCACCAGCAAGCATTCGCGCGGGTACTGCATCAGCATTCGCAGCGAGCCACGCTTCGGCTCGCTCGCCGCCGCAGTGAGCGCGCCGTGGCCGTTGACCGGCGGAACGGACTCGGCCGCCACCGCCTCGAACTGCTCGGACTCGTCCATGCTGCGCCGCAGCCACATCACGATGAGCGCGGCGGCCGCGCCGATGACGAACGGGATGCGCCAGCCCCAGTCGTACATCTGGGACTTGTCGAGGAACTGCTGCAGGATGATCTGCACACCCAGCGCGATGAGCTGGCCCGCGACCAGCGTCACGTACTGGAAGCTCGAATAGAACCCGCGCTTGCCCGGTGAGGCGACCTCGGACAGATACGTTGCGCTGGTGGCGTATTCGCCGCCGACGGAAAGCCCTTGCAGCAGCCTGGCCAACAGCAGCAGCACCGGCGCGGCGATACCGATCGTCTGAAATCCGGGGGTTAACGCGATCAGCAGCGAGCCGCCCGCCATCACCGTCACCGACAGGGTCAGCGCGGAACGGCGCCCATACTTGTCGGCGTATTGACCGAGCAGCCAGCCGCCGAGCGGGCGCATGAGGAAGCCGACCGCGAACACGGCCGCGGTGGACAGCAACTGCGCGGTCGGGTCGCCGGACGGGAAGAACGTTTTCGCGAAGTAAATGCTGAACGCTGCGTAGACGTACCAGTCGTACCACTCGACAAGGTTGCCGATCGATCCGCGAAGCACGTTCGCGACGACCCGCCGCTCGCTCACGGGCTTTGTCGTAGTCACAAGATCTCCTTCTTCGACGCATCAGCGCGTCAGCCGAGATCGAGTGTGTCTGCTGTCACAGCCGCAAGGGAACGGTCCAGACCGCTTCCTTACAGTCCCTTAGGAGTGTTGCCCGGTAGGTCACGGAGGTACCCATCGTCCAAGCACAGCAGGGACGACGGGTATTCCAAACCAGCGGTTTCTCGTAGTGCGATTCTTTCAGCGCGTTCTACTGCTCAAATGGACCGCTCCTCATACCGCACCGAACAACTGATCAGCAGCCGTCGTGGACGTACTCGAGCCCGTCGGCGCAGCCGACCGGGTATGCGTCGCCCTCATGGCTAGAGGTCACCCATTCGTCCTTGTGCGCAGGCACGCAGTATGTCTGATCAGGGAACCAGGGGCGGGTGATGTTGATCGTGATGTCCTGATCGCCGCAGTTGTTCCACCACAGCGCACCGCCGGACTCTTCATGGAAGCCACAGGCGGAAGCTGCACGAAAACCGTTGGCCGGGATGGCTTCCGCCGACGCCACCCCGACTGAACCGCCGAGACCGGCGGCCATGATGATGAGGCCGACGATCAATTTCCCAGATGATTTCCCCATTGATATTCCCCTCCATTTTCGCTGAGTCTGTTTGACTCTGAATGGTTAGACGGCGCCGAGATCCGTTCGGTTCCATACATTCTCGAAAAACTTCCGGCCATCGATCAGCCTGCGAGCGCCAAATCATCAGCACCACCTGACCTTTGACACAAGAACGCACCCCGCACGAGGCGATCTCGTGCGGGGTGCGAAGGGCTTGCGAATGCGGGTCCGCTCAGCTGGGGATGTTCAGCAACGGGGCCAGGGTGCGCAGGGCGGAGAGGTAGTCCTCGTTCAGGACCTGGATCGCGACATGGTTGCCGCCTGCGTCGAGGTGGGCGTTGAGCTGGGTGACGACCTGGTCGGGGGTGCCGTGGGCGATGACGGCGTCGAAGACGCGGCCGCCGGGGGTGGCCAGTTCTTCGTCGGTGAAGCCGAGCCTGGTCAGGTTCGAGGCGTAGTTGGAGAGACCGAGGTAGAAGCCGACGATGCCGTCGGCGAGCGAATGTGCTTGCTGCGCATCGTCGGTCAGGACGACCTTGTGCTCGGTGGCGATCCAGGCGTCCGGGCCGAGAGTGGCGCGGGCCTGTGCGGTGTGCGTGGCCGGGACGAAGTAGGGCAGCGGGCCCGCGGAGCGCTCGGCGGCCAGCTTCAGCACGCGCGGGCCGAGGGCGGCGACGGCACGGCGCTCGACCGGGACGCCCAGTTCGTCCAGCTCGTCGAGATATTCGACGAGGGCGTCGTAGGGCTTGCGGTATTCGCCGGTGTGTTCGGGATGTCCCGCGCCGACGCCGAGCAGGAAGCGGCCGGGGAACCTCGCGTCGATCCGATGGAAAGACTCGGCGGCCTGCTTCGCGGGCGAGGACCAGATGTTCACGATGCTGGTCGCCACAGTGATGGTCTCCGTCGCCTCGAGCAGCGGCTCGACGGTCGACAGGTCGGCGGGCGGTGACGATCCGAGCCACAGCGTTCCATAGCCGGATTTCTCCAGCTCCTGCGCGTCTTCCGGGTTGAACAGGTTGTACGCCCGCCACACACCGAATCGTCCGAGACCCTCGATTGTCATGCCTTGCGGAACCACCGTGCCGCCGTTCCTATTCCAGCACCGCGAAACCGCGGCGTGCGCGGTTCAGCTGCCGCAACAGCCTTCACCGGACGGCACCGTCCGCACTTCTCTGGTCTGCGCGTTCCGGGCCGCGAGGTCCGCGTCGGCGGGGTAATCGACGGCGACCAGGCTCAGGCCGTGCGCGGGGGCGACGGTGACCGAGCTGGAACGTTCGGTTTCGGTCAGCAGCCCGCCGACCCAGTCCGGCGTGCGGCGACCCTCCCCTGCCGCCAGCACGGCGCCGACCAGACTGCGGACCATGGACCAGCAGAAAGCATCCGCGCTGACATAGGCGGTGAGCAGATCGCCGTGCCTGGCCCAGTCGAAGCGCTGCAGTTCACGAACCGTGGTCGCGCCCTCGCGGCGACGGCAGAAGGCGGCGAAGTTGTGCAGGCCCAACAGCTTTCCGGATGCCGCGCGCATGGCATCGATATCGACGTCGTGGCGGCAGGCGACGATGCCGCGCGCCTGCAGCGGTTCGGCGCCGTAGGCAGCGGTGGTCAGCCGGTACACATAGTGTCGGCGAATCGCCGAGAAGCGAGCGTCGAATTCGGGCGGGGCGACGCGAATCTCCTTGATCCGCACATCCTTCGGCAGGAAGCGCGCCATCCGATGCACCAGCTTGCCCGTGTCGACCTCGGCGGCCGTATCGAAGTGCGCGACTTGCCCTTCGGCGTGCACACCGGCATCGGTACGGCCGGCGACGGTGAGCTGCACCGGTTCCCGCAACACCTTGCTCAGCGATTCCTCCAGCACACCCTGCACGGTGCGCAACCCGGGCTGTCGCGCCCAGCCGGTGAAATCGGTTCCGTCGTAACTGATGTCGAGCCGAAAACGGCGCGACGGACCCACGGCCGCTTCGGTCGGCACCGAGTCCTGCTCCGGCCCAGCCGAATCCGACGACAGCATCGAGTCCTCCGCGCTCACTTCGATCTCCTTGTCAACGAACGAACCCGCCGACCCGCATAGCGGGCGGCGGGCTCGTTCGAGAACTCCGACGCGAGCGTCAGGCGTCCTTCTTGTCCTCAGCGGCCTCATCGGCAGCCGGCGCCTCGACCTCAGCGGTCTCGGTCTCGGCAACAGCCTCGTCAGCGCTGTCCTCGACAACCTCAGCGGCCGGAGCCTCTTCGGTCTTCTTGGACGACGCGACCCGACGAGCCCGGTCGGCCTCGTTGGTCACGGTCTTCTCGCGGACCAGCTCGATGATGGCCATCGGCGCATTGTCACCCTTACGCGGCAGCGTCTTGGTGATGCGCGTGTAGCCGCCCTCGCGACCCTCGAACGAGGGGCCGATCGTGGCGAAGAGCTCGTGCACGACGTCCTTGTTGCGGATCACCTTGAGCACCTCGCGACGGTCGGCAAGGGTGCCGCCCTTCGCCTTGGTGACAAGCTTCTCTGCGTAGGGGCGCAGCGCCTTGGCCTTGGACTCGGTGGTCGAAATACGACCATGCTCGAAGAGCGCCGTCGCCAGATTGGCGAAGATCGCCTTCTGGTGCGACGCCGACCCGCCGAAGCGAGCACCCTTCTTGGGCTTGGGCATTGTTTGTTCTCCTTGTGTGAGGCCGGGCCGGGGTGCCTACCCCAGCGGCCTAGAGCTGTTCGGTCTCGGCGTAGTCCTGCTCGCCACCGTCGGTGTCACTGAACGTGCCGCTGTCGCTCCACGTTCCGGTGCTCGCGTCGTAACCCACCACGGACGAAGGATCGAACGACGCCGGGCTGTCCTTCAGCGAGAGGCCGAGCGCGTGCAGCTTGACCTTGACCTCGTCGATGGACTTCTGGCCGAAGTTGCGGATGTCCAGCAGGTCCGACTCGGTGCGGGCAACGAGCTCGCCCACGGTGTGCACACCCTCGCGCTTGAGGCAGTTGTAGGACCGGACGGTGAGGTCCAGGTCCTCGATCGGCAGACCGAACGAGGCGATGTGGTCCGCCTCGGCCGGCGAAGGGCCGATCTCGATGCCTTCGGCTTCGACGTTGAGCTCACGGGCCAGGCCGAAGAGCTCGACCAGGGTCTTGCCCGCCGAGGCGAGCGCGTCCCGCGCGCTGATGGAGTTCTTGGTCTCCACGTCCAGGATCAGACGGTCGAAGTCGGTGCGCTGTTCGACACGGGTGGCCTCGACCTTGTAGGTCACCTTGAGCACCGGCGAGTAGATCGAATCCACCGGGATCCGGCCGATTTCCGCACCGGACGCCTTGTTCTGCACGGCGGGGACGTAACCGCGACCGCGCTCGACAACGAGCTCGATCTCCAGCTTGCCCTTGTCGTTCAGGGTGGCGATGTGCATGTCCGGGTTGTGGACGACGACACCGGTCGGCGGCACGATGTCACCAGCGGTGACGGTGCCGGGGCCCTGCTTGCGCACGTACATCGTGACCGGCTCGTCCTCCTCCGAGGACACGACCAGACCCTTGAGGTTCAGGATGATGTCGGTGACATCTTCCTTCACGCCGGGAACGGTGGTGAACTCGTGCAGCACGCCGTCGATACGAATGCTCGTGACCGCGGCCCCCGGGATCGAGGACAGCAGGGTACGCCGGAGCGAGTTGCCCAGGGTGTAACCGAAACCGGGCTCGAGCGGTTCGATGGTGAACTTCGAGCGGTTCTCGGCAACGACCTCTTCGGTCAGTGTCGGACGCTGTGAAATCAGCATTTAGGATCATCCTCCTGTTTGGGCGCCCGCTATTTGACGCCTCGTTTAAGGGGTTGTGTGGATCCACCGATTCGATGGATCCACACCGTGTAGCAGCGTTTTACTTCGAGTAGTACTCGACGATCAGCTGTTCCGAGAGCGGCACATCGATCTGGGCGCGCTCGGGCTGCTGGTGCACCAGGATCCGCAGGCGGCCCGGGATGACCTGGAGCCAGCCGGGAACCGGACGGTCGCCGACGGTCTCGCGCGCCACCTGGAACGGCAGCGTGCTGAGCGACTTCTCCTTGACATCGATGATGTCGTACTGGGTCACCTGGAAGCTCGGAACGTTGACGCTCCGGTTGTTCACGGTGAAGTGACCGTGCGAGACCAGCTGGCGAGCCTGACGACGGGTACGGGCCAGACCGGCGCGGTACACGACGTTGTCCAGGCGGCACTCGAGCAGACGCAGCAGGTTGTCACCGGTCTTGCCCTTGAGGCGGTTGGCCTCTTCGTAGTACCGGCGGAACTGCTTCTCCATGACGCCGTACGAGAAGCGAGCCTTCTGCTTCTCCTGCAGCTGGAGCAGGTACTCGCTCTCCTTGATCCGCGCGCGGCCGTGCTGGCCGGGCGGGTAGGGGCGACGCTCGAACGCCTGGTCGCCGCCGACGAGGTCGACGCGCAGACGACGCGACTTGCGGGTGATGGGGCCTGTATAACGTGCCATTTGTTATCTGTTTCCTTTCCCGCTAGACGCGACGACGCTTGGGCGGACGGCAGCCGTTGTGCGGCTGGGGGGTGACATCGGAGATCGTGCCAACCTCCAGGCCGGCGGCCTGCAGCGAACGGATCGCGGTCTCGCGGCCCGAACCCGGGCCCTTCACGAAGACGTCGACCTTCTTGACGCCGTTCTCCTGCGCCTTGCGGGCAGCGTTCTCGGCGGCGAGCTGCGCGGCGAACGGGGTCGACTTGCGCGAACCCTTGAAGCCGACGTGGCCCGAGGACGCCCAAGAGATGACGTTTCCGGCCGGGTCGGTGATCGACACGATGGTGTTGTTGAACGTGCTCTTGATGTGCGCGTGGCCGTGCGGGACGTTCTTCTTTTCCCGGCGACGCGACTTCTGGGTCTTCTTGGGGCCGGAGGCCCTGGACTTCGGAGGCATCGGTTATCCCCTACTTCTTCTTGCCGGCGACGGTGCGCTTCGGGCCCTTGCGGGTGCGCGCGTTGGTCTTGGTGCGCTGGCCACGCACGGGCAGGCCACGACGGTGGCGCAGGCCCTGGTAGCAGCCGATCTCGATCTTGCGACGGATATCGGCCTGCACCTCGCGGCGCAGGTCACCTTCGACCTTGAGCTCGGGCGAGCTCTCGATGTAGTCACGCAGCTGCGTCACCTGATCGTCGCTGAGGTCCTTGCTGCGCAGGTCCAGGCTGATGCCGGTGGCCGCGAGGATCTCCTTGGAGCGGGTACGGCCGACGCCGTAGATGTAAGTCAGCGCGATCTCCATGCGCTTTTCGCGCGGGAGGTCAACGCCCATGAGACGTGCCATGTGGCAGGTTCCTTAGCTGTTGCGGAGGTCTGCTCCCTGTCCGTCCCCTCGTCTTATTGGGGCACCGGCCTCCGTACCGGTGGTTGGCGCACACGCCTTCCGAGCGAACCCGGAATACCGCAGCGTGCGGCTGGAGCTGGGAGTTCTGCAGGGCGAGTGCTTGCAGCTCGCCCTATTCAGTTCTGTAAGTTGGCCAAGCCGATCAGTGATCGGTGCCCGGCTGGTGATCGACGGGAGTTACCTCCCGCTTGATCAGCCCTGGCGCTGCTTGTGGCGCAGGTTGTCGCAGATCACCATGACCCGACCGTGACGGCGGATCACCTTGCACTTCTCGCAGATCTTCTTGACGCTCGGCTGAACCTTCACGTCCGTCCAATCATCTTGTGGTTCACACAGGTGTGAACACAGTTTTTCCCCGACCCACTGGTCGGGGAAGTCTGTTGTGCCGCTCTTTCGAGCGACATTCTCTCGGTCCCGCCCCACAGGGCGAGATCCCGCCCTACCGAGCCCCGTGCGGGGGTCCGGGGGCGAAGCCCGCCGGGCGGGTCGTGGGGGTTGCACCCCCACAAAACACCAAGTAGTCGCATCGGCTCGCGCTCTCCGCGAGCATGGATATCCCCGCGACTACTTGTAGCGGTAGACGATCCGGCCGCGCGACAGGTCGTAAGGAGAAAGCTCGACGACCACCCGGTCCTCGGGGAGGATACGAATGTAGTGCTGCCGCATCTTCCCGCTGATGTGCGCGAGAACCTTGTGACCGTTCTCGAGCTCGATCCGGAACATCGCATTGGGCAGCGGCTCGACAACTCGACCCTCGACCTCGATGGCCCCGTCTTTCTTCGCCATGTCCTCCGCGATCCCGGTTACGCTCAACCTGGTTTGTTTGGCTTGTTTCTGCTTACATGGATCTGTCGGTCGAAGTGACCGGCAGGCACACAAACAGTCGGCGCATAGGTGCACCGCCGCTCCAGCTTACCGGCACCGGATGGTTCCGGCAAAAATGCCCCCTGTCAGCATCGGCCGCCGGTAGTCTTTCCGCCCCGATCAGAGCAGGGAATCCGGGCCTTCCAGCCCTTGGCCTCCTGCCCCGCTGCGATGTACGGACGTCGCGTAAACTGACCGCTGTCCAGGTAACAGGGTCGAGCAAGATCGAGGGGGATCCCGTGAGCGAGCGCAGCGAGCGAACCCCAGACACAGCGCCCACGGGCACAACGGAGCCGAGCGCTAGCGAGGCGGAGTTGTGAGCCGTAATAATGACGGCCTCCCCATGCTGCCGCCGTGGCTGTCCGAGAGCGATGTCACACAGGTCGGCTACGAAGCGCCGGTACAGAACCTCCCCTCCGACGATGTGATCGAAGAGGGGCCTAGCCGCAGACGCGGGCGACCAGAGAAGCGCGGTAGACGCTGGGGTCGCGACAAGAACAACGAGCAGCCTGCCGAAGAGCAGCAGCCCGCGCAGCGCGGGCGCGCTCCGGAGCCTGCCCCGCGTGCGCCGGAACCAGCACCGCGCGGGCCGGAAGCGCCGCAGCCTGATTCCCCGCGCGACGACCCGTGGCGCCAGCCCGGTTTGGACGCGTACGTCCAGCCGCGCCCAGATGACGCATGGCAGGCCGGGCCTCCGCAGCGGACGGAACCGCCGGCGGCGCGCACCGAGGCACCGCCACAGCGCACCGAAGCACCTCCGCAAGGGTTGCCGACCCGGAACCCCGGACCGCCGCCCCCGGCCTTCCAGCCACTCGGCAGGCGTACCGCGGCCGAGTCACCCGCATCGGACGACCTGACCACGCGGCATCGACCCGCCCGGCCCGATCTGCCGCCGCCACCTGCGCTTCCGGATCCAGCGCCGCAGGCGTCGACGGCCGTCCCGGACGCGCCACCGGCCGATGTGCCGCAGGCACCCGCCGAGCGTTCCGCTCCACCCGAGTCCGCCGGTCCGCCACCGTGGTTGGCCGGGCCGAGGCCCGAGCAGCCGACGACGGCCCCGGCGGAACCGCCCCGTCGTCCGCCATTGCCCGATCCCCCACCGACGCAGGGCAATCCGCCGGTCGACCGGTCGGCGGCGCCGCCCGCCGACCAAGCGCGACTCGATGCACCGACACGCGGCGCCGATGCTCCACCGCAGCGCGGACCAGAACCACCTGTCCCGAGCCGGGAACCCCAGACACCGCGCGACGCCGCAGCGGCCCAACGCCCAAGCCCGGCAACGCCCCCGGTGGCCCCGGATCAGAACCGCACCCCCGGCGACGGCGTGCTGCCGAACGAGCGGCCAAGTGCCGCAACAACTCCGGAGCCGGTCACGGGACCGCAGGGGCGCGTGCCGGATTCAGAGACTGAGCACGGTGCCGGTGCGACACCGCCTCCCGGCACGCCACCGAATCTGGAACGCCCGAGCCGGGCACCGGCCGCGAGTTCGACACCCCCGACCGGCCAAGAGCACGGACCAGCGGCGCCCGGCGACACTGGCCCGCTCGACGTGCCACAGCGTGCGCACCCAGACCGTCCGGCCGCCGAGCAAGCCCCGAACGGTACGGCAGGGCCGCAGCCGCCCGCCTGGCTGACCGGACAGTCGACATCGGGAGGCGCCGAGCGACCGGAATCCGGTCAGCCGCAACGCGACCCCGGGCGGCAGGCGCCAGACTGGGTGCCTTCGTCCAACGCCGGAACGGCTCGGACGACAAGCAGTGGGCGGCATCGCCTGCCTTCGGAAATCGCGGCGCAGCAGGGCGCTGTCGACGAGTCCGGTCGGCAAGCACCGCAGCCGAATGACTTCGCCCAGCCACCGGCTGGCCCGTATGCACCGGGCGGTCCGGCTGGCTACGCATCACCCACGACCGGCGGCCAGGCACCGGGCAGCGAACAGCCGGGCCCGCCCGCCCCAGCCGAGCCGTGGCGCAATGCGGCGGCACCGGTGTGGGCAGACGAACCCGCCGCTGCGACGCCGCCCACCGGTGGGCAAGCACCGGGTAGCGAACGGCCTGGTCCGCAGGCACCCGGCGAGCCGTGGCGTATCCATACAGCACCGGCTTCGACAGGCGAAACCGCTGGTCAGACACCGCCTTTCGTAGGCGGACAAGTCCCAGGTGGCGAGCAACGAGGCCCACAGGCACCCGGCGAACCCTGGCGCAACCAAGGGACACCCGCACCAACCGACGAAACCGCTGGTCGCACACCACCATTCGTAGGCGGACAAGCACCAGGTGGCGAGCAACGAGGCCCACAGGCACCCGGCCAACCTTGGCGCAACCAAGCAACACCGGCACCGACCGACGAAACCGCCGGCCGGACACCACCATTCGCGGGTGGGCAAGCGCCGGGCAGCGAGCAGGTCGGGCCGCAGCAGGCCGAGGCACCGTTGCGTGCGCCCGGCGGGTTCGCCGGACCGCAGGTGGGCGGGCAGGCACCGGGCGGAGTTTCGCCGACACCGCCTGCGCCGCCTGGACAGTGGGGGCGCCCGCCAGGACAGTTCCCGCCCGGTGGGCAGAACCAACCGGGTGTGCAGTATCAGTCCGGGCCGCCGCCTTCACTGGACGACGTGCCGATGCGGCGGGCCAAGAAGTCGCCGGGCACCGGCTGGCGTAAGGCCGTGCATCACGTTTCGGGTGGCGCGATCAATCCGGGCCTGTCCGCGGAGGAGATGCGGCTACAGGAACTGGTCGCGCGGATCAGGCAACCGGTCCGCGGCGACTACCGGATCGCGACACTGTCGCTGAAGGGTGGCGTCGGAAAGACCACCACCACAATGGGTATCGGGTCGATCTTCGCGTCCATCCGGGGCGACCGGGTGATCGCGGTGGACGCCAACCCCGACTTCGGCACGCTGTCCCAGCGGGTGCCGCTGCAGACCAGGTCCACCGTGCGCGACCTACTGCTCGACCCGTCGATCCAGCGGTACTCCGATGTCCGCAGGCACACCTCCCAGGCCACCAGCCGACTCGAAGTGCTTGCCAGCGAACGCGATCCGGCGGCGTCGGAGGCGTTCAGCGAGGAGGAGTACCGTGCGGTCGCGCGAATCCTGCAGCGCTTCTATAACATCATCCTGACCGACTGCGGCACCGGACTCATGCACTCGGCCATGTCGGGCGTGCTCGATCTCGCCCACTCGCTGGTGCTGATCTCCTCACCCGCCATCGACGGAGCCCGCAGCGCCGCAGCGACTTTGGACTGGCTATCGCTGCACGGACACGACCACCTGGTCCGCAACGCGGTAGTGGTAATCAACTCGCCACGCGCCGGATCACCGAACGTCGGCATCCAACAGCTACGGGAATACTTCCTATCCCGCTGCCGCGCAGTGCACATCATCCCCTTCGACCCACACATGTCCGAGGGCGCCGAGATCGACCTCCACCGCCTCCACAAGCAAACCAAGCGCGCCTACGTCGAACTCGCCGCGACCATCGCCGACGATTTCGCCACCGACCACCGCCGCTACCAACCCTGAAACATCCCCGTGTCACATCGTCACGTGACACGGGTCCACACACCACATCGCCAAAGACCCGCACCCTAACTCGGGATTCGCACCGCCTCTAGGGCCCTATTCCCAGTGCGGCTCCCGAGAGTCAGTGCGGACCTTGGGGATACGGCGGTGCACACCACGCCACCGAAGACCCGCACCCTCACTCGGGATCCGCACCGCCTTGGGTTCTACTCTGAGTGCAGATCCCGAGAAATAGTGCGGATCCCGAGAGTGGGTGCGGATCTTGGGGATACGGGGCCGGGGAGCGCCTAGTGGGCGCGGTACACCACCGAAACTAGCGCTGACCGGCTCGCCTCGCGGAGCCGCCAGGCTCTGCGAGGCGGCCAGGTTCCGCAGCCCCGCCTCGTGGAGCCGCAAGGCTCAGCAGTCCTGCTTCGCGGAGCCGCCAGGCTCCCGCACTATGCCCGCAAACCGTCCACACATCCCGCGAGCCTTGCGTGAGGTGGACAGTCCGAGACCTCACCATCCGGCAGACTGGGGAACGGAAGTGCTTCGGCCGCTACAACTTCGGAGCTACCACTCCGGCAAGCGGCGTCTGCCCGCGATGATGTCGCGGACGAGATCGTCGTAGGCGTCGGCGAGTTCGGCGAGGTGATGCCAAGCGCCGTGCAGTCTTTCGTCGTGTGCGTCGAGGGTCATCAGCGCATGGTGCGCGCGCACCGAGGATTCGGCGAGGCGGTCGATGACCGCGCCGACGGTTTCGGTGTGCAGGGTGGCACCGAGCCGGTGCTGGGGCACGCTGCGCGCGACCCAGTCGTCGATGGCCATGACCAATTCGACTCTGCGACGCTCGATTTCGAGGACCACCAGCGGGTCGGTGTCGATCGATCCGCCGCGGCCGACCAGGCGCCGCTCGTGCAGCACCGCGAGATCGCGGGCGAACCAGAGCAGCGGACCGCCGACCACGCGGTGTCCACGACACGCCCGAACAAGTAGATCCGAGGTGGGAAGCAGTCCAGGAGCGTGGGACTGCGCCACCGAATCGGTACACCGAAGTGTGCCGGGAAGAGCCATTACGACTGTTGTATCCGAACCTGCCACGTTGCCTCGCCGTCATCGCCGCACAACACCGGATCAGGACGTTCATTACAATAAACCCCTGAAGGCACCTGTCAAGCGTTACCGGGCCGTAGGAAGTCACGAAGAGTACACTTCGTTACCTGCACGACCAACCGAGGAGCAAGATGGCGGACGGTCCGACGTACCACCGGATCGCAGACCTCCTCCGCGAGGAGATCCGCGCAGGCAAGTGGAAACCGGGTGATCGGTTGCCCAGCCACACGGAGCTGGCCGAGCACATGCAGGTCTCGCTTACGACCGCTCGCAATGCGATTCAGGTGCTGGTCACCGAAAATCTGGTCTACACAGCGACTTCCCGCGGCACCATCGTGCGAAACCAGGAAGTCCTGGAATCAGTTGTCACCGAACACATTCGACAGGATCGTCCGAAGTCGCCGCACGATATCTTCGAGGAGATCGCGCGCGCCGCGCACCGGATGCCGTCGAAGGAGTTCAGCGCGAAGATGGAGCCGGCCGGGCCCGCGGTCGCGTTATGGCTCGGCGTGCCGGAGGACTCCTGGGTGCTGGCTAGGACGGTCGTCCAGTTTCTCGATAACGAGCCGTGGTCCTGGGAGGTCAGCTTCTATCCGCGAGACCTGGCCGAGGCCACCGGAATCGACTCACCGCACGACATTCCAGAGGGTACCACCCGGCGGCTGGCCGATCGAGGCCACGCGGAGACCGCCCACCGCGACACGTTGACCGCGCGGCCCGCCTCCGCCGAGGAGGCCACCGTGCTCGGCGTGGCGGTGGGCACGATCCTGCTCGATCACCTGCGCATCGGCGCCAATCACGAGCGGGTCACCCGGGCGACTCGCCATCGCTCCATCGCCGCGAGCAACCGGCTCGCCTACCAGCTCGGCGATGCCGAGGGTCTCGGCGTTATCGGACGCACGCTCGGCGTGCCGTATGAGCCAGGTGTGCCGTCAGCATGAGTAATATCGCGTTCCGCCAGGCCACAATTGGCGATCTGGGCTTGATCTGCCGACTACGGCTGCAACGAACCGCGTGGCTGACCGCGCGCGGCTCCGATCAGTGGACGGTCGCGGGCCGCGGAAAACCGATCGAGATCTTCGCGCGGGCGGTCGGGCGATCGCTGGACGCGGGCCAGACCTGGATCGCGGAGGTGGCGGGCCAACCCGCGGGCACCATCACCGTCGATCGCCACGCCGACCCCGGGCTGTGGTCACCGTGGGAACTATCCGACGCGGTCGTCGTCCATTACATGATCGTCGACCTGCGATTCGCCGGATACCGGATCGGCCACCACCTACTCGCCCACGCGGGAATGCTTGCGCGCCAACAGGAACGCGACTGGGTTCGCCTCGACGCATGGACCACCAACACCGAACTGCACGACTACTACCGCAGGGAGGGCTTCGAGTTCGTCCGCATCGCGGGCCCGATCGCGACCGGCCCCTCCTGCGCACTCTTCGAACGACGCACCGACAGTTGGGATTTCGACACCCCGGTCACCATCCCAGCCATCCGCATTGCGGGCAGCACACCGAAACTCGGTGCGGTGCAGGCAAATAACTGAATCAGACGGTAGGCGGCAGGTAGGCGATCTGCACCATTTCCTCGGCCCTGCTGCGCGAGGCCAGTGTGCCGCGGCCCGGTGGTAGCTTGCTCGGGCGGATGTCGCCGATGATCTTGCCCTCGTCCCGGGAGCCGCTCATGATCAGCGTCTCGACCGACAGGTTCTTCATGCCACCGATGATCGGGTCATAGAGTGCGCGCGAGACACCACCCATGCGCCGGGTCACCACGAAGTGCATGCCGATATCGCGCGCCTGCGGCATGTATTCGATCAGCGGGGTAAAGGGATTGATGGTGCCGGCGGCCACCATGTCGTAGTCGTCGACCACGATGTAGATCTCCGGGCCCTCCCACCAACTGCGATCGCGCAGCTGCTGCGGGGTGATGTCGGAATCCGGGATCCGCTGGGACAGGAACTGCGCGACCTCCTGGATCATCGGCCCGCAGGTCTGCGACGAGGTGGAGTACCCGGCGAGCTGGTCGCCCTCGACCACGCCGAGCATGGTCCTGCGATAGTCGATCATGATGATCCGCGCCTGGTCCGCCGCGGAATTCTCCACCACGCCCATCACGATGTTGCGCAGCAGCGTCGTCTTGCCGGATTCGACATCGGCGAACGCCATGAAATGCGGCTCGGTCCCGAAATCCAGGACCAGCGGCTGCAATTCGGATTCGCCGAGTCCGACGACCACCTTCGTCGGGCTGAGTTCGATACCCAGTTCCCGCGTGGCGGCAAGCAATTCATCGCGGTCGAGCTGCATCGGCAGCATCCGCACCTCGGGCGCCTGCCTGCCCGCATGCAGCTCCGCGAGTTCCTTTCGAGCCAGGGAAACACCCTCGGCCAACGAGTCCGGGCTGGAATCGGAGTCCAACCGCGGCAAGGCAACCAGCATGTGCAACTGTTCCGGGGTGAGACCACGCCCCGGGCGGCCGACCGGAACCTGAACGGCGGTGCGCCGCCCCATCTCCGAGTCCGACGGATCGCCGAGGCGCAGCTCCAGCCTGGTGCCGATCTGATCTTTGACCGCAGGCCGGATCTCGGCCCACCGGGACGCACCGATGATGAGGTGGATGCCGTACGACAAGCCTTGTGCCGCAATGGTGGTGATCTGCGGCTCCAGCATGTCGAACTCTTCGCGGATCGCACCCCAGCCGTCGATCACCAGGAACACGTCACCGAATCGGTCGTCGGCCAACGGATTACCGGCCGACGCCGCACCGTCGGGCACGTGCGCCGCCGCGGCGAACTTACGCCGCCGGAATTCGGCCATCGACTCGATACCCAGCTCGGCGAAACGTTCTTCGCGGTGGCGCATCAGCGAGGTGAGCTCGGCGACGGTACGACGCACCCGATCGCTGTCCAGGCGACCAGCCACCGAGCCGACGTGCGGCAGCCCGACCAAGCCCGCCATGGAGCCGCCACCGAAGTCCAGGCAGTAGAACTGCACGTGCTGCGGGGTGTGGGTGGCCGCGGCGGCCATGATGATGGTGCGCAGGGTGGTCGACTTACCGGACTGCGGGCCGCCGACGACCGCCACATTGCCTTGGGCGCCACCAAGACTGACGGTCAGCACGTCGCGGCGCTGCTCGTACGGCTTGTCGATGACGCCGATCGGCATCCACAGCTGACCGTGCCGGTTGACCGGCGAGCGCCAATCCGGGTCGGGCAGCAGCATGTCCACCGTGGGGGATTCGTCGAGCGGCGGCAGCCACACCTCGTGCGCCGGGCGGCCGTGCCCGGTCAGTCGCTTGACGACGGTGTCGAGCAGCGAGTCCGGAATGCCCTCCTCCGAGCCGGGTGCGGCGAAGGCCGACGGTGGCGGCGGGAGTTCGAGCATCGGGTTCGTCGGTGACGGCGGCAGATCCAACGCGGAGTCGAGCTCGACCGGTTCCGGCATCTCCACCGGCCCCGCGGTGAACACCGCGAGCCGCTGGCCGCCGACCGGTGCGCCGTCCTCGCCGGTCACGGTGCCGACCGGCGCGACATACGGGCCGGACACGTAGCTTGCGTTGAACCGCAGCGGATCCGAGGCATCGCTCTTCAGGTATCCGGCACCGGGCACGCTCGGCAGGTGGTAGGCATCGGTGATGCCGAGCACCGCACGAGACTCGTTGGCCGAGAAGGTACGCAGGCCGATGCGGTAGGACAGGTGCGACTCGAGGCCGCGAAGTTTGTTCTCCTCCAGGCGCTGCGAGGCGAGCAGCAGGTGCACGTGCAGCGAGCGGCCGAGCCGGCCGATCATCACGAACAACTCGGCGAAGTCCGGCTTCTGCGAAAGCAGTTCGGAGAACTCGTCGACCACGACGAACAGCGCGGGCAGCGGATCGAGCGGTACGCCTGCGGCCCTTGCCTTCTCGTAATCGGTGACGTTGGCGTAGTTACCCGACGACCGCAGCAGTTCCTGCCGCCGGTTCATCTCACCGGCGAGCGCGTCCTTCATGCGGTCTACCAGGGAGAGTTCCTCTTCCAGGTTGGTGATCACCGCGGCGACGTGCGGCAGCGAATCCAGGCCGAGGAAGGTCGCGCCGCCCTTGAAGTCGACGAGCACCAGGTTCAGCGCGTCCGGCGAGTGCGTGGTGACCAGCGAAAGCACAAGGGTGCGAAGGAATTCCGACTTACCGGAGCCGGTCGCGCCGATGCACAGGCCGTGCGGGCCCATGCCGTTCTCGGCCGACTCCTTGATGTCGATCTCCACCGGCGTGCCGTCGGGGGTGATGCCGATCGGTACGCGCAGTCGTTCCCGCGCGGTGCGCGGCCGCCAGACCCTGGCCGGGTCGATCTGGGCCGCGTCCGGGATCTTCAGCAAGGCCATCAGCCCCGGATCGGCCGTCGAGCCCTCGCCGAGGCTGACGATCTGGGCCGCGGTGGCCAGCCGGTAGCGCGACAGCGTCCGCGAAAAGGCCTCGGCCTCAGCCGAACTCACCACGTCGGCGACGGCGAACTTCTCCACCCCCGTTGCGCTGCGTGCGGACACGTCGCCGCCTGCGGCGACCAGCTGCAGCCCGCGCCGCGCCGCCAGGCCGCCCTCCGGGGCGGTGAGGTCGAGCACGGTCACCGAATCCAGGCCGGATTCGCTGATCAGCCGTTCGTTGCCGTTGACGTAGCCGTCATCGATGATCACCACCAGGTGCAGCCGCCCCTGGGTGGGCTGCGGGTTGCGCATGAAACGCCCCCGCTCCATCAGCTCGGCCGACAGCGCGGTCTCCAGCTCACCGAGCGAGGTGTACATCATGCGGGCCGAGCCCATGCCGTCGCGCAGGGTCGGATGTTGCAGGTGCGGAAGCCATTTCGCCCACGCCCACGGCCCGTCCGGGTCCGCGCAGACGATGGCCACCGCGAGGTGGTCGGGGCCGTGGAAGGTGACCAGCTCCATCAGCATGGAACGCGTCAGCGTGCGCGCGTCCTCCGGCGAGCCGCTGATATTGATCGCCGGGAAGGCGCGCAGCGACACCGCGGTCGGCAGGCTGTGCACCACCGAGTGGGTGCGCACGAACCGGCGCAGCGCGACGGTGGAAACCGGCTCCAGGTCCTCTAGCGGACCGGTTTCCGGCCGCGCCAGCTTGGTGGCCAGCCGGTGGCTGCCCATGCCGACCCGGACGTGCCCGAAGTCGGGATCGTTGGGTCTGCGCTCCCACATCCGCCTGGTGCCGATCAGCGACGGCAGGTCGGTCGGGTCCGGATGACTCCAGGCCAGGGTCTCCAGCTGCTTGTTGCCGGTGCGCCGTACCTCTTTACGGATCTGGTCCAGGTAGCGGAAGTAGTCCTTGCGTTCCTCGTTGAGTTCGACCGCGCGCTTGCCCGTGCCGCCGCGGAAGCCGGCCATCATGCCGACCATCGACATCAGCATCATCATCGGAAACATCATGGACATCGGGTTGGCCAGCAGGTTGCGACCCATCATGGCCATCATCGCGATCATGCCGACCACCGCGACCACCATGACGATGGGCATCAGCTTCATCATCAGCGGGGCGGGCAGCGCACGCGAGATCTCCGGCGGCGGGGTGAGCGCCACCTCACCGCCGGGTGCCCGTGGCGGCGCTATCCGGGGGCGTCGTACGAAACCTTCGGTAGCCATGGAGTCCTTCGATCGTCGAGCTGTCTGCGTGCGGCGGGCAGCCTGCGGCTACGGGTCGAATTCGGCGTCGATCTCCCGGCGTCTGCGGCGGTACGGAATCGATACCGCGATACCGATGGCCAGGGCGGTCAGGCAGGTCAGCGAGCCGATCACCGCGATCCGGCGCGGCCGTGGATCGGGGCCGGACGGGATGACGGGCGCGGCGATCGCCCGCGCGACATCGGCTCCGTCGTCGACGGACTTGTCGGGCAGCTGCGCGGTGAGCGCGGCGAGCGGGTCGATCAATCCCGCGCCGATCGCGTCGTTGCGGCCGGCGTCAGGTGCCTGCGCGGTGCGCTTGATGCGCTCGATCACCTGCCGGGCATCGAGATTCGGGAATCGGGACCGCACCAGGGCCGCCAGCCCGGCGACATAGGGTGCCGCGAAACTGGTGCCGTCCACCGGACGGATGCCCTCGTCGGTCTGCACGCCGTTCACCAGGCCGACGCCGCCGCCCTTGCTGTCCAGCGACACGATATTGCGGCCGATCGCGGCGACGCCGATCCACGGTCCGTGCAACGACAGGTCCGACGGCTTACCGTCCGCGTCCACCGAACCAACGGCGAGCACGTACGGCGAGAACCAGGCCGGACTGGCCACGGTGTTGACCGAGTCCCAGCCGGAGCCGTCGTTCTGTTTCTGGCACGGACCGTTGTTCTCGACGTTCCCGGCGGCGGCCACCACGACGACATTGCGCTCGGAGGCGTATTTCACCGCGGCACCGAGCGAGGAGTCCGCGGTATCGGATCCGGCTGGGCTGCAGGCCACTTCGGAGATGTTGATGACGCTGGCACCGAGATCGACCGCGCGCACCACAGCCGCGGCCAGGGTGAGCACGCTGCCGTAGCCGTCGGCGCGGATGGTGCCGGGCGGCTTGTCACCGCCGCGATCTTTTTTCTCGTAGGCCAGGCTGAGCTGCCGGATGCTCAGGATCTCCGCGTCGGGCGCGACCCCGGCGAACGCGTCGCCCGGACTCGGCTGCGCGGCAATGATGCCGGCCACTAAGGTGCCGTGCCCGTCGCAGTCGACGGTGCCGTCGGAATCGGAGACGTAGTCACCGCCCGGTTGCAGCGCGGCCAATCGCGGATGCCGTTGCACCCCGGTGTCGATCACCGCGACCTTCTGCCCGGCACCCCTGCTGAACTGCCAGGCCGCGGGCAGATCCAGCACTCGCTGCGAGATCGGTGGCTCGTTCGGGGGCGCACCGGTGAGCGCGGGTTCGGCGCACTGGTCGGCCTGTTGAGTCGGCTCCAAGGGCGCGGGATGACCGCTCAACGCCTGGGCGACACCCAACGCGCCCGGGTCGATGCGGGGCGGCGATATCGCGGAGGCGGGCGGTGCGGGTGCGCTCACCAGGCCGACCACTGCGGCGGCACCGGCCATCCGCAGCAAGTTGCGACGGAAAGCGCTAGGTCCCATCGGTCCCCGCACTCATATGTTTCTGGCCATCGAGTAGACGCCCATGATCCACAGGACCAGCGGGATGAGCGAGATGATCAGCAGGTACTCGAAGATTTCGATCATCCGCCTGGTCACCGGGGTGACCTCGATATGCGGTCCGATCACGCCGAAGCCCACCGTGCCCGCCGCGAAGGCGACGAGCAGGCCGACCGCGAGCAGTTCGAATTCCG
The DNA here is from genome assembly GCF_044456045.1 of Nocardia sp. NPDC051052. Classification (NCBI taxonomy): domain Bacteria; kingdom Bacillati; phylum Actinomycetota; class Actinomycetes; order Mycobacteriales; family Nocardiaceae; genus Nocardia; species Nocardia sp. NPDC051052. The sequence goes on from NZ_JBITFL010000011.1 coordinate 94,285, forward strand.
TGTCGCCCAGCGCCGCACCGGCGGCCAGCCCGACGAAGGTCAGGCTGCCACCCCCGATCAGCGTCGCGGCCTGGGTGAGATCGGCGAAGGAGCGGCCGCGCAGGCACAGGATGATCCCGGTGACGATGGCGAGCACGATGCCCTGCCAGCGCCCCGAGCCGAGCGGGTCGGCCGCGCCGAACGCGCCGATCACCGCGGTCACCGTGCACGCGATGATCAAGCCGGATTGATACTGGTTGGCCGCGCGGGCGCGCTCGCCGAGGCCGGAGGCCGACGGCAGCGCGGTGGCGCCGATCGCGCCGATGCCCTCGATGGTCGGGCGCTGTTCGTGATCGGCCGGGTCGATGGCGGCACCCGCGGTCGGCACCGGCGGGATCGGCAGCCTGGCCAGCCCGGCGGCCAGGCGCGGCACCATCGACAGCATCGCGATGCCGACCACCACCAGACCACCGGCCAGCTTCGGCAGGCCCGGATGCCAGATCAGATACACCGCGGCGGCGACACCTCCGATCACGCCGAGCGCGCCCGCGGCGGAGAACAAGGTGGCGCCCGCGCCGATCACCCGATAGCCGAGCACGGCGGCCACGATCGTCACCGAACAGCCGAGCAGCAGATGCGCGCTGCCGAGCGAGCCCGGCACGAAAAGCGCGGCACCGCCGAACAGCAACAGCAGGCCGTCCAGCGACAACCAGGTGGCGGAGAGCTGGTCGAGATATCTGCGGGCGGCGAAGCCCGCGGCGACGAAGGCGGCGATCCCCGCGGCCGACAGCGCGAACGCGGGCGCGAGCGGATCGCCGTGCCCGCGCGAATTGACCAGCAGCGCCAGCACGGTGAGCACCGTCAACACCGCGGCGACCAGGCCCATCCAGCGCGCGGAGCTGCCGGTCCAGCTGCGGAATTCCTCGGCGGTGAGCCGGGATACCGCGTCGATCACGTCGTCGAAGAGCGCGGGCGATTCCTTCGCGGTGACCGAACGCAGCACGAGCAGCTCGCCGTCGTGCACGTCGGCGTCGTTGAGCGTGCGGCTCGGCGCGAACGCCTCCTGGCCGACCCGTGCCAACGTCCAATGCTGGGCCTGCAGCGGCACCGAGTCTTCCTCGGCGTCGAACTGGTCGGGGTTGCGGGATTCGATCAGGGCCACCAGGTCGCCGATGAAGCCTGCGATCGGCACGGTTGCGGGCAGCCCGACGTCGAGCTGGGTGTTTCCGCCGATGACGGAAACCCGACTCAGCTCCGGTTCAGCGGCTCGTGTGCCACTGGTTGGTGACTCGATCAACGACCCCGGACCCCCGGCCTCTCCACTGACGATTGTTCACGCCTCGACGGCACTGGGTGGAACGTCTTCTGAGTGAACGACTTCGACACCCGTAAGACTCTCACCTAGACAACACTTGCGTTGCAACCTCTGGGCAGCTGAACCTAATGTAACGGACAGACCAGGCACTGCGCGATCGGTAGTCTGGGGGGCATAAAGAACTCATCCGCTACTACGAACGAAGACTTCGGGGTCCGACAGCCATGACCGGCAATCGCCAAGCACAACGCGCCTTCGACGCCGGAATTCTGTCGCTGGGATTGTCCATCGAGGGACAGGAATCCGCGCGCGACCTCGAGTACGCGAAGCTCGCCTTCCAGCGCGCCACCGAGTGGGACCCCACCATGTGCGACGCCTGGCTCGGCCGCGCCGCCGCGGGCGAGCTCACCAAAGACGTCTTGTTCAACATGCACAGGACCAGCGCGAGCACGCTGTACCGCGAGCAACGCAGGCTCGGCCTGCAGCCGCGCGACCTGGCGGGCCGGTTCCTGCCCGGCCTCTATATCGACTACCCGCTGGCCAGCTACACCGAAATCTGGCTCGCCTGGGCCGCGTACCTGATCGGGGAAAAGGAGTACGACGAGGCCGAGCGGGTGCTCAACGAGCTCGACACGCACCGCAGGTCCCACCTGAGCGACCCTGATCGCGAGATCGACAACCGCATCTGCGCGTACGTCCGCGGCGTCATGCATTACAACACCCAGCGGTGGCCCGATGTGATGTCCGTGCTGGCCGGTTCGGCCGAGTGGGACGATCCGTATCTCGCGGCGGGCGCGAACGTCATGGTCGGCACCGCCTGCGCGCAGCTCGGTCTGTTCGGCGAGGCGATCCGCCGGATGGAACAGGCCGAATCGGGCCCGATTCCGGCCGCTCGGTCCACCGCCATGTTCTGCCGCGGCCTGTGCCTGCGCGAATCCGGCAACGAAGAAGTGGCGCAGGGCCTGTTCGAGAAGGTGTACTCGCAGGCACCGGATTTCGAGGCGAACACCGCCGCGATGCGCGACCGCACCTATCGGATCAGCGTCACCTCGCGCGAAACGATCGACGCGCGCACCGACAAGTGGGATCCGGCCTCGGCGCCGTCGATGAAGGCCATGGAGCAGGCCGAGACCGAGGACCGGGCCAAGAAGATCCTCGCCGACGCCCGCGCCGAACTGAACTCCCAGATCGGTTTGGCCTCGGTGAAGACACAGGTGGCCAAGCTGCAGTCGAGCGCGCAGATGGCGAAGATCCGCGCCGAGAAGGGCCTGGCCGCCGGGGCGCGCGGTCAGCACCTCGCCTTCACCGGTCCGCCCGGCACGGGTAAGACCACCATTGCCCGGGTGGTCGCCAAGATCTATTGCGGCGTCGGCATCTTGAAGACCGACAAGGTGGTCGAGGCCAAGCGCGTCGACTTCGTCGCCCAGCACCTCGGCGGCACCGCGGTCAAGTCGGAGGCACTGATCGACAGCGCGATGGACGGCGTGCTGTTCATCGACGAGGCGTACACGCTGATCCAGACCGGCCTGCAAGGCGGCGACTCGTTCGGCCGGGAGGCCATCGACACCCTGCTGGCCCGGATGGAGAACGACCGCGACCGGCTGGTGGTGATCATCGCCGGATACGACGGCGAGATCGATCGCCTGCTCGCCGCCAATGACGGCCTGGCATCACGGTTTTCCAAGCGCGTGCAGTTCCCGTCGTATACCCCGGCCGAGCTCGGCGAGATCGGCAACGTCATCGCGCACAAGCGGGACTCGGAACTGTCCGACGAGGCGCTCGCGCTGCTCGTCACCGCCTGCACCCAGCTCTACGAGCTGCAGAGCACCGACCAGAGCGGCCAGCCGCGCCGCGGCGTCGACCTGGCGGGCAACGGCCGGTTCATCCGTAACGTCATCGAGACCGCCGAGGAAGAGCGCGAGTTCCGGCTGGCCAACGACGAAACGCTGGATCTGACCACGATCGACGAGAAGATGCTGATGCGCATCGAAGCGCCCGATATGCACACCGCGCTGTCCAGCATCCTCGCCTCGCTGAACGTCGGCTTCACCGGCTGACACTCCAAGGGCCGCAACGGGCGCACCCGACTGATGCGGCCCCCACGCGGCGGCGGCACGGCTAGTGCTGCGGCTCCAGCGGCAGCTGATCGCGCGCGGCGAGCGCTTCCTTCGGGGACAGCGTTGCGCCGGGCACCATCTGGCCGATAATCGCCCACGGCGCGAGCCGCGGGGTGTCCCCGAGACCGAGTATGCCCGCGGTCGCCATATCCGGAATGCCGTAGCGCACACCGTTATCGGCGACGTAGAACAGGCTGCCGCGCCGCGGGCTCCCCGGCTCCATGCCGGTCACCTGAACGAACTCGCCGCTGCCCGGCGGGACGTACACCGCGTCCACCCGGTCACCGGTGCCGTCGGCGGTGGCCAGCGCGACAGCCTTCGCCGAGTCGGCGATCGGCACGCGGACACCGGCGAGCAGGGTGATCGACGCACGCTCGGCCGGGCCGTCGCCCGCGTCGACCTTGCGGTCGGCGGGGGCCGTGCCCGGTGTCTTGGACCACGCCACGCAGGTGACGGGCGCGTCCTCGGCGTTCAGGATCTTTGGGGTCTCGACCGGAAAGTCGTTGATCGGCAACACATCGTGCACCACCCGCACTCGATCGAGCACGTCCGGCGGCATGGTCGGGATGTCGCTCATCCCGTGCGAGTCGGCGAACCGGATCAGCTGCGCGGTGAACGGGCTCACCGGCTGCAGCGCGTCGGCGAGCACGGCGTACAGCCCGGGCTTGCCGTCGCCGGCGTCGCGAACGGAGATGACGCCGCCGACCGGAATACTCGACAGCGGCCCCGGGCCAGGCTGGCCGGCCTGCGGGATCTGCGGCGCCCCCAGCGCGGGGACTTCCGTTGTCGCGCCGAGCATTCCGGTGCCGATCGGGCGCGCCCGGTGCGTCGTCAGGCTCAGTGCGCGCACCAACACCGAGTTCCCCGGGTCGACCTCGGCCCGCTTGCCGTCGTAGACCAGGTAGGTCTTGCCGCCGCGCTGCACCAGCAGCGCCTCGTCCTTGCCGACCGTGCGGGTCCGCTCGCCGAGGGCAGGACGACCCGCGATGACCGTCGTGGTACCGCCGGTGGCCGAGGCTGCGCTGCCGCCCTGCGACAGCGTGATCGTCTCGCACAGCGCCCATTCCGACCGCGGCCCCTGCGACGACCCAGGCAGCGCGCTCGGCGCGCCGGGGATGCCGACCATCGGTCCGCGCGGCAGGTCGTTGAGCTTGCTGTCCTTCACCGCGTTCGGCTCGGCATTGCTGCCGGTGATCAACCGGGCAGAGGCCAGATTCAGGACCGGGTGCAGCGTCTTGCCGCCATCCTTGCCCTGCACCACGACATACAGCGCGCCACTCTGCTTGCCCGACACGATCAACGAGTCACCGATCGCGCCCTGCGGCCGCAGGAAGCTCAGGATCGCGGCACCCGCTATCACCAGAATCCCGAGCACCAGGCCGACCCACAGCGAGCGCACTTGAGACCGCATAGGGTCGTGCAGCATTCGCACGTCGCGCCGCACCAGCGCGTGGTCGAGTCGGCGCAACAGGAATCGATACCCGTTGACCTGGGCTCGGGTGGTCAGCTGTGCCGGCACAAGGTCTCCATCGAACTGTCGAGAACCATCTTCATCGACACGGTACCGTAATTCCAGGACGGCCCTGAACCGATGATTTCATGGTCATGGGCGCTGGTCGTACAGGTGGCAGACAGGGACAACGCGGTGACGACAACTGAGCAGCAGACCAGGCCCGACGGGGCGACCGAGCCGGAAGGCGATGGCGCGCCGACGCCGCCCGCCGTTCCAGCCTCGGCCTACGACACCCTGCGCGACCCCGAATTCTGGCTCTTCCGTGTCTATCCCCTGCGGGTGGTCGTGCCGGTGGTGGTACTCGCCGCCGCACTGGCCTGGGTCGTGCTCGCCACCACGCATTCGCTGTGGGGCGCGATCGGCGCGGGCATCGCTTTCGCGGTGATCTTTCTCGTCCCGATCCGCGGCCGCACCCCGGCGGCGCGAATCGGCGGCGCCATGGCCCGGCGGCGCACCAAGCGTCCCGCCGACCAGCTGACCCAGGCGCCCGCCTTCGATGTGCCGTTCAGCGAGGGCGGCGGTTACGGGGTGCGCTGGGATGGCGAGCTGCTGCTCACTGTGCTGCGCATCGACCCGCCGCCGGACACGCTGACGCTGCTTCGCCGCGGCTCGCTGAGCACCGATCAACTGCTTCCGCTCACCGAAATCGCCAGCTGCCTCGATCAATTCGACCTGACCCTGGCCGGTATCGACATCGTGAGCACCGGCGCGCGCACAGCGGGCACGGGCATCATCTCGCACCTCTACGACAGCATTCTCGGCCCGCTGCCCGCCATCGCGCACCGCACCCTCTGGCTGGTGCTGCGGCTCGATCCGCTGGCCAATGCCGAGGCGGTGGACAAACGCGGCGGCGGCGGCACCGGCGCGCTGCGCACCGCGATGATCGCCACCCGCCGGGTGGCGAACCGGCTCGCCGCGCACGACATTGCCACCGCGGTACTGACCGCCGCCGAAATCAACACCGCGGTCCGCGAACTCACCCATGGCTTCGAGCTCGACCAGCTCACCGAATCGCCGCGGTCACTGGAGTATCAGGGCCGCTATCTCACCCACTATCAAATCGGCGCGGACATGATCGGCCCGCGCGGGCTCGCCGATATCTGGACGGTGCAGAGCCTGTCCACCACGGTGACCCTGCGGCTGCGGCCCGGCGCGCACCGGCACGACACCCGCGCCGACCACATCGGCACCGTGGTACTCAATGCCGTCGTCCGGTTCGACACCACCTTCGAGCCAGAGGAGCCACCGCTGCCGGGGCTGCGCGAACTGCCGGGCAATCAGCTGCGAATCCTGTTGGACACCTTGCCGATCGGGGATGCGGGCCGCTGGGGCTCGGACACCGGATATCGCGGCACCATCACCGCGCTCACCGACATCGCGGTGCCGACCGCGGGCTGCGGGCAGTTGATCGGGGCCGACGAGACCGGCCAGGGCATCGCGGTGCGGCTGGTCGGGGAGGGCACCAGGCACCTGGAGGTCGTCGGCAACCTGGACCTGGCCCAGCAGGTGATCCTGCGGGCGACCGCGCTCGGCGCGCACGCCATCGTGCACACCGCACGTCCCGACGCGTGGCACACCATGGTGACCAACCTCGATGCGCCGCATGTGATTTCGATCGCGCCACGGTCTGCGGGCGCCAGCTACCACGCGCCTGCCGCGCCACCGCTGCCTGCCGCGCCCTACCCGAGCACCACGGTCGTGGTGTTCGACGGGATCGCACCGACCACGCATGCGGGCGGGGCCACCATCGTGCATGTACGCACGCCGGATCAGCCGCCGGCGCCGATCGATGCCGACGTCACGCTGATCCAGGATCCGGACGCGCCGAACCGGATCACGGTGCGCACCGCGACCGCGACCGCGACCGTGTTCATGGTGACCACACCGGACGAGATGCACTACATCGGCGAATCGCTCGCCGCCCGCTGATCCGGGAATCGCTGTGCTGGTCGAGAACTACAGCACTGGCTCGAAACCCGAAACGGCCGAACGGAACTGGTTGTCCCGCTCGGCCGTCAGGTAAGGGATAAGGTCAGGCGTAAGCGGAGAAACCGTCGCCGACCTTGTTATCGGCCTCGAGTGCGCGGTTCAGCGCGCTCTCCACCTGCGCGGCGAGCTGGTTCACCTTGTCGATGGTGTCGGTGAGCTCCGTGTCGAGCTCCTTGTGCATAGCGTCGAAACTCGCCGACGCGTTCTTACCGGCCAGGTTGTTGTGGAAGGCCTTGGCAACGGTCTCCAGCGTGGTGATCTCCTGCTGCATCTTGCCGCCGTGATTCTTCAGCTCGTCGTACAGCTGGTTCATGGTCTTGGGGTCATACATAATGGTCATGGATCAGTTCCTTCGAATGATGGGTGACGAATAGGAGTGGAGTAGGCCGTTTAGGTCTGGTCCATGGCCAGCAGCGTCTTCTTGCCGTTCTCGACCGCCTCGTTGAACCGGTCGAACTTCGCGTTCAGCGCGGTGGCCTCGTGGTCCCACTCGTTGGCGACCCGAACGAACGCGTCGTTGGCGTCACCCTTCCAGCCAGCCTTCGCTTCCATTGCGGCATGGTCGATTGCTTTGACCGAGGCGCGCAGGTTCTCGATCGCTTGCGTCAGTTGCTGGGCGACCGCGGTGATACCTTGGGCCTCGAGCGCAACGGTGTCGCCCGAGGGGGCGAGGTTAGTGAGTGCCATTTCATTGACCTTTCGTCATTTTGATGATCGTTCTGATGCAAACGATCTCGTCGAACTACGAGACAACCGAAGTTGCCACCCGAGAACTACTGAGGCAGCCACCTCCCCCCGGGCAGCCCCTCGATCAACGTGGCGACTGCTTGCGCAACCCGGTGGTCGGAACCTGGCGTGACCGTGGACCAGACCTGCTGATCCGGGGAAACCGTCGGCGCTGCGACGATCCGCCCGCGGGCGGTGTCGTACACGGCGACGGCACCAGGCGCTCGTGTGGTCACGCCATCCTCATGGGCGCACGCCACGATCTCGGCGTAAGCGTGCGTCGCACCGAACGCGAGCCCCAATTTGGTGGCGTCGCGCTCAGCGGCACCCAGGGCATAGAGAGCGTCCGTGAGCTCGCTGGAGGTGGCGGCGGCGTTGAGCCGTTCGGCCAGCTCCGCAGCGGGGACGCTGAACTGGGGAATGTCGGCGGGCGGGCACGGACCCATGGCGGCAAGCAGCGGCCGCACCAGATCGGCCGCGGACCCATCGGTCCACACCTGCCGCACCTCGAAGTCGTCGCCGGAGCGGACCGCGACCGCGTGCGCGTCGCCGCGACGCACCACACAGACTCGGCGCGGGCCGTCTTCGGTGTAGATGCGGGCCACCAGTTCATGCTCCGGCAAGGCCAGCGTGAACAGCGTTTCCGCCAGCTCCGAAGCCACTTCGCCGTGCGCGTCGATCAGGCCGTCGCCGATCAGGGTGGCCATGGCGTGCTCCTGCGCGCGCTGCCATTCCTCGAACGAATCCTGCTGCGGCCCTACCGAAAGCGCCAGCGGCAGGGTCTGCACCCCGAGCCGGTCGGCGACGGCGAGCAACGCGTCGTTGGTCAGTGTGGTCACGACGCACCGCCGGATTCGGTCCGAGTCTCGGTGGGCGTTTTCGTCACCGACTCGGTGCCGCCGAGAACCGCTGGCGCGGCTTGGATTTCGCCTTCGAGCCCGATCTGGTCCGCCTCGCCCGCCAGATTGGCGCGTGGGAACCGGGCCGAATCCTGGCCGCCGCCTGCGCCGCCCATCGCGCCGGGGGCGATCGGCGCCGACTGGCCGGTCGCGCTCGCCGTACTGACCTGGGTCGATTTCGTCGTTGACTCGGTAGTCGTGGTGGCTTGCGAGTACACCGGCGCGCGGTAGGACGATAGCGCCCGTGGCGGCAAGGTGGGTATCGCGATCGAGCCGATCGGGATACCGCCGATACCCGGCATCGCGGTGGGTGTCACTGCCGCCGCAGCGGTGGCCTGCTCGGCGGCCAATGCCTGTTCGGGCGCGATCTTCGGCGGTTCTTGATGCTGCCACGGCGTCGCCAATGGTTCAGCGGCCGTCTCGTAGCTGCGCATCACCCGTGACGCAACGGCTTTCGCCATGTCCGCGTCCGCGTCGTTGTCGGCGGCGATCGCCTGGATCGGCGCGCCGAGCATGGCACCCATGCTTTTCAGCATCTCCTGCACTTGCTGAATCTGCTGAATGTCAGCGGTGTTCGGCATGGTCAGTCTGGCCACCTCGTACGCGGCGACCTGGGTCTGCAAGCGGGTGGCGTTCGAGGTCGCGGTGGTGGCCGCGTCGACCAGCCAATCCCGCAGCGTGGTCACCTTTTCCATGACCTCGTTGCTGCGACCGGACTGCCATGCGGTGCGCAGCGAAGCAAGGACCCGCTCGTATTCGAGCACCGCCGCACCGAAAACCGTGGCGAGCCGCGCCCATTCGGCGGCTGCCTCGGCCATCGGCAGAGAACCCGGCCCCGTGGTGAGGTCTCGGGCGAGCCGATCCGGCTGCCGAGCTTCCCACACCACGCCGGTAAACCCTGGCTTCGGTGGTTCGATCATTGCTGCGCTGTGCCTTTCCAAGACAGGCCTTTCCACGGACCCGTGCCTCAGGCGGACGTGCCGCCTGCCGCGTTGAAGCCCGCGACGCTGTCGCTTTCCATCTGGCTGAACTCGTTGGTGTGCAACCGCAACGTGGCCGCCAGCTTTCGCATTTCGGTCACGCTGGCCTGCGCGCTCGCCAGGTACGACGACGCGACCTCGTTCCCGGTCTGCGCGGCCCGGCCGGAGACTTCGTCTGCCCCCGCCGGCTGGATCGTCAATGCCTGTTCGGCGGCCTGCAGATCCGCCGCCAGCCGGTCGGCGAGCACATCGAGTCCACTCGATGCCTCCCCGGCCGCGTCAGCGTCGAACTGAAAGCTCGTGAACGCGCTATCACTACTCATGAGACCCTCCTCAAAGTCAGAGCGTGAGTTCTTTATCCGGCGGTGGTTCCGACGTGGTGTCGGCCGCGCCGACCACCGGCAACGAGACCCCCTCGATCCGGCCGACCACTTCGTCGCCGTGCTGACTGGTCACCAGCTGGCCACGCAGCGCATCGGTGCTCGACCCGCCGTCTTTGCCGAGTCCGGCGCCGGCGACACCGGACATCGGCATCCCGCCGCCCATGCCGCCGGTGCCACCGGTCGACATCGCCGCTGTGGTGGCGGGACTCGACCCACCCACACCGCTCAACCCGGTGAGCGAGCCCATCGAGCCGCTCGCGACTCGAGTGCCCTGCCACGGGTTCAACGGAGCGGCGGGAGCGCCCGAGACACCGGGGCCGGGGCCACCGAACGCGCCGGGACCGCCGACACCGCCCGCGGCTTCGGCTTTCGCCTTCTCGTCATCGGAGAGTTGGCTGCTCTCATGGGTTTTCGAGTCGACGACCGGCTTCGGCGCGCTGAGCGCCGAGCTCGCCTGGGCGAGCTGACCGAGCGACTGTGCCGCCGTGGTCGCGGTGCTGATCAGCGGCGTCACCATGCCCATCAGCTGGCTCAGCTGGTCGGCGCCGCCCGCACCCGCGACGCCCTTGGGCGCGTTGGTGATCGGGACCTTGGTCCCGGTCGCGGTCATGGTGCCGCTGTGGCCGAGCAGTTCGACCTTGGTCTTGACCGTGATGCCGAGCGCCTCGGCCATCGACTCGACCGCCGAGGCCGCCAGAAACGCCTGTCCCGGCGGGGTTGCCGCGTACAGCGGCGCCAGCGCGAGGGTGGTGGAGAACTTGGCAACCACTGCGGACATCAGCCCGGCGCCGGTGAAGACGCTGCCCGCCGCGTTGGTGAGAACCGCCTTCTCCTGGGTGCTTTGGCTCTCCAGCTTGCCGGCGTCGGTCGCGGCCTCACCCGACTTCTTCGCCGCCTCCATCGCCGCCATGCCCTGCCAGACCGACATCGCCGTCTGGATCGCGGAGGTGCCGACCTGCATCACCGTCTGCATGACGGTCGAGATGCCGGTCAACAGCTGGGTCGGGTCCATCGGCGGTGGCGGCGCCGCCGCGTTCTGGGTGCCGTCGGCGTTGGCCGGGGCCGGCTGGGGTGCCGGTGGCGCGCCGAGCTTTCCGTTGCCGAACGCGGACGCCAGATCGGTCAGCGGCCGCATCAGCGCGGTGAGGTCAAGCTGCGGCAGCGGCGGCATCTCGGGCATATGGATGAACGAGGGCAGCTCCGGCAGGTTCGGCAGCCCCATGTCCTGCAGGATGTGGTTCACCGGCTGGTCGAGCATCGGGGCTAGGACGCTGCCCCGCAACAGATCCAGCACGCTCGGATCCAGCGGCTCCGCCCCCGGCGGTGGGATGGCCCCGGGGATGGTCATGGCTTCGAGTTGACCGATCCGATGGCCGCACTGGACGCGCCATCGGCGGACTCGTAGGTGCTGGCCGCCTGGTGCGCGGTCAGCGCGGTCCCGGCGTGCACCGCGGCCAGTTCGGCCACCGAGCTCAGATGGTTCGCCTGCGCGAACGCGAACGAGGCGAGGAACTCCTGGCCGATCAGGCCGAACACCGGCACCACCGTGCCGATGGTTGCCGCCTGGTCCACCGCGCCCGCCGAGGCGACGCCCGCTGCCATCGCGGCCGAGGCGGAGCCGTAGGCCCGAACCGCATCTGGAACAACTTCAATGTGATTCATGACTTGACATCCAATCCCGAAACACCATAAGGCGTTTCGTCAGACCTTACCTATCGGAGCATGTATGCGCTGATCACGGCGTAATTTCTCGATCACTTCGCCGCGCTTTCCTCGTTATACGCGGTAACCAGCTCGGCCCGCTCGGCGAAGGCGCGATACGCCGCCGCGCGCGCGGTGTCGACCAGTGTCTTCTCGAAGTCGGCGGGCGAAAGCTTCGCTATCGCACCGGTAAAGCTCAGCCCGACCAGCGCGCCGTTACCGTCCACCGAGGCGGTGACCGAGCCGTCCTCCGACGTCTCGGTCATCAAGATGCCGGTGGTCGCCTCGTTGAGATCACGCAGTCGGTACATCTGCTGCTGTACCCGCGCGATCAGCTCGTCCATCGTGTCGACCATGACTACCTCCCGAATTCCCGTCCTGGTCAGACTGATCGAAGCCAGCTCTGCGGCTCGGTCTCGTACTCCTGCTCTTCGATGATCTCTTGCCGCGCCACTTCCTGCTCGGTGGGCAGCCCGGTCATCGCCAGCATTTCGGAGGTGAAGCCCGCTTCCTGCAGTTGCGTCCGACGGGCCATCCCGGCCCGGTTCGCCGACTGCTTGCACAGCCGTAAGATCTCGGCCGCCAACGCCTCCGGGGCACGCCGCAATTGATCCTGGTCCAGCCGGATACCCAGCGGCAGGCCCTGCTCGGTGGTGCGCACCGCGATCGAGCCGGTCAGCGAGGTCACGACGAATTCCGTCGGAAACTCCTGCGGCGTATCGCCATTGGGTGTCGTCACGGCCGCTCCCTCTCCGAACATGGGATCAATAACAGCGTCTCACGCATGTCAACTCCTTAACAACTCCTTATGCGCGCTCGTCCTTGATGGCACGGACCACCTCGGCGATTCGGCCGTTGATCAACTGCACGAACCGCTTGCCGTCCGCCGCGACCGCCGTGGCCGGGGTTCCCTCGGTAATGACGTAACGACCGTCGTCTTCGATGTCGCGCCACTCGAGCCGATGGCGGGTAACTCCACGCGGGCCGAATCGAGAACGTCCCTGGGTGATATCGATGGTGCCCACATATTGGTCCGGCGCGGCCATGAACCGTGCGGACCGAGAGTGCACAGAGTCTGTAAAGGAATCTTGCACAATGGAACTGGCGTAGGAATAGTCCAACTCTTCGGCCCGGTCCTCGGTGGGCAGGATGTAGTCCGCTTCCCTACCCGCCGGGACCTCGGGAATTGCTTGCACCACCATGTCGGCCAATCTCAGCGCGTCGCACTCGGTGACGATATATCCGCCACTATGCCAATAGGTTTCACCAGGTTTCTGGGTTACCACGTAGCCGATATCGCCACGACGGACGGCATATACACGGACCAGAGTGTCCGGTTTCGTGTTGTCGTTGCCGTCGGAGCCGTGCACCGCGATCTGGATATCAGGCTCGAGCAGTGTCTCCAACACCGTATCGACGAACTCCGGGTGCGCACGTTCGATCCGATCCAGCGCCTGCCGTATCTGTGAATCCAATTCGCTGCGGGTGCGCACGCGAGCGGTCATGAGCAACGGCCAGGGCAGCCACGTCGTCGTTGCCCGTTCCCAAAAGGCAAAGAGTTCGAGGTCGGTAAACGTCCACGTGCGGTTCATTGTTCGACGATGGGTTTGACCACTACCGGCGCGTCCCCGATCGCATCTTCGAGATGCTCGATGGAGTCGAGATAGTCGGCTCGCTTGTGCTCCTTCTGCTGTCCCTGAGCGCCGGGACCGGGGCCGGGGCCCATGCCCATCCCGGCATTCGTCGCGAGGCCCGCTCGCGCGCCGGTCGCGGCGGCGGATGTCGCCGCCTCGGCGCGCGGGAACAACTTCGAGGCCTTGTCCAGGTTCTGTCCGACACCGCCGGGCTTCGCGGCGCTGCCGGGGCCAGGACCGCCGCCTTTCGACGAGGCCGTGCCCAATGCCTTCTTCGCCTGCTCCTCCAGGTCCTTCATGCTCGGCAGGACCGGCAGTCCGGCCAAGCCCGCTTGCTGCGCGGCTTGCTGTGCGGCAGTGGCCAATTGCGAGCCCATCTGCTGAGCTGCCTGGGAGAGCTGCTGCCCGATCTGCGACGCCATCTGGGTGGCCTGCTGGCTCGCCTGCTGCGCGGCTTGCTGGGTGGCTCGCTGCTGCTCTTGCTGCTGCTGCAGCTTATCGCGCTGAGCCTGCTGCTCCTGTGCCCGCCGCTGCTGGTCTTCGAGGGCCTTGCGCTGCTGATCGGCCTGCTCCTGGAGCCTGCGCTGCTGATCCTGCTGCTGCTGTTGGTTCTGCAGTCCGGGGGTGCCGGGATTTGCCTTGCCTGGAGTACCCGGAGTGCCCGGAGTACCTGGCGTGCCCGGGGTTCCCGGCGTGCTGTTGTTCTGCTGCGGTTTGGGGCCTAGTGGAAGGGGCAGCTCCGGGATGGCGGTGGAGGTCGCCGCTATGCCCTGCTCATACCAGCCGGCGTAGGCATCTCGGGCCAGCCCTAGTTCGATATTCTTGTTTTCCGGAGACAACGTGTCGGCCGGGGAGTTCGGCATATTGACCTGAGTGTTTTTTCCCCAGTTGTACGCGTCCATCGAGACGGTGCTCATGTTTTTCATGGCCTGGACCAATGCCTTGCCGGTGCCGGTATAGACGTGCACCGCATTCTTTGCACTGTCGGCACCGTGGCCGGTCCACTTCTCCGAGTCCACCAGGCCGGAGATATTCGCGTTGAAGTCGGTGAAGCCCGCATCCAGTTTATCGGCGATACGCTTCCAGCCCGACGCCACATCCTTGGCGGCGTACACACCGCCTAGGCTGGTAGCCAATTTGTAAAAATCTTCATACAGCAGCGATACGGCAGGTTCCGCCTCGACGAGGGCTCCCTTGTCCGTAACCTGAAGTCCGGAAGGCAATCCAGCATATTTGCCGATCTGCCAGTTACCCTTGTCGTCCCGCTTCGCTCGTTGATAGTTGCTCGGATCGGAGACCGGGGTGTCGGCCCAACCGTATACATCGCCTTTTGTGGTGCACAGGACAACCTGCCAGGACTGCCCGATACGCTCGATGCCCTCCCTGGGTTTCCGACTATTCTTGATGCCGTCCAGATCGGTCTGCGATTGTGTGTCCGCGTTCTTGTAGTGGTTGCCCGCGATCAGAAACGACTGAGCCATATCGTTCAATATTTTCTTATGGCTGTCCAGGACCTCGTCACGAAACTTCTTGCCGGCCTTGACGAACTCATCGGTCAACCGATGACCCGAGGGTAAATGGCCGAACATTTCGGCTTGGGTCGGCACAACTCTGCCGACATCTCCCACGGCCAGATCGATGATGTCGAGCATATCGGCGCAAAAGGTCGCGGCCTGAGTCGCGACCCCATTTTCCAACTTGAGGGCACCGGGCCGTTTGAAGCCCTTCCAATCGTCCTTCGGATCACCCATTGGTCACACTCCTGCCAGCGCGAAGGTTCCGAGTACGGCCGCAGGCCGACACGATAGCGACAGGCCACCCACCCGTCCTCGGCATCGAACGACGCTCGTGCACTGGATCCTTCATCCGCTACTGGCCCTCCTCGTACCTGCGACGCCGCTGACGTTATGTGCGCACGACAGCATCGCAGCCAGTTCCTACAGCGTGCCAATTCTATGGTTACTAGCGTCGACCTCGCATGTACAGACCCGAATCTTGGTGGCACGCTTGCTCCGAACACACGTTGACCAGCGACTTTACCGATGATCACGGGGTCACCCAGGCCTGGCCTCGCTCACTCGTTCTGCTCGAACGCACGGTCGATCGCGGCCTGTCGCGCGGCCGCGTTGGAGCCGTCCAGCTGGCCCGCGAAGGCGGCGCCGGCGGCCACGATCAGGTTATCGGGGATGTTCGGATACGCGTCGGCTATCTCCCACAGCGCGTGCACGGTGCGCAAGTCGAGACCGTTGTCCGAGGAGACGCCGCCCCCACCGCGGACCGCGGCGAGCGCGTCAACGAAGTTTTGCCGCAGTTCGTCCTCGGTTGGGTAGTCCACGAACATGATTCCTCCTTGTCGGTCTCAGTGGAACACTCCGGCACATTGTCGCGGGTCGGCCAAGACGTCGCGAATTATCAGACCCAGGTCGGTCCCGGCGCCGCCCAGCGGGTAGGGGAAATCGACGACGGGCTCGCCGCCGACCCGCACCTGGAAGCGGGCCTGCTGCGGACCGAGGTGCTGCCAGCCGACGTCGACGGCGGGGGCATCGAGATCGAACTCGTTGGCGCCCAGGCGCAATGTCAGGCGGCCCGCCTTGCGGTAGAAAACGGCGAGGACGTCACCGAAGTAGCCGAGTACGCCGCCGACCGGGCTGGTGGCCGAAGTGGTGAGCGCGCGCAGCGAGCCCGTCTCCGGATCGAAGGTGGCCATGCGGCCTCCGTCGAGTGGCTGGATGACTATTTCGCTACTCGGCGTGGCGTTCTCGCCGTTCCAGCGTCGGCGTTCGCCACCACGCCGGCCCGCGGCACCGGTGCCCGATCCTGCCATCGGCGGCATCATCGGTGGGGCCATCGAAGGCTGTTGTGGGTCACCGGCCGGCGAGCCGTTGGATTGCCATGGGTTCGGGATGTGCCCGTTCTGGCCGGGGTATCCGGGTTGGCCCGGAAGTGACGGCTGGCCTGGGAACGGTGCTGCCCCAGACTCTCCCGGGTATGGGGGAAGTGCCTGTAGTGGGTTCGGCGGTGGCGTGGACTGGCCAGGCTGTGTCGGATCCGGCGACGTGGGGGGTGTGGTTGGCGGGGTCGTTGGAGGTGTGGTCGGCGTCGTCGTCGGGGGCGTGGTCGGAGGCGTCGTCGGCGGCGTGGTCGGAGGTGTGGTCGGCGGCGTCGTCGGGGGCGTGGTCGGCGGCGTCGTCGGCGGCGTCGTCGGCGGCGTCGTCGGCGGCGTCGTCGGCGGCGTCGTCGGCGGCGTCGTCGGAGGCGTCGTCGGAGGCGTCGTCGGAGGCGTCGGCCGTGTCGTCGGCGTGGTCGGTACTGGATGCGGCGTGTGCGGACGCGTCGGAGGGACCGGAGTCCGTGGCGGAGTCGGCGGGTGCGGCGGGACCGGCGGATGCGGGGGCACGGGCGGGTGCGGGGGTTGCGGCGGCTCCGGAAGTTCCGGCGCGGGTACATGAACGGTGGGCGGGGGCCCTACCTCCGGCGGGAACTCGAACTCGTAGTCGTGCGGCGGATGCGGGATACGCGAACGGAGCAGCGCCGGATCCGGCTCGCCACCGCGGAACCGATCGTCCCCACCATCGTCGTCCCCGTTGTCGGAACCGCGATCCCGATTCGAACCACCATCGGTAGTCCCCCGATCCGACCCCGAATCGCCCGACGAGTCGTCACGATCAGAGTCCCCTTCGGACTCACGAGTCCGATCCCGCATAGACCCCGAATCACCAGACTGCTCAGCAGGATCGGAGTCATCATCGTCACGATCACGATTTGCCGTCGAGTCCGAATCGACCGACTGCTCATCACCCGCTGAATCATCGCGATCCGAGTCGCTCTCGGACTCACGAGTCCGATCCCGCGCAGAGCCTGAATCACCGGGCGACTCAACGGGATCGGGGTCGTCACCGTCGCGATCGCGATGCACTGTCGAGTCTGGATCGACCGGCTGCTCGCGATCAGGGCCACCGGTGTCGCGGTCGCGATCTGTCGCCGTACCCGAATCAGTGGGCTGCTCAGCGAGATCGGACCCATTACGTTCCGGAGCGGGGCGGGTCGGGGGCGAATCGCCAAGCGGTTCTTGCTGGTTCGCGTTCTCCTCATCCGATCGAGGCCGGACGCCTGCGTTCGGGTCGAGCGGTGTCAGAGTTTCGGCACGGGTCTCTGCCTGCGCCAGTTCCGCTTCGATGCGCCCCACTTCGGCGTCGGCGACGAGGTAATCCTTCGCGGCTCGCTCGAGTTCGGCGACCTTGTCCAGCCGAGCCTGCTGCTCGGTGACGTCCAACGTCCGGGACCGCAAATCTTCGGCGCGCGCTTCGATTTCACGCACGGAACGCAGCTCGTGTGGCTGGATCGTCATGGACAGATTCGCGGCGGCCTCGGCCCGCGCCGCTTCGGCACGATCGAGCCGATCCTGGGCGGGCACCAACTCCGCTTCGAGATGCTCCCTGAGGTCCGCTACCTCCTGTCGAGCGTCGGCGTCGCGTTGCGCATCTGCGTCATTGTGCGTCGTATCCGCCTCGTGCTGATCACTTTCCGGCGTCTGCGCAGCCGGAAGTTCGGGTCGTCCGCTGCGCGCCAGCGCCCGAGCTTGCTGAAGTTCGACGTCGTGACGTTCGACGTTCTCCTCATGGCGCCGCACGTCCGCGGCGGCGTCCTCGACATCGCGGAACGCCTGCGCGAAGTCGTCCACCCGCCGGCGGCCGTCCGCGTCTGGCTGCTGGGCCCGCAGTTCGGCCAATCGCGTGTCGACGGGCTCGTCGGAGCCGAACAGCCAGGCGGGGTCGACGCCGAGGCGCTGTTCCAGCGCGAGCAGCGCATCGGTGCGCGCGTCCAAAGTGGCTCGCGCCTCGGACAATGCGAGCTGGTAGCGGTCGCGCGGCAGGAACGGCGTCGAATCCGTCAGCGGTGCGGCGGCGAACGGAATGCCGGCCCGCCAGCCGGTCAGCGGCGGCCGATCCGCGTCCCAGTGGAAGCCGAGGCCGACCGCGTGGGTGTTCGCGTCGTGCCAGGTCTTGCCCCGATTCTCGGGATCGCGCAGGAACTCCGACTCGGCCAGCGCGTCGTACAGCAGCACGATGTCCTGTTTCAGCGGTTCGCCTGCCACCAGGCGGTTGAGCGCCTCGGCGACATCGGCCAGCTGATCCATTGGCCGCTTCACCACTCGGCCGGAGGGATCGGCGTAGTCGGTCACCAGATGCTCATCGGTCATCAGGTGATTGAGGACCTGCTGAATCTGCTCCCTGGTGAAGCGCGGCGGCGGCAGGGCGCCGTCGGTGGTGGCGTCGTGCCACATGTTCGGCGCCAGTTCCCGCGCCATCCGATCGAGCTGTTCCTCGGTGATGCGCCCGGTGCTCTGCTGATCGACGAGCAGGTTGCGGATGTCGGCGATGGTGTCGCGCACCGCGATTCGATCATTGCTGTCGAACATGCCGAGCACGCGCCCGGCCAGGTCATCGATCTGCTGGTCGATCCGATGCAGTTGCTCGGCGGCGTCGGGCCGGGTGGGGTCGATGCCGCGATGAGCGTCAACCAGTTCCTTGCGCACCAGGTCGATGAGCTTGCGCGCGGCGTCGGACTGCTGGTCTTCGCCGTAGTGCGCCAACTGATCGGCGATCTTGTCGGCCAGCCGGCGATCGGCACGGAACCTGTCGTATTCACCGTCGGCCCAGTCCTGAACCCGCTGCCAATCGGCGATCTCGTGATCGAAGACCTGCTGCAACCACTCGGGGATCTCGACGTGTTCGTCGAGGCGCGAGTGTTCGCTCGCCTCCCAACTACGGAACATCGGCTGGATATTGGTCTCCGGCGGCTTATGCCAATCGAAACCGTCCCACACCGTCCCGAACGGTGGCAGCCGCTGCAACCACGGCCGGGCCTTGACCCAGTCGCCGATCGCCGGGTGCCGATGGATCCAGTCCCGCACCATCGGGTGATCGATCGCCTGGAGCAGGGTACGGATATCGCGTTGGATGGCATAGAAATCGCCGCCGATGTGGATGGTGACAATGTCGTCGGCCGGGACACCATCCTGGAAGTACTCGACCGGTGCGCTCATCGCATTCATCGGCAGCATGTTCTTCGCGATATGCCCCGGCGGGATATCGGCGAACGGTGTCGCCAGGTCGTTGATGTAGTCGGCGAGACCCGCCCACCAATCGGGATTGCCCGGATCGTAATCCCCTAGCTTCTTGCCACGGCGCAACCTGCCGTCCTCGCCCACATTGACCGTCCAGTCGGGCCTGCTCGGGTTGACCGTATGCCAGTCACCGGCACCGTCGCGCCAGCGGACCACCAGCATGCCGGGGTCGCCCTGGATCCAGCCCGTCGCGGTGCGCTCCAGCGACGGCCCCGGGTGCACCACCGTCTCCCGCCCCGGCGCGGTCTCCCGATATTCGATTCGCGGATGCTGCAACATCGCCTGTGCGACACCTGCATTGGTGCGGATCGCGTGTTCGAGCGCGGCATCGTGGATGGCGCCGTGGCGCGCCGTCTCGGGCTGCTGACCGAAAACCACGATCCGGGGTGGCTCGCCCACGATGATGCCGACTCGGTCGGTCGCCATCCGACCGCCCTCGGCGCGCATGGTGTCGCGCCACTCGGCAACCTCGTGCCACCGCTCGGTTAGCTGCGTCATCTGGTGCTGCTTGCGGGTCATCGCCTTGTCGGACCGGATCACGTCGGCCGCGGCGTCGCCGAGTTCCTCTAGCATGCCCGCTCGGTGCGGATCGGTGCCGTCGTCGAGCTGCCGCTGACGCCGCATCGTCTCGTCCAGCCGGTGTGGTTCCGGGCCGAGATCGGACAGCGGAACATCCAGTCGCTCCGCCAGGTCCTCCATGACCGTGCGCCGTCGCTTGCTCTCCTGGAAGATCGCCGCCTGCTCGTGGGCCAGCCGATCCAGGGTGGCGACAACGTCGGCGGATAGCGGGCGGTCCCGGTTCACCTTCTCGCCGTGCAGGTCATTGAGCCTGGTGTCGATCCCGCTGACCGCATCGTCGAGCCGGTTGAACGCCTCGACGGCCTGGACCAGTTTGCGAACGGCGCGGTCGCGCAGCTCGCGCTCGGGCCCGGACACCGGTTCGTGCACCACCCGTGAGGGGCTGTCCAGGTTGGCGGGCACCCGCACCGACCTGTTGCGGGCCTCGTTGTGCAGCTCGAGCACCCGCTGGGTGAACGCGTCGCCGGTCAGGTGTTTCACATCGAGTCGCCCGGCGATCTCATCTCTTGTCGCGCGCGCGGCTTCGCGCTCGCGCGCCAGCTCGCCGCGTTCCTGGAGCAGGCGATCGTATTCGGCCTCTCGGGTTTCCTGCGGGCCGTCCTCGGCATCCATCCTGGCCAGTTCGGCGGTCAACCGCTCGATCGCCGCGGTCGACTCGGGCACCCGATTCGACAGCCGCTCCAGCTCCTTGACGCGAAGCAGGTCGTGCGGCTGCCACTCGGGCACGTCTGGACGGCGGTGATTCAACTCACGCAGGGTGTCGGCGAGGTTGTCGCCCGGCCGCAGGGCGGCCCAGTCGTCGGCCGGGTCGACGCCGAGGAACTCGGCCAGCTCGTTGCGCCTGCGGATCGCGAGCTCGAGGTCTTCTACGGCGAGGTCGCGCGCCTTGACCGTCTCAGCGCGGCGTTCGGCGTTGTCCGCCTCGTGCACCGAGGCAGGATCGGGTTGCGGGGTGCCATCGGAATGCGGGGTGGCTTCAATTCGAGGTCCGCCGGCGGGTTCCGCGGAAGTCTCGGATCTCGGTGCGCCGCTCTCGTTTTCGGAGCCGCCCGGTCGTCGCGGCCCGGCGTCGCCTGGATCGTCGGGGCCGTGGGTTGCGGGCGGTTCGCCGTCCGGCCGCACGTTCTGCTCGAGCTTGGTCAACCGGTCGAGGACGGACTGATGCCACTCGGGGCGGTCCGCGAACGCCGGTTCCAGTGCCTCGATCCGGCGGCGGATCTCGGCCAGGTCGGCCGCGCTCACGTCGTGCTGACGCCACTGCAGCGCGCCGTCTGGGCCGGGCTCGAGGAAGTGATGAGCGAAACCACTGGTGGTTTCGGCGTTCGGGCGCTGCCCACCGCCGAACGCGAGACTGTGGTCGATGCCGCTGAGCAGTCCGTCCGCGGTGACCAGCCAGTTCGTCATGCCGCGGTCCGGCATCCGAATCAGCGTGTCCAGCAGACCGAGGCGGACACCGGCCGGTGTGTTGGTCAATCCGGTCTCCTGCGGGCCCCACGCGCCTGGATGCCGCCCGCCTGCCCAATCACCCGCCATGAGCTGCATGTAGACCACGTGGTCGCCGACCCGCACGACGTGCGGCACATTGGCACCGACTGCGTGACCGACCTGTGCGGCAAGCACTTCCGCGTCGGCGTGCTGCACATTGCTGAGCGTCTTGCGGATCAGCTGCGTGCCGTCCTCGAGGGTGATCCGCGTCGCCTCCTCGCTGATCCGCTCGAAATGGATGGTCTCACCGGACGTCGCCGCGGCCTCCACCCGAGCCACCGCCCGCGCGAGAGCCGCAGCGTCCGAACCTGATTCGTGCGGCTCCTGGGCGGGTCCGCCCTCCGGGGGACGGTGACCGCCGCTGTCGGAACCACCATCACCGGGGTCGCCTGCCTGCGACGGAGACGGCGGTCGGGGCGGCTGTTGCCCACCGTCATCGTCGCTTGACGCGGGCTTCGGGGCCGAATCATGCGACGAATCTCGGTCTTTCATATCGCTGGAGCGCGAGTCGCTGGTCGGTGGTTGTCCCTCGCTCGGCGGTTTGTTCGCTCCGGCAACGCCATTCGGCTCGCCAGTGCGCGCCGGTGTGCTGCCGCCGTGCGGTGCCGGTGTGCCGCCGCCGGGCGCGGGCGGGGTCGACGAGTGGATCGGTCCGCCCGAGGGGTCCGGGCCGCTCGGCGGCACCAGATCGACGACGGACACCTGCCCCTGCTCATCGATACGCACCTGCCGGTAGGTGACCTCGACACCCTGTCCGGCCAGCTGCGCACGAAGGTCGGCGCCGATGATGTGTTCCGGCGCCTCGGACGGCGAGACGACGAGTAGCCGCTGCCGATCGCCGGGGAGCACGGCGATACCGTTCGCATTGGGCAGCGGCCGTCCCTCCGCTGCGAGGATGTCGCGCGAGATCGCGGCCGCCGCTTCGGCGCGCAGCGTGTTTCTGGTCCGCACCGACTCGTGGTACTGGCCGAGCGTCTTGGACAGCTCGCCGGTTGCCCGCACGACCTCGCCGTAGTGGCGCTCTGCCGCGTGCAGATCGTCGAAGTACCGCACCATCTCTTCGGGCGGAACGTGCTGGCGGTCGCGGAGCTCCGCGACCCGGGAATCGGCACCCTCCAACACAGTTCGAGCCGCTTGCTCCAGCTCACGAGCATTCAGCCCCGCCGGATCCACGCCGAGCGCGCGCGCCATCGTGCGCGCTCGGTCGAGCAGCGTCTGACCGTTGTCGGCTGCCGCGGTTATCTGGTCGAGAAGCCCGTCGACCTCCGGATTCCGGATATCCGGCGCGTAGGGGCGCGGCTCGCCCGCCGTCGACCACTGCGTGGACTGCTCGGCGGCCGGTGGACGGTTGCCGCCGTTCGGATCGCCTGGGTCACCCGCGTTGCTCGGATCACCAGGATCACCGGACTGCTGAACCTGCGCGGGATCCGGTGCGGCAGTGCGCACCGGCTTGGCCGCCTCGCTCGGCGTATCTGCTTCTCCCGCAAGCTTATTCGCTTCGCTGGCGGCCTTGTCTGCGACTGTTTCAGGCTTGTTCGCCGGTACATCGGCCTCTGCCGCAGACTTGTTCGCCTCGGCGACAGGCTTTTCCGCCTCGGTGGCTGGCTTGTTCGGCTCTGCGACAGGCTTGTTCGGCTCTGCGACAGACTTACTCGCTTCACCGACAGGCTCGCGCGGCTCGGCAACAGACTTATCCGCTTCGCCGACAGGCTCACTCGGCTCGTTGACGAGCTTGTTCGGCTTGTCGGCAGGCTCGCCGACTTCGCTCGCAGGCTTGTCTGCCGAACTCGGGTCTTCGCCCAGCTTCTGTTGTGCCGCAGTATAATCTGCTGCGTTAGAGCCCTGTACCTCACTCGGCTCCGGCACCACACCGCTCGGCGGCTTCTTCGCACCGCCACCATCGCTCGGCGCATCGGGTTCGGGGCGTGGTGCCGCCAGCGGTGGCGCATCCGGTGGATCGGTCCGGTGCACCTGCGTGCGACCGTCTTCCCCCGGGACAAGGCGGTAAACGATGACGTTGTCGCGGTTCGGACCGACCAGATCGTTCAGCTCCGGGTGCTGTGCCGCGGCTCGATCGACCAGGGTGGTCGGATCAGTCGACTCCCCACGCACCACGACAACGGCCTGCGGCGGATCGCTAGGAACGATGCCGATCTGCGGCACCCCGTCCAGCGGCTCCGCACCCGCTTCGAGCATCGTGTTCTTCCGCAGCTGATCGGCAAGCTGCTGATCCCGCTCGGCCGCATCACGCACCGCGTACTTGTGCCGCTCGAACGCATCCTCGGCCTCGGCCTGGTCGCTTGCCTGCCGAAGCTCTTCCTCGGCCTCGTCCCTGGCACGCACCGCGTCGGCCTTCGCCCGCTCCAGCCGATCGATCTCGTTACTCCGCTGCCGCGCATCCGCTTCGTCGAAACGTTGCTGCTGCAGCAGAGCTTCCGGCGACTGCGCGGCGATCTCGGGCGAGTCGGTCCGGTGCACCTGCGTGCGACCGTCCGCACCGGGGACGAGGCGATAGGTGGTGATGTTGTCGCGGTTCGGGCCGACCAGATCGTTCAGTTCTGGGTGCTGTGCCGCAGCCCGATCGATCAACGTGGTCGGATCAGTCGACTCCCCACGCACCACGACTACGGCCTGCGGTGGATCACCCGGGACTATGCCGATCTGCGGCACACCGTCGAGTGGCTCCGCGCCTGCTTCGTGCAAGGTGTCTTTGCGCAGTTGATCAGTGAGCTGCTGATCTCGTTCGGCCGCATCACGTTCCGCGTAACGATGCCGCTCGAACGCCTCCTCCGCCTCGGCCTGATCACGCGCCTGCCGCAGCTGTTCGGCAGCCTCGTCCCTGGCACGGACCGCGTCGGCCTTCGCCCGCTCCAGCCGATCGATCTCGTTACTCCGTTGGCGCGCATCCGCTTCAGCGTAACTTCGCTGCCGCTCGGCTTCCCTTTGTTCCTCGGCAACCCGTTGCTGCTCGGCGTCGGCGGAGTGCGCGGGATCTTCCGGTCGCGCATTTGAATCAGCTTCCAGCGCAGGCACTTCCGGCTGCTCGCCGCGGATCGCCGCGCGGGCGCGGTCGAGGTTGACATCATGCTGCTCGATCCGCTGTTCGAGGCGGGTGACTTCGGCACCTGCCTCGTCGAATTCACGCAACGCACGCGACACGTCATCGATGCGCTGGCGACCAGCTTCGTCCGGCTGCTGTGTCCGCAGGTTGGCCAGCCGGTCGACGGGATCGGCGGCGCCGAACAACGCCTCGGGATCAATCCCGGCCAGTCGCACGGCCTCGAGCAGCGCGGTCGAGCGCGCGTTCCAAAGCTCCCTGGCATTGCCCAATTGCAGCTCGAAGCGATCGCGCGGCAGGAACGGCTCCGGCGGGCGCAGCGGCTCCGGCGCGTACGGGATATTCGCGCGATCACCGGTCAGCGGCGGCCGGTTCGCATCCCAGTGGAAGCCCTCGGCCACCGCGTGCGCGTTCGCTTCATGCCAGGTCCAGCGCCCTTCGCGCGGCGCGGGAGTGCGCAGGAAGTTGGATTCGGCGAGTGCGTCGAGCATGAGGACGACATCCGCGGGCAGCGGCTTGCCGTCTGCGATCCGGTTGATCGCCTCGGCCACGTCGGCGAGCTGGTCCATCCGCCGCGTCGTCAAGTTGCCGTTGGGATCGGCGTGATCGACGGCCGGATGCTCGTCGACCATCAGATGATTCAGGATCTGCTGAATCTGGTCCCTGGTGAAGGCCGGGAATTCGTGCTTCGGCGGGGCACTGTCGGGTTGCGGGCGATCCGGGAACGGATCGGGCCAGTTGTGCTCTTCGATCTTCGGCGGCAGCGGACGGATATCGGGGGCCAACCCGTCGACGATCCGGGTGATGTCGGCGTCGGTGATCGGGTGCTCGCTTGTGATGTCGAGCAGGCGTTGCCGAATATCGGCGACCGTGTGTCTGATCGCGACCCGATCATCGGTGGCGAAGTGATCGAAGGAATCGTTGGCGATCCGTTTGATGGCTTCATCGATCCGCTGCGGCTGATGCGAATCGACCAGTTCCTTGCGGATGCGATCGACCAAATCCTGCGCGCCGACCCGCATCTGCTCCTGGCGGTACTCGGCAAGCCGTTCGGCCATGCGGTCGGCGAGCTGATCGTCGGCCCGGAACTTGTCGTATTCGCCGTCGGCCCATTCCTGCACGCGCCGCCAGTTCGCGACATCCTCATCGATCGCGGGGCGCAGCCACTCCGGAATCTCGGTCCTGGCATGCTCGGCCGGCTCCCAGGCGCGGTACATCGGCTGAAAGTTGGACTCCGGCGGCCGGTGCCACTGGAACTTCGACCACATGGTGCCGACCGGGAAAAACCGCTTCAGCCACGGACGCGCCAGTACCCAGTCGCCGATGGCCGGATGCCGATGGATCCAGTCCCGCACCGCGGGATGGTCGATCGCCATGAACAAGTTGCGGATATTTCGCTGAATAGAACCGATATCTCCACCGAGATGGAGGCTGACGATGTCGTCCGCCGGCATGCCGTTGTCGAAGTATTTGGTCTCCACATTCATCGGGTTCAGTTCGAGCATGTTCTTCGCGATATGCCCCGGCGGGATATCGGCGAACGGGGTTGCCAGGTCGTTGATGTAGTCGGAGAGCCCGCCCCACCAATCCGGATTGCCCGGGTCGTATTCTTTCGGCGCTTCGGGACCGCGGTTAGTGCTTCGTTTCGGCTCGCTCGGATCGACGGCATGCCAGTGACCGTCCGCGTCTTGCCAGCGCACCATCAACAGGCCGGGATCCCCGTTGATCCAGCCGGTGGCAGTGCGCTCGATGGGCGGACCGCCCATCCCCACCTGCCGCCAAGTGCCGTCTGGGCCGACGACGACCTGCCGGTATTCGATCCGTGGTTGCCGCATCATCGCCTGTGCCACAGCGGGTTCCGTGCGGATGGCTTGCAGCAGCGCGTCGTCGTGACCCGCGCGCGACGGCTCGAATTCCGCGCGCGGACCGAACACCACGATGCGCGGACGCTCACCGGGGATGAGACCGACCCGATCGGTGATCATCCGGCCGCCCTCGGCCCCGACTAAATCCCCCCACAGACCATTGAGCCGAGCCATCTCGTCCCGCAGCTTGCCCATGGCGTGTTCGCGGTCGAGCACATCGCGCGCGGCGGCTTCCAGCTCATCGAGCACGCGGTGGCGATCGGCCATCTCGCCGTTGTCCACCCGCATCGTTCGCGTCCGATGCCAATCCAGCGCCTTTTCCAGATCCCGTGGATGCGGGCCGAGCTCCGATACCGGAATCCCGAGCCGCCGGGCCAGATCCTCCAGCACCGTCTGCCGTGCCTCGGTATCGCGCAGCAGCTCAGCGTAATCGTCAACCAAGCGATCGAGGGCGGTGCCGACATCATCGCCGGGCGGGCGCCCATCGACGACGCCCTCGTCCCGCAGTTGCGCGAGGCGGGCGTCCTTCTCGGCGACGGCCGCGTCGAGACGATCGCAATCCCGCATGGCGTCACTGAATCTGCGGAGCTCACGCAGATGCAATTCGCGCTCGGAACCACTGAGCTGTTCCCGGACGATCCGTTCCGGGGTGTCCAGATTGCCGGGGATCCGGGTCTGCCGCGATTGCGCCTGGTCATACAGCTCGAGCATGCGGCGCTCGAAGCCCTGGCCGCTCAGTTCCCGGAACCCGAGGTACGCGGCCAGGTCATCGCGCTTCGCCCTGGCGAATTCGCGCTCATGGTCCAGCTCACGCCGCTCCTCTAGGAGGCGGGCGTACTCGCCCTCGGGGGTCTCGCGTAGTGCGGCTTCGCGTTCGGCATCCAGCGCTGCCAGCTCGCGATCGATCCTGGCGATGTCGTTGTTCGCGTCGGCGACCCGGTCGGCCAGTTGCTCCAGCTCATCGATGCGCGCCTGTTCGCGCGGCATCTCCTCGCGCACCTCCATGGTGCGGCCGCGCAACTCCTCCAGCGTGCGCGGCAGGTTGTCCGGATGCAATGCCGCCCAGTCGTCCGCCGACGACACGCGCAGCCGCCCGGCCAGCTCATTGCGCTGCTGCTGCAACGCATCCCGGTCGGCGACGGCACGATCGCGCTCAGCGTTCAGCTCCGCATGGCGCGCATCGAGTGGGTCCTCGGGGCGTGGCGCGCTCTCCTCGTGCGCGGGCGGCGAGTCGACACCTGGCTGCCGGTCGCCGTGGTTCGTGCCGTCATCACCCGGGTCGCCCGGATCACCAACGCGCGGTGGCGATTCCGGCGGTTTCTTGCCGCCACCGGCGCCTTCGGGCTCCGGCTGCGCGGCCGAATCCTCGCGCGGCGGCACCTGCGCGTCACCCAGGACTTCGCCCTCGTGAACCCGGTGCTTGCCCGTCTCCTCCGACGGCACCTCCGCCGCGGGCCGAGGCAAGGTGCCGTCGGCGATATCGCGGGAGAACTCGGCGCGCAGCGCCAACATTCGGGCCCGCCATTCGGCGTGGTCGGCTCGCATCCGCGTGGCCCAGTCCAGCGGTGCGGTATCCGCGATCTGCCGCATCGCCGCCGCGTGCTCGGCGGCCATCCGAGCCGTCCACTCGGCGGTCTCGGCACGCATGCGGTCGGTCCAGTCCGCGGTGCTCTCGTGTCGGCCGCCGTTGTCGTTCCCGGCCGGGTCGGGATCGTGCGGTGGGTCGACCGCCATCCTGGCCGGCTGGTCCGCTGCTGAATGCGGCGTGGCCTCGGGGCCTTGCATCCGTGGCGCCAGCACGTCGGGTCCCAATTTCGCCAAGTCGGTCAGCATCTTGTGCATGACCCTGGCCGGCTCACTGGCCCGGTCGCCGTGCAGTTCTACATCGCGGAAGGCATCGGCGACGGCTTCCCCCGGGCTGAAGACGCCGTGTTTGTCGAAGCTGTACCGGCTGAGCTGACTCAGCCACTTGCGGTATCCCGCAGCGGTATTGGGGACTGCGGGGTCCTGCTCGGCCTTGTGCCGGTAGTAGTCCTGCAGGACTTTGTCGGTATAGGTCAGCGAGTGCGGATCGTTCGGGTTCAACGGTCGAAGCGAGGTTCGCTGTCCGTGGAAGTCCACCGCGTGGCCGAATTCGTGCAGCAGCATCTGGTAGACCGCGCGAGTCGTGGTGGACTGATCGAACCGTCCGAGGTGCACGCCCTCCTGGACTTTGCCGCGGAACTTGTCCAGACTTCCGACGAGTTCCTGATTGATCCTGAGCGACTCTGCGTACCGCACCCCAGTCTCCGGGTGACGGCCCGGAACCATCTCCGCCAAGCGCCCGCTCGGGAACGGGCCGATGCCGACGCTACCGAGGACAACGTGCGGGTACTTGGTCCGCATTTCGACGACGCCCCTGGCGATCTCGCGCGCCACCTCGGCATCGAAACCGGGCATGTCGAACCCGTAGACCTTCAGCCCGGTCTGCTTGGCCAGCTCCTCGCCGACCTGCGCCGCGTCGAGTAGCGTCCACTTGTCGACGATGTGCGGGTCTGGCTGACCGCCGTCGTGGTGCGCACCGCCATCCATTCCGTGGACCGGCGCCGCCGTCGGACGACGCGGCGGCAACATGTGCGAAGCGGACTCTCGCTCGCGGGACAGCGGATGGTCGGACGGCGGCCTTGCGGGCTCGCCCGCCGCCGGGCGTTGGCGCGGCTCGGACCCCGAATCACCTTGCGAACGAGGCACTTCCGACGGGCGGCGCGGCGGCAACATGTGCGAGGCGGACTCTCGCTCGCGCGGCAGGTGAGAGTCGGGCGGCGTTTTGGTCGGCTCGTCCGAGACCGGACGTTGACGAGGCTCGGGCGCCGAACCTTCTTGCGACCGAGAGGCATCCGCCGGTCGCATATCCCGCGAACGGCCGTCGCCCGGGTCGGTGGGCGTCGAGGATTCGGGCGTCTTGTTCGGACCCGCGCTATCGGCGGGCTGTTCGCGCGGGGCACGCTCGGACTCCGGATGCGTCGGCGATTCCGGCGACTTGTTCGGACCCGCGCCGTCCGAAGGTTGTTGTCGCGGAGCGTGTTCAGCCTCCGGATGCGTCGGGGCTTCCGGCGTCTTGTTCGGCGCCGCGCTGTCGGCCGGCCGTGGTCGCCGGCCACCCTCGGACTCGGGATGGTCGATCGGCCGAGTGACCGGATCGTCGGTGTTCGGCGTTTCCGGCGGCTTCCGGATGCCCGAGCCGTCGTCCTCGGGGATCAGTCCCTTTTCCGCGAGTTCGCGAACCTGCTCGGCCGCCCGGTCCGCCTCCGCCCGCAGGCCCTCGTCCTGGGGATATTGATCGGAGAGCCTGCGCAGGGACTCGGCATTTTCGACCTGCATGCGGGCCACCCACTCCGCACGGCCCGCTTCCGGCGTCGGGACCTGGTCGTCGGTGGTGTCGCGGCGCGGGTTGCCCGTGTCGTCGGGTCGTCCGTCGAAGGCCTGACCGATCCGCCGGTCCGGGACGGGCGCCTGTGCCTCGTCGATGAGGCGAGCCCGCTCCGCCGGACTGAGCCGGTGCTCCGGCTGGCCCTGCGCATCGAACACGATGGCGCGGGTGCTGCTCAGCTCCCGCGGCACCCGCGGCGGATAACCATGGTCGGCCGCCCCGGCGCCGAGGTCACGGACCACGATATCGCCGCCCTGGTTCACCAGCAGGTACGCGTGCGCGCCGACACCGTGATTGTCCCGGTAGCCCGAGTAGGCGTCGACTACCAGTGCGGACGATCCGTCCCCCAGGCCGAGCAGCTGTCGCTGGAGGTTCTCGTGCGTGGTGGGGTCCAGCCTGCCGCCCGCCGAGGCCATCAGTTCGCCAGCGGTCATCCCGTCGGGACCGATTGTGCGGTGCGGCATCTGGACCTGGTCGCCGTACATGGCATGCAGTTCTCCGAGTGACAATTCACCACAGCGACCGCGGCGGTCATCGGGATGATTGAACGCATCGTCGGACGCGTGGTGCTCGGACTGGAAACCGCCCAAATTGTCCATCGGGATCGGGACATTGTTGCGCTCGAGGTCGAACCGCGTGATCGTCACCTCGCCCTTCATGCTGGCGTGCGCCTTGTAGTACTCGATCTCGAGGGTGCCGTCGCGATGGGCCTTCAGCAACTCCTCGCGGTTCTTCAGGAACGCCTTGCCCTCGTCGCTGTTCGGGTCGAGACCGCGCTCGCGCATCTGTTCAGGGGTCTCGTTGAGAATCTGCTTGAGGTTTGTGTCGAGGGCGAGAGTCCTGCGCAGATACTCCGGAGAACCCTGTTCGGCCTTGCCCCATGGCGTCTCGGCAGGCTCCAAGGTCGAGCCGACGCCCTTGGCCTCGATCACCACCAGCTTGGGCGGTCTGCCCGGCACCAAGACGGCGAAGTCGACCGAGTCCCTGCCGTCCCAAGCACCATCGAAAGGGCTGATCTGTATTGCGCCGTCGGTCTGGTGGATGAATGATCTGGCAGCCAATTCGCCCAGCAATTTCGAGGTGGCATGCATTTCATTGCCGAGTAGATTGTATTTCGTCGCTTGAGTTTTCAGGTCCGCCAGCCGATCCAGCTTGGCGTCCATTTCAGCCTCGCTCAGGTTTTCGGCCAAGACCTCACGGCGTTTCTCGGCGTACAGATTTTTCAGCTTTTTCTCGCTCAGCTGATGAACATCGGTTTTACCCTTCTCGTTCTTGATGTCGAACTCGTCCATGAGCGGTTCCAGCAGCTTGCGGACCGCTTTGCGGTCTTTGTCCTGCTGTTGCCGATCACTAGCAGCATCTTGCAGCTCCCTGATGATGTCCGGGTCCGTGGGTGTGTGCTGCTTCGGTTCGCCGAGTTGGGCCGGGTGTTCGATATCCCCACTGGAAGGCTTGTTGGGATCATGGGCAAAGCCGTTTCGATCGCGCAACTGATGCGGAGAACCATTGTCGCGCCACGTATTCGGCCTATCACCGAACTTGTGCAACTTGCCGTCGCCAGCAGACCTGTAATGGTCAGCAGGATCACCGTGGCGGCGCAGATAGCCGTCGCCATCGCGGGTCATGCCCGGCGGCACCGGCTCGTCGATCGGGTGCGGCGGCGGGTCCGGCACATTGCCGATCCGGTCGGAATCGGCGAGATCGCGTGGGTTGGCGAGCAATTCGTCCCGAACACGGCTCGGCACCTTGTCGACCGGTGTGCCATCCGGCTTGAACATGATCGCGCTCGCGCTGTGCAGTTCCTTCGGCGTCCGCGGCGGGAAGCCGTGCTCGGCCCCCATGCTGGGGTCGTGCACCTTGATCGTGCCGCCCTCGTTCACCATCAGGTATGCGTGCGCGCCGACACCGTGCTCGTCGCGAGGGCCCTTGTAGGTGTCGACGACGAGCGCCGTGGCACCGTCGCCCATCTTGAGCAGCCGCCGCTCGATCGCCTCGTGGCCACCCGCGAACTCGCGCAGCTGCCCGCCCGCGGCGCCGACGAGTTCTCGCGAGGTCATGCCGTCGACACCAATTGTCCGCTCCGGCAGACGAATCGAGTCGCCGAACCGGTCGCGGAGTTCGCGCAGCGAGAGCTCGCCGCACTTGCCGCGATTCGGATCGTCGGGGTCGAGCGGTCGCTTGCTTTCGGTGTCGCCGTCCTGTCGCGGCGTCGCGGCGCCACCATCAGCAGCGTGCTGGCGCGGCGCGCCGTCTGCCCCCGACTGCCGCGGATGGGCTGTCGTGCCCGCATCCACGACCGGGACGATCCCCACGTCGTCATGATGCGAGCGACTATCGGAGTCGTCACCGTGGTCGCTGCGATGTGCGGGATCCGCATCGCCCGCCCGGTTCGGGGCGTCGCCTACTGGCCGAGAGTCGTTCGCGCGCGGGCGTCCGGCTTCGTCCCTGCCGTGCGGCTCGGCACCGGTGTGCGGCCGATCCTGTTGTGGTACACCGGCTTCCGGCTTTTTCCTGGAATCTGGGCCGTCCGCATCCGAGTGTGGCCGAACGTTCTCGTCCGAATCCGAGTGCGGCCGAAGGTTCTCCTCCGAATCCGGATGTACCTGCACGTGCTCGTCTGCCGCGCCCGCCGCTCGGTCCGGCGCCTTGGGCACCTCGGGGCCGCTCGACTCCGCGCGGATGCCGGGAGTCGAATCCTTGCCTGCCCGAGCGGGATTCGATTCCGAGACGCCCGCGCGCGAGTCACCCCGGGGCCGATCGGCGCCCGGCTTGGCGTCCGGCGATCCGGCCCGCGAGTCTGCGCGCGGTTCGGTGCCCGAATGCGGCCTGGCTTCGCCGCCACGCGCGGGCTCCGCGCCACTCGGCCGAGCCGGGGCACCATCACCGGTCTGCCGAGGCGCCGCACCATCACCGCCGGGTCGAGCTGCCGCGCCGTCTGCACCGGGCCGGGCCGTCGCACCATCACCGACACGCCCGGCATCACCCGAATTATGCGTTCCCGCAGCGCTTCCCGTATCCGCACCGGACTGCGGCGTGACCGACCGATCGGCACCGGTGCCGCTGTCGTGCGTGCTACCGCCGTCGGCAATGCTCGCCCGACTATGGTCCCCGCCGCTACCGTCGGCTCCGGCGTGCTGCTCCGGCGAACTACCGTGGCTCTCGGGTGCGCTGCTGTGCTGCTGCCCACCATCGGAACCGCGGCTTTCCGAACCACCGCCGTGCTGCTGCCCACCATCGGAGCCACGGCTCTCCGAACCACCACCCTGCTGCTGCCCACCATCGGAGCCACGGCTCTCCGAACCACCACCCTGCTGCTGCCCACCATCGGAGCCACGGCTCTCCGAACCGCCACCTTGCGGCCGGTCAGCGTCGGTGCTGTAAGTCCGGTTCGAGTCGCCGGTGTCTCCGCTGCGGGATGAGGTGTCGTCGGTCCGCGTAGACGATCCGTCACCCGAACTGTTGGTGCGGTTGTTCGACCCACCGCCGACATTGTCTCCGCCGGTCCGGTCGCCGCCCGTGCCGTGCTCACCTTGGCCGACCGCACCGTTCTGCGGCGTGTCGACACCAGTGGTGCCAGCCGGACGCATATCCGGGCCGCCATTGCTGTGCGTGCCAAGGCCTTCGGGCCCGAGGCCGCCGATCCGAGCCCCGTTCGTCGGCCCGACGCCGGTCGGCGTGCCCACCCGGTCGAAGTGGAACTTGGTGGCGCGCGCCTTGTTCCCGCCCGACATGGCGCCGTTCGACATGCCTGCGGTGAGCATTCGCGGGTCGAAGTTGTCGAGCGCGTTACCCCAGCCGTTTTTCAGCCCGTCCATCACAAACTGCGGTGCGAACCCGGCGATCGAGCCGCCGAGGCCCGCGCCGAAGCCGGTGATCGCGCCTTTCATGCCGGGGCCCAAATGGGCGCCCTTCAAAAGGTGTCCGAGCCCATGGCCGGCCGCCGCGCCTCCGATCGCGCCTGCCCCCGAGGAGATCGCGGTCATCTTGACCTGATTCCAGTCGATCTCCTTGCGGTGGCCCTGTTCTTTCTGGATCCACTGGATCCCCAAGTCCTGAATGGTGCCTAGCGCCAGGTCGAGCGCGACGTGCTTGAAGAGGAACTTGGCGCCCTTGGTGATGGCCAGCTTGAGGAGGTGCTTCGCGAGGGCAAGGAGCCCTTGCCTGGCGATCATCCGGATCGTCACCCGGGTCGCGGCGATGGCGGTCAGTTCCACGGCGGGTGCGGTGGGCGGAAACAGCCACGCCGCAGCGAGTTCGATCGCCAGCAGGCCCAGTGAGGACCACATCATCCACTTGGCGTACTCGATTTCGGTACCGACGCCCTCGGCGGATTCGCCGATCTTGTCGAAGAACTCCGCGAGCTTCTTGAGGTTGTTGTTCGCCTCGTCCCCGCTGGCACCGGTGCCATCGCGCATCTTGTCGAACGCGCCCGCGATCTCATCGCGCGCCGCACCGGACGGGTAGGCGTTGAGCGCGGCCGACTTCGCCGTGTTGATGTCGGCCATGATGCCGCGCAGCTCTTCGGCGGCGTTGTGCCAGTCACCGCCCAGGTCCCGCATGCCGGTTTCCGAGCCCTCAGGCCAATCGCTACCAGCTACCCATCCGAGGGTTTCGAGGAGTACGTCCCACAAGTCAGCCATCTAGATCACCAACCGGAATCGGTGACCCCACGCTCCCGGGACTTCACATTGTCGAGCGACTCGACATTGTCGAATGTCATGGCGGCGCTGTCGGTTTTGGCAGTGACAGTCCGCTCCAACGAATCGGGTTTACTCAGCGACGCGTACGTCTGCGCGGGCAGCTGGTCGCTCAGGTCCGGCATACCCTCGACCAGATCCGACAGTTTCGGCAAGCGCGCCCGCTCCTCCTGGAAAGGGGCCAGCAGCTCCTGCGATTGGCGGCGCACATCCGCGATGGCCTCTTGCGCCGCCTGGGTAACGGCACGCGCCAATTCCGCGTATTCCAAATCCTCGATGCCGCGACCGAACTTGGTTTCGATAACGGCACCGTCCGCATTGACCACGACGGTCACCCGGCCACCGCGCACCGTCGCCTTGCCGACTAGCGCAACGCGTTGTTGCTGCAATCGCGCGATGGAATGAAGCTGCGATTGCACCTCTTCCATCAGGTCCGCGACGTCTCCCCGAGAAAAATCGTGTGCCACGGCTACCGGCCCTTACTCACTTATCGAAGCTTTCGCCATTGCGCTTGTCGAGGTCGTGCTGCAACTGGTCGGCAACCTTGCGCTGGTTGGCGGCCACGTCCTTGAAGGTGCCTGCCATACCGGTGGTGCCGTCGACGAGGTTCTTCTTCGAAGACAGGTAGCCGTCGCTGCCACCGGGGCCGTTCGCGAACTGATTGCCCATCTTGTCGTCGCCCCATGGGGCACCGCGACCGGAAAGCGTCGAGGTCAAGTTGTTTACCACGTCGGTCACCCGGTCGCCGACATGGGCGGTCTTGCCCGCGGCAGTACGGAAATCGTCCGGGTGGAACTCGAATTTCTCGTCCGCCACAAGGCACCCTTTCCCGCAGTGCGAGGGAAGCCAACCCCCGGCTCGATCCTGAAATCATTGGCGGAGTTCATGATCAGTTCACCCGATCTCCGCCGTCAGTCAATAAACCGTAACACCAACAGTACTGGTGGACCACTCGAACCGAGCACCCCAGTCCTGGGGGCATCGGGGTCCTTTTGCCGACGCGATCAGGCGTCTACCTGGCCATGTCGCCGCTGGAATCGCTGCTCGAACTCGGCGATGTAGAGCGACGGCGCCACCGAGGACGACGACTGTTCCAGCACGCCGTCGTCGGCGATATAGAACAGCGCCCGGCCGATCGCGATCTCACCCGGCGCGGTCGGCACGTACACCATCCACCCCACGCTGATCCGATCCGCGCGCAGGCCGTCCACCGGATACCGGGAGGTGTCCATATCGCTGTCCAGGATGAACTGCCGCACCCTGGCGATCGCGTCCTCCTGCGGCATCGGCTCCGGCACCGTCATCGTCACGCCGGCCATGGTGAGCTGATAGAGGGCGCCGTCGATGTCGAAGGAGCCGTCTTCGCCGAAGACGTCGACGAGGGTGGACCGGGTGACCACGCCGATCTCCGCGGCGGACACCAGATTCGCGACGGATTGTCGCTGGCGCGGGCTCGGCGATTCCGCGATCAGGCCGGACACGATGTCGACCACGGAATCCGGCGACCACATGCCGGGCACCGCGTCGCTGAGTTCGTCGGCGATCGGCGAGTTACCGCGATACCAGTTGCCGCCCTCCCACCAGTAGCAGAACGACAGCAGGCCACTGGCCGCACGCGAATTCAGCACCGGATTGGCCACCCACTCCGGAGCGCCCGCGTAGAAATCGGGCATCGGCACATCGCGGTTGTAGACCGCGTCCAATTCTGGTGCGTTCCATACTCCGCCGGACAGCACAGCCCGGCCGCCCGGCACCGAGTACAACGTGGAGCCACTGCGCTTGGAACCTTCGAACCAGCTCAAGGCGGGTAGCACGCGCGGTCCCAGTGGCGATCCGGCCGCGACGAACCCCGCGGCGATCACCGCCCAGCGGGCCGCCAGCAGCGGCAACGCCGGGAAGTCGGTTGCCGCCAGTACTCCGCGCCTGCCCGCGTCCCGATCGGCCCGCGCCTGGACCGCGGCCTCTTGCGGCGTGCGCGACTGCCGATCGGCGTGGCCGATGTAAGCCGCCAGCCACACCGGCAGCTGCTGCCGCGGATACATCTCGAGGTCGGCACGATAGATCTCCGGTGCGAAGAGTTGTTCGTCCGGGAACGGCTCATCGCCGTAGTCGTAATCGACCTCGACCTGACCGCTGCTGGTCAGCGTCATGAGGTAGCGCCACCACGGCCCGTCGCTGAGCTGCGCCGACACGTGCCGATGCTGACGGACCAGCGCCAGCACCTCCTCTGTCGGATACGCCCGCGCCATGCGGTCCTCGTCGTCGGTGAAAACGGCCAGCGCCACCTCGGCCGCGACGGTCACCGCGAAGACCGCCTCCAACCGCTGCCAGCCCGCCGGACCGTCGGACGCCAGCTCCCTGACGATCTGATGACTGATCGCCGTCGCGCGCTCGGCCGGATCCTCGACCGGCGGCGGGGCGGCCAGCGCGCCTGCGAGGGTGAAGCCGACGTCGGGTTCCTGGTCGTCGACGCCACCGGGTTCGCCGTCAATCTGCTCGTCGACGCCGGCTTGCTCGTCGGTCGAAACCAGGAACCGCTTCATGAAAGCTATTTGTGCGGCGGTCGTTTCGTCGCCGGGTCGCTCGTGGTCCGGGGCCGACTCGTCGCGCGGCCTTGGGTCCGGAGCCTGGTCGTCTGGACTGGTCACGTCGCGGAAATCTCCTCAATCTGCGCACCGAAACGGGGGCCGTTCCGAAGAGGTAGCCGCCCGCGTCCCATCCTGGCACAGCCCGCAGCGCGACGAGTGGCGAATGTCAGGGCGGCGCGACGGCGCGGAAAGCGCTGTTGAAGAAGGGCCCTCGTCAGCTCTGCGACGGCAGTCCGAGTTCCGGCAGGTCCAGCTTGCGGTTGCCCGCATTGCCGTTCCATGCCTCGTAGTGGAGCGTGGACGGATCGGCGATCTGGAACGCGTCGCGCAGTCCGGTCACCACCATCGATGCGAGTCGGCGGTAGCCCGCCGAGTCGATCGGCCAGGTCGAGTCGTGCCACCAATTGCCGCTGTGGTCTTCGTCTGGCTGCTGCCAGCCTGCGTCGGCAAGCAGTCGGCTGCCCGCCGCACCGGCGGCAAGCTCCGGGGCGAGCCATTCGTCACCGACGACTTCGGCGATCAGCTTGCTGTCGGTCTGGAGGAACTGCGCATACCGCGGGACATCGGCCGACTCATCGGACTCGATGATTTTCACCACCGCGCCCGTCGGCAGCTGCGCGAGGTGGTGGGCCAACCCGTCCGCGAACTGCTCCCACCCGGTCAAATCAGGCCCTGTTCCTGCAGATCGATGGTTCGATCGTGCGCGGCGAGCCGCGAGTTGGCAATCAGCGCCAACTGCACCGTGATGTCCAGATCCGAGAGGACGATGGTCGCTTCGGCACCCGCCCAACGAACCTCAGCGGACTCACCGGGGATGCGGGCCGTCGGTTCGCCGAGTCCGCCGGTCAGCGCGTTGGCCATCCGGACGAACGTGTCGAGCGTCTGCGCTCGCCCCGCCTCATCCTTGTCGGCGAAATCGGTGACCTGCAACGTGAGCTCGACAGCCGTGCCGTCATCGGCTTCGACCATGCCGCTGGCCCGACCGAACCCGGAATCGAGCCTGATCCACTCCGGCCGCGACGACTCCACTTTCCAGCCGAACGTCGCGGCCAACTCCGGGATGTCGTCCAGCGGGCAAGGCCATTTCGCTGAGCGCAGCCGACCGGCCAGCTCGACGATTTCGTCGTCGGACAACGCACGCCATTCGGTCATGGAATCACCCTAGTACTCGCTGCCGGACCGCATCGTTTCTTGGCGATCGACTGTGCCACAACCGGGTTACCCGCACAACAATCGCGGCAGTCGTCCGGAGCAGATCGCCAGATATGCCCCCGCAGGCGACTAGGCCGATAGCGGACCTCGCTCGGCCTGCGCACGCTCGATCTCGGCGACGAACCGCTCGACGCTGTCCAGGGCGGCGCGGGCCTCAGGTAGGAACCGGTGGCCCACCTGGAAAACGTGGAACATGCCTGGCCACAGCTTTACGTCGCACCGGCCGCCCGCGGCGCGTTGCGCGGCGCCGTAGTGTTCGGCGTCGGCGCTGAGCATCTCGCTGCCGCCTGCCTGCAGCAGCATCGGCGGCAGGTCGGCGCCGACGTGGGCGGCCACGTTCAGGCGTGGGTCGTCGAAATGGGTTGTGCCGGTGTACAGGCCGGTCATCCGGGTGGCCAGGCCGAAGGACATGAATGCCTCGTCCACGTCGGCGCGGCGGGCGTCGGCCAGCGTCCAGGTCGAATCGACCAGTGCCGAGAAGCCGACCAGCGCCTTGGGCTGCGGCAGGCCGAGCTCGCGCAACTGCACGCACAGGCCCAGCGCCATGTGGCCACCCGCCGAATCGCCCATGAGCACAATGTCTTGCGCGGCGTGCCCCTGTTCGAGCAGCCAGAGATAGCCGTTCAGCACGTCGTCGTGTGCCGCGGGGAATCGATGCTCGGGGGCGCGCCGGTAGCGCAGCGTGAACGCGGAACGATCTAGTCGCCGCGCCAGCTCGGACACCAGGCCTCGATGGGTGGCCGGGCTACAACCGACGTAGCCGCTGCCGTGCAGGTAATAGATGAGCGATCGACCCGGTCGCGGCACCGCGCCGACCCACTCCCCCATGGCCCGGCCGCGCGGCCCGGCGACATCGACCGGCGTAGTCGGCAGCGTGCGATCGAACCAGATCCGGCAGGCGACGGCCAAGCCGAGCCGAGCGCCGGCGACTCCCACCCGGTTGGCGGGCAACCGGGCGCCGAGTGGCCGCAAGGTGGAATGCAACGCGAAAATCACGCCGCGACTGGCCCGGGACACCGGATCACCATTGATCATCTACAGATTGAACCCAACCCCACCCGGCCCTGGCAATAACGGCCGCAGCTACCTGGCACAGTGCACAAAAGTGTCGACTATCTGCTGTTCTGTGGCACAGGACCTTCGCATGCCGGGTGCCGGTCAGGCGAAGATGGTGGCGCGGCGGGACGGATCGATGAGAACGTCACGGACCAGGAGCCCGAGATCCATCTCGGTGGGCAGGGACCGGTAGATGACGTCGAAGGCGGGGACGCCCGCGACGCTGACCACGAATCTGGTGTTGCGCTGATCGTAGGGATACCAGTCGACCGAGACCGGGCCATCGAGATCGATATCGCGGTCGCCGGCGCGCAACCCCAGCTTGCCGTAGTGGCGGTAGAGCACCACCGGGGCATCACCGAGGTCGCCGTAGACACCGCCGAGTTGACTCGGGCCGGCGGGCGTCGCTCGCAGTGCGCCGGTGATCGGGTCGAACTCGGCGAATACGCCGTAGCCGACGTATGGGCGGACGACAATTGTTGTGTCACTGCTGGTTTCGCGGGGGTAGGACCGTCTGTTGTGACCGTTGCCGTCGTTGCGGCCACCCTTGCCGCCCGCCTGTGGCCCGCCGCCCATCGGTGGCGGAGGCATGGGAGTCCACGGCGGCATCGATGACCCGGACGGATCGCCCGACGGAATCGGCCCGCCTGGTGGCGGATTCGGCGGTCCAGGTAGCCCGGGTGGTACAGGTCCGCCTGGGGAGGGGATCGGCGGATGCGGTGGCCATCGTGGTGGCACCGGAAGCTCCGGTGGCACGGGCAAGTTCGGCGGGGCAGGCGGCATAGGCAGCTGCGGTGGTTGCGGGAGCTGCGGGGGCACAGGCGGATTCGGAGGGAAGGTCGGGGCAGGGGGATTCGGCGGGGCAGGAGGCACAGGCGGTAGCGGCGGAGGTGGCGGTGTCGGCGGTAATGGTGGCGGCACCGGCAGGTTCGGTGGCACCGGTAGCACGGGCAGCTGCGGTGGCACCGGTAGCTCCGGTGGCACGGGCAGCTGCGATGGTTCCGGGAGCTGCGGGGGCACAGGCGGATTCGGAGGGAAGGTCGGGGCAGGCGGCATTGGTGGCACCGGCGGGGGCGGCGGCTCCGGGACGTGCGGAGGCACCGGTGGGCGCGGAGGTTCCGGCTGCGGCTGCGGCTGCGGCTGCGGCTGCGGCTGCGGCTGCGGCTGCGGCTGCGGCTGCGGCTGCGGCTGCGGCTGCGGCTGCGGCTGCGGCTGCGGAGGAACCTTCGGGGGCTCCGGCGGGACTGTCGGAGGTTGCGGGTCCGGTACCGGCCATGGTTTCGGCGTGATGTCTACCGGCGCGGGGAACTCGAATTCATAGTCCCTCGGCGGATGCGGAATGTGCGACCTCAGTGCCCTACCGGGCAACTGCGGCGGCCGCGAATCCCGCTGGCCAGTACCGGGTTCCGGCGGTTCACCACCATCTCCACGACTCGCGCGCAAGCCACCCGTACCGTTCTCCGACCTCGGCGTCGACCCATCTGTTGCCCCTGGCCGACGTGACGGCGAGTCTTGGTTCGCAGATCCCGGCGGGCGCGATGGCGGATCTTGCGGGAGCACTGCGGTGGTCGGTGGTTCTTCGTCCGGTCCGTCGGAGTGGCGGCGGTCGAGTTCGTCGAACTTGGCGGTCATCTCGCGATGCGCCTCGTCGAGATCCGCCATCAGTCGCTGGTGTTCACTCTGCGCCGCGAGATCGTCACGAATCTGCTCGAGATGTTCGAGCGCCCGGCGCAGCGAGGCATCGGCCGACTCGGAATGACGCCGGTAAGCCTCATCCACCTTCGCCAACTCACGCGCCAACGCCTCATCGATCCGCGAACGCGGCTCCACCGAATCCGACTCCGACACAACACCATGCGTGTTCAACTGCCCGGCCAGATCACGACGGATCCGCTCGAGATGATCGAGCGCGCGCTGCGACTCAGCGTCGGCCTCGTCCGCATGACGCTGATACGACTCATCGAGCGCGGCGAGCTCACGCGCCAACGCTTGGTCGATACGCGAACGCGGCTCCACCGAATCCGACTCCGACACAGCATCATGCCCATCGAGCTGGTCAGCCAATTCACGACTGACTTGCTCTAGGTGATCGAGCACCCGCTGCAACTCGGCGTCAGCCTCATCGGCATGTCGGCGATAGGCCTCATCCACCTTCGCCAACTCGCGCGCCAACGCCTCATCGATCCGCGAACGCGGCTCCACCGAATCCGACTCCGGCACAACATCGTGCCCAACGAGGGGCTCGGTCAGATCACGACCGACCTGCTCCAGATGATCGAGCACCCGCTGCAACTCGGCATCAGCCTCGTCCGCATGGCGCTGATACGACTCATCGAGTGCGGCCAGCTCACTTGCCAACGCCCGATCGATCCGCGAGCTCGGGTCCGGCTGTGTATCCGCATCCGACAGATCTTCGCGCGCTTGCGGTTCAGTGGATTGTGGGTCCTCGGTTTTGGGTTCCGGCGGCTTCGTCGGGTCACCCGAACTATTCGGTGTACGGTCCGACTCTTGCTGCCGCACAGTGCTATCCGTATCGACCCGGTCGTGCGAGCCGGTGGATTCCGCAGGCTGGTGGCCGTTACCTTCGACGGCCGGGTGCTCGGCACCGTCCGATCCGGGTCCACGCGGTGCCGGGTCGATGGGGGTTGGAGTGGCGGCGGGGCCCTCCTCGTCGGGCCCATCCAGCTTGGGCGAAGTATGTCCGTCGCCGGGCTGTCCGGGCTGGTCACTCGCGGGCAGCTGCTCCGGCGCACGGTAGAACTGGTCGGCCAGGTCGGCCAGGTCGCGGATCTGGGCCGCGCGCTGTCGAACCTCATCACGCATCTTCGCGATTTCCGCGGCTAGTTCCTTGGGGCTCAGGCCCTCGTGTTTTTCGATCTTGCCGTCCCGGTACGCCTCGTACACCTTGCGGAAGGTCGCGTCGTCGGCTCCGGCCAGATCGACGCCGACGAGCCGGGCCCAGTCCCGGTTGGGGTCGGGTCGGCCGGTCTCGGCGTCGCTGTCGCGATCCCAGGTGCCGTCGCCGTCGGGGCGCCCGGGGTGGTCCGCGAGGGTCTGCCCGAAGTCGAGCGCGTCTCCGGAACGGAGTGCGTCGCTGATGATGTCGCGCAGCGCGTGGATCGCCTCGGGATCGTGGATCGGCGGCTCGCCGGTCACCCGAGGGTCGGCGGACAGATCACCGCGCGGCACATCGGAATACGGATCGATTGTGATCAACGCGTCTGTGTACTCGGTGAGCGCGCTCTTCAACAGGTCCTGCTCGCCGCCGCGCTCCAACCGCGCGAACAGCTTGCGTAACTTCTTCGGGTCCAGGCTGTTCGAGTCGAGCCCGTGCACGAGCCTGCCCGCGTCGTTCTTGTGGTACTTCGGCGGGAACAGCTCTGATGGTTCGACGCCGAGTCGCTGCGCCAGTTGGTCGCGCGCGGCGGCGAAGGCGGCGGGATCGAGATCGCGCAGTTGTTTGGCGTACGCGACGAGGTCACCGACCTGCTGTGCGCGCAACGCGTTTCGGAACGAGTCGTCGGTGAGTGCGTCGGCTAGCCGCTGCGGCGTCAACTCCGCCTCGGGAATGCCGAGGCGGGTGGCCAGCTGGCTGCGCGCGTCACCGATGTCGTTGAACGACTCGATATCGTTCATCGAGCGGGAGAAGTCGGCCAGCGCCTCGATCTGGCCGGCCCGAACGGCGTTGTCCAGCTTCATATCCGCGATTGTCTGCGCCAACCGGTCCGGATGCAGCGCCTCCGGCGGCAGCCCGAGGGTCTGCGCCAGATCGACCAGGTCCGCGAGGACTTCGGCACGCGGCCGCGGCGGTGCTCCCGGGGCGTCCGCCGCCGACAGGCCGGCGTGCGGCGCTTCGGCGTTGTCGAGCACGACCGGCCGCCATTGACCGTCGCTGTCGC
This sequence comes from Nocardia sp. NPDC051052, assembly GCF_044456045.1. Taxonomy (NCBI): domain Bacteria; kingdom Bacillati; phylum Actinomycetota; class Actinomycetes; order Mycobacteriales; family Nocardiaceae; genus Nocardia; species Nocardia sp. NPDC051052. Next base: position 137,496 of record NZ_JBITFL010000011.1, read on the forward strand.
GCAACAGCGTTACCGCGAGATCGCGGCCGTCGATGGTCTCTCGATGGTGATAGACGTCGGGCGTCTCCACCGGTTCGAGATGGATACGTCCGTTCCGATCCGTGCGCGCCTTGTGGTAATCGACCTCGACGTCGCCTCGGTTCACCGCATGCGCGAGATCCGGGTTGTCGGCGAGCACGCGGGCCAGCGCCGCGGCGCGGTCCTGCGGCCCATCGATGACCACGAGCCGATCGGGCACGTCCTCGCCGACCGGGATCCGGATCACCTGGTCGCCGAACGGTTCACCGATCGGCGGCTGATCGTCGGATTCGGGATGCAACCGAATCTCGGCGGCATCGGCGAATTCGGCGACGCGGTCGGCCCGCGCCTGATTCGCGGCCCGCAGCTCATCGATCCGCTGCGTGGTCACCGTGTCGATGTCCAGCCCGAACATCTGTGCCCAGGTGGACAATTCGTCACGCAGCTGGTCCCGGCGCAGCGCGTGCTCGAAGTATGCGCGCGGTCCCTGGTCGCGGCCGAGTTCGTTGTCGTCCGGCCCGATATCACCCCACTCTTTCAGTGGGTCCGCGCCGTTGCCGACCGGCGTGTACTGCTGCACACCCGGCGCACCCTCGAAGGCCGCGTTGATCTCTTTGAGGAAGCGGCCCATCGGGTTTTCGTCGAAGAAGCTGACCTCGTCGGAGTACGGGATCGGCACCCCGGCCGGGTCGGGCTCACCGCGCCGGGCAGGACGGTCGTAATCGTCGTAATCGAACTCGTCGTCATCGAGGAAGAAGCTGTCGTCGTCCTCGTCGTGCCTGCGCGCGTCGGGCCTTTCGAGTTCACCGGGCGGCCGATTCCGCTGCTCGCCGTCATCGAGTGCGGGCCGGGAATCCTGGCCCGCCACATCCTCTTTGGTGTACGGGCGGGTCTGCTCCTCGTTGAATCGCTGGTGCGCGTCGGCGAGGCCTTCGATCGCTGCGGCCTCGCGCAGCGCGCGGTACTCCTGCTCGTCGATGACCCGGCGCACCGACGCCGGATCCTCATCGGGCAGGTCGAAGCCGAGCCGGTCGGCCAGTTCCGAGAGCGACTCGTGCTCGGGCGGTGGACCATCCGGCTCTGGCGTCGGCTCCGGGTGCTCAGGTGGCTCCTGTTCGAGCACCCTCGCCTCGTCCTCAGAGACCAGCCCCAGCCGCTCCATGTCGTCGACGATCCGCTGCCGCTGCTCCGGATCGGACACGGAGAGCGCGTCTTCCAGGACAGCCCTGGCCTCCTCCGCCGAAATCTGCTCGACCTCGAAGAGATCGGTGATGGTCTCCCGAACCAGATCCGGATCCGCGTCGCTGACCCAGAAGCGGTACTCCTCGCCGTCCGCGGTGCGCGGAGCCACGAAATCGCCCGCGACATCGGGAGTCCGTCCCGACAACTGGCCAAGGATCGGCAGGTGTTCGCGGTTCTTCCAGATCGTCGCGCCCTCTTTCAGGATGCGAGCGACGTTGGGCGCCTTGTCCGCCGAATCCGGGGCGGGCCCGACGTGCGGGACGTCCGGCGACTGCGGCACGTGTGGCGTGGGGGCGGGCGCCGGATCGAGCAGATGAGGCGCGTTGGCCACCCCATCGCGCAGCGCCGTCTGCCCGCGGCCGTCCTCGCCCGAGCCCGACGGATACTTGGGGTTGTCCCCTTCGTAGCCGCGAACGTAGATCCGGTCTCGAATGCGTTCCCACGCACGGCGAACCGGCGACCTCTTCTCGACCTCGGTCGAACCCTCGTGCCGCGCAGGTGGTTCCCCATCGTTGGCGGGCACCGCACGCCAACGATCCTCGCCGTCCGGATGCAGGGCCAGCGGTACCTGCTCGCCGTCGACGTCGAGGGTGAGCGGATGGGTGTCGTCGGCCAGCACCACCTCGTCCGGTTCCAGAACCTCGGGCACGCCGGAGTCGTTGTCACGGTTCGAGTTCGACTCGTGACCGGGATCGTCGGGTGCGGCTGGCGGCGGTAGTTCGCTGGGTGGCTTCTTTCCGCCGCCGTCCGACCCCGACGCAGGCTCGACGGGGTCGCCGAGCGGCCGTTGTCCGACATCGACATTGCGCAATGCCGATTCCCTCGGCGGCACCCCGCCGTCCCCGTGCTGGTGCGGAACTCCGTTCTCGTCGAACAGGATTGTGCGGGTGGCCTGAACCGGATAGTCGGCGCCGGGCAGGATCGGCGGGAAGTCGTGGCGCAGGCCTGCGGCCGGATCGTGCACCACGATCCCGCCGTTCTCCTTGAGCAGCACATAGGCGTGCGCGCCGACGTTGTGTTCGTCGGTCTTGCCGTACACGTCGACGACCAGCGCGGCCACGCCGTCAGGGCGCTCGATCCGATTGCCGTCGGCGTCGAGCACGAAGCTCCCGTCCGGCTTGGTCTCATACATCAGCGCGTCGCGAATCTCATTGTGGTTCTCGACATCTCGCAACGGTGCCTTGGCGGCCTGCTCGATTTCCCCCTGGGAGACGCCATCCGGGCCGATTTCTCGGGTCGGCACGTCGATCACGTCGCTGCCGGTGACCTGGCGGATCAGTTCGAGACTGCGAATCGCGCAGTCTCGCGGCTGTTCGGTGTCGGACGGATCCGGTCGCGCGGCGGTGTGATCGTCGTCCGCGCCTGCGACAGGATCCGGGTGCGCGGTGCGATCCGCGCGTGGCGCGTCCGCGCCGGTTACCGGGGCCAGCGGCAGCATGCCTGCTGCGTCGGGTGGCGACGGACCGTCGCCCTCATGTCGAGTCTGCGGACCATCAGTGGGTGCCGCCGAAGCATCCGCCTCGCCCCGTGCGCGCGGAGCAGGCTCACCGGTCGAGCCCGACTGCAGGGTGGACTGACGGTCGGTGCCGTGCGGCGACGTGTCAGCTACGCCGCTGCGGTTCGGCTCGGGCCTGGTCCGCGGCGCGGTACCGTCGCCGCTGCCGTCGCTCGCGCGCGGACGATCGGCGGGCGGGCGCCCCTCGCCCGCCGGTCGGCCGTCTGGAGTTCCGGCCCGCGGTTGCTCGGCGCGCGGCACGTCCGAAGCGGCATGCGCGCGCGCCTCTCCGGAGGCAGGGCGAGGTGGGCCGGATGATGCTGGGTTGCTGCGGCTTTCGCTACCTGTCGTCGGGTTGGCCGATGTTGGATGGGCGGGAGCAGCGCCTGGGTTGGTGGCAGGCGTTGTGTGGATAGCCGCGGTGGCGCCGATTCCAGCATCGCCGTTGTGCACCGAACCCGGATCATGGCCAGTCGGTGTGGCGTCGATCCGGCCGTCGGAACCGTTGCCGTGCACCGCATTCGGCGCTACGCCTGCTCGCTGGGTTGCGGAATCCCCCGAATCGCCGTGCGCTGCAGCGTTGTCGGGCCTCGGGGCGGCACCGTCGACTGGTCGAGTACTGCCGTCGCCAGTCCGGATAGGCCGGTCTCCGTCGGAATGAGACGGCGTCGAATCCCCGTCCCTCCCGGTGCTCGCCGCGTCGCCCGATCGACTTCCGGCGTCGCCCGAAGTCCTACCCTCGCCGTCACTCGATCCACGGGTATCGCCGGATCCGTTGGTATCACCTGAATTCCGGCCGTCACCCGAAGCCCGACCATCTCCAGAACCATTGGTCTCGCCTGAATCCCGGCCGTCACCAGAACCATTGGTCTCGCCTGAACCCCGTCCGTCACCGGGTGCCCGCCTATCGCCAGAACCTGTGTCATCCCCCGAATTCCGGCCGTCGGCTGCGTCCGCGCCGTGCTGCCGAGCGTTGTCATCTCCCCCGGCGCGACCGTTGCCCTCGGCATCCCCAGCTCCGGCGGGCCTGGTCGCGCCGCCATCTCCGGTCGTGCCCCGACCACTGCCATCCCCCGCACCGGCGGGCACTCCGGCGCCATCCGGCCGCAGCCCGACGCGGGTACCGTCACTCGAATTCGCCCCGTCACCGCCGGAGCCATTGAAAACGTCGTCGAAACGAGCCCCGAATCCGGGCCTGCTGAAAAGGGCCGGCCGCATGTTTCCCCAAGCGTGCTGCGCGCCAACCTTGTTCAGGCCGGACATCGCGCCGTTCGACGCACCCGCAGTGAACATCCGCCAATCGACCTGGGTGTTCTTCAGGTTGTTCCACGCGTCGCCCCAGCCGTTGCGTGCGGCGTCGATCCCGAATTGCGTGCCCGTCGCGGCGACGAAGCCCGCACCGGCTCCCATCAGACCGGCGGCGGGGCCGGTGATCGCGGCTCGCATCCACGGCTTCATCTCCGAGCTCAGCCGGTGGCCGAGCCAGTCGCCGAACGGGCCCGCCGCGGCGCCGCCCGCGGCCGAGCTCACCGCGGTGACCGCGACCTGGTCCCAGTTGATCGCGGTGCGGTGGCCGTGCTCGACCTGCCACTGTTGCACGCCGAGTTCCTGCAGCGTGCCGAGCACCGTATCGATCGCCACATGCCGCAGCAGGAACTTCGCCAGCTTCGACGCGACGAGTTTGCCCGCGTGCCGGATGATCGCGGAGACGACCCGCTCACCGATGATGCGCACGGCCAGCCGGGTGAGCCCGATCGCGGCCGCCTCGACCGCGGGCGCGGTCGGCGGAAACAACCACGCCGCAGCGAGTTCGCCCGCCAGCATGCCGAGCGAGGACCAGTACATCAGCTTGGCGTACTCGATCTCGGTGCCGACGCCGTTGGCGGATTCGCCGATCTGGTCGAAGAGCTCGGCCAGCTTGTTCAGCGACTGGTCCTTATCCGAACCGTCGCCGGAACGCATGCTGTCGAAGCCCTTGATCATTTCCTCGACGCCCTCGCCGGCGGGATAGGCGGTCAGCGAGGCGCTCTTCGCGGCGTCGATATCGCCGAGGATGGTGCGCAGATCGGCGGCGGCGGTATGCCAGTCCTGGGCGAGGGCCCACATCTGGTCTTCGTTGCCCTCGGGCCACTCCATGCCGACAATCGGCTCGAGCCACTCGAGGAAGCCCGGCAGTTCGATCATGTTCGACTATTCCGATATCAGCGGCTCGCGGGGCGACCGGGCCGCAGGCCGTCGGTCAGGAGAAACCGTCGCGGTTGCCGTGTTCCATCTTTTCGAGCAGCTCGGCGCTCTTGGTCTGCCCGGTGGAGAAGTTGCCGAGGGAGCCCGCGATGTTCTGCGCGCCGGTGATCATGTTGTCTCGCGAGGAGGTGTAGCCACCCGTGCCGTCCGGCCCCTTCGCGAAGTTGCGGCCGAGTGTGTCGTTGCCCCAAGGGTTTCCGCGCGCGTTGAGCGACGCCTGCAGGGTGTGCAGCACCGTGTTGATTCGGTCGCGTGCGTCGCCGGTCTTCTTGGCTGCCTTGAAGAACAGATCCGAGTCGTACTGGATTTTCTCCGCCACCGCGTTCCCTCCGCGTCTGTGCGGTCGCCCCGCACCCACATCAGCTCGTACGCATCCGACGATGACACCCGATAGCAACTCCCCTGTTGCTCGCACATGAACGGAAAGTGCCGCGACAGTTACAGGTAACAACTGGGTACACCTAGTCGTCCACTCCGCGAAATGTGCTACGCGCCTTGATGTTCGGTGCTCGGATGAAGTCGACTCCGATGACGGAAGACGCCGAGGTCAGGCGTCGAATCGCACGGGCCGTCCGCAGCTCACCGGACCGTGTCACGAGCCGGGGCCGTACGCATCCACGGCAAAGATCGCTGAAGCGTTGGGAGACAGAGCGTTGCGGCGACAGAGTTGGGTGGCAAACACACCGCCACCGAGCTAGCTACGGCGGCGCGCGCCATCCGAACGAATGGTAGTGCCATGCCGTCGGCGGGAATCTCAACCGCATACGGCATCAGCTACGTCGGCGTGATGCGTTGCGGGAGTCGTCGGGCGGCTACTCGAGCCCGGTTGCCAGGTTCCGGGGGCATGCGCAGATTGGCGTCGCTTTGTGCATGCCCCCAGATCCCGACTTCGATGTTACATCAATCAACGTGCCGCTGTCTAGCGGCAAGTTCCAAGATGGGAGTCCTACCTACCGGCAACGGCCAGCCCTATTGACCGGGCAACTCGTCGGCCAGATCCGCGATATCGCGTTCGAGGTACCACGCGACGAAACGGTTGACCAGCTCGCCGGCCGCCTGACCAGGCACGACCCGGGCGGCAGCGACTCGCTCGGCGAGCACGGCCCGATCCGCCGGCGTGCGCCCCGACTGCTGGAACGACTGCCAGGCGGTCCGCTCGAACGCGTCGACGACGCGGCGGGCGATGCGGTCGCAATCGCCCCGCAACCGCTCGACCTCGTCGAGCACCTGGGCCGACGACGCCCCCGCCGCCGCCAATTGCTCGGCGATCCGCACGAGCTGATAGTCGGCGACGACGTAGGTGGCGGCATCGAGCGGCTCATACATCCCGGTCGCGACAACCCGGGCGAGACCGTGCGGAACATCACGGTATCGATCCGCGAGTTCCGTTGCGGCAACAACCTTTTCACTGACCGTGTGGGTCACACCAGGTTCACTCGGCGCACCGAGCTCGGCCGCAACGCCGGGGTGCGCGAGATCCTCCGGCTCGGGAACACCGAGGATGTCGCCGAGGTCGTCGCCACGGTCCCAGGCCTCGAGCAGTTCCCTGATGCCGTTCAGCTTGATGCCACGATCCAGCAACCGGCCGATGGTGCGTACCCGGTTGAGATGATCGGACCCGTAGAAACCGGTGCGCCCCTTCACCTGCGGCGGCGGCAGCACGCCGCGCTCGTGATAGACGCGCAGGCTCCGCACGGTCGTGCCGGCCTCTCGCGCCAGCTCGTCGATCGTAAACTCCGTACCTGCTGCCATACCTCAAGGAAACCACACCGTAACCGCGTTGATCGCTGGTCCGAGGTGAGCCGAGTCGGCATGACGATCGAGTTTCATGAGATGACAATCATGTACATCTATTGAACGTGCCGTTAAACAGCGGTACGTTACTGAGCGATATGACTGCCGTCACATGAAAGGCCTGGCATGACCATCGTTCGAACTCCCTCAGAGGCGCAGGAGCCGGCCGCACGGGCCCTGCATGCCGAGGATGCGGGCTACCACAAGGCGCTGCGCCCACGCCAACTGCAGATGATCGCCATCGGTGGCGCGATCGGCACCGGGCTTTTCCTAGGCGCGGGCGGTCGGCTAAAAGACGCCGGGGCAGGGCTTTTCGTGGCGTATGCCGTGTGCGGCGTCTTCGTGTTCTTCATCCTGCGGGCGCTGGGTGAGCTGATCCTGCACCGGCCGTCGTCGGGCTCGTTCGTCTCCTACGCTCGCGAGTTCTACGGCGAGAAGCTGGCGTTCGGCGTCGGCTGGATGTACTTCTTCCACTGGTGTATGACCGGCATCGTCGACATCACGGCTATCGCCACCTATGTCCACTATTGGGGCAGCATGCATGTCATCCCGCAGTGGGTGATCGCGTTCGTCGCCTTGGCCATCGTGGTCGCCATCAACATGGTGTCGGTGCGCTGGTTCGGCGAGATGGAATTCTGGGCCGCACTGATCAAGGTCGTCGCGCTGGTCGGCTTCCTCATCGTGGGCACCATCTTCCTCGCGGGCCGGCACCAGATCGAAGGCAAGAACACCGGGATCAGCGTGATCAGCGATCACGGCGGCCTGCTCCCCAACGGCATCGTCCCGATCGTGCTGTGCACCACCGGCGTCATCTTCGCCTACGCCGCGGTGGAATTGATCGGTACCGCCGCCGGTGAGGCGGAGAACCCGGAAAAGATCATGCCGAGGGCCATCAACTCGGTGATCGCGCGTATCGCGTTGTTCTACGTCGGTTCGCTGGTGCTGCTCTCGCTGCTGTTGCCCTACACCGCTTTCAAGTCCGGCGAGAGCCCGTTTGTCACCTTCTTCTCCAAGATCGGTGTCGGCGGCGCGGGCACGATCATGAACCTGGTCGTGCTGACCGCAGCGTTCTCCAGCCTCAACGCCGGGCTGTACTCGACCGGGCGCATCCTGCGGTCGATGTCGATGAACGGCAGTGCCCCCGCGATGGCGGGACTGATGTCCAAACGGGGTGTGCCCTACGTGGGCATCCTCGCGACCGGCGCGGTCGCGCTGATCGGTGTCGGGCTCAACGCCCTTGTCCCGGACAAGGCCTTCGAGATCGTGCTGAACATGTCGGCACTGGGCACCATTACGGCGTGGGCGGCGATCGTGGTCTGCCAGCTCAAGCTGTGGCGCTGGTCGAAGGAAGGCCGGATGGAGCGTCCCTCGTTCCGGCTGATCGGCGCGCCGTACACGAGCATCGCGACGCTGATCTTCCTGGCCGCGGTGGTGCTGCTCATGCTGTTCAGCAACAGCGAGGTACAGCGTGGCGCGGTCATCGCGATGGGCGTGATCATGGTTCCGGCCATGATCCTCGGCTGGTTCTTCGCGCGCGGCCGGGTCATGCATCTCGCCGGGTTACGCGAAGGTTACACCGGCGCGTTCCCCGTGGTCGCCGAGCGTCCGATGGAACATCGCGACCCGCGTATCGCCGAAATATCCCGCGCAAGCAACAACACCGCAACGGACAATGAGGCAGAATCGCGCTAAGGCCGATCTGACCCGCCCGCTGCGCGGCAACGGTTGTCCACCGTTGCGGCGCAGTGGTGCGGGATCGGCCCGATGTTGTACGCGTTGTGCTGAGAGGGTCGCATGCCGGAACACTCCAGTGGCTCCGACGACCTTCGCCCTGCCGCTCCATCGACCACACTCACCGAGGATCTCGCGGAAGTGACGTACCGGGCCTCCTATCCCTGGGCCACCCGACGCGCATCGCCCACCGAAACCAGTCCGTGGCAGCCCGATCAGGACGACCCGATCGAGCCGTCAGCCGACCTCGGCTCGGAGCGCAGCGTTCGATCCCGGCCGAGCGTTCGCCGGCTCAGCGCCGGATTGGTCGACCTCCCCCGGGTGTCTCAGGTCGACCCGGCCACCGCGATACTGCGCAATCCCGAAGTGCCCGAAGACAAACGCTTCTGCTGGAAATGCCAGAAGCCCGTCGGCCGCTCGGCAGACAACGGAGCTGTCGCCTCGGCGGGCAAATGCCCGCATTGCGGATCACCGTTCAACTTCCGGCCGCTGTTGGCACCCGGTGACCTGGTGGCTGACCAATACGAGGTGCAGGGCTGCCTCGCGTACGGCGGGATGGGCTGGATATTTCTCGCCCGCGATCGCAATGTCAGCGACCGCTGGGTAGTCCTGAAAGGACTGCAGAACCCCCTCGATTTCGAGGCCCACGTGGTAGCGCTGGCCGAACGTCAGTTCCTGTCGGAAATGGCGCACCCGGGGATCGTGAAGATATTCAACTTCGTCAAACACCGATCGGCGGACGGAATTCCGTGCGGGTACATCGTGATGGAGTACGTCGGCGGGCAATCGCTGAAAGCAATGCTCGATCTGCACGCGCCCGAACGTATTCCGGTCGCCGAGGCCATCGCCTATGTGATGGAGGTGTTGCCCGCGCTGGACTACCTGCATTCGTTCGGCCTGGCCTACAACGATCTGAAACCCGACAACATCATGGTCACCGAGGACGAGGTCAAACTCATCGACCTCGGCGCGGTGGCGGCCAGGGAATCCGGCGGCAGTCTCTACGGCACCCTCGGCTATCAGGCACCTGAATTCACCAGCACCGGACCGACGGTGGCATCCGATATCCACACGGTCGGCCGCACCTTGGCCACGTTGACCCTGGATATGCCGACGGAACCACGCGGCCCGAAACTCCCCGGCATCCCGACCGCCGATGAGGAGCCGGTGCTGCGCCGCTATCCCGCCTTCGAGCGGCTGCTGTTGCGCGCGACCGACACCGATCCGACCCAGCGTTTCCCCTCCGCCTACGCGATGTACCGCCAACTGGCCGGGGTGCTCCGTACCGTCCTCGCCGAGGACACGAACCGGGAATACCCGCAGACCTCCGCCGTATTCGGCTCGCTGCGCGGCGATTTCGGCATCGATACGTTGATTCGGCAGACCGAAGGAGTCATCGAGGGTGTGCATCAGGTGCCTATCCTCGACCCGCCGAGTGTCGCTGCCGCACTGCCGGTCCCGCTGATCGACAGCGAGGATCCGAGCGCGGAACTGCTGTCGCCCCTGCTGCACGGTGATCCCCGGCAGACCCTGGACACGCTGCGGCAGAGCACCGCCGACATGAGCGCGGGCGCCATCGGCACACCCGAAACCTTCGATCTGGAAGGCACGTTGACCGCGGTCCGGGCGCACCTCGACCTCGGCGACGTCGAGCAGGCACGGGAGCACCTCGCGCGGTTGCTGCCCGACTACGCCGCAGACTGGCGGATCGATTGGTACACCGGCATCGCGGACCTGTCCTGCGCCGACTACGCCCAGGCCTACGAGCAGTTCGACCGCGTCCACTCGATGGTCCCCGGCGAGATCGCGCCGCTGCTGGCGCTGGCCGCGACCGCCGAACTCCTGCTACAGACGAACGCCGACGAGCCGAACCGGTGGCGCCGCGCGTCGACCGAGTACTACCGGTCTGTGTGGCGCAACACCCGCGGGGTGGCGAGCGCGGCGTTCGGTCTGGCGCGCAGGCTTGCCGTCGACGGCGACGTTTTCACCGCGGTCGCCACGCTGCGGCAGGTGCCTGATTCGTCGCGGCATCACAACGCCGCACAGATGACCGCGTGCCTGCTGCTGGTCACCCGGCCGGTGACCGAGCTGACCCAAACCGACCTCGACGCGGCGGCGGCGCACCTGCACGCGCTACCGGATGACCCGCGTCTGATGCAGTTGCAGGTAATCGTCTTGACCGCCGCGCTGACCTGGCTGAGCAGAGGTGGGCGGCCGGAATCGCGGGCCACCATCCTCGGCTTCCGCTACAACGAGTCCGGCCTGCGCGGCGGACTGGAATCGACGCTGCGTGCGGTCGCGCGGAGCACCACGAATCGACTGCATCGCTACGCACTGATCGATCTGGCAAATGACGTTCGTCCCCGTTCCCTGTGGTAGCCAGCGCTATTGACCACCCACCGTTCGCCCCGCCGGCAGGCACGGCATGATCAATGGCTGTGCGAGTGCTGCTGCAGCGAGTGACCTCGGCCCAGGTGCGCGTCGACGACGAGATCGTCGGACGCATCGACCCGGCCGCGTCGGGGGTGCCGCACGGCCTGCTCGCGCTGGTCGGCGCCACCAACGGGGACACCGAGGCGACCGCGAAAACCCTGGCCGACAAGGCGTGGCGGCTACGCATCCTCGATGGTGAACGTTCCGCGGCCGACCTGGCCGCGCCGATCCTGGTGGTCAGTCAGTTCACTCTCTACGCCGACACCGCCAAGGGCCGCAGGCCGTCCTGGAACGCGGCCGCGCCGGGTCCCGTCGCTCAGCCGCTCGTCGAGGCGTTCACACAAGCGCTCCGTGAACTCGGCGCCACCGTCGCGACCGGGCGGTTCGGCGCGCATATGCACGTCGAGCTGGTGAATGACGGACCGGTCACACTGCTGCTGGAAGGTTGACCGCGCACGCACTCGAGTTCTCGCGCCGAGGCCGCTGGTTCGGCACGCACCGGCCGCGGAAGGATCCTGGTGCGCCGAGCCGCTAACCGTGACAGACTCGTGCGTTAGAAGGTGCGGGTGGCTCGATGCCGCCGGTTAGCGGAGGATCATGCTGGAAACGAGGGACGCGATGGATCTGGACGCGCTGGAGCGTCGGGTCGCCGCGGATCGGTATGCGGCGCTTGATCGTTCGATCGAGGCGGATCTGCGACTGGCCACCTCGCTCGCTGATCTAGCGAAGGGCTTTATCGCCACCAAGACCAACGGGTCGGTTCGCGACCGGACCAGGGACGCGCTGGCGCCCGCCGAGGAGGCCGTCGCCATTCGGCTGCGGCTGCTCTCCACCGGACAGGTACTCAACGCTCGACTCGCGGGCGAACTGAACGAGGCGCTCCGGTCGGTCGAACTCGCGGCACGGCACAGCGGTCGCCGGGAACTCGCCACCACCACCATTCGCCGCGCGTGCGACGCGTACCGGCAGGTGGCGCGCATCCATCCGGAGGTCGCCGGGCTGTGCGCCGACGGCCTGTCGAAATGTGGTGTGTGGCTTGGTCGTCTCGATCAGGATGCCGCCGTAGCGGCGACCGAAGAGGCCGCGCGGATCCGCAGCGCGCTTGCCGCGGCGACGCCGGAGCTCTCGGGTAAATACCTGGCCAGCCTGAGCACGTTGCTGCGGACGCTGATGGTCGGCCGGTCGCGCAAGCAGGCGCTGTCGATGTATCGCGAGCGGTACTCCGCGTTCACCTCGACGAGCATGTCGATCAGGTTGCGCGCGTGCGGGGTTCAAGACCTCGACCTGACCCCGAAGTCGTACAAGGCGCTCGCCGAGCTCAATTGCCGCACGCTGGAGCAGGCCGGGCGGCTGACCCAGCAGCAGATCCTGTTCAAGTCCTCGGGCGATCTGTCGACCGTCGAGGAGATCAACTGGAAGCTCGCCCTCGTCGGCCTGCGACCGCTGCTCCCCGGCGCGGAACCCGATCCGCCGTCGATGCCCGTGCAGATCGGTACGAGTTTCGGCGCACTGAGCGTGTACTGCCCGGTGCCGGACGCGATCGCGCAGATCCGCGCGGCGATCATCGGCGCGTACGCGACCGACGACGCCTACCCGCTGGATCGCGAGAGCTATCTCGGTGCGCGCGAAGAACATTGGAAGATCACCGACGCCGAAGTGAATACTGCGGAGAAGCTCAGCGACGACGTGGTGCTGATCGATCAGCCCTACGGCGGCTGGGTGACGGTGATGAGCCTGAACTGGGAGCTGACGCCGGTCGGCAAGCACCCGCTGGCGATGCGCCTGTCCCAGGATTGGCCGGTGGCCGCGATCACGGTGACCGAACACGTCGCCTACGAACTGTGCTGGTACGAGCACGGTGCGGCCACCCAGTACGCCGCGCTCGGCAGGCCGGCCGGGCAGGCGCCGCTGGACAAACCGCTGGCGCCGTTGGACTTCAAGATGCTGGCCGATCTGAACGCCGACCGGGCGAACGAGACGAAGCTGCGCGCGGCATTCGGCAACACGCAGATGTTCGCCAACCTCACCTATCTTCCGTCGAGCGGCCTGCGACAGATCAGCGCGACCACCCCGCTCGCCGAGCACGGTGATCGCGTGCTGTTCTTCCGTACGACGCCGTGAGGCGTCACACCGCGGTGGTCGGCCGCACCGGCTGAATGGTCGAGTTGCGGCCCCAGATGAACCACACCACCGGGCCGAGGAACGGGAACGCGAGCATGAGCAGTACCCAGATCGCCTTACCGGCCGCTGCGTAGTTGCTGGAGCGTAGCGCGCTCACTACACCGGCGATGAACAGTGCGATGGCACCGATGGCGACGGCGATAGCGAAGACGCCGAAGGCGATCGAGCCCGCCGTTTCGGCGGTACTGGCCAGGGCGGGAGCGGAAGCGAGAGCAATTGTTGTCATGCCATTCAGCGTAGGGACCGACCCCGTCTCGCCACATCAGTGACTAACCCTGAATTTGCTATTGCCGATTCGACCGCCGGTGTACGCCGCGAGGATGACCTCGTATACGACGTCGGGAGCGAACGGGCATCAGGGTTGTGCCAGACAATTCAGTATTAAAGTACCCGCGATCGCGATACCAGCGTTTGCCCCGAATCGCGGAACGACGTGCGATCCATACGTCAGCCGAGCGGACGGCACGAAACCCGCAGGCGAACTTCTCGAGAACTAATTGAACGGAACGTTTATGCCCCGCCATGGAGTGCTCTACTGAGATCACGCCCGAACGGTGTCGTAGGTCACCCCCAATGACCAGGACCAACCGGCTCGGGCGGCTTCACCAGACAACGATGCTAGTCGAGGCTCTTCTCATGGATCAACTGGCGTTGGCGGAGACCCCAGCCGCCCGATGCGCCTATTACCGCCATACCTGCGACCTACCCGCCGGATTCCATCCGGAGATCGGCAGGATCACCGTCCGTGCCGGATTCGTCGGCGCGATCACCATGCCCGCCCCGCTTGGTCAGCAGGTTCACGACGATTTGATACATCATCGAAATCCATTGGGCCCCGTCATTTCTCACGTGCGCTCGAGACGTTGGACCTTCTTGATCCGGCCCGACCTGCCCGACGACGTCCGGCTGTTCGCCGAGCTGTTCCGGCTCAACGTATCGATCGTGCCGATCGGCGGCGAGATCGCGCTGCCCTCCCCCGCCGACTTGAACGCCGGCTACCGTGAGTGGATTGTGGCCCCGGAGAACAATTTTCGGCCATCCGGAGCGGCCATCGTGGACACCGTGCGCTCTTGCCGGAACATGGGGCCGCGATGACCACGGGACAGCTTCCCGCGAAACATCAAGTGCTGCAAGCGTGCCGGGGCGAACACCCGGAGAACAATCCACTCCTGCGGTGCGCGCACGAACTGACCACGCTGCACGAACGACGGCTCGGCGCGGGTCGCGAGGTAATCGACGAAATCGATGCGCTCCGAGCAAGTTTGATGCGCGACATCGATCGCTGGATCACCGTGCAGCTGCCGCCCGCGCACGGCGCCGCACACGTGCACACCGAGACGGTCGGCGCCGTGATCGACCGGCTCGCCCAGTTCACCGCCAACGCCTATGCGGCGCTGGCGAGTGCCTCCGAATGGGACCTGTGGGACGCCTGGCAGCGCCTCGCGGAGCTGGCCGTCGGCTACGACGACCTGGCCGCCGAGGTGAGCGCGGGCGTGCGGCGGTTGCCCGGCGCGTCGTAAATCTGGCCCGCTTGGCGGCTGCCCGGACTTAGGGTGGGGCGCATGGGGAATACGACTGATCGAGATGCGAGCGACCGTGCCCTGCACGCCCGTCGGGCGGCCTCCTTCGGCGCCCACGCGACGGACTACGCCGAACACCGGCCGGACTATCCGTTAGCGGCGATCCAGTGGGCGCTGGAAGCGGTGCCGGGCGTCCCCGCGCCGATCGTTCTCGACCTCGGGGCAGGCACCGGCAAGCTGACCGAGGGACTGCTCGCCGTCGGTGCCACGGTGATCGCGGTCGAACCCGACGACGGCATGCGCGTCGAGCTGATGCGGCGACTGCCCGGCGTCCGCGCGCTAGAGGGGTCGGCGGAGGCGATTCCACTCGCGGACGGGTCGGTGGACGCGATCGTGGCCGGGCAGGCATTCCACTGGTTCGATCAACAGCGCGCTTTTCCCGAGTTCGCGCGGGTGTTGCGGAAAGGCGGAGTTTTCGCGGCGCTGTGGAACACCGACGATATGCGGGTCGACTGGGTCGCCGGATTGAAGCGCGTTTCGCGTTCGGAGTCGTCGGCGCCGCCGCCGGAACTCGGCTCCGCCGAACTACCCGAGCACCCGCTGTTCGAGGGTTTCGAGAGCGCCCGATTCCCGCACACCCAGCGGCGGACCGCGGAGTCGTTGACCGCGACCATCGGAACGCACTCGCACACCCTGGTGGCGTCGCCACAGCAGCGGGCCGAGGTGTTGCAGCGCATCGTCGACTACCTGCACAGCAGGCCGGAGACGGCTGAAGGCGAATTCGACCTTCCCATGGTGACTTTGGTGCTCCGCGCCACCGTCCGACCCCGCTGACCGGTTCCTCGAACTTTGCGGCCGCCTTGCTCGGCCACCCGGCGACTACCTGCCGCAAGGGAATTCGCACACCACACACAATTTCCGGACGCGGCGCCGACCGACCCGAGGGCGCCGCGGACGCGAACCGCGTGGTGCGCCAACCGGATTCGAGTAGTGGCCTACTCGCGTCGCACCCACCCGCCCGAACATACGCTCACAGCAGAGTTCAGAACGTAGCGATCAGGCACCACCGTCGACCTGATTTCGCCACCACGGGCAGCGTCGCCCGACCAAACGTCACGGTCGCGCCGCAACGGCGCAAGGAACGACGACACCGATCCAGCGACCTCGCTGGGTATCGCCATCAGGCGAGATCGTCCGGAACGGGGGCCACCCCGCCGGCGTCGGTGCGGTTCGACTCCTCGCCACGCAGCGTCACCGGCCCAGGGTTTCCGAATAATGTTGCGCCGCTCGATCTTCCGCAAGGAGGGGTCGGCAGAGATCGGCGGCGCCAACGGTGGGGCAGACACCGGCACCGCGCCATCGGTGTTGCCCGAGGTACTTACTCCGGGCGCAGGGTGAGGATGCGGGGGCCGTTTTCGGTGACGGCTACCGTGTGCTCCCAGTGCGCGGCGCGGGTGCCGTCCACGGTGACGACGGTCCAGTCGTCGTCGAGGACCTGGGTTTGCGTGGTGCCGAGGGTCAGCATCGGCTCGATCGCGAGGACCGATCCCACCACGAGCTTCGGGCCCTTGCCCGGATCGCCCTCGTTGGCCAGGAACGGATCCAGGTGCATTTCGCGGCCGATCGCGTGCCCGCCGTAGCCGTCGACGATGCCGTAGGCGCGGCCGTGCAGCTGTTCGGCCGCGCGGGTACCGAGCTCGATGGCGTGCGAGACATCGGAGAGCCGATTACCGGGCACCATCGCCTCGATACCGGCCTCCATGGACAGCTTGGTCGCCTCGCTCAGCAGCCGGTCGGCGTCGATGATGTTGCCGACGCCGAACGTCCAGGCCGAATCACCGTGCCAGCCTTCGAGAATGGCGCCGCAGTCGATGGAGACCAGGTCGCCCTCGGTGAGGATTTCACTCGCGGTCGGAATACCGTGCACCACACGGTCATTCACCGACGCGCAGATCGAGCCGGGAAAACCGTGGTAGCCCTTGAAGGACGGCACCGCACCCGCGTCGCGGATGACCTGCTCGGCGACCTCATCCAGCTCCAGGGTGGACACCCCGGGCTTGGCGGCCGCGCGCACGGCGACCAGGGCGCGACCGACGATCGCGCCCGCCGCCGCCATGGCGTCGAGTTCACCGCTGGTGCGAAAAGGCACCACCTTCTTGTTCTTACGGCCGAAGACCATCAGTGGCCCGTCATGAACAGCATCAGCGGCCCAGAGCCTGCAGCACGCGGCCGTGCACCTCGTCGATGGTGCCGACGGCGTCCACCGGGACGACGATCCCGTCGTAGTGCTCGAGCAGCGGCGCGGTCTCGTCGCGGTAGACCACCATCCGGTTGTGAATGATCTCCGCGTTGTCGTCGCTGCGCCCGCTGGTGCGACCGCGGTCGACCAGGCGCTCGATCAGAATCTCTTCCGGCACATCGAAGCTCAGCACCGCGTCGAGCTTCTTGTCCATCTCGGCGAGGATCTTCTCCAGCGCGTCGGCCTGATCGACCGTGCGCGGGTAGCCGTCCAGCACAAAGCCGTTCGCGGCGTCGGTCTCGTTGACCCTGGCCTCGACCATGCGGTTGGTGACATCGCTCGGCACCAGATCGCCCGCGTCCATGTACTTCTGCGCTTCACGGCCGAGCAGCGTCTGCTGGCTGATGTTCGCGCGGAACAGATCCCCGGTGGAGATGTGCGGAACGCCCAGTTTCTCCGAAAGCAGGACGGCCTGAGTGCCCTTGCCGGCACCCGGCGGACCGAGCAGTACAACTCTCACTTGAGGAACCCTTCGTAATTTCGATTCATCAGCTGGCTTTCGATCTGCTTCACCGTGTCCAGCCCGACGCTCACCATGATCAGCACCGCGGTGCCGCCGAACGGGAGGTTCTGACCGTTACCGGAAGCGCCGATATCGAGGAAAAGATTCGGCAGGACAGCGACAAGACCGAGGTAGACCGAGCCGGGGAGGGTGATGCGACTCAGCACATGGTTGAGATAGTCCGCGGTGGGCTTGCCGGGGCGGTACCCCGGGATGAAGCCACCGAACTTCTTCATCTCGTCCGCGCGTTCCTCCGGGTTGAAGGTGATCGCGACGTAGAAGTAGGTGAAGAACACGATCAGACCGAAGTAGATCGCGATATAAACCGGGTTGCCCGGGTTCACCAGGTACTTGGCGATGATCTCCTGCCACCAGCTCGGATCCGGGTTGTTCTTCGAGGAGGTGAGCTGGGAAACCAGGTTCGGCAGGTACAGCAGCGAGGACGCGAAGATGACCGGGATGACGCCGGCCTGGTTGACCTTCAGCGGTAGATAGGTCGAGGAGCCGCCGTACATCTTCCGGCCGACCACACGTTTGGCGTACTGCACCGGAATTCGGCGCTGGCCCTGCTCTACGAAGATGACCGCGGTGATGATCGCGAACGCGGCCACACACACCAGGCCGAACACCAGACCGCCACGGCTGTCCAGGATCTGCTTGCCCTCGGTGGGGATACGCGCGGCGATACCGGCGAAGATCAGCAGCGACATGCCGTTGCCGACACCGCGCTCGGTGATCTGCTCGCCAAACCACATCACCAGGGCCGCGCCGGCGGTCATCACCAGCACGATGATGATCATGCCGAAGATGCCGTTGTCGGCGATGATGTCCTTGTCACAGCCTTGCAGCAGCTGCTTGCGGGAGGCGAGCGCGACCAGACCGGTTGCCTGCAGGATCGCCAGCGCGATCGACAGGTACCTGGTGTACTGCGTCATCTTGTTCTGGCCGGACTGGCCTTCCTTGCGCAGTTCCTCGAACCGCGGGATGACGACGGTCAGCAGCTGGATGATGATGCTCGCGGTGATGTACGGCATGATGCCGATCGCGAACACCGACAGCTGCAGCAGCGCGCCACCGGAGAACAGGTTGATCAGCTGGTAGATACCGCCGGAATCACCGCCGGATACCTGCTTGATGCAGTCCTGGACGGCCCTGTAATCGACACCGGGGGACGGCAACGCGGCACCCAGACGGTACAGCGCGATCAACCCCAGCGTGAAGAGAATCTTCCGCCGTAAGTCCGGAGTCCGGAAGGCCGATACGAAGGCGGAAAGCACAGATCCTCCTGGCGAACGACATGGTGGTCAGGACATGGAAATTCAAGCAATACCCCAGATCCGACGATGCGGCATCTGGGGACGCTGAAAACCATGACGAGGCTTGGCAGACAACAACTTGAACTCTAACAGTGGCACCGGACGAGCTTTCACTCGTCCGGTGCCATTGACTGCAGAGTACCGTCAGCCCAGCTCGGTGACAGAGCCACCGGCCGCAGTGATCTTTTCCTTGGCCGCGCCGGTCACCTTGTCGACGGTCACCTGGACCGCGACGCCGATCTCGCCATCGCCGAGGACCTTCACCAGCTGGTTCTTGCGAACCGCACCGGCCGCCACGAGCTCGGCCTTGCCGATCTCGCCGCCCTCGGGGAAGAGCTTGGCGATGACACCGACGTTCACGACCTGGTATTCCGTGCGGAACCGGTTCGTGAAGCCCTTGAGCTTGGGCAGCCGCATGTGCAGCGGCATCTGCCCACCCTCGAAGGAGGCGGGGACGTTCTTGCGTGCCTTGGTGCCCTTGGTACCACGGCCCGCGGTCTTACCCTTGGAACCCTCACCACGGCCGACCCGAGTCTTCTCGGTCTTGGCACCGGGCGCGGGACGCAGGTGATGCAACTTGATGGTCATGTCAGACCTCCTCAACTGTCACGAGGTGGCGCACGACGTTGATGAGTCCCCGGTTCTGCGAGTTGTCCTCGCGAACCACGGTCTGCCGGATCTTGCGCAGACCGAGCGTGCGCATACTGTCACGCTGGTTCTTCTTGGCGCCGATCGTGCTCTTGATCTGGGTCACCTTGAGATCTGCCATTACCTGGCACCTCCCGCAGCCTGGGCGCGCGCACGCAGCATGCCCGCAGGGGCAACGTCCTCGAGCGGCAGGCCACGGCGGGCCGCGACCTCTTCCGGACGCTGCAGCATCTTGAGCGCCGCAACGGTCGCGTGCACGACGTTGATGGCGTTGTCGCTACCGAGCGACTTCGCCAGGATGTCATGGATGCCAGCGCATTCCAGCACGGCACGAGCCGCACCACCGGCGATCACACCGGTACCGGGCGAGGCCGGACGCAGCATGACGACACCGGCCGCCGCCTCACCCTGAACCGGGTGGACGATGGTGCTGCCGATCATCGGGACGCGGAAGAAGCTCTTGCGAGCCTCCTCGACACCCTTCTGAATGGCCGCGGGAACTTCCTTGGCCTTGCCGTAGCCGACGCCGACCAGACCGTTGCCGTCACCGACGATCACGAGGGCGGTGAAGCTGAAGCGACGACCACCCTTCACGACCTTGGAGACGCGGTTGATCGCGACTACGCGCTCCAGCTGGTTCTTCTCGGCCTGCTGGTCGCGACGGTCGTTGCCGCCACGACGGTCGCGGCCGCCACCACGCTGGTTGTCGCCGCCACCGGCGGCACCATTCTGCTGTCCGGCGGGTCCGCTGCCGCCGTCACGCCGTTGACGTCCCGGCATCAGACGTTCCTTCCGTTGGTCTTGATCATCAGAACTTCAACCCACCTTCGCGAGCGGCGTCGGCGAGCGCCGCGATGCGGCCGTGGTAGTCGTGACCACCACGGTCGAACACGACGGCCTCGACACCGGCGGCCTTGGCACGCGCGGCCAGCAGTTCGCCGACCTTCTTGCTCTTGGCCGACTTGTCGCCGTCCAGCGCACGCACGTCGGCCTCGATCGAGGACGCGGCGGCGATGGTCTGGCCGACCGAATCGTCGATCAGCTGCACGTGCAGGTGCCGCGAGGAGCGGTTGACCACCAGGCGCGGACGCTCGGTGGTGCCGGCGACCTTCTTGCGCAGACGGAAGTGACGGCGGGTCTTCGACAGACGACGTGTCGTGGACACGTCCTTGCCACGCGGCTTGCGCTTGGCGATCTGGTTTTCGGTTTGCGCCATGATCACTTACCCGTCTTTCCGACCTTGCGGCGAATGACCTCGCCGGCGTAGCGGATGCCCTTGCCCTTGTACGGGTCGGGCTTGCGCAGTCCGTGGATCACAGCGGAGATCTGGCCGACCGCCTGCTTGTCGATACCGGACACGGAGAACTTGGTGGGCGATTCCACCGCGAAGGTGATGCCCGCCGGTGCCTCGATCGGCACCGGGTGGCTGTAGCCGAGGGCGAACTCGAGGTTCGAGCCCTTGGCCTGCACGCGGTAACCGACACCGAAGATTTCCATCTTCTTCTCGTAGCCCTTGGTCACGCCTTCGACCATGTTGGAGACGAGGGTGCGGGTCAGGCCGTGCAGCGAGCGGTTCTGGCGCTCGTCGTTCGGGCGAACGACCTCGAGCTGGCCGTCCTCACCCTTGCTGATGGTGATCGGCTCGGCGACGGTCAGCGACAGGGTGCCCTTGGGACCCTTCACCGAGATGTCCTGGCCGTCGATGGTGATCTCGACACCGGCCGGAATTGCGATGGGCTTCTTGCCAATACGCGACATTTGTCCTACCTCCCCTTACCAGACGTAGGCGAGGACTTCCCCGCCTACACCTTGCTTGGCCGCCTGGCGATCGGTGAGCAGACCGGTCGACGTGGAGATGATCGCCACGCCGAGGCCGCCCAGGACCTTGGGCAGGTTGGTGGACTTCGCGTACACACGCAGACCCGGCTTCGAGACGCGGCGCAGGCCCTGCAGGCTGCGCTCACGGCTGGGGCCGTACTTGAGGTCGACAACGAGGGCCTTGCCCACGGTCGCGTCCTCGGTCCGGTAATCGGCGATGTAGCCCTCGCGCTTGAGGATCTCGGCGATGTTCGCCTTGAGCTTCGAGTGCGGAGCCTTCACCTGATCGTGGTACGCCGAGTTGGCGTTGCGCAGACGAGTCAAAAAGTCCGCGATCGGATCAGTCATGGTCATGGTTAGACCTCGACACCTTTCTCGCTACGGTTCCCATGCAACATCGGCGAGCACAAGGCATGCCGATCGTGGGCCTACAGCAATTGGGCTGGTCCGGCCGACGCTTGCCGACCGGATGAGTTCTCAAAATGAGTTCTCGGTGCCAGGGCGGGCCGCAGGGGTCTGGTCAATCACTGCACACAGACCTGCGGACACAGAGGTGCCCAGGCAACCGGTCTAGTGTAGACAACCCCCAGCTGACGGCCAAATCCGGACCCATCGACGATCTGGCGCAGGGCATGAAGGAGCCCCAGGCGCATGATTGCTCAGAGGCGACACTGGGGCGTTCGAACGCTACGATACCAGCCATGACGGGGGGCGTCGACGACGGCGATACAAGGGTGTGGGAACTTCTCTCGGAACCGCGCACGGCGCCGTACCTGCGTGCTAGCGATGGAGACCGCGCTGCGGCTCTGGCCCTATACGTGTGGAGCGCTCGAACCGCCGCAGCATCCTTCGAGGTGTTGGGGCACCTGGAAGTGTTGCTACGGAATGCGCTCGACAGCGCACTACGCGAACACTGCGATGAGCGTTCGTGCGGTATTCCTGGTTCCTTCTGCCGACGCCCGGTGGCGAGGTCGTGTCAAACGCGATCGAGGTGGTTCGGATGCGGCTGCGCCCTCAGGGTCGGGAGACTCGCGATCAAATCGTCGCCGGCTTGAGCCTCGGATTCTGGTCAGGACTACTGGGGGTCAAATACGAGCAACTGTGGCGTGACTGTCTGCACCGTGCGTTTCCCAACTCCTCGGGGCGCCGAAAGCAAGTCGCGAGCGCCCTCGAGGGCGTACGCAAGTTCAGAAACCGGCTCGCACACCATGATTCGATGCTCAACCTCGATGTGCCGTTCGAGATTCGCCGAATCATCGAGATTGCCGGCTACATCGATCGTGACGCCGAGAAATGGCTGATACATACAAGCACTGCCATGGAGACGTACGCCGAGCGTCCGATCGCGGCATCCGACACAGTAGTTATGGCCGCACGCTCGGCGTGGCCGTTGTACCAGAAGTGTCACGCGTACGTATGCCAAGCGGGTCGCACCTTTCGACCCGTTGAGCGGATAGCGTTCTATACCGACTCGGTCGTTCAGAAAGATGTGCCGTTGGTTCGGCATCGACGTGATGGGGTTGACTGGTCGGAGGCTTCAGCCGCCAGTCTCAGTGCTTCGCAAGATTCTAATGACCGTAAGATTGCGTCGGTTATCGAGATATCCCGTGGGCTCGGCTGGACCGATGGGGTCTATCAAGTGTTCCTGCTGACTCGCGATGGTGACCCACAACACCGTTCCCTACCCAGCCCGATCAGACATCAGGGCGTAGGGCGTGGGTCAGCGTTTACCCAGAAGCAACGCTATGTTTCGTTGCATGCACTCGAGACCGCGGTGACCACAGCCGATCTTTGACCCTGCCGCAGGCATTCAGACACGGCCTAGACCTGGCGGCCAATTCGGGGTCAATGACTCCTCCCACCACGCTTCCCCGGAAGGACGGAGCACTATGCGTCGACTCGATCTGAATTCGGCGAAGAAGCTCCGCAACCCCGGACGCCACCTGCGCCAACTCGCGCTCTGGCCGGAGCGGATCATCGACCAGATCCCTGGCCCGGCCACCTGCACCGACCAGCGCTACTGGAACTTCAAGATTCCGGTCTTCAACAAGCTGGTCGATTCGCCGCAAACGACGAACGCGATCCGCAAGGAATGCCTGGCCGTCCTGTTCGCCGCAGCCGAAGCAGTCGAAAAATCCCCACGTCGATCTCCCAACAGCCGCGTCGCCTGCCTAGTGAGCACACCCGACTTGTTCAGCTCCGAGGTGACAATCTTCCTCTCGGAGGACTACTTCGACGGATTCCTCCCGGTATCGGAAACGCAGCGCGCCAACTATCCGGGCGGCTGGGTCGAAACCTCGCCAGCGGACCCGACATCGCTGAAACCGATCCAAACACCCGAACCAGACGGCCTCGATTTCCTCGGCGGAACACAGTTCGTCGAATTCGACGAAGACTGGCCAGACCAACGGACCACCCGAATCCACTGGACCTGGTCATATCCCCACCACTAGGAACCCTCGCCACCGACGAGCAGCGCAGCCGCGGGCAACGACCCCTTCCTCAGATATTCGGTTCCAGAGCAGGCCGCCGCGTGGCTCCGGGTCATCGGAAATTATCGGACCGGGCACCGTTGCGTCGCTTCGACCCGCCTCCTTGCCGTCGCACTAACAGGCCATAAAAGACTCCACCGGCGATGAAAGAGACGAGCAGCCCTGGCTTCATCGCAGCAAGAGTTTCCAGCTGACCGCTGTCGATGGGAAGAAAGTCGAGAACAGTTGCGAGGCGATCCATGCCGTCCAGTCCTATGCCGATGCAGGTCCCGGTCAACAGGGCAGCCAGGGCCGCGAGATTGTTTCGTTCGCCGCTGCCGGTAGCGGAGTAAAGGGTATCGAGCGGGTAGCCGGTTCTGTGACGAAGGTGGAAGTCGACCAAAAAGATCGCGCACCATGCGGCGAGCGGTATGCCGAGGATGGCGAGAAAGGTTTCGAAGGTCGCAAAGAAGCCCGGCGACAGAAAAAGGAGATAACCGCTGGCAAGCACGACCAGCGTCGCATCGATCCCGATGGCGACCGGACGAGAAACCTTGACGCCGAGCGCGAGCAGGTTGAGACCTGATGAGTAGAGATTGACGACTCCGCTGCCCACGAATCCGAGAATCGTCGTGATCAGGAACGGCACACAGAACCAGGTCGGCAGGGGCAGAGTGAGCGCCCCGATGGGGTCATGGGCCGCATGCACGACCAGATCAGGTCTGGCAGTGCCGGCGAATATCCCGAAGAGCATCAACGTCAACGGCGCTATGGCCCCGCCTATCGCGGTCCAACCGACAACGCCGCGGGGGTTGGCTCGTGCGGGAAGATAGCGACTGTAGTCAGCGCCGGTCATCACCCACGCCAATCCACCTGCCGCGATGACGAAGACAATGCCGGCCAGCAGCGGAGTGCCGCCGGTCGGTGGCGTGTGGCCCGGCAGGCCGACTTCCAGGGCGACGATGCCGCAATAGCCGCTGATCGCGATCGTGATGGCGAGCGTTATCCATTTCTGGACGCGCACCACCAGGTGATAGCCGTAGAGAGCGATAACCACCGTGGCGGCGCCGGTCGTCACCAGACCCAAGGCGAGCAAGGCGGTGGGATTCGCATCCGGGACGACCCGGCTCGCCAGCGTTTTGGTCGCCGTCGCCGCCAGAAACAACGCGATGGCTTCCCAGCCGATGCACGCAAGATAAGCCAGCAGCGTAGGGAGTTTGTTGCCGTGATAGCCGAACGTCGCCCGGCTGAGGGTCATGGTTGGCGCGCCTCCCCGGAGACCGGCAAGCGCCACGAACCCCAGCAGCGGGTAGCTGATCGCCGCACCGACGATGATCGCGATCAGAGCGTCTGACCACGAAAGGCCGAGCGCAAGGACAAACAATCCGGAGGAGATGACGAACGGATTGAGACTGGCCGCCGCCCAGATCCAGAAGTGATGGCTAGGTTTTCCTGAGCGCTCATCGTCGGCTGTTGATTCAATACCCTTACGTTCGATCATCGGTCGACTGTGGGCACTGGAAGACACCAGCCGTGTCATAATTTTCCGTTCCGGATCGTGCCGTCTCGCCGAATCTTCAATTCGGCATCAACGGCTGGGCTTACGCTCGGCGACGAGCAGGAGAAAAGTCGGTCTACGGAAATTCTCCCGCCACCAGGGATCAGCGGCGATCTGCTCGGGCGTAGGTCGAGGCTCCTGCATTACGGCCAAGGAAAAGTTGGCGTCGGTCAACGATGACAAATAACTTTCGAGCGGGCGCATCCAAACTGTCACCGGCGCCGGCGATGATTCACCCGCTACACGAAAATTCTGCGCAAACGATCGAACTTCGAAGTATTGATCCGAGACCGATTCTTCGGAAGCTGTTTCAACGCCGGTCGGTGCCGGGTAGAAGCAGGGATGCAGCATTAGCACAACCAGCTTTCCGCCAGGTTTTAGAACGCGCCCGAATTCGCTGAAAGCCGGCGCCGGATCAGGAAGATCGTTGACAAGATGATTGCAGACGACACAGTCGAAAGTCTCGTCTTCGAGCGGTAGCGCATTCACGCTGCCGTGGTGGTAGACGATGTCGCGTTCCTCGTGTTCGGCCGTGCTACGCGCAGCCTCGATCAGTTCGGCACACGCGTCGATACCGACAACCTGACCACCACCGGACTGAATAATGCGTGACAGATAGCCTTCGCCACACCCTGCGTCCAGGATTCGCTGGCTGGTGCAGTCACCCACTGCGGCCATAACAGTGCGGTCGGTCAGCTCGGTCCGGTATCGGTCGAGTCGCTCGCGGATGATTTTCGTCCAGAACGCCGCATTCCTGCCGTAGCTCTCCCCTGCAAAGACATCTGTTACGTTGCTCATATTCCTCCTCTGTCGCGACCCACATCAAACAGTTCCAGCTGGCTGAGAAGTGCTGGCGCCACCTGCTCGGTGACGACTGCGCTGCCCGTATCGATTCGATATTTCAATTTTGTCAGAATTTCGCCGGCCCGCAGACCCAGCGTCGGATCACGCTGGAGCATAAGAGGAATGGCGACACTCACCAGGTAGTGCAGGTATGCATCGTTTGACGTTTCGATCTCCTGGATGACACTGCTCGCAAAATTCCGCAGCAGCAACGATCGGGGTACGGAGAAATCCGCCGTCACCACCGCATCGCGAGTGAAGGTAGGGAATGCCCAGGATTCGACCATGAATAACAGAGCATTATTCTTTACGTCGTCACTGTAATGCTGTGCCTCCTCTATATCGCCTGTTTGGATAATCCGCCCCATTACGCCGCTGCGGTATGGCATAACAGATCTCCGGTCGAGTGTTTTCGGATCATCATTGCGCAGCAGGAGGCCGGTGGTCTTGGCAATGTGGTGTACGAAAGTCGCGCGTGCAATTATGGCGTGAAACGAATTGCCGTGCTCCGCCAGCCGCTCGGACATCTCCGCCGACTTCGCCAGTAGGGGTTCGGCGTCCTTGACGAGACCCAGGTTCGCATCGGCATTCCATAAAAACCCCAGAGTGCGATCCTGCTCACGCCCCCAAAATCGAGTCAGACACGCAGCGGCCTTCTTATCGTCACGGCGCATGATGTGGAGAGCCGCCTCCAATGCGCTGCTTACCCACTGCTCAGGCATTCCTTCCGCCGTGACCAAGTACTGGAAGATATCTTCGCGAACCTGCAAGCCCTCCCGAGCGAGGCTATCTATCAATCGGCGCCGCCGCCGTGCCAGTGCGTAATCGACCAGCAATTCCGCGACGCCGGGCACCGCACCGATGATCGCCTGTAACGTGCGCCCCCTGACTCGATCGAGCCACATGGGTTCGGTCCACAATCGGCTGACTGTGCTTTCATCGAGTCCGGCCAGAAAAGCCACATCAGCAATCGTCATCCCCGCGCCCCCGGCGATCTCGGCCAATGTCTTAGAACCCAAGCCAACTCCCCTCGACCATTTGCCGCTCCACCGCAAAATGAATACTGACTGTTTGCTGCGGAACCTGCTTTCAGTCCAGGACTGAAGGCCGTCGATAATGCTTCTGGACACACGCCCACTTGTCAAATATGACAAAAGTTCCCAAGCAAAGATGAGTAGTGCAATGATTTTTCACACCCTGCCGTGCCGAACACCTGTTTGCGGTCGAGGCCACCCCCGGTCTTCCAGCACGCTTCCCGCTATGAGCGTTCGGGCACCGTCGTCGTCACAGCATCGACGAAGACCACACAGACGGCCGCAAGTCAACCGTCCTTGCGCCCACGCATCCTTCTTGCCCGCACCAACGACCCCTTGGCCCGACACTAGCGGCCCTGCGACCATCAACTGGACCAACAGCGATCCTGAACGCGCACTCATCACCAACGTTTGAACACGCGGTCGAATCCACATCCTCCGGAGGGGAGACGATGTGGCAGGACCCAGCCTTCGCCTGATCGATCCGCCGCTCCTATGTAACTCCCGCCATGCGCCGGACTGAATCGTGTTCCGTCTAACGGATCGAAGCGTCCGCCAGCCATACGCTTTGGGTGAGACGATCGAAGCGTCGGCTGGTCTGCCGCTCGAGATGACCGAAAAGCAGTACCGCAGTCTGCCCACCTCCATCTCGCGCGAGACGGAGGTCGAGCACGGGCACGTGGTCGCCTGCGAGTCACCTGTGCCGGAACACAATCGAGTCGCCCGCATGCTCGTCGACGCCATGGATGTGACGGTTTACCGCTGTTTGCCAGAGCGCGGCGCGAAGCCGGAGCAGGCGATGCGCTGGTGGTCGTCGAGGTTTCGTCACCGTCGACCGCGGCCGAAGATCTACTCGACAAGAAGGTTCAGTACGTCCGCGCGGGCATACCGGCATATCTGGTCGTTCTCTCGACACCAAGTAAGACATCGAAGAGGTCCGCGAGTTCCGACTCGACGCACACGCAGCCGAGTACCGGCCTCACCGATTGCATCGCGAAGGTTTTCTCGAGCTCCAACGCGTTGTGCTCGGCGAGATCAGCTTCGCCGACCTGACTTGATAGCTGCGCGGCGCGCTCGATCGACCACCGACCCACCGGGCTTCGCAGGCCTCGCCGTAGAACGCCGAGTTCCACATCGTCGGCACCGGTAGCGTCCTTGTATTTTTGGGACGACCGCTCGAGCCACTCGACACCACGAACTTCACGGGAAACAAGCTCGCCGTCAACGTAGCAGTACTTTTTTGCCCTCTAGACGGACGTGATAGTGAAGATGCTCAGGCGTCAAGACTGCTTCGAGAAAAACTTCACCTCAGCAGCACTCTCGACTATATCCAGAACATAGCTGTCCGCCAAATATACGCCACTAAGATTTGGATAGTCTGCGTAATCTCGTGTCACGGGCAGATCTTAATCAGCGGGCCATCGACAACCGGAATGCCATGTCGAGCAACTCACGCTCACGGTCGGTGGCGGGGGAAATATTCTTGCCTCCTCGTTCGAGGATTACGATAGATGACGCCAGGACACCCTCGATCAGCACGTGGAACACCTGATGACTACTATCGAAGTAGGTCTCATACATTAGCCTTACGAGTGTCTCAAAGGCGTCGATATCAATTTTCCACAGATCAGAAGCTACCGAGCTGAGCCCAGTGGGCGCACCTAGAACCGATCCGACATCCTGAAGCATCCGGACATATAAGTCACCGACGCGCAGCGCCGGACTCCAAACCGTCTCATTATCGATCTCGAAAACGTAGCTCATTTCGCCCATCCTATGCGCAATAGCCCTGAGCCACGATAACTGCGGCCGGTACTCCCGGCAGGTGAGCAACCTGCTTGACATATGCTCTTTCATCGATGTCCCCGCGCGATGCCAGCAAAAGCTGAATCTATTCGATCACGGAAATGTCGAATGCGAACCATTCGTGTGGCAACCCCGCTTTTAAGGTGGAGTCCACCTGATCGTAGCTCATCACGAGCGGATGCGAGAATCGGACAGCGTCAATTTCTCCGATATGACCGCGATCGACGACTTCGTTGCGCGAACCATTCGGCTATCGCTGCATTAGCGCGCGCAAGTCCGTAAGTCCACGCTTCGCATCGGGTGTTAGACGTTCTTCGTTGATCGACAGCGCCGTGTCGAGCACTGGAAACTCGCCAAAATTATCCAATTCACTTAACATATATGCCGTATAATCTACTTCCGAGTCTTGGCGCCGACCCAACTCGTTCAATACTGCAAGTAGGCCCTCTTCTCCACCATATCGAGTAGGCTGCTCGGCAGCATCGACCCGCATGGTCACAATTTCGTTACCTATCATAATTTCTTCGAGGCGCTTACGGGCATCCGATCGATACATATATCGACCGAGCTCGGCTATCACACCAGCCCTGGTCGCGTTGTCATCACTTCTGGAGTTAGCCAGCATGCCCGACAGCTCCACATCGGAACTTTTATTCTCCACTGCGGAATCTCCTCGGAAAGAGCCAGCGTACTCGATGGCGATCTCAGCCAATCTGACGACGACCCCCTCCGCCGTCACCGGCGTCGCGGTTCCAAATAATAAGCCAGTGCCATCGTTAGCTATCCCGACCCAGATCTATGGCAGGTGGCCCAGGCGCGACTGGGGGTCTCGCCGCCGACGACAGCGAGTATGCATATTTCACCCGCTGCGCAGATCCTTTTGAATATCGAAAGCCTGTCGCAGAAATTCGAGGAAAGAGTTCGCCAGCCGTTGGCTTTCCGGGTGTCCCTCTTGATATGCGTATACAGCTTCGGAGCCCAGGTCGAAGTAATAAACCTTATAACCCTGATGATGCCCGAAAAAGAATCGATTCTGCAGAGACAGCGTCTCTCCCGGCCCGCTGCTTATACCAGCCGCTGCCTCGCTTGCCTCTAGCAATGAGGGAAAGAACAGGTCGGTTCCCAGAAAGAAACTTCCTGCACCCCTGCCCATCACCGCAAGGAATGCTTGATACTCGCCCGATATCGGAAACCCGTCCGGGGCAGCGGCTACAACCTCAGCGACATCGTCGGCGGTACAACCGGTAATCTCGTCAACCGTCACAAACCCCGCCCCGGCTAGATCTCTACATAGATCGAAGAAAGGTTCAAAGACCAGCATATTTAAATCCGCAATCGCCTTGAAGATTCTCGTTGCCGCTCAAATCTCGGCAACCCGTCTTTTCAGATCGAAAACCAACAGACCTGCGTAACCACCATCTTTTGCAAGGAACTGAAGGAGCGAGAGCGCTGTGGATTCTTCTCGATCCTTGTCAGAGTCCAGATCGCGAACTGTGATCACGATGGGGAACCTAGAAAATTCTATACCATAATCGTCCTCGTACGCGTGCGACGACTCAACTTCGATAACGGATGAGTCTGTCACGGCTCGATAAAATAGAACGGCATTCGACGAGGGCTCGGAGGCAAGTTCGACTCCGACAGCTCGGCCGACATCTTCGATCACTTCATCGAACGGCTTCACGGTCTTCAGAAATATTTCATAGTAGGCACTCAAGGGAAATCCTTCCTATGGCCAATTGATCTCCCAGCCGTCTCCCACAATTCGAACACCCTTCATCTTGTCAGGACTGGCACCCAAGAATCTATTCAACCCACGCTGAGCTTCTTCCTGCGAAATCCCACTTGCTCGCGCGTCGATTATAGCGTACTCAGCTTGGCCGCTGGCACTGTTCAGGGCATTCTTAACGGTTGCATTCGACGCACCCACATCCAGTGACTTGAATTCCGTCGGCACTCCATCAACAGTAGAATCAGGAGTACGATCTACACCCTCCTTGACGGCCTTTACATCTTTTCCTTCATCCGCCAACAGATCAGCAATCTTTCGCTCTTCCGGAGAGAATGCCTTCTCCGCTTCATCGATTTTGCCGCGACTTTTGGGAAGCTTTCCAGGGCCATCGGCCCTCTTCCCCAGCCGATCACGCAGGTCCTTGATCGCCTGCTTGCCCTTTGTCAGCGCGGTCTTGGCGTCCTCAGACAACCCCTTGAGCTGCAAGAGCTTACGGGCTCGCCAGGCGGTGACGGCCTCTTTGATCTTCCCGGCCCATTTGTGGGCCGATTCCACGGCTTTGGCGCCGGCGATCAGGCCGCCGACGCCGGTGAGGCAGGTGGCGATGACGGTTACTGCTACGTTGATCGCGGCGTCTTGGATTATGGATTCGATGAAGCCTTTTATCTCGTTGCGGAGTTCAACGATCGATTCTTTGTAGTCGGTGCAGGTGTTACTGATTGCTTTGCAGGTGTCGAGGAGTTGGCCGATGGACGTTTCCAAGGTTTTCAGGTCTTCGCGGACCTGCACCGCGTCCCGGGACGTCACGTCGTCGAAAAGGCTTGCTGCGATGGTGATTTTGTCTTTGGCGTTGGTGTTCTGGTAGATCGTGCCGAGTCGGTCCCAGGCGTCGGCGGCCTTGGTGAGGGTGTCGGTGTCGCCGTCCGGGAGGGGGCAGTTGATGGCGTCGAGTACTTCGATGGAGGTTTTCGCCAGGCCCTGGGGGGTTCCGCCCGCTGCTGAGGCCGGGAGGGCGTAGGGCCCGAAGGTCACTGTCGATGCCGAGTCGGCCGGTCTGTCCGGTTGTGCCGTACCTTTCAATGCGGCATCGGATTTGGCGTGTTCGAAACCGAGGTCGTTGAGGGCGGTGCCGTAGGCGCGCAGGCGCGCAGGGTGGAGAAGGTCTGGTCGAAGAACGATACGGCGTCGCGGGCGGACTCGTCGTAGGAGCTTGCCCAGGCGCGGCCGTCCTCGTCCCGGCCTGCCATCTGCCCGCAGCTGTTGAGTTCGCCGAAGACATATTTGAAGCTGTCGTTCAGCGCGGCGGCGGCATCGAAGCAGTTGACGGCGGCCTGGTAGTAGACCTTGGGATCCACCTCGAGCTTGCTCATATGCCGAGAATCCGCATGGTCTGAGATGCGGCGTTGGTGTAGCTGTCATGGGCCGTCTTCAACGCCGTTTCCAGGACCGCGAGCCCATCCTGCATATCGGTAACCCCCGCCACCCATTCGGTGTGTGCCTGGCTGTAGGCCACGGCTGCCGCGCCGGCCCACACGCCCTCCACTTCCTTGGCCTTCGCCTCGAGCTGCGCCAGCCGGTCGGCAACCGCGGCCTTGTACGCGCGCATGCGGGCCGCCAACTCCTCGAGTTTGTCGAGGTCGACCGAAAATGCGGGCGTATCAGCAGTCATCAGATCCGTCCTCGTTCACGGTAGGTCCAAGGAGCTGATTCCCGAGGCGAAGGACTGGTCGGTCGAGCGGAGCGTCTCAGCGGTCACGCCCAGCTTTTCCGCGAGCTCGAGCAACGCATCCCACACCTGGTCCGCGCCTTCATGGAACTCATCCCACGCGGCGGTGAACGCGCCGGCGTTGTTCCCCGCCCAGCTGTCGATCGTGACCTTCGTGTCGGTCACCAGCGACGAATATCCGGACTTCAACTCGTCCGCGATCTGGTATGCCATGCGCCCCAGCGCTTTCACCTCTTCGGGCTCAACCGAAAGCGACGATGGATCGCTCATAGCCGATCAGCTCCTCTCGATGGCGACGCACGCTGTGGTCTTTCTCCGTCCTTACTATGACGCACCAGATGTCGCCCCGGTTCCGCTGGATTCTGCGACCGATCCCCATCCGGTGGGTAGAACGCCTCCCGTGAGTTCACGTGGTTCACCCTCTCGCGGAGCCAGAGACGCCATGCGGTGACCGCGTGGAGGGCTTCATGCTCCGCAGTGGGCGCACTGAAGTGCATGCCCATGGAAGTACTGAGCGGCAATCATGCAGCACATGGGGCAACAATGCCGCAATGCGGCCGTACACGGGCGTTCTGCGTGAACTAGGGCCACTTCGCCGCGACCCAGCAACCTCGATAGGACACGTCAGCGAACACCACGTGACCTCTGTTGGGCAGGAGTCGAAGCCGCACATACTACGTAGGTACTCGCGGCCGGCGTAACACTCCGAACGCGGGCCACGGTGTACCGAGCGAAACATCTGCAATATTGCCTAGAAGGGACCGCGGGTGAACGTCCTGGTCGAAATGACCGCTCTGACTCTGAGCCGCCCCACTGCTGAGGCCGGCGACATCGAGCGCGCGGCCTGGTACGAGGCCAAAGCCAATCTGCATACCTACCTCGCCGGACAAGGGGGCTCCGACGCCGCAAGGGAGACCGCCTTGGCGGTCAGCGCGCACCAGCGCTCGCTGGAATTGCTGGAACGGCAGAACTGACGAAACCCTTGCTGCCGTGGACCGCCATCGCATGCGGTCCAGCCGGTAGTCATGGAACCCGTCCGAAGTTATCAACGGCGAATAACGCACAAAGGCACGGCCTCCAGCTGGAGGCCGTGCCTTTGTTCAGTTTCAAGTCCTAGCTGACTGCGCTCACGAGGAGGGCAGGATCACCAGGAGCTCTTGTGCACGCCCGGGAGCTCACCGCGGTGCGCCATCTCGCGAAGGCAGATGCGGCAGAGGCCGAACTTGCGGTAGACCGCGTGCGGGCGACCGCAACGCTGGCAGCGGGTGTAGGCGCGGACGGCGAACTTCGGCTTGGCCTCAGCCTTGATCCGCAGTGCTTTCTTGGCCATCGTCAGTTCTCCTTGAACGGGAAGCCGAGGTGCTTGAGCAGGGCGCGGCCCTCTTCGTTGTTCGTCGCGGTGGTCACGACGGTGATGTCCATACCGCGCGGACGGTCGATGGAGTCCACGTCGATCTCGTGGAACATCGACTGCTCGCTGAGGCCGAACGTGTAGTTGCCGTTGCCGTCGAACTGCTTCGGCGAGAGGCCGCGGAAGTCGCGGATACGGGGCAGCGCGATGGAGACCAGGCGATCCAGGAACTCCCACATGCGATCGCCACGCAGCGTGACCTTCGCACCGATGGGCATGCCCTCACGCAGCTTGAACTGCGCGATCGACTTGGTCGCCTTGCGGATCTCCGGCTTCTGACCGGTGATCAGCTCGAGGTCCTTGACCGCACCGTTGATGAGCTTCGCGTCGCGGGCGGCGTCGCCGACACCCATGTTCACGACAACCTTGACCACGCCGGGGATCTGCATCACGTTGGCGTAGTCGAACTCGCTGTTCAGCGCGTCCTTGATCTCGGCCCGGTAGCGCGCCTTCAGGCGCGGCTGGGTCTGCTCAGAGGTAGTCATGTCAGATGTCCTTCCCGTTCTTACGGGAGACCCGGACCCGCTTGCCGCTCTCCTCATCGGTGCGGTAACCGACACGGGTCGGCTTGCCATCGGAATCCACGACCATCACGTTCGAGACCTGGATGGGGGCTTCCTGGGTCACGATGCCACCCGAGGAGGCGCCACGCTGGTTGGTGGAGTTCGCGACATGCTTCTTGATCCGGTTCACACCCTCGACCAGGACCTTGCCGGTCGCCGGGTAGGCCTGAATGACCTTGCCCTTGGCGCCCTTGTCCTTACCCGAGATGACGAGCACGGTGTCGCCCTTGTGCACCTTCATGTCAGAGCACCTCCGGGGCCAGCGAAACGATCTTCATGAACTTCTTCTCGCGAAGCTCACGGCCGACCGGGCCGAAGATGCGAGTGCCACGCGGGTCGTTGTCCGGCTTGATCAGCACGGCCGCGTTCTCGTCGAACTTGATGTACGAACCGTCCGGGCGACGGCGCTCCTTGGTGGTGCGCACGATGACGGCCTTGACGACCTCACCCTTCTTGACGTTGCCACCGGGGACAGCGTCCTTCACGGTAGCGACGATGATGTCGCCGATACCGGCATAGCGACGCGACGAACCACCGAGAACGCGGATGCAAAGGATTTCCTTCGCGCCCGTGTTGTCGGCGACGCGCAGTCGCGACTCCTGCTGAATCACTTCAGCTCCTCCTGGACCTGGATGTATACGCACGCCGGATTGCCGACCCGACGGGCATGGTCAGTTACCCTCCGGACGCGCGCCTGCCAGCGGTTTTGTGGATCCGAATGTGCAACTCGAGAACCAACCACTGGGGGTTCACTGCCGAATTGCGGGCATAGCTCCCGCAGGCAACTGGTCCAGTGTAGGTGAACCCGCAGGTCGTCCCAAATCGGGGTCGCGGTCGAGACTCGCGTCACGACGGGCGAGTCATTCCGCGCCGCTACTCTCGGACCGAGCAAGATCAGTAAGGAGAAGCACCGTTCGGCTCGACCGTACCGAAAAGGGGATGCTCTTGAGCTCGTCTGCCCGTCTCGATCGCCGCGCCTTCCTGCTCGCTCTCGCGGCAGTGCCCGCCGCGGCGACGTTGGCCTCCTGCTCCCAGGATTCACAGTCCTCGGATATCCGGCTCACCGGTGTCGATCTGGCCGGGGCGAACCCGGCGATCCGGCCGCAGGACGACCTCTACCGACACGTCAACGGGACTTGGTTGACGCAGTATCGGCTGCCGCCGGACAAGTCGTCGTTCGGGTCCTTCGACGAGGCGAACGATCGCACCGAGCAGCAGCTGCGCGGCATCGTCGAGGACATCCGCGATCCGAAGGCCGGCTCGACCGAGCAGCAGGTCCGCGATCTCTACGACGCCAGGCTCGATCGCGACGCGATCGAGCGGCTCGGCATGACCCCGGTCGCCGATCTGCTCGCCGCGATCGACGGCGCGAAGACCAAGGCGGAGCTGGCTCGGGTGATGGGCGCACTGCCGATCTCGGGGCTGATCGGGCTCCAGGTCGTGGTCGACCAGAAGAACTCCGCCAACTACATCGCCCAGGTCAGTCAGTCCGGCATCGACGCCAACCTGGACGAGCAGTACTACCGCAAGCCCGAGTACGCCGAGCAGATCACGGCCTACCGGACCTATCTCGAGCACGTGGCCACGGGCGCCGGCCTCGCCGACCCGGCCGGCACCGCGCAGCGGGTGCTCGACCTGGAGACCAAGATCGCAGCGGGCTATTGGGACAGCGTCCGCGATCGCGATCCCGACACCACCTACAACCCGCTCGGCTGGGCCGAATTGGTCAAGCTCGCACCGCAATTCGACTGGGATCCCTGGCTGGCAGGCAGCACCGACCGGCCGAAGCGACTCTTCGACAACGTGGTCGTCCGGCAACCCTCGTTCGTCACCACCGCGGGCCAGTTGTGGGCCGACGTCCCGATCGAACAGTGGCAGGAGTACCTGCGCGTCGGCGTCGTGAAGGAGTTCGCGCAATACCTGCCCAAGGCGATCTCGGACGCGGCCTTCGAGTTCGTCGACAAGGCGCTGCAGGGGCGCGACGAGCGCCAAGAGCCATGGAAGGACGGGCTCGACACAGTCGACCAGAACCTCGGCGAGCCGTTCGGCAAACTCTATGTGGCCAAACACTTTCCGGCGTCCGCCAAGGACCGCGCCAAGGCTCTCGTCGCCGATCTGATGGCCGCGTATCGGCAGGACTTCACCAACTCCTCGTGGATGTCGCCGCCGACCAGGACCGCCGCCCTCGCGAAGCTCGACAAGATAGTCGCGAAGATCGGGTACCCGGACAAGTGGATCGACTACTCCGGGGTGCGGATCACCAGGGGCAAGCTGGTCGAATCCGTGCGCGCCGTAAGGGTTTTCGAGGTCGCCCGCGCCTTCAACAAGCTCGGCACGCCGGTCGACAAGACCGAATGGGGCTTCCCGCCGCAGACGGTGAACGCCATGTACGACCCGAACGCCAACCAGATCACCTTCCCCGCCGCCATCTTGCAGGCGCCGTTCTTCGACGCCGACGCCGTCCCCGCGGTGAACTTCGGCGGTATCGGCGCGGTCATCGGCCATGAGATCGGGCACGGCTTCGACGATCAGGGCGCCAAGTACGACGGCGACGGCAACCGGCGCGACTGGTGGACCCCCGAGGACACCGCCGCGTTCGAAGCCAAGACCAAGCAGCTGATCGAGCAATACAACGCGCTGACACCCGAGGGCCTCGATCCGAGTAAGCATGTCAACGGCGCGCTGACCGTCGGCGAGAACCTCGCCGACCTGCGCGGACTGCAGATCGCACTGGCCGCGTATCGCGCCGCCGCCCAGCGCGACGGCAAGCAGCCTGACCTCGAGACGGTGTTCCTGTCCTGGGCCAGGATCTGGCGGCAGCAGTCCACCACGCAGACGAGGGAAATGCTGCTCGCCAGGGACGTGCACTCGCCCAACGAGTTTCGCGCCAACCAGGTGGTCCGCAATATCGCCGAGTACTACACCACGTTCGGCGTCGTCGCGGGCGACAAGCTGTTCCTGGCACCGGACCAGCGCGTCACGCTCTGAGATGGACCGCCGGGTAGCGCCGGCGGCGGGTAGCCTCGGGCGAACTAATTGCGCCTGACGAGGATGCGGTGTGGCCGCATCGGGAGAGGAAATCCTCGTGACACGTCTCGGACAGCTGGACCGTCGTGCCTTCCTGATCGCACTCGGGGTGGTGCCCGCCGCTGCCGCGCTGGCGTCCTGCGCGAGCGACACCAAAGAGGCGAGCAAACCGCTCACCGGCGTCGACATGGGTGGTGCGGACGAGACGATCCGTCCGCAGGACGACCTGTACCGGCATGTCAACGGGAAGTGGTTGCGCGACTACCAGCTGCCGCCGGACAAGACGTCCTACGGTTCGACCAGCGAGGCGGCCGAACGCACCGAGCAGCAGTTGCGCGAGATCATCGACGGCATCAAGGATCCGAAGCCGGGCTCGGAGGAGCAGCAGATCCGAGATCTGTTCGACGCCAGGCTGGATTGGGACGAGATCGAGCGGCTCGGCATGACGCCGCTGGCCGAACTGTTCGGCAAGATCGACGGCGCGGCGACCAAGGCGGACCTGGCCAAGGTGATGGCCGAGCTGCCGATCGCGGGCTTGATCGGCATCGGTATCGGCACCGACCGGAAGAACTCGAACGCCTACATCCCCTCGGTCGGGCAGTCCGGACTCGGTCTCGGCGAGCAGTACTACCGGAAACCCGAATACGCCGACGTGCTCGCCCAGTATCGAATCTTCTTGGGGCGCATCGCCGCCGGCGCGGGGCTGCCCGATCCGGAGGGCTTGGCACAGCGGGTATTCGACCTGGAGAAGCGGATCGCGCCCGCACACTGGGACAACGTGCGCACCCGCGATACCGACGCCACCTACAACGTGTTGAGCTGGGCCGATATGACCGCTCTCGCACCAGGATTCGACTGGGACCCGTGGATGGCGGGGAACACCGACCGGCCGCGTTCACTGTTCGAGACGATGGTGGTGGGCGAGCCGTCCTTCCTCACGGCCGCCGGTCAGCTGTGGACCGAGGTGGACATCGCCACGTGGCGGGACTACCTCAAGCTCAGCGTGCTTCGGGAGTTCGCGCCGTACCTGCCCAAAGCCATCAACGACGCGAATTTCGAGTTCAAGGGCAAGGTGCTCAACGGGCAGGAGGAGCGTCCGGACCGGTGGAAGTACGGGGTCGGGATCGTCGACGACAAGCTGGGCGAGCAACTCGGAAAAGTCTACGTGGACAAGTACTTTCCGCCCGAGGCCAAGCAGCGCGCCAAGGAGATGCTCGACGATGTGATCGCCGCGTATCGGGAGAACTTCACCAACTCGACGTGGATGTCCCCGGCGACCAGGACGGCGTCGATCGCCAAGCTGGACAAGATCGATCCCAAGATCGGTTATCCGGACAAGTGGGTCGACTACTCGAAGATGAAGATCACCAGGGGCAAGCTGATCGAATCACTGCTGTCCATCAACACTTTCGAGTCCAAGCGGGCGTTTGCCCGGCTCGGCACCCCGGTCGACAAGACCGAATGGGGGATGTCGCCGCAGACGGTGAACGCCTACTACTCGGCGAACAGCAACCAGATCGTGTTCCCGGCCGCGTACCTGCAGCCGCCGTTCTTCGACAAGGACGCGCAGTCTGCCGTCAACTTCGGCGCTGTCGGCGCGACCATCGGCCACGAGATCGGGCACGGCTTCGACGACCAGGGCTCCAAATACGACGGTGACGGCAACCGGAACGACTGGTGGACGCCGGCGGATCGGGCCGCGTTCGACGCCAAGACCAAGCAGCTCATCGATCAGTTCAACGCGCTGGTCCCCGAGGGCCTCGACCCCAGCCAGCACATCAACGGCGAGCTCACCGTCGGCGAGAACCTCGCCGACCTGCGCGGCCTGCAGATCACGTTGGCGGCCTTCCGAATCGCGGAGAAGCGCCGCGGCGTCGACAACCCCGACTACAAAACCTTCTTCTTGTCCTGGGCCC
Source organism: Nocardia sp. NPDC051052 (assembly GCF_044456045.1). NCBI lineage: Bacteria > Bacillati > Actinomycetota > Actinomycetes > Mycobacteriales > Nocardiaceae > Nocardia > Nocardia sp. NPDC051052. The sequence goes on from NZ_JBITFL010000011.1 coordinate 176,824, forward strand.
GCAGCTGGCGGGAAAAGCAGACCAAGGCACTCACCGTTCGCTACCTCAGCATCGACACCCACTCTCCCGCCGAATTCCGCTGCAACCAGGTGGTCCGCAATCTGGAGGAGTTCTACCGCACGTTCGACGTGAAGGAAGGCGACAAACTCTTCATGCCGCAGGACCAGCGCGTCACCTTCTGATCCCCGCGCACCCCTTGATTTCCCGCACCCGATCCGGTGTGCGGGAAACCAGGACGGGTTGCCTCGACCACGGCGTCCGTTGTCGATCAAGGCGCGCCGCTCTAGTAAGGCCGCGTCAGAGTTCGTGACGGTCCCGGGTCGCGGCAGCGCGGGCACGAGGCCATACGCGGGCCAGCGCGAGGAAGTTGTGTAGTTCGGTGCCGCGGTCCTCGGCGGGTGGCTGAATCGCGTAGCGAGGGTGCATAGTTCGGGCGGACACGTCGGTACCGCGCGCTTTCAGTTCGGCGGCTTCGGCGATACGCAAGGCGTAGGCGCTGATGGTGCCGGTGTGGGTAGAACCGGTATCGGGAGCGAACTGTCGCAGATGCAAGAGCGCGTCGCCGATTTCGACGGTCATCCGGTATAGACGTTCGGAGGAGCTCTGGCGCCCGACAGGCAGGACCACCCCTGGGACAACGCTGGTGAGATCCCGCCACATCGGGTGTAGACGGCGGCACTGCCGGCCTTGCCGATCCAGGCCTGCCCGCACAGCCACGGCTCTCACCAGTGGAATCGCCAGTAATCCGGCCAGCAGAGTCATGGTGAGCAGGGATCCGACAGCCCATATCGTCCCCGGGTTTCCGGTGACAACGCCCGATACGTCACGTAACCCCGCGTAGATCGAGCAGGCCACTGAATACATGCCGACCAAGAACAGGGCGGAATAGGTCAGCTTCTCCCGCAAAGACGTAGTGGCGGTACGCAGTTCACTGATACAGGCGTACATCAGCAGCATCCCGATCCAGATGACCAGCACACCGATCGCTGCCCACAGAACTCGCTCCCAGTCGAAGACGCTGTGCAGCCGCAGTCCCGCCTCCTCGGCCAGCGCGCAAACCAGAACGAAGAGGACAACGACCGTAGCGAACGCGTCGTAGTTACGCTGGCGGCTGTAAACCAGCTTCGGATCGGCCCCGCCGAACAAGGCGACAAATCCGTAACAGCTCGACAATGCGAGCAGGCCGACGCCCATGAACAACCGCTGTCCGAACTCCGGACGACCCAGGCCAGCGGCGAGCGCGTATCCCAGAATGGATCCGATATTCCAGCTCGACGCGCGGTTGATCAACTGGTCGACAGCAGAGTCGTTGACGAGCAGCCACCGGCCGATGGTGATCAGTCCGACGAACAAAACGATCACGGTGGTGAGCACGAACGGCGCGGAATGCACCGGCTACACGATATGCCCCGCCCTGCCTGGTTGCGAGGCGGGCGGTCGGTCCTGGGTCAGTGTGCGGGGACGGGGGCCGCCTGTGCGAGTTCATCGGCCTCGGCCAGTTCGGACTGCTCGTCGTGCACGTACTTGTTGCCCGCGAAGAACGAGGCGGCAGCCGCCAGGAACATCATGATCGCGGCGGAGACGAAGACGACGACTAGGCCGGTGTGGAATGGGCCGGTCAGCAAGTGCGGGAAGAACTCCTGGCCGGTGAGGGTGTCGGCGTTGACACCGGGTTTGGCCAATTCGCCTGTCGGACCGAGCAATTCCTGGATCGGGTTGTAGCCGAGGAACGCCGCGAACATGCTTGCGACCGGAGGTAGACCGGCGACCTCGGCGGCGGCTCCGGCGGAGACGCCCTGGGCGCGCAGGCCCGCGTCCAGCGCCGACGGCAGGCTGGCGGCGAGGCCTACGACCATGAGGGAGAAGAAGATTCCCATGGACAGCGCGTTGCCACCGTTGAACAGCGTGCCGCGCATACCCGAGGCCGCGCCACGCTGCGCGGCGGGCACGCTGGACATGATGGCCGCGGTGTTGGGTGAGAAGAACAGTCCGCTGCCGATGCCGTTGAGCAGGATGATCGCCGCGAACACCCAGTAGTTGAAGTCCACGGGCACGACCAGCAGCAGGATGAAGGTGACCCCCGCGATCAGCGCACCGCCGGTGGTGAACAGACGCGAACCGTAACGGTCCGACAGCCAGCCCGAGAGTGGCCCTGCCGCAAGGAATCCCACCGTCAGTGGCAACAGATAGATGCCCGCCCACAGCGGCGTCGACTCGAAGCTGAAGCCGTGCAACGGCAACCAGATGCCCTGCAACCAGATGATCAGCATGAACTGCATGCCGCCACGGCCGATGGACACCATGAGGTTGCTGAAGTTGCCGAGCCCGAAGGCCCGGTTGCGGAACAGGGCGAGATGGAACATCGGGTCGTCGACCTTGCTCTCCACCACGCAGAACACCCCGAGCAGCGCGATACCGCCGATCACCGCGCCGAGCACCCAGGGACTGGACCAGCCGGTGGCATGCCCGCCGTACGGCTGAATGCCGTAGGTGATGCCGGTGAGCAGCGCGGTGAGCCCGAGCCCGAAGGTGATCGTGCCCGCCCAGTCGACCCTGCCCACCGATCGGATGCCGACCTCGTGCAGCGAACGGTACGACCAGAACGCGCCGAGCAGCCCGATCGGGACGCTGACCCAGAACACCGCGCGCCAATCCCATTCCGACAGCACGCCACCGATGAGCAGGCCGAGGAACGAGCCGGCGACCGCGGCGACCATGTTGATCCCGAGCGCGGTGCCGCGCTGCTTCGCCGGGAAGGCGTCGGTGAGGATGGCGGTGGCGTTCGCGGTCAGCATCGCGCCGCCGACGCCTTGGACCACACGCCAGATGATGATCCACATCGCGCCGGCACCACCGTGGAACGGATCGAAGGACAGCGCGAGCGCGCAGAACGCGAAGACGGCAAAGCCCAAGTTGTACACGCGAACTCGGCCGAAGAGGTCGCCGAGCCTGCCGAACATGACGACGAGCACCGCCGTCGCGAGCAGGTAGCCCATCAACATCCACAGCAGGTATCCGACGTTGCCCGCGTCGAGCGGGTTCAGGCCGACACCGCGGAAGATCGCGGGCAGGGAAATCAGCACGATGGACGAGTTGATCGCGGTGAGCAGCACTCCGAGCGTGGTGTTGGTCAGCACGATCCACTTGTAGTGCGGGTGGTCCCGGTCGTAGCGCAGCCTGCGGCGGATGGTGCTGACCTCGCCAAGATCGAGATCGGTGGATGGCATCGTCACGGCGTCCCCTCGCGAATGGTTATCTCCGCAAACTATATAGTTAGCGGATCTAACCATCAAGAGAGGCCGGTCACACGGAGGACTAGATAGGTTAGCCTTGGCTGAATTACGCTGCCGGTATCTCGACCGCGCCGGCGGAGCACGTCCTGGAAGGGGGCCAACTGATGGAGTCTGTTCGGATGTCGCGCTGGGCGAGAGCGACGGTGGCCGCCATCGCCGCCGCGCTGACGCTGGGCCTGGCCGCCTGCGGTTCATCGAGCGACGACGCCGGTTCCGGCGACGAGCCGGTCACCATCACCCACGCGCGTGGCTCGACCACGGTGCCGGGCACACCCAAAAAGATCGTCGCCCTTGGCAACCAGTGGCTCGACACCGCGCTGGCGCTCGGCGTGACGCCTGTCGGATACGTGGACAACGTGGCAACAATCTCCAAGAGCACGCCGCCGTGGGAGCCGAAGTCCCTGGCGACCGCGAAGGCCCTGAACCCGGTGGGCAATGTGGCCGAACAGGTCGCGGCGCTGGAGCCGGACCTCATCCTCGCCGATCCATTCGTCGCCGATCAGAAGAACTATGACGAGCTCTCCAAGGTGGCCCCGGTCCTGCCCGCGCTCGGCAAGGACGCGGTGACGCCGTGGCCGGACCTGGTGACCACGCTCGGCAAGGTGCTACACAAACAAGACGCCGCCACGCAGATCATCGCCGACGTCGACAAGAAGATCGACGCGATCGGCCAGGCCAACCCGGGCCTGAAGGGCAAGACCTTCGCCACCACCTGGTTGGCGAGTGCCACCCAACTCATGGTTGTCACCGATCCGAACGACGGCTCCAGCACGCTGTTCACGAAGTTAGGCATGGGCATTCCCAAGGACATCACCGACCTCCCCGCGAACCAGGGCCGGGTCGCGCTGTCGCCGGAGAAGGTCGACAAGCTCACCGCCGACCTACTACTCGCGGGCTACTCCCCCGGCTTGGACGAAAAGTACCGGCAGCTTCCTGGCTACGCCGACCTGCCTGCGGCGCGGAAGGGCTCGGTGGTGTTCCTCACCACCCAGGAGATCACCGCCATCAACCAGCCGACCGCACTGTCGGTGCCTTACATGCTGAACAAACTGGAGCCCGCCTTCGCCATCGCGGCGAAATAGGCACGCCCGACACATCGGATCGACAAGCGGAGGTCAGCGGTTTGTCCGCCGTCACATATCCCGACCAGACCAGGTACGCGCTGCGTGCGGGTGTCACCTGTCTGACGACATCGGCGGGCGCCACGCTGCTTTATCCGCCGCGCAACGAACAGCTGTCCGGGCTCGGCCTCGGACAGCTGCAAGCACTGCGAACGCTGAACCGTGGCCCGGCTACGGTCTCGCAACTGTCCGACGGATCGGGCACCGACGATGTCGCCGGGCTGATGGACCGGTTGACCGACGGCGGCTGGCTGTCGGTCACCGTGCGCGACGGCGGCCGCAACCTATACAGCATCCAGCCGTTCGGACAGCCGCCGCCGCGCCCGGTCACCCGGCTCCCGTGGCGCGCGACGCTGTCGAAATTCGCCGTGCTGCACCGGGACTCGGACGGTTTCGTGCTGGAGCACCCGCTGTCCTGGTGCGACGTGCGGATCCATGACCCGCGGCTGCTGTCCCTGCTCGATGGTTTCGGCGCGGCCGAGTCGCCACTGCACGTCTCGATCAAGTCGCAGTTGGCGGCCGATCTGCACTGGTGTGGGTTTCTGGTCGCCGATCCGGATGAGGAGGAGCGGGAGTTCACCACTCGCGGTTGGCATGCCGCCGACCTGTGGTTCCATCGCCGGAGCACGTTAGGCGAACGCACCGCGAGCTCGGCTCACGCCGGGGCGCCGATGTGGGCAGTGGACACCTTCCCGCAGCCGCCCACACGGAAGCCGCACTACCCCGGCGAACCGGTGCCGCTCGCGACGCCCGATCTCGCCGTCCTGCGCGCCAACGACCCGACGCTGGCGGCAGTGCTGGCAGGTCAGCAGTCCACCCACGCAATCGATGACGCCAACCCGATCACCCGCGACCAGCTAGCCGAGCTGCTTTTTGGGACGGCCGGCGGTGTCCGAAGTACCAGTGCGGAATCGGCAGCACGCCCCCACCCGTCGGCTGGCAGCGTCGACGAACTCGAGCTCTACCCGATCGTGCGACACGTCGACGGGCTTGCGCCGGGTATGTACCACTACGACTCGTTCGACCACGTGCTACGTCCAGTCGCCGACCTGGAATCGCCTGCGGTACAACGGCTACTGGCCACCGCCTCGGTGCCCCTCGCCGAGGGCGGCGCCCCGCAACTGGTGTTGCTACTCGCCGCGCGGTCGGGGCATCTCACGCGGAACAACGGGCAGGTGGCTTACGCCGACATCTTGAAGCATGTCGGCGCAGTCACGCAGACCGTCTCGGTCATCGCGACCGCGATGGGACTCGGCGCGTGTGCCCAGGGCTTCAGCGATACCGCCGCCTTCGCCGCCGCGGCAAACGTGGACGAGCTGGCCGAATGCGCGGTCGGCAGCATCATCGTCGGCTCGCCTGCGCACGACCGCTGACCAGATCGCGCGCCCTCGGCCAGTGGCGCGCCAGGTCGAGCAGGTAACCGAGCTCGGAGGTCATGTCGCGCGCGGATATCTGCTGAAAGTGCGACGGCGGTGCACCCAACGGAGTGATCCCCCGCTCTCGGGCACGCGCCGCTCGGGCGATCTGCGTGGCGTAGGTCTCGACGGACGACTCGGGCACATCGTCGACAGACAGATGCGGTCTGAGGTGCAACAACGCGTCCCTGATCTCCACGGTCATCCGGTACAGCCGCGACTCGGAATCCCGGCCGAGTCCGACACCCGCGGGCAGCACGACCTCGGGCACCGCGGCGGTGAGGTCCCGCCACAGCGGCTCCAACCTACGCAGGTTTCGCCCGGTCCGATCCCATCCGGCACGCGCCAAAATCACCTGCGCGAGCGGTACTGCCGTCACGAACGCGACCAGTATGCAGAACAGGCACGACACCAAACTCCACTCGATCGAGATGGTGCCGGGCGGCTTGCCGTCGAAAGCCTGCACCACCGTGAGACCGGCGCCGATAAACCATCCCGTGGCCAGCGCGAGCAGACCGATGTACGGAACCTGCTTCAGCAACGAGGCCTCGACCCGGATATCTCGCAGACAGGCCCGCGTGATGTGCACTCCGGCCACCAGCAGCGGCATATTGAACACCGTCCAACTGAGCACTGCCCGCGCCCAAAAGCCTGCTCCGCCACTACCTTCCGGTGTGCCCACGAGCACAACTGTGGTGCCGGCGAGCACCGCCGCGACGTTGTAGATCCGCTGCCGATCGCGGGCAGTGGCGGGATCGGCGCCGACGAAAAGCTTTGCCAGCCCGTACAAATTGGCGGCGGCCAGCACCGAGCAGAACAGGAAGAACTGAACCGCCAGCGCTTCGTGACCGGTGGCGACGACGCTGTACTGCGTCACCGCGCCGACCGATACCCACAAGATCGCACGATTGACCAGCCGTGCGGCCGGTGTGCTGTCGATGACAATCCATCGAGCCAGCGTGACCCCGCACAGCACCGCTATCGCCGCGATGACGACCCACATCGGCGCGGGCGCAGTCATCGGCGCGGTCCGTACGGACCCGGTGCAGCGAAGGTATCGATAGGCACCCGCGGGGACATCGACACCTCCATACCCATCCAGGTGATCAGCGGGAGCCGATCCTACGGTATCGACCTGACCACGATGGACGCCCGAAGCGCCCTCAGATCAGCCCACTCCGGCGTCCACTGATGCCGACGCGCGAGCCGCCCGCCAGACCCGAGCCAGCTCGAGCAGACGTACCAGCTCGGCGGCCCTGTTCTCGGTGAGGCGCAGGTACTGGTGCCCGCCCGCGGCTACCGGTCTCATACCGCGGTGTTTGGCGTCAACGGCTCGCGCGATCCGCACAGCATGGTCGTCGATGGACTGCTCGGGCCGATCGCTAGGCGGCATGTACTGCCTCAGATGTTGCAACGCGTCCTGAATCTCGACCAGTATGCGGTAGAGGCGCAGCTCGGGATCGCGGCGACCAGTGCCCTGATCCAGCACAACGCCTGGCACGGCGGCCGTGAGGTCGCGCCACAGCGGGAACAGCCGCCGACTATGACGGCCGGTTCGGTCCCACCCTGCTCGGGCGAGCAGAACGTTGACTACCGGAACAGCCAGCAGCACGTTGATCGCAAAGAAACCGGCGCACGATGCCGAGGTCCATTCCGCGGGCGGACTGTCCGACGGCTGTCCGCCGAGCACTCGCAACCCGGAGGTAACAACACAGTAGAGAAAATACGATGCGACGAGGAAAAGAGTTGCGAATACCAGGCGTTCGCGAGTTGTTGCCTGCGCGACCCGGAGCTCACGTACGCACGCTCGGATGACGTTGATCGCCATTGCCGCGATCGGGAGGTTGAAAAGCGCCCAGACGAGAGGAGAGCTCCAGCCGAAACCCGGCTGCATCGGATCTGCGGGCCTGCCAACTATCACGACAATTACGGCACCGACCACAGCGACAACGTCATATATCCGCTGCCGCCGACGAGCTGTGTTCGGATCGACGTCACCGGCGAACAGTGCTGCTATGCCGTAGACGCCCGCAGCCGTCATGACGCTGCAGGCGAGGAAAATGCGATACGTCACGTCGGAGTACTCGGTGCCTGCGCCGCACTCGAAGATGACGGCCGCCCCCGTCTGCCAACCCAACGTCCGGTTGACCAGCCGGTTACTCACTGACCCGCGCACCAGAAACCAGCGGCTGACGACGACCGCGAATGCGAAGACGAGTACCGGAGCCGCGATCCCGATCGGTACCGGCGGGGTCATCGGTACCTCCACATCTATCTGTCGGTCAGCGGCAGATGATCCTACGGTGTCGCGATGGCGGCGAGCATCTCACAGGGCAGCTGACGATCGGGACTACAGGGCATCCGCCAAGGCCGCGACAGCACGCTGCCACAGTGCGGCAAGGCGTTCGGCGTCCGAGGCGGAGAACAGCGAGTCGCTCCAGCGCCAGTTAGTCGACAACTGTGGGCCCTCCGGCGTCGTGCCGATGCCCGAGATGACGTCCAGTGCGTACCGCAGCGGCAGATCGGGCTCGGGATCGAGCGGCAGAGCCTCAGTGCGGGCATCGGTGATCACTGACCACGGCTGATTCGCGTTGCCGCTCAAGTCGACTCGCCCTAAATAGTTGAACTCGACCTGAGGCTCCGCAGTGGCCTGCAGTTCCGGTACCCGGCCGACATACCGGAGCAGTCCGTAGTCCAGACCATCGGCGGGAATCGAACCGAGATGTGCGGCAACCGAATTCAACAGGACGCGCGCCGCGCGAGGGTCCGCCTCGGCCTGTGCCACGTCGACCGACGCCGCACCGACGCCGAGCCGCACCGGGAACACACTGGTGAACCAGCCGAGCGTGTTCGTGGTATCCGTGCCGAGTACGGCATCAGCACGGCCATGCCCTTCCAGCGCGATCAGCGCGCCGGCACTCGCGTCCTGGTTCCGTTCACTACGCCAGCTCGCCACGGTCATGGTCAGCGCGGTGAGCAGAAACTCGCGGACCCCTTCTTCCTTCGACAACGCGGCGAGGATACGCGCGGTGACCGAGGCGGGAGTAACCGCCGACGTCACTCGAAGCGACGACCAGGTGTCGGTCACCGGATCTGGAAGCCGTTGGCCTAGTACCGGATCCGATGCGTCGACCTGGCCCACCCAATATTCGCGCTGCGCGAGCACCTCCGGCTCCGCGACACGTTCCCACATCAACTGTGACCATCGACGATAGGAGGTGAACTCCGGCAACGGCTTCGGAGCCGCGCCGGATTCGACGGTAGCCCACGCGACACCGAGACCGCCGAGCAGGATGTGCCAGGAGACGACGTCGACCGCCAGATGGTGAATGGCCAACAGCAGCATGTCGCCGCGGTGGGTGCCCGTGAACCACACCGCACGGACCATCGCGCCGGTACGAGGATTGATCTCGTCCACCATGGTTCGGGCTGACGTCGCGATCGCGGCATCAAGTTCCGCGTCAGAAGACACCCGGAAGTCGACATGGTCGAGCACCTCGGTAGCCGATACGACTCCCGGTTCCCGCGTGACCAGGCGCGGGCCGTCCGGCGTATCGACAAGCAGTGCCCGAAGAGTGTCATGTCCGTCGAGCAACGGCTGCAAAACCGATTCCACTGCCGCGCGCTGGATTCCGGCAGGCAGCTGAAGCATCGCGGTCTGCGTGAACCGGCGGAAGTTGCCGTATTCGTACATCCAAGACACCACGGGCAGCGGCGGCACTTCACCATAGTCGGTTGCCGCGGCAGCGGACTGCACCGCTATCGCGGCATCGACCGCTGCGGCCAGCTCACGGATTGTCGGTGTGTCCAACACCATTCGCGGACTCAAGGCGATTCCGCGCCGTCGAGCCTTGTTGACCAGGGAGATGGCCACAATGCTGTCCACACCGAGCGCGAAGAAGTCGTCGTCCACACCGGGAGCGCGACCGTCGAACAACTCCGTAAAAACTTCGCCCAGAGCGCATTCGGTCTCGGTGGTTGCGGCGGCGCTTGCCCCATCGGACTCTCCACCAGACAGCGCGTCTTCGGCGAGCCGAACCAATTCGCGCCCGTCCAGCTTGCCGTTCGTGGTGACCGGCAGCCGGTCCAGCACGACTATCCGGGCCGGAATCATGTATGTAGGAAGACGTTCTGTCAGCGCGGTCCGGATACCGGCCGGAGTGAGGTCCCGATTCGGTTGGCCGACAACGAAACCGATGAGTCTCACGCTATCGGCGCGGCGTACCACGGTGACCGATGCGGTGTCTACGCCGGACAGTCGAATCAACGCGGATTCGATCTCGCCGATCTCGATGCGATACCCGCGCACCTTTACCTGCGCGTCCGCGCGGCCGAGGTAGCCGAGGCCGCCGTGCGGTAGGCGCCGCACAAGGTCACCGGTGCGATACATGCGCAGGCCCGGTCGCAACGGGTCGGCGACGAACCGATCAGCGGTGAGAGCGGCCCTTCCGACGTACCCCCGGGCGAGCTGCACACCGGAGAGGTAGAGCTCGCCGACCACACCGCGCGGCACCGGTCGCAGCATGGAATCGAGGACGTAGCCGCGCATTCCGGCGGTCGGCGAACCTATGGTCGGCGTCTCGGTGGCGGAAACAGCAGCGACAACAGCCTCGACCGTCGTCTCGGTCGGCCCGTAGCAGTTGTGCACCGTGGTACCGGTCAACTTCCGTAGCCGCGACCACAGCGCGGTGTCGATGGCCTCGCCCCCCAACGCGAGTACCGGCAAGGCCCGATCGAGTAGGCCCGCCGCACTGAGTTGCGCGAACATCGACGGTGTCGTGTCGATCATGTCGATGTCGTGCCGAGCCATGCCCGCGACAAGCACGTTCGCATCGCGCATTTCGTCGGCATCGAACAGGTGGATCGATTGACCGGCGAGCAACCCGACCATCGGCTGCCATGAAGCATCGAAGCTGAGCGACCAGGCGTGCGCAATTCTCAGCGGGCGGCCGAGTCGAGCCATCGCAGGCCGGTAGAAACGGTCACGATGGTCGGCGAAGTAGCCGATCAACGCGGCATTGGTGCCCACGACACCCTTGGGCTCACCGGTGGAGCCGGAGGTGAAGATCAGATACGCGCTGTGCGATGGGTGCCGTCGCACTAGGGGAGCAACGGCAGCCTGCCGCGAAATACGTTCGGCGACAATCAGATCGTCGAGCAGCAGGGTGTCGATCGACAATCCGGACAGCAGGTCACGGCAGCCTTCGACTACGACGGTCAGCGTGGGTTGTGCCTGACGCAGGATCGATGCGATCCGCACCGCAGGCAACGAAATATCCACCGGCACATAGGCCGAACCGGAGGCGAACGTCGCGAGGATGGCAACGACGGACTGCACCGATCGCGGCAGCATCAGCGCCACAACGGTTTCCGGCCCGACACCGTGCTCGGCAAACTCGCGACCCAGCCGACTGGCGGCCGCATGCACCTCACGATAGGTGTATCGCTCCCCGGTGCCGGCGGTCAGCGCAGGCGCCTCGGGAGTCGCATCGACTTGCCGCTCGAACTGCTCCCACACTGTCAGCTCTGCACCCGCCACGTAATCCGTTCCAGCGGTGTGTAATTCGGCGTGCTCGTCAGCCGACAGAAGGTCGATCGAGTCCGGTGCCACAGCACCGGCGTCCGGCAGCTGGCGAAGCACCGACAGCAGCCGCTCACCGATCTCCGCGGAGTTCAGGTGCGGTAGCGCAGCGGGAATCGCCTCCACCAGCACGACTAGTGCGTCGTCGTGCAGATGCGCCACCACCGTCAGCGGGTAGTGGGCCAGGCTTTCCATCTCGATCGGCCGAAAACGTGCGCCATCCGGCGCGGTGACGGTGTGGATCGCATCGTCGATCGGGGCATTCTCGAACACGAGCAGAGTGTCGAACAAAGCGCCGTGCCCGATGGCGCGTTGCACCGATGACAGGCTCAAATAGCCGACCTCGCGGATGGCGGCGGATTCTCGTTGCAACCGCCGGCATTGGTCAAGCACGGTTGCCGACGGCTCGAGCCGATGCGCGACCGGAACGGTGTTTATGAACAGGCCGACCATGCCCTCCACGCCGGCCAGCTGGTCTGGCCGCCCCGAGATGGTGGTGCCGAAGACAACGTCGCGGCGGTCGGCGAGTCTGCCGAGCACCACCGTCCAGGCGAACTGCACGGCGGTGTTGAGCGTCAACCCGTGCGTACGCACCCACTGCTGCAAGCGCGCGGTGTCGTTGGCGGACAACAAGAGTCGCGTCTTCTCCGGCACACCGGCCGCGACCCGCGTGCCCTCGGCGATCATCAAAGGACCGCTGAGGTCGCTCAGATAGTCGACCCATCGGCGCATCGCCGCGTCGCCGTCCTGCGCGGCCAGCCAGCCGATGTAGTCCCGGTAAGGACGCGGGGCGGGCAGCGAATCCGTCGAACCACCAGCCTGATACGCCGCGAGCAGCTCGGTGAAGAACACCGCGACCGCCCAACCGTCCATCAGGATGTGGTGTGCCGTGAGGATCATTCGCCGTCGAGGCGCGGTCGCGTCCGGCACGGTCAACAGCACGATCCGCAGGGCCGGACCTCGGCTCAGGTCGAATGGCCGCCGCCGCTCCGACTCCGCGATCGCCGAGAACTCCGCGGGCTGCGCGACCCGTTCCGACCATGGCAACTCGGCGTGCGTTGGCACGATCTGCACCGGCTTCGGTACATTCCTGTCCCAGAACGAGACTCGCAGATTCGGATGTCGTCCGAGCATCGCCTGCGCGCTGTCGCGCAACCGCGCCACATCCACCGGGCCGTCGATGTCGACGACGAACTGCATGGTGTACAGATCAATTCCGTCGCCGGTCAGCTGCGCCAGCGAAAAGAGCCCCTCCTGCAGCGGGCTGAGCGCGAGCACGTCCTCGATCTGCGGAGGTACGGTCACGGCTGCGCCTGCCACGATGCGGTCAGCGCGGCAAGGGCGTCGGCATCCAGACCGGACGCACTCATCGGTGCGTGCTCGATCTGTGAATCCGACTCCCGCACAGGCTGTTCCGCCGCCGCGTCGACTGCGGCGGCCAGCTCGGCGATCGTCAGATGCTCGAAAACCAGCTGCGGTGTGAGTGGCAGCCCGAGCGCGGCCGCGCGGGCCGACCACTGGATGGAGATCACGCTGTCACCGCCCAATGCGAAGAATCCGTCATCGGTCTCGACGTCGGTAATTTCCAGCAGCTCCTCGAGCAGCTCGATGAGCGTTCGCTCGGTCGCTGTCGGCTGCCCCTCGCTTGTCGCACGGGGCAACTCGACGGTCGCGGGTGGCATGGCGATCGGTGGCTCGAGCAGCCGGTCGAGATCGGACTGCTCCAATACCCGTAGCTCGGCGACCGTGCGATCCGGGATGGCGGCGTACGCATCCAGCGTCGTGGCCAGCGCATCCGCGATCAACCGCGCGGTCGCTGGTTCGTACAGGTCGGTGTTGGCGATGACGCTCGCGTCGAACCCGCCGTCAGCACCCGCGAAGAAGTTGAAACTCAGATCGAGCAGTGCGACGTCGAAGTCCAACGGCAGCACCGCCATCGCGGTCCGATCGCCGAGACTTTGCCCGGCAACGTCCCAGCCCGCTTCGCGAAAGTGCATCATCACCTGGAACAGCGGGTTCCTGGCCCTGGTCCGTACCGGGTTCAGCGCGTCCACCAGACGTTCGATCGGGATGTCCTGGTTGCTGTATGCACCGAGCGCGACATCGCGGGCGCGCTCCAGCACGGTGCGCAAGGTGGGGTTCCCGGACAGGTCGTTGCGCAGCACGACCATGTTCGCCAGCAGGCCGACCAGGTCCGCGGCAGCGGGATCCGCCCGGCCCGCGATCGGCGTGCCGAGCGGAATATCCACCCCGGCGCCGAGCTTGTGCAGCAAGGTCACCACCGCGGCCTGGTACAGCATGAACTCGCTCGCGCCGCTCGCATCGGCCAGCTCCGCAAGGCGAGCGCGCAATGCGGCGGGCACCGAGAACGGGACGACATGCCCGGCCTTACCGAGCACGATCGGACGCGGATGGTCCGGCGCCACGATGATCTCGTCCTCGGCACCGGCCAGCGTGTCCCGCCAGTACGCCAGCTGCGCGCCGAACGCGTCGACGGACCTGTGCTGCCATAACGCATAGTCCGCGTATTGGATCGGCAGCGGCGCCCATTCCGGTGCGGCACCGGTACCGGTCCGTGCTCGATACGCGGTGGCCAGATCGTCCAGGATGATCCGGAACGACCAATGATCGGCTACCAGATGGTGCACGAGCAGCGACAACACATGGCTGCGCGAACCAAGCACGAAGACCTGAGGCCGGATCAGCAGCTCCGCGTCGACCGCGAAACAATAGCGGCCGGCCGCTGCCAGCGCGGTGCGCACTTCGTCCGGGTGATCTAGCACCGTCACCGGGACATCGATCGGCCCTACCGGCAGCACCGACTGATACGGCACGCCACCGTTTTCCGGGAACACGGTCCGCAACACCTCGTGCCTGGCGACCACGTCACCGAGCGCGGCGGTCAGCGCAGGCAGCTCGAGCGGTCCGTCGAGCCGGACCGCGAACGGGATATTGCCGATCGCCGTCGGACCCGCCATCTTGCTCTGAAACCACAGCGCCAGCTGTGAGTAGGACAGCGGAACCTGTTCAGGCCGTATCTGTTTCACTAAGCCGGTCACCTCAGCTACCCTCGGTGCGGTCTCGATCATGGCGGCAAGCCCGGCCACCGTTGGGGTATCGAACGGCGCGCGCATACCCATTCGCACACCGAACTCCGCTTGGATCAGCATCACCAGCCTGGTCGCCAGCAAGGAATGGCCGCCGAGCTCGAAGAACGAATCGTCGGCGCCGACCTGCGGCACGGCGAACAGCTGCGCGAAGATCGCACACATGCGCCGTTCGGTCGTGGTCGCGGGTTCGCGATACTGCTGCCTCGCCGCCGGAGCCAGCGCGGGCAACGCACGCCTGTCGAGCTTGCCGCTGGTCGTCAGTGGGATCTCGTCGATCACCGCGAAGGCGCTCGGCACCATGTATTCCGGCAGTACCGCGGCGCAGTGCGTACGCACCAGGTCGGGGTCGATATCCGCGACCGCGGCGGCTGCCGCCGGGACCACGTACGCGGCGAGTATCGGCCCGGTCACCGGGTCCTCGGCGACCACGACTACGCAGTGGCCGACGTTCGGGTACGCCGTGATTGCCGCCTCGATCTCACCCGGCTCGATCCGGAATCCGCGCATCTTGACCTGTTCATCGGCGCGGCCGATGAACTCGAGTTCGCCGAAACTGTTGCGGCGCGCTAGATCTCCGGTCCGATAGAGCCGGGCACCGGGCTCGAAAGGATCGGCGACGAAACGCTGCGCGGTCAGGTCCTGGCGTCCCAGGTAGCCACGGGCCAGCTGCGCGCCACCGAGGTATATCTCCCCGACGACCCCGGCAGGCACCAGCTGCAGCGCCTCATCCAGCACATAGGCGTACACGTTGCGGTTCGGGATGCCGATCGGCACGATACCGACGCCTTGTGGCCCCTCGACGGGCATGTGCGTGGCGCAGACCACCGCCTCGGTGGGGCCGTAGTGGTTTCGCAGTTCGGCGTCGAAGATCCCGGCGAACTTGTCGGCCAGCTCGCCGGGCAGCGCCTCGCCACCGACCGGAACATGGCGCAGCGCACGCCATTCGCTCACCTCTGGCAGCAACAAGAGGCTGCTCAACATCGACGGGACCATATGGAACACGGTCACGCCACGCTGGGTGATCAGATCGGCGACATAGCGGACATCGTGGAACGCATCAGGTTTCGGGATGACAAGCCGTGCGCCCAGAGTCAGCGTGACGAAGATGTCGGCAAGCGAGGCATCGAAGCTGACCGACGCGGACTGCAGCAGACGGTCGTCCGCGGTGACGCCCCACTCGGCGCTGAAGCCGCCGACGTGCTCGGCGATCGCCGCGTGCGACACCGGTACGCCCTTGGGTTTCCCGGTGGATCCCGAGGTGTAAATGACGTACGCCAGATTTTCGGGTCGCAGCGGCCGGACTCGATCGGCATCGGTCGGATTCGATTCCGGCAGCTCGGCGGCGATCGCCTCCGCCGCAGCCAATTCCACTCGGCTGAGGACCAGCCGGGGGTGCGCGTCCTCGATCAGATAATCGATCCGGTCATCGGGGTACGCGGGGTTGATGGGCAGGTAGGCGGCGCCGGCCTTGAGCACGGCGAATACGGTGACGATGAACTCGATCGAGGTCGTAAGCCGCACACCGACTATGTCCTCAGCACCGATGCCCTGGCGAATCAGCCAGTGTGCCAATCGGTTCGAGCGCCGATGCAGTTCGTCGTAGGACAACTCCGCCGTGTCGGATACCAGGGCGAGCGTTTCCCCCGCCATCGCCGCGCGGTGCTCGAGCATGGCCACCAGCGTGCTCGGCGCCGTCTCGACGAGTTCGCCGTGGGACTGGTCGAGAATCGCCGTCCGATCGGATCCGCCGAGCATGTCGAGATCGACGATACGGCGCCGCGGCGCGGCCAACGCGCTGTCCAGCAGTCGCACGAAATGCACGAGCAGCTGTTCGATCAGTGGCCGGGCCAGCACATCCACCTGATACTCGGCCTCCAGCCGCGAGGCACCGTCGGAATTCAGCAGCACCGTCAAGGCCAGGGGAACCTGAGCCGTCGAAGCGCCCAGCTCCAATTCGGCTGCCGCGACACCGGGTAGCGCGAATCCCGTGGTTTCCTTGCGCACACTGAAGCCGAGGCGAACCAGCTGATCCATGGCGTCGCGACCGGCAAGCCGATCCGGATTCATCTCGCGGACAACGCGATCGATGCCGACGCTCTGATGC
The DNA here is from genome assembly GCF_044456045.1 of Nocardia sp. NPDC051052. Taxonomy (NCBI): domain Bacteria; kingdom Bacillati; phylum Actinomycetota; class Actinomycetes; order Mycobacteriales; family Nocardiaceae; genus Nocardia; species Nocardia sp. NPDC051052. The sequence continues at coordinate 193,448 of NZ_JBITFL010000011.1, forward strand.
GTGAACGCACCGACACACGTCTCGCGCACAGTGTCGACGAGCGTACCGAAGGTGTCCTCCGACGCCAGCGTGGCGCGCAACAACAAGGTATTGCCGAAGTAGCCGATCATGCTCGTCGCGGACGCGCGACGATCGTTCACCGGCACGGAGACCAGGAAATCCGGCGCCGCGGTGTAGCGCCGGATCAGCGCCTCGTACGCGGCAAGCAACACCATGAACGGTGTCGCCGCCCGCTCCCGTGCGAAGGCGTCGACGCGGGCGAGCAGGTCGGCGGGCAACTCCGTGCGGCGGCGCTCGGCCTGTTTGGACGGCGCGGCAGATGCGGAGCCGGGCAGTTCAAGCGGCTCGGGCGGCGGACGCAGGGCGTCGCGCCAGTATTCGATACTCGCGGCCCCGGCGTCGGCAGGGGCGTCGAGCACCTCGACGGCGACGAATTGTGCTGGCGTATCGCCGGTCTCGTGGACGCCGCGATAGCCGGCATTGAGCTCCGTGAAGAAGATCGGCCATGAATCGTCGTCCCAGCAAATGTGGTGGATGACGAGGAGCAACACGAACTCTTCGACGCCGGTGCGGGCCAGCGTCACGCGCAGCGGCAGCTCGTTCGCCAGGTCGAAGGCGCGACCGAACTCACGGCGGGCGAGCACCTCGACCCGGCGCTCGCGGCCGTGTTCGGGCAGGTCCGTCAGATCATGTGCGTCCCAGGCGATCTCGGCCTCATCCCGAAAGACCTGGTACGGCTCACCATCCCCGTCCACACCGTAGGTGGTCCGCAGAATATCGTGCCGGGCAACAATTCCGGTGACGGCGGCCCGGAGCCGGGCCGCATCGAGCGATCCGGTCAACCGGTAAGCGAGGCAGATATTGAGAGTGGGGTCCGCGGGGTCGCGGGTCTGCAGGAACCACATCCTGCGCTGCCCCGTCGCAAGCGGGTGCCGCTCGCCCGCGGTCACGCGCCGCGTCGGCGCCGCTGCCGATGCCGTTGCGGCCAAGCCTTTTTCCCGCATCCGCTGCTGCAGTAGTCGCTTGCGCCGCTCCAGCGCGGTCATGGTGGTGGCGTCGGTGTCCGACATGAATCTGGCCCCTAAGCTCTAGTGCGAGTTCTCTGCCATCAGCAGCACGACCTCGTCGAGTGATGCGCCGCCCAGGATCGCGGCGACCGGAAGATCGCGATCCAGCTCTGCTTTGATCCGCTTGCGCAGATCGAGTGCCTGCAGCGAGTCGAGCCCGAGGGCCACCAAGGGCACCGAGCCGTCGATGGATTCGGCGCTGTCGGCTCCCATGACCTTCGCCAGTTCGGCCAGCATCCGAGTCGAGAACGACCCCTCGTGCGCAGGCGTGTCACTGGGAACAGAAGCGGCGGCGATGGACTCGGCCATAACCGGCGTCGCCAACGGTTCCGGCGCGAGTGCCATCGACGAAAACACCTCGGCCTGCCCGTACATCCCTGCCACCTCATTGAGGAGCTGCCAATCCGCGGACAGGACCACCGCGTCGCCCCACTGCTGGGTCAGTCCAACTTCGATGGCCTCGACGGGATCCATCGGGTAGACGCCCGCGCTCTCGGTGCGCGCAAAGCCCGCCGCGTCGAGCGGCCCGGCAACGCTCCACAGGCCCCACTGCAGCGACACGCTGTCGACACCCTGTTCCCGCAGCTCTCGGGCGGTGATGTCGAGCATCCGGTTGGTCACGGCGTACAAAATCTGGCCACGCCCGCTCAGTGTGGCCGCGACCGAGGAACACAGGAGCACGCGGCAGTCCGCGGCCCTGGGCACCGACCGCAGCACCGTCGCCAGCCCGACGATCTTCGATCCGGCAGCGGTGGCCACCAGATCGGCGGTGATGTCCGTCAATTCGGCGTCGACGTAGTTCACCGCGGCGTGGATCAGCAGCGTCACCGGACGATCGGCGCAGTCACCGGCGAACCGGCGCACCGCGTCGGCGTCGGTCACATCGCAGCGCACCGTGCGGATGTCCGAGGCGCCGCGTGCCCGAATCCCGCGCAGTTCCGTGGCGGCCGAGTCGGACCCGCCAGTCCGGCTCAACAGCGTGATCCGACCGGCTCCAGCCTTGGCGAAGTGTTCGCAGAACCGCAGACCGAGCTGGCCGGTGCCACCGATGATCACCACATGGCCGAGATCCGCGCCCGCGGCGTTGTCTTCGGCGCGCGGCGCGCGCACGAGCCGCTTCACGTGCACCTTGCCCGCGCGCAGCGCGATCTCGTTGGTGCCCTTGGTGTGCAACGCCGCGATGATCTTGGCGGCTTGATCCGGGCCTGCTTCGGTGGCAGCCAAATCGAGGTGCCGCAGCAGCACGCCGGTCCGCTCGACGCCGACACCGCGGAAACCCGCACTGACCGAGCCATGGAACAGCTGCGGCACCGGATCACTGTCCACTACGGCTTCGCCGCCGATGGTGACCAGCCAGCACTCGGCTCCGGGCCGCAAACGATCCACCGCGGGCAACCACGTGCGCTCGGCGAAGAACGTCGCGACCTCGGCGATCGTGTCCGCGCCTTGGGCAAGTGGCGGCAGCAGGATGACCGCGGTGTCGAAGTCCGCGGTAGCCGCGTCGACATCGAATACGCTCGCTGTCGCGCCGTGCCGATCAGCCGCGATAACCAGTGCTGCGGCGAGATCGCCGCAGCGCCCGGTGTGGTCGACCAGCGTGAGACGGCGCGGTGGCACCAGGGATCGGCGGTCCAGCCGCTCCCAGCTCTCCACCAAACGCTGCGGCGGCGGGGCACTCGGAGCGGATCGCTCGACCGGGTCGGCTGGATAGGCCGCCCACAACTTCTTTGGGTTCATCCGCGTGGCAGGGAAGTCACGCAGCGGCAGGGTGATTCCGGTGGCGGTCCGCAACGCCGCCCACCGGTAGTTCCGATCGTGCACCGCGATGGTGGCCAGGTTGCGGGTGAACTCGCTCAATCCCGTCGCGGTGCGCAGCGAGGTGCCGATCACTCGAATGTCGCGGGGCGGTGCGGCGGGGTCCTGCGGGACCAGGGACAGATTCTCGTGAATCGCCAACTGCAACATCGGATGCTCGGCGACTTCGATGAATGTGTCGATGCCGTCGGCGGCCGCCGCGACGACGGCCCGGTCGAATCGGACCCGGTTGCGCAGGTTCCAATACCAGTATTCGGCGTGCTGGAGGTCGGGTGTGAGTGGCGTGCCGAGAGTGGCTCCGTAGCAAGGGATATCGGTGGCGACAAAGTGACAACTGCTCAGTTCGTCACCCATGAAGTTGCCGACCTTGCGCCCGATCTCGACCACCATCGAGGTGTGCGCCGGGTAGGCGACCCGGATTTCCTTGGCGAAACGACCACGCGCTCGTGCGGTCGCCACCGTGTCGACAATGGTCGCCCGATCACCCGAAATCGCCAGGATATGCGGCGAATTGACCACCGACAGCTCAGCCCACCCGGAATGCCTGGCCAGCAGGGCCTCGCATTCCTCCCGATCCATGCCGAGCACCGCCATCGAGTAGCCACCCGGGCTCATCTCGGCGACGAGCAGAGCTCGATGGGTGACCACGAGTACCGAATCACGCAGCGTCATCACGCCGGAGACGGCTGCGGCCGACAGCTCCCCCTGGCTGTGGCCGATCGTTGCCGCGGGGTCGACCCCGGCCGCCTGCCACATCGCGGCCAGTCCGATCATCTGAAACAGCAACGCCGGCTGCACGACTTGTACGACGTCCGCGAACCGGCCCTCGTTGCCGAGCAGATAGTGCAACGGCTGCACGTGCCCGTATCGCTCCTCGAAAAGCGCGGCACATTCGGCCACCTTGGTGCGGAACGCCGGGGATATCTCGTAGTAGAGCCTGCCCATCCCCGGTCGCTGGCTGCCTTGGCCAGGAAAGACAAAGCCGACACGGCGAGCGGAGGCCGTGCCGACGGTGCACACCACCGCCGGGTCCTCGGCACCGGTAGCGATCGCTCGTACCGCGCCGAGAAGTTCAGCTCGATTGGTCACCATGGCCAACGCGCGCCGACGCCGCGCAACCCGGGTGCGAAAGATCATGTCCGCCACCCGATCAGGGCACACGGGCGGATGCTGCTCGAGATAGGACAGCAGCGCCGCCCCCTCGGCGCGCAGCCCGTCGTCGGTGTCGGCGGACAGCAGAACCGGAATGGTGCCGTCCGGGAGTCGGTACTCAGACATCGGCTTCCTCCAGCACGGGCATCGCCAGGATCGCGTGCGCGTTGGTGCCCGCGACGCCGAATGACGAAACGGCGCCGTAGCGGATCCCATCCACCGGGTCCCAGGGTTCGAGTTTCTTGGCGAGCCGCAAGCTCGTTGCGTCCCAGTCGATCTCGGCGGTCGGGTGGTCGGCGTGCAAGCTCGGTGCGATCGCGCCGTTCGCGCCGCACAGCAGTACTTTGATCAGGCCGAGTATCCCCGCCGCCGCTTGGGCGTGACCGAGGTTCGACTTCACCGAACCGAGTAGCGGCGCGCCTGTCGCACGGTCGGCGGCGCCGTACATCTTGGCCAGCGCTGCCAGCTCGAGCGGGTCGCCGACCGGGGTTCCGGTACCGTGACCCTCGATCAGGCCGATCACATCCGGCGTGCACCCCGCGGCCGCGAGGGTGTCGTGGATCAGCCTTTCCTGTGCGGCCGCGCTCGGCACCGCGATCGGCGCCCCCTTGCCATTGTGGTTGATACGCGAACCGAGCAGGCGGCCGTAGACCCGGTGGCCGAGTTGCGCGGCCCGCGACTCACGTTCCAGCACAACCACGCCAGCGCCTTCGCCCCACAGGGTGCCAGTCGCGGCCGCGGCATAGGAGCGGCAGCGCCCGTCGGTGGCGAGTGCGTTGTTCTTCGAGAATTCGTAGAAGGCGGCGGGCGAACCCATCACACAGACACCGCCCGCCAGCGCCCACTCGCATTCGTCCGCGCGGATGGCGGCGGCGGCCTGGTGCACGGCGGTCAACGATGACGCGCAAGCGGTATCCACACTGACCGATGGACCTATCAGGCCGAGTGCGTGCGAGATCCGGCCTGCCACCGCACCGAGCGCCGTTCCGGTGACCCGATAGCCGCTGAGATCGTTGACGGCGGCGGCCCGCGGGCCGTACTCGCTGGCGGACACGCCCATCCAGCATCCCGCTGAATCACCTTCCAGCACACCGGGATTGATTCCGGCGTTCTCCAACGCCGCCCAGGCAACCCGCATCGCGACTCGCTGCTGCGGATCCATCGCGACCGCTTCTCGCGGCGTGATACCGAAGAACATCGGATCGAATTCCGTTGCGCCGACGAGAAATCCGCCTGCGTCACAAACGCTGCGCCAGCCTTCGATTTCACCGAGGGCTAGTAGCTGATCGATCGGCCATTCCCGGTCGCGCGGGAATCGTCCTATCAGTTCACGTGATTCGGCGAGCGCTTGCCACAGCTCGGCGAGCGTATCAATTCCACCGGGGGCCTCGACGGCCATTCCGACCACGACGATCGGATCGTCCGCATTCGCTGTACTCATCATGCCCCTCGCGCTACCGCTATCCGACCGAACTTGTGCTCGGCACAAGCAATTCCACGATTCCGTCGATGTGTTCGTTCAGATAGAAATGCCCACCCGCGAACAGAATCACCTGAACGTTCGCGCGACTGTGTGCCGACCAGGCATAGAGGTGCCGCGGCTCAATGAACGGATCGTCGTCACCGCCGAGAACCTGGATCGGCGCATCGATCTCGATATCGGCGGCGCAGGAATAGCCGTCGAAGGCTCGATAGTCAGCTTTCATCACGGGCAATGCCATTCGCATGACGTCGCGGCTGGCCATGACATCGGAACCGGTTCCGTTGAGCGCGCCCATATGGTCGAGGAGTTGTTCGTCCTCGGTCGGATGTGGTGGCAGATCGGCAACCCGGCTCGGCGCGACCGATGCCGAGGCGCCGAGCAATCGCACCTCCAGACCTGCGGCTTCGGCGAGCCGGGCGAACTCGAAGGCGATGATCGCACCCATGCTGTGCCCGAAAATGGTGAGCGGCCGCGCCCGATCGTGCGACGAGGCGCGAAAAGCCTCGAACGCGCCTCGCGCCATCTCGGGCAGGCTCGTCGCCGCCGCCTCGCGGGCCCGATCCTGCCGACCGGGGTATTGGCAGACAACAACATCGAAGGTTTCGCTCAGCTTTTTGGCCAACACTCGATAAGCCGACGCACCGGCGCCGGCATGCGGAAAAATCAGCAATGGTGCCGAGAGGGGCGAGCGTGGCGTGTGAAATTGCCTGAGCCATCCGAGTTCCCGTGCCATGCCCTACTCTCTCCACACACCGCCGATATCGCATCAGCGGCCGTTTGCACCTGATCTCTCGCTACTCGAATGAGAAGCCGGACATTCGCGATGTCGCCACCTCGGCGAAATACCTTGCATGCCTGATGGATAACTCTTCGGCTGCGTACCAGGCATCGGCGTGCACAATCTTACAGCGTCTTCTTAGTGTAGGCTAGCCTAACGTAGGCGGGTGATCTAACTAACGATTGAATGGAGTACATGGCGATGAACGAGACGGAGACGTCGTACGTCCTTCCGCGCGAGCGGACCGACATTTCGGACGACATTCGGAGCGCCCCAGCGCCAGTCGTGCCGCACTTTCCCGCACCATTCCAGCTGCGTGTCGCCGATTTCGACAGCGCCGACCCCGAGACCATCGCCGCGTGGATGTCGCTGCCGCACCTGGTCGAGACCTGGGAGCAGCCATGGCCCGCCGGCCGCCGACGAGCCGACATCCGCGCCCAGCTGGCCGGAACCTATTCGCGGCCATGCATACTCGGCTTCGACTTCGCGGACATTGATCGACCGGAACTCGGCCACCGGGAGGTCGGCTACGTCGAGCTGTATCGCGCGGCGAAAGACGAGATCGGCCGCCTCTACGACGCCCACCCCAGCGACATGGCCTTCCACATCGCGACCGCCGATCTGAACCTCATCGGCCGCGGCGTGATGTCGAGGTGGATCGGACACTTGGCGACGGGCATCTGGGCCGCCGAACCGGAATGCCGCAGGCTCATGGTCGATCCCGACTACCGCAACACCCCGATGCGCAAGGCCCTCGAGAAGAACGGGTGGCAGCACCTCGACGAAATCGATGTGCGCCCGGATCGCCGGATCGCGCTGTACACGCTGCCCCGCCGCCCGGAGGACATCCCCGCGCTTCGGCAGTGACCGCCGATGTTCACCGCGCGCCCGAACTCGCAACGATCCCACCGGCCCCCGAACGCAGTGACCCGACCCGGCGGCGAGCCGGCTCCGCACTCAACACCCGATCCGAAAGCTGCCCGAGGCAACTGAGATTCGGGAACCCCGGCCCCTGCGTGAGTGCCGCGAGGTTGGGCAGATACAGCTTCGGCGCCAACCCCGACACGGCCAGGTCGTAGCCGATCGACGTCTCGATCCGGGACCGGGTCAGCGGGCCGCCGGCCGCCAGTTCCAGCAGATCCATTGCGTAGGAATCGAATAGCTCGAGGAACCACAGCGGCTGGCCGCCGGTGGCGTCGATCGCCAGGTCGAAGTTGTGCACCTGATCCGTGCGCAGCTCGTTGCGCAGCGTGACGGCCACCCCGTCGCCGTGGTCGGCAACGCGGATCACTCGGCCCTGTAGATGGTGCACCCGGTTGTCGCCGAGGAGAGTCTCCTGCACCCGTACCGAGAACACGCCGCGGTCGGTGCGGCGGATAACATCTCGGCGCTCCTGCATGCTCAACGTCGCCCACTTGCCGGGATCGCTGAAAAGCGCGTTCTCGAAATAGCTTTCGCCGCGGGTGTAGATGGTCGCCATCGGCGATATCACCGAGATGGCCAGCATCTCGTGCCGGACCAGCTCGTCCAGCGCCGAGCCTGCCGTCTCGCCGCCACCGATCACCGCGACCCGCGAGGTGGCGGGCAACTCGCGGCGTCCGGCGAGCTCCCAGAACTCGGCAATGCTGAGGATCTTTGGATGCTCGGTCAGCGCCTTGTCGCTGCGCCCGGGCCCCGTGATCATGAGTCCGTCGGCGACGATATCGGCGCCGTGGCCGTCCGCGTCGGTCACCGAGACCGACCAACCGTCGTCCCGCTGACAGATCGATTGCACGGTGCCGATCACCAGGTCGAGGTCGATCGCGCGGGCGATCCACTGCAGGTATTTGGCCCAGGTGTGGTGCTGCGGGCTCGGCCTGCCGCGATCGATCCATTCGGCGAAAGTGCCGTGCTCGACCAGGAACGACATCCAGCTGTAGGCCTTCATCGCCTCGTTGATCGCTTGGTTGTGGCCACGTGCCCAGGTCGAGTGATAGGGAAAACCGATGTCCTTCTCCGGGCTGGTACCCAGTCGGTGCTGCCCGTCGGTCCAGCCGCCGCTCGGCAACCAGTTGCCGCCGACGGCGTGCGACTCGACAACCCTCACCCGCGGCGCAGGCAGCCCGAGGTTGCGCAGCACATGCGATTTAGCCGCTACCGCAAGGGCTTTCGGGCCCGCACCGACTATCAGAAGTGTCTCCACCGGTTCACCAACTCTCTTGTGAGCGCACTTCCCCGGGTGTTCGTGCCCACATGTCAATCCCGTCGCGCCTATATTTGCATAGGCTTACCTAATATAGCGAGCGACTAGCAGCACCGCGGCACCCCCGCATGAAAGATGGGACGAAAAGAATGCTCAGCATCACCAGAAAAAAGCCCGTGGCGGTCATCGCCCTCGCCGCCGCCACCGCGCTCGGCGGACTCGGATCGGTCGCGGCCACCACCCCGGCGAGCGCGGCGCCGATCGTCACTCCACTGCACGCCAGCGCGCCCGGAACCGGCGAATTGAAGGCAAAACTGCAGGTCGCCCTCAACACCGGCGCACCGCGCGCCGCCCGGGCCGCCGAACTCGAGGCGGGTGAAGCGGGCCTGCCACTGGTCGACCAGGTCGGCACCGTGATGGCGTCGACACCACCCAGCTTTCGCTGGACCATCGTCGGGCCGGTCACCGTCAATGGCGACATCCTCGGCGCCACCCTGGAAACGGCAGTCGATGGCTTCGACCCCTTTCACTTCGACCTCACGTGGAAGAATATCGACGGCACCTGGAAGCTCACCCGCGAAGCGGAATGCACCGTCGCCAGCGTGGCGATGCTGCCTTGCACTGTGTAAATAACTGCACGACAACGGAAATGACCCCTGCGCACCGGGGTCATTTCCGTTCGCCGTTTGTGGCGCACAGCACACACGATTTTGAACTATCCTTAGGCTAACCTTACCTGCATGGGTAGAGGATTCGAAGGCTTGATACTGAAGGCGTGGCGTGCCGAGGACTATCGCCTCACCGTCACCTCGACCGAGACCGTCACGGACAAGTTCGTACGGCTCGGCTTCGCCGCCGGGGGGCTATTGGCAGACCATCCCGTTCATCCGACACAGTGGGTTCGCCTGTGGATCCCGAACGGCGACAAGGAACATCAGCGCGGTTACACCCTGGTCGATCCGGATCCAGCGGCCGACCGCTTCTGGATCGAGTTCGCGATACACAACGGCCCCGCCGCCGAGTGGGCGCGAAATGCCACTGTCGGTGCCGAGATCGACGCGTCGGTGTTGGGCTCGGACTTCCAGTTGCCGGAGGAGATGCCGAGCGAGTTCATCGTCTTCGGTGACACCGCCTCACTGCCCGCGATCAACTCGCTGCTCGACGCGATCGGCGACACACCGGCGCGAGTGTGGCTGGAATGGCAGTACGAGTCCGACACCACGCTGCCCGTGCGCAACAAGCCGCACCACCAGGTCACCTGGGTGCAGCGCATCGATAACGGCAGGCTGCTGCGTGAGCAGGCGCACGAGATCTCCTGCGCAAAAGACGCTTACGGTTGGGTGGCCTGCGACGGTCACACCACGCGGTCGATCGTGAAGGCCCTCAAGACCACTCACGGGCTGCCCAAGACCGCGGTCAAGTCCCGCGCTTATTGGAAGTAGTCCGCCGTTCGGCGGGGGTCCGGCTCATCCTGCGGGATGACCCGATCGCGACCTGCTGTCGACGCGCGATGACGCGCTGGTCCGCCAGGCTGGTAGTCGGATTCGAGACCACTCGCGCAACAGCTGCGTGACCCGGCGCCGAAGCGGAGGTCAGCTGGCATGTCGATCCTGGATATGGTGCTCGCGTTGGCCGCGCTCGCGTTCGCGGTGACGGCCGTCGCCGGTCGGCTCGTCGCGCGTCGGATCGCGGTTGTGGTGCTGCCCGCGCTGATTGCCGGGTGCGTGGCACAGTGGCTGATCGAAGGGTTCTACTGGCAGTTCGCGCCGACCTACCTGCTGCTCTGTGCGGCGGCCGGGCTGGTTGCCTGGCAGACGAAATGGCGTGGGGGCAAATGGCCAACGATGGTCGCCCGGGTCGGCGTCGGGCTCCTGGTACTACCGGCCGCGCTCGCCTGGTCGCTTGTTCCCGTGCCCGAGCTGCCGAGACCGACGGGCCACTATGCGGTGGGCACCGAGACCTTCCGGTTGGTCGATCCGAATCGGCTGGAGGCAGCGACGGATACGCCGAGCGACCATCGCAATGTCGTTGTACAGGCGTGGTATCCGGCCGATCCAGCGGTGCGTGGCGAGCACTCGGCGTATCTCGACGGGCAAGATCGACTGCCGGACCGGGTCACCGTGTTACCGAAGGCGTTGCTGCGTGGGTACCACCGCATCGATACGCACGGGCGACGCGACGTGCCGGTCAGTCCCGATCGGGCGCGCTGGCCCGTGGTGCTGTTCTCTCCCGGATACGGTGCGCCACGCGCCTTTTACACCGGGCTGATCGCCGATCTGGCCAGCCGTGGGTACGTCGTGCTCGCCATCGATCACCCGTATGAGGCGGCGGTCACCGAGCTCGCCGACGGCTCCATCGCGACACCGCACGAACGTTTCCTCGATGACGATCCGAACCAATCCCGCTATATGAGTGGGCAACTCGACGTGCGCGCGGCCGATCTGCGCTTCGTGGTCGACCAGCTCGATCGGCCGGGCACCATGGGGCCACGGCTCTCCGGTCACCTCGACACCGAACATATTGCCGCCGTTGGCCATTCATTCGGCGGCGCCACCGCGGTGGCCGCACTCGCGAATGACGCACGGATCAAGGCGGCCGCGAACATCGACGGCACCCTGTATGGCACGTTGCCCCAGCAGTCACTGACAAAGCCGTTCCTCTTGCTGGAAAGCGACCATGCGGAAACGGGACACTCGGCGCAGTATCTGGACGGCAATCGCGCGTTACTCGAACGACTGAAGGCGGGCGGCTCCCGCTACGAGATCAGCGAGGCCAATCACTACAGCTTCACCGACGTGCCACGGTTTCTCGCCGACCCCGCCAGATTCCTGGCGGCTCAACTGATGGGCGGCTCCCGTGGGCCACGGGAAACACAGCGCGCGACCAACGACATGCTGACCGCGTTCCTGCGGGAGCCGCTCGGCGGCGGCCGCGGCGATATCGGCGCGGCGGCCGCACGGTACCGGGATATCGACGGTGGGCCCGTGCACTAGGCGGGCCCGCTCGCGGCGATGCGATGCCGTAAACGGGCCCGGTCCTTGCGCTTTCGGTCAAACCACGGCCGACTCCAGCCGCCATCCGCTGGCGCGAGAGCGCTCGTTCCAGAAGTCGGCGTAGCGCCCGCCCGCGGCCAAAAGCTCAGCGTGCGTGCCGCGTTCGACGATTCGGCCGCCGTCGAGGAACAGGATTTGATCGGCGTGCGCGATGGTGGCGAGTCGATGCGCGACGACGATCACGGTCTTGTCCTTGGTGAGTTCGTGCATCCCGCGCACCACTACCGCTTCGCTGTGCGGATCGAGGGCGCTGGTCGCCTCGTCCAGCAGCACGATCGGGGCGTCTTTGAGCAACGCGCGGGCGATGGAAACCCGTTGCCGCTCACCGCCGGACAGACTGGCACCGCCCTCGCCGACCATGCTGTCCCAGCCGTCCGGGAGTCGGTCGACGATCTCGTCGACCCTGGCCGCCTCGGCCGCGCGCCGCACCTCATCGTCGGTCGCGTCGGGTCTGCCGATGCGGATGTTGTCCGCCACCGACTGGTCGAACAGATACACATGCTGGAAGACCAGCGAGAGCTGGTTCAGCAGGGTCGCCGATGGCTGCTCGCGCACGTCGTGCTCGCCGACCACGACTCGGCCGGAGTCGATGTCGTAAAACCTGGCGACCAGCCGCAGCAGGGTGGTCTTACCCGCACCGCTCGGGCCGACGATCGCGGTGGTGGTACCCGCGGGCACGCTGAACGTGACGTGGGAGACGACGGGTTCCGCAGGCCGGTAGCCGAAGCTCACATTGTCGAGCACGATCGACGCAACACCCGGCGTAACCGCCGTGTCCGCTTCCGGTAGAACGGGTTCCGCGAGCAGTGCGGTGATCCGGTCCGACGCGGCGGTCGCGGAACGCAGCGCATTGGCAAGTTGCGCAGCCTGATTCAGTGGCTCGATGAACCGGGAGCTCACCGCGATCAACGCGATCGCGGCGGCCGCTGAGATCGTGCCTTCGGTCACCCGGCCGATGGCGACGTAGACCAGGACGAGAAAGACTGCCTGTACGAACAATCCGAATACGATGAGGCCGGGGACCGTCGCGAACATCAGCCGCGAGATCGCCGACCGTTGCCCCGCCAGTGCGGCCTCCAGTGCCCGGTTGCCGGAGCCGACCGCGCCGAACGCACGCAGGACCGGCTGAGCCTGAGCGAATTCCAGCACCCGCGAGTCGGCCTCGGCGGCGGCGGCGTGCAGCTGCGCATCGGACCGGGTGTACGCGCGATTGGCGAAGCTGTTGATCAGATAGAGCACCGGTGCCGCCAGCAACATGGCGAGCGCGATTCGCCAGTCGATGAACAGCATGCCGACCGCGACGCCGAGCGGCACCAGGATGCTGGTGATGACCTTGGTGAGCAGGTACGCGACCAAACCCTGTATTTCCCTGACATTTTCGACGACTACCCGCGACAAGGTGCCCGCGCTCTGCGACTCGAACCAGCCGAGCGGCAGCGCGTTGAGGTGATCACCGAGCCTGGTCTGCAGGCCCCGCTGCAAGCCGACGCCGATGCGCAGGCCGATCACCGCCTGCAGGAAGCCGAACACCACGACGGCCGCTACCGCCGCCACCATCCACAACGTCCACACCCAGGCTCCGCCGAGGTCGTCGTCGAACAACGCTTCCAGCACCGGCACGAGCAGCAGATAGGCCGCAGCCTGACTCAACGCCTGCGCCACGATGGCGGCGAGGAGTTTCGGTGTCAGCGCGTCGAATTCGGCAGGCACCAGCCCGAGTACCTTGCGAATCATCGCCCCTCCTCCGTCTCGGCGTATGCGATAGCGCCGAGCGCTTCCTCATTGATTTCCCACAGCCGCTGATAGGTCCCGCCCGCGTCTCGCAGGGCGTGGTGGTCGCCCTGCTCGGCCACGGTCCCGTTCTCCAACACCAGGATTCGATCGACGCCGGTGATGGTGTGCAGCCGATGCGCGATCACCAGCACGGTGCGGCCGGCAACCAATACCGCGAGCGCGTCCTGCACCGCGGCCTCCGATTCCGGGTCGGCGAAGGCGGTTGCCTCGTCCAGCACGAGCACCGGGGTGTCGGCCAACAACGCACGCGCGATCGAAAGCCGTTGTGCTTCACCGCCGGACAGGACAGCGTCGATACCGATCTCGGAATCGTAGCCGCGCGGCAGCGCGATGATCCGATCATGGATCTGTGCGGCGCGCGCGGCCTGCGCCAATGCTGCGTCGTCGGCGTCGGGACGCGCCAACCGCAGGTTGTCGCGAACGGTGCCGCCGACCAATCGGACATCCTGGAAGACGAAACCGACCGTGCGATACAGCTCTTCGGTGGAGTGATCCCGGATATCTCTGCCCCCGATGGTGATTCGTCCGGAGCCGACGTCATAGAAGCGGGGCAGCAACTTGGCGAGCGTGGACTTGCCCGACCCGCTCGGACCGACCAGCGCCGTGAGGGTGCCGGGAGCGAGTTCGATCTCGATGTCGCGCAACACATCATGGTCCGTGCGGTAGCCGAAGGTCACACCCTCGAAGCGGACAACACCCGGGGCGGCCGGCGCCGGGTCGCCGGGAGCCGGTGCCGCGGTGCTCAATTCTGGCGTCTGTTGCAACTCGTGCAGCCGAACGGCGGCGGCACCGGCCGTGCGCAGCGCCTGCGCACCGTAGCCGAGCCCGAGCAGCGCGCTGCCCAAACCGAGCCCGACCAGCAGGAACGGCAGGACATCCACCGGCGCCACCCAGTGCAGCCCGACGCCAGCAAGGCCGGCGACCACAACCACCAGCATCACGAAGACCGGGGCGACCACCAGGTCGGAGGCCGACTGCAGCCGGATGATCGGGGACTTCAACCTATCCACGCTCTGCGCCTGGCCGTCCACGGCTTCCTGGAATGTGCTGTGCGCCTTGCCTGCCTGGCCGAACGCACGCACCACCTGGATGCCGTCGATGAACTCGATGGTCGCGTCCTGAGTGCGACGCTCCCACCGGTTGAAGACCGCCAACCGGTCGCGTCCGTCCTGGTCGAGCATCTTGCTGTACATCACCGCGAAGGCGACCAGCGGAACTAGCAGCACCAGCGTGAGCCGCCAGTCGACGGTGCACAGGTAGCCGAGCGTGACCAGCGGAACAGTGAGCGCTGCCACGAATTCCAGCCGGGCGTGGGCCACCAGATAATGCAGCGCCTCGACGTCGTCCTGCAGTAGCTTCTTCACCTCGCCCGCGGACCGCTCGCCGAACCAGCCGAGCGGCACCCTGGTCAGTTTGGCCGCGAGCAGCCTACGCAACGTCAGCTGGTAGTTCGCGTCCACCAGATGCGACCAGGTGAGCGCCACCGCCTGCAATACGCCACGCACGACGAGCACGACCACGGCGATAAGTAGCAGCCGCCAGACCCGGTCGGTATCGACCTGCTCGGCCAGCAGTTCCCGGCAGGCCGCGACGATCAGCACAAACGGCACCACGGTGCACACCGAGGCGACCGCCACGATGATGCTCGCCAGGGTGAGCGCCCGTCGCACGGGTGCCAGGATCTCCTTGCGCGCCAACGCTTCCTGTTGTTTGTGCGCCTTCTGTACCGCTCGGGGCGGTCGGTTCCCCGTCTCCGCCGCCGAAAGCGGCGCGACCTCCACCGTCATAGGTTGTGCCTCTCGCCATCGTTGGTTTCCGCAACGAACAGGACTCATCCTCACGCAGGATGCGCCAGAAATGTAGGTTAGCCTAAGTTATCTCCGGCGGCGCTGGTCAGGCATGGCGGCCGGAGACTCGCGCGATACACGGGCAGGCCGCCGACATAGCGATCAAATGTCCATTTAATCCGCTTTTCAGAAACGCTCACGTTTTATCGCCGAATCGATTGTCGCACTGCGGACTTGTTCCGGACATCTGCGAAAACAGCGCAATACCCGAATCTTTCAACTGCCCGTCATCCGGCGGAATGCTCCGTGAACGACCGTCCAACCAGGCCCGATAGCGCGGATACATGGCTAGCTTCTTCGCTATACGGAAATACCACCTTGGGAGTCGTGAATATGTTTGTTACACAGGTCATTTCCACAATTGCGCGTTGCTCGGTCGATCCGGGCGAGCTGACACCGGAGCAGGCGCACCGCGCCATGCAGGTGCATTTGAATTGCAGCGTTGACGGGTGCCGGGTACGCCGTCGCGCGCGCCGGACGCTGGTCGATGCGCGGCGGATGGTGCTCGACGAGCGAGCAACGCCGTAGCGCGGAATCCTCCCGGCCGTCGTGGTGTTGTTCCCCACATGACCACAACGGCATCCGACCGATCCGCGCCCGTCGTCGACCCGAGCACCGCGTTCGGCGCCACAGTCGCCGAGCGTCTCGACAAGGAACCCGTGATCTGGCTGACCACCGTCGGCTCCACCGGGACCCCGCAACCCAACCCGGTGTGGTTCCAGTGGCGTGACGACGAGTTCCTACTGTTCAGCAAGCCCGACCAGGCCAAGCTGCGCAATCTGATCCGCAACCCGCGCGTTTCGTTGAATTTCAACAGCACCGAATGGGGCAGTGCGGTCGCGGTTTTCACGGGCACCGCACGCATCGACGGCACTGCCCCCTCCGCCGACGAAATCGCCACGTACACCGCGAAATACGTCGACGGACTGAAGGACATCAAGATGACCGCCGAGGAATTCTTCGCCGAGTACTCCACGGTCGTCCGGATCCGCCCAGATCGCCTGCGCGGCTTCTGAATCCGCGATGATGGAGCCACCACCACCGACTGCCGCGTGGCAGCATCGGGGCGCGCGCACCGGTTTCGAGATCGCCTACTTCAAGGTGACCGAGACCGGTGTGCGGATCGATGGGTGTACAACGGCGGTTGAAGACGGCGAGGTGTGGGCGGTCGACTATCAGATCATCCTCGACCCGTCGTGGCACACCCGGCGAGCTGTGGTCGCGACTCGGCAACGCGGCGGTTGGCACACGGTGCAGCTGAACTCCGACGGTACGGGCAACTGGACGGTCGACGGCGTGCCGAATCCCGCGCTGTCCGGTTGCCTCGACGTCGATCTGGCGGCCTCGGCACTGACCAACGCGTTCCCGGTGCATCGGCTCGGCCTGACCATCGATACAACCGCGGAAGCGCCAGCGGCGTACGTGCGCGCCGTCGGGCTCGAGGTGACCCGTCTCGAGCAGAGCTACCACCGAATCGGTGATGACGGTCCGCACCAGCGATTCGACTACACCGCACCGCAGTTCGATTTCACCAGCACACTCACCTATGACGAGTCGGGCTTCGTCCTCGATTACCCGGGCATCGCGCGGCGCGCACACTAGCCCGAGGGCGACCGGCGAAATGGCCGACGACTAGGGTCGATGCCGATGAGAAGGCGGCAGAAACCGCCGTTGCCCAAGCGGCACGGCCTGGACCCGGCCCGGCTCCGGCTGCCGGAGGACGGTGACTGGGCGACGATTCGCGACCATCTGGTCGAGCGGCTCCCCCGGGTGGATCCGGCCCGCATCGATGAGCTGCTGCGCGGGGGCGGGATCGTCGATCTCGACGGTCCGATCGCGCCGGACGCGCCCTATGCGCCAGGCAGTGCCGTGTGGTTTCACCGCGACCTACCCGTCGAGACGCCGGTGCCGTTCGACATCACCATCGTGCATCGCGACGCCGATCTGCTCGTCGTGGACAAGCCGCACTTCCTCGCGACCATCCCGCGCGGGCAGCACATTCTGCAGACCGCGCTGGTGCGACTGCGCCGAGAACTCGACCTGCCGGAGTTGATTCCGGCGCATCGGCTGGATCGGGCGACGGCGGGCCT
This sequence comes from Nocardia sp. NPDC051052, assembly GCF_044456045.1. Lineage (NCBI taxonomy): Bacteria > Bacillati > Actinomycetota > Actinomycetes > Mycobacteriales > Nocardiaceae > Nocardia > Nocardia sp. NPDC051052. Next base: position 210,709 of record NZ_JBITFL010000011.1, read on the forward strand.
GGTGCTCTTCATCATCAACCCGGCGCGGCGCGGCGCGTATCAGACGATGTTCCACAAGCGCACGGTCCGTAAGGAATACGAGGCGATCGCGCCGTTCGATCCCGCGCTGGCGCTGCCGCGCGTGGTGCGCAGCCGGATCGTGAAGGAGAAGCAGGTGCTCGCGGCGCAGGAGGTCGATGGCGAGCCCAATGCCGAGACCTCGATCGAGCTGCTGGAGCATCGCGATGGGCGCGGGCGGTATCGACTGCGACCGGTGACCGGACGGACCCATCAGCTGCGGCTACATATGAACAGCCTCGGCATCCCGATTCTCGGCGACGACTTCTATCCCGTGATCACCGACAAGCCCGTTGACGATTTCACCCGTCCGCTGCAACTGCTCGCGGCATCGCTCGAGTTCACCGATCCGATCAGTCACGAGCCGCGCCGCTTCGAAACCACCCGCAAGCTGCAGGCGTGGACGGATCAAGACGGGTGGGCCGGCTGACAGCACTGGAAATCAGCCGACCCATGCACCCGCCGCGGGGCTCAGACCACGCCGGGCGCGGCTCCTGGAACTGAAACAAGTTCCAGTCAGAGTAACCCGCGCGACGCGACGCGACATCGAGACCCGTATATCTGACGGATTCGGGTAGGCCGACAGCAAATGACCGATCGAGCGGCGGCCCCGGCACCCATCCGTACACTGGGCGGGATGCTCGCACAGGACCTCGAGGAAGCGGCTCCGCCCCGCCGCAGATTGCACGCGTGGGCCGATGTGGCCGTGGTGGTCGTCGTCCTGGCGGGAACCAACCTGATCGCGCACTTCACCACCGCCTGGGCCAGCATCGTGACCGTGCCCGTGGCCGCCGTCGTGCTGCTCGCGATGATGCGCAGGCGCGGGCTGCACTGGCACGAGCTCGGCCTCTCGCCGCGTTACTGGCGGCGCGGGACGCTCTACGCACTCGGCGCGGTCGGCGTCGTGCTCGCCGCGGTCGCCATCGGCGCGATCTTGCCGATCACCCGCCCGTTCTTCATGGCCGATCGCTACGCCACCATCTCCGGGGCGCTGATCGCCTCGATGATCGTGATTCCGTTGCAGACGGTGATTCCGGAGGAGCTGGCGTTCCGCGGGGTGCTGCACGGCACGCTCGATCGGGTCTACGGGGCGCGTGGGGTCTTCGCGGCGGGATCGTTGCTCTTCGGACTCTGGCATATCGCCTCCTCGCTCGGATTGACCAGTAGTAATCGTGGCCTTTCCGGGTTTGTCGGCGGCGGTGTCGCCGGTCAGCTCATCGGGATTGCGCTCGCGGTTGTCGCGACCGCGGCGGCGGGCGTCGTGTTCACCTGGTTGCGGCGTCGCAGCGGGAGTTTGCTGGCGCCGATAGCGCTGCACTGGTCCGTGAATGGGGCGGGCGCCCTGGCAGCGGCCATTGTTTGGCATACAACTTTGTCCTGAGCCCCTCGAAATCGAGCACGGCCCAGCGGAATTCCCGCCGTATTGGGCCCGCTTTCTGAAGCATTGCCGACGGCGTGTTGCTCGAATCGGCGTGTCACAAGATCAGCGCAGATATTCGCACTGGTTTTCGAGCGTCGGCATTGACCTCGGCCGGTGGCCGGTTTAGCCTCATTGCGATCACACATACGTTCGAGCAAGTAGGTCTGCTGACGATCTGCTCCGGGAAGGCTCGCGATGCGCGACGAACAATCCACCGGTAGTTCCGAGATCGCCGCGTTGGCGCAGCGGGTCGAGACGGCTCGCGGAAAACTGCCGCTGCAGCACGACGCCGCGCTGTTCGAGGTGTTATCCGAGGGCGAAATCGGGGCGGAACGCGAACTCGCGGAATGGGTTCGGGCGCAGCGGCGCAAGCAGCGGCGGCGGGCGGTCGAAGAAGAACTGGCCGCCGAGAAGCGAGACCGGCGCAGCGCGGCCACCATTCGGCGCGCCGACGAGGCGGACGAGCGATGGCATCGCAAGGCGCTGGCCGCGCGGCGACGGGTATCGAGCGAGGATGCGCGGCTGGCCCAGCTGTACCGGCGCGCCGAATGGTCGTCGCGGGCGCTGATCGCCGTCGTCGTGCTCGGCATGGTGTGGGCCGGCGTGAACGTGCAGCACAACCTGGTGCCGAGCGGGGACATGACCGACCCGCTGTATTGGTTGAGCTATGGGATCGAGGCGATGATCTCGATTCCGATCATCACCATCATGGTCGCCGCGACCACCGCCGCCCGCTGGGGCCGCGAGCTGGCGCGCGGCAAGGTGGTGTTTTTCGAGACCGCGCTGCTCGGCACCACCATCGCGCTGAACGCGGGGCCGCACCTGGCCTCGGGTTCGTTCGGGCGCGCCGCGGAATACGCGATCGCGCCCGTCATGGTCGGCGTCGTGATCTGGTTGCACGCCTGGGTTTCCGCGCGGTACGCGCTGCTCATCGACGGGGCGCCGGTGCTGGATCGGGATGCGACGGTGGTCCGGCATCGGGTCAGCGACCGGGATGCTCGGGTCGGGCTTACCGTCGACGCGCCGGACGATCGTCGCTGGCTGCTCAACGGAGTGGACCCCTACGCTGCGACGACCACCGTTGGGCTGCCTGGCGCTGAGGTCGGCGCGGTGGAAGACGTCGACAGGTCGTCGGATCGACCTCGGCCCGACCATGTGGAGCCGGTCGTCGCGCCGTCCGCCAATGGGTATGCGGTGCGGTCGTTCTCGGCCGATCCACTCGCCGACGATGCTCGATCCTCGACCAACGGACATCCCGTGCGGGTGTCCTCGGCCGACACCGCTCATCAACTGATCGACGCGCCCGGCGACGCTCGACGGGCGACCAACGGACACGCCGTGCAGGCTGCCTCCACCGACACCGCTCATCAACCGACCGACGCGCCCGGCGACGCTCGACCGGCAACCAACGGACACGCCGTGCAGGCACGCTCCGCCGACACCGCGCCCCGACTGCCCGGCGACTACAACGCGCGGCAGGCGACCAACGGGCATGCCGTGCAGGCGGTTCCGGCTGACTCTGTCGACCGACTGCCCGATACGCCCGTCGAAGACTCGCGACCGTCCACCAACGGGCACGCCGTGCGGTCGTTCCCGGCGGACACGGCCCACCCACTGACCGACGCACCTGACGTCCACGACTCGCACCCGGTGACCAACGGGCATGCCGTGCAAGAAGTTTCGGCTGACAATCATCACCAGTCGCCCGAAGCACCCGAGTCCATCGACGGCGGAGTCGCGATACCGTTCTCGGCCATCAACGGCCACCCGCTGGCCGTGGAACCGAGCGACCCACGTTCTGCCGGACCGGCCGACCATGCGCACTCCTCGACCAACGGTCACGCCGTCACCAACGGACACGCAATGACGAACGGCCACTCGGCGATGACGAATGGTCATGCGGCCACCAATGGATACACCGTTGGCGACGACACCTCGTCGACCAATGCTCGGCCGGTCAACGGCTTCGATCGCAGCACGCCGACCAATGGCGACAACGCACAAACCAACGGCCACGAGGTCGACGGCGGCCGAGTCGCACCGACCAACGGCCACGCGGTGACGAACGGACACGGTCTCGCCGGCAGCGGCCGATTGCCGATCAACGGCCAGGCGGTCAACGGGACCAACCGCACACCGGCCAACGGCGACACGACGCAAACCAACGGCCACGCCGGGCTCAACGGGCATGCCATGCAGCTGTTTCCGGTGAACGACATCCCGCGCGAACGCACCGATCCCTACACCGTCACCCCGGCTCCCGAAACGACCACCGACGCCCATCGCGGCGACGAGCCAGAAGAGCCTCACACTGGTGACCCCATTCGTAAGGCCGCCGCAACGATCGCCGACACTGTCGCCCAGTCGATCTCGGGTGAGACCACTTCTCGCGCCAACACCGCCCGCCGCAAGCCGGCCGCGCCCAGCGTCGCCGAGGCCGACGTCGAACAACTCGTCTTCGACGAGAACCTGGAGCCGCCGCGTCCTGCCCCGCGCACCGAGCCTGCCAGCATCGTCGCCCGCCCGCCGGTCGAGGTGGAACCGGAGCTGGTGGACGACGAGGACGAGATCGATGAGGACGACGAAATCACCGCTCTCGCACACGAGATCACCCGTCGCGGGATGTCGAATCTTTCCGTCGAGCAACTCACCCAGATATTTCGGCTCGCCGACGAATCCTGGCTGACCCCGGGCATCGCCAACGAGGTCGGCGTCTCTCGCGCCGCCGTGGCCAGGGCGGTCGAGGCGGGGATCAAGGTCCGCCGCCCCTATGCCATCAGCGGCTGACTTCACGAACCTCCGCTCGACCAGCAAGGCCCCGAACAGCGAAACGGGCTGTCCTCGAGAATTACTGGAGGACAGCCCGTTTGTCTTATTTACTGCCGTTCACCGGTGTTCGACCAACCCCCGCCGGGCGCACCACTTGGTACGGTCAGCGTGCGATCGTCTCGCGCGGGGTAGCGCGACTCACCCCGCTCGGGGGACCCGGGCTTCTCGTCACCATGCCCCGGCCACCAGGCTCGGTGCCCGAGCAGCGCCGTCAGCGCCGGGGTGAAGAACATCGCCATCACGAACGCGGCGATCGCGATGCCGACCGAGATGGCGAACCCCATCTGCGAGAGCACATTGTTGCCCGCCAACATCATCGAGGCGAAGGTCCCGGCCAGGATCAGGCCCGCCGCCGCGACCGTCGGGCCCGTATGCCGCAGGGCAAGTGCCGCAGCCTGTTTCGGCTCGTGTCCCGCGCGCGCCTCTTCCCGCAATCGCGCAACCATCAGGATGTTGTAGTCCGTGCCGAGCGCGACCACGAACAGGTACATGATCACCGGCAGCGTGAAGATCAGCCCGGATTCACCCTGAATGTGCTGGAACACCAGCACCGCGGCGCCGAGCGTCGCGGCGAATCCGAGGAACACCGACGCCATCAGATACCACGGCGCGACCAGGCTGCGCAGCAGCAGGGCGAGCACGATCATGATCAAGATGGCGGCCACCGGGAACACGATGGCGTAATCGTGGTTCATCGCGTCCTGAAAGTCCACGAAGACCGCCGTCATGCCGCCGACCGCCGCGGTTGTTCCGGCAGGCGCCGCCGCGTGCGCGGCATCCCGCAGCGGACTGCGGACCGTCTCGATCGCCGCGTCCGATTCGGGAGCGGAGGTGAGCGTCACTTGGAAGTTGGCCGTTGCCTTGTCCGCGGACAACAGCGGCTCGGCCACCTGACCCACGCCGGGCACCGCGGTCAGCGCCGCGCGGTAGGAGGTGAGCTGATCGCTGGTCAGCGCGCCTTCGGTCGAGCGAAGCAGCACGTCCGAGGGCTGAGTGGCACCGGCGGGCATGCCCTTGAGCAATTCCTTGTTGTAGACCACCGATTCGGAGGAGCTGGAGGTCGAGCCCGAACTCAGATCGAAAGTCGGATTGAACCCGACGGCCACGATGCCGAGCGCGACGAGCACGCCACCGGAGACCACGGCGAACACCGCGGGCCGACGCCCCAGTGCGGCGCCGAGCGCGCCGAACCGGGCGCCCTTCGGCTCCGACTGCCACGCCTTGGACGGCCAGAACACCTTGGTGCCCAACAGCGAAACGACGGCGGGGACCAACGTCAGCCCGGCCAGCAGCGCGACCGCGACCGCGATCGCCAGAGCCGGACCCAGCGCCCGGAACATGCCGAGGGTGGACAGGGTCAGTGCCATGAACGCGATGATCACCGCGGCCGCCGCGGAGGTGATGGCCTCGCCGACTCGGGTGACGGCACTGACCATCGCGGTCTTCGGGTCTTCCCCCGCACGCAGCCGTTCCCGATAGCGGAACATCAGGAACAGGATGTAGTCGGTGCCGACGCCGAACAGCACCACCAGCAGGATGGCGTTCACCGAACTGTCGATCTCGAGGTCGAAAGCCTTGGCCACCATGGCGATCAGTCCGGTCACCACACTGGAGACCGCGCCGATGGTGACGATCGGCAGCAGCGCGATCACCGGGCTGCGGAAGATGATCAGCAACAGCACCAGGATCAAGATGATCGTCGCGGCGCCTATGATGGCCATGCCCTTGTTGCTCGACTCCACCTGATCCAGCATCTGTGCCGCCTGACCGGTGATGCCCGCCTTCAGGTCGGTGTCTTGCACCTGCGCCTTCAGCTCGCTACGCAGCGCCTTGACCGCGTCGCTCTGCGTCGTGTCACTCGCGCTGGTCATCTTCGTCAGCTGCACCGCGATCACCTGGATCAGCCGGTTCTCCGACGGTGGGATCGCCTGTAATCCGGTGACATCCTTGATTTTCGCGTCGGTGAGCTTCGCGCCGATCGACGCGACCGAGGCCACGTCCCCGTCGCTCAGCGGCGCGCCGTCGGCACGCGCGACAACGATCAGCGCAGCGGGCGCCGCGCTTTGCGGAAATGCCTTCTGCTGCATATCGAGTGCCTGAATGGACTCGTAATGCGAAGGCAGGAAGTCGGATTGGTCGGTGGTCGAGGTGAGTTGCGGCGCCGTTGCCACCACACCGACGATGATGAGCAGCCACAGGCCGATCACCTTCCACGGATGGTGTACGACCAACTGCCCGAGTCGAGCAAACATGGGGGACAAGTCCTTTCGGTATCTGAGCCGCGGCTCAGATGTCGAGATCCTCGATCGGCGGGTGGTCGGTCGTGTCGACGAGGGTGCGGTAGATCCTGGCCGGAACCCGATCCCGCAGTTCCTCGAATGAATCCACCACCTCCAGAGTGGAGTCGCTCCAGCTCTGGTCGTCTAGGTCGAGTTCCAACCCGTTGCGCCAGTCCTTCTTCTTGAATTCCTTGACCCAGTCGGTCATCACCGAGAAGTCGGTCCAGTCCGTCGTCTTCTTGTGCACCGCGTACTTGCCCTTGCGGCCCAGATAAACCCGAACCAGCTCGACCCCGACCCTGGTGAACTGCGTCGACTCCCCCAGCAGCCGCCCGACAAACCGCTGCGCACGCCCACCCCCGGGCCCCACCTTCACCACCACTTCCCGGAACTCGTCCGGCTCCCCCTTCGCAAAGCTCACAACCTCATCAACCACATGCTGTGAATCCATGATGACTCCATCCATAAGTAAGTGCGCATGGGCGCATAGATCCTCCAGTCGACGGACCCCTCATCAGTTCCCGCCGACCCCCTCAGATCCGGTTCTGCCATTTCCCGAGCCGCCGCATCCCAACGCCCCGTTCCCGCCCCACTATATGTAGATGTATACGTATAGCGCAAGACCCAACTGAACGTCGCGCACCTCCGCAGCGTCAGGCCCGTCGGTACGGCACCCCGGCGTGGACGGACGCTGGGAAGTCCACGTGCGCGTTGTTCGGTGGGTCGGCGGTTAGCGATCCGGCGGGCAAGGCTCGACTGAAACGCTTTGACGCTCAGGCGTTGACTTGGGTGGTGGTCGCCGGCTTGGGGGTTGGGTGGCGGCGGCGGTCTCGGAGGGTGAGGAGTAGGGGGATGCCTAGGCCTATTCCGATGCCCAGGGTTGCGGCGGCGGCGAAGCCTGCGGGGAAGCCGCCCGCATCGATGGCGATGCCGGCCAGTGAGCTGCCGATGCCGTTGCCGAGGGTGAGGGCGGCGGAGTGCCAGCCGATGGCTTCGCCGCGGCCGCCTTCGGGGACTATCCGGCTCATTTGATCGATCGAGGCGGTAATTGTTGGGGCGCAGAAGAATCCGGCGATGAGGCCGGTGATGGCGAGGGAGATAGGGCCGATGGCGAAGGCCATCGGGATGGTGACCGCGCCGAGGCCGGCGAGCAGGAGGTAGGTCGAAATGGGGCGGTGTAGCGCGCCGTAGACGAGGCCGCCGACAACCGAGCCGAAACCCCAGACGGCCAGGATCACGCCGAGCCACTGTTGCGCGCCGAACTCGCGGATGGCGGAGACGAAGGTCAGTTCGGAGCCGGCCAGAACGGCGATGGCCGCGCTGGCGCCGACGCACAGGGCGACGAATTCGAGGCGGAACCAGCTGCGCCGCGGCACGGCGGCGGAACTGGCGCTGTCGGCGTCCGCAGCGGAGCGCAGCGGCGGGTTCCGCACCCAGAGCAGGATGCCCGCCAGCACCAAAGTCATTTGGACGAAGAACAACACCATCGTCGTCGACCAGATACCCGCGGCGGCGACACCGATGATCGGACCGACCATGAACGCGCACTCGACGGACACCGCTTCCAGCGCGAGCGCAGGCTGCCGGTTCTGCTCGGTCGTCGCGGCGATGACCGCCTGCCGGACCACCGTGAAGATCGGCACGTCGAAGAGCCCGGCGATGGCGGCGAGGATGAGCAGCGGGACGTAGTCGACGAACGGCGCGATCGACCAGCACACCGCACCGACCAGAATGGACGGCGCGATGGTGCGGCGCAGCCCGAATCGATCGAGCAGCCGCCCGCGCCACGGTCCGCTCAGCGCGATGCAGACGGTGACGATCGTGCTCAGCGCGCCGGCCTGCACATACGACCCATGCAGGGTCTGTACTACATGCAGCGCGAGCAGCACCGCCCCGGCGAAGAACGGGATGCGTACCAAGGCCCCGAGCAGCAGTACATTACGCACCGCCGCATTCGACAACACCACCCGATAGGACCGCACCAACCGAGCTTGTCACGCTCCACCGACGAGCCGCCACCGATTTATCCCATGAATTCGGCCACCGCAGCGTTCCGCCGCCGCGCTATCCAACGAGCAAGCGGTGGTACACCTTTCACCTCACCCGACGACACCTCTCAACATGCCGCACCCGCCACCCGGTGCCACCCGGTGCCTCGCGGTGGCGAGCATCGAGGCGAGTCATACGGTCGTCAAACGATCTTCGAGAGCATCCCTATGGCTCACTTGATCTTGTAAATGCCCTCAACGCCACTGACCGGGCGCGGGGCGAGTTCAGTCCGTGAGACCGGCGCGGTCGAGCAGATAGTCGGTCATGGGCTCGTAGTACTCGGGGAAGACGCCGTCGTCGAGGGGGACGGTGACGGCGATTTTGCCTTCGGCGTGGCCCGCGAAGAGGGCGGGGTCGTTGGAGTCGGCGAAGCCGACGGTGTCGATGCCCGCTTCGCCCGCGGTGCCTGCCCAGCCGTGGTCGGCGATGACGAGGTCGGGCCAGCTGCGGGGTTCGGGGCTGTCGCGCAGTTCCTGCAGCATGGCCTGCATCGGGTTCGGGTCGTGCGTGTGCTGGAACCGGCCGCCGGTGCTGAGCGCGGCAACGCCTGAGGTATAGACGATTTCGCGGACCCGCGAGCCATTCGCGGTGATGACCTGGTACGACCATCCCGCAGCCGGCGTCAGCACCGTGCAGCCCGCGGCATGCAGCGCATCCTCGACAGCTCGATAGACACCCATCAGCGGACCGGGGTGACCGGTCGCCAGCAGCACCGTCTCCTGATCGCGCGCCGCACGCCCGATCCTGGCACCCATCTCATCGAGGGCCGCGATGGTCAGATCCACGCCGATGGTGTCGGCTCCTTGCCGGTGCCGCGGATCGGGGTTGACTCCGCACAGCCGCGCCATCATGTCCAGCGTCTCGTCGAATGTCCAGTCCTTCAACACCAACCCGAACTGGTACCCGGGATCTTTCGCCACCATCCTGCGGTAGTGCGCCAGGTTCCCCTCTCGCGGCGTCGCGACATCCCCCGCTATCCGAGTCTGCAGCAGATGCTTCCGCAACAGCGCCCGATCATATGGCTGCACCAACAATCCCACCTCCGCATCGGCCGACGCTGCTACCGAGGCCAGGTGCATCGACGCAGTTTCGCCGTCAATACGACACTACAAGCAGGGATCGGCGAGCCGGGGACGTCCGACTACTCAGCCCGCTCGAGGAACGGGTTCCGGACCTCGAGCCCGAGAAAGTCGCGGCCGTGCTGAAGGTCTTCCGAGAGTAGGTATTTCGCACCGGACTGGGACGCGGCCTCGATAATCAGCGCGTCCCACCAGGACACCGTGTGTTGTTCGGCGAGGAACGAGGCATTCATGATGATCAAGGGGTCCGTGTCGCGGATACACCAGTCGCTGTAAATCGCGATGACGCGACGGGCCTTCGACGGGCTCATCCGTGGCGACAACTTGCGAGTTGCGGTGTTGTAGAACTCCTGAAGCACCTGCGTGCTGAGCAAACCGGTGCCGCGAGACCATAGATCCTCCAGCACTTTTTGGGCGATGTGGTGCCGATGGCCTGCATCGATATCGTGGGCATAGACGAGGATGTTGGTGTCGATAAAGGTGCGCTCGGTTTCGCTCACGCGTACCTCCGCTCCCCCCGGTCGTACAGGTCCTCTCGGCGCCAGTCGATGTGGCCCCCGTGCCCTTCGGCATTCGCCATCAATTGGAGAGCTTGCTGCTTCGCATACTCGTAGCGTTCAGCGTCCTGCGCGACCTCGCGCAGATACTGCGCCACCATCGCGCTGACCGACGTGCTCCGCTGCACCGCGATCACCTTGGCGGAGGTGATCACCTCCTCATCGAGCTGAATCGTCAGATTCCTTTTTGTCATACCACAGGATATCACGTGGAGCACGTCAATGTGACGTGGTTTCTGAGGTTCTCCGGAAACGGCGAAAGCCCGCCTCCCAAACGGGAAGCGGGCCTTCGACATACAGACCGGAAAGGCTTACTTGGCCTTCTCCAGCACCTCGACCAGACGCCAGCGCTTGGTCGCCGACAGCGGTCGGGTCTCCATCAGCTGGACGCGGTCGCCGATGCCGGCGATCTCGTTCTCGTCATGCGCCTTCACCTTGGAGGTGGTGCGAATGATCTTGCCGTAGAGCTTGTGCCGGTTACGGTCTTCCAGCTCGACGACAATCGTCTTGGTCATCTTGTCCGAGACAACGTAACCGACCCGAACCTTGCGGCTGGCGCGCTGCTCTTCTTTCTGTTCGCTCATGCCGCATCTCCCTTGTCAGCGGGTCCGGAGGCCAGACCGAGCTCGCGCTCGCGCATGACCGTGTAGATGCGCGCGATCTCGTGACGAACCACGCGCAGCCGACGGTTGTTGTCCAGCTGACCCGTCGCCATCTGGAAGCGCAGGTTGAACAGCTCTTCCTTGGAGTCGCGCAGCTTCTGCACCAACTCTTCTTCGGTGAGCTCGCGGAGCTCTGCGGCCGGTGTTTCGGTAGCCATCAGAACTGCTCCTCCCTGGTCACGATCCTGCACTTCATCGGGAGCTTGTGCATCGCGCGGCGCAGAGCCTCGCGAGCGATCTCCTCACTGGGGTAACTCATCTCGAACATCACGCGGCCGGGCTTGACGTTCGCGATCCACCACTCCGGCGAACCCTTACCGGAACCCATGCGGGTTTCGGCAGGCTTCTTGGTGAGCGGGCGATCCGGGTAGATGTTGATCCAGATCTTGCCGCCACGCTTGATGTGGCGGGTCATCGCGATACGTGCCGACTCGATCTGCCGGTTGGTCACGTAAGCCGGCTCCAGCGCCTGGATCCCGTACTCGCCGAACGCCACCGAGGTGCCGCCCTTGGCCATGCCGGAACGACCGGGGTGGTGCTGCTTGCGGTGCTTGACCTTACGAGGCATCAGCATTGCGTCAGCCCTCCTGTGTCTCTGCCGGAGCGTCCACCACCGCGGTGGCGGCGCGCCCGGCCTCGGTGCTGGTCGCCGTGGTACCGGCGGAGCCGGACCGACGCGGGCGAGACGGACGCTCGCGGCGCGGACGATCACGATCGCCTGCCGGAGCGCTGGCGGCGGCGAGCTCACGCTTGCCACCGACGATGTCGCCCTTGTAGATCCAGACCTTCACGCCGATGCGACCGAAGGTGGTCTTGGCCTCGTAGAGGCCGTAGTCGATGTCGGCACGCAGCGTGTGCAGCGGGACGCGACCCTCGCGGTAGAACTCCGAGCGCGACATTTCGGCGCCACCGAGGCGGCCCGAGCACTGCACGCGGATGCCCTTGACGTTCGGCGAACGCATGGCCGACTGAATGGCCTTACGCATCGCACGACGGAACGCCACGCGGTTGGACAGCTGCTCGGCCACGGCCTGAGCAACGAGCTGCGCATCCGACTCGGGGTTCTTGACCTCGAGGATGTTCAGCTGCACTTGCTTCTTGGTGAGCTTCTCCAGCTCGGCCCGGATGCGATCGGCTTCGGCGCCACGGCGGCCGATGACGATGCCAGGACGAGCGGTGTGGATATCAACACGAACCCGATCACGGGTGCGCTCGATCTCCACCTTGGAGATGCCCGCCCGCTCCATGCCGGTGGCGAGGAGCTTACGGATGGCGACATCTTCCTTGACGTAGTCCGCGTACTGCTTGTCCGCGTACCAACGCGACTTCCAGTCGGTGGTGATACCGAGGCGGAAGCCATGGGGATTGATTTTCTGTCCCATTTACTTTGCCCCTCCCTTCCGGCGGTTGCGAGTTGCTCCACCGGCGGTGGGGATGCTCTCGACCTCGATGGTGATGTGGCTGGTGCGCTTGCGAATACGGAACGCACGACCCTGGGCACGCGGCTGGAACCGCTTCATGGTCGCACCCTCGTCGACGTAGGCCGTCGAGATGACCAGGGTGGCCGGGTTCAGGCCGAGGTTGTTCTCGGCGTTCGCCGCGGCGCTGGCCACGACCTTGGCAACTGGCTCGCTCGCGGCTTGCGGCGCGAACTTCAGGATCGCCAGAGCATCCTCGACTCGCTTGCCGCGGACCAGGTCCACGACACGACGAGCCTTCATCGGGGTCACGCGAACGTGCTTGGCCGTTGCGCGTGCGGTCGGGTTCTGAGTCTCAGTCGTCATCGCCGCTTGCTCTTCCGGTCGTCCTTGATGTGGCTTCGGAACGTCCTGGTCGGCGCGAACTCACCGAGCTTGTGCCCGACCATGTTGTCCGAGACGAACACCGGCACGTGCTTGCGACCGTCATGGACGGCGAAGGTGTGACCGATGAAATCGGGGATGATGGTCGAACGACGCGACCAGGTCTTGATGACCTGCTTCGTGCCCTTCTCGTTCTGCACGTCCACCTTCGCGAGGAGGTGGTCGTCGACGAACGGGCCTTTCTTGAGGCTGCGTGGCATTTCTTACCTCCTCCTTCAGCGCTTGTTCTTGCCGGACTTGCGGCGGCGGACGATGAGCTTGTCGCTCGGGCGGTTGGGCTTGCGGGTACGGCCTTCCGGCTGTCCCCACGGCGAGACCGGGTGGCGACCACCGGAGGTCTTACCTTCACCACCACCGTGCGGGTGGTCGACCGGGTTCATCACGACACCACGGACGGTGGGGCGACGGCCCTTCCAGCGCATGCGGCCGGCCTTGCCCCAGTTGATGTTCGACTGCTCGGCGTTGCCGACCTCGCCGACGGTGGCGCGGCAGCGCACGTCGACGCGACGGATTTCACCGGACGGCATACGCAGCGTGGCGTAGGTGCCTTCCTTACCGAGCAGCTGGATGCTGGATCCGGCCGAACGAGCCATCTTCGCGCCGCCGCCCGGACGCAGCTCCACCGCATGGATGGTGGTACCGGTCGGGATGTTGCGCAGCGGCAGGTTGTTACCCGGCTTGATGTCGGCCGTGGGGCCGGACTCGATCGGGGTGCCCTGCGCGATGCCCTTGGGCGCGATGATGTATCGCTTCTCGCCGTCCACGAAGTGGAGCAGCGCGATGTTCGCGGTGCGGTTCGGGTCGTACTCGATGTGCGCGACCTTGGCCGGGATGCCGTCCTTGTCCAGTCGACGGAAGTCGATCAGACGGTAGGCCCGCTTGTGGCCGCCACCGCGGTGCCGGGTGGTGATGCGACCATGCGCATTACGACCACCCTTGCTGTGCAGCGGACGGATCAGCGACTTCTCGGGGGTCGACCGAGTGATCTCAGCGAAGTCCGAAACGGACGACCCGCGGCGACCGGGGGTTGTCGGCTTGTACTTACGAATTGCCATGAGTTCTTCTCTTCTTTCTGGAGTCCCAGGCGCTTACGCGACCGGGCCTCCGAAGATCTCGATGGGCTTGCTGTCGGCCGAGATGGTCACGAGCGCGCGCTTGGTGTTCTTGCGCTTGCCGTAACCGAAGCGGGTCCGCTTGCGCTTGCCCTGACGGTTGGCGGTGTTGACGCTGGTAACCGTGACACCGAAGACCTTCTCGACGGCGATCTTGATCTGCGTCTTGTTGGAATCCGGGTGCACGATGAAGGTGTAGGTGCCTTCCTCGATGAGTCCGTAGGACTTCTCCGAGATGACCGGCGCCAGCAGGATGTCGCGGGGGTCGGCGATGGTGGTCACTTGCTCTCCTCCTGTGCCGCCTCGGCGGGGCCGTGCACGAAGGCGTTGAGTGCCTCCACGCTGAACACGACCTCGTCGCTTTCCAGCACGTCATAGGTGTTGAGCTGGTCCGGCGCGATCGGGTGCACGAACTCGAGGTTCTGCACGCTCTTCCAGGCCGCGAGGTCCTCACGTCCGAGGACGAGGAGGAACTTCTTGCGATCCGAGATCTCCGCGAGGAAGCTCTTGGCCGTCTTGGTGGACGGGTCCTGCCCGGCAACCAGTTCGGTGATCACGTGGATGCGCTCGTTACGCGCCCGGTCCGAAAGTGCTCCACGCAGTGCGGCGCGGATCATCTTCTTGGGGGTGCGCTGGCTGTAGTCGCGCGGCTGCGGGCCGTGCACGACGCCACCACCGGTGAACTGCGGCGCGCGGGTCGAGCCCTGACGGGCGCGGCCGGTGCCCTTCTGCCGGTACGGCTTCTTGCCACCACCGCGGACTTCACCGCGGGTCTTGGTGGAGTGCGTGCCCTGGCGGGCCGCGGCCAGCTGCGCGATGACCACCTGGTGCATCAGCGAGATGTTCGCGGTCACGTCGAAGATCTCCGAGGGGAGTTCGACGGTGCCATTGGTCTTGCCGCCCAGCTCCTTGACCGGAAGGGTCAGGTTGGCTTTCTTCTCCAGGCTGGTCATGCGTGCGCACCACCCTTCACTGCGCTCTTGACGATCACGACGTTGCCGCGGCGACCCGGGATCGCGCCCTTGATCAGCAGCAGGCCGTTTTCGGCGTCAACCTTGTGAACCGACAGGTTCTGCGTGGTGACGCGGTCGTTGCCCATCCGGCCCGACATGCGCATGCCCTTGAACACGCGGCCGGGGGTGGCGCAGCCACCGATGGAGCCGGGACGACGGTGCACAGCCTGCGCACCGTGCGAAGCGCCCTGACCGGCGAAGCCGTGACGCTTCATGGTGCCGGCGAAGCCCTTGCCCTTGCTGGTACCCGTCACATCGACGTAGGCGCCCTCTTCGAAGACGTCGGCGTTGATCTCCTGGCCGACCTCGAAGGTGGACGCGTCGGCGACGCGGATCTCGGCAACGTGGCGACGCGGGGTGACACCGGCCTTGGCGAACTGGCCGGAGATCGGCTTGTTCACCTTGCGCGGGTCGATGGCGCCGAAGGCAACCTGAACGGCGCTGTAGCCGTCGCGTTCCACGGTGCGGATCTGGGTGATTACGTTCGGTCCGGCCTTGATGACGGTCACGGGAACGACGCGATTCTTCTCGTCGAACACCTGGGTCATCCCGAGCTTGGTGCCAAGGATGCCCGCCGCGGGCCTGTTCTTGTTGTCAGTCATATCTCCAGTCCCCGTCACTGAATGTTGACGTCGACGCTGGCCGGCAGGTCGATGCGCATCAGCGCGTCGACCGTCTTCGGCGTCGGGTCGAGGATGTCGATAAGCCGCTTGTGCGTACGCATCTCGAAGTGCTCGCGCGAGTCCTTGTACTTGTGCGGCGAACGGATGACGCAGTACACGTTCTTCTCGGTCGGCAACGGCACCGGGCCGACGACACGGGCCCCAGTGCGGGTCACCGTCTCAACGATCTTGCGCGCTGACGCGTCGATCGCCTCGTGGTCGTAGGCCTTGAGCCTGATGCGGATCTTCTGTCCCGCCACGCTAAGTGTCCTTTTCTCCGCTTATACCTTCGTGATCCGGAAGCTGGCTTCCGTACCACCCTCAATTTGCACAGCCCGAACACACGAAGACGTCTCACGAGAGACCGCGACCGAAGCACGCATGCTTGGTCCTCGCCGCTGTTCATCTGTCATGGTTCTCCGGTCCACGCGGTCGGGCGTGTCGCCCATCCGCTCATTCCTCGGCCCTGGATCGAACTTCGTCTCAGGCCTGGAACCGTGTTCCCGGACGTACCCACATCGGTTGACCCGATGAGGTACACGATTGTTGGTACTCGCCTCGCCTAGCCACCCCGTCTCACACGGAAACAGGCACGGCACTGGTACAAGGCAACCCGAACAGTATGCCCGACGCGGTCGGCTACTTCAAATCCGCCCCCCGCGAGCGGCTCCGCCCAGGTCATCGGCATGACACTGCGGACAGGACGGGCGGCGGGGGGGGGGGGGGGGGGCGGGCCCCCCCCCCCCCCCCCCCCCCCCCCCCGCCGCTCACTTACTTGGCCGAGTCCGGCCCCGTTACGCCCCCCCGGATCAGCGCAGGCCCTGGAACACGAGCAGGTTCCGGTTGGCATCGTCCGGATGGACTCTGCCGTGATAGAGCCGGACCGGATCGACGAGGCCGATGGCCACTATGCCGCCGGGCGTCTCGGCGGCCTCGGCGATGACGTCGGAGATGTTGCCGTATTCCAGCGACCCGTCCTCGCCGCGCAGCCACGAGGTCGGGTCGGCGTCGATCAGGCCGTTGCTCATCCAGAGTCCGTCGAGCATGGCGGGGACGGGGCTGTTACTGAGGGCGACGGTCTCCGAGTGATTGAGGTCCAAGATCCCGTAGATGCCCATCTCCGGCGCGAACTCCGGCGAAACGGCGGCGGCCTGGCCCGCGGCCGTCGCGCCGAGCACGGCAAGTCCGAGCGCCGCGACGGCACCGGCGACAACAGTACGAATACGCATGAATCAAAACTCCAGTTTTGCTGCACACCAACAGAAATGGTGTTGGCCCCCAGTCGCGTCTCAGATCGGCGCAACGCAATAACCTAGCAAGTCGGTCATATGTCCGAATAGTCGAGATCGCCATTTCCCGAGTGAGTTGCGGCACACCGCGCGAGCCGAACTTACTCCACAGTAAGATGAGCGCATGACGAAAGAGACTGCGACCCTCCGCAGCTGGAAGAAGCTGCCGGACAACCGGCTCGGCCACACCCTGTTCTCGCTGGGCATGGTGGCCAGGGTGCCGTATTTCGGCACGGTGCTGCCGAGCGTCGTTCGCCTCGAGCCGGGGCTGTGCGAGGTGACCTCGCCGAAGTGGTTCGGCATCCACAACCACCTGGGCACCTATCACGCCATCGCCGCGTGCAACCTGGCCGAGGTGGCGATGGGCATGCTGAGCGAGGCGACCGTGCCGAGTACCCACCGCTGGATCCCGAAGGCGATGAACGTGCAATACGTGGCCAAGGCGGAGACCAGCCTGCGGGCCGTCGCGAAGCTGGACCAGATCCCCGACTTCACGACGATCACCGAGGGCCAGAACCTGATCGTGCCGGTCTCGATCTATGACAAGCAAGGCCTCGAGGTCGTGCACGCCGACATCACCACCTGGGTCACCCCGGCGTAGCTCCTCAGCAGGGCAGCACGCGCGCGTCGTTCGCCAGTGCGCTGAGCACTACCGCGGCGACACGCGTATCCCCGAGCAGGCCACTGTGATTGGCGATGTCGGCCGGGCAGCCGTCTTGCAGCCAGACGTTGCGATTGTCGCCCGTCGGCGCGGTGAGCAGCGCGGTCTCCTGCGGGGTGATGATCTCGTCGGCGCGGGAGGCGAGGGCCGTGTACCGGATACCGGGCACGGTCTCGCCTCCCGCGTTCAGCCGGTTCAGCAGCGGTGACCCAACCACCTGTTGCTGTCCCGGAGTTCCGAAGACCTGGGCCGCGATCTGCTCGTTCTCCAGACCGAGTGAGGCCAGATCCGGATAGTTCGTGCGGAGTCCGGCCCAGGTCGAGCCCCGATACGGGGTGCCGAGGGTGATCACCTGCGTCACCGCGGCCGCGCCCTGCGTGCGCAGGTACTGGCGGATGACATTGCCCCCCGTGGAGTGGCCGACGAGCGCGACCTGGCCGGCGCCGGTCGCGCTCCGCACGGCGTGCACGACGTCGTTCAGATCGGAGGCCATTCGATCGATGTCGCCGACGCCGTAGATGGTGCGGCCGAGCATCGCGGCACCGACCGGACCGACACCCATTGAGCCCGAACCGGCTTGGCCGCTCACCACGTCACGCAGCCCCGGGGTCGGTCCCAGATTCGCCGCGAACACGCAGTGACCTTCGGCACGCAGCAGCGGCGCGAGCAGGGCGAAACTGTTGGCCGCGTCGGTGCCGGAACCGTGCACCAGCACCACCGGATTCGGCCGCTCGGCCGAGGGGTGGCAGGCCCAGTCATTCGCACCCGCGAATGCCGGGGTCGGGGGTGCGGCCGCCGCGACCGGTGCGTGCAATACCGCCGCGCAGGCGACAGCGAGGGTCAGGCCTGCGATTCTCGCGGCCTGTTTCCGAATCCACATTCCTACATTCCCAACGGAGCAGACAGCGCAGGCCACGAGTTCTTCAACGCGTCTTCCCAATAACCCCAAGAATGGGTGCCGTCCGGATGAATATCATAAGTTGCCGGAATGCCCAAGGAATTCAAACGGGTCTGCATATTCCGTGAGCAGTAATTCGTGCCCGCCTCGATGACACCGCCCTTGATGAGCTGAGCCGCGTAACCGTCGACGCCGGGCAGTGCGTACTTGCCGTTCAATTCGTCGTACTTTCCGGGCAGCCCGCCGCCGCTGGAAATGTAGATGGACTTACCGCGTAGCCCCTCGGCCTGCACATACGGATCGTTGGCGGCCCAGCGCGGATCACCCTCCGCGCCATACATATTGGCCACCTTCGCCCAGCCCCAGGTCTCCACGGTGAGCCGGACGAACTCCTGGCCGACCGGGTCGCTGATCTGCGCGCAGCCGCTGTAGGCGGCGACGCTGGAGTACAGATCGCCGCTGGTGGCGGCGAGCGCGAGGGTGGTGGTGCCCGCCATCGAGAAGCCGGCGATTCCGTTGCGGCCGTTGGTCGCGAAGTATTTATCGATGAGGGGCGGCAATTCGCGGGTCAGGAAGGTCTTCCACTTCTGGCGACCCAGCCGCGGATCGTCGTTGACCCAGTCGGCGTAGTAGCTGAACATGCCGCCGATCGGCGAGACCACGTGCACGTTCTTGGTCGAAAGGAACTGCATCGCATCGGTTTCCGTCGCCCACGTGACGCCGTCCTCGCCGCCGCTCGCGCCCTGCAGCAGGTAGAGCACCGGGCGCGGCACGCTGGTGTCGGCCGCACGCTGCGTCTCCACCTGGATATCGCGATCCATCGCGGCGGAATGAATTGTCAGCGTAAGCTTTCGCGCATCATGCTCTTGCACCGAAACAATCGATGACTCCACCGGCGCCCCGTGCGCAGGCGCAGGCATAATTGCTATAACAGCTGCACCGACTGTGACCGCAAGCACACCGAGCCAGGTGCCTCTCATGATTCCCCTTCTCCTGAACACGGAAACCACCCGTGTACGGCGCCAAGACTACGGGGAGAAACACCGCCTTTTCATCACTGAAGTTGCGGGGCCACCAATTCTGGGGGCATGAATACACGCAATTGTCGGAATGCGTGCTTTCACTATGTTCGCTTTGCCGGGAGACCCGATTTCCGGGGGCTCGGCGTGCCGGGGTAGTTGCGTCGCCCCCGCCGCAACGGATTGAATGCCCTCATGAGTGTCAGCGCGGTCCGCGATGTCGACGTGTGCGTGGTCGGGCTCGGTCCGACCGGCCGAGCGCTGGCGCATCGCGCGATGCGGGCCGGGCTCCGCGTGACCGCCGTCGATCCGCGACCGGATCGGCTGTGGCCGCCCACCTACTCCTGCTGGGTCGACGAACTGCCGGACTGGCTGCCTGCCAGCGCGATCGCGAGCACCATTCCGCGGCCGACGGTCTGGGCCAAGTCCGAACATCGCATCGATCGCCCCTACTGCGTGCTGTCGAAAACCGGCCTGCGCGAGGCGCTCCCACTCGACGACGCCACCGTGTACACCGGGCGCGCCGCCCGGGTCGACGCGCACGTCGTCGAACTCGCCGACGGCACCACGATCACGGCGGCCGCGGTGTTCGATACCCGCGGCCTGCCCACCCTCGGCCGGCGCCGGGCCGCCAGCGCGCACGGCATCTTCGTCGCCGCCGAAACGGCCGCGCCCATGGTCGAGGAAGGCGAAGGCCTGCTGCTGGACTGGCGGCCGGAGAACGGCGCGGGTCCCGACGAGCCGCCCTCGTTCCTCTACTCCGTTCCGCTCGGCGACGGCACGGTGATCTTCGAGGAGACCAGCCTCGGCCTCCGTGGCGGCATGCCGCAGCACGAGCTGCGCAAACGCACGCTGAATCGCCTTGCCGCGCACGGCATCCGGCTCACCGGCGACGAGCCGACCGAGGCCGCGCACTATCCGCTGGATCAGCGGCCGCCGAAAAAGGGCGTCGCGCAGGCCGTTCCGTTCGGGTCACGCGGCGGCATGATGCATCCCTGCACCGGCTACAGCGTCGGCGACTCCCTCGCGCTGGTGGACACCGCGATCACCGCGTTGCGGCAGGGACGCGACCCGGTCGCCGAACTGTGGCCGCGCCGAGCCCGATTGGTGTACTGGATGCGGATGCGCGGGCTATGGGGACTGGGCCGCCTGACCACCGAACAGTCGATCGCCATGTTCGACGCCTTCTTCAGCGCCTCGCCGCGCGGACAGCGTGCCCTGCTGTCCGTGCACGACGACTACACCGCCCTCGGTGCGGTCCTGTTCAACACCGTCGCGCACACCTGGCCGTTCCGCTGGCGCTACGACCTGGTCGGCTGGACCCACCGCAACCGCTGGCTGGACTACGACTTCGATCAGGCGCCGGTCTCGGCCGCACGCCGATAGCCGCGGACCGCGGGGTAGGTGAACAGCACGATCAGGCCGACCGTCCACAGCACCGTCTTCATCAGTGGCTCCGCGACCGGCCCGCCGTAGGACAACCCGCGCATCGCGTCGATCGCGCAGCTCATCGGCTGGTTCTGAATCGTCGACTGCAGCCACGGTGGATAGGCGATGGCCGGTGCGAAGCCGGTGTTGAAGAACATGAGCAGGGTGTTGATGATGCCGATAATGTTCACCAGCATCACGCCCTCGGTGACGGTGGCCAGCGCGGTGACGAGCACGGCGAAGGCGACACCGAACAGCACCGGGATGCCGATCAGCGCGATACCGGCGAGCGGTCCCTGGTTGAACCGGAAGCCGAGCAGCAGCCCGACGCCGATGACGAACAGCGTGGTGACCAGCACGCGGACGGCCTCGGCCAGCAGGCGTCCGGTGAGGCCCGCCGCTCGGTGAATCGGCATGGTCCAGAACCGGCCGAGCAGGCCGGACATCTTCTCGCCCTTGAAACCGAGCGCGCTCACCACGGCCCCCGACATAGCGGCGACCAGCGTGAGCAACGCCATCTGCGCGTAGATGCTCGGCTGGCCGGTGTAGCCGGTGATCGCCTTGCCGAGCACGATCTTGAACATCAGCAGGGTCAGCGCCGGATACACCAGCGTCTGGATCGTCGTCGCGGGATCGCGGGCCCAGACCAGGAGCAAGCGTTTGCACTGGATCAGGCTGTGCGCCACCCAATTGCTCAGCGAGTTCTCGGGTTTCGCCGTCACCTCGGGCAGCGGCGTATTCCACGAGATCTGGTCGGTCTGTTCGACCGGTGCGATAGGTGCTTCCACAGAATTCATGACCGCCTCGCGCTCGCCCAGATCGCCAGCGGGATGAAGACGAGCGCGAGCCCGATCACCCAGACCAGCGGCACCCACAACACTTGCCAGCTCACTCCGCCCGCGGCCATGTCACGCAGTGCGAAGGAGAACTGGGAGA
Organism: Nocardia sp. NPDC051052; assembly: GCF_044456045.1. NCBI lineage: Bacteria > Bacillati > Actinomycetota > Actinomycetes > Mycobacteriales > Nocardiaceae > Nocardia > Nocardia sp. NPDC051052. The sequence continues at coordinate 232,521 of NZ_JBITFL010000011.1, forward strand.
CCGGCTGATTGCGCACGAAGCCCTGAATCCAGGTCGGGAAGTTGCGTTCCGGGACGAATCCGCACGACAGCATGCCGAAGATCAGCGTGGGCAGCGTCAGCGCCTGGCTCAGCGATTCCGGGCTCCTGGTCAAGCTGCCGAGCGCGTCGGCGCCGAGCGCGAGGGTGGTACCGATCGCCAAGGAGAACAAGCAGAACAACGCCGCTTGGCCGAAGCCCGCGACGAACCGGAAGCCGATCAGGTAACCGAACAGGATTGCCGCGGTGAGCGAGGTGATCGAACGAACCAGCCCGGCCGCGATCCGCGCGGACAGCGGAACCAGCATGCCGATCGGCATGGTCTGCATTCGCGTGCTCAACCCGGTCAACGCCTCGAACGCGGCCAGTTGCGCGTTCGACATCATGGTGAAGGCCATCGTCTGCAACACGATGATCGGCATCACGTACTGGGCGTAGTCGATGCCCTGGAACTTCATCACGAAGCGCAGCGGCAGATAGAACCCGAGGGTGAACACCAGCGGCGTCACCACCGCGACGATCAACTCGCCCTTGGTGGCCATGGTCCAGACGATGCGTCCGGACAGCGCGCGCCACTGCGCGAGCGAGGACAGCCTGGCCTCGGGTAGATCCGCGAACAACGCGGCCGCGTCGGCGGCGCGGTCGGGGGCGGTAGCGGTGGTCATGCGGTTCCGCCCGAACGGCCGGTGATGGACAGGAAGACATCGTCGAGCGAGGGCCTGCGCAACGCGATGTCGGCCAGCTGGATGCCCGCGGTGTCGAGCCTGCGCAGCGCCTCGGTCAGCGTGGCCGCGCCCGCCGGCGCCGGAATCGAGAGCCGGTCGCCGCCGTTGATGGCGGCCAGCACCGCGGCGGGCACCAGGTCGCCGAGCGCGGTGGCGGTCGGGCGCAGCTGCGTCGGATCCAGCGGGACCACCTCGCAGTAGCTGCCGCCGGTCTTCTCCTTGAGCTCGTCGGCGGTGCCCTCGGCGATCACCGTGCCCTTGTCGATGACGATGATGTTGTCGCTGAGGACGTCGGCTTCCTCGAGATACTGCGTGGTGAGCAGAACCGTGATGCCTTGGGCCTTCAGTGCGTTCACCAGATCCCAGACACCTTGGCGGCTGCGCGGATCGAGGCCGGTGGTCGGCTCGTCGAGGAACACCACCTCCGGCCGCACCACCAGACCGCACGCGATATCGACCCGGCGACGCATGCCGCCGGAGTAGTGGCGCACCGCCCGGCGGCCCGCGCTCACCAGGTCGAATTCCTCGAGCAGGGTGTCGGCGCGCTTGCGGGCGGCGGACTTGGCCAGACCCATCAACCGACCGAACAGTTCCAGGTTTTCCCGGCCGGAGAGGTTCTCGTCGAGCGCGGCGTACTGACCGGTCATCATGATCGACCGGCGCACCCCCGCCGCATCCGTGAGTACGTCGTGCCCGGCGACGACGGCGGTGCCGGAGTCCGGGCGCAGCAGCGTGGACAGGATCTTCACCATCGTCGTCTTGCCCGCACCGTTGGGTCCGAGGATGCCGAGGACGGAGGCGCGGTCGGCAACGAAGCTGACCCCCTGCAGTGCATGCACATCGCCGAACGACTTCCGAACGTCCGTCACCCGGACCGCTGGTTCACTCGCGTGCAGATCTGCTTGGTTCAAGCTCGGCATCAACTCTCCACTATCGGCAATTGCGGCGGCTCGGGGCCGCCGGAGCGCGCGCGTATACGTCCCCCTAGGAGATCCGTAGCGCTTGGCGTGATGTTACCGGCATGCACGGTGCACACCTGGGCGCCTGCGCGGTACCCAACAGGAGGTCATCCTAAATGTGTCCTTACTCACACTCGCCGATATCGGTCCGCTGTGACGCGGATCGGCGCTGGTGGACCGTGTCAAGGGCAGCGCGGTGGCGGCGGACGAGCCTTGTCGGCCCGTCGCGGCGACCATAGTCTGCTAATTGGGGGAACACTCACTCGTCCGCGGCGGCCGCCTCGCAAGTGGCCCGTACGCCGATTTCGATACTGCGAGAGGTGATCATGGCCGAGTCCGCGCAGCCACAGGTGGCGGCGCAGCCCGGAGGATCGGGCCGATCGAACGTGCTGACGTCCTACGACCCGCGCACCGGCGAGACCGTCGGCAACTACGCCGTCATGGGCGCGGGCGAAATCAACCGAACGGTGCGCGCCGCCCGCGCGGCCGAAAAGTGGTGGGCCGAGCTGGGATTCAGCGGTCGCAAGCGCTGGCTGCTCGACTGGAAACGCGATATCGCCCGTCGCGCAGGCGAATTAGTCGAGATACTGTCCGAGGAAACCGGAAAACCGGAGGCGGACGCGGCAATCGAGGTGATGCTCGCGGTCGAGAACCTCGACTGGGCGGCCCGCAACGCGGCCCGCGCGCTCGGCAGGCAGAAGCTCGGCTCCACCTGGCTGACCCGCAACCAACGCGCCTCGGTGGGCTACCTGCCGCTCGGCGTGATCGGGGTGCTCGGTCCGTGGAACAACCCGGTGTTCACGCCGATGGGGTCGATCGCCTGCGCGATGGCCGCGGGCAACACGGTGGTGTTCAAACCGCACGAGCTGACCACCGGCGTCGGCGTCTGGCTGGCCGACAGCTGGACCAGGCTGGCCCCGAATCAGCCGGTGCTGCAGGTGGTTACCGGTGATCACGCGACCGGCAACGCGCTGTGCCGGGCCAAGGTGGACAAGATCGCCTATGCCGGTTCGGATTCCGGCGCGCGCGAGGTGATCGCGCTGTGTACCCAGACGATGACGCCGGTGGTCGTGGAACGCAGCGGCAAGGGCAGCATGGTCGTGCACGTCGACGCGAAGCTCGACGACGCCGCCGAGGCCGCGGTGTTCGGGGCGATGGCCAACGCCGGGCAGAACGCCACCGGAATTCAGCGGGCCTACGTCGCGGAGTCGGTATACGAACCGTTCCTGGAGCTGGTGGCCGCGCAGGCCGCCAAGCTGCGCCCAGGCGCCGACAAGCGCGCGTCGTACGGACCGATGATCTTGGAGTCGCAGGTCGAGGTGGTGCGCAAGCAGATTCGCGACGCGCTGGCCCGCGGCGGTCGTGCGGTGGTCGGCGGCCTGGATTCGATTCGCGAGCCGTATATCGAACCCGTGGTGCTTGCCGAGGTGCCGGAAGAGAGCCTGGCGATCACCGGCGAGGGCATCGGGCCCGTCCTGGTGGTGAACAAGGTGACCAGCATGGAAGAGGCCGCGCAACGCATCAACGCGGTGGGCAACGACGTCGCGGTCTCGGTGTTCACCAGGGACGTGCACGAGATCGAGACGTTCGCCGAGCACCTGCGCGTCGGCGTGGTGACCATCAATTCCTCGACCGCCTACGCGGGCATTCCCGCGCTGCCGTTCGGCGGTGTCGGCGAATACGGGCAGGGCCACAGCCACGGCGATCAGGGGTTACGCGAATTCAGCCACACCCTGGCCATTGCGCGTAAGCGCTACAAAGCGCCGGTCAATCTGTCCACCTTCGACCGGCACCCGCGCGATTTGCGCTTGGCCAAGACCATCTTCCGCATCCGGCACGGGCGACGCACCTGACGTGCTGTTAGGCCTTACTGCCCAGCAGAACGGCCTGCATGAGCGCGGTCACCCGAGCCAATTGCGGTGGGCGGGAATCGAATCGGAGGAGGCGGCCGACATCGATGACCTGACCGATCGCCGCGTGCACCCGGAAACGCGCCTCGACGGGATCGCCGTCCAGCAGATTGGCCCATTCGAGGACATTCTGGCGTTGAATGGCGCGCAGTTTGTGTTGCTCGGCGGGCGGCAGGTTACTGAATTCGGCGTAGTAGACCGGCATGATCTCCGGCATCGCGAAGGTGAGCCGAGCCTGGCGCTCGGCGATGCGCCGCACCGCGTCCTCGCGGCTGGTCGCCTCGGCCAGTGCCTCGGTGATCGCGAGGGCGACCCGATCGCCGGTCCGGTAGAACGCGGCGGCGAGCAGGTCGGACTTGCTGGCGAAGTAGCGGTACACGCTGGAGGCGTTGATGCCGACGGCCGCGCCGATCTCCTCGATGCTTGCCTCGTGATAGCCCTGCCTGCCGAAGATCCGAATCGCCTCGGTGAGTAGCTGTTCGCGCTTCGACGACACCGGCAGGCCGCGCGTGACGGGTCCCGGATCCGGTTCCGGCGACGCGGGCGGCAGCTCGGCGCGCAGGATCGCCCAGGACATGTCGTGCAACAGCGGCAGCAGCTTGGCACCGGACAGCGCGCTGCGATGCGCGGAGATGCTGGCGATCGCGCTGAGCACCGCGGCGGCCAGCATCGCCACATCGGCAGGCGGCGCGTCGGGCCGTAGCAGTGCGATGGGTTCGGCGAGCGTGCCGTTCAGGTCGTCGTAGATCTTCCTGATCCGGACTCGATCTTCGCGTTCCAGGTAGCGCCGCTCCCAGCGGTACAGCCCGGCCTCGCGGCGGATCTCGATGGTGTGTTCGCTGATCGCTCGGATAAGCGCGTCCAGCCGCGCGTCAGGAGCCAGCTGCGCGTCATCCGCGGCGCGGGCGACAGTCAGCAGGTGCCTTGCGCCCTCTTCGGCGGCCGCGACGAGCAACGCGTATTTGTTCGTGAAATGCCGATACAGCGCGGGCCCGGAGATGCCCACCTCGGCGGCGATCTCGTCGACCCCGACCGGGTAGTACCCGCGATCGCTGAACGCGCGCGCGGCCGCCCGCATGATCTGTACCTTGCGATCCTTGGGACGCCGACGAACCGGCCCGCCCGTCACCCGGCCCCCACCCCCGGTGGGATCGCTGGGCGATGCTGTCGCACCGGCATCCGGCCGCGAGGAAGCGAGGCCGACCTCGCTGCGATCCGCGACCATGCACCTCTCCGATCTCCGGCGGCGCCGCTGGTTGACAGCGCCCGACAATGGAACCTAAGTTAACCACAATTCGCAAAGTTAACCAGTATTCATGGCAGGGTAGCCGCTGAGTTCCAGCGTAGGAGCAGACATGAGAAATACCGATTCTGCGGCAGTAGCCGCGTCCTCCGCGCCCGCGACGCGGTTTTCGGCGGTGCACGACGGCAAGGTGCTCCGCGTGACGATCGCCAACCCGAAGCGTAAGAACGCCGTCGACTACGACACCATGGTCGCGCTCGGCGACACCTTCGTGGCGGCCGCCGCGGACCGGTCCGTGCGCGTGATCGTGCTGACCGGCGACGGCGGCGATTTCTGCACCGGCGCTGACCTCTCGGCCACCGTGCGCGAGGCCCAGCGCGGCATCACCCCCGATATGACGATGGACGCCGCTAATCGCTTGGTGAAGTCCATCGTCGACTGCCCGGTCCCGGTGATCGCCCGTGTCAAGGGCGCGACGGCCGGCGTCGGCGTCGCCATCGCGCTGGCCGCCGACCTCGTCTACGCCAGCGAGGACGCCTACCTTCTGCTGGCCTTCATCAACATCGGCCTGATGCCCGACGGCGGCGCGGCCGCCATGATCGCCGCCGCGGCAGGCCGCCCGCTCGCCGCGGAGATGGCCCTACTCGGCGAGCGACTCCCGGCCCCCGCCGCGAAACAGGTGGGCCTGTTCACCGCGGTCCTCCCCTCAGATGAACTAGACGCCAAGGTCGAAGCCGCGGCCGCGAAGATCGCCACCGGCCCCCGCCGCGCCCTCGAACTCACCAAGCAGGCCCTCAACCAAGCAACACTGACCTCCCTCGACACCGCCCTGTCAGCCGAAAAGTCCGGCCAGACCGAACTTTTGACGTCCCCCGACTTCCTCGAAGGCGCCACCGCCATGCTCACCAAGCGCAAGCCGGTATTCGAAGACTGATCGCCAACTCCGCGACCACAACTTCCGACGCGCACGAATCTGGCCTGAAGTCCCGGAGCGGCGGCCCGGCGCTAAGCTCCTCGGCTATGGGCTACCTGGTTACCGGGGCAACTGGGTTCATCGGTCGGTTCCTCATCCCCGAGCTGCTGAAACGCGAGGGGATCATCCATGTGCTGGTGCGGCCCGGTGCCGATTCCGCCGACCGGTTCACCTGCTGCGCCCGCGAGTGGGGTGGTGCGGATCGGGTGCGTCCGGTGCACGGCGATCTCGGCGCGCCCGGCCTAGGTATCGATCCGGCGTGGCTGGCCGAGTTTCGCGGCTCGATCGACCATGTCTTCCATCTGGCGTCCAGCTATGACCTCGCCGAACGCGGCGACGGCACCAAGCATGTGGTCGACGTCGCCGAAAGCCTGAAAGCCGGTCTGCTGCATCATGTCTCGACGGTCGAGGTGGCCGGTTCGGCGGAGGGCCTGTTCACCGAGGACATGTTCGACGAGGGCCAGGTGCTGGCCACACCGACGCAGCGGGCCAAGTTCGAGGCCGAGCGGATCGTTCGCGATGCCGCGCTGCCCTGGCGCGTCTACCGCCCGTCGATCGTGATCGGCCATTCCAGAACCGGCGAGATCGATCGAATCGACGGCCCGTACTACTTCTTCCGGCTGCTGCGGATGGGCGCGCAGCTGCCGAGAATCCTGCCGGTGCTGGTGCCGAAGCTCGGCGAAACCAACATGGTCCCAGTCGATTTCGTGGCCCGCGCCCTGGATCATCTTGCGCACCAACCAGGCTCGAACGCCACCACCTACCATCTGGTCGACCCGCGCAGACAGAGCGTGGCCGAGGCATTGAACCTGTTCGCCGACGAGGCCGGCGCCCCGCACCTGGTCGAGGTAATGCCGAAGCGCGCGCTCGACATGGTGTTACAGGTCCCCGGCGCCAGCTGGATCCTCCCCCGAGTCGGCGTCCCCCGAGATGTCTTGGAGCACAGCGAATTCACCTGCTGGTTCGACTGCCGCAACACCACCGCCGCCCTAACAGGCACCGACATCAAGGTCCCACCCCTGGCCGGCTACGCCCCCCTCATCTGGAAGTACTGGATCGAGAACTGGGTCTGAACCCAGCCCGCACCTTCCGTCACCACAGCCAGTGGTCACGCCCGCGAGCTCGCCGGCCCGGATTCCGTCTTCTGTGGGTCGTTCGGGTTCAAGCGGCGGTGATTGTCAGGTAGATCAGCACGATGTTGAGTACTGAGATTATGGCGGCTATCAGCCAGGCCAGGGCGGTGGTGATGCGGTGGTTGACGTTGGCGCCCATCAGGACTCGGTCGCTGGTGAAACGTACTAGGGGGATCAGGGCGAAGGGGATGCCGAAGGACAGCACTACCTGGGAGATGATCAGGGCGCGGGTGGGATCGACGCCGGCGGCGAGGATGGCCAGGGCGGGGATGAGGGTGATCACTCGGCGCACTAGTAGTGGGATGTGGCGGCGTAGTAGGCCCTGCATGATCATCGCGCCCGCGTAGGCGCCTACGGAGGTCGAGGCTAGGCCGGAGGCGAGTAGGGCGATGGCGAGCAGCAGTGCGGCGACGGGGCCGAGGGCGTCGCCGACGGCGGTGTGCGCGTCTTGTAGCGTCTCGATCTCGCGGTCGCGCAACGTGTTTGCCGCCATCAGCAGCATTGCCAGGTTGACCGTGCCTGCCAGCACCATTGCGAGCACGACATCGATTTTGGTGATCTTCAGCAGGCGGGCACGCAGCGGTCCGGGCGCCGGATGGCCGTGCCGGTCCCTGGCCAGGCCGGAGTGCAGGTACACCGCGTGCGGCATGACCGTCGCGCCGATCATGGCCGCGGCGAGCAGCACACTCTCGGCGCCCTGGAACCGGGGCAGCAGTCCGCCGAGGGTGCCGCCGACCGAGGGCGGCGAGATGAACAGGCTGGCGAGGAAGCCGATCGCGATCACCGCGAGCAACCCGGTGATCACCCGCTCGAACGGCCGCTGCCCGCGCCGGTCCTGCACCAGCAGCAAACCCATCGACACCACACCGGTGATCACGCCGCCGACCAGCAGCGGCAGCTGGAACAACAGGTTGAGCGCGATCGCGCCGCCGACCACCTCGGCCAGGTCGGTGGCCATCGCGACGGTCTCGGCCTGCCCCCAGTAGGCCAGCCGGGTCGACCGGCCCGACCGCTCGCGCACCGCCTCCGGCAGCGACATGCCGGTCACCAATCCCAGCTTGGCCGAAAGGTATTGGACGAGCCCCGCCATCACGTTGGCCATCACGATGACCCACACGAGCAGGTACCCGAACTTCGCACCCGCGCTGATGTTGGACGCCACATTGCCGGGATCGACATAAGCGATCGCGGCCACGAAGGCTGGGCCGAGTAGCAGGCTGGCCGCACGGGCCCGCTGGGACGCAGATCTAGCGGACTCAGCCAAGGTGGTACTCACGGAACAAGATTTTACGGGTCCCCGAACTTTTTCGTTAGCTCTACCCATAAAAGCCGACCGCCTGGTCATACCCAAAGGTATAACCAGGCGGTCGGTCGGTATTTAGTGGGTCGCTAGATGCCCAGGCCGTGGGCCAGGACCGGCCACGACAGCTGGAACTCGTCGCGCCAGTAGCCCCACGAGTGGGTGCCGGAGTTGCGGAAGTTGTAGGTCGCCGGGATGCCCAGCGAGTCCAGCTTCCCCCGGAGGTTGTTGGTGCAGTAGTTGGTGCCTGCCTCGATCACGCCGCCGATGATGATCTGGTTGGCCAGACCGTAGGCGCCGGGGAGCGCGTACTTGCCGTCGAGGGTGTCGTACTGGCCGGGCAGACCGTTGCCGGTCGAGATGTAGAGGTCCAGTCCGCGCAGGCCCTCGGCATGCACGTACGGATCGTTGGCCGCCCACTCCGGCGAACCCTGCGGGCCCCACATGTTGTCGGTGTTGCCACCGCCCCAGGTCTCGACGGTGAGCTTGACGAACTCCGAACCGACCGGGTCACTGGTCTGCGCGCAGCCACTGTAGGCCGCGGCCGCCTTGTACAGGCCGGGCTTGGCGATCGGCAGCGCGAGCACGGTGGTGCCCGAGGTGGACAGACCCGAGATCGCGTTCACGCCATTAGTGCCGAGCGCGCCGTCGACCAGCGGCGGCAGCTCCTCGGTGAAGAAGGTCTTCCACTTGTTGCGGCCGAGCGTCGGGTCGTCCTTGATCCAGTCGGTGTAGTAGCTCCACTTGCCACCGATCGGCTGGATCACGTTGACGTTCTTGTCCGAAAGGAACTGCAGCGCGTCGGTCTTCGCCTGCCAGGACGCGTCGTCCTGACCGCCGCCCGCACCGTTGAGCAGGTACAGGGCCGGACGCGGCACCGAGGCGTCGGCCGGGCGCTGCACGTCGATGATGACCTTCTGGTCCATCGCCGCGGAGTACACGTACAGCCGAATGTTGCGCGCATCCTTGTATTCGGCCTTGGTGATCTTCGAGCCGTCGGGTGCGGTCGGATTGGCGAGCAGACTCTTGCCATCGATGATCGGATCAGCGGCAGAGGCGGTGGTAACGCCGAGGCCGGTCATCATTCCCGCAAGGACCGCAGTGGCCGCGATCGCCGCTGCGGCACGCAGGCCGCTGCGCCGGGTCTGTCGACGTATCAATTTCGCACCTTCGCTTCGTCTCGAGATTCCATCTGCATTCCCTACGCACCTGCGGCGGATGCCCTGAACACGCCACGGCAGACCATACGGGGTATGGAGTCGTGGCAAAAGAGGTGATCGTTACCGCAGCGTTGCCCATCATGCCTGAGCAACCCCGATCTTCGCGCGCCCGACCCACCTTCGGTCGCGCCGAGCGCTCGCGAGCCGCGTATGCGCGAGGCCGCACCTAGTGCGCCCGCGGATCGAGCAGCTCGGACAGGCTCGGACCGATCTCGGCCAGCGCCTCCGGCGTGGTCATCTGATCGTGCGCGACGCCGATCGGGTGATCTTCGACACGGCCGTCGACGAATGGTTGCCAGCCGGCTGCCGCGGTGTCGTGGCCCGCCGCGCTGTAGTAATCGAGCCTGCCGTGGAACACCTCTGGGCGATGTTCGGCGATGAGCTCGGCCGAACGCACCGCGCTGCGGTAGATCCGGCGCACCCGCTCCGGGGTGAGCACGGCCATGTCCGGCGGGATGGTGGCGTGCAGCGCGGCGAGTGCCTCGTCGCTGAGGTCGTGAATGTCGCCGTCGCTTGGCAGCAACGCAACCGCGTCTATGACGGTATTCGCGGGTCCCTCCGTGGTTACGCTCGCCGTGCCCGCCGCAAGTGCCGAGCCGATACCGAGCTCGCTGAGTGCCTCGCGAATCGCCGCACGGAAGTCGGTGACGTCGATGTCAGGATGACTGTCCAGCATGGCGAGCAGCGCGACCTGCTCACCCGCGGCCTGCAATTCGGTCGCGATGGCGTGCGCGAGCACGCCGCCGAGCGACCAGCCGAGCAGCCGGTACGGGCCGTGCGCTTGCACGGCCCGGATCTCCGCCACGTACCGGGCAGCCATCTCGGCCAGCGATGCGGGCAGGTAGCCGTCCTCCGTCAGCGCGGGTGACTGCAGGCCGAAGATCGGCCTGCTGGCAGGCACGTAACGAGCCAAACCGGCGTAGCACCAAGACAATCCGTACATCGGGTGGATGCAGAACAGCGGCTCGGCGGCGGCCATGTCGTGCGGCACCCTGGTGCGGATGGGCAGCAGCACACCGAGCGCGGCGTTCGAGTCGAGGTCGTAGTCGTGGTCACCGGCCAGCGCGGCCAGGATGCGGGTGGCCAGCGCGCCCGGGGTGGAGTCGGTGAAGAACCACTGCACCCTGACCTCGGCACCGGTGAGCGTGCGCAACCGGCTGACCGCGCGGGTCGCGACCAGCGAATTGCCACCCAGATCGAAGAAGTCGTCGTCGAGGCCGACCCGGTCGACAGCCAGGATCTCGGCGAAGACCTCGACGATGGTCCGCTCCAGCGGCGTGGTCGGCGGCCGGTACGGGCGCGCGGCCAGGTCCGGGACCGGGAGCGCTTTACGGTCGAGCTTGCCGCTTGCGTTGAGCGGCAACGCGTCCAGGACCAGGAACGCCGACGGCACCATGTAGGAGGGCAGCGAAGCACGCGCGTGCAGCAGCGCCGCGGTTTGGTCGATGGTCTCCCCCGGCATGGCGACCAGGTAAGCGACGAGCCGGTCGCCTGCGGTGCCGCTGACCAGGGAGACGGCGGCGTGCCGCACCGAATCGAGGGCGAGCAGCACGGTCTCGATCTCACCGAGCTCGATTCGCTGGCCGCGCAGCTTCACCTGGAAGTCGCTGCGGCCCAAGTACTCCAGTGCGCCGCCGCGCCAGCGGACGATGTCACCGGTGCGATAGAGGCGCGCACCGCCCTCCTGCGCGACGAAACGCTCCGCGGTGAGGGCCGGGGCACCGAGATAGCCGCGAGCCAGCTGAACGCCCGCGACGTACAGCTCGCCTGCCGCGCCCGGCGGCACCGGGCACAGCTGCCGATCGAGCACATGCACCTGGGTGTTGGCGACCGGTGTGCCGATCGGAACCGGCACCGCGGCAACGTCTTCCACCGGATAGTCGGTGACCACCGTCGCCTCTGCGGGCCCGTACCAGTTGATCAGGCCGGTATCCGATAGGGCGGCGGCGAACGATGCCACGGTCTCCGCGGTGAGCGCCTCGCCCGCCACGAACACGCGACGCAGGCTCGGGAACTCCGTCAATTCCGGCACCAAGAAGGCGTCCAGCATCGAGGGCACGAAATGCACCGTGCTGACGGCATTTTCGGCAATCGTCTTGGCCAGGTACGCCGGATCGCGATGGCCGTCGGGTTCGGCGACGACGATCGAGGCGCCGGTCTGCAACGGCCAGAACAACTCCCAGGTGGAGATGTCGAAGGTGATCGGCGTCTTGTGCAGCACCACGTCATTGCCATCGTGCGGATAGGTCCACTGCGCCCAGCGGAACTGGTTGACCATCTGCCGGTGGGTGATCACCACGCCCTTGGGACGGCCGGTGGAACCGGAGGTGTAGATGACATAGGCGACGTTGTCCGGGTGCACGTCGGTGTCGGTGAACGCGACCGACTCCAGCGGCAGGTAGAGCGTGTCCACCGCGACGACCGCGATATCGGTGTCGGTCACGAAAGCGTCGGCGCTGGTGGTCAGCACGCAGGCCGGGTTGGCACTGGCCAGCACGTACTCGTTGCGTTCGGCCGGGTGATCCGGGTCGATCGGCAGGTAGCCCGCCCCGGCCCGCAGCACGCCGTAGATGGTGACGACCAGGTCGATGCCGCGCCGCATGGCCACGCCGACCCGCGATTCCGCGCCGATGCCCCACCGGGCGATTTCCCCGGCCAGTGCCCGCGAGCGCAGGTCGAGGTCGGCGTAGCTGAGCGTGACATCGCCGTAGCGCACCGCAGGCGCGTCCGGCGTGCGCGCCACCTGCGCGTCGAACAGGGTCAGCAGCGTCGCGTCGTCCAGCAGGTCCGGCACCGCGGTGGCGTTGCGGGCGGCCAGCTGGGCGCGTTCGCTGTCGAGCAGCACATCGATATCGGCGATGCGGGCCTGCGGGTTGGTCACGAAGCGACGGATCAACACCGAAAGCCGTTGCGCGAGTGCCTGTGCCGCCGCCTCGTCGAAGAGGTCGCGCAGGTATTTCACCGACACGCGTAGCTGACTGTCCAGCACCACCATGATGGTGAGCGGGTAGTGAGTGCCGTTGACCGCGCCGACGCCGGTGACGCTCAGGCCGTCGATGTCGCTGGCCTTGTCCAGGCCGTCCCGGTCGACGGGGAACGATTCGAACACCACGAGGGAGTCGAAAAGCCCTTCCACGCCGATGGTTTCCTGGATATCGCTCAGCCCGAGGTAGTGGTGGTCCAGCAGCCCGGCCTGCTCACCCTGCAGCTGGCGCAGCAGCCCACCGAGCGTGTCGGTGGCACCGAGCCGCACCCGCACCGGGATCGCGTTGAGGAACAGCCCGACCATGCTCTCGACGCCGTCCAGCTGCGGCGGCCTGCCGGACACGGTGGCACCGAACACCACATCGTCGCGATCGACACTGCGGCCGATCAGCAGACCCCAGGCCGCCTGCACCACCGTGTTCACCGTGACGCCGAGGCCCGAGGCGAGCCGGGTGAGGGCGGTGGTGTCGGACTGCGCCAGCTCGAAGCCGACTTCGCCGACCCCGGCCGAGATTTCGCGGCCCGGATCGACCGGTGCCAGCGGCGTCGGCTCGGTGATGCCGGTGAGCGCGGTGCGCCAGGCTTCGCGTGCCGAGTCGGCCTTCTGCGCCACCAGCCAGGCCAGGTAGCCGCGATAGGACGGCACCTTGGGCAGATGCCGGGAATTGCCGCCGAGCGCGTACAGCGTCAGCAGGTCCTTCATCAGCAGCGGCATCGACCAGCCGTCGATCAGGATGTGATGGCTGGTCACCAGCAGGTGGAAGGCGTCGTCGGACGAGCGGATCAGCGCGAAGCGCAGCAGCGGCGCGGTCCGCATGTCGAAGTGATCGGCGAGGTCGGCCGCCTTGATGTCGGCCAGTTCCTGCGCCGCGGCTTCGGGCGCGAGCTGGCCGAGATCGATGATCCGCCAAGGCACTTCGAGCGAGTCCTGCACGATCTGCAGCGGATTGCCCGCGGCGTCTTCAGCGAAGGCGACGCGCAGGTTGTCGTGCCGATCCAGCACCGCCTGTGCGGCCGCGTGCATCCGGCCGGGGTGCACGTCGCCGCCGAGGTCGAGCACGAACTGGGTGGTGTAGACGTCCACCGAGGATTCGGCGAGCAGCGCGTGGAACAGCATGCCGGACTGCAGCGGCGTCACCGGCCACACATCGGTCAGGTTCGGGTAGGTGGTGGTGAGGCGGTCGATATCGGGCTGCTTCAGCCGAACGAGCGTGAAGTCCGACGGCGTGAAGGTAACTCCGTCCGTGCGCAGGCCGTGTTCGGCTAGCCCGCCCAGCGCGTAGATCCAGTGCTCGGCAAAGTTTTTCACCGCTTCACCGGCGAATACGGCGGAGGCGTAGTCGAAACGGGCGACCAGGCCGTCATCGGCGGCGTCGACGGTGAGGTCGAGCAGCAGGTCCTCGGCCATGGTGTCGGTGTGCACCCGGGCCGGGCGAAGATCCCGATAGCGCAATGCGAATCGGCCACGGCCGAGCTCGCTCAGTTCGGCGGCGGTGTCCGCGTTGAGGTAACGCAGCAGGCCGTAGCCGACACCGTGCGAGGGCACCGAGCGGCGCAGCTCCTTGATCTGCGCGAGCGCGGCACCGGCGGCCGGACCGCCGACCAGTGCGTCGTCGGCATCGATCCTGGTGAGCCGCAAGGGAAGCGGGAACTCCGTGGTGAAGCCGCCGACCATGTTCTCGTCGGCGTTGGTCGCGGAACGCTCGTCGGCGGAGAGCCGGATCACCGAACCGAGGGCGCGCGTGACGGGTTCGCCCGCCGACGTCTGCAGTGCCAGCGCGACCGCGGTGAGCAGGACGTCGTCCACGGTGGCGTGATAGGCCGCCGCGGCAGCCGCGACCGCGGCGGCGCCTTCCGCGGTGATGGCCAGCGAGACCCGGCTGCGCGCCCGCAGATCGCGGCCGTCGGCGACGGTGCCCTCCGGGACGGTCGCCAAAATTCGCTCCCACCAGCCCAGCTCGCCGACGGTCCGCAGATCGTGGGCCTTGGCCGAGAGCGCGCGGATGAGCACGCCGAGGCCGGACTCCGGCGCGGCGGGGGCGGCGTGCCGGCCGCGGCTCCACGCGGCGGTCAGTTGATCGACAATGGTCCGCCACGAGATATCGTCCACGACAAGGCCGTTGGCGACGACGATCAGCGTCGACCGGCCCTCCGGCCCGCCGGTCAGCACGAAGTGGATGTTGCGGCCCTGCTCGGGATCGAGGGCAGCGGCGGCCGCCTGCACCACATCGTCGATGGGCAGGGTGGTTTCGCCGCCCTGCGCGTCGAGGCGGCGGAACGCCTCGCCGGTGCGTTCGTCGGCGGGCGGGATCCGCAGCACCGGAGTGTCACCCTCGCGGTCGAGCCGCACCCACAGCATCGGATGCTGCTCGAGCACCTTGCCGACCGCGGTGTGCACCGCCTCGACGGCGCAGCTTTCCGGCACGTCCAGCGCGATGGCCCGGACCTCGACCCCGGTTTCTAGCAGCCGCGCCGCGTGCGGCGTCAACGGCAGGTCGCCGGACTCGTCGCCCGGCCCGTCCTCCACCACGGCGGCCTTGGCCAGCGCGGCGACGGTGCGCGACTCGAAAACGTCACGCGGCGTGAAGGTCACGCCGCGACCACGGGAGCGCGACACCACTTGGATGGAGACGATGCTGTCGCCGCCGAGGGCGAAGAAGTCGTCGTCGAGCCCGACCCGTTCGATGCCGAGCACCTCGCCGATCACCTCGGCGATGGTCAATTCCGCCTTGGTCTGCGGCGCGCGGTACGCGGTGGTCTCGATGGCCGGTTCGGGCAGTGCGCGCCGATCCAGCTTGCCGACCGGCGTCAGCGGGATCTCGTCCAGCACCACGATGGCCGTCGGCACCATGTACTCCGGCAACGTGGTGCCGAGCTGTTCGGTCAGCGTCGCGACGTCGAGTGTCGCGCCCTTGGCGGGCAGTACGTAGGAGACCAGCATCGTTGCGCCCGCACCGGATTCACGGCCGAGGGTGGCCGCGAACTCGACACCGGGCTGCGCGGTCAGTGCCGCATCGATCTCGCCGAGCTCGATGCGGAAACCGCGCACCTTCACCTGGAAGTCGTTGCGGCCCACGTACTCCACCACCGGCTCAGCGCCACCGCGGGGCCCACCCGCGATCCGGCCACCGCCCCTCATCGAATCGCTTCGCGATGCCGGCAGCCATCGCACTACGTCACCGGTGCGATAGAGCCGCTCGCCGGGCCTGCCGTACGGGTCGGCGACGAACCGAGCCGCGGTGAGGCCCGACCTGGCGTGGTAGCCGCGGGCCAGCTGGATGCCGCCCAGATACAGCTCGCCCGCAACACCTTCGGGCACCGGCCGCAGCCTGCGGTCGAGCACCAGCGAACGCATGCCGCGGATCGGGCCGCCGATGGTGACCGGCTCGCCCGGCCGCAGCGGGTCGCTGATGTTGGTCATGATCGTGGTCTCGGTGGGGCCGTAACCGTTGTGGAAGCTCCGGTTCTCGGCGCCTGCCCACTTGTCGACCAGGTCGGCGGGCACCGCTTCGCCGCCGGCCACGATGGCCCGCATGCCGGACAGGGCGTCCTGGTCGAGCGAGGCGAGCACGGACGGGGTGAGGAAGGCGTGCGTCACCCCTTCGGCCTGGATCAGTTCGGCCAGTTCGTCGCCGCCGAAGGTCTGCGGCGGCGCGACCACCAGCGCGCCCGCCGAGCCGAGCGCGAGCAGCAGCTCCAGCATCGAGGCGTCGAACGAGGGGGACGCGAAAGCCAGTGCGCGCGTGGACTGGTCGAGCTCGTACCGTTCGACCTGCTCGGCACTGAAGTTGGCCAGACCCGCGTGCGTGACAACGACACCCTTGGGCAACCCGGTGGAGCCCGACGTGTAGATGACGTACGCGGCGTTGGTGCTCCGGATCGGGCCGTGGCGTTCGGTGAGGCTGATGGGCCGGTCCGACCGGGACGCGACGTCGAAGGTGAAGTCGCGGTCGTCGAGCACGAACCAGGGACGGCCACCCGCCATCGTGGGCAGGCCGCCGAGCTCGGCGGTGAGCGTCACGCCCAGTGCCGCACCGGAATCGGCCACCATGTGCGCGATGCGGTCGGCAGGGTAGGTCGGGTCGATCGGCACGATCGCCGCACCGGTCTTGGCGATCGCCCACAGCGCGAGTAAAGACTCGACCGAGCGCCGGATCGCCAGCGCGATCAGGACGTCAGGGCCCGCACCGCGATCGATCAGCGTGCGCGCCAATTGCGAAGAGGCGGCATCGAGTTCGACGTAGCTGAAGGAACGGCCGCCGACGACGAGGGCGGCGCCGGTGGGGTTCCTGGTGACCGCGGAGGCCATCAGTTCCGGCAGGCTGCGCGGCGCGGCGGCCTCGGCACCCGCGCGGGAGACCAGGTCGGCGCGCTCGGACTCGTCCAGGATCTCCAGGTCGCCGACCGCGATGCCGGGGTCCTGAGCGACGGCGGCCAGGATGTCGCGGAATCGGCGGCCGAACTCGGTGACCGTCTGCTCGTCGAACAGGTCACGGGCATAGGTGAATTCGGCGGCTAGGCCGGCCTCGGCACCCGCTTCGGTCCGCTGCTCGCGCATGGTCAGCAGCAGATCGAACTTGGCGGTGTCGGCCGCCGGGTCGAGCGCGGCGAAGTTGAGGCCGGGCAGTTCGAAGCTTGTCGCAGCGAGGTTTTCGAAGGACAGCGCCACCTGGAACAGCGGATGCCGACCCACGGAGCGCTCCGGATCGAGCACCTCGACCAACCGCTCGAACGGAGTGTCCGCGTTGGCGAAGGCCCGCAGGTCGGTCTCCCGATTATCGGCGAGCAACTCGGCGAAGCCGAGGTCGGCCGCGACCCTGGTGCGCAAGACCAGCGTGTTGACGAACATGCCGATCAGATCGTCGAGTTCGGCCTCGCCGCGGCCCGCGATCGGGGTGCCGATGGCGACGTCCTCGGTGCCGGACATCCGGGCGAGGAACACCGCGAGCGCGGTGTGCACGACCATGAACAGGGTGGCGTTGTGCTGCTTGGCCAACCCGACCAGCGCGGCATGCACGTCGGCGTCGACGACGAAATCCGTTTTGCCACCGGCGAAACTCTGCGCCATCGGACGGGGCCGGTCGGTCGGCAGGTTCAGCTCGTCCGGCAGATCGGCGAGTTCGGTTGTCCAGTAGGCGAGTTGGGCGCCCGCCAGCGACTCGGGATCGTCGTCGCTGCCGAGCACGCTGCGCTGCCACAGCGCGTAGTCGGCGTATTGGATCGGCAGCGGAGCCCAGGACGGCGCCTCGCCGCCGCTGCGAGCGGCGTAGGCCAGCATCAGGTCTCGGGTGAGCGGGCCCATCGACCAGCCGTCGGCGCTGATGTGATGCGCGACGAACACCAGCACGTATTCGCTGCCGGCGAGCTGGAACAGCCTGGCGCGAAACGGCACCTCCATGGTGACGTCGAAACCGGCGGAGACGATGCGCTGCACCTCGTGCGCGACGCGTTCCTCGCCGATCTGCGCGGGCGCCAGATCCACCGAAACCTCGTGCGGCGCAAGAATGCGCTGCTCCGGCCCGGCCAAGGTCTCCGGGTACACGGTGCGCATGATTTCGTGGCGCGCGACGAGATCGGCGACGGCCTGCTGCAACGCGTCGACATCCAGATCGCCGGACAGCCGGATGGCGGCCGGGATGTTGTAGACGGCGGCGGCGGTGTCGAACTGGTTGAGGAACCACATCCGCTGCTGGGCGGAGGACAGCGGAATGTGGTCGGGGCGCGGCTGCGCGACAAGCGGGTTGCGGGTGTGCTCGCTCGTGGTGTGCTCGACCTTGACCGCGAGTCCGGCGACGGTGGACGCCTCGAAGAGGGCGCGCACGGGGACCCGCGAATCGAGTGCCGCACCGATCCGCGCGGCGACCTGGGTCGCCAGCAGCGAGTTGCCGCCGAGTGCGAAGAAATCATCGTCGGCGCCGACGCGCTCGACACCGAGCACCTCGGCGAAGACCGACGCCACGATCTCTTCGATGGGCGTCGACGGCGCGCGGAATGCCAGTGCCTCGAATTCGGGCTCCGGCAACGCCTTCCGGTCCAACTTGCCGTGCACGGTGCGCGGCAGGGCGTCCAGCACCACGAACGCCGACGGCACCATGTACGACGGCAGCGCCGCGCTCAGCGCCGACTTCACCTGTGCCACATCGAGACCGGCGGCATCGTCGGGCAGCCCCGCCTCGGCGGCGGCTTGCGCGGCGAAGGCGGCGGCCTGGACGGCGAACGACGAGGCAGGCCCCGCCGGCGCGCCGGGTTCGGCGGCGACCAGATAGGCCACCAGGCGATCACCGGTCTTGGGATCGGACTTGGCGACCACCGCGGTCTGCGCGATCTCCGGCAGCGCGAGCAGCGCGGCCTCGATCTCACCGAGCTCGATCCGGAAACCACGGATCTTCACCTGGAAATCGGTGCGGCCCTGGTATTCCAGCTCGCCGTAGCGGTTCCAGGCAACCAGGTCACCGGTCCGGTACATCCGCGTGCCGGGCTGGAACGGGTTGGCCACGAACCGGTCCGCGGTCAGATCCGCGCGACCGAAGTAGCCGAGCGCCAGCTGACCACCCGCCAGATACAACTCGCCGAAGATGCCGATCGGCACCGGGCGGAGTCGACCGTCGAGCACATAGACCTGACTGTTCCACTCGGGTGCGCCGATCGGCACGGAGCTCTGGTCGGTCTCGGTCACCCGATGACGCGTGATCGACACCGCGGCTTCGGTCGGGCCGTACAGGTTGTCCAGCAACACGTCTGGGTGCGCCGTCACGAACCGCTGGGCCAGCGCGGCGGGTAGCGCCTCACCGATGGCGAGCACGCGCCGCAGCGGGGACGGTTCCGGCGTGGCGTCGGTGCCGGTGTGCACCAGCAGCGCGTCCAGCATGGACGGGACGACGTGCAGCGTCGTCACCGCCTCCCTGGCGATCAGGTCGTTGAGGTAGGCCGGATCACGATGCCCGTCCGGCGCCGCGATCACCAGCTTGCCCGCGCAGACCACCGCCGACCAGAACTCCCATACCGAGAGGTCGAAGGTCGCCGCGGTCTTGAGCAGCACGGCATCGTCGTCGGACAGCCCGAATTCGGCTGTCTTCCACTGCAACTGGTTCGCGATGGCGGCGTGCGAGACGGCGACACCCTTCGGGCGGCCGGTCGAGCCCGACGTGAAGATCACGTACGCGGTGTTCTCGGGCCGCAACGGCGCGACGCGCTCGGTGTCCGCGAGCGGCGCGCTCGCGAAGGAACCGAGTACGAGCTCGTCGATGGGCACCAAGGGCGCCGCCTCGGTGTCGAAGTCCGCGTCCGCGTTGGTCAGCACGCACACCGGTGCCGCGGCCCGGAGGATGTACTCGGTGCGCTCGGCGGCCTGGTCCGGGTCGACCGGCACATACGCGCCACCGGCTTTGGCGACCGCGTACATCGCGACGACCAGGTCCACCGAACGGCGGAAGGCAAGGGCCACCCGCGATTCCGGTCCGACGCCGATCGAGATCAGGTAGCGGGCAAGACGATTCACCTGGGTGTCGAGCTCGACGTAGTTCAGCTCGTGCCGGGCGCCGTTGGGCAGGTCGGCCACCACGGCGACGGCCTCGGGTGCCGCGGCCAGCACCGCCCGCCGCAGGAACCACGGCAGCGTCGCGGCGGCATCGATCGGGTGCGCGGTGTCGTTCCACCGGACCAGCACCGCGTCGCGTTCGTCGGCCGCGAGCAGGTCGATATCGCCGACCGGGGTGGCGGCGTCGGCGACGACGGCGGCGAGGATCCGCGACAGCCGGTCGGCGAAGCTCTGCACCGTCGCGGCGTCGAAAAGGTCGGTGGCGTAGGTGAAGAACCCGCCGATGCCGGTCGGCGTGCCCGACTCGTCATAGCTGTCCCCGACGATGAGGTGCAGATCGAACTGCGACACATCGAGATCCGCGTCGACACCGGCCACGGCGAGGCCGGGCAGCTCGAGCGCGGCGCGGGCGATGTTCTGGAACGACAAGCCCACCTGGAACAACGGATGATGCGCGGTCGAACGTGGCGGGTTGAGCACCTCCACCAACCGCTCGAACGGGATGTCCGCGTGCGCGAACGCCTGAAGGTCGGTATCGCGTTGCCGGGCAAGCACATCGGTGAACGCTTCGCCGCCGTCGAAGGTGGCCCGGAAGATCACCGTGTTGACGAACATGCCGATCAGGTCGTCGAGCTCGCGCTCGCCCCGGCCGGCTACCGGGGTGCCGATGGCGATGTCGCCGGAACCCGACAGCCGGGCGAGCAGCACCGCGAGCGCGGTGTGCACCACCATGAACAACGTCGCGCCATGTGCGCGCGCGAGTTCCACGAGACCAGCGTGCGTGGCGGCGTCGATCCGCACGTCCACTCGCGCACCGGCCATCGACGCGATCGCGGGGCGCGGCCGGTCCGTCGGCAACTCCAGCAGGTCCGGCAATCCCGCGAGTTGCTTGCGCCAGAACCCGATCTGCTGCGCGGCGATCGATTCCGGGTCGGTCTCGTCGCCGAGCACCGCACGCTGCCACAGCGCATAGTCGGCGTATTGCACCCGCAACGGATCCCAGCCGGGCGCCTCGCCCGCGGTCCGCGCGGCGTAGGCGATCATCACGTCGCGCACCAGCGGGCCCATCGAGGAGGCGTCCGCCGCGATGTGGTGCACCACCACCGCGAGCACATAGTCCGATCCCGCTGTGCCGTCGGTGATTTCGAGCAGTCGAACGCGCACCGGCACCTCGTCGGTCACGTCGAACGGTGTCGACGCCAAGGCGTACACCTCGCCGGGTACCTCGGCCGCGGCGACCGGGTGGGCGGTGGCGTCCAGGGTCACCAGGCTCGCGGGCAGCACCACCTGCACCGGACCGTCGGCGCTCTCCGGGTACACGGTGCGCAGCACCTCGTGCCTGCTCACCACGTCGTCGAGGGCCGCGCCGAGTGCCGCGACATCCAGCGCACCGGTGAGCCGCAGAGCAAACGGCAAGTTGTAGGCGGCCGAGCCCACCGCCGCGTCATCACCGTCGGCCTGGTCGAATCGGTTCAGGAACCACATCCGCCGCTGTGCCAGCGACAACGGCAATTGTTCTGGCCGGTCGATGCTGCCGAGCAGGATGCCCCGCTCGTCGTGCGTCCTGGATTCGATGGCGGCGGCCAGCGACTGCACCGTCGGCGTCTCGAACAGCGTGCGCACCGGAACCTTGGCGTCTACCGCGGCACCGAGCCGCGCCACCAGCCGGGTGGCGACCAGCGAGTTGCCACCGAGGGCGAAGAAATCATCGTCGGCACCGACCCGGTCGAGCCCGAGTACCTCACTGAACACCCCGGCGACGATCTCCTCGACCGGCGTTGCGGGCGCGCGGAATTCGCGCGCGGTGAAGGTTGGTTCGGGCAGCGCCTTGCGGTCCAGCTTTCCGCTCGGGTTCAGCGGGAAGGCGTCCAACTCGATGAGCGCGGTCGGCATCATGTAAGCGGGCAGCGTTTCCGCGATCGCCGCGAGCAATTCCGGCTGCTCGATGGAATGCCCCGGCGCGGCAACGACGTAGGCCACCAGCTGATCGCCCAGCGTCGACTGGCTGACCAGCGCCACCGCTTGGTTCACCGAAGGCTGGGCGAGCAACGCCGTTTCGATCTCGCCGAGTTCGATGCGCTGACCGCGGAACTTCACCTGGAAGTCGGTGCGCCCGATGTAGTCCAGCCGATGCGAGCGACCTGCCGTGGTATCGCGCCATACCACCAGGTCGCCGGTGCGGTACATGCGCTCGCCGAAGCCGAAGGGGTCGGCCACAAAACGATCCGAGGTCAGGTCCGGTCGCCGGACGTAGCCGCGCGCCAGCTGATCACCGGCGAGGTACAGCTCACCGGGCACCCCGGCGGGCACCGGGCGCAGCCGAGCGTCGAGCACGTAGACCTGGGTGTTCCACTGCGGCAGGCCGATCGGCACCGAGCGGGTATCCGAGCCGTCGGCGGTCCAGTAGGTCACCGACACGGCGGCCTCGGTCGGGCCGTAGAGGTTGTGCACCCGCGCGGCCGACACCGCGCGGAACGCGCCGACGGTCTCCGGCGGCAACGCCTCGCCGATCACGAAGACGTCCCGCAGCGTCGGGCAGGCGTCCGCCGCGGTGTGCGCGGCGAACACGGTCAGCATCGACGGCACGAAGTCGGTAACCGTTACTCGCTGTGCGGCAATGGTTTCCGCGACGTATACGGGATCGCGGTGCCCGTCGTGGGTGGCGACGACCAGTTTCGCGCCGGCCCGCAGCGGCATGAAGAAGCCCCACAGCGACACGTCGAACGTGGTCGCGGTCTTCTGCAGGTACACGTCGTCGGTGCCGAGTGGGTACTCCGCCAGCATCCACTCGAGCTGATTGTTGATCGCGGCGTGCGAGATCGCGACACCCTTGGGCCGCCCCGTCGAACCCGAGGTGAAGATGACATAGGCCGGATGCTGCGGCAGTACCGTCCGGAGCAGTTCCTCCTGGCGGACCGGGGCACCGTCAAAGGCGTTGGTATCGGCCGTATCCAGGGTCAACACCGCAGTGCCGGTCGGCACCTCGATCGCGTCCGCCGACGTGGTCACCACGCAGGTCGGTTGTGCGGTATCGAGAATGTGCGCGATCCGCTCGGCCGGATGATCCGGATCCAACGGCACATACGCACCACCAGCCGTCACGATCGCATACATACCGACAACAAGATCCAGCGAACGCCGAATCGCCAGACCCACCAACGACTCCGCACCCACACCCTGCGAAATCAACAACCGAGCAAGCTGGTTGACCCGCCCATCGAACTCGCCATACGTGAGCTCAGTGCCTTCGTAGACCACCGCGACGGCCTCCGGATGCGCGGCCGCCGCCCGCCGATAGCCGTCGAGCAACAGCTCGGGGGCGACCGCGTACCGGGTCTCGTTCCAGCCGACCAGAATCCGCGCCAGCTCCGCCGGTGCCAGCAGATCGATCTCACCGACCGCGCGTTCCGGATCGGCGCCCGCCGCCGTAAGCAACCGCTCGAAGCGCTGCGCGAACTCCGCGATCGTCACCTCGTCGAACAGGTCCGTGGCGTAGGTGAACTGCGCCGAGAACCCTTGTTCCGCCTTGGGCACGACCGTCAGCTGCAGATCGAACTTGGCCACCGCGCCGTCGAAATCGACCGCCTGCGCGGACAATCCGGGCAGCTCGACCTGTGCCTTGTTCATGTTCTGGAAGAACAGCGCCACCTGGAACAGCGGGTGGTGCGCCTGCGAGCGCACCGGGTCGAGCACCTCGACCAATCGCTCGAACGGCAGCTCGGCATGCGAAAACGCCGCCAGGTCCGTCTCTTTGGTGGCGGCAAGCAACTCGAGGAACGAGGCACCGGGATCGATCGGCGTGCGCAACACCAGCGTGTTGACGAACATGCCGATGAGCCCGTCGAGCTCCCGCTCACCACGACCGGCCACGGGTGTGCCGATGGTGATGTCATCGGTGCCCGAGAGCCTGGCGAGCAGTGCGGCGAACGCGGCGTGCACCACCATGAATTCCGAAGCGCCCGCGCGCTGGGCGAGCTCGATGAGCCCGCGATGCACCTCGGCGGTGACCTCGAAGGTGTACTCCGCGCCGCCGCCGGTGGCGACGGCCGGGCGCGGGCGGTCCGCGGGCAGTTCGACCCGATCCGGGATGCCCGCCAGGGCATTGCGCCAGTACGCGATCTGCGCGGCGGCCACCGACTCCGGGTCGTGCTCGTCGCCGAGGACCTCACGCTGCCACAGCGTGTAGTCGGCGTACTGCACCGGCAGCGGCGGCACCGCGGGCGGTGCGCCGTTGCGCCGGGACAGGAAGGCGCCGAGCAGGTCCCGCAGGAACGGCGCGACCGAGGCGCCGTCGGCGGCGATGTGGTGCACGACCACCACGACCACATGCTCGCTGGGCGACAACTCGGCCAGCGCGATGCGCAGCGGCACCTCGGCGGCGACATCGAAGCCGGTCAGCGCGAACCCGCGCAACCAGTCCACCAGCTCGTGCTCGGCCAGTGGCTTGGGCGCAAGATCCGGAACGGCCTGCGCCGCAGGCAGTATGACCTGATAGCCGACGCCGTCGATGGCCGGATACACGGTGCGCAGCGTTTCGTGCCGCTCGATCACATCGGTGATCGCGGCCTGCAACGCCGACACATCCAACGAGCCGGACAGCCGGATGGCGAACGGGATGTTGTTCGCCGCCGACGCCGTGTCGAACTGGTTCAGGAACCACATCCGCTGCTGCGCCAGCGACAGCGGAATGTGCTCGGGCCGCTCGGTGGGCGCGAGCGCACGCCGATCGCCAGCGCCCTTCAACGACTCCATCCGCTCGGCAAGCCCGGCGACCGTTGGTGTTTCGAAGATCAGCCGGGCAGGCACCCGCGCGGTGAGGGCCGCGCCGAGCCGGGCGGCGGCCTGCGTCGCGATGAGCGAATTGCCGCCGAGCTCGAAGAAGTTGTCGTCGGCACCCACCGGGGCTCCGGGCCCGAGCAGCTCGGCGAACACATCGGCGACCAGTTCCTCCAGCGGACCGACCGGCGCGCGAAACACCTTGGTCTGCAGGCGCGGCGAGGGCAGCGCGGCCCGGTCCAGCTTGCCGACCGGCGTCAGCGGGATCGCGGCGAGCACCATGACCACGGTCGGCACCATGTGCGCGGGCAGGCTCTGCTCCGCGACCGCGGCCAATTCGGCGGCGTCGGCGTCCATTCCGGGCGCGGAATGCACGTACGAGACGAGAATCGTCGCACCGCTGTCGAGGTCGTGCCCGACGGTGACCGCGAAGTCGACGGTCTCATGCGCGGCGAGCACCGCGTCGATCTCTCCGAGCTCGATGCGGAAGCCACGAATCTTCACCTGGAAGTCGTTGCGGCCCAAATACTCTAGCTCCCCCGAACCAGTCCAGCGGACCAAGTCGCCGGTCCGATACAACCGGGAGCCGTTGGCGTCGAACGGATTCGCGACGAACCGCGCCGCCGTCAGCCCCGCTCGATCGTGATACCCCCTGGCCAGCTGCGCGCCGGTGACGTACAGCTCGCCGACGGCCGCACCGGCCACCGGCACCAACTGCTCGTCCAGCACGTATTCGGTGATCGCGCGGATCGGCCCGCCGATGGTCACCGGTGCGTCCGGGGCAAGCGGCGCACTGATATTCGTCATGATCGTGGTCTCGGTGGGCCCGTACCCGTTGAAGAACTCCCGGATCCGCTTACCGGAAACCGGTGCGGCCCAGCGCCGCACCAACTCCGGCGGGCAGGCCTCGCCGCCCGCGACCACCACGCGCAACTCGTCGAGCCCGAACGGATCCAGCGACGCCAGCGCGGCCGGCGTGATGAACGCATGCGTCACGCCTTCCCTGCGGATCAGCGCCGCGAGCTCCTCGCCGCCGAACACCGTCGGCGCGACGATCACCATGGTGGCCGCGCCGCCGACCGCCAGCAGCAACTCCAGCACCGAGGCATCGAAGGACGGCGACGCGAAATGCAAAGTCCGCGAATCGCTCGTCACCCGATAGCGCTCGCGCTGTTCGTCGCAGAAGCTCGACAGTCCGGCCTGAGTGATGACGACACCCTTGGGCTTGCCGGTCGAGCCCGACGTATAGATCACATAAGCCGGATGTTCGGCACGCAGCGGCCGCACCCGGTCGATGTAGGTCACCGGATCGGCGGGGAACTCCTCGAGCAGCCGCGCGCAGTCGGCGGTGTCGATCGGGAGCCAGTCCAGCCGGTCCGGCAGCTCGTCGCGCACCGCGGCGACGGTCAGTCCGAAGACCGCGCCGGAGTCGACGACCGTGTGCTCGACCCGGTCGGCCGGATAGTTCGGATCCACCGGCACGAAACCGGCACCGGCCTTGGCCACCGCCCAGACCGCGACCACGGAGTCGATCGACCGCGGGATGCCGACGGCCACCAGGTCCTCCGGCCCGACACCGTGGCCGATGAGTAGTCGGGCCAGCCTGGTCGACCGGTCATCGAGCTCGGCGTAGCTCAGCTCCGCCAGGGTGCCGGTGGCGTCGGCGAACGCGACGCCGATGCCGCTCGGGTTCGCCTCGACGGCGGTCGCCATCAGCTGCGGCAGGGTGGTGACTCTGGATCGCCTGGTTCGGGTCGGCCGAACGCGTGCCGGTCGGGTCATGACTCCACCTCGCTGGCGCTCGGCTCCGTCATGCCCCAGGCGGGCTGTAACATGGCTCCCTCGCTGCGCTCGGTCACGCGCACACCGCTGCACGCGCGTCGTCATACCGCTGCCCGACCGACCGAACCATGGAGAAGCCTCACCCTGCCTGTTGTCGCCGCAAACCCGCCTCGATGCTCCCCGCCCCCATGATCATCGAACGCGCGTATGCCCATCGTTACCGACCCCACCGGCTCACGCCGAACACAGGCCGTGCGATCCGTACCGCGGATCGCGATCCGACCGCGCGAAACGCGCGCCGGGAATGATTATTCCCTGCCAACGCGCGATTGGTGACCCGACGTCGGCAGGACCTGCTCAGCTCAGCCGACCGAGCAGAATCGCCAGCTCCGCGCCGATCTCGGCCAGTGCCTCCGGCGCGGTCATCCGCGCGTGCGTCACGCCGACCGGCCGATCGACCACCGCGCCCGTCACGTGCGGCGACCAGTCGGTCGACGTGGCGCGAAGCACATCCGCGGGGTCGGCCACCGCCGCGCTGAAGTACTCCAACGTGCCGTCGAACACCCCTGGGCGATGCTCGGCGATCAGTTCGGCCGAGCGGACCGCGCTGCGATAGATCCGCCGCAACCGTTCGGGGGTCAGGGCGACCAATTCCGGCGGGATCATCGCGTGCAGCGCGGCCAGCGCCTGGTCGCTGAGGTCGTAGATGTCGTCCTCGGCCCCGATCAGGTCGCCGCCGAGCCCGAGTTCGGCCAGCGCGCCGCGCACCGCCGCGCGGAAGCCCGCGACGTCGGGGTTCGGGTGGCTGTCCATCATGGCCAGCAGCGCGACCTGCTCGCCGGCGGCCTGCAACTCGGTGGCGATCGCGTGCGCGAGCACACCACCGAGCGACCAGCCGAGCAGCCGGTACGGGCCCTGCGGTTGCACGGTCCTGATCTCGGCGATGTAGCGGTGCGCCAGCTCGGCGATCGAGCCGGGCAGGTCGCCGTCCTCGGACAGGGCAGGCGACTGCACGCCGTAGATCGGCTGATCGGCGGGCAGGTGCTGAGTGAGCCCGGCGTAGCTCCAGGCCAGGCCGTACATCGGGTGCAGGCAGAACAGCGGTGCCGCGGCGCCCGCGGTGCGGATCGGCAGCAGGACGTTCATCGCCGCGTTCGGGTCAGTCTCCCCCGCTGCCTGCGTGTCGATCCGTGCGGCGAGGCCGGCCACCGTGGCGTCGGTGAAGAACCACTGCACGCTGACCGTCGCACCGACGGCGTCGCGCAGTCGGCCGACGGCCTGCGCGGCCAGCAGCGAGTTGCCGCCGAGTGCGAAGAAATCGTCGTCGAGGCCGACTGTTTCGGCGCCGAGCAGGTCGGCGAAGACCGCGGCGATGGTCTGCTCCAGCGGCGTGCTCGGCGCGCGGAAAACGCGCGCGCTGACGAATTCCGGTGCGGGCAGCGCCTTCTGGTCGAGCTTGCCGTTCGGTGTCAGCGGGAGCGCGTCCAGCACCACGATCGCGTCCGGGACCATGTAGCCGGTGAGGAACCGGCCGACCTCGGAACGGACGGTCGCCGGATCAATGATCGCGGCGCCGTCGGACACGACGTAACCGATGAGCCTGTCGCCGTGTGAATCCGAACGGACCAGTGCGACGGCCTGATTCACACCGTCGCAGCGCACCAGCGCCGCCTCGATCTCGCCGAGTTCGATGCGGAAGCCGCGCAGCTGCACCTGCTGGTCGCTGCGACCGGCGTATTCGAGGAGCGCCTTGTCACCGCGGTCCCGCCAGCGGCCGACGTCGCCGGTCCGGTACATGCGAGAACCGGGCGCGCCGAACGGGTTTGCCACGAACCTGGCCGCGGTGAGACCCGGCTTGCCCAGGTAACCGCGAGACAGTTGCGCGCCGACGACGTGGATCTCGCCCGGCACGTCGAGCGGAGTCGGGTGCAGGCGCGGGTCGAGCACAAAGGCGTCCAGGCCGGGGATCGCGCGGCCGATGACGCTGGCCGCGTTGTGCCGATCCCGCTCCCGCAGCGGCAGGAACGACACGTGCACCGTGGTCTCGGTGATGCCGTACATGTTGACCAAACGAGTTGTCGCGCCGTGTCGTTCGTACCAGCGCTCGAGCTTGCGCAGGTCCAGGGCCTCGCCGCCGAACACGACGTAGCGAAGCGCCAGCTCAGCCGGGTCGGCGGCCCGGTCGGCCTCCACCAATTGGTAGAAGGCGGACGGGGTTTGGTTCAGCACGGTCACGCGTTCGCGAATCAGCAACTCGCGGAACTGTTCCGGCGACCGCGAGGTGACATAGTCGACCACCACGACCGAGCCGCCGTGCGCGAGACCGCACCACAGTTCCCACACCGAGAAGTCGAACGCGAAGGAATGGAACAGCGTCCAGACATCGTGTTCATCGAAGCGGAACAGGGTTTGGGTGTTCGCGAACAGTTCGACGACATTGCGGTGCGCGACGCCGACGCCCTTCGGCACGCCGGTGGAACCGGACGTGTAGATGACGTAGGCCAGATTGTCGGGGTGCAGCGGTGCGAGCCGGTCGGCATCGTGGATCGGTGCGTCGGCGAATGCCGTTGTCTCCTCGAACAAGACGACGGGCAGGTCACCGGTGGGCACCGCGGCGCGCTCGTCCGCCGTGGTCAGCACGCAGACCGGGGCGGCGTCGGCGAGCATGAATTCCAGCCGCTGCGCCGGGTAGGCGGAGTCGATCGGCAGGTAGGCGGCGCCGGTCGCGAGCACGCCGAGCAGGGCGACCGGCAGCTCCTCGGTGCGTGGCACCGCAACGGCCACCAGCGATTCCGGGCCCGCGCCCTGGGCGATCAGTGCTCGGGCGACCTGATTCGCGCGATGCTGCAGCTCGCGGAAGGTCAGCGTGCGGTCACCGAAGCGGATGGCGACCGCGTCGGGGCGGCGCCAGACCTGATCGGCGATCAGGCCGGGCAGGGTGGCACCGGGCACCCAGGCTCCGAGTGAATTCCATTCGTGCAGCACGAGTTCGGCTTCGCCGGCGGCGAGCATGTCGATATCGCCCACCACTACCGCGGCATCGGCGGCCACCGCGGTGAGGATGCGATGGAACCGGTCGGCGAAGTTCTGCACCGTCGCGGCGTCGAACAGGTCGGTCGCGTAGCTGAGGATCGCCGACATGCCTTGGGTGTCCGGCTGTTCCGCGACGGTGAGCTGTAGGTCGAACTTGGCGACCTGAACCTGCGGATCAATGCCGGACACGGTGAGACCGGGCAGTTCGAGCGAGGCCGTGGCCAGGTTCTGGAAGACCAGCATCACCTGGAACAGCGGGTGCCTGGCCGCCGAGCGGACCGGGTCGAGCAGTTCGACCAGGCGCTCGAACGGCAGGTCGGCGTGGCCGAAGGCCGCGACGTCGGTGTCTCGCACGTCGGCGAGCAACGCGTCGAAGGTGGAGCCCGGCGCGATCTCGTTGCGCAGCACCAGGGTGTTGACGAACATGCCGATCATGTCGTCGAGTTCGGCCTCGCCGCGACCGGCGACCGGGGTGCCGATGGCGATGTCGGTGGTGCCGGACAGCCGCGCGAGCAGCACCGCGAGTGCGGCGTGCACCACCATGAACAGGGTCGAATTGTGCTGCTTGGCAACGCGGTCGAGGGCGGCGTGCAGGTCCGCGTCGATCTCGAGATCCAGCGTCGCGCCCTGGTACGAGGCGGCCGTGGGTCGCGGACGATCGGCGGGGATGGCCAGTTCGTCCGGCAGCGCGGCCAGCGTGGTGCGCCAGTAGTCGGCCTGCTTGGCGATCAGGCTTTGCGGGTCGTCCTCGTCGCCGAGCACGTCGCGCTGCCAGATGCTGTAGTCCGCGTACTGGACCGGAAGCGGCTCCCAGGCCGGAACCTGGCCGCTGGTGCGGGCGGCATAGGCCAGCATCAGGTCGCGGGTCAGCGGGCCCATGGACCAGCCGTCGGCGCTGATGTGGTGCGCCACGAAGACCAGGACGTAGTCGGCGGTGTCGGTGACCTGGAACAGCTTGGCGCGGAACGGAACCTCGGTGGTGACGTCGAAACCTGCGGCGACGGTGCGGTATACCGCGTCCGCCACCTCCGCTGCGCCGATCCGCACGGGAGTGAGGTCGACCGGTACCTGCGTGGCGATGGACTGCACCGGTCCCTGCCCGGTCTGCGGGTAGGTGGTGCGCAGGATCTCGTGGCGGCCGACCAGGTCGGTCACCGCCGAGTGCAGCGCGGCGACGTCGAGCTCGCCGGAAAGGCGGATGGCGGCCGGGATGTTGTAGACGGCGGAACCGGTGTCGAACTGGTTCAGGAACCACATGCGCTGCTGTGCCAGCGACAGCGGAATCCGTTCCGGGCGTTGGCCTGCGACGAGGGCCTTGCGGCCGCCGGTGCCCGCGTGCTGTTCGACCTTGCGCGCCAGACCGGCGACGGTGGACGCCTCGAACAGAGTACGAACGGGGACCCGCGAATCCAGCGCGGCACCGATGCGGGCGGCGACCTGAGTGGCCAGCAGCGAGTTACCGCCGAGACCGAAGAAGTCGTCGTCCGCGCCGACCTGCTCCACACCGAGCACCTCGGCATACACCGACGCCACGATCTCCTCGATCGGCGTCGACGGCGCACGAAACGCCTGAGCCTCGAACTCCGGCTCCGGCAACGCCTTTCGATCCAGCTTGCCGTTCACGTTCAACGGCAGCGCCTCGAGCACCACGAACGCCGAGGGCACCATGTACGACGGCAAACCAGCGGTCAGCGCCGACTTCACCTGTGCCACATCGACATCGGTCCCCGCGGGGACGAGGTAGCCGATCAGGCGATCACCGGTGCGCGGATCCGACTTGGCGATGACGGCGGTCTGTGCGATCTCCGGCAGTGCGAGCAGCGCGGCCTCGATCTCGGCGAGCTCGATGCGGAAACCACGGATCTTCACCTGGAAGTCGGTGCGGCCCCGGTACTCCAGCTCACCGGAGGCCTGCCACGCCACCAGGTCACCGGTGCGATACATCCGGACACCGGGCTGGAACGGGTTGGCCACGAACCGATCCGCGGTCAGATCCGCCCGGCCGAAGTAACCCCGCGCCAGCTGTGCACCGGCCAGATAGAGCTCGCCGGAGACACCCACCGGCACCGGCCGCAGCCGCGAATCCAGCACGAAGACCTGGCTGTTCCACTCCGGTGCGCCAACAGGCACCGACGCCTGGTCGTTCCGGGTGACCCGGTGGCTCGTGATGGACACCGCGGCCTCGGTCGGGCCGTACAGGTTGAACAGCTCGACGCGGGGGTAGTCGCGCAGGAAGCGCTGCGCCAGTCCGGCAGGCAGCGCCTCGCCGATCGCCAATACCCGCCACAGCGAGGTGGGGAAATCGCCGTTGGTCAGTGCGTCGAGCATCGACGGCACCACATGCAGCGTGGTCACCCACTCGCGAGCCATCAGCTCGTTGAGGTAGGCCGGGTCCTGATGACCATCGGGCGCGGCGATGACAAGTCGGCCACCACACACCGCGGCCGACCAGAACTCCCACACCGAAAGGTCGAAGGTGGCAGCGGTCTTCAGCAGAATCGCATCGGCGGCATCGAGACCGAACTCGGTGACCTTCCACTGCAACTGATTCGCGATCGCGCCATGCGAAACCGCAACACCCTTCGGACGACCCGTCGAACCCGACGTGAAGATCACGTAGGCCGTGTTCTCCGCACGCAGCGGCGCGACACGGTCGGCGTCGGTGACCGGGGAAGCATCCAGCCCCTCGAGATCGATCTCATCGATCCGCACCAAAGGCGCGACATCAATATCGAACTCGGCATCGACATTGGTCAGCACACACACCGGCGCCGCGGTCTCGAGGATGTAACTCGTCCGCTCGGCAGCCTGAGCCGGGTCCACCGGCACATACGCGCCACCGGACTTCGCCACGGCATACATCGCCACGATCAAGTCGACCGAACGCCGGAACGCGAGCGCGACCCGCGACTCCGGCCCGACACCGATCGAGATCAAATGCCGCGCAAGACGATTCACCCGAGCATCCAGCTCGGCGTAGGTCACCTTCTCGCGTCCGGTCGGCAGATCGACTACGAGCGCCACGGAGCGCGGGTCGGCGGCTACCGCGGCATCCAATAGCGAGACCAAGGTCGCCGACTCGTCGACCTGCTGCTCGGTGGCGTTCCACCCCGCCAGCACGTCGTCGCGCTCGACCTCGTCGAGCACCTCGATATCCCCGACCGGCGTCGTCGCGTCCGCCACCACGGCGGCGAGGATCCGCGCGAACCGGTCGGCGAAGCCCTGCACCGTGGCGGCGTCGAAAAGGTCTGTCGCGTAGGTGAAGAACCCACCCATGCCGGTCGGCACACCGGACTCGTCGTAGCCGTCGCCCACGATCAGGTGCAGATCGAACTGCGACACAGCCAGATCCGCGTCCAGCCCCGACACCGCGAGGCCGGGCAGTTCGAGCGCGGCGCGGGCGATGTTCTGGAACGACAAGCCCACCTGGAACAACGGATGATGCGCGGTCGAACGCGGCGGGTTGAGCACCTCCACCAACCGCTCGAACGGGATATCCGCGTGCGCGAACGCCTGCAGATCGGATTCCCGCTGCCTGCTGAGCAATTCGACGAACGGTTCAGCCGACTCGAACTGCGTCCGGAACACCACCGTATTCACGAACATGCCGATCAGATCATCCAGCTCACGCTCGCCACGACCGGCCAGCGGGGTACCGATGGCGACATCGGCCGAACCCGAGAGCCGGGCCAGCAAGACGGCCAGCGCGGTGTGCACAACCATGAACAGCGTCGCGCCCTGTGCGCGAGCGAGTTCCACGAGCCCGGCGTGGGTGGCCGCGTCGATCTGTATGTCGACCCGGGCACCGGCCATCGACGCGATGGCGGGACGCGGCCGATCCGTCGGCAGCTCCAGCAGATCCGGCAGCTCCGCCAGGTGTGCGCGCCAGAAGCTGATCTGCTGCGCGGCAATCGATTCGGCATCGGCTTCGTTGCCGAGCACCGCACGCTGCCACAGCGCGTAATCGGCATACTGCACCCGCAGTGGTGCCCAGCTCGGGGCGTCGCCCGCGGTCCGCGCGGCGTAGGCGATCATCACGTCACGCACCAGCGGACCCATCGAGGACCCGTCGGCGGCGATGTGATGCACCACGACGGCAAGCACATACGTGTCCGCCTGGCCATCAACCTGCAGGAGGGCGACCCGCACCGGGACCTCGGCGGTCACATCGAACGAACTCGACGCCAGCGCGTATACCGCGCTCGCCACGTCGGCCTCGCCGAGCAGTCGCGGCGCGACATCCAGGGTGATCCCGTTGGGCGGCAACACAACCTGGATCGGGCCGGCGGCCGTTTCCGGGTACACGGTGCGCAGCACCTCGTGCCGTGCCACCACATCGTGCAGTGCCGCACCGAGCGCCGCGACATCCAGCGCCCCGATAAGCCGCAAGGCGAACGGCAGGTTGTAGGCGGCCGATCCGGCCGTCTCGTCGTCGGACTGGTCGAAGCGGTTGAGGAACCACATCCGGCGCTGCGCCAGCGACAGCGGCAGCTCGTCCGGTCGCGCGATGCTGCCGAGCTCGACGCCGGGACGACCGTGCACCTGCGAGTCCATCACCGCCGCGAGGCCGGCCACGGTCGGCGCCTCGAACAGCGTCCGGACCGGCACCCGGCCGCCGACGGCGGCACCGAGCCGCGCCACCACCTGGGTGGCGATCAGCGAATTGCCGCCGAGCGCGAAGAAATCATCGTCCGCGCCGACCCTGGTGAGCCCGAGCACCTCACCGAACACGCCGGCCACAATCTCCTCGACCGCCGTTGCGGGCGAGCGGAATTCGCGCGCGGTGAACATCGGCTCGGGCAGCGCCTTGCGATCCAGCTTTCCGCTAGGATTCAGCGGGAACGCGTCGAGCGCGACGATGGCGGCCGGAACCATGTAGGTGGGCAGCGTTTCCGCGATCGCGGCCCGCAACTCCTGCGGCTCGATCCTGGCGTCGGGCGCGGCGACCGCGTAGGCCACCAGCTGGTCACCGAGGGTCGACTGACTGACGAGCGCAACGGCTTGGCTAACCGAGGAATGAGCCAGTATCGCGGTTTCGATCTCGCCGAGCTCGATGCGCTGGCCACGGAACTTCACCTGGAAGTCGGTGCGCCCGAGGTAGTCGAGCACCATGTCCTCGTCGGCGTCCGCGCCGGAAGCCTTGCGCCACACCACCAGATCGCCGGTGCGATACATGCGCTGACCGGTGCCGAACGGATTGGCCACGAAGCGATCCGCGGTCAGATCCGGCCGCCGGACATATCCGCGTGCCAGTTGGTCACCGGCCAGGTACAGCTCGCCCGCCACACCGTCGGGCACCGGGCGGAGTCGGGCATCGAGCACGTAGACGCGGGTGTTCCACTGCGGCAACCCGATCGGCACCGACCGGGTATCCGAACCTTCGGCGGGCCAGTAGGTCACCGATACCGCGGCCTCGGTGGGTCCGTAGAGGTTGTGCACATCGGCGTCGATCACCGCGTGCAGCGCGGTGACCGTCTCCGGCGGCAACGCCTCACCGATCACGAAGATCTGCTCCAGCGTCGGCACCGCACCCTTGGCGGTGTGCGCCGCGAAGATCGTCAGCATCGACGGCACGAAGTCGGTGACCGTGACCGACTGCGCGACAATGGTATCCGCGACATACGCCGGGTCACGATGGCCGTCCGGGGTCGCGACGACCAGCTTGGCGCCCACCCGCAGCGGCATGAAGAAGCCCCACAGCGACACGTCGAACGTGGTCGCGGTCTTCTGCAGATAGACGTCGTCCTGGTTGAGCGGATACTCGGCCAGCATCCATTCGATCTGGTTGTTGATCGCCGCGTGCGACACCGCGACGCCCTTGGGGCGACCGGTGGAACCGGAGGTGAAGATGACGTACGCGGGGTTCAGCGGCGAGACCGGCCGGAGCAGCTCGTCCGCGCGGACCGGCGCACCGTCGAACCGCGCCAGGTCGGCGGCATCGATGGCGACCGCGGCCACGCCGTCCGGCAGGGCGACAGCGTCGCCGGAAGTTGTGACGACACAGGCGGGTTGCGCGGTATCGAGAATGTGCGCGATCCGCTCGGCCGGATGATCCGGATCCAACGGCACATACGCACCACCAGCCGTCACGATCGCATACATACCGACAACAAGATCCAGCGAACGCCGAATCGCCAGACCCACCAACGACTCCGCACCCACACCCTGCGAAATCAACAACCGAGCAAGCTGGTTGACCCGCCCATCGAACTCGCCATACGTCAGCTCAGTGCCTTCGTAGACCACCGCGACGGCCTCCGGATGCGCGGCCGCCGCCCGCCGATAGCCGTCGAGCAGCAGATGCGGCGCGACCCGCTGCCGGGTGTCGTTCCACTCGAACAGGATTCGATCCCGCTCGACCAGCGACAGCAGATCGGCATCGCCCACCGCCCGGTCGGGATCCGCCGTGACCGCGCGCAGCAGTCGGCGCATCCTGGCGGCGAAGCGCGCCACCGTCGCCTCGTCGAACAGGTCCGTTGCGTAGCTGAACATGGCCGACAGACCGGCGTTTTCGCCGTCTTGCGGGGTAACGGTCAACTGCAGGTCGAACTTGGCCGCCGCGCCGTCCAGATCCAGCGCCGCAGCCGACAGCCCCGGTAGTTCCAACGCGGGCTTGTCCATGTTCTGGAAGAACAGCGCGACCTGGAACAGCGGGTGGTGTGCCTGCGAACGCGCCGGATCGAGCACCTCGACGAGCCGCTCGAACGGCAGCTCCACGTGCGAAAACGCCGCGAGATCAACCTTTTTGGCCGACTCGACCAGTTCACGGAACGACGCGCCGGGCACATTCTCGGTGCGCAGCACCAGCATATTGACGAACATGCCGATCAGGCCGTCCAGCTCCGCCTCGCCGCGGCCCGCCACCGGCGTGCCGATGGCGATATCGCTCGAACCCGACAGCCTGGCCAGCAATGCCGCGAAGGCTGCGTGCACCACCATGAACAGCGAGGCGCCCGTGTCGTGCGCGAGCGCGTCTAGCTTGGCCCTGGTCTGGGCGTCCACCTCGAACGTGTAGACGCCGCCGCGGCCGGACGCCAGCGCGGGGCGCGGCCGATCCGTCGGCAGCTCGAGCCTGCCGGGCAGCCCCGCCAATGCCGTTCGCCAGTAACCGATCTGTTCGGCGGCCACCGACCGAGGATCGTTCTCGTCGCCGAGCATCGCGCGCTGCCACAGGGCGTAATCGGCGTACTGCACGGGCAATGGCGCCCAGCCTGGCGCGTCCCCCTCGGCACGCGCGAAGTACGCGACGGTCAGGTCCTGCACCATCGGCGCCATCGAGGTGCCGTCGGCCGCGATGTGGTGCACGACCACCGCGAGAACGTAGTCGTCGACGCCCAACTGCAGCAGCGCCATCCGCAGCGGCACCTCGGCCGCCACGTCGAACCCGGCCAGCATGAACTCGGCCAGCCTGTTCGGCAGCTCGGACTCGGCGACCTCGGTCACCGCCAGCTCCGGAATCGCCTGCGCCGCAGGCAATACCACCTGGTAGCCGGTGCCGTCCACCGCCGGGTACACCGTGCGCAAGGTCTCGTGCCGCTCGACCAGATCGGCGACCGCGGCCCGCAGCGCGGACACGTCCAGCGCGCCGGAGAGCCGGATCGCGAACGGAATGTTGTTCGCCGCCGACGCCGTGTCGAACTGGTTCAGGAACCACATCCGCTGCTGCGCCAGCGACAGCGGAATATGTTCGGGGCGCGGCATGGGCGCCAGCGCCTGCCGCCCGCCCGACCCCGTGAACGGGGCGAGCCTGGCCGCCAAACCGGCCACGGTCGGCGCCTCGAAGACCGTCCGCGCGGGTACCCGCGCGCCGATCTGCGCGCCGATCCTGGCCACCACCTTGGTGGCGATCAGCGAGTTGCCGCCGAGCTCGAAGAAGTCGTCGTCGGCACCGATGTCGGCACCGGTGTCCAGCAGTTCCGCGAAGACGTGCGCGACCAGTTGCTCCAGTTCGCCACTCGGCGCGCGGAATTCCTTGGTCTGCAGCTGCGGCGCAGGCAGTGCCCGCCGGTCCAGCTTGCCGGTCGGCGACAGCGGGATCTCGTCGAGAACCGTGATCGTGGTCGGCACCATGTGCGCGGGCAACCGCTGCTCGGCGGCCGCGATCAGCTCGTCGGTGTCCACCGTCGAGCCGGGGGCGGCCAGCACGTAGGAGGCCAGAATCGTTGTCCCGCTATCGAGCTGGTGGCCGACGGTGACCGCGAAGTCGACGCTCTCGTGGGTGGCGAGCACCGCGTCGATCTCGCCGAGTTCGATGCGGAAACCACGCACCTTCACCTGGAAATCGTTGCGCCCCGCGTACTCCAGTCGACCACCCGCGGTCCAGCGGACCAGGTCACCCGAGCGATACAACCGAGAGCCGTTGGGGTCGAACGGGTTCGCCACGAACCGAC
Organism: Nocardia sp. NPDC051052; assembly: GCF_044456045.1. Lineage (NCBI taxonomy): Bacteria > Bacillati > Actinomycetota > Actinomycetes > Mycobacteriales > Nocardiaceae > Nocardia > Nocardia sp. NPDC051052. Next base: position 270,504 of record NZ_JBITFL010000011.1, read on the forward strand.
CGGCGGTGAGCGCCGGTCGTTCGTGGTAGCCGCGCGCCACCTGCGCGCCCGCGATGTACAGCTCGCCGATCACGCCGTCCGGCACCGGCGAAAGCCGCTCGTCCAGCACGTATTCGGTGACACCGCGAATCGGGCCGCCCATGGTCAGCGGGGCGTCGAGCACCAGCGGCTCGCCGATATTCACCACGATCGTGGTCTCGGTGGGCCCGTAGACGTTGAAGAGTGCGCGAACGCCGCCGGTGACCGGAAGTATCCAGCGCCGCACCAGATCCGGCGGCCAGGCCTCGCCACCGACCGCGACCACGCCCAGATCGTCGAGCCCGGCGGGATCGATCGAGGCCAGCGCGGCCGGCGTGATGAAGGCGTGGGTCACCCGCTCGCGGCGCAGCAGCTCGGCAAGGTCGTCGCCGCCGAACACCGTCGGCGCCACCACGACCATGGTCGCCGCGCCGCCGAGGGCGAGCAGCAGCTCCAGCATCGACGCGTCGAACGACGGCGACGAAAAGTGCAGGGTCCGTGCGGTACTGGTGACGCCGTAGTGGGTGCGCTGTTCCTCGCAGAACCCGGCGATGCCCGCCTGGGTGGCCACCACGCCCTTCGGCGCGCCGGTCGAACCGGAGGTGTAGATCACCCAGGCCGGATGCTCGGCGCGCAGCTGGCGCACCCGATCGGCATTGGTGATCGGTTCGGTCGAGTGCCGCTCGAGCGAAGTCAGCGTCGCATCACTATCGATGACGAGCCATTCGACCTGTCCAGGCAGCTGGGTGGCGGCCTGCGCGGTGGTCACGCCGAAGACCGCGCCCGAGTCCTTCACCATGTGTTCGATGCGGTCGGCCGGATAGTTCGGGTCCACCGGCACGAAGCCCGCGCCCGACTTGGCCACCGCCCAGACCGCGACCACGGAGTCGATCGAGCGCGGAACGCCGATCGCGACAAGATCTTCCGGGCCGACGCCGCGCTCGATCAGCAGCCGCGCCAAACGGGTCGACCGCTCGTCGAGCTCGGCGTAGCTCAGTTGCGCCAGTGTCGCTGTGGCGTCGGCGTAGGTGAGGGCGATGCCGTCCGGGTTCGCCTCGACGGCGGTGGCCATCAGCTGTGGCAGCGTGATGACCCGGGGTCGCCTGGTCCGAGCTGGACGGACACGAGCGGAACGCGTCATGCGTTCACCGGTGCCAGGGTCTTGCTTCCCCGCCGAGCATTCGGACGCACGTCCCCCAAAACACGAACCATGAAACTCTGCTCATCCTGCCTGTCGAACATGTTGAAGCCACACCTTGCGGCGGCCGCTCTGATTCGGCGAACCGGTCCCGAGTGACCCTAGTCATGTTTTTAGGGGCTTGCACCCGGTACCAGCTGGGTTTTACCCCGCACGCAGCAGATCGGACAGGGCGACAACCGTCGCCACCTGCGTCCATGCGCTACTGACATCGCCGCCGTCGGCGAGCACCACGGCCCGCAGATCCTCCAGGGCCGCCGGATCGAGGGTACTGGCTCCCGCGCGGTCGGTCAGCAGGTGGCTGACCCACTCGTCGGCCAGCGCCTCGGTCAGGTCGGCATCGCCGGGCACGAGCACCATGGAGGCACCGCAGGATCCCGCCGCCACCACCTCGATCAACGCCAGCTCCGCGGGTCCGCCGAACTGGAAGGTGCGCGATTCGAAGGTCAGCTCGGTGCCCGAGCGCAGCTGGTCCGCCGCGCCCGCCACCTGGTCGTAGCCGAGCGTGCGGGCCCCGACGAAGGCCGGGTCGGTGCCACGCAGCACGCGCGTGCGGTGCGCGTAGGTGACCGGCCGTGGCGACTCGGCCGCTATCTGCGCGGCCACCGCCGGATCGTCGAGCACGAGCCAATCGACATCGCCTGTCGCGGCCGCCGCGGCGTTCGTGAGCCCGACCTTGACCACCGGTCCGGCCGGAATCGGCGCGTCCGCCGACGCGAGCGGCACCACCGCGGCACCGGCCTTGAGCACGGCCCAGGTCGCGACGACCGCGTCGACACCGCGGTCGAACCGGAGCGCGACACCGTCGCCGGGGCCGCAGCCGCGCGCGGCGAGCACGCGTGCGAGCCGGGACGAGCGGGCGTCGAGTTCCTGGTACGACACCGCGTCCTCGCCGAAGACCAGCGCCGGTCCGTCCGGGTCGTCCTCGACCACAGCGGTCAGCGCCTGGGTCAGCGCCGTGCCGGTGGTGGTCGTCGCGCCCGCGGCGGTGGGCTCCTGCGTCGATTCCGCGGCGGACTGCACCCGCTCGCGCTCCTGCGCGTCGAGCAGGTCGATGTCACCGACTCGCACCTGCGGATCGGCGACCACCGCGGTCAGCACCCGCGCCAGCCTGCGGCACAGCGCCTGCACCGTCGATTCGTCGAAGAGGTCGGTCGCGTAGGTGATCGCGGTGATCAGCTCGTCGGGCGCACCGTCGGCGTTGTGCCTCGGGTCGACGTTCACCTGCAGGTCGAACTTGGCCGCGATCTCGCCGCCGTCCAGCCCGGTGATCGTCAGGCCGGGCAGTTCCAGCGACGGCTGCTCGTTGTTCTGGAACGACAGCACCACGCCGAACAGCGGGTTGTAGACGGTCGCGTGACCGGCGGCGACCACCTCGGCGACCCGCTCGAACGGGATGTCCGCGTTGGCGAAGGCGGCCAGGTCGGTCTCGCGGGCCCGATCGACCAGCTCGGCGAAGCTCACGCTGGGCTCGACGGCGGTGCGCAGGGTGAGCGTGTTGACGAACATGCCGACCAGCTCGTCCAGCGCGCGTTCGCCGCGACCCGCGATCGGCGTGCCGATGGCGATATCGCTGCTGTTCGACTGCCTGGCCAGCAGCACCGCCAGCGCGGCGTGCACGACCATGAACAACGTCGAATTGTGTTCGCGGGCAAGCCGAACCAGCGCCGCGTGCACGTCCGGCGAGACGGCGAAGCCGGTCGAGGCGCCGCGCATCGACGGGACCGCGGGGCGTGGCCGGTCCAAGGGCAGGTTGAGCTCGCCGGTCAGTCCGGCAAGCTGTTCCCGCCAATACGCCAATTGCCGTGCGGCGATCGAGTTCTCGTCGTCGTCGGTGCCGATGACGGTGCGCTGCCAGCTGGCGAAGTCGGCGTACTGCACCTCCAGCGGCGACCAGCGCGGCGAATTGCCGCCGATCCGAGCGAGATACGCGGTCACCAGGTCGCGCGCCAGCGGTGCCATCGAGGCACCGTCGGCGGAGATGTGGTGCACGACCAGCGCGAGCAGGTGCTCGTCCGGGCCCACCGCGAGCAATAGGGCGCGCACCGGAACCTGTTGCGTCACATCGAATCCGGTGGACAGCAGCTCAGTGATGCGGCCGATCGGATCCGCGGTGGAGACGGTCTCCAGGCCACCGGGCAGCGACTCGCGGACCGAGAGGATCTCCTGGTAGGCCACCCCGGACGGATCCGCCGGGTAGCGGGTGCGCAGGGTCTCGTGCCGTTCCAGCACGTCGGCGACGGCGTTGCGCAGCGCGGGCACGTCGAGCACACCGGACAGCCGGATCGCGAGCGGGATGTTGTAGGCGGGCGAGTCCGGATCGAACTGGTTGAGCACCCACATCCGCTGCTGGGCAAGGGACAACGGCACCTGATCGGTGCGCGGCATCCGAGCCAGCGGTGGCCGTGCGCCGGACGCCTTGGCCGCGCCGGGCACGACGCGGGCGGCCAGCGCGGCGACGGTGGGCGACTCGAACAGTTCGCGCACCACGAGGTTCGCGTCGAGCGCCTCGTTGATCCGGGCGACCACCCTGGTGGCCAGCAGCGAGTTACCGCCGAGGCCGAAGAAGTCGTCGTCCAGGCCGATCTCGCCGGCGCCGAGCAGCCCGGCGAACACCTCGGCGACGGCCTGTTCGACCGGCGAGCTCGGGGCGCGAAAGGCGGCGGTACTGAGGAATTCCGGTGCGGGCAGCGCCTTTCGGTCCAGCTTGCCGTTGGGCGTCAGCGGGAGCGCGTCGAGCACCACGATCGCGTCGGGAACCATGTAACCGGTGAGGAATTCGCCTACCTGGCTACGCAATTCGACCGCGTCGAGCTGAGAATCGGTGTCTGGCAAGACATATCCGATGAGCCGGTCGCCCGCGTTCTCGTCCGCGAGCACCAGCACCACCGCTTGGCTCACGCCGGGGCAGCGCGCCAGCGCCGACTCGATCTCGCCGAGCTCGATGCGGAAGCCGCGCAACTGCACCTGCTGATCGCCGCGACCGGCGTACTCGAGCGTCGCCTGCCCGCCGAAGCCGACCCAGCGGCCGATGTCGCCGGTGCGGTACATCCGAGATCCCGGTGCGCCGAACGGATTCGCGACGAATCTGGTCGCGGCGAGCCCGGGGCGCCCGAGGTAACCGCGGGACAGCTGCGTACCGGCGACATAGATCTCGCCCGCCACGCCGACCGGCGACGGGTGCAGCCGGTCCTCGAGCACGTAGGCGTCCAGGCCGGGCAGCGCGCGGCCGATGACGCTCGCCGCGTTGTCGACCATCTGCTCGTCCAGCGACAGGAACGACACGTGCACCGTGGTTTCGGTGATGCCGTACATGTTGACCAGCCACGGCGCGTCCACCGCGTGCCGCTCGTACCAGCGCTGCAGCTGGCGCAGGTCCAGTGCCTCACCGCCGAACACGACGTAGCGCAGCGCGAACTTGGCTTGATCGGCGGTCTGCGCGGCCCGGTCGGCCTCGGCGAGCTGATAGAACGCCGACGGGGTCTGGTTGAGCACGGTGACCTGCTCGCGAATCAGCAACTCGCGGAACAGTTCCGGCGACCGGGAGGTCAGGTAGTCGACCACGACGACGGTGCCGCCGTTGGCCAGCGCGCACCACAGCTCCCACACCGAGAAGTCGAAGGCGAACGAGTGGAACAGCGTCCACACGTCGGTCTCGTCGAACTCGAACATCGACTGGGTGTTCGCGAACAGCTGCACCACGTTGCGGTGCGCGACGCCGACGCCCTTGGGCACGCCGGTGGAGCCGGAGGTGTAGATGACGTAGGCCAGGTTGTCCGGCCGCAGCGGTGCGGTCCGCTCGGACGCGCGCACCGGAGCATCGGCGAAATCGGCGGTATCTTCCAGCAGGATGACCGGAATGTCGCCCGCGGGAACGGATTCCAGCTCGCTCGCGGTGGTCAGGATGCACGCCGGAGCGGCATCGGCGAGCATGAACTCCAACCGCTGCGTGGGGTAGGTCGTGTCGATCGGCAGGTACCCGGCACCGGCGGTGAGCACCGCGAGCAGTGCGACCGGCAGCTCCTCGGTACGCGGAACCGCAACGGCCACCAGCGCTTCCGGGCCGACGCCGTGTGCGATCAGTGCCCGAGCCACCTTATTGGCGCGACGCTGCAACTCGCCGAACGTCAGCGTGGTGTCGCCGTAGCGGATCGCGCCCGCGTCCGGCCGCCTGCGCGCCTGGGCGCCGAGCAGATCGACCAGGGTCACCTCGGGCACCGCGGCACCCGGGCTGTTCCACTCGTGCAGCACCAAATCGCGCTCACCGGGGGCGAGCACGTCGATATCGCCGACGGTGCTGCCGGAGTCCCCGGCGACCGCGGCAAGGATCCGGCCGAACCGGTCGGCGAAGTCCTGCACCGTCGCCTCGTCGAACAGGTCGGTGGCGTAGGTGAAGGCGGCCGAAATGCCTTCCGCCGCACCGTGTCTGTCGATCCGCTCGACCAGGGCCAGCTGCAGGTCGAACTTCGCCAGCGGCATCGCGAGATCCACCGCCGAGGCGGACAGGCCGGGCAGTTCCAGTTCGGTGCGCGCCAGGTTCTGGAAGGTCAGCATCACCTGGAACAGCGGATGCCGCGCCGCCGAGCGCGCCGGATCCAGCAGCTCCACCAACCGCTCGAACGGCACGTCGGCGTGGCCGAACGCCTCGACGTCGATCCGGCGCACCTCGCGCAGCAGCTCGTCGAACGTCGCGCCCGAATCGATATCCGTGCGCAGCACAAGGGTATTGACGAACATGCCGATCAGGTCGTCGAGCGCGGCCTCACCGCGACCGGCCACCGGGGTGCCCACCGCGATGTCCCTGGTGCCGGACAGCCGGGCAAGCAGCACCGCGAGCGCGGCGTGCACGACCATGAACAGCGTCGAATTGTGGCCGTGCGCAAGGCGGCTCAGCGCGGCGTGCACGTCGGGGCCGATCTCGAAGGCCACCGTGGCGCCACGGTTGGACGCGACCGCGGGACGGGGCCGATCGGCGGGCAGCTCCAATTGCTCGGGCAGCGCGGCCAATTCGGTGCGCCAGTAGTCGATCTGCTTGGCCAGCACCGATTCCGGGTCGTCCTCGGCGCCGAGAATCTCGCGCTGCCAGATCGCGTAGTCGGCGTACTGCACCTCGAGCGGCGGCCATTCCGGTGTGCCACCGCGCATCCGGTCCAGGTAGGCGGCCATCAGGTCGCGGGTCAGCGGGCCCATCGAGAAACCGTCGCCCGCGATGTGGTGCACCACGCAGACCAGCACGTGCTCGGTTTCGCTCAGCTCGAGCAGCCGCACTCGCACGGGCGGCGCCAACGTCACGTCGAAGCCCTCGGTCACCACCGCGGCGACCAGTCCGGGCAGCTCGGTCTCGGTGGCCTGCTCGACCACGAATTCCGGTACCGCGCGCGGATCTCCGGTCGCCAGCACCCGCTGATAGCCCTCGCCGTCGACCTCGGGATACAGGGTGCGCAGCACCTCGTGCCGCTCCGTGAGGTCGCGCACGGCGGCGCGCATCGCGTCGATATCGAGGTGGCCGGACAGGCGCACCGCGGCCGGAATGTTGTTGACGGCACTGGCCGGATCGAACCGGTTCAGGAACCACATCCGCTGCTGCGCGTAGGACAGCGGCACCTTGGACGGGCGCGGCCTGGCGTGCAACGCCTGACCGGCGGCCGAACCCGCGTGCTGCTCAACCCGTTCCGCGAGCGCGGCCACGGTGGTCGCCTCGAACAGCAGCTGCACCGGCACCCGCACCTGCAGCGCCGACCCGATCCGGGCGGCCGCCTGCGCGGCGAGCAGCGAGTTGCCGCCGAGTTCGAAGAAGTCGTCGTCCACTCCAACGCGCGTCAGCGCGTCATCAGACACAGCCGCGGCTCCGCTCGGCTTTTCCCCCGCCACCAGCAGTGCCGCGAACACGTCGGCGACGATCTCCTCCACCGGCGTGGACGGGGCACGGAAAGCCTTGGCGGCGAACACCGGCGCGGGCAGTGCCGCGCGGTCCAGCTTGCCGACCGGGGTCAGCGGGATCTCGTCGAGCACCATGATGGCGGCCGGAATCATGTACGCGGCCAGCGACTCTCCGATGAATTCGGCGAGTTCACCGGTGTCGACGGCGGTTCCGGCTCGCGGCAGCACGTAGGACACCAGCGCGGTCGCACCGGACGGCAGCGTCTTGCCGAGGGTGGCCGCGTAGTCGATGTCCGGGTGCGCGGTGAGCGCGTTGTCGACCTCGCCGAGTTCGATACGGAAGCCACGGATCTTGACCTGGAAGTCGGAACGACCGAGGTACTCGATGGCGCCGCCGTCCTCGCGCCCACCCGTCTCCCGACCACCGCCCCCCGCGGAATCGCTTCGCGATGCTGTCGGCATGCGGCGCACCAGGTCTCCGGTGCGGTACAGCCGCGCACCGGGCGTATCGGTGTCGGCACCGAACGGGCTGGCCACGAAGCGTTCCGCGGTGAGCCCGGGCTTGCCGAGATACCCCTGCGCAAGCGCGGGTCCGGACAGGTACAGCTCGCCGACCACACCGGCGGGTACCGGCCGCAGCCGCGAATCCAGCACGAACGCACCGACTCCCGGAATGGCCGAGCCGATCGTGATGGGCTCGTCCGGCAGCATCCGCGCCGAGCTGGTCGCGAGGATGGACGCCTCGGTGGGTCCGTAACCGTTGTAGAACTCGCGCTCCGCGGCCCAGCGGCCGACCAGTTCGGGCCCGAACTTGTCACCGGCAACCACCACGACCCGCAGGTCGTCCAGGCCGGTCGGATCGACCGATTCCAGCGCGCCCGGCGTGATCAGCATGTGCGTGACCTGTTCGCGGCGCAGCAGATCGGCCAGCTCGTACCCGCCGAACACCGACGGCGGCGCGATCACCAGCGTCGCGCCCGACGAGAAGGCGAGCAGCAACTCCAGGATCGACACATCGAAGTTCGGCGAGCACACGTGCAGCACCCGCGAATCGGCGGTCACCCCGTAGTGCTCGCGTTCGGCGGCCACCAGGCCGGCCAGGCCGGTGTGGGTGACCACGACGCCCTTGGGTCGTCCGGTCGAACCGGAGGTGTAGATGACGTAGGCCGGGTGCCGCTCGTCCAGCGGACGCACCCGGTCGGTGTAGGAGATCGGATGCTCGGGCCGGGCGGCGATCCGCGCGGCCTGCACCGGGTCGTCCAGCTCGATCCAGTACACGCCGGTGCCGAGCACCGGGCGATGGGCCGAGGTGGTGAGCCCGACCGTGGCGCCGGAGTCGGACAGGATGTGGTTGATGCGGTCGGTCGGGTAGGCCGGATCCACCGGCACGTACGCCGCGCCGGTCTTCGCGATGGCCCACACGGCGACCACCGACTGGAGGCTGCGGGCGATGCCGATGGCGACCACGTCGCCGGGGCCGACACCGCGCTCGATCAGTTCCCTGGCCAGCCGCGAGGAGGTCGCGTCCAGTTGGGCGTAGGTGAGCTGGCGTTCGTCGTCGAGCTGACCCGACGGATTGAACCGAACGGCGACCTCATTGGCCTCGGATTCGACGGCGGCGGTCAGCAACTGCCCGAACAGCGGGCTGCCCGACCTGCGGCGACGGCTACCACGAGCGGAACGACGGGCAGTTTCCATTCGAGTGCATTCACCTCTCGCATCGAGCTAGGACCCGGCCCTACCCCATAGAGGGCATATCGTCCGGGGCCAGCGCGGTTCCGAGCAATCATATAAGGGACTGATCGGTGTCCACGCGTGCTGTCTTGGATTCGTACAGACCGCTGACAGCGGTCCGCGCCCCCTTGGGGTGGCTCCTGTTCTTGTTCACACATCCGCCGCTACCCCCATGGAAGCGGTGTCTTGCCAGATGCCACGGTTTATATCGCTACAGAACCGCTCACGTTGCAGGAGTACCCGGATCGGTGAACTAGTTCACAACCAACCCCGCCGGGTTGCCTGCACCCCGGCTTGGAATCGGGTGCTCGCGCCGAGCCGCTCCAGTAGTCGCGCGGTCCGGCGGACCACAGTACGCCGAGACATACCCAGCCGTCGCGCGATGGTGTCGTCGGTGGCGCCGAGACCCATCAGGGTCAGGATGGCGCGGTCGCGTTCGTCGAGGGCCTCCGCGGTCGGGTTCACCGAGATGGGCGCGGCCAGCGACCACAGCACGTCGAACGTTTTGATCAGCAGGTCCAGCGCGGGTGAGCCGGTGATCCGCAAGCCCATGGGGTCCGAGCGGCGTTCGTCGACGTGCAGCACCAGGCTAGCGCGTTCGTCGTCGCTGATGATCATTTTGAACGGCGGCTCCGGCAGCGTGCGCGCCTGCGCCCCACTGGCATTGGTGGACAGTGCGTGGCGCAGCCGATCCGGATCCTGATAGATGGTGTCCTGGTAGAGCGTCTGATACCGGATACCCTCGCCGAGCCGATTCCGCTTGAGCTGGAACAACTGTCGCTCGCGCTCGATATCGCTGAGGTAGGGCCCGCGCTCGATGACCTTGACGCCGGTGCGCGCGCTGGTCTGCATCTCCTCGAAATCGGCCAGCATTTCCAGGCGTTCGAAAACCGGGACCACGGCGCCATTGCTGCGCGGCGAGCGGCGCACCGAACGGAACGTCTCGCTGAGCCGCGCTGCGGCCGTGTGCATCTGGTTGATCTGCTGTTGCCTGCGCCGAGCCTCGGCCTCCGACAACGACTCCGGGGCATGGGCGTCCCACACCGCCGGAATGCCCTCGGAGGCCGGCACGCGCACGGCGGCGCGCAAGTCGGCGAGCACGTTCAATGATGCCGCCGCGGTCTCCTCCGAAACGCCCAGGTACTGCGCGATATCGGCGAGACTCGATCGCGGATGATGCACCAGCACGGCATAGGTGCGGCCGTGCGGTGATCCAGGCTCGAAGATGTCGCCCAGCTCTGTCACGGCCCGAGCCTATCGACCGACCGGTCCTCGCGGGGCATCATGCCCAACAGCGAGCGAGAAGATCGACGGAATATCAAGCCGGGCAGCGGAATCAGTGCGCCGAGGGGCCCCACTGCAGCGGCACTCCTTTGGCGGCCAAGTACGGCATCGGATCGATCTTGGTGCCGTTCTGGTCCCAGATCTCCAGGTGCAGGTGCGGTCCGGTGGAGTTGCCCCGGTTGCCGACGGTGGCGATGACATCGCCCGCGTTCACCCGCTGGCCGACGTGCGCGAGCATCTCGTTGACGTGCCCGTAGACGGCGATGGTGCCGTCGTCCTGCTGCACGCGCATCCACAGGCCGAAGCCGGACGCGGGGCCCGCCTCGATCACGGTGCCGTTGCTCACCGAGTGGATGGGGGCGCCGATCTGATCGGCGAAGTCGAGGCCGTAATGCATTTCGCCCCAGCGGCTGCCGAAGCCGGAGCTGATCTCGCCGCCGACCGGACGCACCGCACCCATCGGCGCGGGTGCGGCCTGCTGCTGCACGCCCTTGAGGATCTGCTCGGCCTGGGCCAGCGGGCCCGCGATCTCCGGCGGCAGGTTCTGCAGGCCGAACGGGGCGGCCACGGGAGCGGCGACCTGGGTGGCGACCGGCACCTCGGGAGCCGGGGCCGCCGGCGCGGGGGCGGCCTTGACCTGGGCGACCGGCAGAATGCCGGTGCCGCGGAAGGTCATCGGAGCGTCGGCCTCGTCACCGTCGTGCGCACCGGGCAGCAGCGGACTGGCGACGGCCGGGGCGATCTGGGAGACGGTGCCGATCAAGGCGCCCGCGGCGACCGCGACACCGGCGGCGACCTTCACCCGCTCGGTCGCGGTCGACTCGACGCGATGCCGCGTCGGCCGACCCGAGATATCATCGCCGATGAGGCTCATGACGGTAATGGAACTGGGGCCTACCCGATGGTGCGACACAGCTGCGTCCTTGCGTCCGAAGAACAGTTGGTTCAGCGGTGCCTGGCCTGTCGCCAACCGGTTTCGGTAACGATCCGGTGAAGCCTGCGATGTAACGGTTTGGCATCCGTTGTGACGGGAACTCTACCCCGTCGTGACCATTCCGCAACCTTCTGCGGCAAAGACCCAGGTAAATACCGGGTCACTCGTCCAGTAGGTCACACTCGACTCGTGATCATCGACGACTTGGCAGTCCCGATCGTGCTCGCCCCGATGGCCGGTGGCCCCTCTACGCCCGAGTTGACCGTGGCGGTCGCCGAGGCCGGTGGCCTCGGCCTACTCGCCGCCGGTTACCTGAGCGCGGCCGATACCGCCGCCCGAATCACCGCGACCCGAACCGCGACCGACTCCCCCTTCGGCGTCAACCTCTTCGTGCCCGGCCCCGCCACCCCGGCCGCCGACTTCGCCGACTATCTCGCCGAGCTCGCGCGCGAGCATCCGGTCGGCGACGCGAAATACGACACCGACGACTGGGACGCCAAACTGGATCTGCTCGTCGCCGATCCGGTCGCGGTGGTCTCCTTCACCTTCGGCTGCCCCACCGCCGAGGAGATCTCGCGGCTGCGTGCCGTCGGCTCCGAGAGCTGGGTGACCGTGACCTCGGCCGCCGAAGCGCGGATCGCCGCCGAGCGCGGTGCCGACGTGCTCATCGCGCAGGGCGCGGAGGCGGGCGGGCATCGCGCCACGTTCGTCGACCGGGCCGAGGACGATGCCACCGATCCGCTCAGCGTGCTCGCCCTGCTGCAGATCCTGACCGCGACCACTGACGTGCCGGTGGTGGCTACCGGCGGCATCAGCACGGGCGCCGGCATCGCGGCAGCACTCGCCGCGGGCGCGGCCGCGGTGCAACTCGGCACGGTATTCCTGCGCTGCCCCGAGGCGGGCACCAATCCGGTGCATCGCGCCGCGTTGGGCGCGGACACCCCGACCATGCTCACTCGCGCCTTCACCGGGCGCCGAGCGCGTGGCCTGCGCAATCAATTCATGGTCGAACACAGCGCGACCGCACCCGTCGCGTACCCGGAGATCCATTACGCCACCGCGCCTTTGCGGGCCGAAGCGCGGGCTGCGGGCAACCAGGACAACGTGAATCTGTGGGCGGGCCAAACCCACACACTGGCACCCGAGCTACCGGCAGGCGAACTGATTAGCACGCTCGCCGCCGATGCCAAAACCGCACTGAAGGCGGCACTTTCGCGGCGAATCCAGGATTGTTGACAACGACTTTCGATTAGACTCGACAGCGCATCAGCCATCCACCCTCGGAGGAGAGCGCTATGTCCCTCGATGTTCCCGCCCCACTGCTCGAACGCGCCGAACGCGGCGAAGTCGACGACGCCGATTTCGTCGAGGTGGTCCGCCACTCGTTGCCATACGCCTGGGAAGTCGTCAGCCGGGTCGCCGGCGAACTGCATTCCGGCACAGCCGAATACGCCGACAATGTGGTGCCGCCGCCGGACGAGGTCGCGCGCGGTCAGCTGCTGCGCGCCATGGCCTCCGACGCGATCCGCGGCGGACTGGAGCGGCACTTCGGCGTGAAGCTCGCCTTCCAGAACTGCCACCGGGTGGCCGCCTTCCCGATCGCCGCGGTCGGTGGCGACACCTACAGCACGTTCATCGGGACCAGGGCTCAGCTGCTCAATCAGAGCCCGGAGCTGCGCAACTGCTGATCGGCGCACGGATAAGCCCGGCGCGGCAAGCGATTTCCCGCCGCGCCGGGCTGTCCGCGATCAGGACAGGGTGGTGACCGTCAGGTCGCCATCGGCGTACTGGGCGCGCAGGCGCTTCTTGTCGAACTTGCCGACGCTGGTCTTCGGCACCTCGGCGATGAACGTCCAGCGTTCCGGCAGTTGCCATTTCGCGAACTTGTCGGCGAGGAAGTCGCGCAGCTCGTCGGCCTTCGCCTCGGCCCCCTCGGCGAGCACGATCGCCACCAGCGGCCGCTCGTCCCACTTCTCGTCCGGCACGCCGATCACGGCCGCCTCGGCGACGGCCGGATGACCCATCACGGCGTTCTCCAGGTCCACCGACGAAATCCATTCGCCGCCGGACTTGATCACATCCTTGGACCTGTCGACCAGGGTGAGATAGCCGTCCTTGCTGATCTTGCCGACGTCACCGGTGCGCAGCCAGCCGTCGTCGAACTTGTCCGGGTCGATCTCGGCGCCGTCCGGCGAGTAGTAGGAGCCGGTGATCCACGGACCACGAACCTCCAACTCGCCCAGCGCTTCCCCGTCGTTCGGGACCACGCTGCCGTCGTCGCCGACCAGCCTGGCCTGCACGCTCGCCGGGAATCGGCCCTGGGTGTAGCGGTACTCCCACTCGTCCTCGCCGGTCACGCCGGTCGGCGGATGCGCGACGCTGCCGAGTGGCGAGGTCTCCGTCATGCCCCACGCGTGCAGGATGCGCACGCCGTGCTTTTCCTGGAAGGCCCGCATCATCGACGGCGGCACGGCGGAACCACCGACCACCGCGGTGCGCAGATGGGAGATATCCTGGGGGTGCGCGGCCAGACCGGCCAGCACGCCACCCCAGATGGTCGGCACCGCCGCGGCGAACGTCGGCTGCTGCGCCGCCATCATCTCCAGCAGCGGGCCCGGCTGCAGGAACCGGTCCGGCATCAGAACATTCGCGCCCGACATCAGCGCCGCGTACGGGAGGCCCCACGCGTTGGCGTGGAACAGCGGGACGATGGTGAGGATGTTGTCACGGCCGGTGAAGGCCATGCCGCTCGGCGAGCACACCTGCATCGCGTGCAACCAGTTCGAGCGGTGCGAATACACCACGCCCTTCGGGTCGCCGGTGGTGCCGGAGGTGTAACACATTGCCGCGGCGGAACGTTCGTCGATCACCGGGAAGTCATAGGTATCCGGCTGCGCGGCAAGGAGTTCGGTGTAGGCGTGCACCTGCACGCCCTCAGGAGCGGACAGCGTCGAGGCGTCGCCGTTGACCACGATGACGTGCCGGACCGTCTTCAGGTTAGGCAGGTACTGGGCGAACATCGGCAGCAACGTGCCGTCGACCAGCACCACCTTGTCCTCGGCATGGTTGGCCACAAAGACCAATTGATCGGGGAACAGCCGGATGTTGAGCGCGTGCAGCACCGCTCCCATCGCCGGCGCCGCGATGTAGGCCACCAGATGCTCGTTGTTGTTCCACATAAATGTGCCGACTCGATCGCCGATGCCGATGCCCAGCTCGCGCAACGCGTTCGCCAGCCGCGCCGCGTCCGCACCGACTTCGCGATAGGTCATGGTGCGCACGCCCGTACCGGTCCAGGTGGACACGGTCGAATCGCCGACAAACGTCGATGCGTAGCGCAGCAACGTCGCCAACGACAACGGCTCGTCCTGCATAGTGCTCAACATCGGAACTCCTTTTTTCAGTGGCCTGTCCCGCCTCTCCGGGAATTCAGCCAGATTCAGGTGCCACGGTAGTTGCGTCGGCGGCCGGCGGTAGCGCCGTGCGCGGAATTAGCCCATACCCGGCGAGTTACCCATGGGCTGGCGAAATCAGTCGGCGAAGGATTTGCACGCAGCCTGTGTGGGCCGGGGCCGCGGCGGCGCCTCTGGCGAGTATTCAAGCCAGACTCAGGCGCCACAACAGTCCCGTTGGCGCCCGGGCCGGTAACAGCGTGGGTGAATTTACCCGGCGTGCGCCGGGTAGGCGTGCACGACGGCGGTGTTCAGTTTGGGGACGACGTGGGTGAGGGTGTGCTCGGCCTCGTGGGCGACGCGGTGGGCGTCGGCCAGGGTGATGGACGGTGCGACGTCCAGTTCGACGTCGGCGTGCAGCCGGTGGCCGATCCAGCGCATCCGCAGGCTGCGCACGCCCTGCACGTCCGGTTCGGCGGCGAGGGCCCGTTCGGCGGCGGTCACCAGGCCCGGCTCGACCGCGTCCATCAGGCGGCGCAGCACATCTCGGGCCGCAGTGCGCAGCACCGCGAGGATGGCCACGGTGATCAGCAGGCCGACGATCGGGTCGGCGAGCGGGAAGCCGAGTGCGACGCCTGCCGCACCGATCAGCACCGCCAGCGAGGCGAAGCCGTCGGTGCGGGCGTGCAGGCCGTCCGCGATGAGTGCGGCCGAGCCGATCTGCCGCCCGACCCGGATGCGGTACAGCGCGACGGTCTCGTTGCCGAGGAAGCCGATCACGCCCGCGAGGGCGACCCAGCCGAGATGCTCGATCGGCACCGGCGCGATGAGTCTGCGGACCGCCTCGTATCCGGCGACCAAGGCCGACAGCGCGATCATCGCGACGACGAACAGGCCGGCCAGATCCTCGGCGCGGCCGAACCCATAGGTGTAGCGCCGGGTGGCCGCGCGCCGCCCGAGTGCGAACGCGATCCACAGCGGCACCGCGGTCAACGCGTCCGAGAAGTTGTGAATAGTGTCGGCTGCCAAGGCAACCGACCCCGATACCGCAACCACCAACGCCTGTAGTACCGCGGTCACGCCGAGGACCGCGAGACTGATCTTCACCGCTCGAATGCCGACGGCACTGGCCTCCAACGCGTCGTCGACGCTGTCGGCCGCGTCGTGGCTGTGCGGCACGAAGATCTCGCGGATGGCCCCGCGCAATCCCTTCGGATGCTCGTGCGGATGTTCGCCGTGGCCGTGTCCGAAACTTCCATGGCCCCTGCGACTTTCGCCGTGCGCGTGCATCGCCGCGTGGCCATGACCGTGCCCGGTTTCTTTGCTGTGCGCATGCGAATGCGCGTGGCCGTGCTCATGCCGGTCGCCGCCGTGCCCATCCGTTGTATTCACCACGTCACGCTCCGAGATCCGTTGCCCAGTGCCTTGTTTCGTGCAGGTCATTGCGCGGCCCGCTGCGCCGGCAGCTCGCGCACGGCGGCCTCGCCACGGTGGTGCGGCGGCACGCCGGGGCCCGCGTGCTCGGCGTTGTGAACGGCGTCCACCACCAGCTGCCGGACGTGCTCGTTCTCCAGGCTGTAGTAGATCGTCGTGCCGGATCGGCGGGTGCCGACCAGGCGCGCCATCCGCAGCTTGGCCAGATGCTGGGAGACCGAGGGCGCAGGTTTGCCGACGTGTCCCGCGAGGTCGTTCACCGACAGTTCGCGGTCGACGAGTGCCCACAACACCTGGACCCGGGTCGCGTCGGCCAGCATCCGGAACACCTCGACAACCAGGCCCACCTGATCCTCCGCCAGCGGCGACCGACCTTCCTGGCTATCTGCATTCATACGCAGATAATAGACCAGGCGAACGGGCCGCGGCTACCTCGAATTGCCCGACCTCGTCCCCACCGGACCGGAATGGCGGCGACACCCCCTGCGTGGCCGCCGACATGCCGGTCCGTCCCCATCGAACCGTTCACTGTCTTAGTCGCTTTGGCGCTAGTGCGCCAGCTAACCTGCCGAACAACATCCGAATGAGACAAAACCCGGCGGCCGGCGGCCGCTGGACAACTGGCGGCTACCGCCGTGACCAGCGTGAATTTGCCCGCGCCGCAGCAAGGCTCGCGCCCGCGAAATGCAATTACATCTGCACGCCTATAGAAGGCCGACCGGTCGTCTATGTCGGATTGACCGACAGAATACTCATCGGCACGCCTGACGCGATCCGCCGAGCCGGTGTGTCAGTAGGAAATTCATCAACGCGCGTTGCAGCTCGATTCCGCGCCCGGATTGCCTCAGCAGCCCGCCGCCGACATGGTCGGGTCCGATCGGCGTGCGGAATTCGGCGAGGGCGCAGCCGCCCGCGTCGTACCGCTCGACCGTCGTCGGCACCGGATCCGTGGCCGATAGTGACCGCGGTACGTGCTCAGCGCGAGCACGACGATCGACAGGCGACCGCGAGGGGTACCGCGCACCATCGAATTCCTTCCGGTGAAGCTCAGGTCGAATGTACCGTCCGCCGGATAACGAACGGGCACAGTAGGTTCCACGCACGGTGAGCGATCGATCACAATCTCCACACGAGCGGCCGCGATTGCCAGCAGCGGCCTGACGCCTGCGGCGACGGCCGGCTCGCTAGCGTAGGGGTATGCCAGTGGATCGAATGCTGCCGACGTCCGAGGCTCGGGACCTGCTCGAGCTGAC
The DNA here is from genome assembly GCF_044456045.1 of Nocardia sp. NPDC051052. Lineage (NCBI taxonomy): Bacteria > Bacillati > Actinomycetota > Actinomycetes > Mycobacteriales > Nocardiaceae > Nocardia > Nocardia sp. NPDC051052. Next base: position 287,631 of record NZ_JBITFL010000011.1, read on the forward strand.
CCGCGATATCGCCGACAAGGTGCTCGAGCCGCGGGTGGTCGAGTGCGAGAAGACCGGGACGTTCCCCGATGGCGTCTTTCCCGCACTCGGCGCGGCCGGTCTGCTGAGCCTGCCATATCCCGAGGAATTCGGCGGCGGCGCTCAGCCCTATGAGGTGTACCTACAGGTGCTGGAAGAACTCGCGGCGCGCTGGGCGGCGGTCGCGGTGGCGGTCAGCGTGCACAGCCTGTCCTGCCACCCGCTGTTCACCTTCGGCACCGACCAGCAGCAGCAGCGCTGGCTCGCGAACATGCTGTCCGGCGAAACCATCGGCGCCTACAGCCTTTCCGAGCCACACGCGGGTTCCGATGCGGCCGCGCTGCGCTGCAAGGCGACGAAAGTCGATGGCGGATACCGGATCACCGGCGCGAAGGCGTGGATCACCAATGGCGGCCGCGCCGATTTCTACACCCTGTTCGCGCGGACCGGCGAAGGCTCCCGTGGGATTTCGTGCTTCTTGGTGCCACGCGACACCGAGGGCCTGAGCTTCGGCAAGCCCGAGGAGAAGATGGGCCTGCGCGCCGTCCCGACCACCACCGCCGCCTACGACGCCTCGTTCCTGCCCACCGAACGACTGATCGGCGAAGAGGGCCAAGGACTTTCGATCGCCTTCAGCGCCCTCGACTCCGGCCGCCTCGGCATCGCCGCCGTCGCGACGGGTCTGGCGCAGCGCGCGCTCGACGACGCGGTTGCCTACGCCAAGGAGCGAGAGGCGTTCGGCCGCCACATCATCGATCACCAAGGGCTCGGCTTCGTGCTCGCCGACATGGCCGCCGCCGTCGATTCGGCCCGCGCCACCTACCTCGACGCCGCCCGCCGCCGCGACGCCGGACTCCCCTACTCGCGCCAGGCCAGCGTCGCGAAGCTCATCGCCACCGACGCCGCCATGAAGGTCACCACCGACGCCGTCCAGGTGCTCGGCGGCTACGGCTACACCCAGGACTTCCCGGTCGAGCGCTACATGCGCGAGGCCAAGGTCATGCAGATCTTCGAGGGCACCAACCAGATCCAGCGGCTCGTCATCGCCCGCCAACTCGCCGGGAACTAGACAGCCGCACCCATTCTCGGGACACACACCCGTCTGGCGCCCGTTTGAACAGTGCGGATCCCGAGAACCGGTGCGGATCTGGCGGGAAAGGCGGCGTGGACGGGTGGCCGAAAATGTTGATTGGTTGACCGCGGATGTCTTCGGACCTGCGGGTTCGGCGTTTAGTGTCAGGTTATGACAACGCCGTCCATCATCATTGTCGGAGCGGGGTTCGCCGGGCTCGGCGTGGCGCTCGAGCTGCGGCGGGCCGGGCTCGACTCGTTCACCATCCTGGAACGCGCCGCGGATCTGGGCGGTGTGTGGCGGGAGAATACCTATCCCGGTGCCGCGTGTGACGTGCCTTCGCCGCTCTACTCATGGTCGTATGAGCCCAAATCCGATTGGCCCCGGCGGTTTTCGGAGCAGCGCGACATCCACGCGTACATGCGCGGTGTCGCCGAGAAGCACGACCTGAAGCGGTTCATCAGGTTCGGCACCGAGGTGACCGACGCCGAGTTCGACGAGCGGACCGGCCGATGGACGGTGACCACCGGGGACGGCACGCGACTCACCGCCGACATCTTCGTGCCCGCGGTCGGCCAGCTGTCGCGGCCCGCCATGCCGAACATCCCCGGCATCGACACCTTCGAAGGCCCCGCCTTCCACTCCGCCGAATGGGACCACACGGTCGATCTGGCGGGCAAGCGGGTGGCCTGCATCGGCACCGGAGCCAGTGCGATCCAATACATTCCGCGCATTCAGCCCGACGCCGCGCACCTCACGCTGTTCCAGCGCTCGGCGGCCTGGGTGCTGCCGAAGTTCGACACCGAGTACAGCACCACCCACAAAGCGGTGTTCAAGTATCTGCCGCCGACCCGGCTCGCCGAGCGGTTCGCGATCTGGTCACTGTTCGAGGTGCTCGCGCTGGCGCTGACCGATATTCCGGCGATGAAGACGCCGGTGATCGCGTTGGCCGACCGGCATCGGGCCAAGCAGATTCCCGACGCCGAGCTGCGCGACAAGCTGACCCCCGACTACGCGGCCGGTTGCAAGCGCGGCCTGTTCTCCAACGAGTACTTCCCGGCGCTGGCCCAGCCGAACGTCACGGTGGAGACCACCGCGATCGAGGCGATCACCCCCACCGGCATCCGCACCGCGGACGGCGTCGAGCACGGGGTCGACGTCATCGTCTACGGCACCGGGTTCAAGGGCACCGAGTTCCTCGCGCCGATGAATATCTACGGCGTAGGCGGCCGCAAGCTGGCCGACGTCTGGGGCGACGAGGGAGCGCGCGCCTTCCTCGGCCTGTCCGTGCCGAATTTCCCGAACCTGTTCATGATGTACGGCCCGAACACCAATGTCGGCTCCGGTTCGATCATCTACATGCTGGAATCGCAGGCGCGCTACATCCGGCAGGTGGTGCAGTACCTCACCGACCGGCCGGGCCGCTACCTCGCCGCCCGCGCGAACGCCGAACAGCACTGGGACGACTGGCTGCAGCGGCGACTGAAGGATACGCCGTGGAACTTCTGTTCCAGCTGGTATCGCAACGCGGCGGGCCGCATCACCAACAACTGGCCGGGCGCGACCGTGCTCTACCGTTGGAAGACAAAGACTTTCGACCTGGCCGATTACGACGAGGCGCAGGCCGAGCGACCGCTGGCGGCGGTGCGCTAACTCTCGTACCGCGCCGTCTGTTTTCAGCCGGATCTCAGCAAGTGCCCAGTAAACTGGACGATGTTCGAGACCCGGCAACGGAAGAGGTACGCACAGTGTTGTGGCTACTGATCGTCGTGGTGATCGTGGCGGTTGGCGCCCTCATCGTGGTGCAGAACCGGCAGAGCAAGCAGCGCACGGCCACCGAGCTCGCCGACGCGCTGGCCGACGCACGCCAGGTCAATGAGCGGCTCGGCGGCCAGATCTACAACCTCACCGGCTCGAACGAGGCCGCCAAGCAGGCGTTGGTCGACGCGTCCGAGCGGCAGCTCGCCGCCGGGTCGCAGCTCGATCAGGCGCGCACGCCCGCCCAGGCGCGGCTGGCGAAGCAGACCGCGCTGGAAGGGCTCTATTACATTCGGGCCGCGCGTAGTGCGATGGGCATGGATCCCGGCCCCGAGGTTCCCGCGCTCGACGGGCAGGACACCGCGGGCAAGGTCACCGAGAAGCGGGTCGTCGAGCACGACGGACGAGAGATCGCGGCCTCGCCGGATCCTTCTTCCGCGACACCGAATTACTACCCGGGCGGTCGGGTGGCGGGCCGCCCGGTGCCCGCGGGGTGGTACTCCGAGCCGTGGTGGAAGCCCGCGTTGATCGGCGGTGCGTGGGGTCTCGGCTCGGCGCTGTTGTTCTCGTCGCTGTTCTCCGGGATGTCCGGGGTCGGGTACGACGCGCAAGGATTCGAGAGCGGGTACGGCGACGGGTATCAGGACGGGTTCGCCGCCGCGGGCAATGACGGCGGATACGACCCGAGCGGAGATATCGCCGGGCCCGACTCCGGCGATACCTCCGGGTACGACTCCGGTAGTGACGCAGGCGGATTCGACGGTGGCGGTTGGGATGGCGGCGGCTTCGACAGCGGTGGCTTCGACAGCGGCGGCGGGTTCGATGGTGGCAGCTTCTGAGCTGGTCTAGGTACGGCTAGCCCCACCTCCGACCCGCCTGTCCCCACGGTTGCCGCCGCACCGTCCCGTGCCGGACGGTTGACGAATGAGCATGCAGCGCAAGAGGACCGCGGCTATCGCTGCCGCACTGGTAGCCGTCGGCGCGATCACGGCGTGCGGGAAAGCGGCCGCCGATTTCCCGGACGGTTTCTGGCAGGTTGAGGACTATGGCAGCGCGCTCGCCGTGCACGACGGCACGCTGGAGACCTTTCAACTGACCGCGCTCAGCTGCATGAAGGACGGGACCGCCGCCCGGTCCGGGAAGCCCGGCGGCTACGTCATGGGCAAGGACGTGCTCACCCTTCGTCCAGGCGATGGCCCGGATCGGGCCACACTGCGCATCGATGGGTCACCGGGCGACCGCACGCTGCGGCGACTCACCGCCTTGCCGACAACATGCGCCGGCACCGTGCCCAGCGCCTTCGACGTCTTCTGGCAGACATTCCAGGAGAACTATCCGTTCTTCGCGGCGAAAGGCATTGACTGGCAACAGGTTCGGGACCGCTTTCGTGATCGCGCCATTCTCGCCGAGCAGCACGGCGACGACGCCGAACTCTTCGCGGTACTGCGGGACATGGTCGCACCGCTGAACGACGCACACGTGGTCGTGTCGGCAGGCGACATCGGATCCTTCGGCACCGGCAGGCCAGGAACGACCATCCCGGGCCCGCAACTCGACCAGCAGGTCAAAGAGCTCGTCCAGCGTCGCGACCTAGAACACCCGCTCACCGAATACGCGAACGGCCGCATCGGCTATGCCGATCTGCCCGGGCAGGACTACGGCTACCTGCGGGTCTCCTCGTTCAGCGGCTACACCGCGGACCGGACCTTCGCCGCCGACAGTGTCGAGCTCGACCGAGCCCTCGACGGGATTTTCACCGCGGACCGGCTGTCGCGGCTGCACGGACTGATCCTGGACCTACGGGTCAACGGTGGCGGCTCAGACAGTCTAGGTCTGCAACTGGCCGCCCGCCTTACCGACCGGCCGTATTTCGCCTATGCCAAAAAGACCCGCACCACCGAACCGCAGCCGCAGCGCGTCGAACCTGCCCGCGCCGGTTTCTCCGGACCCATCGCCATTCTGACCGGCGGATCCACGGTCAGCGCGGGCGAGACCTGCACCCAGGCCATGATGGAACGCCCTTCGCCCACAACAAGAATCGGCCAGCCGACCCAAGGCGTGTTCTCCGACATGATGGAGCGCAAGCTGCCCGGCGCCGCGCACGCGGACTGGTGGTTCGGCGTGCCGAACGAGGAATTTCTGACCTCGGACGGCCGGACCTTCGACGGCGCGGGCATCCCGCCCGAGCTGACCGAACCCGTCTTCACCGACGAGGAATTCGAGCAACAGCGCGACTCCGCTTTCGACCGCGCGCTGCACTGGCTGACCAGCGGCGCTTGACGGCGGCGGCAAACTGTCTGAGACTGTCAGCATCCCGAATCCAGACCGGCTAGCGGCAACTGGTCGGGGAGCACCTGCTGGGAGGGCTCATGACGCTGACCACAGCCGACATTCCGGTCGAGGACTTCCGGACTCGATCGCGGCGCTGGGCCAAGGAATGCTACGAGTGGTCGAAGGTGCCGTTCCTGCCGTCCAGCCAGCGGGTCGGCCGGGTCTACGACGTAGTCGGCCCGCAGAACCTCTTCGGCGAGGACTCGCTGTTCATCAATCTCGGCTACTGGCGCGACAATCCGGCCACCCTCGACGAGGCGAGCAAAGACCTGGCCAGGCTGGTGGCCCGCGAGGCCGAGCTCGGTCCCGACGACATCCAGCTCGACGTCGGCTTCGGCTACGGCGACCAGGACTTCCTCTGGGCCGAGGAATTCAAGCCGAAGCAGATCATCGGCATGAACATCGCGGTCGAACAGATCGAGATCGCGAGCAGGCGCGCCGCCGAACTCGGGTTGGACCACCGCATACGCTACGAATACGGCTCCGCCGTCGACCTCCCGCGCGAGAACGAATCGTGCACCAAGGTGACGGCGCTCGAATCCGCCTTCCATTTCCCTTCGTACCCAAAGTTTTTCGCGGAGGCCTATCGAGTACTGCGGCCCAGCGGCAAGCTCGTCACCGCGGACATCGTGCCGCGCACCAACCGAGCCTCGAAGGCCATCGTCCGGCTATCCGACCGCCCCGGCGTCCGCCGCCTCCCCGGCACCCTGCACGAACGCGACTACTTCGACATCCACCACTACCGCCAGGCCCTGATCGACGCGGGCTTCAGCAACGTCACCACCTACTCCATCCGGCGCGAGGTCTACGCCCCCCTCGCCACCTACCTCACCCAACGCCTCCGCGACCACGACATGCGCCGCGTCAACCCCGCCCTCCGCCTAGCATTCAGCCGCCCCGCCCTCACCCTCTGGGGCCCATGGGCCGACTACATCATCACCGTAGGCACCAAAAAACCCTGACCAACGAATCCGTTTCGGCCTCAGCCCCTCGACCCGGTAGACTCCCCGACGTCCCGGTCTCACCACCGGGCCAGCCCTCGTAGCTCAGGGGATAGAGCACCGCTCTCCTAAAGCGGGTGTCGCAGGTTCGAATCCTGCCGAGGGCACAGTCGGACCTCCATTCTCTGAGGTCAGGCATGCCGCCAACGCAAGGGTCGTGCCGGTGGCCGGGCACCGCGCTTCGACCCACAGCTCTGCAAGCGGCGTAACGTCATCGAACGAGCCGTCAACAAGGCCGAGCACTGGCGCGCGGTCGCCACCCGCTACGACAAGCTCGCGATCACCTACAGTGCCGGATTCGCCCTGGCCCTGTCGTCTAATGGCTCAAATCACTGGCAACGACCTAGACCTGGATCGTTGCCGGTCCGCCGGGATCGGCAACCGGGTCCAACTTCCGGACCCGAATCGTGATCGCGACCACGATCGCCGATATCACGAAAAACCCCGCACCCCAGTAGAATCCGACGTCGTAGCTGTGTACCGCGGCGCGGGCCGGCAGGTCCGGGCTGGGTGGGTGACTATGGGCGTAGCGGGTGGAGACCTGCACGGCGATCGTGGTGAGCAGCGCTGTCCCGATCGAGGCGCCGATTTGCTGCACGGCGTTCAACAGGCCGCTGGCCACACCGGCGTCGCGCTCGTCGATGGCGTACAGGGCGGTGGCCTGCATGGCCACGAAGATCTGCGCCATGCCGAGCGCGATCAGGATCTCGGCGGGAAGGACGGCCGCCCAATAGGATTGGCCGACCCGCAACTGCGCCAGATAGATCAGCCCACCCGCCCCGAGTAGGGCACCGGCCAGCATCAGTACGCGCGGGCCGAGTTGAGGCAACAACTTGCTGGCAATACCCGCAGAGATGACGATGCCGAAAGGAAACGGCAGGAACGCGACTCCGGCCTTCAAGGGCGAATAGCCGAGCGTCAGCTGGAAGTAGTAGCTGAGGAACAGGAACACCGCGTACATCGCGACCGGAACCAGCAGCGCGACCAAAAACGAGCCACCGCGATTTATCTCGCCCGGAATGCGCAGGGGCAGTAGCGGATTGGTGGCCCGGGCCTCGGTGGCGACGAAGGCCAGCAGCAGGCACGCACCGGCCGCCAGCAGCGCGACGGTACTGGCCGCGCCCCATCCCGCCTGCGCGGCACGATTGAACCCGTACACGACACTCGCGAGTCCCGCGGTCACCAACACCACACCGGGCAGGTCGTAGCCGCCCTCGCGCCGGACCGGCACATCCCGCATGACGACCAGCAGGGCCGCCGCCGCGGTGGCGAGCGCGATCGGAACATTCACCAGTAGGCACCAGCGCCAGGACGCGTATTGCGTCAACGCGCCGCCACCGATGAGCCCGACCGCGAACCCCGCGCCGGACACGCCCCCGAAGACGGCGAAGGCCCGAGCCCGCTCCTGTGCCGCCGTGAATGTCACCGATACCAACGACAGCGCCGCGGGCGCCAACAATGCCGCGAACAGTCCCTGCAGCGCCCGGCCGGCGAACAGCATGCCAGGGGTCGCCGCCGCTCCGGCCAGCGTGGAGGCCACCGCGAATCCGGCCAGGCCGATCAGGAAGATCCGCCGCCGGCCGACATAGTCCGCCAGGCGGCCACCCAGCAGCAGCAAGCCGCCGAACACCAGCGTGTAGGCCGTGAACACCCATTGCTTGTCGGCATCGCGGATACCGAGATCGGCCTGCGCGTAGGGCAGCGAGATCGTCACGATCGTCGCATCCAGGACGACGAGCAATTGCGCGATCGACAGCACCAGCAGCGCCCACCAGCGACGGTCGGACACCGCCCGTTTCTCGGTCATGAACTCACCCTTTACTTATCGATGTCAAGCGACTGCACGGTCCTTGAAGGTCCGCCCGGGCAGGCGGCTCGCCACGAAGTCCACCGCGGACCCGAGCACACCTATGGCGAGGATGATTGCGACAACCTGGTTGTAGGCCAACTGGTCTCGGGCATTGAGGATCTGATAACCTAGACCCGATCTGACCCCGAGCATCTCCGCGGGCACCAGCACGATCCACGCGGTACCGAGGCCGAGACGCAGCCCGGTCCGGACGTGCTCACGGACGGCCGGAATGATCACGACGCGCAGTTGCTCCAGGCGCGTCGCGTGAAAAGACCGCGCCACGTCGAGAAAACCACGGTCGATCGCATGCACCCCGGACACAGTGTTCAGCAGGATGGGCCACATGGCCGCCGCCGCGACCAGGAAATAGACCGGCTGATTGCCGATTCCGAACAGCGCGATGGCGATCGGCGTCCACGATAGTGGCGAGATCATGCGCAAGAATTGCACCACGGGTGTTGCCGCGCTTGCGATCCGAGTATTCAGGCCGATCAGCAGACCCAGCGGCACGCCGAGCACCATCGCGATAGCCAGGCCGATGACCAAGCGCCACAGGCTGATTGCAGCATCGGGGACCAGCACGCCGCGGTGATACAGATCGACGATGGCAGGGAACACCCGTTGCGGCGCGGTCTGACGCAGCAGCGAATGTTCCGGCGACAGCACCGTTGTCGCCAGCCACCAGAGCAGCACCGTGAGAACCACCGCGGTCGCCGCGGGCCAAACCCTGGCCAGCACGGACCGAGGCGCGGCGCGACGAGCGGGGCTCGATCGAACGAAAGTAGAAGTCACAGCAACTGCACCTGTTCAGCTCTCACAAGGTCGGCGGGCAGCCCGAAGGCCTGCGCGCCTCCTTGTGTGGCAATCGAATTCAGCACGAAGGTGTCGTCCACCAGCCCCGCGTGCGCCGTGTTCGGATCCAAATCGTCCAGAAAGCCGCGGTCACCATCGACCACCGTGTCGTGCATCGCCTCGACGAGCTTCCGGGTGAAACTCGGATACGGGTACGGCTGGAAGCCCACGAGTTGCGGTGACCAATCGGGGTGCCGCAATTGGTAGGGCAGCGTGGGGTAGGTGAGCGCCGTGCGAACCGCCGGCAGCGGCTGGGGCAGATAGCTGCCGGAGGTCAGCGCACTGGCGGCCTGATTCCGATCCGTGGTGATCCGCATCTGCGCGGAAACCACCGCGTCCGTGACCATCTGCACTGCGGCCGGCTGTTCCGCGATCACGTCCTCCCGGGTGACCAGGACACAGCAGGCGTGTTCACGCCACACGTCGCCCAGGAAGGTGTGGATTCGCCCGATCTTCTTGATCTGCGCGATGGCATTGAACGGATCGGCCACCGTGTACCCCGCGATCGAGCGATTCGCCAGCGCGGGAACCATATCCGACGGGCTCATGACAATGAGTTCGACGGTCCGTTTGGATCGCGACGCACCGCGCCGGACCACCGGTGTGATGTCGCGCGCCCGCAACAGCTGCTGCAGGACGATATTGTGGATCGACCACCAGAACGGGATGGCGATCTGGGATCCCGCCAGCTGCTCCAGATCCGTGATGTCCGGAGCGACGGTGAGCGCCGAACCATTGGTGTGATTCCATCCCAGCACGCGCACCCCGGCACCGAGGACGCGCTGGAGTTGCAGAGCCATCGGCATCAAGAGATGCGCGACATCGATCTGACGGGAGACGAACGCCTCCGCCAGCCCGGCCCAGCTGCGGAACAATATGGGTTTACCGCTGCTCACCTGGGCGGAGTAGAGGCCCGCCGCATGCGCGATCAGCAGGGGCGAGGCGTCGGTGATCGGCAGATACCCGATTCGAAGCGCACTCTCGCCCCGCCGCCCGGCGGTCGCCGCACTACGGGCCAGCTCCGCCGAGCCGAAAATTCCTGCGGCAGCAGTCAATCCCGTCGCACCGGCCAACAGGTACCGTCTCGAAATATTTGTCAAGGAACCGCAACCTCGTCCGGATGGTACTGCTGGAGAATGTCCTCGCGAAGCGCCGCCGAGGTATCGCCGCCCGTTCGCACGTCCCGCCATTCCCGGCGGATCCTGCCCCGGTCGAGCAACACGATCCGATCCGACAGGGCGATCGCCTCCTCGACGTCATGCGTGATGAGCACGACCGTCGCCTCGATCTCTACGACGAGCTCGGCCAGCCACTGCTGCAGGTCGATTCGAGTCGCCGGGTCCACAGCGCTGAACGGCTCATCGAGCAACAGCAGCCGGGGCCGGGCCGCGGCCGCCCGCAACACGGCCACGCGCTGGGCCTGGCCGCCCGACAGCTCGCTCGGATACCGCTGCGCCAGGCCATCCAGCCCGAAGCGCCGCAACAGGGTTGCCGGGTACCGAGGGTCGAATTCGTGCCGATGGGCGGTGAATCGCCTTGCCAGCGAGATGTTCTCGATCACCGTGAGCCAAGGCAGCAGCAAGGACTCCTGGAACACCACTCCGGTGCGTGGGCGGGCGCCATCCGCACTCCAGCTCACCGTTCCGGAGGTCAGCTGCTCCAGCTCCGCCAGCACCCGCAGCAGCGTGGACTTGCCGCTGCCGCTCGGGCCGAGCACGGTGAGAAACTCACCGTGCTCGATCGAGATATCCACATTGTCCAGCACCAGATTGTCGCCGAACTTCTTTTCGCCACAATCGACCGACAGTTCATACCCGGTCAGGTCGACCACCTCCCAACGCCACCGATCATTCGGGTTCTAAACGCCTTTGACGCCGGTCAGCCGCGTGTACATGCCGCCGTGCACGCTGTCGATGACCACGTCGTTCAACTGCTCGGCGAAGACACGCGCGAACGGCTCGAGCTTCCGGTAGTGAGACCCGACGATGAAGGACTTCAGAAAGTTGTATCCATTGATTGCGGGGTACCCGAATCCGGACGTTCGCGGCAGGGCATCGATGATGCGCACCCGCGTACCGGGCTTCAGGTTCGCGAGCAGTTCGTCCAATTTGTGCGACGGGTCCGGAACACAGCTCATCGCAATGCAACTGAAGACCACGTCGACGTCCTTGAGCAGCGGTGTCGTCGCGATGTCGTCGACCACGAGTTTCACGTTGTTCCACCCGTTGGCCACCACCCGCCTTTCCGCCTTGGCGAGAATGGCCGCGTTGTTGTCCAACCCGATCACCCGGCCCGACGGGCCGATCGCCTCGATAAGCGCGGGGAAAGCGAGACCGGTACCGCATCCGAGATCGGCCACCGTCTTGCCGGACAGGTCCAGATCGGCGACCAGCGCCGGGTGCAGCTTGTCGATTCCGCCCAGGGACAGGACCCACGCGGTCCGGTCGTAGATGGGCGCTGCAATGTCGTACCGCTCTGCCATTTCCTTTAGTCCTCTCTCGGATTCTTTCGGCTGAATGCTTTTAACGTCGCGTCAATCGAACGCGGAATCCGCCCTTGATCGTCGGTGCCAGACCGGTGTCCTCGCGCAGCGTGAAGTTCGGCGGAATTTCGACCTTGTACTGGCTCAAGATCAGGGCAACGAGGTAGGGCGCGATCAGGTATCCGAGTTGGGCGCCGGTGCATCGATGCGGGCCCGCGCCCCACGCGAGGAAGTGCAGCAGGCGAGGTTGATCCACCCGTTTGCTGTTGTCGTAGAACCGATTCGGATCGAAGGTGTCGGGATCGGTCCACCAGCGCGGATCGCGGTGGATCGTCGAGATGGGAGCTCCCAGCATCGTGTTCGGCGCGATATCGAACCCTTGGAAGTTCGCCGCGGTGGCCGTGAATCGCAGCAGGAGCGGAAACCCTTGCATCCGGATCGATTCCTCGAAACAGGCTTTCACCCAACGCAGGCTGCGCACCGACTCGATGGTCGGTTGCGACAGATCGACCGTGCCGCACTCGTCGACCACGCGATGCGTCGCCTCGGCGTCGAGGAGAGTGCGAACGACCGTTTGGGTGATGGCACCGGCGGTAGTGCCATACGATGCGCTGGTCATGGTCGCCACATCGAAACAAAGGTCCCAAAAGGCCATGGGGGTCTTGAGCTTCTTGTACCCCAGAATCATCCCGTCCAAGACATCGCCATAGGTTCCCAGAGCCGGCGAATTCTGCCGCTCGACAACACGATTCTTGACAATCATCGCCGCCGAGTACACCGTCCACGGCCGAATCTTGTACGGACCCCACGGACGCACCAGATTCGGCGGATCAGCGATCTTCAGCGTCGATCCGAGGAACTTGGTGAAGGTCGCCATGCCCTCGTGCAACTCCTTCAACTCCTTGGGAGTGAAGGGCTCGGTGTACGTCTGCGCGAGCACGCCTCGCAACAGTGTCTGAAATATCACTTCTTGCAGATCGGTCACGCCGTCGGCGCCCGTCGCCGCGGCAATATTCGCATCGAGGGTCTGCAGGTAGGCGTCGACGTTGGCTTGAAACGTATTTTTCAGGCCGTCTCGCGTGACCAGCGGACTGACGATTCGGCGACGCTCTCTGAAAATTTCTCCCTCGACGAACGACAGCCCGTTCTGCCGCTTCGCCAGAGCAGGATGATAATTTCCGAACTTGCTGTAGTCGCCGGACGTGTCACCCATTGTCTTGTGCACGTCTTCTGGATTGCCCAGTACGACAAGGTCGCGGAGTGGGAGCTTGATTCGGACGACGTCTCCGTACTGCCGTACCGCATCCCGCAAGAACTTGTTGCGATCCTTCGAATACTCGGGGTATGAACCCATGATGCGATGGCCCGGCGGTCCGGGCAGGTGCTCATTCGAGAAGCGGCGGCTGGTCAGACCGGTAACGGAGTGCACCTTCGGCGCTTCGACGTGTGGGCATTCGGTGGCCATAGAGGATCCTTCTACTTACGGAAGACGTACGCACGGACCAAGCCGCCGTGGTACCGCGCTTGCGATTCCATCGTCAGTCCGGCGCCTTCACAGCGGGAGATCGTGTGTTCCGCACCGCAGTCCGACTCCACTTCCTCGGTCATGTGGGCGACGGAAGCCAGACCGAATAGTCCTGCGAGCCTGCGGATCACGAGCAAACGGAACTTCAGAATCCCGAGCAGCAACCGGTTGTCCGGCAGTGCGAGTTCGATCAGGAGAAAGCGTCCGCCGTCGCGGAGCACCCGGACCGTCTCGGCGAGCGCGGCCGCCGGGTCGTCCATATCATCGAGGGCGAAGCACATGACGACGGCGTCGAAGGCAGACGACTCGAAGGTCAGCTCCTCCGCGCTGCCGAGCAGCAAATCCCAATCACTGCGGGGGTGCTCGTGCCGTAGTCGCGTCAGCTTGCGTTGCGCCACTTCCAGCATCTGCTCATTGAGATCGACGGCCCGATAGGAGATCGGGAATCGATATTCGGTGGCCAGCGCGGACGCGATCTCGGCCGTTCCCGCGGCGACATCGAGCACCCTGGAATCGGTGTCGAGCGCGAGCATGCGAACCGCCGCGCGGCGTAGCCTCTTGTCGCCACCGAATGTCATGATCGAATTGACCAGGTCGTAGCGCGGCGCGATTTTCGTGAACATCGCCTGAGGCGTCGCAGGACGTGTGCCGACCATTCAAGACCCTCCTCTCTCGTTGACTGGACACTTCATTCGTGTGGTCCTATCCGGCGAATCGCCTGCACGGCCGCATCAGCGGCGACCGCCTTCACCATCGACCAGGCGCCGGATCTCGCGGATTTACCGTCACGCAGCCAGCCCGACACGAGTCCCACGACCTGGCGCAGGTGAATGCGCCCTGCCAGCGCGGGCGCCTCCACCGCGGGAATGCGCGCGTCGATGAGTGTCGGCCCGTCGCTGCGCAGCGCGGATCGGAACGCAATCCCGAATTCCCCGGATGTCCGCGCCGTCACCGCGGGCAGCCCGCAATGCCGGGCGAAGCTCGCGAAATCCAAGGGCGCGAATTCCGACGAAGTGTCCGGCCAGCCCATGATCCAGCTCTCGAACTTGATGGCGGCCAGCGCGCTGTTGTTGAAAACGACTATGACCGTTGTCGATCCGGCCTTGGCGGCATTGCGGAGCTCGGCCAGCGTGATGCCGATCCCGCCGTCTCCCACGATCGCCACCGAGATATCGTCCGGATTGCGCACGGCGACGTCCACCGCCGCCGGCACCGCGAACCCCATGGTGGCGAACGACGCGGTCCACAGGTAGCGCGATGCGGACCGCACATGGCGGTACGCCCACAGCGTGTTGATACCGACATCCACGCTCAGGGTGGATGCTCTGTCGGCTTGCGCGAGCTCATGATCGATGATCTGCGCGGCCGCGACCGCGCGCAGTTCCCGTGCACTTTCCCGCGGCCCCTTCCGCTGCACGGCGCCGGAGCGGGCGGTAACGCGTTCGACGGCATGCTCGTTCACGCATCCGATCAGCGCCTCCAGCAGCACCCGCGCGTCACCGAGCAGACCAACCGATTCCGGCGGGAGCCGAAGGAAGGTCAGCGGATCGGCGTTGAGGGAAATCACCGGGCCGTTGCCGACGAGCTCGAATGCGGAGCCTCGCCAGGACACGCCCACCAAAACGACGAGCCCGCTCTGCCGGATGTGCTGCATGGCCTCGTCATGGCCGGACGTACCCACCAGCCCGTCGCAGTGTTCCCCCAGCACATTAGCGGCCAGTGCCCCCATGGTGCAGTAGAGCGGAGCTCCGGTGCGCGACGCCAGCTCGAGAAGTTCGCGTCGGCCGCCGGCTGCGCCACGGCCCACGACGATCGAGACATTCTCTGCCGCGCCGAGCAGCTTCGCCGCTCGCGCGATCTCTTCGTGCGCGGCCATCGTGCTACCGGGAAGTCCGATCAATGATGTCGGAATCCCTTGCGCACTGGCACTTTCCACGAGCGCCGCACTGTTACCGGCGGATATCGCGGAGTTCGAGACGTGAATGTGCGTCACGCCCTTGCCGCGGGCGGTCACGATCAGCAACGCGTCCCGCAGGCGCGTCGAATCCTCGGCGGTACCGTCCAGAACCACCGATATCGCCGAGATCTCCCCCAGCACGTCCGCCGGATCCAGGAACCAGCGGTCGATCTCGAAGGAGACCAGCAGCACCGACGCGCTGTCGAACGCGGCGTCGTAGAGCCCGTTCAGTTGTGCGAGCAGTTCGGCCGGTGAGGTCACGACAGCACACGCCGGAGTCCCGGCGGCCTTGAAGGCCGCGGTCGCCCGCATGGCGGCCGCCTGCGTATCGGCGACGACATGCAGGTCGAGGCCGGGCAATGCAGTCATTGAACCGAGCCGCATACGAGCGGTTCGAGACAGATAGACCGAGTCGATGCCACGACCCGCCAGGGTGCCGAGCAGATCGGTCGCGAACGGAACGACCTCGGCATCCACGGTCTCTCCGGAGGGTGCCGGTTCCATTTCCAACGCGGAGGTCAAGATCAGGACCGGACCGGGTTCCCGGTCAGCCGCTGCCAACCCCGCATCGAGCTCGTTCGGAATCCCCGCCCAGAGCACCCGGATTCCGAAGGCCTGAGCCAGATCTCGGATCGTCGCACCGGATTCGGCCGAGCAGACCACGGTGACCGGAACCGCGTAGCGCGCGGCGGTGGACAGCTCCGCGATGTACTGGTCCAGCGCTGCGAGTTCGGTCAGCGCGTAGCATCTTTCGCCGGCCGCCAGCGCGAGCCCGATGGCCATCGGCAGCGCCGAACCCTCGGCCTCGAGATTCCACGCACTGTGTACATTCGTGCGCTCACTCAGGAATCGGCGCGACAGTCGCTGGATCGGTCCGGGATCGACAGCGACCGCGGCACCCGCAAGCCGCCGCGTAAGCACTGCCCATCCCGCAGGTGCATCCTTGTCATGCCATACCGCGGACGAGGGCTGCGAGTCTTGGGCCGGAACGCCCGTGCGACTAGACACCGCGGCGGTCAGGGATTCCAGAATCGCCGGAATATCACCGGCGATTCCCACCCTGCGGCATTGCGCGTCGAACCCCGACGTGGCGAGATCGGTGATCTCGATCAAGACCTTCGCCGCGGGGAAATACCGCTGTACCCCGGCCGTTAGGCGGCCGATGAGCAGAACACTGTCGACGACCGCCGAGGTTTCGTCGTCGTCGACGGGGGTGACCAATGTCTCCGGGATTCCCGACTCGGGCAAGGCCAGCAGCCTCGCATCCAGTGCGTGTGCGAGCCGGTGTGCGCGATCGACCGATTCCCTGCTGCCGGAACCCAAGACGATCGCCGCGGGGTGCGCGCACAGGTGGTCCGCGAGGTCTTCGACGCGCTTCTTGTCGACCTCCGTAGCGCTCCTGCGATCCAGCCGATACGGGCTCGGCTGTTCCGCCGCACCGACCGGTGCGATCAGCAGATCCGAGGGGATGGCGACATGCGCGGAGGTCTGTTCAAGTCGTACCCCGAGCAGGATCTGGTCGAAGACGCCGATCTGGTCGGACGACATGATGTCCACGGAGCGCCAGGTACCGTCCCGGAACAATCGCGAAGATTCGATCTCCTGAAACGATTTCGTCCCGATATCGCCCAGGTGTACCTGTCCGGATAACGCCAGGACCGGCACGCGGTCGTACAGTCCGTCGTAAACGCCGGGCAGCAGATGTGTCGCACCCGGTCCGGCCGTGCCGAAGCACACCCCGACGGTGCCCGACCCCCGTGCGTAACCGACAGCCATCCACGAGGCGGCGCTCTCGTGGCGAACCGCGATGACGTCGATCTCATCCCGCCGCCCGACCGCATCGACGAGGCAGTTCACCGATTCCGCGGGCATCCCGAAGATGTAGCGCACCTCGTTTCGGACCAATCGATCCACGAGTGCGTCCGCGAATCGTGGCCGCCCCATCAGATCGGCCCCCAGGTGCGGATTCATCTGTGGCATGTGCTTGCCTCCATTCGGCTGTATCCATCCGCGAGTACGTCGACGACTTCATCCACGTGTTCGAGTGCGGGCACGGTGATCCGGACGCCGAGGCCTGGATATTCACGTACCGCGATCCCCGAGCTGGAGCAGCGATCCACAAGAGATGCCGTGTGCCGCAACGGCATCCAGAGAAAGTTGCCGCCCGATTCGGGGGCGGTGATTCCACGGGTGCGCACCGAGGCGCTGAACAACGAACGACAATGGACGACCGAATCAACCTGAGCGGCTAGCTCTTTGCGCACATCCAGCGAGGCGATCGCCGCGGCCACGGCCAGCCGGTTCACACCGAAGGGCATGGCCGCGGTGCGGCAGGCGCCGATCAGGTCGCGGTCGCCGATCGCATAGCCCACACGCAGGCCCGCCAGACCGTAGGCCTTCGAAAAGGTCCGCAAGACGACAAGATTCGAGTGCGAGCGAGTCAGTCGAAGAATCGCTGCGGCATCGCCTGTTCGATCGAAATCGATGTATGCCTCGTCCACAACGACGACCGTGTGCCGCGGCAATGCCGAGAGGACCATCTCGATCTCTTCGGGGGGCACCTGCTCACCCGTCGGGTTGTGCGGGGAGCAGATCAGGATCGCGGCCGCGTCGTCCCCCGCCGCCGCCACCATCGATTCCAGCGACTGCCACCGAATCTCGTTGCCCGGCACCGGCATTGCTGTTCCGCCGGCGTCCGCCACGACCCGCTCGTAGGCATCGAAGGCCGGAACCGCGAAGACGACCCGGCCGCCGTCCCCGGCAATCCGGCGCATGATGTATCCGAGCACGCCCACACTGCCCGGCCCGACGATGACCTGGTCAGGAGCGCAATCCATGAACTCGGCGATCGCCGTCCGCAGCGGACCATACGATGCGGAAGGGTAGTCCGCCGCGCGGTCCACCTCGACCTCTATCGCCTTGCGGACGCTCGGTAATGGCGCAAAGGGCAAGGCATTATTCGAAAGGTCCAGCCTGACATCCGAGCAGGCATTCTCTTCGTCCGCGCGATACTCGTTCCACACGGCACCCGCACGCGCCTTCATCAGCCTTTCCAACGCATCCATCACACAACGTCCTTCTTTCTGCGGGTATCGAGTTTCAGGGCGTCCATCAGGAAAATGACGAGAATCGACCCGGCCACGACGGCGACCGATGAAATGGATGGATCCACCAGCAGGATCCAGGTGGACAGGTATCCCGTCGATACCACCATGTCGAAACGGAGCATATTGTTCGCCGAGTGGTTGTCGTCGCGGAGGATCATCCGCGCGCATTGCACGCACACGACCGGGAACCACACCAGCGCCAGCAGGTATTCGACCGCGAACTGCCCACTGGCCACCAGAATTGCGGGGCCCAGGTAAACGATGATCGTCCCGGTCGCCGCCCCTATCGCGGCCCGCAGCCGGGTGCTGTTCATTGTCGCCGAAGTCAATAGTCCGGCATTCTTGTCGCCGTGATAGTCGGGCAGGTTCTTCACCAGGCCCTTCGCCGCGAACCACACGAACAGATATGCGGCCATTATCAGGAACGGCCAATTTCCGAGTACCGCCGGTCCGCGTTCCGCCACGGCAGGAGCCATCAGGAATGGGAAGGCTACATCCAATGCGAAGAGGAGGATCGACACCACCGGCCGCGCCTTCACGCGAAATGGCGGCAAGGAGTACTGGTGGGCGATGACAATGCAGATCACCGTCATCAGAACGAAAACTGGGCTCACGAAAGCCGCCAGGACCAGCATGAGCAAGCACACCGCATACGCGCTGCGCAGCAACCGCCGACGGCCGTAGAGGCCCAGAAGATACAGGCGGGCCGGCAGGTTCTCGTTATCTTCTTCGACATCCGAGTAGCCGTTGAACAGATTCGCTACCGCGCTGTACAAGAATGTTATCGCGAAGCCGATAAATACGTCCAGACCGATCGCCGAACCCAGCATCTTACAGGCAAGATAGAACGCCAACATCCCCGGCAAACATGTGCGCGGTCGCGCAAAGGAAAGGAATAGTTCGAGCCTTTCCAGAATTCCTGTCGTGTGCCCATCGGACGAATTTGCCCAGTCGATTCTCTCCTGTGCCGACTGCCCCAAAAACTCGTCAAGCGTCGGCGTAGAAATTGTAACAACCACGATCACAGCCCACTCGTCATGCACAGTTTATACGTCGTATTGCGGTTCCAGCGATGTGAGCATACAGCGAAACCCATTATTGCCCAAGGCTGTTCAACCGCTACCTTCATCAGTTGCACAGGCCCGTGTACAGCCGAAATCATTGACAATTCACGTGATTCCGCGAAGGCAGGGTATATCAGACATCGTCCCGAATCGCAGAGAGGTTCCCATGCTGATCGACTTCGTACCCGATAAGAGCCTGTACCCCTTCGACTCCCGCTGGTTCGACTCGTCCGCAGGCCGGGTCCACTACATCGACGAAGGATCCGGACCGACGATCCTGTTCTGCCATGGCGTTCCGGCGTGGAGTTTCCTCTACCGCCACATCGTGAAAGAATTACGCGGCAGGTATCGCTGTATCGCCGTCGACTATCTGGGTTTCGGATTGTCGGAACGTCCTGCGGATTTCGGTTACACCGTCGCCGAGCACACCACTGTCCTGGGGGAGCTGATCGATCACCTGCGGCTCGACGACTTCATTGTGATGGGCCACGATTGGGGTGGCCCCATCGGCCTCGGCGCGGTCACCACGCGCGCGGATCGGTTGCGCGGCATCGTGCTGGGCAACACCACGTTCTGGCCACCCGAAGCGCGGGCGAATCGGATTTTCAGCGGGCTCATCCGCACCCCCCTGATGCAGCGGCAGGTCCTCGAGCGAAACTTCCTCGTCGAACGCGTCCTACTCGGAGAGCTGGGGCGCAAGCTCAGCACGGCCGAGGCCGATCACTATCGAATGGTGCAACCCGACGCGGCGGCCCGCACGGGACTCGGCGTGATTGCCAAACAGATTCGTGACGCCCGCCCGCTGCTGGACCAGCTCTCCCGAGACGTACCCGCCACACTCCGCGACAAGCCGACCCTGCTGGTTTGGGGAATGCGGGACATGGTGTACCGACCGAAGGCCCACATCCCGCGAATACGCACGACATTCACCGATCTCGAGGTCTACGAGCTGCCACGCGCGCAACAGTTCATTCAGGAGCACGCACCGGATGAGATCGCGACGGCGATCGCGAAGCGCTTCCCCTGATCCTCGCACCGGCGACGTTCGGGCGGCGCTACCCCGAGGTAGCGCCGCCCTTGTCGATCAGGCTGGGCTGACTGCTTTGCGGGTCGGAACCCCCTAATTCTTCCGCCGCGGTGCCTTCACACCCGATTTGAAGCCGAGGCCGCCGGGCTTGGCGGTCGGGGGCCTGGCGGAGCCGTTGTCTTCGGTGCCATTGGCTTCGGCAGGGCCCGGTTCGGCGGCGGCAGCCGGGTCGGCGGCCGGAGCCTCAGCGGCGGGAGCCGGATCCTCCTGCGCCGCAGGGGCTTCGGTGGCCGGAGCCGCCGAAGTGTCCGCGCCCGGCGCCTTCGAGCCGGGACGCTTGAAGCCGGATTTCATGGCCAGGCCCTTGGGCGCGATGGACGGCTTGGTCTCGGTGGCCTCGGCCGGAGCCGCAGTGTGTTCCGGCGCAGCGGATTCAGCGGCGGGGGCAGGAGTCGCCTTGGCTCCGGGTGCCTTGGCGGCACCCTTCATGCCGAGCCCGCCGGGCTTCTTGCCGGGGCCTTTCATCGCGAGGCCCTTGACCGGTGCGGCCGGTGCCTCGGGAGTCGATTCGCCTGCGCCCGCAGTGGCTTCGGTATCGGCCTTGGCGCCGGGTGCCTTGGCGGCACCCTTCATGCCGAGCCCGCCGGGCTTCTTGCCTGGGCCTTTCATCGCGAGGCCCTTGACCGGTGCGGCCGGTGCCTCGGGAGTCGATTCGCCTGCGCCGGCAGTGGCTTCGGTATCGGCCTTGGCGCCGGGTGCCTTGGCGGCGCCCTTCATGCCGAGTCCGCCGCCACCGGGTGCCTTGGCCGGGCCCTTCATCGCAAGCCCGCCACCGGTCGGGGCCGGCTTCGCGGGCGCCGGCGTCTCGGCCTCGACCTCGGGCTGCGGTTCGGCGACCTCTTCGACCACCGGAGCTTT